>JANQJU010000089.1 GCA_028281495.1 SAR324 cluster bacterium
CGGAGTGGTGCTTTCCCTGATCATTCTGGTGGGAATTGTCTTGTTGTTCGTCCCAGGAGCGGCCCCTCTCGGACTGGCGATGATTGGTCTTGGAGTGGGGGCTTACTTAGGAGGCGCGACGGCCAACAACAGCTGGGATATGACTCAATGGGACTTTAGTAATCCTGATACCTACATCGGCATGGCCATTGGAGGCGCGATTGGATTTTTCTTGGGAGGCGTTGGTGGTCTGGTCGCAATGAAAGCCTTTGCGGTCGGTGGTGCCATTGGTTGGGGCACTGGAATCGGCATGGTTGCCGGTGCGGGTGCCGGTGTCTGGGGTGCAGGCGATGCCGTGGGTTGGAAATCCGATCCTCGCAGTGTGTCCTATATGATCATGGGAGGCGCTGTTGGAGGAGTCCTGGGTGGCATCTTTGGAGGGCTTTCCGCTGGTGCGATGGCAGGCGCGACCACTTCCGCATCAAGTGCCGTGTATGGTATTTCGATGGCAGGTTTCCTCACCGGTGTGGAAGGGGCGGCCATGTCAGCCTTCATCGCTGCCATGAAGAATAATTTCAGTTCCGGCGAAGGCGTGGCGGAAGCCGCGTTGATAGGATTTGCCGTCGGAGTCGCAGTTGGCGTTTTGGGAGCGGTTGCGGCCCGATCGATTGGCAAAGGGGCAGCCAAAGGTGCCCAAAGCTTAAGCAAACGCAGCACCGTCTCGATGACCAAGGCAGCTCCTCAGCGGAGGGTTTATGCCAATGGACAAATGTTTCAGCTTCCTGAACCCGCAGCCCGACCCATCGCTCCGACCCCGCTACGTACTATGATGTACTATCATGTGAAGTCGGCTGGTTTGAGAAATGCGGGACGTCTCATTCCCTTCACCAAAAAAGCCTCATCGAAACAGGTCAAAAAGGCAAAAAACCACGATTGGAGTGGCATCCATGATCGTAATCTCAATATGAGCCAAATGGCCTATTAGTGAGATTGAGAATGGGCTTATCTTAAGAATGGGTTTTGTTTGCCTTTTCTGAGATGGCTTCCATGAAAATGAGAAACGGCCATCGATGAGCGATTGTTTTTTACAGCTTATACGATGGCCTTTTTTTATCTTCACGATCAGCAGAAGTGTCTTTGCAACAGTGGTAATGCTTGCCAGAGTTCAACAAGCGTGACTCTGCTGACTTTCTCTCGGCACCCGACATATGCTTGTGCTCATATATGATCACTGAGGGCTTATATTTTGAGAAATCCAGTGATGAGAGCACCTTGAAATCGTATCCTTCAGTATCAATATGAAGAAGATCTATTTCTGTTGCGCTGTATTTTGGAAATATATCTTGCAGAAGCACAGCTTCAATTTTCTGAGAAATAATGTAGGGCTCTAGTATTCCGTATAAGTGTTTTAGTATGTAGTTCCTGTCGAAAGAACCCAGTTGGTCATACAAAGCTCCCCGTTCGCTGAATTGGGAAATGAGTTTCTCGGTTTGTTGGGAAAGTATTGTCCTTTTCTAAAACAGGTGAATATCATTGGGTTGCTTTAGTCTATTTATTTAGTGAGTATAAAGTAGTAGTCACTATTTAAATACCACTAACCGTTTTTATAAGGAGAACCCATGAGCATTCAATCAGCTGTTGGCTATAGTGAAGATATAGACGAACCGTTTGATGCGGGTGTGGAAGTTGCCGAAAATATCTTGGAAAACCTGGATCTCCAAACGGTCAGTATCGGCATTTTATTTGCTAATATTGATATCGATTTTGAGGAGTTGTTCAAAGGAATTCATAGTCAATTAGATATACCGATTATCGGTTGTACCGCCGTATCCATAGTGAATAATGACGGTCATTTTGAGGAATCTGTATCTCTTATGGTCATCACAGGCGATGATTTGAAAATGGGAATAGGGCTGGGACAACAGTTAGTTGAAAACCCTGACAAGGCTATTCAGGAAGCTTATAAAGAAGCTCAAACCATGATCGGAGATGCGGAGCCAAAACTAGCGATGATCTTTCCAGATTCACTGTCCATTTCCGGTGATACGATCCTCCAGCATTGTAAAGAGCGCATGGGAGAACAATTTCCGATTATTGGGGGGGGAGCTGCCGATAGCATGCATTTCAAACAGACTTTCCAATTTTTCAATGGAGCAGCGCATTCAAATACGATTCCCCTCTTATTATTGTCCGGAAATATCGATCCAAAAGTCATTTCGGTGGCCGGTTGGCTCCCGGTAGGCGAGTCGGCAACGATAACAAAAGCTGAAGGTATCACTCTCTATGAAATCAACAATCGTCCAGCAATTGAGTTTTTGCAGCGTTACATTCCTGATATGGATGACCCGGTGGTCTTATCAACATTTCCATTGGTGATCACCGATTATGATGCAAATCCTACAAACGCTAAATCCTACATAATTCGGTCGCCTAGCTTTCTAAACAAAGATAATGGTTCTATTAACGCTATTGGGAGCTTTCCCCAAAAAGGAACGATTCAGTTAGCCAAAGCAATACGGGAAAATGTCCTATCAAGCATTGAAGAAGGCATTTCAAAACTTAATCAAAAAGCTATCGATCAACCGTTTAACTCTCTATTATACATTGCCTGTGCCACTAAAAAAATAGCGTTAGGACTGGAGACAAAAAAAGAAATTGCACTGATCACCAATGCGCTTCCTGCCTCTTGTTCCATCAATGGTTTTTATAGCTATGGAGAATATGGACCGATTGACAACGACAATCTAAACAAGAATATATTTCATAATTGCTCCTCTATTTTCTGTATCTTTTAGCCGTTTTCTTAGTGTTGACCATGCCATCTATTGAAGAATTGCAACAAAGAATTATTGAGTTGGAAGAGGAAAAAAGGCTAGGGGAGAAAGAAAAACGTCGTCATGAACGTATAATCAGGCGACAAGAAAGACAGTTGGAACAGTTAGATAAAATGGTTAAGACCAATGAATCCGTCGATGTTCGACTCTTTTACGAACTCGATCAGATATCTAAACAATTGGAGGCTGAAAAACAAAAATCGGAAAAACTACTGTTGAATATCCTACCTAAATCTATTGCCGAACGTTTAAAAACGGAGAACAAGGCAATCGCTGATGGCTTTGAAAGCGTCACTGTATTGTTTTCCGATATTGTTGGGTTTACCAACCTGTCAACACACTTCCCTCCAGAAACGCTTGTACAGTTATTGAATGAGTTGTTTTCGATATTCGATGATTTAACAGAATCCCACGATCTGGAAAAAATCAAAACGATTGGGGATGCTTATATGGTTGCAGGGGGCTTACCTGAACCTCAAGAATACCACACTGAGGCTATTGCTGATTTAGCATTGGAGATGAAGCAAGGGTTAGCTCGATTTAACGAAGAACATCATATGGCATTTGATCTTCGAGTGGGGATACATACCGGTCCTGCGGTTGCTGGAGTTATTGGCATTAATAAATTTGTTTACGATATTTGGGGAGATACGGTCAATACAGCCAGTCGTATGGAATCACATGGCATCCCCGGACAAATCCAAGTGTCTCAACAAACTTATGAGCATTTGAAGAGTAAATATGTTTTCCAAGAGAGGGGGGTGATTGAGGTGAAAGGTAAAGGAGAAATGAGAACCTATTTGCTTCAAGGAAAACATGAGTCCATTGCTTGAGAACATACCCCCCATATAAAATTCCGGTGACACCACATAAAAACTCCCCTGCCCACCCCGTACCTTGCCTCTTAGACTCCCCCATAATATCAACGAAAGGTTAGAACTAACATTCGATAGGGTGGTGAGTACGACCCGCCCTTGTTCATCTATATGTTTGGGAGTGAGCATGATAAGAGCCGTTTGATTGGTTTGCCCTGAGGCTTTGCCAACGCAAAGCGAGGGCAAGTTTTTACATCGATAATCATTCTTCCTCCATCGGTGCAATGAAAAATCGATCTATATGAAGGATTTTTAAATCACAGTCGAGAATGCAGCACTACCCACTTCCGCTTCTTTAGAGTGGTAAGCCATCCAACGTTGAGGACTCCTCCGTACCGACTTCCGAGTTCTTCATAGCGATAGTTCGCGTCTAAAGTTGGCATTTGATCGACATCAAGACCTTCCACAAATTGCTGTACGAGGGATAAGATCGAGGGAACTCGGGAAATAAAAAAAGTATAGGGCGCAACTTGTTGAATATTACGTTGAGTATAAAAAGCACTATCGGCAACAATATATTCAATGCCCACCATGTTTTTTAAGTTCTCACAATGTTCCTCGACAATACGACCCAACCTTGCTTTGTCACTCCTATTGCCACTAGCCGCCTCCATATGAAGCGGAATCGAATATACCCAGCATTACCCGCCAGAATTCTTGGTGATTTTCTACTCCAGTTTTTCTACTGTTTTTCTCACTCGCCCCAGCGGAACCCTAACCAACAAAAAGAGAAAAGACGACGCAGGCTCATCCTGACGCCACGGTGATTGGAAAATAATGTCGGTCGTTTACTTCATCAAGAGTCCAATATGCCGTTTCTTGCTGTGCCCCAGTGAGGTCTTTGCCTAACCCATGTGTAATATTGTGTAATATCCGGGGTCGCAAAGATAGCTTAGACAGAATACGTGAGGCTTGCCCAGCATTGGACTGGAGGTCTTACTTTGTCTTAGAACTCTTGTAGAAAGTACCACAATAACGTTAAAGGAGAACCGCTATGTCTGAGAACAACAAAGAAAACATGCTTTACTTTTCGCACGAAACCATGACGGGATTACATCAAGAAATGGACGCGTGGCAAAAAGAACATCAAAAACGTCTCTTGTCCCTTAACATCCAGAAAGACGGCGGCAAGTTTTGCTGTATTGCCCTGACTAATCCGTCGGAAGTGATTATTGTTAGTGGCCCCGGCAATGATCAGGCGACAGTTACTAGAGGTCAACTTGAAGCAATAATGTGGGGGGCGCATGGTGACAGCTTCATTCCTGTAAATGTCAGTGCTGCAGGGCAATTATTGGTCACAGAGAAGAAATAACTAATAATTGATGCGATAGGTACCTTTGGCCATACCTTTCTTTTGACGTCCTTAGGGTGCTGGATAGTTCGGAATTCAAAGATTTGCTGCGTGCGATTTTGGCAGCACCTTTCTCCACTTCTCAGCACTCTAAGCAATCTCAGTTTCTACTTGAGACTCGAACTCACCAAGCCCACACCCTCACCACATCCTGCCATCGAGGCGGAGGAGATCGCCGAGCGTGGGGAGATGCGGCTCTTTATCGAAGAAGTGAATGCTCTGGCCGCAACCGACCTCGACTCCGGGTGATCGAGCGGAACCCCAAAGCCGTGCTGGAAGCCTTAGCGCAATGAAGCTTGAATTGCGAAAGCTTGTTGACATGGTCTGATGATTAACTTTTGACAGATGCTAAAGTAAAAATCTCTTTAGGTTCTTGAACTCCTCTGAGTTTATGTTTACCTAAGGACTTAAGAGGTTGTTCTGCTGTGATAAGAGAAATGAAATCTTTGGAAAGCAACAAATGGCACCCTAAGCTTTCACAGAGTGATTCTATCCGAGAAGCCTCATTGACAACAGGGCCAATCACAGTAAAATCAAGCCGATCTTCAGCTCCAATATTTCCGTAAGAAACTTCGCCAACATGGAGTACGAGATCAAACTCAAAGGTAATTTTATTCTCATTTTTTCGCTGTTCGGTGAGCTTGAATAAATTTTGAAATACTTGCTTTGCGGCGCTTACCGCACGATCAGCTACCGCTTCAGCGCTTTCTGATAATTCGAATATTGCTAAAATACCATCTCCCATATACTTCAAAACCTCGCCTCCCTGCTCAGTAACAGGTCGGGAGACGACTTCCAGGTACTCATTGAGACCTTGAATGAGTTCTCCCGAAGAAATACTATCGCTAAGCTTTGTAAATCCACACAAGTCTCCAAACCAGATAACGGCTTGGATCATTTCTAAAGAGCCTCTCTCTATTTTTCCTGAAAGTATATGTTCGCTGGGTCTGAGACCTACATAGGTCCCAAGTATTTTTTTTACTAATATCATCCGTGCATAGGACTTTGCTAGAAGAGCTAACGGGTAGGATAGAGATTGTAATAAGGTTACCTCATCTTCTTTAAATCCACTCCCCTGCTTTGTAGAAAAAGAACTTAAAATACTCTCAGAAACTTTTGATAGAAAAGAATTGGTTTGAGCAGAAAGTTTGTGGTCTCCGGTAAAATGAGCAAACGCGACATAATCAGAGATCCCCTGCTTTTGTAAACTATTATATATGGGAAACCAGGGGGTGGGGTCTTTATCAAGTAATCTGCCGCGAATAAAAGGAATTTTATTGCTAGCCATATAGGAAAAAGGGCTATTTTTTAGCCCTGCTAAGAGTTCAAATCTTGTGATTACTTCACATTTTACATTTCCTGACTCATGGTTCCAAGCATACTCAATGCCTACAATTAGAGGATGTAAGGTTGAAATAGCGACAACGGCTCTTTCTAAAGATATTCCGTATTTGCACAACCGGTTACAATATTCTTCTAAAATTTCTTCCAATGGCCGTCCTCTGATTCCCATCCGGATTAGCCAATCATATACTTCGAATTTCCAGCTGTCTGACATAAGTCCATTTATAATTTTTAGTTCTGCTTTCGAAAACTGAACGATAAGTTCACCTGACGCGGAAGCGTTCAGGTGAAACGTTTTGTTAGCCATCATGCACAAGATCACGAACGAATATCCCCTTCTCTATAAGCTTGGCGAGACGAGAATCTTTTTTATCAGACCCATATCCTGGGTGACTAAGGCCATCAGGAAGGTTTGTCCAAAACTGATACTCCCTGTCCGTTGTCAGTTCAGCAATGGCTGCGAGCAATTGAGCAGGAAGAAAGTTTCCGTACCGACTTATAGTTTTTGCGAAGGCTTCGTCAGCCCAACTAGTGCAAGTCTTAAATAAATCCAATACTGTTAATTTGGTACGAGGATGTGGGGTTTGAAATCGATGGAGCCAAGGAAAATCAAATATTTCATAGCAGAAAATGTTTGAATAAGTGTTTTTATCATCTGGATATGGTGCGTGTAATAGATCAGAGAATATATTGGGCCAATTAAGGTTTGCAGCTACATACTCTTCCAAATCAAGAGCAGTCGGCACTTTAACAGCCTTCCGGTTTGGTTGCTCACGCCTTGCGACAAAATATCCATGAATAGTGTGTATTGACCATTGTGGGTCAGGTTGAATACCTTCAGTCATTCTGTGCAACCACACAGCGTATCTGAATGGAGCAAAAAAACTCTTTAATGCCAGCAACAGTTCATCTTTGACAATTTGAAGCAATTGCTTATCCGAATTTGTATTTATATCTGCGAGATCAAGGCGAAGCTCTAATTTCGCATCAAGAATGATTTTCATGTATTCAAATAATTCTTTTGTAAGTTTATCTTTGATGTCCTTTCTTTTTTTCTGATCTTCAAACAACTCTTTGGTTAGCTGATACTGTACAGGCCACCTTCTATGTTTAAGATCAAATGGAAGATTCTCTGGCTCTCCATATGCTGTATTCATTATATTAAGCACTCCTGTACCGCTGATTTTTGCTAGAGCAAATCCGAGTTCAATCATGACATTAGAATTAGGAAAGTATTTTCCTCTTTTTTGTGATGAAGTACAAAAAGAAACGTCAGCAATAAATACTGAACAAGTCGATATTTTTTCGAATATCGTTGAGGCAATATCAGGTGTACCTGGAACACCTGTTGTATCACTATCGAACCTAACGGATTCCCCATACTCTGTTTCATAACTGAGTTTCTTTAATGCATCTTTTAGGCAGTCACGAATAAAAAAACGATTCAGTTTTGAATCGAGGTCATTTTGCCATGAATAGAAAATCGTGATCTCATTTTTCTCTTTTTGATCAACTTGGTGAGAATTTATACTAATTGTATTTTCTAATATTTCAGTAATAGTATTAATTGTTTTCTTGAGTTTTGGACTGCTTTGATTAGAAAAGCTCGATGTCCCATGAATACTTCGAACAGCTTGATAGAGTTCTCCAAGTCTATTTGCAGGCACCAAGTCTTTCAAATCTGCTCGAATATCAAGCCGATCCATCAAAGCAACTGAAATTGTGTGGAAATGTGTAAATATTTTTTTTGCATTATCAGTGGCATGTTTTTGCTCGCTTCCCAATAATTTTGATGCTTCCTGGGTAACAGAAACTATTTCTTTTAGTTTTTCAATTTTCATTTTGCTTTGAATTTATAGGATTTAGGACGGCTAACGCAGAGGTCAGGGGCACGCGGAAGCGTGTCCCTTGAACCGACATGTTATGATGCCCCCTGCAAGACCTTAGACGAAATGCAGTCTATTCGCCCCGCAGTGATTTGAAAAAAAATGTCACGATCTCAACTGAGATAATGACAAAAACCGAAGATTTTTAGCCAGTTTAAACGTCCATTTATTATTTTTTGAGTGATTCGCCATGCTGTTTAAGCACAGTTTCTAAAATACGTTTTTGTTGCCATTTACCTTCTCGCTTAGCAATTTCTAAATATTTATAAACTACAGGCACAACATGAGATTTTGGCATCTGATTTAAAGCATTTAATATGGTATCGTAAAATGGCGTTACTTGAATGTCATGTTGTTTAATGAGGTTTTGATGCTTTTGGCCAAATATCAAAGCATTACAAATTGGTTCAATGCAGCTAACAGCTTCGGTAGCCCCAGCAATGCCAATAAGTAAGCGCAATCTTAATGCGTTATTGCCCTTACTGATAGCTGAAGCCAGTACTTTTTCATCCAATCCAAACTCTCTAAGTAGGAAAACTAGAGATTTCCATACAACAGGTTCAAATGTGACAAAATTATCCAAAATTCGAAAATTACCATCCTTTAAGTTTTGCGCAATTATGCCCGCAGCAGTGATATGTTGAAGAAAATGATTTTCTACGACGAAATAGCCATTTTCCCTCATTTCCAAATATGGAGCCATATTAATACTACTAGACTCCATGCCATACGAATACCCACCTACTAAAGGTAGCTCTTTAATCCCATTTTTCAATAAGGCTATTTGGATGTTCTGCCCAACTCTATCTAAATATTGGATAATGTGCGTGACGATTTGGCTAGTTAAATCATCAGAAGATTTGAATGTCCCTCGAAGAGATTGTGAAATCAAATTCTTAAATTTTTTAAGTTTCTCTGCATTTTCACCTGTATCAACATGCTCAAGTACAATTGGGTGCTCTTTTTCGTCAATCAGATACACAAGACGTTCAAGTCCGCTACTGACTGCCTGCTCATACTCCAATTGAGTAACTGATTTTCCTTCATTTACTATAGAGCCATATCGAGTTCCAATTATCCCAACATATATGTGGGACTCTTTTACACGCGCTAGACTTACATCTAATGAAGTATTCGACGTAGGCCCCCAATACTCCATCGCCTCAACCTCCTGCTTCAAACATGTAAAGGCATGAAGTATTTGCTTTCGATGGTGTTCCAGATCTTTAAAGGTAGAACTCAGAAAAATTTTTGTAGACTTTCGCATTGTTCTATCCGTGAATCATAACAAGTTGTTGTACAGTTCTGGATTACTCCACGATATGCGTAACTTAACACAGAGGGGTAATGTCAAGTATATCCAATTTCTAACTGGATAACTCCTCAATGATGACGAATATCAGATCTGGATAACTATGCCGGGTAGTGGTCGAATACAACTGATTGACAATAGAGCACTACACTCATTGCCCTGCTAACACCATAATCTCGCTAGCACTCAATGCCCGGTCGTAGACACGGATGTCATCTACCCTTCCCTGCATCTTTGCATCGTCTCCATCGACCTTTCCGAAGAAAACCGTTCGATCCACTGATGGTACCCCCACGCTGTGCGCCACTGTCGTCTCCAACGTGCCGTCAACGTAAATCGTCCACTCGCTTCCGTTCCAAGTTACTGCCACATGGTACCAGCGAGCTGGCACCACCGTCGTTTCATTATACAAGACCACCTGATTCCCTGCCTCTCCGGCATAAACCCGGAAGCGGTCATCATGATGCACAATCAGCTGAAAATAATTCGCTACGTATATCTCAGACTTTTCGAAAATCCCGTGCTGGCGACCCGTCGCATCCAGGCGCACCCACACACTCACCGTCCCCGCCGGGAGACCTGGGACGACCGCACTCGGGAGACTCACCGAGCCATTTCCGTCGAAAGCTATCGCCCGGTTTGAGACGCCGTGTCGATCTGAAGCTGGCGTACCACCGCCGTTGGTTCCGTGAAACGCCGAAGGCCCCGAGTCCAACCCGAGGTTTGCTGGATCGTCGAAAGTCCAACGGGCAAGGAGTCCAGCTGTCACATCGGATGGCGCACCACCCGTATTTCTTGCCTCCAAAGCCGCAATCCGAGCTTCGAGGGATTGGACATAATCAATGAGGCTGTTCCAGTCTGAGGAACCAATCGTATCTCCCGGTTGCCAGCGGAGCGTATCGAGGTTGGGATTTGCGACTACGAATGGAATAAAAGCGAGACCAATGGTCATTGCAAAGAGAGTACGGAAAAAGCGCATAAGACAAGAGCAATTAGGGGTTAACGAAAAACGGCCGGATCAAAGACCGTAGGGTCAAAAGCAGAATTCGCTGGTGTATCGAGATAGACAACAAAAGACGTCATGGCCACCTGTCCCGCCGCATCACGGACCCAAAGAAACAACTCCCTGCGGACCTGTTCTCCGGGAATGCCGAGCTGGAGCGTGTGAGTGAACGTCAGGGTGAAGTCTGGGTTCGGGGGATTGATGATCGCAGTCCAATCGGGATCGTAGCTAGGCGAAGGCGGACTCGCATTGTCTTCAACAAAGCGATAGCCGGTGATTCCCCGGTTGTCCAGACCCCGAATTATGACGGTGATCGTTGGGTCATCCGTCTGCCAAGGTGCTTCTATGACCGGGGTCGGTGGAATCGTGTCGACGGGTGGCTGTGTCATTGTCGTGAAGGTCCAGACCGCGTCTCCCGCCATATGCCGTGACGGCTCATTCTGGCTTCGCAAACCTAGAGGCCCGCCCGCAACCCGAGCAGTGTAGGTGGTCTCGTACGCCAAATTTCCCTGGATCGAGACCAAGTGCCGCTTGCCATCGCTCCCCGGCAAGACAGTCAAAGGTAAGGCTTGACCGAAGGAATCCGTCAAAGTCAGATGATTTGCAAGTGCGCTCTCACTCACAGCCACCGAAAAATCGAGACTCAAGGCCGTACTCACGGAGACTCCGGTTGCTCTGTCAACAGGAGAAGTCGGTGTCACGGTCAAATACGGGACATCCGCTGTGGTAAAGGACCAAACAACATCAGCGGATAGCGTGTTTCCATCCGTACTTCGTATGCCAGCCGCCCCCCCACGAAGTCGGGCCTCATAAGTTGTGGCTGGCTCCAGTCGGTGGTCGGTAGTAGCCACATATGTTTGCCCAGAGAGGTCCGGCATGTGAAGCGGAACCTCCCGTCCTTGAGGATCGCGCAAGGTGAGCAAACCTGGATCGTGTTGGAAACGCCAACCCGCGACCTGACCGGTGAACCAGATTTGAAGAGACGTGTCGAGCGACACGTCGGTTGCGCCGTCTTCTGGAAAACGGGAGGTGACCGCTAAACTCCCCGTTGTCTCACCGTCCCAGACGACCCGATAGTTTGCAATCGCTTGGCTGTCGATGATCAAGTACGCTGTGAGTTGTTTTACCTCGGTTTCCAAGCGATAAAGTGAAATCCGCTCTTGCCAAACTGTTCCGTTTTCTTCAGCGACTAAGTTTCCTGCATCATCCAACCACTCGACCGAGTAGGCCGTCCCATCAGGTACCGGCTGCCCCTCTGCATCAAACACAAGAAAGGACAGTGCAAACTGGCTACCAGCAGGCAGGGTTACGATGTCGTAAGAATAATTCCATCCATTTTGTGGCTGTACAAGCATCGGGAAATCGGGATGAAAGTCATCAGTTTTTTCTGGGCCGATGAGGGGAAGGTCAGGGTCAATCCCTCGTTCAGGCGCGAGGAAATCCCGTGAGGCCAAAGCTAAAATAGCATCAATCGAGGGGCCAGACGCAGGTGCGGAAGCTGGCAAGACTGCGGCTTCTAGGTTTGACCCTGTTAAGACCACATCGTAGACTGCCAAATCGTCCACCCGCCCGTGCCAGGCATCCGCGCCATCGCTTGCTGCGCCCAGCGTGACCTGAGCTGAGCTAGCAAACGATCTTGTCGCAACTCCCGTCTCCCGAGCGAGGCCGTTAAGGAAAAGGTTCCAGTCAGCCCCATCCCAGACCAGAGCCAAGTGATACCAATTGTTCGGAATGACCACTCCGGAAAACAATGTCTCCCCAGCCAAAGCGATCCGAAGTCGATCTGTCTCAGTATCAAAGCTCACTCGAAATGGAACCTCTCCCCCTCGGTCAAGCAATACTCCCGATTCATTCGGCAGTCGGAACCAGAGCGTCAGTGTCCCCATCGGCTCCTCAAGCAACCCAACAGGCAAAGCAACTTTTCCATCGCTTTTACCATCGAAAGCGACCGCTGCTTGCGGTATCCCAAAGCGGTCGCTCACGTATCGTGTATTGCTGGTGACTGCATTGGTTCCATCGCGCCCTAGATTTTCCACCGAGCCCTCAAAAACAAAGCGATGCTTCGGTTCAGGTAACTGTGCTTGGATGATCGTATCCGCGATCCAGCCGCGGTGGAGACTGACCAGTGGTCCCACTCCCACCCCGCGATTGTCTCGCCCCCACGAATTCAGAGAGAAGATACTAAGGCCACCTTGCCCGTCATAAAAGGCGATTGGACCTCCGCTGTCACCAGGGGAAATCACTGGCGCGGTGAGATTGCGGTAACAGACCATTGTGATGACCAGCGCAGCAAAGCGATCACTCGGCAAGTCCGGCCGGCAGTCCATAAAGGCATTTAAAGTTCTCCGAACCGTGCGGATGGGCGCCACTTTGTGGTATTCGGCATTATTGCCCCAGCCGATAGCTACATCTGGACCTGCCGTCGATTCCGGATGCAGAGAGGCAAGGGGGGGAAGAGCGGTCTCGTTGGGTAAGCTGTGGCCAACTGGCGTCACCCTGAGCAGGGCAAGGTCTTTGGTTATAGCGGCAAACTCCACGATCTTGACCAGTTGCTGATTAGTAAAACTAGCCAAGGCACCGAGTACACGATCTGCTTGATTCCATGCAGCCTGTTCTTGCGTCGTCTCCGGTATGCCTAGCGCTGAAGGACGTTGGCTGCGGATGCGAGTCGCTTCGTCCCGGATATTGTCCAACGTTTGCTGTACCAAATGCAAACGGCCATTCTTAGATTCGTCCTTGAGCTCCTCTCGAACACGCAGACTGAGCTCGTCACCTAGCGTCCGCAAAGCTCCTAATTCGGGGTGCAGCATCGGGTCGGTCATCGCCCCAATCCAATCCACCGCCCAGGCTCCATCGTAGGAATGCACTTCCGTCACATTGTACGCCAAGCCGTTTGGATCATTTACAAAAGCTTCGCCCAGGGTGACCGTGACATCCGTTGCAGGTACAACATTTCTGGCATCGTCGAGAACACAGTGCGCCACTGTCAGTACCCACTCCGGCTCAATGAGTGCTCCGCCACAGGTACGACTTTGACGTGGATTTACTCGGGTACGTACCCGAGCCGCCCACGGCAGTCGTATAAAAGCGTCATAGGTATTCACCTCAACAATCGAGCCGAAAAGCCTTGCAAAGCTTCCTGAATTGCTTGGGTCATAAACGTAAGTTGCCACAGCACGGCCTCCATCCCAGGCTTCCTGTGCATAAGTCCGCAGCTGCCAGTCGAGCCGAAAACTATCCGGGCGCAGTGTGCCAGTACCACGATGATGTGCGATCAAGGCTGCTTGGACGTCATTTGTAACGACCCACTCTTCATTGATGAACTCACCCCAATAGGAAAAGTGAGTGCCATGCGTCATTGGCCAAGCACGTTGGTCGTCACCAAACAGGGTAAGCGGAAAGCCATTCACATTGTCAGGATCGCCAAGCGGATCGTTGATCGGTACCCCAACGCGGGCACAAAGACTCGGGTCTGCGGTAATTTGGGTGAAGTAGGACTGAGCCTTTTCATCGCGAACCCGCCCTGATAGCGGTGCGGGATAGAAGGTTTCGAGGGTTTCACCACCGACGAAGACCTGACCACTTGCGTCGACACTCAGATCACTTGGTAGAGCGCAACCAGGGATATCCCGCTCCTGAACTTCAGCTATGATCTCGGCGGTGGTCCAGGTACGAGAGTTTTCCTGAGCAAGGGCTATCGGTGGTAATAAAAAGCACCCAAAAGCAAATAGGGATAATAAAGAAAATAGAACACGCATATTGAGCATAATGAAAAATTACAATGAAAAGTTAGAATCACAATAACGTAAAATGTCTTTCGTCATCTCCTTCATACTGGCTACTACCGTCATCTCCTTCATACTGGCTACTACTGATGGCATTTTCACCATGACTTACCGTCCTGAAAAAGTGAATGTTGCCACTTCGATCACAGTCAAAGAAGGTGTGTGGGATTCACTGAACGAACAACTCGAAACACCTTCCGCAAATAGCTTGAATGAAAAGCAGATGCTACGTTAGGAGTCGTTGATAGTCAATCCATATGAGTTCCTGGAATACATGGTCACAATACATGCAAACAGTTCAAGAAAAACCCGAAAACTCGCTCCGGGAGCCGGATAGAAAAAAACGAGCCCCGTGCGGACGACCGTCACGATACGCGTGCCGGTGTGGTTGAAAGGAGATCCCCCAGCTGCGAAAAGGGTGGAACTTCTCAAAAAGCATGGTATCGATTCCCAATGAATCTTGTTCGGAGTTGTCCTTCTTGGATCCCCTGACTCAAACACAGACCTACATCGCATTCTGGAGCGAACATGTTTCACATGATCGTTATTGGCTCGGTTTTGGGAATATCTCTTGTGTTGGGAGGAATGCTGAGCCTGATCATCGGTTGGAGTTTTGAAGCATTTATTTGGATCTCTCCAAACGTAGTTTTTATTGATTCCCTTTACTTGGGAATTATTGCTTTGATCAGCGTTTATTTCACCCGCTACTTAGTCACCAAAACTTCCAAAGTCTTGCCAATCCTGTTGTTATCCTTTGGTTTGATGTTCGGTGCTGGAATCCTTGCGATTCTGGGCTTCTTTTTGGCCAATCCTGCCTCCTTTTTATACTCGGAAAGTCGAACCGTTAGCTTTCTATTGATCAACCTGCTGTTTTTTAGCACGATCAATATCATTGGCAGTGGTTTTGTTATTTTTCAAAATACCGTGGTCAACAAAGAGAAAGCGTTACACGAGGAAAAAGTACTCAAAAAGCAAATGGAGTTGAAATTCCTGTCCGCTAAAATCAATCCACATTTTTTATTCAATTCTCTCAATCTGTTGGTATCCTTATTGAAAACTCCAGAAAAGGCGGAAGAAACTCTCATCGACCTTTCGGAGTTATTGCGGTACCAGCTCGACATTAGCGATGCTCAAACCGTCTCTCTAGAAACCGAGTTAGATGTAGTTGAAAAATATCTTTCTATTCAAAAATTAAGATTTGGAGACAAGCTGATTTACCAAATCGATTGCCAAACAAACGGAGAAATTCCGCCATTGACCATTCAACCCTTGGTTGAAAACAGTATCAAACACAATATTGAATTGACGGAGCAATTAGCAATCACGGTGAGCATCACAAAGGAAGATAAACGGTTGATTCTCTCTGTGGTCGATTCCATGGCACGGCTTAATAACCAAATGTTGGACCATGGAGTAGGGCTGTCAGTAACAAAAAAAAGAGTGGAACACTTTGGAGGAACGTTTTCCATTAATAACGGAGGGATAGAAATATCATTTGGCCATGATTAAAACTCTGATAGCTGATGATGAAATACATGCCATTGAGCGTTTAAAGGAGCTGCTGGCAGACTATGATCAATTTCAAATAATTGCGGAAGCTAAAGACGGCACCGGAGCACTGGAACAAATCGTTTCGATGAAACCCGATGTGGCATTTTTGGACATCAATATGCCTGGCATTTCTGTGTTTCAGACTATTTCGTCGTTGAATAACCCGCCGTTGATTATATTCCAAACCGCACATTCGAAATACGCTACGGACGCGTTTGATGTGGATGCCTTGGATTATCTCTTAAAGCCGGTTAGCCGGAAGCGATTTGGTCAGGCAGTTACCAAAATCTTGGAGAAATTGTCCCAGCCGCATCCAAACCAACCCACTCCCGAACCAGTAGCTCAGGATCCTATTGAAAAAATCTCGCTCAAAGTTCAGGACTCGATCAAAATCATTTCGTTTCGCGAAATCCAAAAAATCTGTTTTGAAGAAGGACTCACTTTTATCTATACGAAGGAAGGACGCTTTCTCACAGACCGCTCGTTAAACCATTACGAAGAAAAATTGAAAGAATCGGAATTTTTCAGAACCAGCCGGGCAAGCCTGATCAACCTCAATTTTGTCTCCACAATTCACAAAGCCTTTAAAGGCAGTTTCACTGTTGAACTCCGCGATGGTTCCACGGTCGAGTTGTCCCGACGAAAAGCCCAGCTGTTAAAAAAACAGCTCGACTTCTAATACGCTAACTCCACCTACCTGTTTCCAAGTGGAACCTCTCCAAAAATTTTGAACCACGCTTGTTGCGTATAGAATTTTGTCGCAGGCTGCTACATAGAACTTTGTCGCAAGCTGCTACCCTAATTCAATCCATACTTCTTCAAGATTGTTTCATATTCACCTCGTGCTTTGATGCGAGCCAACGCTTCTTGAAATTGAGTTACAACCAGATTCGGAGTTTCCTGACTAAAAGCCAAATACCCATCAACAGAAAGCTCATCCACATGAAAAACCTTCTCGAAATCATCGAGATTGAGTTTCATCGATTCAACGGCCGAGACAAAAGAAGATTCCGCTGCCAGCATCAAATCAATCCGCCCTTTTGCCAGCTTTTTGATGTTCTGATCTAGTTCGGCCACGGTTTGTAGATTGGGCGCTCGTCGCATTTGTAAATACTGATGTCCCGCATCTTCCTTCAGCACTCCAATCTCATAGGGCAGCACATCGCTGAATTGGGTGATCTGTATATCGGAACGAGATTTCAGCTTGTACAGATAGGATTCAATCGGAGTGATGGTTCCCACCCATTTGAATTGCGATTCCCGATCCGGTAGGCGGTCTATCAAATAGATAAGTGTATTGGGTTGGGTGGTGGCATGTAAATACGCTCTGGCCCATGGAAAAATTAGAATCTCCTTATTGATTCCCAGCTCTTTCAAAATAGCCTGGACCACTTCGGTGGAAAGCCCTTTCACTTCATCATTTTCTTCGTAGCTGAAAGGGGGCACATGGGAAGTCACAACACGTACTTCCCCCGTGAACGTCTCTTTTTTGTTTTCCACAACGCGTTCCGAAGGCTTCAAATTGTGGATGATCATATGAGTACTTTGCCACCAAGTGGGCGGGTGAATATAAGGGTTTTCAGCGGTGGGCCAATTGGTCCAATAGGTTGTGTTAAACGGGATAATTTTTTTAGCTTGAGTCACGGGCAACAGAGGCAATTCATCCATCCAGAGCTTCATGGCTTCGACAAAATGTTCTCCTACCTTGGGATCCCCTAAAGGCAATTTTCCCATTTCATCGACGATATTACTGTAAGCTTGATTTCGCCAACGCCAACCGTTCTGACTTGCGGAGCCAATCCTCTCTCCAATCGGTTGATACCAACGAATATTGAAAGTATTGAGCGAAGCCCACGGCTCATTGACTGAACCGCAAGTTTGCCACCCTGTCCGGGCCTCATAATCACCCGCAAAAAACTTCTTCCAAAAGGTACCATAGTTCACATTGCCCCAAGTGGCATTGATCCCTACTCGTTGCCATTGTCTGACCACGATTCGAGCAATCTCATGCTTTTCAACAAAAGGTTCTGGTGTTTGGATGTGAATCGATAGCTCTTTCCCATCCTTTTCGTAGTAACCTGTTTTCGTATTGAATGTGTAGCCCTTGGATTCAATGATCTGTTTGGCCTTATGTGGATCAAACTTCAGCAGCGGGTATTGATCATACAACCCGGATGCTTTAGCCATTTCCACATAACCGTCCAGCGCGCGATAAGCGGGAAAAAAAAGCTGGGAAGCCACAGTAGCCCCCTTATAAGCTTCTTCGACGATTTCCTCGCGATGGATAGCGTGGTTCAAGGCCCATCGCATCTCTTTATCATTCCACGGAGCGACTTCGTGATTCAATTCAATATTCCGGGCACAAGGGTCTGGCCAGGAATAAGGGAGATTCTTATAATGAGCCATCACATTGGTATTTCGGGTTTGTAAGGCAAAAAACGCATCCAAACTGATATCCATCAGACTGTCTAGATCCTGATTTGCCATTGCAGCCGTTCTTGTTTCTTCAGGTCCTAATGCATTCCATATCAACTGTTTGGGCTTAGGCAACGGTTTGAATCCTGCTTTCGCTCCCCACCAATTGTCGTCTCGTAGATACACAAAACGGGTCTTACTCACACTATGCAACGTATAGGGTCCGGTGAACACGGGCCATCCCTTTTCAGGAGCATAGTTGGTGAAAGTTAAAGAGTCTTTGCCCCTCCAAATGTGTTCAGGCAAGATGTTATGCCTCCCAAAAATCTTTGCAGCAAAGTGGTCCAAAACGAACCGTGGATTCGGCCCTGTTAAATCGAACCGAATCGTATGGGAATCCACTTTGTGCACTTGCTTCACCCAGCGTCCAATTTCATCCGCATTCACCATCTCCGGTGTGCTCTTGACCAAATTGATAGTGAAGATCACGTCATCGGCATCCATACTTTCGCCATCACTCCAGTGAATCCCTTGACGGAGCTTTAACGTCCATTGATCTGCCATAGAATTATGTTCATAACCTTCGGCAAGCCATGGCACCAACTCGCCTGTTTCATAGTTCAGAATGAACAAAGGTTCTATCATGGCTTGGTGCAGACCTTGGTCCAAACGACTTCCCCGAACGTACGGGTTCCAAAGCTCTGGATTTTCTACTTGACCACCCCCGATATCAAAAATCACAGTGTCTTTGCGAGTAATTGGCTCGATCGCTAGGGTGGTTAAAGAATTTAGTATACATGCTCCGAACAGCATGATGTGGGTAAGAATTGTTTTAAAAGCCATGTGCCCTCCTCCCTCTGATAGCTCTACGTTCTATCATTAAAATTTTAAAAACAAATTTAAACTTTTAGTTTAATTATGTAAATCAATCGACCCGAGCAGCTTAAATATGCACATCACCCCTCTCTATTAGTTCAGTCTTTACTGAAGTACGGATTTCCGAAAATGCTGAATCCCTTGTGATAAAAAGGCATGGTCTGACCCTACAACGAAGAATGTGGCTCCAGCCTGCTCCCAACGTGTGAGATCTTCTCCCGGTGTACAAAACAAACCAGTCCGGCAAGAGTTTGCCCCCAACACTTCCCGGCACTGGGCTTCCACATGATCGTGACGAAAATCATCATAATCGTGTGCCACTGCTAAATCCGCACGTCCTACAAACAACACATCCACCCCATCCAATGCCGCAATCTTTTGATATTGCTCCACCCCTTCGGGATCTTCGATTTGACAAATCAAGGTGACTTCCTGTTGCGTGCTGGGCTTGTGATCACTCATGTGGCGTTGACCATAATACGCCGCTCTTGTGGTTCCGGCATAGCCTCTACCGCCGGGAACATAGTGAACAGATCGTGATAATCGGTACGCCTGTTCAACGCTCTTGACATGGGGCACCATCACTCCAGCGGCCCCCCCATCCAAGACGTTCAAAATAAAGGCAGGTTCATCATTGGGAACCCGGACCAAAATAGGGCAACCCACCGAACGTCCTGCAATCAGGCATACGTCAATGGTTGTCCGGTCGAACGGAGCGTGTTCCGCATCCAAGACCAAAAAGTCCAATCCACT
The DNA here is from genome assembly GCA_028281495.1 of SAR324 cluster bacterium. Taxonomy (GTDB): domain Bacteria; phylum SAR324; class SAR324; order SAR324; family NAC60-12; genus JANQJU01. Next base: position 19,965 of record JANQJU010000089.1, read on the forward strand.
CACCCCTAAAACCTCAATCAGGATGGGATGGGGAGTTTTGACAAAACATCCCAACAACTGCTGACCTTCTTGGAGCTTCTGTTTGAAATGTGTGTTGATCGATAGAGGTGTTGTCATAGTCCAAGCTCGTCCGCTTCTTCAGGCAAAAAATCGATATGCATTTGATTACCTTCTGGGTCTTCCAGGGCAATTTGTAAAATACGCAATTCGGGCACTTTGATGATTTCATAAAAAATGTCGCGATCCTTTAGACGCTGAAGCAATTCCGCCAAACCCGTTGCCCTACATGCGAAATGGCTTAGTCTCGGATCATTTCCTTGGGGAGTCCGATTCCCTTCCACGAGATGCACTGCGGGGATCTCGCCGATGTAAAGCCATTTCCCATAAGCTGTGAACGGAGGGCGATACCCTTTTTTGAACCCTAAAACAGAAATATACCACTCTTCCATTTGATCTACATGAGCGGTGATGATGTTGACATGTTCCAACATATTCAATTGCATCGATATCCTCTTTTGGTTGAAATCGGTTTATATATCTAGGACAATTTTCAAATCAGGTAGCAGTAAATCCCCTCGTTCACATCCTGACATTGCTGCAACGCCACCTTGGGATCTTGATAGGCTTCCCCCCACATCACGGAGTATTGAAATTGATGAAAGCCTGCGAGATTGACAGGAAAATTGGTCTCCCAATAGTTGGTCATCAACCAAGCATAGAGATGTCCCGTCTCGTGTTCTAAGGCTGGCATTCCTGCCAATATCCGAGGTTTGTGTTGCAAGTCCCCCAATTGCATCACACCTGAATCCCGAGTGGCCACCGCTATTCCGTAATTTTCGGAACATAGAGCAACGCCTTCATGAACGGTAAAAAAATCGGTAAGTGAGCCCGGAATCTGATCTTTCCATGGACGGAACGGGTGTACTGACGTGTCCAACCACAATTCATGACGGTCGGGTAATCCAAAAGGCATAGACAAATAGAGGTTCTCCGCATCCTTACAACTCGTCTTATGCACCAAGAGGGTCACATCCACTTGTGGGCGATCCCGATACGCAACCAGCTCGATGACACACGACTCCGTTCCCGGCAGCTGATACGCCAATACGACCTTAGCAAATACCTCTCCGACTTCAGAACCCAATACCGCCTGCCACAGTCCAACAGACCGTTGCACGTTTTCTCGTTTGCGATTGCGTCCGATTTGTCGTCGTTCTTCTCGCGTGTCAGTACAGGGGCTTCGTTCATAAATGGGGGTGAATGCAGCATGTTTGCGGTCAGTTCGTAAGAGATCCAAGTCATTTTTAAGATCTTTCCACGTGTGAATTCCTTGCTTTTGCGACCATGCAATATGAACCCAAGGCGTATTCAAACAGTTTTCTTCAATTGACAGGGAATGATTGATGGATATGTCCTCGACACGGTCCACACCCCGTATCGGCGAACTGGTAAGAAAAGAAACGGCGGCATCCTGCGACACAGGCACCAATTCCAACTTCTGACGTTCCCCGGGAGCCAAGACCACAGAAATGCACAGCTCTTGACCGCGTGTGGAGGACCGTTGTTGATGAGGCAACACAGCACCGCTGTCGCAGTCCATCACGTTCAACCCCTGATGAAGCTCAAATAAATCCAAATCAATATTTTCTAAATACAAAGTGGCAAGCCCCGCATACTCATGATCGTGGGGGTTCAAAAGTTCATACCTCACTGAACGTTCCGACGTATAGGGCCTGGCACCTAACTGTTCCAACGCTTGATCGGTGATCGTTTCGATGCATTCCATTGCGTTCACTGCATAGTGTTGTTTGTGGATCGCTGTGGCATGAACCATCCAATGGCTTGGATAGGTCAAGGTGTCGGAATGGCCAAAGGTATGTTCGGCATAAAGAGCTAAAAGTTGCACCACTTCGGTCAATGGAGCTTGTTGAATCTCAGGATGGTGCCGGGCAAGTTTCTCAAACCGGTGATAGTGTCGTTGAGCCATTCGAAAAATACGAACCCCAGCAGGATCTCCTAAAAATCCATCGGACCACCAATCGGGCCAAACCCCTCGATAAACAGGGATGGAAGCAGCTTCCTGATCTAACCTCTGGAAGAAGTCCGATAAATTCAACAACACCAATCGCACCTTGTCTCCATGTTTTTGATTCCACTTTTTGATGAGTGAAAGAATCTGTACATTGGGTGGAGCATTGTCAGTGATCAAACCCGAGACCATCAAAGGAACAAAATCATAAGGGTAGCCACTGCTTTCCAGATGATCGAGGTAACGAGGCAAACGGCGCTCGGCAATCGTCAATTCATCTTCCCCCACTTGAAAATCATCGTTGACCAAATATCGTTGCGGACGCAGATAAGCTGCTTGTGGCATCAGCCCTAAAGAATTGCCCAGAAAATAGTGTTCTCCATTCCACACTAAAATTTGTTCTCCTTGAGGTAGCTCCCAATAAAACGGGGTTTGACATCGAAACAATGGGAACATTCCGTGGTGAGTATGGATACAAGAAAATAAATATTGGATGCCTCGATCCGCGAGTGCCTGTGCAAATGCGAGAGAATGACCATTGATGTCCGCCGTCATGGCATGCTTGAAATCCACACCGATGGAAGATCCAAATTCAACGGAACGCTGGGTCACGTTTCTTAAAGCCGAGTAGCCTAGATTCTCGGTAAAATTCAGATAGTTCGCTGAAACATCGATTTGCCCCTGCCGTATCGCTGTTGCTAACCGTTCCTTTTCAAGGGCTGAGGCCTGATGAAGAAACTCCTCCAATGGCCAAAACGTATCCACCACCCATTTAAAATCGGCATGATTTTGCGCAATCCTCAACGCCTGACGTATGAAGCCAATATGCCGATGCAAAATCTTCCCCGGCAATTCGGTGTACCCCACGTCCAAATGAGAATGATGGATCAGATGAATGGTCTTTACACGCATAAGATTCACCTAACGCACAAAGGCTTTGATTGTGGCATGGGGTTGTTCCGACGCGTTTGGATAAGGGCGAATGGTATACTCTCCGATTTGCGCAGGCATGATGAATGTCTCAGCATAGTGCACCACAAACGGCGCAAAGGCTTCCGAAGTGCTTTCGACTAGGGCAGCTTCACCTTGAACCAAATTCAAGACATTGAGATTGCCTTCAGTATGATGGGGAACCGTTCCGGTGAACCAATGTCGACGGGTTTCGATAAATTCCCGTTCATGCAGTCCAGTCCGTTCTTCAGTATATTCAGGAGTTTCTCGCAAGGTTTCGCAGGGGTTGACATGCTGAGCTTCGATTTGAGGGGTATCCCAGCCCCAATTGATCACCTCAGCTCCATGTTGCAGGTGGATGGGACGCGGGAGTCCATCCAACCCCAAACGTCCCCAGTCCCAAAGTTTGAAGGTGAAAATGTAGGGCGTGGCACTGATTTCCAAGACCATGGCATTTTTTCCAGAACAATGGATCGTTCCCGCCGGAATCATGAAATGGTCATGAGGTTTCGTGGGGATGCGATTGACATATTTTTCCGCTGGAAATGCTTTGGTTCCTGTTTCGGCTACTTGGAGATCGGTCAACATTTCCTCCCTGGAAACGCCTTCCCGAAGCCCCAGATAAACGCAAGCCTCTTCCCCTGCATCTAGGATGTAATAACTCTCGTCTTGGGTATAAGGCATCCCAAATTGCTCCTGAATGTATTCGGTCGTGGGATGGACTTGCAGACTCAAGTTGCCGCCTCCCATTGTGTCTAAGAAATCAAAACGGATCGGAAACTCTTTACCAAAGCGGGCGTGAACTTTCTCACCGAGCAATTCGAGAGGGCAATAAAACACTAAATTGATGGAAGGAACTTCGATGCGGGTGGTGCCATATCGCAGATAGAGGCTGTTTTCTTCGGGCACGCCATCAAAACACCAACCGAAGTTCGGCACTTCAGGATCGAGGTCACAAACCGCTTGCATCCATTGCCCCCCCCAGGGGGCCGCATCGAAATAAGGAACCACGCGAAACGGTTGCTGCACCGTTTGTTTCAATCCGGCGCGGAACGCCGATCCGGTAATCATCTTAGGATGTCCTAGCTCATTGGTATCCAATAGGAAGTCGATGGAATCGAACAAACGTTGTTTCAATCGATCTGCAATGCGCCAATCAACGAAGTACCCACGCTTGTACATTCGTAAAAAATCTTCTCCAAAGTTCTCCGCATGCCAGTTGGCTACCTGGCCACGACGATAACGTAGTTGGATTTCCCACCGAGCCATGTCGGCATAAATCAAGCAATCATAATCCGTTACCTGTGAGGCTCCCATGCCATAAATAAAAACGATCCCTGAAGAGATGGAATCGATTGTTTCTCGGGCAGATTCGAAAGCGGTGTGACTCCAAAATTCATCCATAGTGAAGTTGGTCATGATGCCACGCACCCGATCTTCGGTGAGGTTGCGGGCAATTTTTTGCTCTACCTCTTTTTGAGAAAGATATAGTTCTGCCACATTTAAGACGTGTATAGGATTTAGAGCTTCACATAAACTTGGGACGATCTCGCTTTCTACAACTCCGGGGTAACACTCCAAGGCAACGATTCTACGTTGCTGTTGATCGTGGTCGATGTGATTTTGTAGCTTAAGGGTAATGGCAGACATTCCATCCCAAGCGTGGTCGTCAAACCCCTTCACATGGGTTTCTGGAGCTTTGTCGTAATTGGATTGTCTCAATTCGTATGCCTTCCAGGATTGTTAAAAAAATTCGACTCAATTTCGATTGGTAACAATTCTAACTGATGAGGGATTTCATCTCCCTTGTGATAACAACCAATGTCCACCAAACAATGCCGCACTGCTAGGATGGTAGGCGGGGACAATGCGTACTTTTTGGGGATCAATCCATAGTGTTTTGGGAAGTCGTTGATGGAGTTGTTCCGCTAAGTTTTCAGCAGCTTGACTGATCCCTCCACCCAGAACGATGATCTCAGGATCGTAGGCCGAAATCAGTTGGAATAGCACGTGAGACCAGATATCGAGCGACTGCGAAACTACATCTTGAGCCAGTCCATCGCCTTGATTCGCCGCGTTAAATATAGCTTTGTAATCTAATGATTTTATCTGTGCCAATGCACTGGTCGAAAATCCGGGCAATGTGGGAACCCATTCTGGCAGGGACCATGTGCTTGCTAAGCGTTCTCCACAGCCATTTGCGAGACAATTACATGGAGGTCCATGCCGTTCCAGGGGCAAATGCCCACCCAAATTTCCAGCGACATGATGAGATCCTCTCAACATGTGTCCGTCCACGATAGCACAGGTACCAATTCCTGTTCCTAAAGTGACCATAACCATGTTTCGAACTTTTTGCCCTGCTCCGAGTTGCCATTCGCCAAACCCTGCCATCCGAGCATCATTTTCTAAAATCAGCGGTGCATCCCAGGCTCGTTGAACCCAAGCAGGCAGATTCATTTCCCTGACATCGACATATTTGTCGTTGATCGACTTCACTTCCTCTTGCTCCGAATCCACCACGCCAGGAATCGCCATTGAAACCCCAGAAACGGACACGGAATCGGCAAACGAATCAAACACAATCTTCTGAATCATCTGATCAACCGCCGATTCAATCCGTTCCAAGTTAGGTCTAAGCCCTTGGTGACTGTTGGCAGGCAATGACTGGCTGATCAGCAACTGACCGGCATGCAGCAATCCTAACTTGATCCGAGTTCCCCCCAAATCCAACGCTAAATGGACCATTGAAGTCTTACTGCTCATATTATTGATCCAGTTATTAAATGATCTTTGAGACGAGCTGTTTTTTCTAAATTTTGCATACCTATTCAACCTTGATTCACGATTCCAAATGAGACGGGGGGCTCAGTTCGAGCCGACACTGTGAGGCCCATTTTCCAAATCGAGAATGTCAGATGAAGGCCGGTCGTGATGCTTCCAACGCTGCATCGGATCCCTTCCTCGGCAAATGATAGCTTCCACTTTGCGTTTCCATTTTTCATCCACAATATCGACTTCGGGCGGACAATATCGAATGGTCAGTCCGGCACGTCGACGTTCAGACAAATTGGGCAGGGAACTATGCAGTAACATGTCAGCATGCATCGAAATTTGCCCTGCCCTGAGGTTATTGGAAACCGGTTTCCCCATTGCATCCACCCCCACCGTTTCTAAATGCAAGACCGATGGATTTTCGGGAGTTCTGGTTTTCAAGAACCCCTTGTTGTGAGACCGCGGCATGAAACGCATGGCAGAGTTTTCTTCGTCGACATCATCAATCGCAAGCCAGACCGTCACTGTCCGCGTGGGGCTGAGGTACCAATAGGCTGCATCTTGATGCCAAGGAACTTGTTTCATGTCTTTCGGCATTTTGCAGAAAAAAGCTGAGGCCCAACAGATGATATGGGGACCAATCAAGTCTTCCACATAGTCCAATATTTTGGGATGGGTGCACAGATCCCACAGCCCTGCCAAACGCGCCTGAAAGCAGTTGATCCCATAATTGGCAGCAGGCCCCGCTTGTTCCAGCAAGGTGTTGAGATAGTGACGATTGGTCTCCACTTCTTCAGGCCCAAACACATCAAATGGCTGAACATAACCTTCTCGATTGAAGAACTGAATTTGATCGGTTGTCAGGTGGTGAGGCGTGGAATTACGGACGGGTTGAAATGAAAAATCTCGCTGGTCGCGATTCATAAGGCATCTCTAATTGTTCAAAACGATTCAATGAAAGGTTGCAGGGGTGAGAGTTGTTTTGATCTTAAGTACTCTTTGTTGTTTGTGAATGCAATACTTATTTGCATACGAATGCAAATAAGACAAAATCGATTCAATTTAGCGGCAACGATGTGGAGCAGAGTCAGCACATCCAGTGGAAGAACAGATTTCAAGAATCCTGGGAAGAAGCAAACGCATCGGGAATGCGTGCGCTGCGACGCACCACCAACGGACCATCTAGGGAAATGTGCCCTGCGGGTTCTTTTTGATCTTCAATGATCCCTAACAACACTTCGACCGTCAGATCTACGATGTGTTCCATGGGTTGGTGAATCGTCGTGAGATCGTAACTCGGCCAAGAGGCTACTGGAACGTCATCATATCCCACGACTGAAACATCTTCGGGGATGCGCAATCCCAACTCGAAACGGATGGTATCCATTGCAGCAAATGCCATATGGTCATTAGCAGCAAACAGGGCATCAGGCGGGGTTTCGACGTCAAACATATGTCGGGTGGCTTCCTGGGCCTTTTGAAAATCGAAGCCTCCTACTCCACGACTGTACAAGGTGAGCTGATGCTCAGCGAGTCCCGCTAAAAATCCTGCTTCTCGGTCGATTTGTGTGGCAGCGGCTTCGTGGCCTGCCAAGTAGGCGATCCGTTGATGTCCGCCAGCCGCTAAAAAGTTGGCTACTTTGCGTCCCCCTTTGAAGTTATCTGCTGTCACACCACAAAGTGTGTCATCGGCTTCAAAACGGTTAAAAAACATCACCACGGGCACACCTTCCACTTTATAGCGTTGCACAACATCTGCGGAAACCGGCAAGGAGGCAGCAATCAATCCGTCGATTTGGTAGTCCATGATTTCTTCTAGGATTTTATCGAAATCGTCCTGGACAATGTTGGTAACAAAAATCAACACATGGTAGCCGCGTTTTTGTAAGGACTGTGACAATTTCTCTAGTACGGTGGGATAGAACTGATTTTCGAGATAAGCCACCACCAAGCCGATGATCCGGCTTTGGCCTTTAATCAAGCTCCGTGCCAGCCGATTGGGACGATACCCCAATTCGGCGGCGGCTTTACGCACTTTTTCCGCTGTTTTTTTAGAAACCGAGGCTCCTGGTGTGAACACTCGACTCACGGCAGATTGACTCACGCCGGCACGTTTCGCAACCGCTGTTGAAGTTACTGTTTCTTTCGCCATTAGCCTGCTGTCCAACCTCCATCTACTAAAATTGACGTTCCAGTGATCATGGCAGCGGCATCCGATGCCAAGAATACGGTGGCTCCCATGATGTCTTCCACTTCTCCAACTCGACCCAATTTGATTTTTTCCTGAATCCAAGAAAGCTTATCGGCATCCTTAAATGTACCTTCGGTCAATGGAGTGCGGATAAAAGTAGGGCAAATGGAATTCACCCGAATCCCATAAGGCCCCCAATCAAACGCCATCGCTTTCTGAAACCCTTCCAACGCATGCTTGGAACCACAATATACCGCTCGATCAATGCCACCGACCCGTGCCATTTGACTAGAAATAAAAATAATCGACCCTCGACGTTTCTCAGCTATCATCCGCTTTGCTGCTGTTTGAGCCAAAAAATAAGCTCCACGGGTATTCACATCCATGACTGCATCGTAGTCCTCTAGTGTGGTATCCGCTGCCGGTGAATGGCGTGCGGTTCCCGCACTGTTGACCACAATATCCATAATCGGCTGTTCTGCTAGAATCTTCTGAGTGCCTTCAATATCGGAAATGTCTAACATCAAAGGTTCCGCTTTCCAGCCTTGTTGAACAAATTGGCCGGTTACGGTTTGTAGTTTAGACAGGTTCCGTGCGGCCAACACCACATCCGCTCCGGCTTCGGCTAAGGACACCGCACAAGCCAAGCCGATCCCGCTGGAAGCGCCAGTAACAAGTGCTCGTTTGCCTTCCAGGCGAAAGGAAGGAGTCTTAGGAAAATTTGTCATACGATTGTCACCGTATAGTCGCAGTTAAATGAATTCAGTATGCTGTGTGAAATCACTGAGCAGCTGTGGCATATGGAACGACCTTTCCACCATATCGACGTACCCGAATATTGGCCTGTTCCGCATGACCCGCAAACCCTTCTAGCATACATAAACGGGAACAATACTCTCCTACCATCGTAGCCGCTTCCGCCGTCAAAACTTTTTGGTAAGTATGGGTCTTGATGAACTTACCGACCCAAAGTCCACCGGTATAACGTCCAGCTCTTTTAGTTGGCAAGGTGTGATTCGTCCCTATCACTTTATCGCCATTTGCAACGTGGGTGCGCGGTCCAAGGAATAACGCACCGTAATTACTCATATTTTTCAAAAACCAGTCGTCACGCTCAGTCATAACTTGTACATGTTCAAAGGCAAGGCCATTGGCGACTTGTAACATCTCTTCATATTCACGACACACAATCACTTCGCCATATTCCTCCCAACTCGTTCGAGCCGTTTCTGCGGTTGGCAGTACCTCCAGTAAGCGTTCCACTTCGGAAATCGTCTCCTTAGCCAATTCCAAGGAATTGGTGATCAATACGCACGGCGAGTTATAACCATGCTCGGCTTGCCCCAATAGATCGGTCGCACACAATTCACCATCCACTGTGTGATCTGCAATGACCAAGGTTTCCGTAGGCCCCGCAAATAAATCGATCCCCACTCGGCCGAATAGTTGACGTTTCGCTTCAGCGACAAACGCATTCCCTGGCCCCACCAACATATCGACCGGAGCAATGGTTTCGGTTCCCAATGCCATTGCCCCCACGGCTTGCACCCCTCCGAGAGCATAGATTTCGTCAGCTCCTGCAAAGTGCATTGCTGCCACAATCGCCGGATGAGGCGCCCCTTGATAGGGTGGTGCTGCGGCAACCACACGTTTCACACCGGCCACTTTTGCTGTCAAAACTGACATGTGGGCGCTGGCCACCATCGGAAATTTTCCACCAGGAATATAACACCCCACCGATTCCACCGGGATATTGCGATGTCCCAAAATCACTCCGGGTAAGGTTTCTACCTCGACGTCGTGCAAACTGGCTTTTTGCAATTCCGCAAAGTGACGAATTTGCTCCTGAGCAAACCGAATGTCCTCAATATCCCGAGGGGCAACCTTAGCAATCGCTTCTTGGATATCTGTTTCATTCAATCGGAAGGATTCGGGGGAATATTTGTCAAACTTTGCTGAGAGTTCTCGTACTGCCGTGTCTCCTTGAGTTTCTATATCTTTCAAAATACCTTCAACAATACTTTGCACTTTAGCATCGTCTTCTGCCCGTTCTGATTGGGGTTTGCTACGTTTCAAATACTCAGCCATTTCTTTTCTCCTCATCAATTCTAAAACCCCAAAGGGTCATTTGTTATGATTGTCTTATATAATTTAAAAGTTTATAATAACGATAAATTCATGGATCGATTCAAGCCAATGAAGTTGTGCCTTGGCAACGAAGACTCACAATTTCATAAGGACGAAGGTCCAGGGTCACAGCATTGTTTTGAACTTCTAAAGTTTCTGAATCGATTTCCAATAAGTTACATCGGTGCACTTGCTCCACAGGAATACCGAAGTGAAGAGTCACCGGACCACGATATCGCTGGCTTTCATACAATCGAATGATCAAACCATTGCCATCTTCGGCCTGTTTGATCGTTTCGATGATAACATGCGGTTGATCCACCCAGGCACACTGCAACAACGTGTTTTTGCCTGAGGCGGATTGTACCGAAAGCAATTGAACCGGATCATTGAGATCATAAGCTTCGCGATCCACCCCATTGCGCCAATCTCCCGTGTGTGGCAACAGACTATAAATCATCTCATGATGCCCTTGGTCAGCATTAAGATCGGGCATCGTGGCACTTTTCAACAAGGACAAACGCATCACATTGCCGTGAATGTCATAACCATATTTACAGTCGTTCAGCAGAGCCACTCCATAATTGCCTTCGCTCAAATCAGCCCACATTTGAGCTGCGACTTCGAAACGCGCCCAATCCCACGAGGTGTTACGGTGGGTGGGCCGGGTTACATTTCCCCATTGGATGTCGTAAGTAGCCACCGGGCTAAGAACATCCACCGGAAACACCGTTTTGAGCAAAGCGTGCTGTTCGTACCAATCGATCTGAGTGACAAAATCGATCCGTTTGCTATGAGCCTGTAGCTGTATTTTTTGACAAATACGGCTGCTGCGATAGGTCCATTCTAATAGAACTGTGGCGCGCAAGGGGCCGGATTCCAACACTATGCAACGCTCCAACTCCTGGATGGTATCGACTCGTTCTTCCTCATAATAGATGTCGATATCCCAGGCATCCCACTGGAGGGGTCGATCTTCAAATACAATCAGTTGGTTGCCTTGGCATCCAGGCGACAAAACCTCCCGTTGCACAGCTTTGTCATAAACGCGGGAGAGGTACCCTTCCGTAGAAACAAACACCAACACGTGTTCATTTTCTAACTGAACTCCTTCTGGGGTTTGGTGAACTTCCACGCCAGTGAACGGAGCCACTTGTTGAGACGTTTCTCCTAAAGCCAAAACCGAATAGGGCGGAAGATCATGGAAGCCGACCAAGGTTCCTTGATCCACGGATTGTGTCACTAACGGTCGGCCACTTCGAAGGTCTTGTAATCCTCGGATCGTGCTCTGAGGTAATAACCCGATACCATCGGAGGGAAAACTGCTGGGGTTGATCGCCAAAACGCAGGTTGCGGGAGTGAACGATGATTCCAAAGCATGCCATGTGGAGGTAAGCACCGAAGTGATTTGCTCTCGGATGAAGGCATAATCGTTTTCGCAGTCTTGATAAACCGCTTCAATCGACGATCCCGGTAAAATGTCATGAAATTGATTCAAGCACATCCGTTCCCAAGCCCCCTGGAACGTGGCTTGTGGATAGTCCATATCCACACAGTGAGAGGCCAGGGCTGCCAGAAACTCGGCATCATGCAACAGGAATTCGCACTTCCGATTGTTCCGTTTGGTGCGAGCTTGGCTAGTCAACGTGCCACGATGCAACTCCAGATAAAACTCTCCATTCCACTCGGGGAGTGTCTCCGCCACTTCGTTTGCCACTCGATCCATGTATTCTCGGACCGTACCCATTCGCACTCTCGGCGCACTTGGCATGTTGGCTAAGATCTGTGCATTGTCCAACAATTCGTGATTGGGTCCGCCTCCTCCATCGCCATAACCAAACGCTGTGATCAGCTCATTGTGGGTTTCTTTCTGCTGAAAATTCTCCCATGTTCCCATGACTTCGGTGGCATTCATCATTCCGTTATAAGTGGAGGCTTTTCCCAGCAACGGGATGTCGTGTGGTGTGGTGAGAAAATGAGTCAGCACTGAGGTTCCGTCGAGGCCTTTCCACCAGAACAGCTCAAACGGCATTCGGTTGTATTGGTTCCAACTGATTTTGCTGGTCACAAAATAGTTCACTCCGGCTTGCTTCATCAATTGAGGTAAAGCCCAACTGAAGCCAAAGGTATCGGGTAACCACAACACGGGGGTATCGGAATCTTTGCCAAAGGTTTTATGGAAATAAGAACGTCCGAGTAAAAACTGACGAACCAACGATTCTGCCCCAGAGGCGTTGGTGTCCATTTCCACCCATGTCGCTCCCATTGCCTCCCAACGCCGCTCAGCCACGCGTTGTTTGATCTGGTCGAACAATTCTGGATAGTCTTGTTGTACAAACTGATACAGCTGAGGCTGACTCTGGGAAAAACAGTAATCGGGATATTCCTCCATTAATTTGAGGACATTGCCGAAAGTACGCCCACACTTGTGCCGGGTCTGCTCCACACGCCATAGCCATGCCACATCAATATGAGCATGGCCCACTCCAACGATATCCACATCCAAAGTAGGCCCCACCTGCTGAAGTCCCTCCTTCAAGACACGATAGGCTGTGGGGATGCTTTCATACAGCGCATTGTCAATGGGATCGCGCGTGTCCAACTGTTTCAACGCATTGTCCAAAACCTGGAAAATCCGCGTTTTAGCGGGATCGTTGTCTTCCAGATGTTGAGCCACTTCCAATGCCATGCGAGCCAACCGGATCCACTGACGAGTCGGAACATGGATTTTCACCAAAGCACATTCTTCCATGAAAAGTTGGGTTCTTGAATGCGGAGAGGTCACGCCTTTCTGAGGGATTGGATAGGCACTCAGCCCCGTCCAGCCGTGTAATGCCAGAGTATGCTGCCCCGCTTCTTGAATCCATTGAGGCAAGTGAATCTCATGATGATGCCGGTCGACCGAGGTGCATAGGCGTCCATCTAAATAAGCCAACGATTCCGGATGGCAAAAGAAATCTCCCGCTTTCCCCAAACGAAGGAGTAGCACTAAATCTGGGGAACCGATCCATTCAGAGGGAATGGAAAACTGAGTACGCAGCACAAAGTTAGTTTCCCAAGTTCCCCAATAGCTATACGGAGCCACTTCACCCCAATCCTGGTCATCGACTTCCTTTTCGATGGGAGCGGGTAAATCGGGACCGGATAAAGCGCAGTATTTGAACGGTGGCAACGGAATCCGTTGTTGGAATGTATACGGCTCAATCAGTTCCAATCGCTTGGTTAACTTTTCGGCGGTTAAGTAAGTTTTGTGTTTCACAAGATCAACTCTCCAAGTGTCAATTAAACAGAAGGCGCTGGAGTGCCCGCGACCTTTCCATCAAATAAAAAACAAGAGGCCTCATGACCCGGATTTCCCACCTGATACAATTGGGGAAAATTGGATTCACAATGATTCATTCGCTTGGGACATCGAGGGTAAAAACGACACCCGTTTTTACTGGAAGTCCTCATCTCTTCATCAGGAGGCAATTCAATATCCCCTTGCCATCGGATATTTGGATCGGGCTTGGGAACGGAATCAATAAGCAATTGGACATAGGGATGCTGAGGATGTGTGATCACATCGGTGGCATTGCCCGTCTCGGCAATAGCACCTTGATAGAACATAAAAATCTGATCGCCGACTTGGTAGGCTGTGCTGAGATCGTGAGTGATGTACAAAAAGGAGATGCCTTCCTCATCACGTAACCGAATCATTACGTCCAAAATCGAGGCGCGTAGGGAAGCGTCGACCATCGAAACCGGTTCGTCAGCGACAATCAACTTGGGTTTGAGCAAGTAAGCTCGTGCAATCATGATCCGCTGACGTTGCCCGCCACTGAGCTGGTGTGGGTATTTTCGCAACACGGCCTCTCCTTGCAGTCCCACCACATTCAAGGCCTCCTCGATGTGATCTCGTGATTGGCTGTCACTCTGGAACAAGCGGAAGTTTTTCGACACCATCTCAAACACATGTTCGACTCGATAATAGGGATTGAACACACCAAAGGGATCTTGAAACACAGCCTGAACTTTCCTTCGGTATTCCTTCAATTCTCGTGTTGAAGCACGAGTCATGTCTTGCCCTTCAAATAGAATACGGCCGGAAGAAAGCTTTTCGAATCCCAAGACCAATTTGGCCAAGGTGGACTTCCCGCTCCCACTTTCCCCAGCAATGGTGACGATGCTGGCCGGGTGTTTGTCTAGCGTCAGGTTAAAATCCTGAAGTGCCACCACGTCCCGTTTCCCTTGTTTGTAAATCTTGGTCGCATTGTGGACCTCAAGTAGTTTCTCTGACATCGATAAAACTCCCATCGGATTGAGGTTGATACAGATGGCAAGCCACCGACTGTCCGGGGCGAACCATCTGATGTTGAGGTTTCTTTTGAGCACACTCGTTACTGGCAAAAGGACAGCGCAACCGAAAAATGCAACCGCTGGGCGGGTTGCGCGGATCGTGAGTGATCCCTTCCGTGACTCGCATCGTTTCCCGTTCCGTTAAGGACGGAACCGAATCAATCAAGATTTTAGAGTAGGGATGAGCTGGACTCTTGAACAACGCTTTCACTTCTGAAATCTCCACGATTTGTCCGGCGTACATGATTGCCACCCGATCAACCATCTGTGCCATCAACCCCATGTCGTGCCCGATCATGATCATGGAAACCCCCATCTCTTTTTTCACTTTAAGAATGGTTTGTGCCACCACCCGTTGCACCACCACATCCAACGCACTGGTGGATTCATCGGCAATCACGACATTGGGATTCAGGGCAATCGCCATGGCGATGCAGACTCGTTGTTTCATTCCTCCGCTGAGTTCATGGGGGTACATATTGTAAATCCGTGAGGGCAATCCCACCATTTGGAACAAGTTCAAGATGCGTTGTTGTACCGCTTCTTTACCCTGTTTACCTCGGTGGGTTTCGATCACATCTTGTATTTGACTGCTGATTTTCATTGTCGGATTCAAGGAATTCATGGAACCCTGAGGAATCAATGCCAGCTTTTCCCAACGTCGTTGACGTAGCGTGTCTTCCGACATCTTCAATAGGTCGTCTCCTTCCAAACGCACCTCTCCCTTCACGATTCGTCCTGGCGGGGTGACGAGTTGCAAAATTCCCATCGCGGTCGTGGATTTGCCACACCCCGATTCTCCAACAAAACCCAAGGTTTCTCCTTCAAACAGTTGGAACGACACACCATCTACCGCACGGACGTCTCCTTTGGGTGTTTCGTAGTAAATTCCGAGGTTGTTGACTTCCAGAACTACTTTTCTCTCTCGCGTCTTATTCGACATCGTTTCCTCCTATTTTGAGGCTTTCCGCAGACGCGGATTGGCAATTTCATCAAGACCAATGTTGGTATAGAGCAGGGCCACAAACATCAGTGCCAATAGCAACGTAGGCAATCCCCACCACCACCACATGTTTCGAAGGAGGGCCGCTGCCGCAATCGCGTCGTAGATGGTTCCTCCCAATGTGGGCACACGTTGCGGACCCAACCCCAACGTTTCCAAACCAACTGCTGCGAGAATGGAACCCGTCACATTGGCAATGAAGCTGGCAAACAAATAGGGAATCAAGTTGGGCATCATTTCTTTGAACATGATGTCAAAGGTCGATGAACCTGACATCTGCGCTAACTGCACGTAACCGCTTTTGCGCATACTCAGGACTTGGGATCGAATCAGCCGGGTCGGAGATTGCCAAGCAAACATGGCAATCAGCAAGGCCATCGTCACAATCCCAATTTCATTCAAAACGGCCTGCAATACGATCAACACCATCAAGGCAGGTATGGTGATGGTCACATCGGCCATGATGCGGATCAACGCATCAATTTTCCCGCCTAAAAAGCCGGATGAAAAACCAAAAAAGATCCCAACCGACATTCCGACAAAGGCGGCAATCGCCCCAATAAAGAACGTATTGGGTGCCCCCAAAATCAAAACGGCCAGAAGATCCCGACCTGAATTTTCCGTACCTAACGGATGCGCCCACTGACCGGTTTGCCCACGGGTGTTTTCGAAACCAATGGGGGGGAGGTTGAGAGGAGCAGCTCCGGTATAGGCGAGATCGGTATCCCAAACCAACCTGCCAAAAACACCTACAAATAAAATGGCGAGCAAGATCGAAACCCCCGTGATTAGTTTGGGATTGAGCCAAGGGGTGTCCCAACGATTGAATCGCCCCATCTTTTTTGGGGGCGTTGCGGATTCTGTGATTTCCATCAATGCCCTCCCGAGTGTGAGATTCTTGGATCGATCAACGGGTACGCCAAATCTACAATCAATACAGCTAACGCGGTCATCACGATGATGATAAATGACGTTCCCTGAATGACAGCAAAATCTTGGGTGATGATGGCATCGTAAATCAACCATCCCATCCCTTGATACCCAAAGATGACTTCCACAAGCACTTGCCCACTGACCAATAAACCAATTTGAAGCGCAAAGGCGGTGATCTGAGGCAAAATGGCATTACGCACCATGTAACGATACAACACATAAAAGGGTCGCAACCCTTTGGCTTGAGCCAGATGGATGTAATCTTCGCCTTGTACCGTGATCATCATCCCGCGCATCCCCAACGTCCAATATCCAAAACTCACCAGAATGATGGATAACGCGGGAAGGGTTCCATGATAAACCACACTGGTCGCAAACTCCCAACTGAGCGTAGGGATGAGTTCCAGATCATACGCCCCTCGCATTGGAAACCAGTTCAGCAAGAAGCTGAACACATAAATCAAAAATAGGGCAGACAGGATTGTGGGGATGGAGGTGAAAATCATGGCAAACGGAATCAACCGTTTGAACAACTGAGGAGTTCGTCCCCACACCATGATCGCTCCCAGAAAATTTCCTATCAAAAAGGTCAAAATCACAGTGAGCAATAACAGACCAATCGTCCACGGCATGGCACGATTGATCATATCATTCACCGGGGTAGGAAAATAAGCGAGGGAGTAACCAAAATCGAATTGCAGACAGCCTTTGAGATAACGAAAGTACTGGATGTACAAAGCATCGTTCAGACCAAACTTCGCCTTCCACCCTTCGATGATGGCATCGGCATTTTCCACAAACCCAGCACTCGCAGAGAGCCGTCCAACCATTGCCGAAACGGGGTCGCCGGGAGCCAGCCGGGGAATAATCCAAATCAGAGTCGCCGCCAACCATACGGTGATGAGGAACACCACAAAGCGGCGTGCAATAAATACAGCCATATCAACTCGACATCTTAGAGGTTTAGAGAAATGGAAGGAGCGGAGGCTCCCTCCAGGATTTATCGATGTGGAAGTTGATATCGTGTTATCGCGCCTTCTTCAGATTGTGGATGATTTGGTGGGTGTGATTCCACCAATGCGCCGGATGGTTGTAGTTGTCTTTTGCAGTGGGCCATCCAGTCCAATATTTGGTGTTGTACGGCAACAACTTGGCTGCTTGCACCAACGGGATGAATGGTGTTTCTTCATGGAGATATTGATACGCTTCTGCCACCATGTCCGGTATCTGCGGATCTCCCATTGCCAACGAACCAATTTCGTCCACAATCTTGGTGTACTTTGCTGTGTTTTCAGTATTCCAACGCGTGGTGTTGTTGAACCCTGGAGAACGTTCTCCCACAGGCACCACGAAGTGAGAGGTGTACCGATTCAAGGAAGCCCATGGCTCATTCACCGAACCACAGGATAGCCAGCTATACGACACTTCGTACTCCCCCAAAGGTAAAACCGTTCCCCAAAAGGTGGCATTGGAAACTGGACGCGCTTTCGCATCCACACCAGCCCTCAGAAGCTGTTCCACAATCAAATCTACCGTCCGCGTGGATTCGGTGGCATCGCTATTGGCAATGATTTCCACTTTCAAAGGCTTGCCATCTTTTTCATACACCCCGTCATTTAGCTTCCACCCTTCACCTTCCAACAAGGCTTTGGCAGCAGCTCGATCAGCCTTCGCTGGCAATCCCATGCCTTTGGCTTCGATGGCTTTGATGAACGGTTCCATTGCCCCATATTGGACAAACATGGTTCGGGAAGGCTCCGTGATGCCCTCGTAAGCCACATTCACAATCTGAGTTCGATCAATGAGGAGTCCCAGGGCCTTGCGCATGTTCGCGTTATTCCAAGGTTCGACCGTTGTATTGATTTCCAATTGACGAGCACACGGGTCGGGCCAGGAAAAAGGCATCTTGTCTTTCCAGGCAACGATCTTGGGGTTCCGTGCTTGGATCGCTTCGAAAGCCCCTAAAGTGACAGAATGCCCGGCATCGAGGCGGTTGTTCGATAACAATTGGGCCCGATTTTCTTCAGTACCGGTGAACTGCCAAACCAAGCGTTTGGGTTCGGGCAAATCTTTAAATCCAGCTTTAGCCCCCCACCAATCGTCGTTCCGGTTCCACACCGCACGATTGCTATCCGCTGTCGCCAGCGTGTACGGTCCCGTGCCAAGAGGGGGGTTGAACTTGAAAGTGCCCGGATCTTTCCCGTTCCAGATGTGTTCTGGCATGATGAGCACGCTACCAAAGATGCGTACTGAAAAATAATCCAACTGGAACCGAGGGTTGGGTTTGAGCAGGGTAAACTTCACAGTGAGATCGTCCATTTTATCCACTTGTTTAATCCACTGCTGCATATTGGCTGCCTCGTTCAGTGTTTTGGCTTTATCGTTCAGCAGCATATTGATGGTGAAAAGCACGTCATCGGCATTAAATGCTTCACCATCCGACCAAGCGACTTGATCTCTTAATTTGAGGGTCCACACATCCAATGTTTCATTGGGATCGAAACTCAATCCCAACCACGGTTCGATGTTGCCCGTTTCGTAATTGAGCACAAATAAGGGTTCCCACATTGCCTGATGGGCACCCTGTACTCGTTGGAAGGTGCCTGGTGTGAACCAATTGAAGTTGGTGGGATCCGAAATGGTCCGGTCGAGATCAAACATCACCGTATCTTGTCGAGAAACGGTTTGAGCGGTCGTGGGACCTGCCCAGACGGCTGCAGCGAGCGCTGTTGCAATCGATAGACTTCGCATGAATCGATTCCTCATTGTTTCCTCCTCTGAGAGCTAATAAATGCATCGATGAGCCTCTTTCACGATGCCAGGTTTGGGAATGGGGTGGGATAAGCGAAATCACCATAAACCTGTTTTGCATAGGTTTGCAAGAAATTTTGCATACGAATGCAAAAAAATATTCATAAAAACGGATTTTTTTCAAAAATGAAGAAAATCAAACAAACAACAAATTCAAATTAAATCATTAAAAAACAGTATTTTATTTATTTATTTATTCACACAACTGATTTTGCATTTGTTTGCACAAACTTCTTCAGATAATCCGAATACCACCTCAAACGCATTCGTTGATTGTCTAAATTTTGTGCCCTTCAATTACAAAACCAATAGCGGCCATTTCGCCATTCATCCGCTTATTTGGACCACTCATCAGAATTCTAATCCACTCGTCATGAATTTGTGGGCAATCGACTTCGCTGCTGTACAATAACAACTGTCAGATCAAGACCAGCTACTCATTACTTTCCTTTAACACTCTCAGGAGAATCTCATGAAACTGAAAACGATAGCCATTTATCTCATTGGACTGTTTTTGATAACCACTACAATAACAGGCTGTGTTTTAGGCAATGAAGGCACCCTCAATTACAAACGGACCACAACAGTGGGTCAAGAACTGATGGATTTGGAAAAAGCCAAACACACTTTAACCGAAGAAGAGTACCAGAAGTTGAAAAAACAGATAATGAAGGGCGGCCCCTTCCCTCGTATAGACCATGAGGACAAAGACGACTGAGCTGCATCCAACGATGATTCGTTTAGATACCGGTTTACCGTTCTTGCTTCTTATTCAAACGACATTCGACGGCAATAGGACAGGCAACATTCTCAGAAGGAGGGCTATTTGAAATTCAAAGTTTATTTTATGATTAGCTGGTTGCTGCTAATGGCATTTCCTCTTTCTGCCATCGAACTGAACCTGGATCAGGAGGAATTCAAAGAAACGGAAATCTTTAGCGAAGATTATTTGTTTGCAGGTAAGTCCCTTCAGTTTGAAGGAGAGGCGAACGATCTCTTTGCCGTTGCCGAAGACAAGGTTGATTTTTCAGGGACCACCCAATTGGCCCTGTTCTCTGCTGCTGGCGAAATTGTGGTTTCGGGTATAGTGGGTAACGGGGTCAAAGCCATCAGTCCCTCAATCACTTTGGAAGGCAAGATCACAGGTACCAGTTTTCTTGTGGCTGAAAACCTCACATTAACTCCAGAAAGCTCGACGGAAGGTGCAACGTTTTTTGCGGGCCGGAAGATCGAGGTGAAAGGTCCGGTTACGGGTGATTTTTATGCAGGAGCAGGTGAAGTCGTCATTGAAAATGAGATTCGAGGCAATGTGAAAATCCATGCAGGGCAGTTGAAAATCACGGAGCAGGGCAAAATCGTGGGAGATTTGGTGTACGAATCCGATCAAAAACTCAGCGAAGCCGAAGCAGCCCGTGTCATGGGAGAGATCACATTTAAAAAAAACGAAGATAGCGATTTTCAGGATTCTTTTTCCAAAGAAGATTCGCCAGGCTGGCTGTTGCTGTCGCTATTTTTCAAGGGGGCGTTCGCTGTGCTGGGATTTCTATTGCTGCTTTTTCCGGTCTCCCGGAGGCTGGAGAAGCGGCTCACCCCTAAAGAAATCTTAACTCACTCTTTATGGGGACTTCTTCCGATCTTTGTTTATCCCTCGGCCCTCGTCGTTTCGATCCTGTTGGTGATTACGATCCCTCTGGCGATTGCCCTGTTTTTGGGATTCATACCACTTTTGTTCACCACCAAAGTGATTGGAATTACTCTAATCGGAGGATTAATCGCAACGGCATTGAAGGTGACATCCAATAGCCGATTCTTGTTCTTTTTGATCGGAGTATTGCTTTATTCGTTGCTGAGTTTCATCCCCTTTGTTGGCTACCTACTGATGGTATTTATATCCGCCATCGGATGCGGGGTCCTGCTTTCCTCGCTCTTTCAAATGGAACTGCTCCAAAAAATGGGTCGTGATTAACATCAGAATCATTTTTTAGAAGATACTTTTTTTAGAAGATACTTTTTTACAGGAAACTCATGAAAGCCATTGTATGCACCCGATACGGGTCACCCGAAGATCTCGAACTTCGAGACGTTGAGAAACCCACTCCTCAAGACAATGAAGTCTTGGTCAAAGTCCATGCGACTTCAATCAATGATTGGGATTGGTGTCTTGCCAGAGGAAAGCCATTTTATATCCGTTTGTTATGTGGTTTGCGCAATCCAACGGTCACAATCCCTGGAGCGGAAGTGGCAGGAACGGTGGAAGCGGTGGGCCAAAACGTCAACAAGTTTCAGGTTGGTGATGCAGTCTATGGAGACCTCTCGGAAAGCGGTTTTGGTGGTTTTGCTGAGTATGTTAGTGTGCACGAAAATGCCTTGGCCTTGAAACCCGCTAACATGCCTTTTGTTGAAGCAGCCACGATACCTCATGCAGCCATGTTGGCCATCCAAAGTCTTCGTGACAAGGGACACATGCGGTCAGGACAAAAGCTCTTGATTAATGGTGCAGGCGGAGGTGTTGGGACTTTAGGCGTCCAGATTGCCAAATACATGGGAGCTACCGAAGTGACCGGGGTCGATAGTGCTAGTAAACTGGACCTCATGCGTTCCGTCGGTTTTGATCATGTCATTGATTACAAGCAAGAAGACTTCACTAAGAATGGACAACGATACGATCTGATTCTCGATACAAAAACAAATCGTTCGCCATTCGATTATACGCGTGTGTTAAGTCCCCACGGCACTTACGTCACGGTGGGGGGGGCTACCAGCCGAATTTTCCAAGCTTTTTTCTTGGGGCCATTGATACGTCGGCTCAGCACAAACCACATCCGTGTCACCGACCTGAAGCCCAATAAAGATCTAGATTACGCGAACCAACTTTTCGAAGCAGGACAAATCAAACCTGTGGTCGATGGCCCTTACAAGTTGAGCGAAGTGCCAGAAGCCATACGGTATTTTGGAGAGGGCAAACACACAGGCAAAGTCGTCATATCTCTACAAGATGAGAACGCGGCCAATTGATCTTCATTAGATGAACACGGATGTTGCTTATTAATAAGCGCATCAAAATGCCAAACGATTTTCTAGTCTCAATTTTTTGATTCACCGAAATATATAATTTAAGCGTTTGATGCTTCTTAAGATAGCGCAAAAATTGATGAACGATTCTCACTCACATATGGAGGAAACTTATGAAAGCTATTGTATATTCCCAATACGGTCCGCCTGAAGTTCTTGAGCAACAAGAAGTCGAAAAACCGATTCCCAAGGATCATGAAATCCTAATCAAAATTCATGCAACCACGGTGACAGTTGCTGATTTTAGGGTGAGGAGCTTTACCGTCCCCCCCAGTTTCTGGCTTCCGGCCCGACTCATGTTGGGGCTTAGAAAGCCCAAAAGAACCATATTGGGAGTGGAATTAGCCGGAGAAGTGGAGTCCGTCGGAAAAGATGTCACACGGTTTCAGGAAGGGGATGCTGTTTTTGCAGCAACGCTTAAGGATTTTGGAGCTTATGCTGAGTACAAATGCCTGCCGGAAGATGGACCAATTTCGATTAAACCGCCCAATATCACTTACGAGGAAGCAGCAGCCATTCCAGTGGGAGCACGAACGGCATTGCATTATCTCAAAAAAGCGAACGTTCAGCGTGGACAAAAAGTTCTAGTGTACGGGGCCTCAGGGAGTGTTGGTACTTATGCCGTGCAACTTGCCAAGTATTTTGGGGCAGAAGTGACCGGAGTGTGCAGCACGACGAATTTGCAAATGGTTCGATCCCTGGGAGCTGACCGAGTCATTGACTACACACAGGAAGATTTTTCAAACGAAGGTGAGATTTATGATGTGATTTTTGAAGCCGTGGACAAGAGTTCGTTTGCCTCGTGTATGAAATCGCTCAAGAAGGGTGGAACCTATCTCAATGTCACCACCCCGTTTCCCCATGTTTCGATGCTTTGGACTTCCATTACCAGCAATAAGCGACTCATCCTGGGAGAAAGTCCATCCGAAACGGCGGGGGACCTCATCTTTCTACGAAAACTGGTCGAGGCAGGGAAAGTCAGAGTGGTTATTGACCGAAGCTATCCGTTTGAACAGATTGTTGAAGCTCACCGGTATGTCGACAAAGGGCACAAAAAAGGCAATGTGGTCATCACCTCAATCGGACGTGCTTCGAATTATAGCTATGTGTCGCGTAACAAAATTGCCGGTTGAATCTTTAAACGGCTGAACAGGTATTGTGCCCCGGCACGAAGCGAAATCACACTCACGGAAAGCGCGGTGACTCCGCCAAGCCACAGGAGATCCTCTGAAGGTAGCTTCATCCGTAAATGCAACAGAGGCAAAGCAATTGCTGATCCTAGCAAGATGGCAAACGTCGACGTAATTAGGGCAAACAACAGATATTCCAGATACAAACTGTGTTTGATGACCGACAATTTAGTGCCAAGGCAATGAAGAACGGTCGCATCATAGAGTTGGCGTGTTCGTCCTGCCGCCATGACACTGATCAGCACCAACACACTCGCAGCAAAACTCACGCTGGCCACCACCGCCAATCCTATACTGGCTTTACCCAATATTTCCCGGGCTGTGGCTAACAATGATGCCGTTCGGACGGTGACCACATTGGGAGCCACGGTTGCGATCCGGTTTTGTGCAGCAGAGGCCTCTGTTTCACTCATATAAGCCGCGCCGACATACCGGAGTAAGAATTCATTCAATGCGCCTTGCGAAAGAATGCCTTCAAACCAGAAACGTGTCTGAAATCCTTTTTGGCTAAAGATAGCGGCTACCTCAACTTCGAGGACCTGGCCTTCAATCAAAAATGTTACGATGTCTCCGACCTTCAAACCCAATTGATTGGCTTCTCGATCCTCTAGTGCCATTTTCGGAACATCGATTTCAGACTCTTGCCACCATTCCCCAGACACAATGGTCACATTGTCAATGTTGGTGGTTGAATCACTCAACTGGTACACCTCTCGTCTCACCTCTTGTAGATGCTCGTGGCTCCATCCGGGCTGAGCATCCAAAGGTTTTCCATTGATCGCGGCAATCCTGGAGTCGACTAACGGGGCTATATCGATCCGGGTCGTATCACTAGATTGTTCGAAGGCCTTCAAAACATCGTCAAGTTGGTAGTCGTTGATATCATAGAGCACCAGAGCCGGAGCTTCTTCTGGGATCGTGTCGTTGATAGCTCGAACCAATGAAGAAACAATCAGCGTGCAGGCGACCAACAGAGTGAGTGCCGTTCCCAAAGAGAGCAATGACGTACGCAGCGGGGAACCGGGGCGATGGAGATTGGCGACAGCCAATCGCAACGCAAATCGTCGAGAGAAAGCGGGATGATCATTCAGAGTAAACGCTACCCGCTTGATCCATCGAACAATGATTTCTAGCAAAACGAGCAGGAGGCCAACCACGGCGACAAACCCCAAACCAAATAGCGGATCCGGTACGGCTTGAAAAACCAGAAGAATGAGCACCAATCCACAAGCTCCCGTGGCCCACCACCAGCGATGAGGGGTGGCCGTTCCCCCCTTATCGTTTCCACGGAACAAGGTGGCGGGTTGAACCGACAAGGCGCGACTGATCGCAGGAAGTGAAAACGTGTAAGCGGTTAACAATCCGAACAACACGGCGACCAACAGCGGCACAACAAGGTCACCGATGGTGATGACCAAAGGAACTTCCGAAGCAACCAATGAGGCTCCCACGAGGGCGAGGCCTCCCCCTATTAAGGCTCCCAACAGGCTAGCTCCTCCGCCGAGCAACCCCACTTGCAATAGATAGACGATGGCCAACCTTCGATTTCGCAATCCCAACGCACGTAACGTTGCAATCGTTTTCCGCTTTCCCTGTAGGTAGGCTTGAATACTGTTGAATACTCCCAATCCTCCAATAAATAAGCTGCTGAAACCAATGATGATCAAAGCCGATGCAATCTGCCCGAGTCTTTCCGAAATCCGCTGGCTCCGGTTTTGAAAAGTTTGAACCTCCCAAGCTTTGTCGGGAAACGCGTCATAAAATTGGTCGCGCCACGTTTCCGGGGCAACATCGGTACGAACGAAGTAACCGTATTCGATGAGACTCCCGGTTTGTATCAGTCCCGAAGCTTGCAGTGCTGCATCCGCCAGTAAGACAGGAGTACCTCGCCAATTGGCACTCAGCCTGCGATTGGGTTGGGTCAATACCAACGCCCGGACTATCATCTCCAGCGAGCCGATTGACACGGTATCTCCGATTCCAATGTTGAGTTTTTCGGCTAAAAACGGATCGATTGCGATTCCCCACTGTCCATCGGTGAAGGCAGTTAGAGATTGCAAATCTTTTGCAGGTTCCAGCACCAGTTTTCCATAAAGAGGATAATGATTATCCACGCTTTGTAGTTCTACTCTCAAAAACCCACCGGTTTTGACTCCAAGCATGGTATCAACTTCAATCACACGGGAAACTTCCCCCCGTTCCTGCATCCAATCCAATACGGGTTGAGGCAATGGTTGATTGGATTCGACTTGGAGATCCCCTCCCATCAAAGCACGCTTATCGTCAAGCAAGCTGGTGTGGACCAATTGGTACAGTCCACCCGATACGGCCACCAGTGTGACGCCTAATGCCAAACACGCACAGAACACCCACAGTGACCAACCACTCGCTCGAAGATCTTTCCAAGCCAAACTCAACAGGAACCGGCTAGATTCAAATCTCATATCAATTTCCCTTCTTGCAAACGCAACACTCGTTGACAACGCTGTGCAATGGACTCATCGTGAGTCACCAGCAACAGGGTGGAGCCTATTTCTCGGTTTAGACTAAATAGCAATTCGTTGATCCGTTCCCCTGTATGGAGATCGAGATTGCCTGTTGGCTCATCAGCCAACACCAATTTGGGAGAATGAACCAACGCTCTCGCCAGGGCGACCCGTTGCTGCTCGCCACCAGATAGTTGCGTGGGATAATGCTTCTCTCGCTTTACCAAACCCACTTTTTCTAACATGGCACGGGCTTTAGACTGGGCATCTGGAATTCCCGCAATCTCCAAAGGTAAAGCAACATTCCCCAATGCCGTGAGACTGGGAATGAGATGAAAGGACTGGAAAACGATGCCCAGTCGATCACGACGAGTGTCTGCGAGTTGGTCGGCATCCATTTCTGCCAAGGACACTCCATCAATGTGAATCGTGCCGCTTTCACATTGTTCCAAACCAGCAAGCAACAATAACAAGGTCGTTTTGCCCGACCCGGAAGGACCGACAACCGCTACCGTTTCTCCGTTTGCTATGGAAATGTCCACTTCGGAAAGTACGGTCAGACGTCCTTCCTCCGTGCCGTAAGACATCGACACTCTTTTCATTTCAATCATACGTATTACCCGTTTCTAAATGAAAAAAAGCCACTTCTTTTGAACGCTCCCTCAGCGAGATATCAGCAATCACCGGATAGTGATCAGAACCAATAAAATTCCCAATTTGCCGCGAATGGACACGAATTTCAGGGCTGACCAGAATGTGATCAATCGGCAACCAAAAGATGGGAAACATGGTGGGCCAAGACGGCTGCCAACCGAATCCATTGGCAGAATCTCTTAAGTTACTGATGGAAATAAGCTTTTCAAAAATTGGAGAATAAGGCGTCAAATTAAAATCGCCCGCTACGATAACAGGTTTGGGGTTGTCTGCAACTTGTTGTGCTAGCCACAACAACTGATTATTCCTTTCAGGAAATTGTGTAGTCCATGCTGGATTGAGGGGATGGACCCCATAAAAAGTCACAACCTGTTGATCAATCAAAAGATTTGCTACCAGCAATGGCCGATTGCCATGACTTCTTATGTCAATCACCTGAAAGTCTTGAACAGGAAATTTACTCAAAAAGAGAAATCCTTTTCCCCCCTTCTTGGGTCGCTCCACTCGATAGGGATATTTGAGGATTTCCGGTCGAACGCTATGGAGAATATCAGGTGTCATTTCGGTAATAAATGCGATTTCCGTGTCTAAATCACGGAATTCTTCGAGCAACGTCTTTTCAAAAACATTGATATGCCAGACATTTGCCGCATACACCCGAAACGGTTGTGAAGCGATATCCTTTACCGGAGTTGGCTTATCATCCAAGATCACGTGCCAATTGAAGATTGCCAGAATTGCAGCAATAGCCCCGGCAAACCACTGTTTTCTCCACAGCAATAAGATAAAGAGTATGAGAGAAGCGACCCCATATTGCATTGGAAAATGAGTGGGAAGCTCTGTCATCCAATGATCTCCTTGACTCACAAACCGAACCCCACTGAGCAAAACAAATATTAACAACACACCTTTTAAAAACGCGCCGCTTAAAAAAAAACTTTTTTGGAACACATCTTTTAAAAACACCATCGTGGATACCTACGCCAATTGAACGTTCAAATTTTAATTTCTTTCAATTCTGTCTTTTGAAACATTTCTTTAAAAAACTGTTCATGGTCGCGTAATAACATGAGTGGCAAATCTAAATGTTTCATAAAACCTCCTTCAATTTATCTCCCTTCCGACCCTTCCGTTTTCACATTCATTTCAAAGTAATTTCATAGAGCCTTGGTAGTTTCGAGAGTGTCTTCATTCTAAAAATGCATTTTCCAAACATCACCTTCTATAGAGATTACCGATGAAAGTACCTCGAACCTTCGTCTTTGTTTTTGCCCAATGGGCAGGTTTAGGAATCCTGAGTTTCTTTGCCATACACATCAAACACCCCCTCTTATTTAAAGTCAGAGAGTGGGAAATGCAGTGGGTTTGTGGAGGAGGGCTGGCTTTGCTGATGTGGGCCTTGTTTCAAATCGGGACCCGTGGACGCTACCGACAGCGAAGCCTCGAACGATGGGGGATGATCGGCTGCTCATTGTTGGTGCTGTTCATTGCGACCGGAAATTCACTCCAGTTTTATTTTAAAAAGGCCGTCGTATTGAATGCTCCTGAGGACCAATTGCGATACTTGGGAAAACATTTTGTGGTGGGTTATTCCGACGAAAAAGAATTGCACCCCTTGATCAAACGAGGCGGCATTGGGGGGATTTTTGTCACAAGGCGTAATGTTCAACACAAAACGCACGCGTCCCTACGCAAGGAAATCCAACGGTTGCAAACCTTGCAGCAAACCTTGCAGCAAAGGCCGCTGTTCGTGGCGACTGATCAAGAAGGGGGGATTGTGTCCAGGATGTCGCCTCTGCTCACAGCGCTGCCGCCGCTGTCATCTGTATTGAAAGGCAAACCGTCACCCGAGGAGTTGGATACACGAGTGACGCAATATGCGACCATTCATGGCCGAGAACTGGCGGGCCTTGGCATAAATTTAAATTTTGGTCCTGTCGTGGATCTGCAACCGGAGGACATCGATGGTTTTGGGCACAGCCAAATCTTTTGGAGAGCGATTTCACGCGACCCTCACCAGGTCGCGCAAGTGGCACAAACCTATAGCCAAACGTTGCAAGGGTATGGGGTGTTTGCAACGCTCAAGCATTTTCCTGGATTGGGAGCGGTCGAGGAAGATACACATCATTTCACCGGGATACTTCCCGCATCTCGTGAACAACTCGAAAATCGAGAGTGGGTTCCTTTCCAACAGGTTGCTCAGTCCTCAGATGCCTTCATCATGCTAGGCCATGTTCAATTGAAGGCGTGGGATTCGAAACATTTGGTGCCCACTTCCTCAAAAATTGTCCAGGAAGTGCTTCGTCAATCGTGGCAATACGAAGGGATCCTCATCACCGACGATTTGAATATGACCCCTAGCTACTCTAGTCCCGGTGGGATTGGCGAATATGCTATTCAAGCTTTGAATGCAGGAGTCGACTTGATGCTGATTTCTTATGATGGGGATCAATACTACGAAGCCATGTATGCCGTTCTCAGGGCGTACCAACAGAAACGTCTGAATCTACAACGACTCGCTGCCAGCCAAGAACGATTGGAACGCCGGATCGCCATGTTACAAAAGAGTAGTTCGATTGAACCCATTTCCTATCGGTAGCCCTATGTTCGGTCACCCTTTGTTTTTGTCACATTTCGCTCCGTCAGTCGTTCCAAGGTTTGATCGGAGCGAAAGGACTTAAATTAACTGGAGGAAATTGGAGCGGGTTGTTGCTCTACCAAGTGAGCTTTCGCCGCCATACGTTGATTTGGGGCGGCGAACCGGAGTCGAACCAGAAACCTCTCTCGAATGAGAGACGAAGTACCCCACCTCCTTACTGCCAGTTAAACCGGTAATGAAGGCCCGCAAGCGAGCCTTCTTTTATAGCTGAACACTCTTTTCAATCTCATGGATCAAGGCGGATCGATCCACCTCAAGTTTTTCCATGACTTTGAAAATTTCCCCACTCAATCCGGCCAAGCAAAACACCTTAGTTTGAGGAAATTGTAAGGTCCCGTATCCAGTTAAATCGATACTGTAAACAAACGGATTGGCTCCTGTCCGTTGGCAGTATTTTGAAAAAGCCTGATCCGGGACACTCCGTCCTTTCCATCCTTGCATGTCGCTAAAGATGAATATTCGGTCGTAAGCCCGATCAGCTTTCTCAAAAATCGTGTGAAAATTAGTGGCATGCCCAACCACTCCAATTTTGGAGCGTATTTGATCTGCCACCGTCATTGTGGAATCCCGTGTATTCACCGAAAAATATTGTGCCTCGGTGGCAAAGAGCATCACGTCGGCATCGTGGGCCTTTGCCATGATGGCCGAAAACAAGGATGCGGTGTTGATCGGCACCCTGGGATCATAGGGACGCCCTCCGTAGCGTCTCACCATCGAAGACGATGTGTCCGTCACCACTAAGGTAGCCCCCTCAAAATGCGGCACATTGCCTAATGCCACATCGAGAGCATCCGACAATGCCCGGATGATCCCCCTCGCTTCAGGGCCACTCAACGATTCCACTTCATAGAACGCAGTTTGGAACTGCAATGGCAGCACCAATGACCTTCGGATCACTTTTTCCTGGGTTAATAAATCGCAGACCTTCCCCGCTTGCTGCGGAGCATCCCTCAAGATGTTTCGGAGATTGCGAAGTAAGTCAAAGTAGGGATATTTCCCACTTCCCAACAAATCCGCATAAGCCTCTGCTTTCATCGAGGCCTTTTCCTCTGCCGACTGGGCTGTCTGACCAATTCGAGTCATCCGGTCTTGACGAGTTTTGCCGTTTAACGAGAGTTTCCCTGCAACCAATTTTGCCAAGGCGTCCCGATTGTGATCTGTCGGAACAGGATGGACCAAATTCACAATGTCGATGAGAGAGATTGCTTTCCCTTCCATCCTATATTTCGCCAACTGGTAGTTGTCGAATTTGTCGAACGCTTTCCGAAATCCTTTTTTCATCGCGTTGGGGATTGGCTGAAGGTAACGCTTGCCATTTTTCACCTTCACAGTCCCGTATTGCGATAAATAAAATCCTAAGATTTCAGCCATATCGTCCACGCGGCGAACCACCTGTTCGTAAAACGGAGCAGCCCATGTTTGCCCTCGAATGACAGGCGACAATGTGCCAGCCGTCACATGAGAAATTGACCGCATCCCAAAGTGATTCCGGGCATAGACGGCACACTTCGCTGCAAACTTTTTATCGGGCATGGCTTGAATCAATTCGCCAACACGCTGCATTGTGTCCTCAGCAGACCGATAAAATTGATTTTGAACAAAGGAGTTCAACAAGATCGAAACCAACTCTAATTTCTCGTCTTGGAGGTAAGCTTCCCCTCCGGCCAAATTTTTTGTTTTTTGATTGATGCGTTGCTTGAGTTGAAAACTATTAAAAAGTCCCATGAGTGCCTCAAACATGAACCTAGATAAAAAGGGAGAGAGCCGGGACCAGGGGCCAGAAGGTGCAAGGCCGATGACAACGTGACTCTCTCCCGATAAAGAGGGTTTCAAGGGATTGCTGTTGTACAATTTGGGGAGATAACACTCGGAGGGTGGGACCAACTTTTATCGCTTCGCGGTTCCCCTCGCTCCGAGGGTCACCACCTTTCACGTCTTATGACAGCGGGATCCCTCGATGGATGATTTGTTCGGAATACCTCAGTTGCACAAAGGGATTTACAGCAATTGTTGTATTCCACGTACCCAGGTTCTCAGAGCCGAATTGATCGCAATTGCGCTCGAGGCCCAGTGATCCTTCAATGAGTGAATTTATTAAGTTGTGCAGTGGTCGGGTACGCATTGGCGTTTCCTTAAGTTGTGAAAGTCAATGTTTCTGACGATGCTGGCTAACTATTAAGTTACAAGTCTCATACATCGTGTTCAAAACATGTATTCTCTTTTTTACTACTAGATTTGTGCCATGCAAGCATCATTTCTTAGCAAAATAGGCAAACTCTAAAATAAACGACTGATATTAAAAATAAAAATAAATCTAAAATAAAAGTCATCGACTTGCCGATGCAATCATAAGTTGAAATATTTCTTGAGAATAGTAGAACTGATTCTACTAGATTAGATTAAATTCTAACCCTTTGAATTTTGAAGCACTATCAATCCCTTACTTTCTAAGACCGATATGAACGATAAACCAAATATTGCAATTGGCCTTCTAGGGTCGGTGCTCGACTGGGGAAAGCGAAAGACCCGATGGAACAAATGGCGTCCTACGGTAGCACTGTGCATGCATGAGGATTTGCCCATTCATCGGCTGGAACTCTTGGTGCAAAAAAAGTTTATAGAGCTAGGAAACCAGGTTGTTGAAGACATTCAGGAAATCTCTCCTCAAACACAGGTGCGGCTGCATGAGGTGGTGATGGAAGATCCTTGGGACTTTGAAGAAGTTTATGGAAGTCTCCACGACTTTGCGAGAAGCTACCCATTTGAGCCAGAAACCACCAACTATCTGATTCATATCACGACAGGCACCCACGTGGCTCAAACGTGCATGTTCCTCCTTACGGAATCGCATCACTTCCCGGCGAAACTGATTCAGGTGTCTCCGCCCTTACGCACTCAGGACGAAGATCGAATCAAAGGCAAGTATCGCGTGATCGATTTGGATCTATCCAAGTACGACCGTATCGCCTCACGGTTTCAGGCCGAACAGCAAGAAAGTCTTTCTTTTCTCAAATCTGGTATCGAGACTTTAAACCCTGAGTTCAATGCATTGATTGAGCGGATCGAATCGGTCGCGATGGAGTCCAAAGCCCCCATCCTATTGATTGGTCCTACTGGTGCAGGAAAGTCAAAATTAGCAAAGCGGATTTTTGAACTCAAAAAAGTACGGCGTCAGATCACTGGAAATTTCGTTGAAGTGAACTGTGCAACGTTGCGAGGCGATGCGTCGATGTCTGCCCTCTTTGGGCACAAAAAAGGAGCGTTCACCGGAGCCTTACAGGACCGGGCAGGTTTGCTTCGCGCGGCTCATAACGGAATTTTATTTCTAGACGAAATCGGAGAGTTGGGGGTGGACGAACAAGCCATGCTGCTTCGGGCTATCGAGGAAAAAACCTTCCTTCCTATGGGGTCGGACCAGGAAACATCGAGCGATTTTCAATTGATTGCCGGAACGAACCGAAACTTGTCAAAAGACGTGCAAACCGGTCGCTTTCGAGAAGACCTGCTCGCTCGGATCAACCTTTGGACATTTTATTTGCCTGGACTTCGGGAGCGTCCTGAAGACATCGCCCCGAATCTCGACTACGAACTCGAACAGCTTTCCCAACAAACCGGAAAACATGCCACCTTCAACAAAGAAGCTAAGGAACGTTTCCTACGTTTTGCTGTTTCAGGAGCCGCCTTGTGGAAAGCCAATTTTCGTGATCTGAACGCAGCCGTCGTCCGTTTGGGAACCCTGGCCCGAGGAGGACGAATCACCACCGAACTCGTCGAAGAGGAAATCGAACGACTGCGCCTTTCTTGGAATCCTACGCAAAATACAGGGTCGAAATCGATTGATCTGGATCGGTGGTTGTCGTCGGAAGATTTAGAACAGTTGGATCTATTTGATCAGATTCAACTCAAGGCCGTGCTAGAGGTGTGTCTCCAGTCGAACACTCTTGCGGAAGCCGGGCGTCAGTTATTTTCCGTTTCTCGAAAACAGCAAAAAAACACCAACGATTCAGATCGCCTCCGCAAGTACCTCAAACGCTTCGGTCTGCAATGGAGCGAACTGCGCCGTAGGAAGACTCCGCAACGGCCGTATTGAGACTCAAGACTTGGGTGTCACTGGCTATTTCATCAGTCCTTAAGTTGACGGCGCAGGGCTTCCAACTCTTCTTGAAGACTTTGGACTTCTTGTTCTTTTTCGGCCACCTTTGCTTCCGCCCACTCTGCGCGTTCCTCAGCATTTTCTGCACGTTTTTCTGCGCGTTCCGCATCTGATTTCACTTGTTCTACGTGTGCTTCGGCCTGGTTTGCGTGTGCTTCAGCCTGGTTTGCGCGTGCTTCCGCCTGGTTTGCGTGTGCTTCAGCCTGGTTTGCGCGTGCTTCGGCCTGGTTTGCGTGTGCTTTGGCCCGTTCTGCGTGTGCTTCGGCCTGGTTTGCGTGTGCTTCCGCTCGTTCTGCGCGTTCTTCGGAAGTGAAAACAGGATTACCGTAACGATCTAGCACTCTCAACAAACGCAATTTGTCGATGACAAGGCTAATCTGCAAATCTTCTAGTGTACACTGGCCATCTTCGACGGGCAGGTTGTGATATTCTCCTTCTCGTAACACAAAGGCATTGAGCACCCGTTTTTCCGGATCAAAAATCACGTAATAGGGAACTCGGAGGATGTTGGCATACAACTGTTTTTTCTTGCCGTAATCCACTTTTTTTGTGGAATTCGAACTCAATTCAATCACCAAGTCGAGCTGTGCGTTTGGCTCCCAGGCGAGATAGATTCGCTTCAGGTGCGCCGGTTGAGACCGGCATAACAAGACATCGGGAGAAATCATCTTTTTGGGATTGCCTTCTTCGTAATACAAGCAGATGTTTCCCGACACATGAGCCTCTGGAAAGGCATATTGCAACACGACTCTCAGTTCCATTAAGAGGTTGCTATGAATGCCAGTTTCAGCCATCGGTTTTCCATCGGATTCCGGATAAAACACCGACGTTTTTTGGTCTGAAGACCGGCGTTTTCCTTTTTGGGTGGATACGGAAGGTTTGGCAACGTCGGATGTCACGAGCATGATAGGTTCCTTGTGCTGAGTTTGAGACCACTTGGGGGGACGAGAACAATTCACATTCCTTAATGTACCCGTCTCTATCTCCTTCAGCAAGGCCAAGCTTATCAGTTATTCAAATAAAATACACTAAATCAAATTCGAGTGTTGCCACCAATTACTTCAAAGAACATTACTTCAAAGAACGATTGTTGTAGGGTTTACCAATTGCTTCTCTGACCGTGGGCAAAATTATGGGGTCGACATCAAAGAGCTTCTGAGGGAATCGGTTTTAAGCTAAGATCCCGATTAGGCGCATGCATTCAATCCCATTGCGCTGATTCTTTCGGAGGTCTTTCAACAAGTTAATTTAGATTAATCTAGAACAGATTTTAGAATTGGAGATGACATGAAATACAGAACATTTGGTCGAGATAATATCCAGATTTCTGATGTTGGATTGGGATGCTGGCAGCTCGGTGCAGACTGGGGCAACGTGGAGATCGAAACCGCCCATGCGATTTTACAAACTTCCGTGGATCATGGCGTGACTTTTTTTGACACGGCCGATGTCTATGGAAACGGACGCAGCGAAGAAATCATCGGTGAATTCTTGAAAAAACAAACCGATTCCATCTTCGTCGCCACAAAAGTGGGCCGATCCGGAAACCTGTTTCCTGATGGATACACGGAAGCCAGCGTCCGGAGCTGCATTGAAGCTTCGCTAAAACGGCTACAAGTCGAGACGCTGGATTTGGTTCAATTGCATTGCATCCCCACCCAAGTCATGGAAACGGGCGAGATTTTTGAGTGGTTACGAAAGTTGAAACAAGAAGGGAAAATTCAACGTTTCGGAGCGAGCGTAGAATCGATGAGCGAAGGGTTGATGTGTATCGATCAGGTGGAGGATTTGTATTCCTTACAAATCATCTTCAATATTTTCAGGCAGAAACCCACGGAAGCCTTATTCCACAAAGCAAAAGAAAAAAAGGTAGGGATCATCGTACGAGTGCCGTTAGCCAGCGGATTGTTGACCGGCAAATTCACCAAACAAACCACATTTTCTGAAGATGACCACCGGAATTACAACAAAGATGGTCAAGTGTTCAATGTCGGAGAAACCTTTGCCGGTCTGCCCTATGATCTTGGCGTGGAATTGGCCTCAGAACTTGATGCTTGGGTCCCTTCCCCTCTCAGCATGGTCCAAATGGCACTCCGTTGGATTTTAGATTTTGATGCGGTCTCGGTTGTCATACCAGGAGCCTCTAAAATCCAACAAGCTCAAAGCAACGCCGCTGTTTCCGACTTAGCTCCTTTGGATGACACGCTGCATCAAAAGTTGAACACCTTTTACCACGAGAAGGTGAAACCACATATTCGCGGACCTTATTGATTCAAACTAAATAGGATTTCTAATGAAAAAACGCATTCCCTATGGCGTGGCCAATTACAAACAATTGGTTCTGGAATACGGCTATTACGTAGATAAAACCGAGTACATTCGGATGCTGGAAGATTTCCACAGCCCCGTGTTTTTAAGACCCCGCCGGTTTGGGAAATCGTTGTGGTGTACCACCCTGGAATATTACTACGACCAGCAGCACGCGAGCGAATTCGAAAGCTTGTTTGGTAACACTGCCATTGGAAAGGATCCCACTCCGAACCGAAATCAATACGTGGTGTGGTCGCTCGATTTTTCCGAGGTTCCGCTATGTGAAGATCTTCACCAGCTCCGGGCCGATTTCGATACGATCCTCAATGCATCATTATTGACCTGTGTGCATCGTTACGAAGCGATGATTGACTCACCCATCGCCTTCGATGAAACCAAATCCGTTTCCGTCAATTTATCAACGTTGTCGCAACGGATCCGGGAGTATGACTTGGCTCCACTCTATGTGATTATTGACGAATATGACAATTTCACGAATCAACTCATCACAGCCCAAAATCAACAATTGTACGATGATTTAAATCGTGAGAATGGGTTTTTTAAGGGATTTTTTAAAACCCTCAAACGGGCAGTCAAATCTCAGGCGGTTGCGCAGTGTTTCATTACCGGAGTCTTGCCTATTGCGATTGATGAGTTGGCATCGGGTTACAATATTGCCCAATTCCTTACATTGGATGCTTCGTTTGAAGCCATGATGGGTTTCACTCAACAAGAAGTCGACGACTTGTTGGAAGCCATCTACCTAGATCATTCTCTCGATGCTGAAACTCGCCCACAAATCGAGGAATTGCTTCGAAATCATTACAACGGCTATCAGTTTACCTCTCCTCAAGGATCTCGCCTCTATAACTCAACGATCTTATTTTATTTCTTAGATCATCTTTGTCGCCACTATGAAATTCCCAAGTTTCTCACGGATAGAAACCTCAAAACCGACCTCAAATGGATCAAACGCCTCACGGGTTCCAATCCTCAGATCACCGAGCGTTTTGTCGATCAGGTGTTGTGGCAAGACGGTGTGCCTTTTGACGAAACCCAACTTCTGGAAAAGTTCGACACGCACCGCTTTTTTGATCCCGAATTCTTCCCCATGTCGTTCTTCTACCTTGGCATGTTGACCCGAGCTGACGAGTTTTCTATGCGACTGCCTAATCTGAACATGCGTACGATCTTCACTGAGTACTTCAACGAACTCCATGAAGTCCAAGTCCTCCCGGATTACGCCGAAACGATGCGCGGCTTTCTGGATTCTTATGACTTTCCTCAGTTGTTTGCAGATTATTGGAGGCTGTATATCGGTCAACTTCCAGAGGCGGTATTTCAAAACCTCAATGAGAATTTTTATCGAACCACGTTTTACGATCTCTGCCGCCGCTACCTGTCGAGCTACTTTTTGTGGCACCTGGAAAGATCCTATCCAGGTGGGAGGAGTGATTGGGAGATGGTCGGAAAACCAGGGACCCGTTTTGCCGGGAAACGAATATTGGCGGAGTTCAAATACTGGTCCAATCACCGGTTGTCCAAGGCGGGCTTGAGCGTAGACACATTCAAAGCTCTGCCCGAAGATCGAAAGCAATTGCAAAAATACACCACGGCTCTTCAACAGGAAACCCCTGAAGCCGAAATTGAAAGCTATTTGATTTATTGTTTGGGGAATCAAGGATTCCAAGTATCACGGTTATTTAACGGAAAGACCAACGGTTAACCATGGCCTATGAAATTCATATAAAACGAGTTGCGGATGATGGTTCCCCTACCAACCCGCCGCTATCACTCGACGAGTGGAAATCTATCGTCAACAAAACCAAAGGACTTCGATTGGATTCATCCGCAAAATCGATAACAAATCCAGCAACCGGTGAGGTACTGACAATAGGAGGCTCGGAGGGCGATGCTCGTTAACCTGCCTTTTATGCAAGCGATTTGTTGATTGGAAGAAATGACACATTCGAGGGTTGGGTATTGAGGTCTATTAAGGAAATTGTGTGTTTGACAAATACTTTTCTAATGCTTCCGTGACAACCTTATTTAAATTGATTCCTTGAGTTTTGGCATAGAGTGCTGCTCGTCGATGGAGATCGCTTCCTGTCCGCACGTTGAAACTGCCTTTAAACGGCTGCTCCGGCTCTTTGTTTTCAACTTTGCACAATTCCAAATAGTCTTCTACAGCTTCCTCGAAAGCGTTTTTTAGACTTTCTACATTGGTGCCTTCGAAATTCACGAGGCTTCGAATGAATTCAAGTTTTCCAAAAAACACACGGTCTTCATCATTATAATGGACGGAACCATAGTAACCTTTGTAGGTCATCAAATCTTTCATAACATTCCTTCTTGATCCAGCAGCGTTAAAACTTGGTCAATCACATATTGCTTCAATTCTTTGTTGGGATGGGGTTGATGTAGAGAGATCGTGGCCGCCGATGCATGAACAAACCTTCGTCTCGATCTCCCCGTTTTTCCCTTTTTAGATTCAACGTATCCTAACGATTTCAAAAGCGCAGTTAGCTCGTCCCAAGTGAAGTTTTTAGGACGATGTGATCGCTCCGCGTTCAGTTGAATGGTCGTTGAACGTTGATGCG
Organism: SAR324 cluster bacterium; assembly: GCA_028281495.1. Classification (GTDB taxonomy): domain Bacteria; phylum SAR324; class SAR324; order SAR324; family NAC60-12; genus JANQJU01. The sequence continues at coordinate 58,247 of JANQJU010000089.1, forward strand.
CTTTCAAAGAGTATTCGTAAGTTGTGGTGACCGGACCCTGCCTTCTCGTCAAAATGGAGATGTTGTTGCTTCCAATATTGCCTTGGAGACATCCCGGAAAACTGTTCGAATTCTCGGATAAAATGAGACTGGTCATAATATCCTCAATTCATGGCGAGGGTGGTTCAATTGGAAAGGAGGACCTGTTGAGCATGCTGCAAGATTTCATTGAAACGTGTGATCCGCAGGTAATATTTTAGGGACAATCCTAGATATTTTTGAAATTGATGAATCAGGTGTTTCTGGCTCACACCCACCTTTTGTAAGGAATCCCCGACCTCAAATCGATCCCGACCATGCAACACTGCCAACCCGGAATCATTCTATAACCTTCTGGACTTCCCAAAGTGAAAGCTCCCTGATTCCAAGTAACTTTGCTGATGTCCAATTGGTTTTTAGGGTAGCCCATTAACGAGTTCAAGGTTGTTATGTTTCTTTTTCTCTGCTTGGACTTTCTCTAAGTTTATTATTTTTATCCATTAATCCGCGATTCCTCAATGTTCCAAGTAAAAAGGTCTGATCACCAGCTAAAACTACAGGAATGTTTTCACCATTGACGGTAATTGTCTGAGCATCGGGATTATATGCCGACAACTGTGAAACAATTTGAAATGTATTTTCACTAGTACAAATAATAGCGATGAGGTTCCCTTTTAAATCAACTTTTTCCCAGATAAGTTGTTCGTTGTTTTGCAAAATATCATCGGTGTTAACGACACTATTGAATTGCTGGTTACGATCTTGTTCACTTTGACAACCCCAAAGTTCTTTTAGCATGTCTTGCCACGACAGTTCCTTGGTTTGATCAATTCGAACTCCAGGAGCTCGGCCCCCACCATCGCTAGAATTTGCACGCCAATTTCTTGTTTCAATTTTTTTAAGAACATTTGGAGATAAAACCAATTGCACTTTTTCTTTAGAATCACTGCCGACCCCCATTCCTTTCGATAGCCACTTTTCATGTTTTCTACCAACTGTCCTTATGTAGACACCAAAAGCTCCCCCTCCTCTTTTATCAGAATCCCTACCATATGCTGAATCATTATTAGGACCAATACGATGATAAGCGCTCTCCAAGTAACCGTTGCTGATCACAGAACTTAAATGTTCTGCTCTAATCCCGTGGACCATGCAAGCGGTTTTATCAAAATCGACTTTCACTTCCTTTAATTTAGAGCTTTTAAACTCAGATGGTTTTCCTTGAGGGAATTTTTTAGGACCTCTCTTGCCTCTTCTTATAAAAGTTGGCTTTTCCGACAAGGGTTCTTTAGAATTTTTGCTATCAATATCTGCATCAAGTTCAGTTTGATTGGAATGTTTTTTTGGGTCGTCTTTGTCACTTCTTATAAAAGTTGGTTTTTCTGCTGTGGGTGGTTTAGGTTTTTCGATTTTTACGTTAGTTTGGAGTCGACTCTTTTCCTCTATAATGCCTAGTTCATCAGTGGATTGGCCAGCAAACTGCCGAAATATATTCATAAATTGTTGAAAGTCTACACCTTCAGCTTGCTGACCAAAATTTACAAATGCTTTATGAATTTTGGATCGTCCGTCCAAAATAGATTCTACCCCTCGAAACTCAAACTCATTTTTTAAAAGATTGTAATTTTCGTCATGGCTTTTTTCGTTTTTTGCTTCTTCTCTTTGATAACCGTCAGTTTCCAAAATTAATTTGTGAGCAAGCTTTTTGAAACTCTCATCTTGACTTCTATCAAATATGTTTATTTTCATCAGTTTATTAAATTGTGGATTATAAGATTTACTTCCACGATCTCGCATAAAATCGTAGGAATCAGATCCTGCGATTACACTTGCTGCCCTTTCTTCTTTGCTATAGTTTTCCGATTTTTTTACTGCTCCCTTATCTTTAAGAGAATTAGCTGCAAATCTGACAACGTTTTGATTTAAGGAACCCATTTTAGACCAAGTAGATTGCTTCGTGGCGCTACTAAGAAATTTATCTGACTGTTTTTTTTCACCAGCAGTTTTATCAAACTCCTGTAAATTGGCAGAATCATGAAACAGTGTTGCTAATGCCAAAGCTTGAATTTCTTTATTACTAAAAACAGCTTCTTTGGATTCGATTTGCTGGTTATGGTTAATTTGATGCGCAATGGCAATCGAGTAAGCAACAGTTCTTAACACGTGACTGAGTCCATGAATATTTCGTGCAATGTGTCGAGTACCGGTTTTCGTTTTCTCTCCTTTTTCATTTTTAAATGGTTGATGGTAGATCTTTTTGGCTTCTTCGTACATCGAATGCACCCATTTCATCCAGGCTGAATCTTCGTTTGATGGCTGATTCTTCTCTATCATTTTTGATTCTTTCGGGTCTTCCTTACGACTTTGAATACTTAATACTTCATCCTCCTCAATTGGCTCTAAACGTTCGTAATGAGAACCACTGGAATAAACAGCAATCGGATTATTACCTTCTACGTTATGTCCTGAAATCTGTAAACCACCCAACCCTCTCTCATATAGTTTTAATGAAACATCGTACAAAGTAGCCAAAGCATGTAGTTCAGTGGAACCCAACCAATACAATCTGCTTTTTAGCAAGTTTGCATAAAGCTGCTTCACCTCGCCGCTATTACACGCTTCTTTTCGAATATCAGGTTTTTCGGTCGAGGGTCGGTTTCCGATAAATTGGCACAAGCTGCAAGAAAGCTGATTTTCAATATATTTGAACTCAAGATATTCGAGGCTTTCTTTTTGATCTTCTATATACGACTTACTATTTACATCCTCACTTTTTTCATCGTCTACTTCAATCTTAGGCTCCTTCTCTTTTTTTTCAAAAAAATTTATATTAGTTTTTATCTTTTCAAGATCAGTTTTGTTTTCCTTAATCTTATTTTGATAATTAGTTATTGTGCCATTTTCATTCATTAGTTCGGTTATCCTTATTTCTATATAGTCTTTAAAAGATTCTTTCAGCATAGCATGTGCTACAGCCTCTTTTTCCCCTTCACCTGAAATAAAAGCTTGTGAGAGCTTGGAGCGCTTTTCCATAAATTCAGGGTCATAGTAGCTACCAGCTTTAGGATGTCCTTCGGGCTGCATTTCTCCAAAAATAGCATGAACTGAACAACTCCCGTCAGGCACTGTTCGTTGAGGCACAAGTCCATGTTCTACAAGCATATCTATCGAGTTTTTTCCTTTAGGCGCACTGGAATTAGACCCAATTTCAATATAAAGGCTTGTGAAAATACCTTCTACACTGTTTTCGATTAATTCTTTAGATACCAGAGGGTTTTTGCTTCTCAGTGTATCTAAAATTTCGTCTTTCCTTTGCTTTAGATCTAAATTGTCAGTATTTAGGTATTCACTATACAATTGATTGAAGTAATTAGGTAAACTACGATTGAATATTTGTTCTGCTATTTTAAGCAAATTGTCAGAAAGTTCTTGAGCTTCTCTGTCGAGAGATTTTGGCAAACCTGCATTGTACAAATTTATTCCTAGACCTGAATTACTAAATTCTTTTTTTTCTTTATAGCCCATATCCTTTGGGCTAATTTTTTGACTTGATTCGTGAACCTCTTCCTTCAATTCATCGTTATTAAAAGGAAAATTATTCCCATTTCCAAAACTCTCGTTTGTATCGTCTTTCTTTTCTTCTCTCTCAATCAGAGTACGACCTCCCCGTTCCCATCGTCTTGTTCTACGTTCGTGATTCGGAGGATAAAACGGAATATTTGACTCATATAATGAAGTATTAGAGTCGTCTTTTCCTCCAATGCCTTGCTCTTTGGGATTAAGATGTTCTCTGTGTATTGCTGTTTTGCCTTCACCACCATGTAGAGTGGGTGTTGGGTAGAAAGGATGTTTAGTTTTAGGGTTTGAAGTACTGGAGTTATCCTTTTCTTCAATTAAAGAAATTCCTGCAGATATTTGGTCACTTTCTTCTATTTTTGAACTTCCATGTTTTTCAAGTGAGGTGCCTGTTGTTGTTGTTTTTCCAAGAAGTTTTTTCGCTCTTGGATTTTTCTTGGATTTGTGAAAATTGATTCTAGCTTGATTAGGATCAGTTGATTTTGACCGACCAGTATTAGCGGATTTATTTTTATTATATTCGTTATACTGTTCCACGTATTGAAGAGCTTCATCTTTTTTAAGATTTATAAACCATTTGTAAAACTCAGTTTTAACTTTTAAAGTATTTTTTATATAATTTTTAAAACCAATACTCGTTAATGTATCCCACGTCGGAAGATCGTATAAAAAATCTGGCATGCTAACTTTTTGCACAGTCTCTAAATTTATTGAGGATTGAAACGAAGAATCTGAAATCTGGTGAATTTCTAGTTCGTTACCTATTTTTTCCCCCATCTTATCAGCTTCCTGCTCCAATCCTCGTTCATCATTTATTTTCAACCCATTTTGCATTTGCAGTGTGGGTTTCACCCTTCCTTGTTTTTGCTGCACCACATGCCACGCTTCGTGAGGTAGGTGCCTTTCTTGTCCAGATGCCACATGGATATTAGTTCCCCGGGTGAATGCGTGGGCTTGTAGTTGTGCTGGTTGAGAAGAATTGTAATGCACCTTCACATCATCCATCGAATAGCCAGAAAGATTTTCGATTCCGCTTTTGAGCTTGTCTGGAAGGCCGGTTGTATTTTTTTTATTTTGTATCGTTGGCTGGGTCGATACTTGTTTCGTTGGTGTGCCCCTTGAAGATTCTACTACCTGCATTTGAGCTATCGTTCGAGGACTGTTGGCAATCAGGGCTTGCATTTGAATCAAGTGCTGTGCATGAGGGCTGCAATTTGCAGCTTCCTGCATCTTCTTTAGTGTGGTCACTTCAGGTCGGTTGTCACTCCCTTTAAATGAGGATCGAATCGAATTTTGTTCTTCTTTCAGAAGCTGATTTGTGGCCTGATTTTTACTGTCTTGAGGTTTATCGGTATACTTGTTCATTCCATCTCCCTTAGATTCACAATACCTAAACATAAGAACGAAATGCCTCTAATTTCCTCATGGAAACTTCCCCATCCGTTTTTTATTGATGCCAAGGATGGCCATGGTCAGCACGACGATGCCCAGGAATAGCAACAGGATCCAATTTTGTTGTTGTTTCCAAAACGGATCGCAGACGAGGGCAAGCAGAAATCCCACCACCCAAGCTCCAAACAGAATCAGGACCAACGTCGGGCGGTACCAGGTGCGTGACAGGACATAGGTCCAAATCAGCGTCATGTAGATCAGCAAGGCCCAGGCTCCAAAAAACAGCACCGTGCGCACCAACCATCGATTGGGACACACCACATTGCAGATGGCATTCCCTTGCAGATAGGCCCATTTTTGAAACCCACGGAGCGTTTTGCCCTCCAGGTCCAAGCGATCCGTTGCCACTTGATTGACTAACGGCTTCAAGGGTAAGGGCCACAAACTGATCCCCGAAAAGTTCCATTCTGAATAATCAAACGCGTCTTCCATCGTGGTCCTTTTTTGATCCCGGAGCGTGACCAACGGCACCAATTTTTGGAGAATTTCGTCGGCATCTTGCACATCCGTATGACGGTCCAATACCGTTCGAATTTTCTTTAAGGACTCGAGGGTTTCAGACGGTTCCCGGAAAGTCTCTGGACCATCAATGGTGATGATGAATTTGTTGATATGTGGGGAAATCCTGATCAGGTTTTCTAACGTGTAGAATCCTTCATTTTTTTCCGTGAAATAATAATCAGGCACCATGAGGTTCAGGTAAAAACGATCCGAAGGCGTGGCCAGCTTGGAGCCGCTCAACGCATACTTCAGTTGTGCAATAAAAAACGTGAACCGTTGTTGAGCTGCTTTATCCAGACGACGTAAATTCAAATGCAAGGTGACCCCATCGGCCATCGTTCGGACAGGACTTTGGCCAAAGGAAACATACGGTTTCAGAACATCAATCGCATTGGGGTGAACCTCTTCCTTCACCAAACTCACAATCTGTTCCACCAAATCGTCACCAAATTGCAGGGACCGAGCGGACCACTGTTCATTGGAAATCACAGCATCAAGCCGCACCCGATATTTATGGGCTTTGGCAATAAAGTTGGAATACGGTGGGGCACTCTTCCAGTTCAGAGGGGATCGAATCCGATTATCGGTGCCCAACGTATGGGTGTAATATTGAATTCGAGAAAACAAATGGAAATCGATAGGCTGTGGGCTTCCAGCGGACCAATACGGATAAAAACCAATCGTATCTTCTTGAAAACGATTGTTTGCAGGAACCGTTTGTGCACAACCGCAATCGCTTTCATTCCATTGGATGGGCACTCCATGAGTTCCTGGTGGCAAATCGTCTTTAGCTAAAGCCGCATCGATTTTGGCATAGTCTTCTTTGGGCAAGTTTGCCAATCCGACCATCTCCAAGGCTTTTTCCAGAGCATCCTTTTGATAAAACACAATGCCGACCAAGGGTTTCAATTGGGCAATTGGAATGGTCGTGAGATCGATGATATTCAGCGCCTCCTTGAGGTTCTCCAACGATTGAGACGTAACCGTATGATCCGCAGGTAACGGAATAATAATCGTGGTCGTCGGTGCCAATGGTAGGGATTCGGTCTCATCTGACGAAGGAATTTTTCCATCTTCGGGTGGTTCCAATTCTTTTCCATACGTAGCGGTATTTTTTTCAGATGGGGTTGTATTTGGTGCCTCCAGTACCTGATCAGAAGACGATAGGTCTCTCTTCGTTTGGTCCGGCGGTGTGGTGTTTTGGGGTTGTAGTGATTGGGCATTTTGTCCTTTCCTCGGCAACGGAACGATCAACATATCCAGATAGCTCTCAGGAACCCGTGTTAAGGGTTCGAGAATCGGGCGGACCTGAGCACGAAGCGCGGGCTTGCTGCCTGGAGCATCGAGCAAATCGTTCAATTGCAGCAGCAATGCGGTTTTTGCTTGGAGCAATTCAAAATCTTTTTGTGTCAGCAGGTAAAGGTTCGGGGGCGACTGACCGTTAACGGGAACCACGCTTCCCCAACTGAAAAACACCATCAGGGCAGCAATCAGCAGACGCGTGGGATCAAGTAAACGTATTGGATCGAATACGGTCATTGAATATTTCATGGTAACTCCTCAATATGGCTCCTAAATGGTTTTACCTTCCTTGCGTAATTCTTTGACAACACCTCGAACCAAGTCTTGATGAGAGATGGCGATACGACGTTCGTGCAATGTGTGAATGGCGGCATACCGGATGGCATTGGTAATGGCCCCCCCAGTGAGCAAGTATTCTTCGGCTAAAGCAGAGGGGTCCACGTCTCCCGTCAGTTGTGTGGTGCCCGATAGCATCTTCTTCCAGAGAGCCGTGCGTTCGTTTGCCTCGGGTATGGGGAAATACACTAAAGATTGAAATCTGCGTGAAAAGGCTTCATCGATATTCGCTCTCAGGTTCGATGCCAGTATGACGACTCCCGAAAAATCTTCGATCCGTTGCAATAGATACGAAATTTCCTGATTTGAGTGGCGGTCATTGGAATTGTGGGTGGTGGTCCGTTTACCAAACAACGCATCGGCTTCATCAAAAAACAGAATCCAATTTTTGTTTTCCGCTTGGTCGAACAAGTTCGCTAGATTTTTTTCCGTTTCGCCGATGTATTTCGACACCATTGCTGAAAGGTCGATCCGATACACATCGGCTCCCACGGCGACACCAATGAGGCTAGCCGTCAATGTTTTCCCGGTTCCAGGAGGACCATAAAATAGGCTGCGATATCCCGGTTTGAAATGCTTTGCCAAGCCCCATTCGTGTAAAATTGTTTGAGTGTTTTGAACCCACAAAATGATGTGTTCGACCTCCATGCGTGTTTTGGGTGCCAACACCAAATCGTCCCAAGTCAACGGGGTTTCGAGCAACTTGGCAGGAAACTCCATGCTATAATCCGGTTTTTGTGACAGGCCGGTGGTCAAGCGGTTCAGAGTATCCGGATGGATCAACAACGCACTGCTATAAAACGGTTCCCCCGGTTTGGATCGATCCAAGCGTAGCAACCCCGCTTTCATAAATGGGTGATGGCGTTCGAACATTTGAGTCAGTTCGAATCGTTTGACGAGGTCGGTGCCTGCGATTAGAAATGCGGCAGTTTCGCAGGTCGGCAAGAAACCACCGTGATGTTTTCCGATCCAGCCTCCAAATTCGGTGTAATTGCGACCGAAGGGAGTGTTAACAAACAACAAATCCAAAACTTGAGGTCGGATATGAGGGACAAGCGCCAAGATCAAAATCACTCGTTCTTCCGTATTCAGTTGGTGTTCGTGTACCAACTGCGCGTAGGCGGACGAATCCTGCAACAGATCGGGTGGGGCGATCTGTTGGATGCTCTCGTAGTCGCAGGGTTTCCGAAAATACAAGGACAACCGAGTTTCCAACACCAGAGCCAACCAGTCGATTTCTCGGTCCAAGCTCAGCGCGTTGATTTGCAGAGGGATCATGGTTTCTCATGGGTAGAGGTTTCAGCAATCACCGCCATTCCACTTGGATGAGGTGCGGCATCCAGGAATACTTCACCGGGCCAATAGCCCAAGGAAGTCGGTCAAGCAGCATGTCAAACGGCTTGGACTCGACCTGCAACAGCCATTGATCGTCTTGGAACAACAAACGCCCGTTGCGTTGGAAAAACGATTCACGGAATCCAACCACCGAGGTATTTCCAATCGCGCTCCAATTTTCGATCATTGCTTGAATAAGGCCTTCAATGGTTTCCTGTTCGAAGTCAGTGACTTGAATGCCTCGGCAGATTGGTTTTCCCGAGGCATGGCCACAAAGCAGTTTATTCAATACGAGTTGATATTCAGGGGCGGCCATGTCCTCGTTTGTCATGAATTGAAGCAGATGGATTGCCCGTTCCGTGTGTCCTTGTTCCGCGAAACGATGATTGTTCAACAACCCCAGCATTTGAAACAACTGGGGCAAATATGGCCTCGCCACCACCATTCCCGCATTGGCGATATAGATATCTTCCAACGGGCTGCTTTTTAGATCTACCTCACCACTTCCGGTTTGCTCAGCTCCTTGACTGCGAAACCAAGCTCCTTCTGGTTCTGTGGAACTTCCACCGCGTGTTGCAACAATCCTGGCCTCTGAAGTGCTGGAAGCGGATCGTGCGAACTGTTCGCAGTCTTTCAACAAAGCTTCGAAATCAATCACCTCGTTACGAATCATCGCAGCCAACAATTGGGAAAAGAAATGGGCACGCAGGGTGGTCCGGCGGACTATTCGATTGAGGGTCATTGTGAAAGAGGAGGTCTCCCTGAGCTTGGATATGCCTTCTCGCTTAGCGGCCAGAGCTAAAACGAGTTGCCGCGTTACTTCAAACGGCAACTTCGTCAAGATTCCTTCCCAAGGCAGGGTTCCTGATTCCCACTCGGAAAACAGTTTGTGGAGTTGTGCCGGGTAGTCGAGCAACCGTTCCAAATTTCGGATAAAATTTTGCTCCATTTTGTAAGTGATCACTTCATTGGGCAGGCTGCTGAAAAGCCGGATCGCCTGGTAAAGCACCTCGCCCGTATAAAGTTCCAATACAGTCTTTTTGTTTTCCGAGGAGCGCTTTGGCTTCGAGGGAGGAGAGTCTGGAATGGCACGTCTCGTCTGATTTACTCTTTGAGTGGAATTCAGCAACTCGGTGAAAAACTGTCGAAGCGTATCGCGAAATGCGCGAGGTAGTGGGGATTGCCTTAACGATTTCAACATGGCAACCAAAAGATTGGTATAATTTAAATTATGGTGAGCTGCCATCTGACGGATCAAACTTTCCAAGTAAGATCGTTTGTTGAAAACGCTGCCTCGTTCCACCAACAGATACGTCAGAGTGAACCTCTGCAACAGATTTTTGGGTTCATGAACGGCTGGATGAGACGCTTCTTCTGCCGGAGAAAAAACTTCAGGATGTTCAATGATTTCAGCAATGGATTCCGCTGCCTGAGGTTCTAGCAATTGGACGATATCTTTCCACATGGTGTCGGTCACTTCGTCTGCCCACTTTTGGCGCAGATGCGGTTGCTGTCCGTAGCGGTGTAGGCTCCGTTTCAGAAATTCAGCATGGTGTGACAACACTTGTTTCCAAATGGGTTCGAGTGAATGAATCGGTTGTTTTGTTAAGGCGCGGAGGATCTGCTGTTCCATATTCTCATCAGAAGACGATTTTGCGGCAGGAGTCGACTGGACGGAATCCACCGTGCGTAAGTCTTGCAAAACCAACCAAATTTCATTGCTGACGTGGTTGACATCCAATCGTTCAATGGTTTCAGAAAGAGAGTCCAACAAATCGGAATATCGCTGATTGTGATGGGCCGCCATTTGCCGTAACAAGCTTTGAAGATAAGCCAGTTTGTTGAATTGGCTCCCACGTTCCACCAAAAGGTAGGTCAAGGTGAATTCCCAGAGTTGCCCTTTCAGCTCGTCCACAGATTCTGGTTTATCGGCTGGGATGCCCTGAAACACCTGTGGCCGATCCACCACATGGTGGACGAAACTGTAATCGACCGGTTCGAGCACAACCACAACATCGCGAAGCATGGGATCAGAAAAGTGGAGAACCCATGTCTTACGTACCGGCTCCGAGCGACCATGCAAACGCAACATATGCTCAAACAGATGAAGGTGTTGATTCAGCAAAATGGCCCACACTTGAATCAACTCGTCTGCGGCTCCCGCAGTGAACATCTGCGACAATCGCTGCTGCAAGTCGAAGGATTCCGAATCGATCTCACTGGCAAACAAAACAGGAAGTGGCACTTCCATTTGTTGAAATACTCTGGCCACTCCGGGAGAGGCTTTGGAGAGGCTTTCAGGTCGCATCAAGTCAGCCAAAAGAAATTCGAGAGTCTGGGGAGATTCAGAAAGCAGACAAAACTGTTGAATCACACGTTCCAGCAACGCCACCGGTCGGGCCAATTCTGCACCCAAATAGAGAAGTTCCGATAGCAGAGCTACCCACAGTTGGGTTTCCAGTTGATTGACAGAAAGCCCCGTTCGTTTTCGAAAAATGTCGATTTTGAGCAAGTCCTCCACCAGTGCATGAAGAAACGGATGGTGATCGCCAATCAAGGCACGAACCAATGTCAAACGAGTCGACTTGGAAAACTGGGTCACGATTCGCCGAAGCATATTGGGGCGCGAGCGATTTTTTCGCAAAAATTCAAGCAAAGGGGTTGAATGCGTTGTTGACGAAGCATTTGGTGGGGGAATCAATGCCTCCAAGAACAAAGTCTCCATTGTCTGACCAGGACCGAGCTGAGTGTTCCACGACAAATGCCCTCGACTCAAATAGTAGAGAACATGTTCCAGCTGAGAAAGTTGCTCGTTCCTCCGAATTGCAGTGGGGGTTTCGGTCTCCAACGATTTTAGGTGTTTCATCAGCACCTCCCAAAGTTTGGTTCGCAATCGGGTTTCCATTTCTTGTTGAAATCCGGTGGACTTCACTTGGCCGAGGTCGACCTCCAATCGTTCCAACAAGACCACATCGAGTTTGCCAACCGCCTCGTCGAAAACCTCTTCCACAACCGGCATCAGGCGATGGATAAAAAAGTTTCCTGCTTCTTGTTGAAACTCGTCCGACAAGTGTTCGTCATTGAAGTCGATCTCCAATTGGGCTGTCTTAATCGTGTGCGTCTCAATCATCGTCCCCCTCCTCTGCATCCAATGACGTTACTGACTCCTGTTCGGATCGGTGTTTCTGCAAAAACAAAATCAAAGGTAGGGATGTTTGATCACAAGCTTCGGCCTCTTTAGGTGAAGGGATGACATTGGCCCGCCTGGCTCGATCCCAAGCCTGATACAAGGTTTCGAACTCCGCCATGAGATCAGGGTCCAACCAAAGCACGTCGGCTCGAATATGGGCGGGACAGTGTTCTTGCAACACTTGTGTTGTGAACTTACGATATTGCAGATCTTGGCATCGAGCGGTCCAGTTGGGAAAAACCACGCTCATGCGAAACGCGTAAAATTCAACAGAGATGTTTGAAAACTTCTTGGACGAAACCTCGCTCAAAGGGCGGAGCAACACATGCTCCACCACATGAAACCCTTCACTCACTCGGTTGAGATAACGCAACCCTCGAAGCAACCAGTCGGCAAGACGAATCGCATAGTCCCGTTCAGGAAAGACCCCCAGCACCCACCACTTTTGGGAATAGTCGGCTTGGAACACCAAATGAAAATTAGAATCATTCTTCAGTCGAACCAATCGATAGCGCCGACCATCCATGCCTTTTGCAAAAAAAATCGAAGCCGCATAAACGAGGCCTTGGGCGGATTGGATCCGCGAGAGATTTTCCAGGTTTATTGGAAACATTTTGAGAGATCGCCGTTGTAGGGAGGTGAGGCGAGGGAGGGGTTCATGAAATTCCACGGACTCATGATTGAGACGTTTTATTCCGGCAAAGTTGCCTTTTAATATAGAACCGTAGCGCTTCCAGAATTGCTCATCAGTGAGAATCGTCACAAACAGATTATTCATTGGTTGAACCAGCGAGCGATTCTTGAGCAGATCCATACCAAGCCGTAAGCCGAGCTTCAGTTCAAATCCTTTGAGTCGTCGAGGCCAAAGAGGCTGGGTATAGTCACGACCGGCAAAACGATGTTTGCCCACCTCAATCACCGCTTTCAAATACCGTAATTTATTAGCAACCAAGCGTTTCCTCACGCTTTCGGGTGGGTCGAAATAAAAAAAGGGCCGCAACGAGTTCTGTGCGAATTTTTCTCCATACAGTCCTAGTAGGTAATCCAAAACGCGCCCTTTGCGTTCGTAATACCGATCTTGCTTTTCAAGTGTTTTTGCCAAATATGGAGCGGGGTCACTCCCATAAAGACCTTCACTTTTCGGAACAATCGAGTTGTCGAGAACCTGAAAGAAATAAGAACGCCGATTCTCATTCTCAACCGAAAACAACTGGTGTGCCTGGCTCAAATCCGACTGATAGTTGGCCATCACTTGTTCAAAAATCATCAAATAGGCTTTGAGTTGTGCCGCTTGAGCCCGACGCTCTTTAGACACCGAGTCAGCCAAACTTTCCGATCCCAGACCAAAAGCGCTGGGAAAGTGATGCTGAATCGAGTGGTATTGCCCCAACCCTTCGGAATTTCCCGTGGGCACTTGATACAGAGCACTGGGGTCCTGATCGGTGCTGCGCTTGGATTGCGACCGGAATCGCAGCTTTTCTAAGTTGGATCGAAATCGATTGATTTCTTCTTGAGTGAGCGTGTGGGGTCGGCCTTTATAAAAAAAATGGATCGTGAAGTGTTCGGGGTCATCCGGAAGGTTCAATCGGAAAAAAACAGGATCGGGACGCGAGTCGTCCGCTTCTAAAGGATGGCCATTGTCCTGCAAGACCGAAAACGAGAGGATGTTGCGAATACCAGGAATCGTATGAATCAACGAGTAAATCGCGGCTTCGGAAACCTCTGTTTTTGAGAAACGCTGAGGGTCGGTGAGAAAAACCCCTTTGCGAGTGTGAGGGCCACGAAAAACCTGCTCCAAATCGTGTTCTTGCTGAAGGGCTTCTTCGTAGCCCAGCATGGGAATGCTACCTGATAAGAGGTCGGTGGCTCGTGAAAAGATTTGCACTAAAATTTCAGGAATCTGACGGATCGCAGTCACTTCAATGTCGGCTTGAAGATCCAAAGAAACCTCATCCGCATGCCTCACCTCAGCCAAATCTTCACACAAGTTGCGATGAGTGTAATAGATCCGGCGAACATGCTCGCGCATGGTGTATTTCCAATCTGGATCGGTCAGCAAATCTGAATCGATGGGGGCACAGTGGATGATCAATCGATACAATCCAGGGGGTTGCGTCTGAACATCCACATTGACCAACTCCGGCAAGGCGTCCAGCAACGCGACAAGGAGATCAGTTTGGGTGGTGGGACGGCAGGTCAAAATGTGTTCAGGAAGGTTTAATGCTTGTTTCAAAGTATCAATGGTGCCTTGGGCATCGGCCAGATAATCGGCGACTGGAGCATCGGAAAGATGGATCAACTCCGTGAGGGCATAACAGAATTGTTCCAAGATCGTGATTCCGGGATCATGCAAATTGTAATCGGTCCAGTGATGCCCCGAAAACTCTTGAGCCAGCCGAATTCCTTTTTGCCGCAAGCTTTCCAAGCTTCTAGGATCTTCGATAGGATCGTGTCGAGGTATGGAAAATTCGATTTTCATGGTTCAACTTTCTGAATCTCGCCAGGAGGCTTCCATGGTTTCGTCATGCCACAATTGTGTGATGTGATAGAGAATTTGTATGCCGTCGCCATAATTCAAATTGGAACGGATCTGAAGACGGTACTCGTAATCATCTTCGCGTTTGGCAGGGGTCCATCGCAGCCTGAGTTTCTGTCCCCATTTGTGATAATACGCATGATGGATTTTGATGCGTTTCTTGAGGTTCCAAAAATTGAAAAACCAGCCTGTGGGATTGAACGTATTCATCGCGATGGCATGAATCATAGCGTATTGCCCAGTTTTCCGTTTCCCAGCACCGGCCACCACTTCAAATGCGTGGCACCCCCGCAATGTGGGGGTGATGTCGTGCCACTCTCCGTCGGCCATCACTGCCTTTTGAACTGAAGACGTGACGTCGATATCCGGTACGCTTCCCATCCGCCCGTCCATCTTAACGACCCCAGCCACTTCCAATTCCGTTTCGGGTGATTTGACACCAATGCCAACCTTGCCTTCATCGGATAACGTCAACACGAGTTGGGGACCGATTTCCTCCGCCCCGATGTGCTGGAAAATGAGTGTATTGCGATTGGCCCCCAGTCGAATCGACCACAACGGATCTTCGGGATCGATCATTCGAAAAAAGCTGATCAAATTGTGGGTGTTGCCGCTCGCCACCTCAAACCCATAGGCAGGGGACTTGCTGAAGCCTTCATCCACCATGTTGAGCGAGGAATCGATCAAGTCCGCGAACTGGTCTTCTGAAGGCAAAGCGCCTTCTGAGAAGAACCGTTTGAGAGTGTTTCTATTGCGTTTCGACATCGCTAGTTCTTCTCTGAATGATGAACGTTTGTCCGATTTCTAGGTAATTGATTCCAGTGGTTTGAGCGGGGTAGGCCTTCACCCTTGGAATGGTTTCAATAAGGTGATGTTTGGCCGGAACCGCAATACCCCAAGGAAATCGCGGCTTCAGCGGTTGGCGATTCGTGCTTAGTTGTTTTCCTGGTGTTGCGGTGTCTTGCAAACGGAACTGTTCTGCACGTTGCGTGATCTGCAACAACGAAAAACTGGTGACAAAATCCACATAGTCGAGCGCAGAAATTTTGGCTTCCAAATCCTCAATGCGTATTTGCCAACCGAAATCCCCTTGGTAACCCCATGTGGTCCAAGGACACAGATACTCAGAAAACTGCCGATTCAAACGATTGATCAAATTGGAACCCACCTGCGGCCTTTTGAACATCACCTGACAGCGGATCTGAATCTTTTCAAAAACAGGATTTCGAACATCGATCTGAACAAACGGTGTGGAAACCATTTGCAAAAAATTTCGGATACGACTCAGTTCAATCGCACCAACCTGCGCTTGTTTACAATCCTTGTGAACACAATTGGGGTGGCGGCGAACCACAATCACCAAAATATATCCTGGGTGAATTCCTGATTTCCCAAACTGGAGATTGGCAAAGCATTTCACTTTGTCGATTTCGGGAAAATTTTCTAAAACCAAGCGTTCGTAATCCCAAGGGGTGGTTGCCCGAAATTTATGGCCCAGTCGTTCTGAGATTCTAGTTTTCATTTGGATGGGACTTTCTTGTGGCCGTCCTCCGAAAAAATCATTCTTTTGTTGTAAGAGATTCACCCCAGGAATCGAGGTCACCGCTTTCCATTGTGGGGAATGAGACGCAGCGGGATCCCATTCCATTGTTGCAGTTTGTGGGGTTGCGGTGACCGACAAGGCATGAGCATAAACCGAATACAAGCGACTAAAAGCTGAAGCAGGGAGGTGGGTGCTGACACGCAACCAATACAGGTCACTCGGCATGATTGTGTTCCCCAGGGTGATGTCTGGCGGAATATCAAGGACTACAATGCCGGACGTTAAAAAGCCTTGAGTGGTGTCAGAAATCTGATTCGATGTACGGAGCAGTTGCCATTGGTTATTCGCAAGATACTCCCAAACAATCGTTTCTGAATCCGTTGACGGTGTGGCAGCATCCTCTTTCATCTGGAAAAACAAACTGAGACGACCACTCAATTCCTGGGCGCGAATACCGATGAATAGATTTCCATCTTTCGGGTAATTCGGCAGAAAATCGTGACGGGCTTTGAAATGTGTATTGAGCCTTGCTTTCCCAAAAGGATGAATGTGATAGACACCGTCAATTTCAGGAGACATCTCGTCCAAATCTCCAATTCGAATCAATTTTTGGGATTCGTAATCCAAAGAAATATTATTTACTTTTGGGGTATAAGGTGCATTCGGCAAAGGAAGTGGATTTCTTTTCTTTCTCGCATTGGTTGATAAGACGTGGGTCAGTAATCCAGGATACGATTCATGCCCAAATGCTGTGGCAGGGTTTTCCAGAGACAGCTTAATGAACCCGTTGCGAGTTTTTAAATCGTAATTGAATTCGTCCTCTTTCAGCTGGGGGGCAATGGGTTTGAATTGCCCAGTAATCCTCAACGGTAGGGTGATGGTGGGGTCGATCATTTCATCATGAACCCCATTTTGGAACAATGAGAGGTAAGATTGCTCTTCACTTGCTTCGGGCAGCCAATCTCCCCCTCGAAGGGTGGTGACTCTCACGACAAAGGAATGGTTCTCGTAGCTTTCCGGATAGCCTTGATAATGCTCAGCAAACCCACCCAAAGTTCGAGGCAACTCCGTCCAACGGAGATTCAACTTTGCGCTAGTGATCCGCTTTTTGGCCATCTCGTAGCTCCCCAAAACCATGTAGGAGTTTGAGGTGGGAAGCGGCCCAAAGGGGTTGAAAGGCCCCGAAGGATCGAGCAGCCCGAGTTGATTGGAAACCCGAAGTGTTTTCAGCCCTTTGACCGAGGTTCGGATCTCAATAGTGTCCAGGGCAAAGCCATCAAACAGCGAATAAGCAAACATCGGTGCTTTCTGGTCAACCAAAAAACGGATGATCGGTAATTTCGTTTCCCAATCTCCCTGATGAACCTCGCGAAGGTAAGGCACAATGGGTTCGAAATCGGGTTCCATCTCCAACTGAAACGTCAAACTGAACGGAGCATGCGTCTCATCGCCCGTTGGAGGAAGGACCAAATAATCGTCCACTTCGCTCCATCCCGATGGGGTTGTGATTTCGATGGTGAACAACCCTCGTAAGGTCGCAAAAAGCATCTGTTTTGGAGAAACTTGTTCTGTGGTGGAGACCCCATCCATGGTAGGGAAGCGTTGCAGGAGTTCTTGAACCAAGAGCAAATCGTCTTCGGAGAACAGAGCATCTGCTCGGCGTAGCAAACGGGAAATAAAGTCGGTAGTCAGCCACGGATCAGTCGTGAACAAGCATTCGCGAAACAGCTCTCCTAAAAGCTGACAAAAGGTTTCTGGATTCAGGGTTTCCAATGTGGACGGATCCAGGCGGTTTCTAAGATCCGCTGTTTTCAATTCCGACAGTCCCACTTGGATATCAATTTTTCGGGCGCCTTCACTAAGAAACAATGACGATGAAGCGATAGCCCATCCCAGATCCACAGAACTCATTTGGCTGTCTTGCTCAATGTCTCGCTGCATGCCAAAAATCGGTTTTGCCACCAGCTCGCTCAATTGCAAATCGGGATCGGTCGCAATCGAATCCGATTTGATGTGCGTGACGTATCGCAGAAGTCCCTCGGGAAAGATCAAAGCATCCTTGCCAAATCGCAGAGTGAGCAAAGACCGTACCGATGCCTCGGAGATCCAAAGGTCCTGATTGGCTTCATAGATGAGGTCTTTTTGATGCACGTCCATTCCAGGAGAAAAAGCTGTACCTTGGGCAATGAAGATTGGATCTGAATGGTTAGGCACTCCGGTAAAAACAAGATAAGCCGAGTTCGGCTTTGGAGGCCGACAATCGGCTTGCAGGAATTCTTGATAGTAAAAATCGAGATGCCGCTGCGTGAACCAATTGAGTCGCTCTTGAGCCACTTGAAACAACCTGAGGAATACCATGAATAACCCCAAAGCAGGTTCATGGTCCTGGGTGTGGAGAACGTCCTCTACCGCAGCAGGTGTGACGGATTGCCAATAGGCAATCGCTTGTCGAATCGCTCGGAACGTGGCGCTGAGCTTAAAGCGGAACCCGGTTGGGTGGACGAGGTTTTCATCAATTGAGACAAACGAATCAGAAATGGCTCCCCAAACGGGTGAAAATTCAGTGAAGCGTTGCAAAACATCGGTGAGCACTTGAGAAGTGGCCAAATCCGCTAGATTTTGCCATTGAGCAGACAGAGTGGTTTCCACCGCAGAAACCATTTTCAAATACAATTCCCAAGTCGCTGGCTGTTGGGCGAGCGCCAATTGACGCATCCAATGATCGGTTTGTATGTAGAGCGAACTGACATAACGGATCTGAACTTCTTTCGGCGTACTGTATAAGGCTTGAAACTCCAAATCCAACCGATCCAAATCCACATTGAGTATCATGGCCAGGACCACCACACGCGAATCGAACAGAAATTCCCAAGTTCCATTAGGACGATTCTCTTGATCGCGAAAGACCAAATTGGCCGCAATATCTTTGCCCACCACAAGCATGTCTTCAAAAGACCTTTCATCGATTTCGACATACCCTTCTACTATCGCTGGTGACAATCGTTGCTCTTGTGAAACACCATCTGTTATCAGCATGCCTCCCTTTCGTTCATGGAGTGTGACTGTCATCTTGGAATGAAGGGAGGCTTGTGCCTTCTCTCAAGTAGAAAGGAAAAACCATATTGGTCCGGGTGTTGGTCCCACGTATCCGATAGCTGAGGTAGATCTTCACCATGCCTTGTTCATAGTCTTGGGGGGTCACCTCGATGGACTCTAAAACGATCCGTGGTTCGAAAAACAAAATGGCGTCTTCGATCATTTTTTTGATTTGTTCGATAAGCGCGATGTCCATTGGCTGAAACACCAAATGTTTGAGACGGCAGCCGAAATTGGGATGCATCACTCGCTCCCCCGGAGAAGTTGCAAACAAAATGGCGAGACTCTGTTGAATGTCGGCCTCTCCTGAAACCATCTGCACGGCCCGGTTCCGATTCCCAAATTGAGGCGGGAAGCTCCACCCCACCCCAATGAAAGAAGGTTCCTTTGCTACGTTTGACATCCCTCTCATCCTCCAATGAACACTGTGAATTCTCCCAAAACGATGGATCCGCCATGCACCGTAGAATCTCCCAGACGAGCTGCCGGTTTCTTCCCAATCATCACCGTAGAAGAGCCTTTGATTATGGTGTCCGGTGGCCCCACACAGATGCAAGCATCTCCAATGACCGCAGCCGGTAGTTTTCCAATAAGAACGGTCATCACGGCCGGTCCCACAATGGGGCCACCCACATGAGGGATCGGTGTGGCCAAGGGACATACATGCATGTCCGTAATTCGAGCTGCTGGAGGCATTGAGTTTCCTTTCCTTGAATCATTCAGTTGTTCGGATCATTCAGTTGATCATAACGAGCGACCCTTTGATCGTCGTGATTCCCGAAGCAGAGACTTCCGCCATGCTTCCCTTTCCCGTGAAACCGACATCCGCTTTGGCGGTAATATTCATTCCTTTTACGGAAACATTAGAAGTCGCTTTGATATCGACGTTGCGGGTGGCACTGATGGAAACCGATCCCCCGGCTTTGATCGTGACATCCTTCGGACTATCCATCGTGATGCCGGATGAATTGAGTTCGATCTTATTGTTGTTCTGATCTTTCACCAGGATCGACTTGCCGTCATCACTCATCACGATCTGGTTTTCGGAGGGAGTGATGATCGTGATCACTTTTTTGTCTTCATCGAGTTCCACCTTGAGTTTACTTCGCGTCACAAGGGCTTTGGTGTTGTTTTCCGCAGTGAGCGAATACGGCGGGGGCAGCTTGCTGCTATACAAGCTCCCCAAAATCACAGGGTTGGAAGGGTCATTATTGAAATATCCCAGCACCACTTCATCCCCAATTTCGGGGATAAAAAAAGCACCAAATTGATTGGAGGCGTAGTAATTGGCCAAGCGTGCCCACACGCCTTCTGTTTGGGCTTCCAATACCGGAATCGACACTTGGATCCGATTTTGTTTATCCGGGTCCTCGTCCAGTTTTTTCACTACTCCGATTTGCAACCCTTCCACGCCGGGAGTGAGCCCAGAAGCCGAGGGTCCTACCACATCCCGACTTTCGCTGAACCATTCGGGTCCCATTCCGAAGTCCGCTTCGGTCGTCCACTGCCCCTCGCACAGACGGTGTTTGACTCCACAGACAAACAACTTGCCATTGAATCGTTTTCCGACCCCTGCCACCTCGATCAAGGAGCCGACTTTGGCAGCAGAGTTCCCTTGAAACAACAAAGTGCCGCGAAGACGTGACAACCCCGACTTGATTTGTTGCCCCGTCGCCCAGTCTTTCAACGCACTGGATTTCAAAGGTACGGGCGTTTGCAGCCGGTAATCGGAAACCGCCAATGTTTTGGCTAAATCAGCTGACTTCAAATTTCCTTGATCGTTTAAGGTCTGTGGCTTCACGGTACTTTTCACGATCTTTTGGGTTCCCGGATCCCAACTCACACTATCCACCGAAGACAACTGGGACGTGGCATCCAAATCGGCACGGAACTCAAATAGATCGATGCCATAGGTCGTTTTGAGCACCGGCGAACTAGACACCTGAGGGGCTTTGACCGTCAATTTGCTGTTTTCTACATTCACCAACATCCCATTGACTTCCGCCCGATTCACAATGAAATCCCAATCGGTGCAATTGAATTGAACCAGTTCCGAATATTTGGTTTGGGTTGTTCCTACATCAGCTGTCAGATCGGAATAATTTCCGATGATGGCAGACCAGATTTCACTGTCTTTTTTGTCCACATAGTTGGCATTCTTCCGCGCGACCGTCATGGCCACTGAGGGATCCTTGCATTCGATAATTAAACGAGTGGCTTCATGCCCAACAATCTCGACGCTATGTCTGAGCACCAACCCTTCAAAGATGGACTGGGCTTGTTGGCCATATCCAGCACTGATCTTGATCTTACTTCCCGGTTTGAGCGTGTCCTCATTGCTCAATGGAAAATCCTGCTTTGCCATGTCCCCATCCAACAGTTCGATGCGTGCTGTGGGAATTCGATTGAAGGCTTGCCGCACTTCGATTGCAACCACCACACTGAGCAGGGTATCCAAAGCCTTACCATTGCTTTCAAGCGTAACTTTGAGAACTCCATCGGAGTTTTGTTCGGGGGAATCTGCCATAATCAATCAACTCAACGGGGGGAACCGTAAAGACATTCCAGGTCGGAGATCGCGAAAATTCCGCAAGCCATTGATTTTGGCGATTTCCGGATAATAGGAATAGTCATCGTAAATATGCTCGCACAACGCAGGCAGGGTATCCCCGGCTTTCACCAACACTTGGTGTGTCAAATCGGGAGAAGACTGTTTGGCCTTTAAAGCACTCGCCTGCTGAGAAATGTAGCGCATAAAAGAAAAGGTCAGTTTGGCCCGCAATGGCACCCCGTCGGGTTTGAACAAGGTGTATTCCACTTTCAAAGAAGTCAGGCGTCCGTCGAACGTAAAGTTTCCCCAAATGATTCTCACGACACGAGGTTCGTGAAGTGTTCCATCGTATTTGTAAACGATGTCTTTGATCGATGCGATTTGCTTTCCCACCGAAGGCAGAGAAGACCTCCCCTTCACACGAACCACACCGGTTCCATCTATCACGATATCGAAATTTACGGTTTCGGCACCATACTGTTTGAACTTGGGTTCGGGAGCGAGCCGTCCCAAGGCATCCTTACCGGCCTGACAATCGGGGTCATCGCTTGTGCACTGGTCATAAGTGATCGAATGGTCATAACTGAAACCCGACGGGTTGAGCATCACCTCGAATTCCGAACCTTTGATGGGATTCACTTGACCACTCGAAACTTTGCAGGGCTGCAATATCAATTTTTTACTCATTATCGCGTCCTTGCTTCATGGATCAGTTGCACGATGCGGCGTTCGCATTCGCGTAACAATTCACTTTTCAGCGAAGAGAAACTGGTATGCGTAGGCTGAGAATTTGAAGTCTCGCCCTTGCTATGATCCACAGAAGATTTGATCACCATCTGCTTGACATCAATCGGCATGGTTTCATTTCTCCATCTTAGAAAACGTGTAACTGAGTTCGATCTGCTCGATAGCGACCTCGTTTTTGGTCGAATTGAAGGCTTCCATGTCCCACTTCACCGGATACGCATTGCTGAAATTCCAAGTACGCAAGGGTATTTCTTTAAAATTGAGCAACGAAACGACGAGGTCTTTCGGTTGAATGGGATTGTTCAAATCTCCTTCCAAAACCGTTTTGCACCACTTGACCAAGGGGGACGATTTGAGCGTGATTCCCCGCTTGAGCACCAAATTTTGATGCTTTTTCGCCTTGGGCAACTGATACACAAACCGGTTTTCACCCCCTTCGGAAAACTCTTCGGTATCCATCTGGGCGCCGATTCCACTCACTTCTTGAAACGAAGTGTCTTTATCCAAAACCCCGCCAACCGAGACTTTAAAGTAAAAGG
The DNA here is from genome assembly GCA_028281495.1 of SAR324 cluster bacterium. Lineage (GTDB taxonomy): Bacteria > SAR324 > SAR324 > SAR324 > NAC60-12 > JANQJU01. The sequence goes on from JANQJU010000089.1 coordinate 80,969, forward strand.
CAACCGGGAGAACGGGCTGCTTTTGAGAAGCCATTTTCCTAGATCCTATTTAAGTTTCTCTTAGCTGTTTTCAATTTTGAGTCCTTCGTGAGCGATCTCAATGGTTTCGATAGCGACCTCATTGCCATCCGACTTCAAATCCGTGGCCGTGACTTTGGTGGGCCAGGCATTGGTCAAGGTCCACACCATTGTCGGACTGGCGGCTTCATCCAGCAAACTGATGGTCACCGGTATGCGCTTGATGGTGTTCATCTTGATCTTGCTGTACCAATCCCAAAACTTGTTATCGGATTTAAAAACGCCTTTTTTCATGGTCACGTTGCTGAATTTCTGCAGCCCCGGCATCTTGATGGTGGAGAACTCTTTGCTGTCTCCCGAACGGTATTCGATGGGCTGAGCTTCTGCATCCAACCCCGACACTTCTTGAAACGAAAGCGTCTCGGAATCCCACTTCACTTGAAAATGAAACTTGGGAATAGGCCAAGTGCTTTGCGATTGCTTATCTCCTTCTTCTGCCATAACGGATTCTCCCTATGTATAATGATGAATGAAAGCGAATGAATTTTACGACTTCTGCATCTGCTGTTGGAACGTGATTTCGATGAACTCTGCCGGACGAATGAGGGCCACCAATACCGTGACTCTGAGGATCCCTTCCAAGATATCTTCGGAAGTCATAGTAGCTCCCAATCCCACGCTCACGCTAAAAGCGTCTTCTGGCGTGGATCCAGCCAACCCTCCTCGTTTCCATATCCCGTTCAGGAAGTTGCTAATCATGCTCTTGATCGTGATCCATGTAGTCGCAACGTTGTTTTCAAACACATACGCTTTGGTGGCCAATCGAATCGACTCTTCCAGCATGATCATCGTGCGTCGCACATTGACATAACGCCAATCCAAGCTGTTGCCGTCTAGGGTGCGTGCCCCCCAAACGAGTGTGCCTTCTCCGATGAACGGGCGAATGGCATTGATCGATTTCCCTTGAACGGTCACATTGAGATCTTCTTGCTCTTCGTGAGAAATGTTCACTACGGGAGAGACAACCGAATTCAAACTCACGTTGGCGGGCGCTTTCCACACTCCGTTGGAGTTATCAACCATCGTGTAGATGCCCGCCATTGCAGCACTCGGTGGCAAGAGATTGAGAGACAATGCCATTTCTTTCAGGAGCATTCCGTAGCTCTTGCTAATTTGACGAAATATTTTATCCAGATTCGTTTTTTCGGCCTCATCCAGCCCCTTCAAAGTTTCCGGCGAGAGTTTCGCAACCTCGTCGAATGTATTTTTGAGCTTCACTTTTTGACCTTTGACAGAAGCAGAATCCGTCGGCTGTGGGACCAGCATGGGGTCGTCGGCTTTATCGGGCAACCCCAACTCAGCTTTGAGAATTTTTTGTAGCAGCTCCAAATCCGCCATGTTTTCAAAACTTAATGCGGTTTCGGGAACAATCGTGGTGTTGACCCAGGGATAATAAGCGGCGGCAAAATCCAGTTGATTGATTCCCAACGAATTGCGGAACTCTGCGATGCAATCGCCATCCGAACTTTGTCGGTCTCGATAACCGCCCCAAACGTCTAAAATCGTCACTCGATTTTTCATCAAGTCACCACAGTGCATCAAGCAAGCCTGTTGAAGACTGATACAGGAGGCCCCATCGAGCAGCATGGCGTCAGGAATCACGACCATGGTAGGTTCTTGTTCTTTGGCCAAAGGAACCAAACCTTTGGCGAGTTTCTCCAACTCGATTGCATCTTTGTAATTTCCCACAGAGACGATGTAGCAAGGCCCTCCTCCATTTTGGAAAAACAAAAGCATGCTGTAGTAGAGCAAGAATTTTCCTTGCTCTTGTTCAAGCTGGTACTCACGACCTCCCAAATGGAATTGTGTCGAACTCAGAGGCGGTAAGTCGTTCCACGGGACCTCAGCGGGGGCAGCGCCCGCTGCGGGTTTGGGTGGTGCGGCACCCATTTTTTTATCGGCATCGGCATCGGACTTTTTCGCTCCCGCATCCGGTTTCTTCGCATCGGGCCCTGACGAGTTGGGCAAAACATTCATTTGAGATGAAGCGGTCAAGCCCTTTAAATTGAAGACCGCTTGAGGGCCAAAGCCGTAATACTTCTCAAATTCCGACATGGAGGAAATCCGCCACGGCTTGTTGAGCAAGGACTTGTTGTTATTTAAAGCAAACTCGGTGTAGCCGATGAAAACCGGAACCGCGGTTGCGACTTCGACAACCGAGTTGGGAAAGGCGTCTTTTTCAACTATATAAACTCCAGGTGTTTTCATTGCAGGCATGGTTGCATCCTCTCTAGAGGTTAGCTAATTGGATCGTCGAACGTCCGACTTGACATCGTGGATAGGTGAGGCGGCTGTCTCTCCCATGTCGAAAGTGAGCATTCGGACTTTGTATAAAACTGACGGGAGGTACTTTCCGTTGAGCACCCCCCATAAACTGTGCAAGTTGTGGATCGGCACATTCTCGATGCTCAAAATGAGTTTTTCGATTTTGTCATCCAACTCCGGTGAATTCTCATGGTCGAACACCGGATGCTCCTGAAAGAAACGCACGGCATGCGACAAGAATTTCAAGGCTTCTGGATAGTTCACACCGGCAAAATTGGAGGCCACCATCAAATACAAGTTCACAAACAACGGTTCGTTGGCCACCACCATCTTTCCTGATGCAGAACGATACACCCCTTTTTGATGGGTCGGTGTGGTGTCTTTTTCCAGACTCACCAAAAACATCACCACCTTGTTCTGAATATGCGTGAGATCGCCATCTCCTAAATTGGATACCAAAACCAGATCTTCACTCAGATCAAAGGTACTTTTGAAAAAATGATTCAATCGTGTGGCAATGTGATCTATGGCACTGAAAATCATCGGACCCGTTTTGTGAGCGACCGCTTAGGTTGTCCTGTTCCTCATCCGGAAACTGCTGTACACGGTTCAAAGAATAAGCGATCTCTCACGTTTCAGTATGCGAAATTTTCATATAAAAAATTAATTCTGAATATTTGGGAAAATGGAGTGATGTTTATCGGGGAGTCCACGTTGTGAGCAGGATCAACATTTTGCGTGAGATATGTGTTTTTAGTAGGGTCAACGTTGTGCGTGGGATATGCGTCGTGAGTCAGATAGATGTTGTGGGTGGAATGTTGTGGATGGATAAAATAAACGTCGGAGGTAGGGTTCGTTGTGGTCAGGTTTGGTTACCACTACTGTTTGAATCCGTACTTCTTTTGGATTCGGTGGTAGGTTCCATTGAGAAAAATCTCTTTCATTCCACGATTGAAGTCTCTTAATTTTTCCTTGTAATTGGGAGTTTCCTTTGAAATCGCTACCAGTAGATCATTTACTTGAAGGGCTGGTTCGATAAAGACAACCTGATTACTTATCCCAGGATATTCCGCTTCTAACTTGTTCAGGTCGCTGTCTGCTGTGGGCTTGTTCGCTGCAACAAAGTCTAGCCGTTTAAGCCAAAGCATTCTTAAACCCTGTTGGGTATCCACTAAAAATTTTTTTTTCAAGTATTCAGCATTATCAAAATGAGTCGCGATCGCACAACCATTGCAGACCCCAAAATCAAAAGAACTCAGTGCGTTGAGATCTCCATCAAAAACAAGATCCTGTCTTTCCTTTAATTTGAACAATCCCGATTTAACTTTCGCCACCGGAACTGTGTATTCGTACCATTGAAGTCGTTCCTCTGTCCAAAATGCGAGAAACAGGGCATCGGCCCTTCCGATCTTAGATTCGTAAACCGCTCTTGCCCAAGGAACGATATCTAATTGTGCTGTGTAACCTTGCGACTCAACCGCCGCCTTGACCACAACCCATGCCCATCCCCGATCTTCTATATCGTCTGCAGCATAGGGTGGTTGTGATTCGGTGATAAAGGTAAATGTTTTTTCTGTGGCATAACTACTGATTCCCCAAAACCACATAATGAAAAAAGCGGTAATTGTTTTCATGATCGAATCTCTAGGTTTCTGATTGAAAAAGTTTCAAAACGTATTTTTCGATGATCTGCTTTTCATCTTTTCGAAGAACCACGCTCTTCTAACTGACGGCGCAAGGCTTCCAATTCTGCTTGAAGACTTTGCACCTCCTGTTCTTTTAGAGCCTCTCTTTCTTCAGCCTGCTTGGCACGTTCTTCAACCTGCGCAGCGTGTTGTTCAGCCTGCGCAGCGTGTTGTTCAGCCTGCACAGCGTGTTGTTCAGCCTGCTCGGCGCGTTCTTCAGGAGTAAAAACAGGATTCCCGTGACGATCCAACACTCTCAGCAGGCGTCCTGAATTGATTGCAAGGCTAATCTGCAAATCTTCTAACGCACATTGACCGTTTTGGATCGGCAGATCTTGATATGCTCCTTCATGCAAAACAAAGGCATCCATTGTCAGCTTTTCAGGGTCGAAGATTACATAATACGGGACTTTAAGTACCTCAGCGTAAAGGTGTTTTTTCTTTTCATAATCCATCTTTTTTGTGGATTTCGAGCTCAATTCAATGACTAAGTCGAGTTGAGCGTTGGGTTCCCAAGCCAGATAAACCCGTTTCAATTCCGGGTTTTGTGAACGACAAAGCAACACGTCGGGAGAGATCATTTTTTTGGGGTTGCCTTCTTCATAATATAGACAGATGTTGCCCGACACATAAGCTTCAGGAAACGCATATTGTAATACAACCCTAAGCTCTAGAAGAAGGGAAACGTGGATATCAGTTTCGGCCATCGGTTTTCCGTCAGTTTCAGGATAGAATACCGGCTTTTCCTGAGCCGGAAGCCGTTTTTTTCCTTTTTCAGCAACAACTTCTGAACGTTTGGCAAGAGTGGATGTCGCGAGCATGATTGATTCCTTTTTGCTGGGGTTGAGATATCCCGGTTTGCGAGAAAAATACTCACTTCCTAATGTACCCTCCTCAGCCTTCATCAGCAAGCTCAGCTTACTAAAGATATGAATAAATCAACACTAAATTTTATTCAAGTGTTACTGAGACAAAATCCCCCTTTTACGTTCATGGTTATGCTTGGAATCAGCGTATTTCCAGCAGGATTGGCTATGAGTATTGGCTATGAAGATAAGCGCTCAAAGTCGTTGTTCAGGTTGAAAATACTCCAACAGGTGATCAATCAACAAACGCACTTTCAACGACAATTGTTTTCGGGTGGTGCTGTTTGTCACGGTCCAGCGGGTCTATTGGAGGTGACGCTACCGAACGGTGAAGCCCTAGTAAAAGGTCGTCAAGTCACCGCTTTCAGCGATAGCGAAGAAGTGGAAGCAGGATTTGATAAAATCGTTCCATTTTCTTTGGAAAAACGTTTGAAAGAACTCGGTGGCCATTACGCTCAAGGAACCAATTGGACAGACCATGTCATTGTTGATGGAAATCTAGTGACTGGACAAAACCCCCAGTCCAGTCGCTCGGTTGCTACCAAGATGCTGGAATACTGATCCCCCCAAAACGTTCTGAACTTGCTTCCTGTTATGGGAAATTCCTCCCCAATAGGAAGCAAGCCATAAACTCCCTCCATGGCTCCCTCTTAAATGATTCCTTCACGATTTGTTCATGATTGCTTCATGATTGCTTCCAAAAAGTGTTATACTACACTAGTATTTACTTTAAGTTTAAAAACCATAGGAAGTTGACACCTAATTTATCCAATTCAATTGCTTCAAAAGGGAATCATGCTCACTTACGTTCTTATGGCCGTTGGACTCGTTTTCCTCATCAAGGGGGCGGATTTTTTAGTCACCGGAGCTTCTTCAATTGCCAAACGCTTTCACATGCCCGATTTGGTGATCGGTTTGACGATTGTCTCCATCGGCACTTCCGCACCTGAATTGTTTGTCAATTTGCTGGCTGCCTACAAAGGCACCACGGACATCGCAATTGGCAATATCGTAGGAAGTAATATTGCAAACATCTTTCTCATTCTGGGAACCACTGCGGTGCTATGTCCCATCAAAGTCACCCGTGATACCGTTTGGAAGGAAGTCCCGTTCAGTTTAATGGCAGCTCTCGTGCTGACGTTTTTGGCCAACGACGTACTAATCGACTCCGCGGAAAAATCGGTGTTGACCCGAATCGACGGATTGATTCTCCTGATGTTCTTCTGCGTTTTTATGTATTACTTGTTTGGCATCGCGACCAACAGCAAGGCTTTGAGTGAAAGCGGAGAGGATTTGGAAGAAAAGAGCCTCCCGATATCAATTGTTTTAGTTGTCGCCGGATTGGTAGGCCTTTCACTTGGAAGTGATTGGATCGTGAATGGAGCCATCGCTCTCGCTCAACTGTTTGGAATGGATGAAAAAACGATAGGGTTGACGATTGTTGCTTTTGGAACTTCCCTTCCCGAATTAGCCGCATCGATTGCCGCAGCTCGAAAGAAAAAAGTCGATATGGCGGTCGGCAACGTGATCGGTTCCAACGTTTTCAACGTATTTTTAATTTTAGGAACCAGTTCTGTGATTTTTCCATTGCCTTTCGCCAGTGGGATGAATCTCGACTTAGGTGTCATGATCGCAGCGAATCTCTTTGTGTTCGCGTTTATGTTCACGGGTGGAAAATCCATCATTGATCGCTGGGAAGGTGCTATCTTGCTGAGCGTGTATTTTGGCTATATGGGATATCTGGTTGTACAAAGTGGTGGCGCAGGAGCATAAAACGATGGTATCCGCCAAAACTCCCGAAGCCGAATATGAGATCAATTCAAAGTTGGTTCTCCACTTATTGAAGAGCCAGCATCCGGATTTAGCAGGACTGCCCATCTCCAACTTGGACGAAGGTTGGGACAATCGGATGTTTCGTTTGGGATCGGAGTACTTGATCCGTCTCCCCCGCCGTATCTTGTCTGCGGGTTTGATCGAAAATGAACAAAAATGGCTGCCTCAACTGGCCCAAGCCCTTCCTTTGCCGATTTCGAGTCCAGTTCGATTCGGAACCCCAGAATTTGGCTATCCCTGTTCATGGAGCATATTACCATGGATCGAAGGATCCTGTGCGGATGTTTGTGAACCCCAATTGGATCATGTTGAATCCTTTGTTTCCTTTTTAAAGGCTCTCCATGTTCCAGCTCCCCTTGACGCCCCATCCAATCCTTACCGAGGGATCGACCTCAAGAAAAAAGCGAAGGATTTCCAAAAATGGATGTCGCAACTCACCGAGTATTACCCGGATTTGATTTCTCCAGTGACTGAGATCTGGGAGCAAGCCCTTCAAAGCTCCATCGATGTGGAAGACACCTGGATCCACGGCGATTTGCATGCGAAAAATGTCCTGGTTAGCGCAAGCAAGATTGCAGGTGTGATCGATTGGGGGGATCTGACATCCGGTGATCGAGCCACCGATCTGGCTTCCATTTGGATGCTGTTTCCCGAAATGGAAGCCCGTCAGACAGCGATTGAATTGTATGGTCCCATATCTCGGAGTACCTTACAGAGGGCACAGGGGTGGGCCGCCTTGTTTGGAGTTCTGCTGCTCTATACCGGTCTCACCGACAACCCTCGCCATAAACGAATGGGAGAGCAAACCCTCAGTCGAGTGATCGCAGACTCGGCCATCACCCTTTGACACACAAAACTTGTTTCAAGCAGGCCACTACTTCCACAAGATCATCCTGGGCAGCCATGACGGTGTCGATGTCCTTATAGGCCCCAGGAATTTCATCCAAAAACCGACCCTCTTTACGGCATTCCACCCCTTCCGTTTGAGCTTTTAGGTCAGCCACCGTGAATTGCTTCTTTGCTTTGGTTCGTGACATTTTACGCCCCGCACCGTGGCTGCAAGAATAAAAGCTCTCGGCATTGCCTTTGCCTTTTACAATATAAGACTTGGTTCCCATCGAACCAGGAATGATGCCATATTCTCCTGCTCCAGCACGCACTGCTCCCTTGCGAGTCACATAAACGTCTTCCCCAAAATGATGCTCCAACTCAGCATAATTGTGATGACAGTTCACTGAAAATTGGGAGTCAAACCCCTGTCCGTCGTTCAAAAAGCGAGCAATGATTTTCATGATACGATCCATCATCACTTCTCGATTCTTGAAGGCATACTTTTGTGCCCATTGCAGATCTTGCCAATAGGCCTGAAACTCTTCAGTCCCTTGTACAAAATACGACAGATCCGGATCAGGGACTTTTTGATCCATCAATTTGCGAAGCTTTTTTGCCGTCTGGATGTGGCAGGTGGCTAAGGAATTGCCAATGTTCCGGGAGCCGCTGTGCAACATCACCCACAAATCCGGATCACCTACGCCGTGTTCTACACACAATTCAATGAAGTGATTGCCCCCTCCTAAGGAACCCAGTTGCTTGTAAGCTTTCTTGCTTTTTTTCTGGACACCCGCGTGCAATTCTTTGAAACGATTCCAACCTTTCCACTTATCCACATCTTTGCCCACCTTTTCATTTTCAGCAAAGCCGACCGGAATCTGAGCTTCAATCGACAGACGCAGATCTCGGAGTTTGCCATCCAGGGCAGAGGCTTTGAACGGGAGCTTTCGGGCCATCATACCACAACCGATATCCACTCCGACCGCCGCAGGAATGATCGCATCCTGAGTCGCAATCACCGATCCGACCATCGCTCCTTTTCCCAAATGGGCGTCCGGCATCAAAGCAATGTGTTTGTACACACAGGGCAAGGAGGCCATGTTTTGGATCATTTGAAATTCTTCCCCCTGAAGTTCATGGGGAACCCATGATAAGACTGGGTGTTTCGTTGGGATTTTCATTTGATTGGGCATGTCGTTATCCTGATGCAGGTTGTTCTGTCTATAGAGTTTTAAATTTGGGTCGGTATTAGCGTTTTCTATACCTATTGTATGAATCCAGATTTATTGTACTCCCTTTTGCAGGTATTGTTCTCTATTTAATTTCTAGATTTGTACCAGTTCATAGACACCTTTTCAAAAAAACATAATTTTATAGGTAAGTTATTCATAATAAAAATGAAAATCAGAAAAGAAGATTTTTTTTCTCTTTCGATTCCCATCAATTTTAGATTTACACTTCCAAAGATAGTAGAAAAAATTCTAGCTTATTAGATTTTTTTCCACTCTCGATTAACCGTTAATCCCTTAAAGTACAGCATTGTCCATTTTTCTTGTCACAAGGTTGCTCGAAAAGTAGCGACTCGTGCTAGCAATTCGTTAGCTGTGAGGACGACGTTCCAGATGGGACTGGGTGGATCCAGCGGTCGTGACTCGCCAAGTGTGCCCAAGTCCACGGGTTCGAAACCTACCTGTTCGATTAGACCTGCAACAAGATGACGATCAGCTTCCACATCAGCCGCTAAGGTCATCGCAACGCGAGGCGTGGCATGGGCATGTTGCCTCAGAAAGCCTGTCCAAAGCGTTGTGAATGCCTTTGCAATCCTTGCTTCAGGTATCTTCTCCTGCATTACTTCCCCTGCAATCAAGTGGTCTGCGATGACACGTTCTGTCCCTCCACCTTGTCGCCACTTCAGTGGGTTTGTGGTATCGATGACTAACTTGCCCTCAATCTCAGGACGGATTTGATCGATGGCTTCATCCACCGTCCAATAGCTGACGGCAAGAATTAAGATGTCCCCAAATTGGGCAGCCTCTTTCACGCTGCCGAAATGAACGTTGAGCGATTTAGCAAGTTCCTCCAAATTTTCGGGATGGCGTGAACTCAACATGATGCTGTGTTCTGCTTGGGCCCAAGGTTTTGCAAGCGCTTGGGCCACATCGCCTGCTCCTATGATTCCTATCTTCATGGATCTTCTCCGGATGTTTGAAAATTGATTTAATGCTTGATTGACGACATTAAGATAATAAATCTTTGTTTATCCTTTGAGTAGATCGGTCCTAGTGGTTTCACTATCCACTTTTTGTCAATAATGAGATGAAACTAAAAACCAAAAACCTCACGGCTATTGCAGCTGTGATTCAAGTATCCGAACAAGGCAGTTTTGCAGCGGCATCACGCGCCTTAGGCTTATCTACTTCTGCAACCAGCAAGGCTATTTCCCGGCTTGAGGAAGAATTGGGAGTGAAGCTGTTTCACCGCACAACCCGCAGTGTGAGCTTAACCCCGGAAGGAGAATGTTATGTAGAAGGTTTGGCTCCCCTGCTCCTGGAGATGGAGGCGGTCACTTCAGATGTCACCGACAGTTTGTCTCAACCTCGCGGTGTACTCCGAATCAGTGGACCCGCTGCATTTAGCCGGATAACGCTTGTTCCCCAGCTATCTAAATTTTGCCAACGTTATCCAGAAGTGCTTGTCGACTTGTCCCTCGCCGATCACCATGTGGATTTAGCTGCCGAGCAAATCGATGTTGCCATTCGTGCAGGCGCCTTACCGGACAATGTGAATTTAGTGGCACGGAAGTTATTTCAGGATCCTTTGATTACTTGTGCAGCACCCACGTATTTGAAGGAATTTGGAATTCCTAAAACTCCGAGTGATCTGGAACATTTCAACTGCTTAAACTTCAGAAATACAAGGACAGGACGCCCTGTACCTTGGTTTTTTAACAACCCGGAGCGTCAGCTTGTCACGGGTGCACTCGTGATCGACGATGGGGAGGCGGTCGGTCGTGCGGCAATGTCAGGATTGGGGATCAGTCAAATGCCCGGTTTTATGGCACGGGAGGCTCTACAGTCGGGAAGGCTTCAGGAAGTCTTGGCGGATTTCCGTCCTCCTTCCATTCCGTTTCACGCCCTTTACTTGGATCGCAAATTGGTTTCTCCACGAATCCGCGCATTCATAGATTTCCTTGTAGAACTAGGACACGAAACAAATTTTCACCTGCCCTCTTCAAGATAAGTCCTTAGAATCCATGAAGAGCTTTCCTTAATATTTTCTCTAGGGATAAGTCATCTTTGGTACAAGCAATTATTCTATAAAATAGATAAAATTGTTTGACACGGTTTCTTAATATATTCTACACAATAGATAAAATAATTAGGCACCTCAAATTCTCAAATAAACGCTACATGCTTGGAGAAACTTATGTTTCCAACAACTTTTAAGAAACTATTTAAGAATTCATTTATTTTTTGGTGTATTTCCTGCGGACTGCTGATTGGTTTCACCCCAACACGCGTAGGGGCGTCACCGGATTATTGGCCGACTCAAGCTTGGCGTTCTTCAACACCAGAAGCCCAAGGAATGGATTCAGGGAAATTGATTGAAATGCTCGAATTGGTCCGTAACGAGGAATATGCCATCAATAGCATTTCCATTGTACGTAATGGTTTCTTGGTGGTTGATGCTTACTTTTACCCGTTTCAAAAAAACAACCCGCATTTTATTGCGTCGGTGACCAAAAGTGTCACGTCGGCGTTGATCGGAATTGCGATCCAGAAAGGATACATCCCAAGTATCCATCAGCCGATCCTCGATTTTTTCCCTGAAAAATCGGTGGATCACTGGGATGAGCAAAAACAAAGGATCACTCTGGAACATCTACTCATAATGAGTTCTGGCCTAGACACGAGAGACGATGAGCATGACGAATTCGAAGGGCTGGCTCAAATGGCGGAGAGTGAGAATTGGGTTCAGAGTATTCTTGATCGTCCCATGGTTGAGGAACCCGGAACCGAATTTGATTACAGCAATGGGGTTTCTCACCTGCTGGCAGCCATTCTTTACAAAACGACAAAGATGACACCGTTGGAGTTTGCTAAAAAACACCTGTTTGGCCCCCTGGGGATCAGGGTTACGAGATGGCCCTCCGACCCTCAAGGAATCAATTGGGGGTTCAGCCACTTACAGATGGCTCCTTACGACATGGCCAAATTTGGGTTCCTTTACCTGAATCATGGGCGTTGGGAAGATCAACAAATCATTCCCAAGGCATGGGTGAAAAATTCCACTCGTGAACACATATCGGGCTTCACTTATGACAAATACGGCTATCAATGGTGGATGGGTACCGGATTGTTCTACATGGACGTTTTATGGAGACTCAAATGGGATCTGGGTTGGAAATCCGTTAGGTCGGAACAAGTTTACATGGCGGTCGGGTCTTTTGGGCAATACATTATGGTAGTTCCCGCAAAAAATATCGTGGTGGTGTTTACTAGCAATTTGGAACATCTAGATCTGTTTGTCCCCAAAGGGTTATTGGATGAATATATCATTCCAGCCGTCGCATCTTCCGCTCCACTGGCTCCCCAGCTTGACAAGCAAAACCATTTGAACGCACTGATTTCCACCTTGGCGGAAGCCCCTACGGAAGGGATCTCTTGGTCGTCTGAAAACACGGGAACAGCAAAAAATGGAACATTTCGTTACGACGCTTCCCCATCTTTCAAATTCACCTATCCCAAAATCAGTTTAAAACAAACGGTTAGGCGACCCGATCAAGTCATGAGCATGAAAACCCTGATAGAAGACGAGTTTTCAGCTTCGATTCGTGAAATTCCCAAAGGGATCGATTTGGCTGAAGTGGGGCCAAAAGTTTTTACAAAAACCTTGGAAGAGGTAGGATCGGACGTCCAAATTCTTTCCAATCAACAAATCACTCTGAAAGACGGACAGGTTGCCTACCGAACTGATATCGACTGGAAGTGGAATTCAGCTCTCAAAATGAGAACGTTGCTAGTATCCGCATATAAAGAGGGCAAATGGATTTCTGTGGAGTACCAAATCTTTGTTCCTTATCACTTGCCTTCTCTTTCCGAGAGCATGGAAGTCGGTAGCGCTGTCATCGAAAGTCTGACCTATTAAACACTACTTCCTTAAAAAGGATTGATCATGACAACACCTCTAAATGAAAACCCTTCAAAGACTGCCTTTACTGCCTCGATGTTGAGAGCCTTTGCCACCCAAGAAGTGGATCCCAATATTCAAGGTGCTGACGATTTGGCCTATTTGTTTTTAGCAGAAGACCTGGCTGCGATTTACCGCGATGATGAAAAACGAACAAAGTTCATAAACGAACATTTTAAAGAAGGCGGCTACGAGTTCATGATCGCCCGGACCCAATTGATTGACCGTTTATTCCAACAAGCGTTGCAGGAGAATCGGGCACAAATTGTTTTACTCGGTGCTGGTTTTGACACACGGGCTTGGCGTTTCCAGTCCTTGATTCGTGAAACTCAAATATTTGAGCTAGAAATGCCAGCCACCCAGCAATGGAAGCAAAAGTGCTTTTCCCAAAATAATATCCCCACCCCCGAAGCACTCCATTTTGTGCCAACTACATTTAATTTGGATTCCTTAGGAGCGGACCTAAAGCAAGCAGGGTATGATCCTGATCAAAAGACATTTTTTATCTTAGAAGGCGTCACCTATTTCTTAAGTGAGAAAGCGGTTGATCAAACTCTCAATTTTATGAGTTCTCACTCTGGTTCGGGCAGCACGCTAATCTTTGATTATGTCTATCGACACGTCATCGAGCAAAACTGGATGGATCATTTGAATCGAACAACCGGCGAACCCTTTCAGTTTGGTATTGCGGAGGGGCAAATTGAAAGATTCCTCTCTTCAAGAGGATTGCAACTCATTAAAAACTACTCTCACTCAGAACTAGAACAGGAGTTTTTAATCAAGTCCGATGGAGCGCTGTTTAACCCTGCTATCTCGATTTTTTGCCTTGCCCACTCAAGAATTGAATAAACGAAGAACGCATTAACTTGAGGCAGGGTAAAAGCGATAGTTCAGCATTGATGCTTCGGTGTCAAAATACACCCAAACCTGTCCTTGAACGGCCACTTGATGCCATATGATTGGGGTTCCATCTCCCTTTAGAGGAGATCCATATAAGCGTATTAGCTGGTGGACGATTGATTGGAGTGTTTCCGAAGTGAGCTTCTCGAAACGGTAAGACCCCGCATAAAGCCGGTCATCCAGAAAGTGATATAGGATTTCGCTTGGTTGCCCAAATCCCTTGCCTCGGAAACGTAAAACGTCCGTAACTCCAGCCCATTGGGAGGTTTCTTGTTGTTGGACAGCCTTCGAGGGCATTCCCCATTGGGCATTGCGAAATTGAATTAGGTTTTGGAAGGCTTGGACACCTTCAATAGAACACGGCCTGTCTAGATATTGAAAAGAAAGCAGTGGTTTTTCCGTATTTCCCATCGCTTTTTGGCATCGACTGCGGCACGTGATCAAAGACGCTTCGCAAGACACCAAAACTTGAGAAACCGACGTACAACGACACTCTCCGGCAAACACCGGATTCCAATTCATTCCCCACACGATCAACAACACAAAACCGAAGCCTCCACTAGAAAATCGAAAATTCATAACTCCCCTTATCAAAAAACAAACTGCTAATACACGCGGTGCCATTCGTATAAAACAAACTGCTAAAACACGAGGTGCCATTCGTATTCTACGTCGATATGACTGGCATTTCCGTTTTGCCAGATCATACACAACACTCGGGTAGTCTTGGTGTTCAACTCTCCCTCATAAGATTTTTCGACCGTTTGCGTGTCAATTAGCTGAGGCCGAAAAGACTCATAGGCATGGATTGAAAACTGAACCGGTTCTGAAGTTTCAAAGGAATAATTCAATTCTTGGGATGGAAAAAGCTGCACACAATCTTGATGGAATTCTTGGGGAGGAAGTGAAATTTCGGACCCATGCCCGAAACCCAACCAAGTGGAGGCTGGATCAAAATTTTCTTTCGAAGCTTCTGTTTCCAAAGTCTGCAATTGTTGCAACAAAGTTAAGCCAATACCTTGGACTGCGGCTGAAGTCGGTTCGCTCACCGATCCCAATTTCCCAACCGATTCCAAATTCCCAACGGATCCCAATTTCCCGACCGATCCCGATTTCCCGACCGATCCCAATTTCCCAACCGACTCCAGGGTGGCTTGCAGGAGAGGAGCCACCGAACGGGAAGGGTTTTGGGTTTGGAGCATTCGGATTGTTTTTTCGACAGTTATTGCATGAAATCGAAGGGTTTTGAGATTGGCTTGGTCAAGGTAGTTCGCCAACACTTGCTGCTGCAAGAGATGCGAATGCAATCGTAGATTGTATCGAAGGCCTTCCCCATGTTGTTGCACGAATGCTTCCCGGCTGGCCATCAACGACTGTGCTTGCCATAGGATCAAACCAAGAATTCCCACTCCCAGTCCACCCCACAAGGCGCGACGGGCATTTTTATTGGTGATAATCCAGCCTGCCGCGAGAAAACCAAACGATACCGCAATAATGGCTGGGCTGCTGGGAACCTGTTCATAGACGAACGAAAGATAAATTCCCAAAAACACAGCCAACACGCTGAGACCGACGGAAAGTAACCAAGTGCTCAGGATACGATTTGCCAGCAAGAATGCCGTGATCGGTGGGATGACCAACAAAGCGAACGTCAATAGCGGGCCTGCGATCCGAATCACCACTGCAATCGTTCCCCCCAACATCAGGTAAAATAGAAGGTTCCACGGCAAGGGAGAGATACGAAGCGTGGAGGCCATTTCGGGATCAAATGCTGTGAACAATATTTCTTTATGGAAGCAGAGGTACAGCACGCCAAAGACTCCCAACACACTGAGCAAAATTTCCAAATCCTGCGTAGTGGTTGCCACAAGATCCCCGATGAGCATACTGAGTACATAGCCTTCTCCTTTGGGACTCAAGGCGATCAGCAGCAACGCTCCGGCAGAAGCCACAGCGTAAGCCACTCCAATTCCTCCATCGGTAGGGATTTTTGAAGCACGGCGACGGGTGTCTTGCCAGGCAAACATCAAGGAACCCACAATGGTGAAGAGCGAGGCCCACAAGGAAGGATCTTGTTGGAAGTAAAAAGCCGCAGCGATGCCCAATGTGGCAATTTGCGTCAAGGCGATGCTCACAAAAATGATGCGACGGGCGATGACGTAAACCCCCAACGAAGCACACATCACACCGATCAATCCGCCAGCGGCCAAAGCGATTTGCATGAACGGAATCTGGAACATGGCGAGCATGGGTTAGTCCTTTAACCGTTTTTTTCCAGTTGTTTCACAGCGTCTTGGATCACACGGAGGTTGCGTTCCATCATGTCAAGGTAGGTTTGAGTTTGATAAGCCGGTCCAATCGAAATCGTCAATACCACAATCTGAGATCCGGTTTCAGCCTGGAGTGTTTGTACCGCTTTTTTCTCCACATAATACGGTTCGATCAGCATCAGCTGCACTTGCTGCGATTTCATGGTTTGCAAGAGGCGGCTCCAGTACGCCAATGAAGGAGAGATGCCCGGTTGCGGTTCGATGTGAGCGACAATATTCAAACCAAACGAGTGGGCTAAATAAGCCCATGTCTTGTGATACGCCACCATCGGATATCGTTGCAGAGGTTGCACCTTCGATTGCCATGTTTTTTCCCACTCGTTCAATTGTTGAATATAAGCGTTGGCGTTTTTCACAAACTGAGGTTTCTGGTCGGGGCGTATCCAGGACAATCCTTTCACAATATTGTCCAGCATGATCGGAACGTTCTTGGGATTTAGCCAATAATATGGATTTCCGCTTTTGTGTAGATGGGTTCCGCCCTGGGCTTGGCGCAATTCTTCTTCCGTTGGCACTTCCAAATAGTTCACGCGAAAGGAAGTGTCCACGACCACCAAATCGGGATTTCCTGCACTTTCCACTGCTCCGAAAGTCCACTCTTCTTCGTCCCCACCGACTTTGACAAACAAATCGCTGTTTCGAATTTTCAAGAGATCTCGGGGTGTCAATTTGACCAGATGGGGGTCGGTAAACGGCTTGATCAAGTGTTCCACTTGAACTTGGTCTCCACCCACCACCTGGGTCAAATCTTTCAGCACCGTTGTGGTGGTGATCACTTTAATTGGAGATGCGGCGAATCCAGGGGTATTCGATATTAAACAACAAAGAACCCCCACCAACAAAAAGCGAACGTTGAACATAGTGACTCCTAAACAAGTGTTACTTCTATTTGGATTGAGATGCTTGGGATGGTCCCTCTGGGATAGTCCCTCTGGGATGGTCTCTCAATGACTATGGCTACCGTGATCATGGCCTTCGCCGTGACTGTGGGAATGTCCCATCGGTTGGTCTCGAACGGTGACCTTATGTTTCACGTTTCCAGAACGTTGAAATTTCAAGGTGAGTGAAACTTGTTCACCCAATTTGGGGAGGTGTTGCAGGTCCTTCAGGCGGACATAAGATGATCCCGGAGCAAACGTTGCAGCCCCTTTTGCAGGGATCTTGACTTCAGAAACCGATTGTTGAGTCCACAACGGACCGTCCTGGATGTAAGACCGCATTTCCGAAGCCTTGGCAATGGACGATGTAACTCCAATCAAAGCATCCTCTTTGGCTCCATGATTGGTCAGTGTCATATAAACAACCACGCTGTCGCTGCCCTCCGTGGCCGCACGGATCCAAGCGTTTTCTACGTGAATGTTAGAATGAGCAGACGCTACTGAGCCGAAACTAAGAACGGCTCCTACCAAGAAAACAAAAACGGAGAAGCTGAGTTTGGGTTCGAATCGAAAACTTCGTGATGTGAACATTTTTCTCCTCAGACGATTGATTCATTCCAATGGAAGGTTGGGTTGATAAAAAAATCGAGTAATTCCAGTTAGTGTGTCTATAGGAAATATTAGAAATTAGGAATCTATCTAATACGGATCGAACTGTGGGGCAACCTTTCCTTCGGAGCGGGCTTCCCTGTTCATACTCGAATCAAGAAGAGCCGCCTGACAATAATCAGGCGACCAATCAAGCGACAAATCAAGCGACGAATGATGGATGGGGATGGGGCGTTTGGCAGGAGTTATTAGGACTGGGGTCTTGTCCAGATCACCTCGTGACCATTGTTGATGACAATGGTTCCTTGATCCGTAAGCAGTAAAAACGCTCCTGTGTTTCCAGCAGTACCGCTGTCCCACAGAGAATTTTTACTGCCGTCATAGATTACAAAATTGCCGTCCGTTTGCATGATGGCTTCTTGCGCACCTTTATTCTCAGTACCCGCGTTCCAAAGCGAGGTCGTTCCTTCATACAAAACCAGGTTTCCATCCGATTTTTGTAAGGTCAAAGAGTATTTATTATCAAATGCAGTGAGGGATTGTCCCAGAGTCAATTTTCCATTGTTGTCCAGTATATTCATAGAATCTCCTAAAATAAAAGCGAGTGAATCGGAGGTGGTTCTGAGCTGTCCAGAACACGTCAATGTGTCTATCTAACTCACGACTGAGCCGACATAACATACAAGTGAGTCAAAAAAACCTATAAACAAGTTGACACCCTATACGAATAAATCAGCTAAACCTTCAAGTGATCAAGAATCTAAACAGTGCCATTGCATTAACGGGAAAAATGAGAATTTATTCCCTCCCTTCTCTTAATCAGTTTAGAATCAATTCAACAGCTTTTTTTGTAGATGTATCACTGGAGAAACCAGCTCTCGCCTATTTTTTATCAATTCTTCCTGATTTTTGGGAATGGCAGAAAGGGGCAAGCTCCATTGAATTGACATTTGAATATGCATACTTCTCATGTAGAGGCGTGTAAGATCCTGTATATAAGAATCAAATTGATTTTCATCAGCATAGTTACGAAGCTGTGATGGAAATCAATTCATGAAAAAGAAAGAAATTTGAAACTACATTTGATATCCATTGGCTCAATTGCAGACAATCGTAAACCAAACTGTTGTTGACCAAAATCAGTCAATTCTAAAACCAGGGGATAATATTGAAACCGGTGTTTTACAACGCATGTACAATTTCGAAGGCATTACTTTTAGCGAAAACGCCTTATATGGAATTGAAGATTCTAAAACAACAGAATTGCATGGGGATAGGAAAGCAAATGGCCCTGAACTGATTGTCCCGGATTTTGGGGAGGTACACAAAACGTAGTAAAAACAGTCATTTAGTTGAAAGAGATGGCAGGTCCATCGTAGAGTTGCGAAGATATTGTTTGCCGCAAAAGCGGCCTTTTCCCAAAGAATCCGGCGGTTAGTCGAATTCCCACGCTTCGTCTTCTAATTATGTGTGAATATGAAATCAATTTTTCAATCAACGGTGATGTAGAGGCCGCTGACCTCCACGTTACCAAGGTAAAAGCAGAATGAATATCAGAGAAGCAAAAAAGTCAGACATCAATGGAATTTGGCCTATATTTCGAGAAATCGTTGAGGCCGGAGAGACTTATGCCTATGCCACTGATACCACCAAAGAAGAGGCGGAAAAGATATGGCTCGATGCTCCCCGTATGACTTTTGTATTTGAAGAAGATGGGGAAATATTAGGAACCTATTATATTAAAACCAATCAGGCCGGCCCAGGTAGCCACGTTTGCAACTGCGGCTATATGGTATCTTCGAAGGCTAGGGGTAGAGGGCTTGCCACATCAATGTGCGAGCACTCGCAGCAGTTGGCAAGAGAGTTGGGTTATAAAGCCATGCAATTTAATTTTGTGGCTTCAAGTAATGAAGGGGCGGTACGACTTTGGTCAAAGTTAGGTTACGAAACCGTGGGTCGTTTACCAAAAGCTTTTAAACACCCAACATTCGGCTATGTAGATGCATTGGTAATGTATAAATGGCTATAAACAGAACAAGCGTATCTAGGGGAAAACCATTCTGCTGGTGCTCCATGTTTTCCTCTGATACGGGCGTTAGCCACGCCCGTGAGCAACAAATTTAAACTTTATAAATTAGAGGCAAAATATTGGAAGATGAAAAAGGACAACCATGATCTTTATTAAAGGATTTGGAATTTGGCTATTAATGGTTGTGGTAGCAATAGTGAATGGATTAATGCGGGATAAATTATTGACTCCAACTATTGGCTCTAATTATTCTTTGCCTCTAAGTGGTGCTTTCCTATCCATTTTTGTTTTCTTAGTAGCTTACTTTACAATTGCTTTCTTTGGAAATTTAAGTGAGTCCACCTATTTTGTAATTGGTGTGTTTTGGGTAACTCTTACCTTAGCTTTTGAGTATCTATTTGGTCATTATGTAGGAGGTAAATCGTGGGAAGAAATCAATCAAGTATTTGATATCTCTAAAGGAGATTTATTCATTCTCGTTCTCGTAGTTTCAGCTGTGTCCCCATGGGTTTCAGCAAAACTAAAAGGATTAATATGAATATCATTCCTAGCAAAATATTTGACTTATAGCTCTTCTGTCAGTCTGGTAAAAGAAAGAGAAAATCATCCATTTGTTTCATGAGGAATTGAAAACCATCGTGGTGGCGATGATTCTCAACGGGTTAGGCTTTGTGTCGCAAACCCTCTACTTGGTTCCTCATTTTTTTAGGGATGATTGAGCACTCCAAGGGGAGTCACTAATGAAATGATGTAATCCCTGAGGATTGCTCCAACCCACAGCCTTCGAAATCGCCGGGATCGTTTTACGGGGAAGTTCGCTTAAAAAACCGACATGAAGCGCGCAAAAAGCTTCAAAGCTCCTCACTTCTACAAACAGGTCTTGGTAAGCCTCACAATAGTTGTCCACAAAATGGACTGTGGCCTGGGCGGAACGGGCTTGGGGCATCGAAAGCTACCTTTCAAAAGCCTGAATCATAAATAAGTTGAGGATTTTTTACCAGACTGACAGAAGAGCAATAGGCTGAACCTACGGACTACGGTCAATCGATCGTATAACGAAGGTTGACCAACTTATCGTTGCGGTCAATCATCAGCGAGACGTTGCGCTCTTGTTGAAGTTTCTGTAACAGACCCATGGCTCTGGTGACGTTATCAATATCAACTCCATTGACTGCGAGAAAAGTGTCTCTTTTTTGCAGACCTAGTTTCTCCCAAACACTCCCTTTTTTAATATGTTTGAATTGAAAATAAGTTTTACCATTCTCTCTTATAGGGATGACCCGAGCATCTTGGAGAACTTTGGCAAAATTGGATATTTGCTCATCGACCCAACTTCGCTCAATGGAATTGTGAAGCATATGTTGAACATTATATTTACCAGTAAATTGTAAAGTTCCTGCTATGTAATTCAATAGGACTATTTCTTCATTTCGTTCAATTACTAAAGAATTTCCTTTGTTCTTTTGCAGTTTTTGAAAGAAGCCTTGGGCATCGAAGCCTTGATCGATGAAGTTACTGTTAGCTGATACGAGTAAGTCTCCATTGCGCAAACCCAATTGGTCATAAATACTTTTACTGTCAATTCCATGTATTTGATAAAAAGTCATTTCTTGTCCGAGAGTAGAAACCTGGCGGATGTTGCGAATCGGGAGCACATATTTTTCATCTTCAATATCTTGTAACTGTTGGCCAATCCACTTTTGAGATATTAGTAAGTTTTCTACAGAAGATGTGCTAAAAGCAGGCAGATTATTGTCCAGGTTTGTCACCTTAGAAAACCATATGTTTGCCTTTTCTACAGAACTTTCAAAAACTCTATTTCCAAATAAATATATAATCCCTACTTCATATTGAGATTGGGTGTCACCTTTTGAAGCTTGGTCGACGAGTGCTTGATATTGTCGTAGGGTTTCAATTTCATTTTCTGATCCGATTCGCCTATACCAATCCATCGCCAATTCGAGATTTTGTGGTATTCCCAAACCATTGGCATAAATCCTTCCTAACTGTCTTGCAGCGTTGGTATTGCCAGAATCAAATGCCGATGCATAAAACGAAATCGCTGTTTTGATATTTTTGTCTACGCCGATGCCTTCTTTATAGATTGTGCCTAGCCGAAAACGTGACGCAGCATGCCCACTTTGGGCCGCTCGCCTGTACCACTCAAGGGCAGCTCCTGCATTTTTTCTTTTTTCAAGTTGTTGTGCGACATGAAACTGTGCGTTGGTATCACCTTGTTCCGCGGCTGTTAAATACCATTCAAATGGTTTTTCGATTCGTTCTAATATGTTCTGAGCTTCTTCATTTCCACCCTCGGCGGCTTTTACATACCAAATATGGGACTGGTTAGTATTTTGAAATCGGCTTCCACTTTCGCCCAACCGTTTAGCTAGATTTAACTGCGCTTCGGCGTCCCCTTCTAACGATGCGGAATAGATTTCAATTATCTGTTGAGTGTCTTCAATCGCTGTCTCAATTATCTGTAGATTGCCCTCAATCCCTATGTCTTGACTTCGGATGAACCATTCTAGTGCTTTTTGGTAGTCTGCTGGACCATCAATGCCTTTTGCATAAATCTGACCTAGTTGATAGGCGGCTCCAGGGTTACCCAACTCGGCAGCGTGCTCAAACCACTTGATCGCCTTGTCCATATCTTGACCTATTTTTATCCTACCTAGTTGATAGGCAGCTCCTGAACTGCCCAACTCGGCAGCTTGCTCAAACCATTCGGCTGCCCGTTCCAGATCACGTCCTTCAGCATTTTGGCCTATCCCTGATTGATAAAGCCTTCCAAGATAATAATATCCCCAAATGTTTTGTCTGACGTTTGCTTCATAAATGGCAAAAGCTTCAAGATTCGTATTTTGATGCTGATCGAACCGTTCTAGATTTTCAATGGCATAGTGGAATCCTTGCATGGCCGACAAAAATAGCCACTTGCGTGCTTCTGCATCATTTTTACTCAGTGCTTCACTCATATACAGATACCCCAATTGGCCTTGTCCGTAAGCATTTCCAGCTTCGGCGGCTTTGAGATACCATGCGGCGGCCGAAGGATAATCATGAATTAAATTAAAATAGCCTCCAATGCCCGTGTACACCCAAGATTGAGATAAAAACACGATAAACCCCAACAAGGTGATCCCCATCATTTTTCGAACAGGATAACGAAGCCGAGGACGTGCGAGTTCCAGCAGATCTTGCAATTCCTGCTCGACGGAATCGCGGCGGAATGGATTCAAAACAAGAAGGAGGTTTTTGATGCGGGTGGGAGCATTTTTTTCTTTTTGAGATTGGGGATTCAGGATTTGTTGAGGATCGTCAGGCATCAAAGCTTTTGCATGAAGCAGCATTTCAATACGGCATCGTATATTCGCATAGCTCAGGTCGTTGGGTGGAAACTTCTGACGGTACTCTTCCAGCAAATCGTAACGCAACGAATGACTTTGTTTTAATAAAAGAGGATTTCGCCACGCCAAGTCCTCCCGAAACGATTTTTGAAGCTTTTCGGAGAGTTCAAACAAACCCGGCATGGTTTCACGAACTTCGGGCAATTGAGGCAATATGGTGTAGATGGCTAAAGGATCTCCTGGGCACCCTGTAGATTGCTGCAAATACTGTAGCCACGGGAAATCAATGGATCGGGTGACCGATGCGGCACAAAGCAACTGGTACTCCGCACGAGGTAAAAGCTGGTTGAGTGGGGTGGAAAATAAGTCCAAATAATGGACCGCTTGTTGATTCACGGAAGGTAATTTGTATTTTGTGGGGTTGCCCAACCACTTTAAACCCAAGTTCGAAAACGGAACAATCGGTAATATCCGGCGTACATGTTCAACCCCTTGGTGCTGCAATACGTTTCCGGAAGGACGCAGCCAGACTCGACGGTCCCATTTTTTTAGCTCTGATACCCAAGGGTACACCGTCCCTTGCCAATCCATCAGGCATTCATTGTCGGCAAAGCAGTACAAATAACTTCGAGGATGCAGGAGATGCAACCCTTCTAATGTGACTGTTTCGCCCAGCTCATTTTTGCAAAAAACGGTGCGACGCGTTTTATGAATGGTCCACACGTGAACGGAAATTCCATGGGACTGCAATCGAGTGATCAATGAGTCAAAGACATGTTGTAACTGTTGCGTTAAAGGAGAAGGTTCTTGCAGAAATAAAATCGGAGTGGATTTGGATTTTAAAAACCAAATCAATTGAGGCACATTGGCATGATAAGCCGTTGATCGAATGGTGCGAGGAACATCCAAAATCCGTGTGGAAATTTCCGAAATTCGCAAATGGTTCATGTGCTGCGCGAGATTCAGTATGCGCTCTGTTTGAAAATAAGGCTGTAATTTATCCTTTGAGATCCATAAACGAAAGAATCGGTCTCTTTGAACTTTCGGAGTCCGCCAACGTTGCCACAGCAATAAGATACTCCACCCCAAAACAATGGTGGCAACTCCCGACCAAAAGTCCTTGGTCTCGATCACGTAAAGTACAAATTTTTTGACGTGAAATCCGTATTTGCTTTCTCCAATTCCTTTTAAACTTTGAGAATAAAATCGATCCATCTCGGCAGTAAAATTTTGAAATCCGCCGCTAAACTGTCCCCATTGATCAACCAATGCAATCCCGTGCCTCAAATCGTACAAGTGGTTCACGGGCTGTACTGATCTAACCGCATAAAAGAAAAATAGGGTCAGTAGATTGACATCAGGCGGGAGCACCCTGGGTTTCGAAGCCGAAGGGGAGTGAGTGAGAGAGGGTTCGCGATTTTGTTCATTGTCTGGTGAGGGGCTTGGTGAAGGAGTTTCCGCTTCGATTGGATTGGGTTGCTCGGGCGTGGGGGATTGTGAGCTTTCAATTGGATTCACTTCAGGTGAAATTTCAGGTCCTTCGGGTGCGACTTCAACCGGAACAGGAAGCGTCGCCTCTGGAAAAAACTCATGAGAAAACAGGAACAAAGTAAAACCAAATAGGCTAGCGAATACCAGTAAGGCAAGGTCCCATTTCCATTGGTGTTTTTTGTTTTTATCCGGTTTAGGCAACGGCGCTGGTAGTTCTGCCTCGGGCTTGAGAATGGGATTGGGTATCGGAAGTTCGTTAACTTCCTGCGAAACGAAGGGGGCTTGCGGGAATGTTTGAATGAAAGCGTCATAAATCTCATTGCAAAGTTGCTCTTCTTCGGGAGATTTGGCCACGATGAGCGCCACCGACATTTTGAATCCATCTCGGTCGGGGTCGATCCAAAACGCTTGTTCTAGCAGCGATCTTTCCCGAATGCTCACCGCAAGGTTTTGTGTTCTCAGATGGGAGCATAAGAGCGCAACAAAACGACTGGCCATCATCCTCCTTGGAGTTGTTTGATATCATCGCGTTGTTTGATCAAGGCTTCGAGACTCGGAAATTTCAAATCGTTTAAGTCTCGATTCAAATCCTCCTCCGTGACATCGCTCAGCGTGAGCGCCTGCACCCACATCAGCAAATCAGCAATCGAGGGTTTTTTGGCGAGTTGGTATTGGCGACTTCGCGTTTTCAGAAATTGTTTTAAGGCCAGTTCCAGGATCTGCTGCCGTAAGTCAACCCCCAATAGCTGCATATGGGCCTGAACGATTCGCAGCAATGCATCCTCGTCGGGGAAAGGAATTTCATGCACCAGACATCGTCTTAAAAAGGCATTGGGCAAACGGCGTTCGTCATTGCTCGTGACAATTACGAAAGGACGCGGAAGCCCTTTGTGGAGTTTCACTGTGTAGATCTCGAGTGAAGCTTCAGGGGTTTTGAGTTCAGGAATTTCGAACTCCCATTCTTCCAGCTCGCGTAGCAGACCGTTCGGAAAATCGTTGGGGGCTTTATCAATTTCATCGATCAACACCACGGTACAAAGTTGATCGAGGGAGCGTTTCATTGCTTTCCCCAAGGCATTCCACGTGATGTAATTATTGGGATTTTTCACATGGCTGTCATCCCGTTGCGCATCGTATAACCTGCGGATTGCATCAAATTGATACAGTGCATCTCGTGCGTCGCTATCCGAACGCACCTGATAGCGCAGAAAGCCCCACGGCTTGCCATTGTGTTGGAGGCGTCCGGCCACACTTTTGGCCAGTTGGGTTTTGCCGATTCCAGCCTCGCCGGTGACCAACAAAGGCACGCCTAACCTCACGGCGAGATTCACCGCATGAACGGTTTTGGGATGAGCTACATAGACCTCATGTTCATCTTCAATGGTGATGGGATTGTAATACTCCGTAGGTTGGATCGGGC
This sequence comes from SAR324 cluster bacterium, assembly GCA_028281495.1. Lineage (GTDB taxonomy): Bacteria > SAR324 > SAR324 > SAR324 > NAC60-12 > JANQJU01. The sequence goes on from JANQJU010000089.1 coordinate 106,724, forward strand.
CTTGAGAGTCGGTATGGTAAGGCGTTTTGAGCGACTTCATATTTGAACCTTTTTGTTGTGTTCTAAAATTTCTTTGGCCAATCTTTTGAAAATTTTCACCGGATGTTTCCGGTAGAAGTCTTCCTTCAGTTTAGAAACAGAGAGATAGTCATGTCGGCTTTCAATGAAACGTCGAAGATGCACTAACTTCAAATAGCCAAACCGAGGGAGAAGCATGAACTTCCAGGAGGCTAAGTGTTTTTTGTAACAAAACCGTAATCTCCATCTCCAGTAGAAATGCCAACTGAACCAATTGCAGGGCCATGTCACGGCCATAATCAACATGTGATTGGATTGGGACGGACAGGAATTTTGCCAAACGGTCAACGTGTCGCGAAACCATTTGGAAGAGGCCATGGACACATCGAATTCGAAGTGCATCAATAAGACGGAGTCTCGAAGGATATGCATCATTTTTTCTTGGAAATTATCTTCGGCAAGAAAAGCCTGATTGCTCACAAGTATTTGCTGAGCCATTCGATAGGACAAACCTTTGATCGATAACGGTTCGTTGAATGGAAACGTGGGACAGATCAGGATTTCCTGGGGGTTACTTTTATCCAATTCTAAGATGGAGTTGACCTTCGTCTCTAGAAAGAGCAATTGTTCTTTTCCAATAAGCCCCGGCAAAATGATGAGCAAAGGCGAAATCTGCGTAGGCGCAGCCGTTTCTTCTTGAAGAAAAAAATCTTCATAGTTTACAAACCTCTGTTTGTGAGGGATTCGATCAATTTCATAAAAATCACTCTGATAAAGCTCTTTGATAGGCAATTCCAACAACTCATGGACATTGGGATCGAGATACCGTTGCCAACATTCGATACATTCCTCATACCAAGGCAAATAGGTATCAAAGTCCGCTTTGGTTACATTTCGATCAGTCGGATGGGCACACTTATGACAAAACTGCTGCAAACCCGTGATGATTGCGCTCTCTTCAAGACTCAGAGGCGATTTGGGAAGGCTACGCAGCTTGCCTTTCAAAAAATTCCAACCACTCTCGCCTTTAGGAATTTTGACGTTGAGGCGATCAATAATCGTGCTAATCGCTAGGTTGTTGCTACGCCGCCACAATATGAATACCGTTTCATAGTCCTCCACCTCTGCATAACATTGACTACGAAATCTCAGATCTTTGATGATTTCATTCACATCGATCCGTTTTTTGGGCGGTTCGTAATCCTTATCTTTAAACGGGGGGCAACCGGAATATTCCTGCCAATGGCCATCCCATGCTTCCAAAATCTCTGAATCTTTGGATTCACGTTTTAACGATTCTGTATGTTGGTTCAAATATTTGGTGAGTGAATCAATCGCTGCAACGATGAAGGATATCGTTTTTTTAGTTTTTTTAAGGTGTGTGGCATTGTGAGCCTGCACATTGCCTAGCCTTTGCAGAGGATCGACAAACGTGTCGATTTGTTTGTCATTCAACACTTTATTTTGTCGTAGCTTGTTTCGAAGCTTTTCGATCATTTCCTCTTCACTCGTCGAAATTTCATGAATTTCGGCAAGCAGTTTCAGAACCGCTTCCACAAACTTTCTCGCATATAAAATACAAACCTCCGGATCGTCCTTCTGATAGAATAACGCCTTAGCTCGTGCTCGTTTGGCCGATTCGATCAGATATTCTTGTTGTACTTCCATAGTTACATTTCGTGGGAATAGAAGATTTACAAACGATTGATCTCCAACCGATAGTTACTGGTTGGCTTCAGGTTTTTCAAGAACTTCCGAATCATGCCTTGCCGCAAAACGGCAACATCGTCACGGGACTTTTAACAAATTCCGATCTGTACAATTTTTTCTGACTCGATGTTTTTCAGCTTTTTTTCAGCTCTTTTTCAAGACCCAACGCAATGCCACGACGATCGCGATGGAAAACACAATCGCCCCTATCCAGAAACCAGCTGCAATGAGGAGGATGAGTGTTGTGTCTAACTGGAAATTGTAGAACACTCCCACTTCTCGCAACCCAAAGTAAAGAAGCTTCGCTCCCACCAAAGTCATAATAAACAGACCCAACCCTTTCCTTTGACGTGAATTTAGATCTTGGAACTGTTGATACGCAACTTTCCATCGAGATACCTTCCGTCCCATGTTCTTGCGAGGCAGCTTCTCTTGGGGGATTGAACGTTCTGGTATGTCATTCATTGTGATTTTGCTTTGAGAAAGGTGTGAAGTTTCGGCAACACTTCGTCTGAACGTTGCCGACTGATGGGCAGTAAAATGTTTTCACAATCCATCAATAGGCGATACGCCCGTTTTTGCCGCTTGATATAAAGAATATGGGAAAGATTCACGACATACGAACGATGGATCTGAACAAAGCGGCTTGGAGGCAAGAGTTCCATCAATTCCTTAAGCGTTACTTGCTCCAATAGCTCTTTCCGACCTTTTTCATCTTTCCAATGAATCCGCGCATAATGATCTTCCATCGCAATATGGGTGATGGTCTCGGTCTCTAACACAACTCCGTTTCGAAGATGCAAATGAGCGGTCCCCCCTTGGGGATGAGGCAAGACCTCGGGTTTCTCTTTTGAAACGATTGCAAGATTTTGCAGTTTGTCGACCAACTCTTCGTTGATCTCTTCTACTTCTTTCAATGTTTGGAAATATCGGCGCTTCAAACAGATTTGCAGCAGCGCGAAATAAAAGATTCCTAAAGTGAATGCCGTTACAAGGATAGCGTCCCATTGCCAAATCTCGGCAAACGGACAAGCCACGATAAACGCAGCACCATGCACCACCCAATATTTGCCTACGGTTCGCTCGGAAGCTTTCCACCATTGAGGGAAAAAAGTAGGCCCTCCCCATTCATCAAAAAGGAAGGCGACCGCACAGTAAATTCCGGATTTGATCCATGCTACCGGGATGAGAATCACCAATGGTTCTTGAAGCGAATTCATGAAAATCAACGTTTGAAAGGCTGTCATCAACAGGAAAACCTGAAGGTATCCGGAAACCCGGCTTCGGAAAATGGGGTTTCCGCGAAGCGGTGTATTCCAATAATTCGACAACCAATGCGATAGCCAATTTAAAAAATTCATCCTGTGTTCCATTCACGAAAGGAGTGTTCCATTCACGAAGCCCTGCTTGAATGCCCTTGAACTTACGCTAGCTTTTTACGTGTTCGTCACATCTCGTTTGTTCACCTCGTTTCAAGCAGCATTTATGAAAGTTCTTCAATACGTTTGGATCATTTTTGCAGTCCTGAGTTTGCCTATGGAGGGGCAGGCTCAACTTCGCCGGAACCCCCAATTCAATAAGGATCCTGGTTATTTTATTGCTCCGATTCCGTTCAATGCCCCCGGCATTGGTGGAGGGATTGCCATCGCCGGAGTCTTTGCCAATGTTTTTGACTCGTACACCGATATCGCTGGGTTTGTGTTGCCTTCAGGAGATGTGCAAGGTGCAGTGGTCACGGTATCCGACGTCCATTTGATTGAACAAACTCTGATATTCGATCTGTTTTATCAGAACGCGAGCAAGATCACATTTCGTGTGAATAATATCCGGGGTATGGATTCCGACCCCGATGATTTCACACTAGTGGAGCTTGACGATCAACGACAACTGGGAGTTCGTTTGAATCTGAGTTTCTTTGAACGAGTATTCGAAATTTCAGGAATCTTGCTCCAAGAAGAAGGCAATATCAAACGCCTGAGAGATCCTGAAGGAGAGATCATTGCCGATGCGGTCGGCGAAGAAACCAGTTTGAACGGCAGACTGGGCATTCTGTTGGACCTGACCGATGATGCGTTAGACCCACGGGTCGGTATCCGGTTCGATGCTCGTGCCCTCCGAACGATGGAGGTCGAAGCGGGCGAAGTGGATCAAATCGATTTCAATTACAATACGACGCTCTATCTTCCTATCGGAGAAAGCAGTACCTGGGTGTTCAATTATTTCCGTTCCGATGCGTCCGTGATTCAGCAAGGAGAAACAGATTTGGACCAAATCAAGGCCGATTTGGGAACCGATTGCAGCTTAGAAGATGACCCCACATCCTGCGAAGAAACCCTTGAGGAACTAGCCGAGTCCACTCAAAACGGCAACCGCTTCGGAAGCGCAACCTCCTTGGGTGGACTCGCCCGGTTGCGTTCCTACCCCTTTGGGCGTTTCGTTGGTGCCCATTCGGCTTTCTGGGGGACAGAATTTCGATGGAATCTTACGGACGAACAGACTCCCTTTGATATCCTGTTCATGAAAGGCATTCGCACCGCGTTCCAACTGGCTTTCTTTTATGAGGAAGGGAGTGTTTCTGAGAAAATTGGAGATTTGGGCAACGAGCGACGTTCCTCTGCTGGTGTGGGTTTTCGACTCGTGACCTCCGGCATCGTCTACCGGGTTGAAGTGGCTGGTGGCGACGAAGGCACCGAAACTACCGTGATCGTGGGATATCCGTGGGAGACTTTGTTATAAGAATTGATTTCAAGCAGCCCCCCCGAAAAGAAGGACCCCCATACGAAATTCGCCCCTAGTGCTTGCTCCTCGGTTCCCAAATTGCAAAACTGATGTGTGAGCTGTTGCCTTTATCGATAACCATGTTTTCCATATCTCTAATAAAAGTTGGGTCTCATGCGATTTTTTAACACCGAGGGTCCGATGCAAATCGACCAACACTATTACATTCCGCCGCTGGAACGCATCAGCCTGCAACAGATCCTAAGTTTCATCGAAAAGCGTCGATATTTCGTGCTTCATGCGCCTCGGCAAACGGGCAAAACCTCATATTTGTATGCGTTACGCGACCACCTCAATCAAGCAGGGCGATATCACTGTGTCTATGTCAATGTCGAATCCGGTCAGGCCGCGCAAGAAGACATCCGAAGCGGGATCGGCACTATCTTGGAAGCCTGTGCCTATCAAGCCGAACTCACACTTCAGGATGAATTCCTCGAACAACATTGGCGGAAAACCTTTGAAAGCTCCCAACCTCATTTTGCGCTGACTAAATTATTAGGAAGATGGGCCGCCCATACCGAAAAACCCATTGTTTTATTCCTCGACGAAATCGACGCCTTGGTCGGTGACACCTTGATTTCTGTGCTTCGTCAACTGAGAACCGGTTATGGAGATCGTCCACAACACTTTCCCCAAAGCATTATTTTGTGTGGTGTTCGGGATGTCCGAGACTACCGGATTCATTCCGATCAAGAGAAAACCGTCATTACCGGAGGCAGCGCCTTCAACATCAAGGCGGAGTCGCTCCGACTGGGGAACTTTGATACGTCTCAAATTGCAGAATTGTTCCGGCAACATACTGAAGAAACGGGGCAAACCATCGAAGGTGATGCCCTCGCGTTGATCGGGGAAATGAGTGGAGGTCAGCCGTGGCTCGTGAACGCGATTGGGAATGAAATCACTGTCAAAATGGAAGTCGGTACCTCGGAAGGCATAACATCAAATTTCGTCCGACAAGCCATCGAAAATATCATCCTTGCCAAAGATACTCACATTGACCAGCTAGCGGATAAGCTTAAACATGAAGATCGTGTTGCCCGCGTGATCAGGCCGCTGTTGGCAGGCGAGACCGAAAAAGAGGCGGAGATCCCAGAAGACGATGCTCAGTATGTGGAAGACTTGGGACTGGTGGTCCGGCACCCCGTACTGCGGATTGCCAACCCCATCTATCGCGAGGTGATTCCAAGGATGCTCATTAGCACCTTACAACAGACGATTGACCACAAAACGGAATGGTACGTTAACGACGACGGCACACTCAACATGGCGGCTTTACTGGAGGGTTTTCAGCAATTCTTCCGAGAAAACACCGGACATTGGGTGGAAACCTTTGAATACAAAGAAGCAGGCCCTCAATTATTACTGCAAGCTTTCTTGCAGCGTGTGGTCAATGGGGGAGGTCGCATCGAACGAGAGTACGGATTAGGACGCCGACGCACGGATCTGCTGATCGTCTGGCCCAAAGGAAACCCACCCCAAAAAGTAGTGATGGAATTGAAAATCCAACACAAATCCCGCGAGAGCACGATCAAGGATGGTTTGGTCCAAACCCACGCGTATACGGACATCGCCAATGCCACTGAATCCCATCTCATCATTTTTGATCGATCTCCTGACAAAGACTGGGACGAAAAAGTTTATCAGGAGTCCCACCGACACGAAGGTCGAACCATCGTTGTTTGGGGGATGTAGTTTTTGGAATGTGATTTTCTTTCTCTTAACAGACACAATGAATTTAGAACACTTTGTGAAGCAATCATTTTGAGGACCCACTATGCCACTCAAAGACCTACCTATCGGCGTGCAAACGTTCCGGGATATCGTTCAAGGCAACTTTCTTTATGTGGATAAAACCCGGCACCTCTATCCTTTGGTCCGTCCCAAAAAAGGAGCTTATTTCCTGTCTCGGCCTCGACGCTTTGGAAAGTCACTCACCCTTTCGACCTTAGAGGAAATTTTCCTTGGAAATAAGGACTTATTTGAAGGAACGTGGATCGCGCAATCGGGCTACTATTGGCAAGCCCATCCCATTTTGCGGTTCGATTTCAATGCCTATGCGTCGCACATCTCATTGGAGTCATTCTTAAACAAAAAATTGGACACACTTGCCAACTGCTACGACATCGCACTAGACCCCGAAGTAACTGCCTCGGAACGCTTTGAAGAACTGATCACCAAAGTGGCCAAAACCGATCAAGTTGTTATTTTAGTGGATGAATACGATGCTCCAATAACCAAAGTTATCGAAGATCACAAAAGAACTTTAGAACATCGTGATAGGTTGAAGAGCTTTTTTTCGGTCCTTAAGGTTTGTGACCGCTACATCCGGTTTGTTTTTATCACTGGAGTGAGCAAGTTCACCAAAGTCGGCATTTTTTCTGACTTGAACCATCTTAACGACATCACCATGCGAGCCGATTTTGCGGACCTCCTGGGCTGGACGCAATCGGAGCTTGTCGACAACTTTACACCGTTTATTGAAAATCTGGCCCAGGCGCAGAACCTGAGTTTTGAGGAAACCCTTGAAAAAATAAAATTTCACTACAATGGCTTTCAGTTCACAGAAAACCCAATCCAATTGTACAATCCGTTTTCGACGTTATTACTTTTCGATTCCAATCAATTTAAAAACTATTGGTTTGAAACTGGGATACCCAGTTTTCTAGTGAAGATGATGGAGGAAAAAGGAAAAACTCCGATTGACATCGAAAATATCATTTTGCAAGAAGATGATTTTTCTTCGCTAGACGTGGAAAACCGACAGTTGTTTCCTCTCTTATTTCAAACCGGATTTTTGACCATTACCAACTACGATCCCGAAGAAGATGAGTACACGCTCGATTATCCCAATCTGGAAGTGCGTCGAGGATTTTCAAAACTCTTATTGCTCGCCTTCACGTCTTGGGATACTGACAAATCCCGCTCCTATCTACGTAGCTTTGCGAAGGCTCTTAAGTCTGCGGACATGGACCTGTTTTTCCAATCGCTCAAAATCGCTTTTTCCAACTTACCCTACGACCTCCATATCCCCGAGGAAAGGTTTTATCAGGCTATATTTCATATGATCTTCACGACACTTGGCGAAACTATTCTTTCGGAAGTCAAAACCAACACAGGCCGCATTGATGCCGTCCTTAAAACCCCAACGCATGTGTTCGTGTTTGAATTCAAATTCGACAAAACCGCACAAGCCGCCTTGGATCAAATTCGCAAGAATCGGTACTGTGAGCCCTATTTGGGAGACAGTAAGACCGTCATCGCCATCGGAGCTAACTTTGATCGGGTTCAGCGAAATGTGAACGAGTATATCGTGAAGGTGGTTACGTCCTGATGGAGTATAATTTAGATGGAAGGTCGGCGGATTCTACAGTTCTGACCACTCTTCTTGAAGGTAGTTGATCTCGGTGGCGGTTCCGATTTGGAGTTCTTGGCACTGGTCGAGAGCTTCTTGAGTAAAGCCTCCAAGCGCGAGGATGGCTCCAAAAACTTGATGCTTCGGGTTCTGGGATTTGGCCCATTTCAGGGATTCGGCGAATCTTTCAACAACGGATAAACCGACGGGGGTTTTCGATTTTTTGACTTCCACCAACAGCATTTTGTGGTTGCTGTCGGTGACCCAAACATCGATTTCTTTTTTTTCGCCAGCCGCTCCGACCGTGGACGACTTTTGGAGGATTCGGCGCAACTGCACGTTTTCAATGGTCAATTCGATGGATGACGCGTCGTGGAAATAGGTAGTCAATGCGAATTGTTTTCGATTGAGCATATCCACCGCCAATTGCAGCTCCGCGATATGCCCGGCATGACGGTTCAAGATGCCTCGTAATGATTTGTTTTCGGTGATCAGTTTTTGCAGACGGAATTCGGCTCCATCTTCCACATACAGTCCTTCGTATTCATCCCATTGATGCGAAAACCATTGGCGTAAAAAATGGGAAAACGTTCCATCCCTTAGCCCGAAATAGCGCAGGAACTCACGGCGTGCTTGAATGAGGTCGGCTTCCCGCATGATTTCAAGCTGTCTCAGTATTTCTGCTTGCGAGATATCAAGTTTGAGCCGCTCTTTGATTTGTTTGGGGATGAATTCCTCCTGATTGTTTTTGGTGAGGAATAACAGAATTTTCTTGGCATTGACCTGATTGATCTGTTTGAGCGTTTTTTCAAAATAGGTACGCCATCCACCGGCCATTTCGGCACTAGGGCCAATTGTTTCGTATTGAACCGCACCTTCAACTCCTTGGCGTGTGGTGAGATCAAACTCACCCGAGTCGTTTTTCATCACGCAAGAGATGAAGTAGGGGTCCGCCCCTGTCATAGAATTGATGAGGAGGGCTGACTCGTTCGTAATCGGCTCACCGAAATAATCGGCGTAACGATAGACTGACTCTAATCCTTCTTCCTCGGTCAGAGAGGTTTGCATATGATGGCGTTTGAGCCGACCACCATCAAGGAACTCATCGATGACATTGATGAGCCATCCCACATGAGATCCTGTCGCCAACATCGGAGCTACTTTTGATTCTGAGAGACTATGGAAGGTGCCGGGTACGGTGCGATTTTGATTGGTCATCGCTCTATCCACATGAACAAAGCGACCGAGATTTTGGAATTCATCAATGATCACCAGCACGGGACGTTGCAACGTCGCTGCAAACTCATGAGGCGCTCGTGTGGCGTAATCCCAGGATAAGTTGCTTCTTTCGTTGAGGCTGCCCGAAACTTTGGACGTGATTCTCTGAAGCAGTTCGAATTCTCTTTCATAGCCTGGTTCAGCTGGGAGATCTAAAATGTCTTTAAGAACGAGTGGGGTTCTACAAAGCTCACTGTTTCCTGTGAAAAACGAAATGACCTGGCTGACAAACGTTTCGATATACCTTTTGCCCAAGTCCAACATCCAAACGTCTTTTTCATCGATCTCAATATAAAACGGAATCACGTGGCTGGGATTTTTGTGATCGTTTTGTCCAATAGACCAAAGTTCATTAAACAACCGTTGCACAAACGCCGTCTTGCCCGATTTTTTACGGGCCAAGATACAGCGGGATTTCCCTAGTTTTTTGGGCATCATTTCGACCCAGCGGTGAAAATAGTCGAAGTCTTTTTTTCGTCCGACCAGCAAATCAGGATTGCCAATGCTTTCTTCGATGGGGGTTTGTAGCTCGATATTGTTCCAATCCATTTAAAGTCCTGTTCGATTGAGAAAATGAAGTAGCTTTTGGAAATGCGACTTTCTAACTCATAACAGAAACTAGAAGTTTATAAAGATATAGCAAAGATATAGCTAGGCACGACGCAGGTCTGTCGCCTCCAACAAATAATAAGGAGTTCAAGAGGCCTCCCCGACAACATGGATCGGTAGCCTATCTCGTTGAAGTGCGTATATAAGAAAACTGGCAACGGAAAGGGTTGTAGCCGATCTGACTAGGATGAAATCTGTTCGGTTAAATTTTGAGTGATTGGGGTGTACATGGAAAAATTCAAGAAGTTGTGGCGCATCGGAATCTTTTGGATCGCCTTTTTATGCCTGGAGGCGGCATCGGTCCAGGCTCAGCTTGTCCATCAGAGCGAGTTGGATGGCTATTTCTTAAGGTTGCAGGAAGAACAAGGATTTTCTGGAACCGTCTTGATTGCGGATGAAAATGGAATCCTTTTACAGAAGGGTTATGGCAACACAAATGAGGAAGAAAATGTTCCGATGACTGTGGATACTGTGCTTTTGGTAGGGTCGATCAGCAAACAATTTACGGCAGCTGCCATATTGCATCTGGAAGCTCAGGGGAAATTGAACGTGGCGGATCCGATCTCTCAATTCTTTCCCAACGCCCCCTTGGACAAAGCGGATATCACATTGCATCAATTGCTCACCCATTCCGCCGGATTCACCAGTGAGCACTTCGACGATGACCTCACTCCGATGAACAAACAACAGGCGTTATCTGCCATTTTTGCCTTAGAATTGGGCTTGGCCCCCGGTCAACAATACGAATATTCCAACACAGGGTACACTCTTTTGGCAGCAGTAATTGAGGAAGTTACAGGTCAATCGTACACGCGTTATCTGCACGATCAGTTCTTCAAACCTCTCGGGATGAACCAAACGGGCTTTTTCAATGATGATTGGAAGAATGAATCCGTGGCAAACGGCTACTGGAGCTTCATTGACAATGACAAACCGTCAACATTTCCTGGACCGTATTGGGGGATTTTAGGCAACGGAGGGGTCATGTCAACGGTAGGAGATATGCACACCTGGTGGCAGGCTTTGAAAGCCCACAAAGTGCTCTCTCCTGAACAAACGGAAAAGATGTTCACACGGCATATATCCGAAGGGTGGGAGGATAGCTTCTATGGGTACGGTTGGGTGTTGACAGACACAGAATACGGCCCTGCCATCTGGCATGATGGTGCAGGGCTTGGAGGCAGCGCGGAGTTTAGGATGTATACAAAAGAGGGGCTGATTCTCATCATCCTAAGCAATCGCATTAGTCTTTGCACCACGTTAGATATTATTCCGGTCGAACCTTGTTTTCCTGCTGGTGAAGCTTTGGAGCAGGTCGTTTCGAATATACATGCGCGTGATTTTTCGCAATTGCCTCCCGCTCCACTTTCACCAGGAGTCGTATTTTGGGGAGTGATAGGTATGTTGGTGATGGCAGTTGGAGTCTTTTTATACGGGATCAAACATCGATTTTTTAGGTTGGAAGAGTAGTCTCTTTTTCCTGTAGCAAACCGGATTGGTAGGCATGAGCCAGCATTTGCAGTTCTTTGATTTGTTGAGTCAGTTGTTTTCCCAGATCGGTATTTTTGACCCGCATTCGAACCGGGTTCCTTTCTAAAATTTCGATGGGGCAATCCACATCCAATTCCTGTTCGATGGCTTTTTGAGTGGAATCAAATGTCGGGTGCGTGGCCAGCAAAAGCCCATAAGAATCATAAACCAATGTATACCCGGCAATGCCTGTTTTGGGTTGGTAAGCTTCTGCAAACCCCCCATCAATGACCACCAATTTTCCACCTCCTTTAACAGGACGCTCTCCTTTTTTGACCTTCACCGGGACATGCCCGTTAACGATATGACCCATTTCCGAATCTAAACCAAACTCTCGCAAGATCTTACAAGCGACGTCATATTCGTTGCGCAGCCGGTAATACGGATTTCTCCGTTCTTCATGAGTGCTGGGGTCGGCAATGAAATGTCGTTCAAAGGTGGCCATCTTATGTTTACCAAAGAGCGGAGAATTGGCTCCACACCACAGGTACCAAAGCATATCAACGCCCTTTTGTTTCAAGTCCAAATCGTCTGTTTCGAAATAGGCTTGCCTTGCAAAATAATCAAAGCGGTCCAATAACGCTCTTCCTGAAACGGTTTTTCCCTCCACTTCCGCTTCTTGAAACGAACCATCTTCCAGCATGGGAATGCAGCCGTGATACAACAAATTGCCATTGTAGGAACAATAAATGGATCCATGCGAATAAAGAAAACGGACATGTTTTTGAAGGGGTTCGCTGGTGGTAAAATTGAGTTTCAATTTTTCAATCACTTCTTGTTCTTTTTCACTCAATTCATAGGGGGAATCGGGATTGATGGTAGGGAAGTGAGTATCTGTTAAAGGATACGATTGGCCTCTGATTTGGATCGTGCCTTGGTCATAATCGATTTTGTCCAATAGAAGCTCTCCATCCATTTCAAATTGAGGGCATTTTTGAATCAACTGGCCTTCCAATTTAAACTGCAAAATAGTGATGGCCTTATGCATTTTTGCCATCAGCGCTTTTTCATTTTCGTCGGCTTTCTGATTCTTCGGTAATTTTGGGAAAAAAATATCACAGGGATCGTCTCCATAGCTATCCATCGCTAAAGAAATCAATGGAAGCAAACTGATTCGATAATGCTGCAAAGTATCCACGATTCCATAACGCAAGCACATTCTGATGGTATTGGCGATACAGGGTTCTCCCCCTACGGCCGCACCCATCCAAAGAATATCGTGGTTGCCCCATTGAATGTCGATACTGTGATATTCCATCAATCGATCCATGATCAAATGTGCGCCGGGACCTCGATCATAGATGTCTCCCACGATGTGCAGATGGGCGATGGCAAGGCGTTGAATCAACTGAGCTAATTCCACAATGATCGATTGGGCGCTCCCGGTCGAAATGACACTGTTCAAGAGACTTTGGTAATAGTTTTTCTTATTCTCAATGTGTTCTTGCTCATACAGCAATTCATTAAGAATGCTTCCCCATACCGGAGGAAGGGTTTGTTGAACCCAAGCACGTGAATATTTTGAAGCCATTCCGCGCCCGACTCGAATCAACCGCCCGATTGTTTCATAATACCAAGTGTGCTTGTCGTCGACGGTTTGTAAAACCAGGGGGAGCTTTTGCTTGGGGTAATAAATCAAAGTGCCGAAACTCCGCTTTTCTTGTTGAGTCAGGGAATCTCCGAACGCATTTTCTATTTTTCGCCGAATCAACCCAGAGGCATGGTGCAGTACATGTTGAAACGCTTCGTATTCTCCATGAACGTCGGAAAGGAAATGTTCTGTGGCTTTGGGAAGATCTAGTTGTGCTTGGATCTGGATGATCGCGGTCGAAACACTCTGTAGGGTGGGGTATTGATTTGAGAGAAGTTTTAAATAGATGAGTTGATTCTGATCGATTTTCATTGGGTCCCTTTCCTTTTACAACGGCCTAAAAAAAACGAATCGTGATAAGCACATAAAATCCATCAAGTTCACACCGAAGTATGCGGGGGGAACTCTCGGAGGTCATCTAAAAATCTGGGTTTTTGTGCGGTCCAACCAAAATCGTTCATCGCTTTTTGACCACTCAGCCACAGATTAGAAGATAACAAGTTCGACCAAAATGCTCCCCAGTCTCCGGTGACTTGCGAAGAGGTCGCGGATTCCGAAACGGTACCTTCTCCTAAAATGGTAGCAATCCCTTCAGAGACTTCCTGCATGGAATAATCGTGAGTTACAGCGTTGTAAATGCCTCCTTGTCGCTTGGATTCCAAGGCCAATGCCACCAATTGTGCCAAATCGTCAACATGGACTGCCGACCACCGCTGGTTTCCATCTCCAATATAACGGGCTTTGCCGTGTTTTTTCGCATCTGCCCACAGAAAACTCGGGGTAGCTCCTCCTCGGCGACCATATAAGATCCCTGCTCCCCGAAAGACGTACCCGCGGCTTATCGCTTGGAGGGCTTCTTGCTCAAGGGAGGGTAAACCTGCAACCATCGGATCGGGATCCAAAGGAAATTCCTCAGTGGCAGGATGCTCGGAACCGGTATCCCCATAGACCGAGGAACCGCTGATGTACACAAGCGATTGAATCGACTTCGCCTGCTTTAACAGGGTTAATGCTTTCGAGGTAGTGGTCCCATCCGCAGAAGACGCAAAGACAATCGCATCATGGCTGCCGATGATGGGAAGCAAGTCCTTAAAGTTTTCCATTGTGCCTGCAATGGTCGCGGCTGGTATTTTCAGTTTGGCGACACTCGTGGGCCGCACAATTGCTGTGACCGGATGCTTCCTTTGTAACAGACATTCGCCGATGGCGTTGCCAATCCATCCTGTTGCTCCGAACAATACAATTTTCATCGTTTCCTCTCTTTCGCTTAAAGGTCCGTTGTTACATTGTTGCACGAGATTTCGATATCAGTCTGAAAGCGATAATAACAGGAATAAGGAGAACGTGTCATTCAACTCCAGGCGGGATTTCTCCCGGTAACCATTTATTGTAGATCTGGTTGAAAGTTCCATCGCGTTTCATGGTATCGAGGGTGTGTCGGAGTTGTTTCACCGTCGATTCTGGAACCCCTTTGGACAATGCCAGATAGAGTTTCAAGGTTCGAAAGGTATGTTGTTTCTGAATATCATTCGTGTTGATCTGTAACTCATCGATGAGTTGATTAAAAACGAGGTTCACCCCTGCGACGGCATCCAGCCGACCCACCATCAGCATCTTGAGATTTAAAGAATTGTCTCTGTTGGAATACAACTTGGTGAAACCGTGTGTTTTCAGGAATTCTTCATTGGAAGAGGCAAACTGGGTTCCAATGGAGTAGTCTTTGGCTTGTTCTAAGTTGGAAATGACGAGGTTGGAATCGGATTTCGTATAAAAACTGGATTGTGCAATCACCAGAGGACCGACCCAATGAAACAAGGAATCTCGCTGTTCGGTCCATGTGGTTCCAAACAATGCACCGTTGTTTTTTGCTTTGGTGTAGCGCAGTGCTCTGGCCCACGGGAAAACATGTATTTTATTGGTTGACTGATTCCGGTTTAGCATTTCCTGTACGATTTCCACGGCAAGCCCTTTCGCTTTGTTGCCGTCTCGATACGAAATCGGGGGAAATTCCTCGGTCATGAATTGCAAGTCGTCAATCGTTTGAGCCAACCCAAACGGGACCAATGAACCTAAAAGCAAAACTACAAAGAAAACCTTTTTCATTTTTCCTCCAATGCCTTCCATTTCCCGCCTTCAAAAGAAATACTTGGCAACCAACGGTTCAATACAAATATGGAACCCAAATATACAGCCCAAATGTAAATTCGCAGTTTGTTATAAAGTTTGCCCCGTTCCTCGTTGTGTGACGGAGACCCTCCAAAATTGATCATCATAATACCGTTCGAAAGGCAACACTCGATGCTTTTCTCGAAAGGGTTCCATTTGACGCATCACATTAAATCCGCCTCCCGATATCACTCGATCCACCCACGGAAATAAGGAAGTTGCAGGGTAAACCTCGATCCATTCAAAGGCTTCAGGTAGATCCCAGCAGGGTTTCGGAGTGCATAGCCAAACCCGAGGGTTTACCGCTTCCAGTCGAATCATGCCTTGAGTGTAATCGATCAAGGTTTCGACCTCTTCCTGTTCCCCGGAATGCACAATCAACCAGAGGAGATTGCACCGATCTTGCTGGTGTTGCATCAATTGTTCCTGCAACGACGTTGGTAATGAATATACAGGATCTGTCAACTCAAGAGGAATCCATTGTTTTGAAACTCGTTGCAGATACACCTGATGGTCTGATTCAAGAGGTTCTAAATAATAGGTCTTAGTGAACGATAGGGTCGAAGTCGAATTGGAAAGCATGGATGTATAACGATTCCAGTTGAGATGTCGAGCCACATGATACCAAGGGATCTCTTCAGCGAGTTCGATCTGAGCAAACTCTCCGACCATTCCCATTGGAAAAGTATCGATAAACAAGGCTGTAGGTTTTTGTTGTCGCAAGACGTTTTGTAGCCACTCACAATAATCGGTTGGATTTTCGGCCGGACCTGGCGGCACTGAAGCAATTTGCCAATGAGAAGGTATCCACGGGGGAGTTGCAAATGGGGATGCCGTCAATAGCAACACAGGATCGTTGAATTGTAACGTGTGTTGCACGGCACGCGCTCTTGTTAGATGGCCTAGCCCCCCGCCCATGGCATAATAAGCAATCATTGTTGTACCGATTGAAACACTTCGCAATATCGCTCCACCTCACGTTGGGGAGTGAGTTGCTGTATGAGGATTTGGCACTGTTGTCCCAAATGTTTGCGAGATTCAACAGTTGTTTCAGATGCTTGGGTGAGTGCATAACGACACTCGTGCTGATCACCCGGAGCAAAGAAAAATCCGTGCTCTGCTTCTCTTAAGAAGTCTCCCATCCCATCCACTGTCGAAGCCAGAAACGGAATACCAAGTGCCCCAGCTTCAAGCATGACATTGGGCATTCCATCATAAAACGACGGGATTGCCACCCAATCGCAAGCTAGATAATAAGGCAACAATTCATCGCGATCTTTGAAAGGTTGGCAATGAATGTTGAGGCCTTCTGGATGCTCCTCAATCCACTGGGAAACACTGGCATCCCAATCGCCGACACAAAGAATAAAAAGTTGATCGGCGATTCCCGACCGCAACAACGTTTCTAAAAAGAAGATCACTCCCTTTTTGCGTTTGAGCTGCCCAAACAATCCAATCACTTGCCGAGACCCGATATGCTGTGACTCACGCCACTGCTGAGCATTATCATGATGAGAGGGTAACGCCTGCCATTCTTCCAAGTCGATGCCATTGGGAATCCAAGAGACTGCTAAATCCAGATATAAAGCCTTCAGTTTGGATACTTTCTCTTGGCTCACCACACAAACATGATTGGAACGTTGCAACGCCTGATGGAGCACCTCTGACCGTCGAGGCAAAAATAAGCTGAGATCCATATCGTTCCCCCGTAGCAGAGTCACTAATGGTTTTGCCAACCACGCGGCATAAACGGGGCCTGCTATGAGGGCATGCTGTCCACCAAACACCACCACGTGAGTCCATTGATCGCGTTGAGGGTCGCGGGATAATTGAGTCCAGAACACATTCATTGCATGAGCCGGATCGTCTTCAAGGGGGCAATGGAAATGGCGACCGTGGTCTTGATGTTCGAGCGAACGAGTAAAACGATTGGGAGGAAAATGCACCACATCCACGGTCACTCCTGATCGTCGCAGGTGATAAACCAATCGATCACAGGATTGTGCCATACCACCTCGGCTTGGTGGGTAATGGTCCGTTAGCCACAATAGATGGAAACCCATGATCAGCTATCCATCAAACCGGCAGAATCGATATCTCCGTCCAGCGAGTCCTGGGCGACGTCATCAAATCCGCGAAAATCGTAATCATCGTAATAGGCGTCGGGGGTGGCCCAGTAAATGGGGTCGTATATGTGGCGAGTGTAATAGTCATGACGAAGGTTAAACAGCGTGAGTTCCGTCAATGTTCCCCAACGATCCTCATGCCACTCTTGGGATTTAGCATGGCATTCTAAACACACAACAGGTGCTTCGGGCGGACTTTTTTTTGAGGCAACATTGGCTTTCACGCTGTGTTCCTCACACACCCAGCGTTGGCACTGCATGCATTGTTGCGAGGCAGAGTTACCACAGGGGCGTAATGTGAAAAAACCACGTTTGACTGCGCAATGGGCCATGAAGTCTCCTATGGGGATTTTTGAACGTGTTGATAACCTGCCATCAACAAATCCAATAAATTTTCTGGGCGATACGCACTACAAGCTTCGCCTGGAAAGGTATGTTTAGCGGCTAGCATGACATGGAAACGTTTCCCTTTGTCCTTGCTCGTCTTCTGCACTCCAACCGGCAACTTGTCGTGGGGGTGTGGTTGATACGTACTGTTCAGAAAACCCAAGTTGGCTTGAATCAAAGATTTGGTTTTATATCGATATTTGATTTTGCGAGTGCTTTCTTTTTTTCTAGAGCGCATGCGATCCACGATTTCTACACGCACGTTTGTTTTATCGGAAAATCGGGTCTCCAATGTCAGCCACGGTAGAGTGAAGAAGGTGTCGGTACATTGGTATCGACCCATCCTTTGCGTTGGAGCGGTTTGGCTCGTGGAAGAATGCTTGGGAAAATCCAGCCGGATTGACAGAGTGACCGGCTGCGAAGCCTCGATATCAGCTTGCAGAAAGCGAAGAACGGGCATCACAAACTGATAAAGGTTGTCGGGAATGTCGGTTAACTTGGAACGGTAATAGTCGATCCAAGTAGCCGCAACCGCCCCCACCCAGAGAAAGACAGCCAACCAAACCCAGCCTTCATCAATACGGTGTCGATAGGCAGGCCAAAACACAAAGAACAATCCCCCAGCAACGAAGGCAAGTACGATGAGCAAACACCCGAAACTTCCTAGTTTTTTGCGACGAGCAGCTCCTTGTTGATCGATCTGCGAAATCGGTGTGAGGAGTTCCAACCATTCTGCCAAGAGGAGCGTGCCTTCAATTTGACGGGTGACGAGCCATTGTTTCTGTTGGGGGGATAGCGATGGGGCAGCCATGATCGTTTCTCAACGTGGGAGTGCTGAATAAACTTGCTGTAATTGAGATACCATTTGGTCCCAACGAAAACAATTGGCAACCTGAGTATGAGCGTTTTGTCCCATGATTTGACGTTGCTGGGGATACTCCCACAGCAACCGCAACGCTTGAGCTAATGCGGTGGGACGATTGGGTCGCACTAGGCAGCCGTGCTGACCATCTTCCATAATTTCTCGCACCACGGGCAAATCCGAAGCGACCACCGGGACTCCTGCGGCCATGGATTCCAAAATCTTTAATGGACAACACCCTTGATCTAAATTGCGGGAGCATTCGATCAAGGGAGCCACGGAAACCATGGCATTCCCAATCCACGCTCTCAATTCCGCTTTGTTTAAATTGTAATGCCATTGCAACCGGTTTTGGATTTCTAGTTTTTCTGCCAGCTTGATGTAAGGCTTCGCATGCGAGGGTTTCCCAGCCACACACAACACCAACTCCAGATCGGAGATGTCTCGAAGCCGTGCAAAGGCTTTGAGCAAAATGTCCACTCCTTGCCATCGTTGGAGTGCGCCGAAATAAATCAAATACTGAGAGGGGGCATTCACCGGGCGTGCAGAAACTTCGTCAATTTCTGCGCCATTGGGAATGACTCGGATTTTCTGAGAATCAATCCCGCGTTGGGTGACATGACGTTTAATCACATGTGAAGGAACAATCACTTGATCGACTTCTTTCAAACAAAATGTTTCCAGATCCCGTATTTTGGCTAGCGTTCTGGGGCCAATTCCCGGATAGAGATACGGTAATTCGATTGAGGGCAAGCCATTCACTTCATACACTGTGGCATAGCTGCGTTGGGCCAATCCCAAAATTGGCACCCCACTCCACGGATCTCGGAAGTGACACACCTTTAGCGTCGCCTGTTGTAGAGCTAAAAGCTGGCTGAGCTGCTGACCATAAACCACGGTCCGTTTCAAAAAATTTGGTATGTTCTGGGAAAACCGAATGATTTCGACCGAATCTTCTTTTTGATAGCCGGGCAATTCCTCGTCTCCGAGGACATAGAGCAATCCCCCGGGCATCCAATCAAATAAGCCTTTGGCAAAATGGGAAATATGGGTTGAAGCTCCTTTGGCACTGGGATAGCGATCAAACGCAGCATACAACGAGGAGTGAGGTTGAGTGGGTAACATCATTTTTGAAAACTGATAACGAGGAGTTCATGAGTACATTGAAAGAAAAAACAGATGAATTGTTTGCCAAATGGAATCGATCCGATTCCCCCGGATGTGCGGTAGGAATATTTCAAGATGGAACCATACGATACAAAAATGGTTTCGGAATGGCGGACTTGGAGCACGACATTCCGATTTCTCCTTCCACTGTTTTCGATATCGGTTCGGTTTCCAAACAGTTTACGGCCATGTGTTGTTTATTGCTTGAAGAGCAAGGGCAACTGACCTTGGAAGACAATATTCAGAAATACCTTCCTCAGATGCCTGATTATGGACATGCGATCACCATTGATCATCTGATCCATCATAAGAGCGGAATCAGTTGTTGTATAGATGTGATGGAGTTGTCGGGGAAGGCTCTTATCAATTTTTTCACCGAAGCAGAGGTATTCGAAATCATATGCCTCTTCAACACATTGAATTTCGTACCAGGAACCCAACGGAGTTATAGCAATTCCAATTACTTCCTTCTTGCTAAAATCATTGAGTGTGTTGCAGGGAAATCACTGTGTGATTACGCGGAGGAACATATTTTTGCTCCATTGGGTATGAAAAATACCTTTTATCACGATCAGCATAACAGGCTGATTAAGAACCGAGCTTGGGGTTACAAACCTAACGAGAAGGGTGAATTCATCGGTGCCCAATCCCATTTAACCGTTGCTGGTCCAGGAGGGATTCATTCCACAATAGAGGATTTGTTTTTGTGGGATCAAAATTTTTATGCAAATCGATTGGGACGCTCTGGACAAGACCTGATCACCAAGATGTTGACCGTAAAACCAGAGGACCAGGATGATTATTGTCCCTATACCTTTGGGAATTACCATTACCTCTATCAGGGCTTAAAAAAGATTGCACATGATGGCTCCTGGGCCGGACAGCTTGCCGAGCTGGTGCGATTTCCTGAAGCCAAATTTTCGGTTGTCCTCTTGACCAACAATTTTTCGGAGTTTTTGGATTGGAATACCAAGCTCATCCACGAAATCGCCGACCTCTATATTTCGGACTTTTACCTAGAGGAAAAGGCACAACCTGAGAAAAATCCTCCGCAACCAGAAATCACTATCGATCCCTCGATTTATGATGACTTGGTGGGAAGATATAGTCTTAGTTTCGACTCCGGTTACACTCAAACCTTCACAAGAGAAGGAAACCGGCTGCTCGTAGAATCGACAAACCGCCCACCGTACGAACTATTTCCCTCGTCGGAAACGACTTTTTTTCCAAAGGTCTTTGAGGCAGATTTTTGTTTTCAGCGAGATGAAGCCGGTAAGCCGACACAGTTCACCATTTATAAAGATGGACAAGAATTACCATTCTTAAAGATGGAGCAGGGACTCTTGTCACTTGAACAATTGAAAGAATATGAGGGGGACTATGAATGTGACGAACTCCACACGACTTATCGTATTGGAATACAAAACAATCGCTTGTACTTAAAAGTCGTTGGGGCGCAATGGGACTGTCAATGGCCTCTGTATTTCAATCAAAATGAACATTTTATTTTGCGTCGAGATGATTTCACTCAAGTGACTTTTGAACGTGATGAATCTGATAAAATTGTGAGTTTCACCTTAGCAAGTTATGGAATCCAAAACTTGAGATTCTTACGCATCAATGGCTCCTCGCCAGGCACTATCGGTTGATACTCCCTCTTGATTTTCCCACGGACTCCCCAGGTCGAAATAAGATCGTTTGTATGAGCTTCGGTTCATCCAACTGGAGAGTCAATTTCGAAGGCGATGCCAACCTCTATAAGAAGTCGATTTCGAAGGCGGTGCCAACCTCTATAAGAAGTCGATTTCGAAGGCGATGCCAGCCCTTATAAGACATAGTGATAAAATTCTGCAATCAAGATGAGCGGGATGCTCAATTCAAAAAAAGCCAATTTGAGAGAGGAAACCGTTTGTTTCCGTAGGACCGCATACAGTCCCAAAACGCCCACTGGGATGGCACATACGCCTAAGAGTAGAGCGATGGTGAAGCTGCCATTCCACAAAATGATGGCCGCTTCAACAAGCAACACTCCCACATGAATGGCAGTTTTTAGCAATGGTGGGGACGTGTTTCCGAACTTCAAAAAAGTAAAAACCAAAACATTCATGCCACCTATCTGCAAGAGGATCGAAACCCAACTCAGCGTTTCGAAAAGCGGATAGTAGACAAATCCCAACGCAACATTCAACAATGTCATTTCGGTGAGAACGATCCCCCCCCAATGATCTCGCAGCAAGAGTTTAATCATGGTCAGCGGCGCGAGAAACACTAAGGCTTTTGTGGTTTCCTGAGGCGGAAACGAGGGCATTCCCAGAATCATTATTAACGAAAACACAAACAATGCTGGAAACAACACTTGGTCCAGTTTCCAGTGAGAAAACAATTCTGGAAATTTCCAATCGGCTCCCACCAAGGCCAGCAAGCTCAAAGTGGGGATGCCGAATGTTAAAAGTTGAAGCAGCAGCAAGTTTCCCATAACGTTTAATTCCGCAACGCTTCAAAATATAAGTCGATCTCCACATCGTTTCCAATCGAAGGCGGTGGAAGGGTTTTCATTCCAAACTCCCGTCGGTCTAATTTGATGTAGACGTTCCCGCCGGTGCGGTATCCACCCCACGGATCCACTCCCGTAATGCCACGAACCACTTTAGCCTCCACCGACTTCGTGACACCGTGCAAGGTGAGATTCCCTTTTACGGCATACTCGGTTTCGGAGTTTTGCGTGATTTCTGTGCTTATAAATTTCATCGTTCGGTACCGTTTGGCATTGAAAAAATCGGGACTCAATAAGTGTTCATCCCGTTTGGCTGCAAAGGAATCCAATGATCCCACTTGAATGGTCACGTCCACCCGAGGGGTGTCGGTGTCCAGGGTCATGGAACCAGAAACATCTTTGAAAACACCGGTAAAATAGCCTCGATCCAAGTGACTTATCTTAAAGTAGGCATAGGTATGATCGGCCTCCAACTGATAGTTGTCGGCCAATGCGATCCCCGAGAAATTAATCCATAGTAAGGAAAGTAATATGATTCGTCGCATGACATCTCCTTTTTGATACAATTGAAAAGTGGGCGATGCGTCGAGCAGACACAATCGCCGTTGCGAATGATTCAAATTTTGTCATGCGCATTTTTGAAATGCCATAGACAAAATTGAAATTGAATCATGCAAATTTGCAATAAACAGGTCGCTATAAATCCCTATATTGGCATCTTTACAGACTTGGATCGCGGTTTCAGGTTGACGCACTGAAACTGACAACGACGACTCTGTGTGGTATTTCTCAGTTGTCACTCTTGGCACACCACGAACCCCCACAAAATATATAACTCAACGCAAAGGACACAACCAATATGGATTCCACACAGAACACCAACAGCGACCTTTCTAAACTTCGTAAGATGGCTATTGCCCAAACGCTTTTTCCACCAACGGACTTACAAGACGCGATGAATCGATTGGGGTTTGTACAAGCAGACCCCATTCGGTCGCCTGCCCGAGCGCAAGATTTGATCCTGCGTCACCGTGTTCACGAATACCGTCAGGGCGATCTTCATCAAGCATACCCCAACCTCAATCTGGAGGAAGATTTCTTGTACGCACATGGTTTTATGAGGCGTGACATTTGGCAAAGTCTTTATCCCCGGCCCTTGGACGACCCCACCGAATTTGAGCTTCGTGTTCTTGAAGTGGTTCGCGAGATGGGGCCCGTCGATTCCAAAGATTTGGATGTCCACTTCGGTCGTGAACGTGTCCTCAATGCGTGGGGTGGACAATCCAAAGCGTCCAAACGGGCCATGGAGTCATTGCACCGGCATGGGCTGCTTCGAGTGGCACGACGAAAAAAAGGAATTCGATTGTACGAGGTGGTTGGTTCCAAACCGGCCGAAGCTTCGCCTGATTTACGTTTCAGAGATATCACGATGACGATAACTTCACTTTTGTCACCTGCTCCCAAAAAGCGGTTGAAGTCAATTCTGGCGCCCGTCGCACGATACATTTTAGGACGAGATCTAGGGAGCACCGCCGGGCGTGCAGCCATCGATTATTTGCTGAAGAGTGGTGACTTGATTGAAGAAACATTCGATGGCGTTTCTTATGTTCGGTTGCCCTCAAGCACAGACCCGGCCGAGGAACGACAACAAGTTCGATTCCTGGCACCCTTCGATCCTTTGATATGGGATCGATGGCGATTCGAACACCTGTGGGGATGGCCTTATCGTTTTGAAGCCTACACGCCGCCTGCAAAACGCGTTCGTGGGTATTATGCGATGCCCTTGATGTGGGGCGAAGAGGTCATTGGATGGGCGAACCTAGATAACAAGAAAGGAGAATTGAGCGTTGAAATTGGATTTGTTGAAAAAAGACCCGATTCCCAAAGTTTCGAATCTGAATTGGAAACAGAAATCGAACGAATGCGGTATTTTCTGGATGCCGTTTCAACGGTATCCCCGGCATAGCGGGTAATGTTTGTTAATTGGATCTCAACTTGATAACTGCAAAGGAGTCCCTGATTTTCTGCTGGCAAAGGCTGCTTAGTTTTAAATCACTTTTTCCTGAGGTAACCCAATGAGACGAATCCATAGTTCCTTAACATTCATCACGACACCGATTTTCATTCTTATGGTCTCACTTCTCTTTGTCATCGGTTCCTGCGGCGGTGGCGGTGGTGGCGGTGGTGGCGGTGGTTCCAGCAGTTCCAGTACGGATACGCCAGATACTGGCACGGGTACGGGCACCGATACGGGCTCCGGTGACACCGATAGTGGGGACACCGGCAACAGTAGCACTCTGACGATTGCGACTCCGGCCAATTTTGAAACGATTTTGACCCGAACCCTCAGTTTGACACCAACCAGCAAAACCAGCATTTCGAACCGAGATCGGGTTCTTGTCAAATACAATAATTCGTATATGGCTACCAACAGCAATTATACGATTGAATTGAATGCCACTTTATCCACCTACGACAACTTGATGCTCCAAACCTTCCAGTTGATTGAGGAAAGCTCGTCCTCTTGTTATCGCCTCGATTCCGAAAAACACTCCATTTACTCAATAGATTACGATGCTTCTACAATGAAGCTCAATATGCGCAATAATTGGGGGTTTGATCGAGACGCGAATTCTGCTTACCTGTGCTTCACCTTCGATACAACGAACAACACCATGACCGCCTCAAAACGGTTTACTTTCAATACAACCACTCGAAATTTTGACGAAGATAGCAGTTTCACGTCGGCATCAGTCTTTTATGACGAAAGCAGTTCCAGTTTCATCTTAAGCAGTTCTGCCTCCAATATTTCTTTAGAAGATTCTGGAGTGGACGTTAGTTTGCCAACTGATTTCAATCCAAACAATACGGCGTTTGCATCCAATAGCAGAGTGGCATGGGAAACGAGAGTGACAGAAAGTTTTTCCGATCATTTTTTATCGGGAGATCGACTCTTCAAAGACACCCATTCGACGTATCAATCACAAATTCAAACGGCGGGTAGCGATTCATCAACGGCCACGGCCGCAGAAACCATGCTGAATCAAATCAAAAGCGACTTAGAAGGCATTGGAGCGTCCTTGCGTTATGACACTTCGGTGTATCTCGCGTTTCGTAATGCGTTGCTCAACACCAAATTACAGGGGGCAACGATTGTAAACGGGCAGGTCGATCAAAACACCGCACCTTATGTGTTTTTTACCAATGAATCCGACGATTCCGGAACAAAGCATCCCTTTATGGTCATCGGCTCCTATTCCATTGCCGACAAACCCAATCGGTTGTTGGATGTGCCCGTCCCTCCAGGCGATGGCTTGACCGATTCTTTTGAAACTCAAAGCGTGACCCGTGATGCTGCATTGCAAACTTTTTTGTTGAAAATTCCTTTAAAAAATTATGGGACGGTGAACAGTTTTACAGACAATTCTATGGACAACTCACTGGCCAATGACGTGAATGAAAGCAACCTCACTATTTACAACTATGCGAGTATCGCCGCGATAGGCGTTGCTGTGGATGGGGTGCAGATTTATCCCCCGCTCAATAACACGCTGGCCACGGCTCAAAACAAGGCTGAGATCACAAACACCGGCATCCATGTAGGACGGGGTCTGGGATTACACTGGCATGCGGATGGGCACGGGGCCACAGGCAACGGCCTCAATTTGTACAACTTGTCCGATTACGATGGAAACTCGCATCCCCCATTGATTGGATTTGGCTTTGATGGAGTCGCTTTATACGGAAAATATGAAAGTAACTTCAGTTCAATGGATGGATTTGGAGAAGCGTTGGACAGTTTCGGAGGTCACGATCATGGTGATTATGGATATCATTATCACGCGCATTCAGAGAGCAGCAGCGTGGTCAATGATACCACGGACTATACGCTACACATCTTGATGAAAGGCGCTTGGAAAGGCACGATCAATAGTGTTCCTGAGTTTTGGGACAATGGTGCACCGAATGTTTCTGGCTCTCAGAAACATCGCTACGTCGGAAACGCGGAAGCCATTAGCAACTAAGCTGTTAAGCTCTCAATGAATCGAGTTGATCCAGTCCTCTTCAATCGTTGCCATGGCATGTAAGCATGATCACAGACATTTGGTTTTATTTGGCAGCCATTCCTGCCATTTTGATTACGGGCATCTCCAAAGGCGGATTTGGTGGGGCTTTGGGAGTAATGGCAGTTCCGATTTTATCTTTGGTGATTCCACCCGCCCAGGCGGCAGCAATCATGTTGCCGCTGTTGTGTTGTATGGACCTCTTCGGAGTTTGGGCTTATCGATCCACTTGGAGTCGGAAGCTCATGTGGATCATTTTGCCCGCAGCATTGGCTGGGATCTTGTTGGCGACAAGTCTGTATAGCTGGTTAGAAGACTATTGGATTCGTTTCCTCATCGGCCTCCTCGCGATTGGCTTCACCATGAATTATTGGTTGGGGCTGGTGGCTTCCATGAAAGCTTCAGCCGAGGCGTCATCGGAAGGAAAGCCACCCAGTCGGATCAAAGGGTACTTGTGGGGTAGCCTTGCCGGGTTCACGAGTTTTGTGGCGCATGCCGGAGGGCCTCCCATTTCGGTGTATCTGTTGCCATTGAAGTTGGACAAAACCATCTTTGTGGGAACCACCGTGATGTTTTTCACATCGGTGAATTACATCAAGTTAGTGCCCTATGCGTGGCTGGGACAATTTCCTGTAGAAAATCTAACGACCTCGTTGGTGTTGATTCCGTTGGCATTTGTCGGCATCAAGCTGGGGATTTGGCTTCATCATCGGATTGATGCTATGCTTTTCTACAGAGTGTGTTACCTGTTCCTCTTTTTCACAGGTATAAAGCTCGTGTACGATGGAATCGCTGGGTTTTTAGGTGCATGAAACTTTCACATCCAACACGATGATATCAGCTAGGGAATTTTACAAAACGATGCCTTTTTCTGTAGAAACGGCATTGGAACACGCCATTCAGGTCTCCGACGAATTGGGGGCTTGGCATCGCCAAAATCGAATCTACAAATACCTTCTCCCCGAAAACATCCTCGTTGAAAAAAAATCCAAAAAGCTAAGACTTTCCGAAACCCCTACCGCTCAACCAGCTTACATTGCCTCGCCTTACGCCTCTCCTGAACAAAGCGGTCGGATGAACCGTCGAACGGATTGGCGAACAGATTTTTATTCGTTGGGGGTGGTTTTTTACGAATGGCTTACGGGACAATTGCCGTTTCAGGCCTCGGATGCCTTGGGATGGGTCCATGCGCATTTGGCCAAGCCTCCCATTCCCCCCCAAGCATTTCGTTCTGATATCCCTCCTATGCTTTCTGAATTGGTCTTGAAGTGCTTGGCCAAAAACCCCGAGGAACGTTACCAAAGCGTGTCGGGATTGAAAGCCGATTTGGAAGAATGTCGGGATCAGTGGAGACACTCGCAACACATTTCCCGATTCCTGCTCGGCCAGCACGACATGTCAGACAAGTTCCATGTTCCCCAGAAATTGTACGGTCGGGAACGGGAAGTGGCTCGATTGCAATCGGCCTGGCAAGAAGCGCGTCGAGGACGCAAAAATATGGTGCGTGCAACAGGTCTTTCCGGGGTGGGAAAATCGGCATTGATCGAAGAAATGCGGCAACCGGTGTGGGAACAACATGGCTTTTGGGCGGCTGGGAAGTTCGATCAATTTCAACGCGACGTTCCCTACCATGCCATCGTACAGGCATTTCAAGGGATCGTGCGGCAACTCCTCACCGAGCGCGAGTCGGCTTTACAAAAATGGAAACAAAAACTTTCGGATGCCTTAGGCATGAATGCTCAAGTTTTGATCGACCTCATTCCGGATCTGGAATGGATCTTAGGAAAGCAACCTGCGGTACCTTCCTTGCCCCCCACCGAATCCCAAAATCGTTTTCATCTGGTGTTTCAAAATTTCATTCGAGTGCTTGCCGGAAGACCCCATCCTTTGGTGCTTTTCATTGACGATCTCCAATGGGCGGATCTGGCATCTTTGAAACTTCTGGAAATTTTGATTGATGATCCCGCAATCCATTACTTTTTGTTGATTGGTGCCTACCGTGATCAAGACGTGGCCAACCCGTCTCCGCTACAAGTCACATTGGATGTTTTGAAGCAAGGTGATGTGCCCTGCACAGAAATCGAGGTCAAGCCGCTGGAACGGGAAGACGTGACCCAACTGGTTGCGGACACCTTGCAGACGGCACCCTCCCTTGTGCATCCACTTTCGAATTTAGTTCAGGAAAAGACTTCAGGGAATCCGTTTTTTGTTCAGCAGTTTTTATATTCACTATATGACCGAAAACTATTTCGTTTGAATGAACAAAACCGTCGATGGGATTGGGATCTCGAACAAATCCGAGACTTAGACATCACTGATAACGTGGTCGAGTTGATGGTGGATAAAATCCGCAATCTTCCTGAAGCATCACAACAAATTCTTCCGTTGGCCGCCTGTATCGGTAATGTTTTCGATTTGTCCACATTAGCTGTGATCCGAGAAATCGATCCGAAGGCAGTCCTTGAAGAATTGGCTCCGTCGATCCAAGAAGGTTTGCTTTTGGATACGGACGACGCCTCCGATAGCGAGGTCCGATTGTTTCGATTTCTGCACGACCGTGTTCAACAAGCCGCCTATGCCTTGATCACAGAAGCAGAAAAACCCAGCCTGCATCTGAAGATTGGAAGACTGTTGCTGAACCAAATGACGCAGTCTGAGGGAAAAGACAGCTTCTTTGAAATCGTCAATCATCTCAACGCAGGAAGTGAGCTGTTGCAGGCAACCGAAGAAATTCAAAACGTGATTCAACTGAATCTCGCCGTCGGGTGTAAAGCCAAGCGAGCCACTGCATACCGGCAAGCACGAGATTACTTTCAAAAAGGGATTTCTCTTCTGCCTTCGGATGCCTGGACTTCTTGTTATGACATCACATTTGATCTTTATCGGGAATGTTCCGAGTGTGAATACCTCACGGGAAATTTTTCCGAAGCCGAGCAACTATTCGATATGTTGTATCAGAAGGTTCAAAGTCCCGTTGAAAAAACCAGAGTCGCCCGAATCAAAATGGCGATGTATGCGAACCTCAGCCGTCACCAAGAAGCCGTTGATACCGCTTTGGAATGTCTGAGTTGGTTCGACGTCATATTTCTCGACACCCTACCGCTTGAGGAAGAAAATGAGCTGTATCTGGAATTCGTGGAAAAACTGGGCGGAACGGAAGGCATTCAGCAACTACTTCACAATCCCGACATGGAAGATGAAGAACAATTGGTGATCATGTCTATTTTGGCTCAGATGATTCCTTCTTCCTATGCACTGCAACATTCTTCGGTGTCTCAATTGGGGTACGAAGCCTTGAAACGCTCGATTCAATATGGGAACGCTCCCGCTTCAGTAATGATCTATGGACAGTTTGGAATCACCATTGGTGTGTATCTTTCCCACTTCAAGGAAGGTGCGGCCTTCGGGCAACTCGGATGTCAACTTGCCGAGCACTTCAACGATCCTTTTTTGAAAGGTCGGGGTTATCATCATTGGGCATTTTTCATTCCCTGGGTCAAACACATCCGAGAAGCCTTGCCGTGCTTAAAAAGTGCGGTCCAATATTGCTTCGAGGCAGGAGACTTGAATTATGCAGGATATGCCGTCAGTACCATTCCCACCTTCAAATATCTTAACGATGATCCGCTGCCAGACGTAATGGCAGAATTCGAACAAGCGCTCTCGATTGTTGAACGGCATCGAGATCGAGGCAACATGGATTATCTCAAAGCGCTCCACAGTGTGATCCTTTCTTTAGTTTCTTCAAATCAGCACCGAGACGATTCAGAAACCCAGGCTCTCTTTTCCTTGATGAAAGAGCGAGCAGAGGTCAGTTCTTTGGGGTGGTGTTATGTGCTTCAAATGGGAGTGTTGTATCTATGGGAAGAGGATGAAACGGCATTCGAGCTCCTTCCGTATATTGAAGAGCTACTGGGGAGTCGGGTTGCTGGAATCCACTCGGTTGAGCATGAGTTCTATTTAGCCCTGTTTCTGATCAGACGGCTTATCAAAGGGAATGCGGAAACCGCATTGTCGGAAGAATGGTTGGACCGGCTCAATCAGGCACGGAACCGCCTTTCTGCTTGGAGTGCACTCAACCCAGACGCATTTTTACATAAAACACTTTTAGTGGAGGCTGAGTATGCAGTGGCACACAACGATCCCTTTGTTGCACAGAAATCATACCGACAAGCCATCCAACACGCGGAGACCCAAGGGTTTTGTCGGCACGTTGCGATCATTCATGAACGCGCCGCCGAATTCCATCAAAGCTACGGATTTGAAGACTATGCCAAATTGCATTGGCAAAAAGCGGTGGAAGGTTACGAAAGATGGGGGGCATTGTTCAAAGTCGAACGCTTGCAAGCGTTCCGTGTGGCTTCGGAACCCGACCCGTCTTTGGATTGGGTGTCGGCGATCAAAGCATCTCAGGCCATTTCGGGCAACATCGTATTACAGCATCTACTCGAACGGATGATTCACATCCTTATTGAAAATGCCGGTGCAGAAAAAGGACGTTTGATTCTAGAAAAAGAAGGGGTGCTCGACACCTCTTCGGAACCCAATGT
Source organism: SAR324 cluster bacterium (assembly GCA_028281495.1). GTDB lineage: Bacteria > SAR324 > SAR324 > SAR324 > NAC60-12 > JANQJU01. The sequence continues at coordinate 137,406 of JANQJU010000089.1, forward strand.
GTCTCAAGCCGTGGTGCAATATGTTATACGGACCCAGCAACCGGTGGTGTTGGACGATGCCACTCAGTCGGAAACGTTTCAGCACGATTCCTACATTCAACGCATGTTCCCCAAATCGATTTTGTGTTTACCACTGCTGCACCAAGGCGAGCTATTGGGAGTTCTGTATGCTGAGAACAATCTAACCACAGGTGCCTTCACTAAAGGGCGATTGGAGGTCTTGCAACTATTGGCTGCGCAAGCGGCGATTTCGATCCGCAATGCGACTTTGTATTTGGAGCTTCAGACCGCCTCGGAGCAGTTGCAGCAATCGCATTCCCAATTGGAAGTTTACAATCAAAACCTCGAAACCACGGTCAACCAACGCACCGAAGAATTGCAGATGAAAAATGCGGCCCTTCTGGAAGCCAATCAATTGTTACGGCAAATTTTTGATGGAATGGCCGAAGGGGTGATGACGCTGGATAAACAATTTCGGGTGAGAATGATTTCCACCAAAGCATGCCACATGATTGGTGTGGAAGAAGCAGACGTCCTCAAAAAGCCAGCAGCTTCCATCCTTGGAGGAACCATTGCCGGGCCATCGGGCTTCTTGATGCAATGTGTGCAATCCGAAGCCGGAGTTTCTGATGTCCATACCCAATTGCTGTGTCCTTCTGGAGCGGTATTGCCGGTCGGGTTAACCATCATGCCGTTGCAACCGGCAATTCCCCATGCGGTGTGGTTATTGTTTTTGAAAGACCGTCGAGAAGAAGAGCGCTTGCTTCGTGCTTCAGGGGGCACCACGTTTGGAACAATCATAAGCACCGATTCCCAAATGCAATCGATTTTCAAACTGATCGATACCGTGGCCACAAGCAATTCCACGGTTTTGATTCAAGGCGAAAGCGGAACCGGAAAGGAACTGGTGGCTCGTGAAGTCCATGACCGCAGCCAACGTGCTCAGATGCCGTTTTATGCTATCAACTGTGCAGCAATCCCAGCCAATTTATTAGAAAGCGAATTTTTTGGTTATGAACGGGGGGCCTTCACCGGTGCCCAACAGTCGAAACCCGGACATTTCGAATTGGCAAACCGAGGCACTCTATTTTTAGATGAAGTGGGGGAAATTCCTATTGAATTACAAGGCAAGCTATTGCGTTCCCTGCAAGAACGGAAGCTACGCCGTCTGGGAAGCACTCGGTCAATAGAGGTGGACGTTCGTGTCGTGGCTGCTACCAATCGTGACCTCCAATCGATGGTGAAACAACAACAATTTCGCGAGGATTTGTATTATCGGCTGGATGTGATCTCGATCCAACTCCCTCCTTTGCGAGAGCGGCTGCATGATATTCCTTTGCTCGCAAAAGCGTTTATCGAAGAATTGAATCATCGCGATCAACGCGCTGTACAAAGCCTTTCTCCGGAAGTCATGCCAATTCTTATGAATTACGATTGGCCCGGCAATATCCGTGAACTGTATAACGTGGTGGAATACGCTTTTGCCTTGTCGGATAGTTTGGTTCTCCGTCCAGAACACCTGCCTTCCAAACTCCAAGAGCGACCTATTGCTGAAGATTCAACTTCCCATGCTCCGCTTTCTGAAAAAGAAACCATTCTCCGGGCATTGCAGCAAGCCAGCTTCCGCAAAGGCAAAGCGGCAGCGTTGCTTGGCATGTCGGATTCCACGTTGTATCGGAAACGGAAAAAATTTGGGATATGATCCGCCAACGCCAGTTTCGAGGAGGACGTTTCGAAACCAGCAATTGGCGAATCAGAGGGAGGCCTTATTGGCGGAGGCTGCCCCATTCACGAAAAGGCATCGAATGAGTTCGCGTCATTTCTAGAATGTCTCGGACAGCCAGCCAGAGTGTTTTCGGTATCACCAACCCCAAGTGCCGGGGCCGCCTTTGAATGGACCAACGATTTCCGATGTGATCCATCCTCCATAAAAATCTCCATCTTGAGCCTGCACTTCTTCATCGTTGACATAACAGGCTTCCATTCGACTGGGATAAAACGCGAAATGGTCCCTCAACTGAAGATATCGGGGGTCTGGATTCGGATAAGTCCAAGCCACACTATCGGCAACGAGACTGCCCACTTGAATCGTGTAATAGCTTGCCGTTCCCTTCCACTCACAAAAAGTATGCTGAGTCGTGAGTTTAAAGAACTCCATTCTTATATTTGAAGTCGGGAGGTAATACACAGGGGGGTGGCTTGTTTCCAAAATTCTTAGAGAACTTTGAGTATCGGCAATCGTCACTCCATTAAAAACAATTCTCACATGCTTTGATGTGGGTTCGAGTCGAGGCGGGCGAGGATAATCCCAAACGGATTCTTGCCCCTCTTTAATCGGGTAAGGCTTCCGAGAAGCCTTTGCGAGATAAGGTTCTTGTTGCTGCATCATTAAGCCCAGACTAAGTCTTCAAAAGTTTCGTAGGCTTGCCACTTCGCACCTCCAATCGTGGAGCGCGATGGGGCCACCTGATTGGGAAGTACTTTAATCGTACCGCCAGTTTTAAAAAAATCTTCCATTGCGCGTTGCACATCTTCCCGTCGTATCGGTACTTCTGATTGTTTGATTCGCATAGTCTCTCCTTTGAACGGGTGAAGAATTGACTGTTTCTTAACCCTTCTACAAGTCGTGTACCATTCTGCTAATTCGCAGCGAAAAATTAACAGAAAACCGACGAGGCTAATGAATTCGGAGAGTTGAAACGGTGGAAAATTTATTGGGAACGAGAAAAAACAAAAGGAAGGCGGCTATTTCACAAGAAGGAAATTTTTGAGTAAGAAATTCATAAAAAAATAATAAATTTATCATTAAGTCAGAAAAAGCTGCTGAGAGCTTTTTCTGACTTAAGGTTGAACACTCCCGTTCCCGGAAAGCGAAGCTAGAGCGCGATACTCTGGAAGGTGGTTATGGTAGAATTCCCTTACTGGCGAAAAATTGAATCGCTAGCTGGAGCGGACACGTTACCAGCAGGATCTTTGAACCAGACGTTGACTGTCTTCGTTCCAGTAGTGCTGCTCAAACTGAACGTGACGTTGAAATTGTTCAAGCTGGTTCCAGAGGTTGCAATCCAGCCCACCGCTCCAGCAGCCGGAGTGTCGGATTGCTCAGACGCAAAATAGGCCGACGGCATGGTGTTGTCGGAGGCACCAATGGCTAAAGTCACGTCGCCAATTTGTGTTGAAGCAGCCCCATTGTTGATGAAATTGGCGCCTGTATTTTGGATAGGAGCAACCGTATCCACAATGGCGTTCAACGTAATGGTTTGGTTGGCCGAGGCCACTCCATCTGAAACCGTGACCGAGACTTGATAGGTCCCCGTTTGATCAACCGTTAAGGTAGGCGCAGCAGCAGTCTCTGAACTGAAATTGGCCGTGCTACCATTCGGTTTGGAAAGGACCGACCATTGATAATTGAGCAAATCGCCATCGGCATCGTTAGCCGTGGTAATTAAGGGAACGGGGGCACCCACTGCGATGGTGAAACTGCCGATATAACTCAATGAAGGAGCCTGGTTGATCACGGCCACGGGGACATTCGAGTTGGTTTTGGTTCCATCGCCCAGATTGCTCCTGTAATTATATCCCCAGCATCGAGCACTATAATCACTCAACAGAGCACAATAATGTAATACACCCGCGGACAAATCACGAACATTGGAAAGGCCACTAACTGTTACTGGCACATAACTTAGTTCATTTGTTCCATTGCCCAAACCCCCATAGGTACCATTTCCCCAACATTTCACCTGTTGGCTTGCAAGCAACGCACATGTGGTCGTCGCCCCGGACGCAACTCGGACAGCCGTCGAAATTCCAGGAATGAGCAACGGACTCGCGCTATCTTGTCCCGATCCATTGCCTAGTACACCATGCATGCCTTCTCCCCAGCAATAGACGCTTCCTGATGAAGTAACAGCACAGGAATGCTCATTCCCTGAACTCACATCGACTGCATTGGCGACTCCAATATCTACGGGGGTTGGCTGTGAAATTTGCTTTTGACCTGGGGCGGGATCTCCTGAGAGGTTCAGCCCCCAACAATACACGGTGCCATCGTCACGCAATGCACAAATATGTGACCGTCCTACCGACACCTTAATCACATTGGTAAGCCCTGGTACAACAGCAGGGATTGCTGAATAAGGGTCAGTACTGCCAGTCCCTAAGCTTCCTAAATAGCTTTGCCCCCAACACTGTACGGTTCGATCACTCAAAACAACACACGAGTTCCACCATCCAGCAGAGATCTGCGTGACATTGCTCAGACCACTCACCGCAACAGGAATGACTGAATGGTAAGACGCCCCATTTCCTAAACGTCCATTTTTTCCGGTACCCCAACACCGCACGGTTTGATCCTGCAACAAGGCACAGGTGTGTTCGTTTCCAGCGTCGATTTGGACAACGTTGGAAAGGTTTTCAATGGTTTTCGGGTTGACTTCATGGTTTCCATTGCTATGCCCCAGACGACCGTTGGATCCGTTGCCCCAGCATTTGACACCTCCCGTGGTCAAGAGCCAGCAACTGTGAATGCCCCCACTTGAGATCTGTCCGACGCTGGTGGTTTGTTCAATAAGCAATACCCCATTCACCGACCTCAATGTGCCGCTGCCATCCCGAGTGAAAACGAGGATTTGGGTAGCTCCTGAGGGAACGACGGTATTGGCAGAAAATTCATAGCTTAAATCGGATCCCGTTTTTGCCAACGAAGCAATGATCGGCTGTCCCGCCAACGGAGTTGCCAAACCGGATCCCCAATAAATGTCGTAATGCGTGAAGCTGCTTTCGTCGGTGGCTTTTCCAATTGTCAATGTGCCAGCAATTTCTCCTGTATCGGTATCGGCGTCAGTGAAACTCACCGTGTGGCTCGGTGTTTCCATTCGTCGAATCGTATCAGTAATGGAGCTAGAAACATTGCCACTGGCATCTTTCAACCAGAAGTAAACCGTCTTCGTTCCCAAACCGCTGCTGAACACGTGATCGGTCTTCACTGTAATCGGGTTCAGCGTCGTCGCAATCGCCACCCATCTTGCATCGTTAGCGGTCGGGATGGTTGCCGTTTCGGTAGTCAGCACCCCGGCGACTTTCAAATTGTCCGTTCCGGTGAGTGTCGCTGTGAGCGACGAGGAAAGGGTGAATTCCAGTGCTCCAAAAAAGGTTGATGTGGATGCAATTTGTGGTGCTTCGGAATCGACAATGGCATTCACGGTCACGGTATCGCTGCCAGAGGTTTGCCCGTCATTCGCAGTGAGCGTCAGAACGTAAGCACCGGCCGTATCGGGCAGGAAGGTCGTATTGTTGGTATTGGCATTGCCGAACGAAGGAGAGCTGCCACTCGGTTGCGTCGTGACTTGCCATTGAAACGTGAGGGGATCTCCATTCAGATCGGTACCACTACCTTCAAGCGAATGTTGTGCATTGAGTGCGACTGTTGCGTCTTCACCTGCATCTGCGGTGGGTGCTTGATTTGAGATGGCGGTCGGCACATTGACATCGACCGTATTTCCATTGCCAATTTGCCCTTCTCGGCCACGTCCCCAGCATGAAACAGATTGATCCGGTTTCAATGCACAGTAGTGAATATAATAACCAGCAACTTCTTGAACGTTTGTCAGATTGAGCACATCGACAGGCAATGCACTGTTGACATTCGCTCCATTGCCCAGTTGACCATAATATCCATCGCCCCAGCATTTGATACTTCCTGACAACAATATAGCACAGGTCGTGAAACCGCTCGCAGAAGCCAAGCGGACACCGTTGATGTTATTCACCACAACAGGGACGTTTCGTTGAAGACTGGTTCCATCTCCCAATCCATTGGAACTGTTGTATCCCCAACAGCGCATTGTGCTGTCCTTCAACGTTGCACAAGTATGGTAAGTGCCCGCTGTGATTGAGGATGCGTTGCTAATGCCTTGGACAGGTGCCGGCGTGGTCTGATCGGAAGTGTTATTGTTGCCTAAAGCCCCATACGCTCCCTCTCCCCAACATTGGATCGTTCCATCATTCAGCAAAGCGCAAGTGTGTTCGAAACCTGCTGTTAGCTGAACCGCATTAGAAAGGTTCGAAACCGGAACCGGGGTATGTGCGGTCGTCGAAGTGCCGTTCCCGATCTGACCGTTTATATTTCTTCCCCAACATTGGGCAGTTCCATCCTGAAGCAGAGCACATGAATGGGCCGAACCGCTCACCACCTGAATGGCATTGGAGATCCCAGACACATTTACGGGAGACCAGGCGTCTACAAAATTGTTATTCCCCAAACGACCATGAGTTCCTCTTCCCCAGCATTGCACAGTACCATCCGTGAGCACTGCACAGGTGTGTTCATGACCAGCAGATACTTGTTGAGCTGATGTCAAATTGTGGACTCGAACCGGATAGGCCCGAGAATTTGCAGAAGCATCTCCTAAGCGACCATAACTGCCTTCGCCCCAGCATTTGACGCCTCCATCGTTCAAGACGAAACAACTATGAAACTGCCCCAGAGCAATTTTATTCAACGTGTCCAACTGAGGAAGATCGATCAAGATGGTCTGAACCGATAGCAACTGACCGCTGGCATCCTTGGTATACACCAGCAAGTAGTTGGCTCCCGAAGGAATGGTCGTGTTGGCACTAAACACATGAGAAAGATCACTGCCTGTTTTGGCTAACGTGACGATGGCGGGTTGTTCTGACAAAGGTGTGTTGAAGTCGGACCCCCAATATACTTCATAGTGGGTCAACTGAGATTCATCGGTGGCCTTTGTTATCGAAAGAGTGCCGGAGATTTCTCCCGCATCGCTATCTGTATTGACGAAACCGATCTGATGGGTGGGTTCGTTCATACGAATGATCGTATCTTGAACCCTGTTTGAAATATTCCCAATGGCATCTTTGAGCCAAAGGTATGCGGTTTTTTCACCCACCCCATCACTCAACACAAAAGACGCTCTTGTCGTCACAGACGGCCCGACGGTCGTCGCGATATCAACCCATCCGCTGTCTGACACGCTAGGCGTGGTTGCATTCGCAGAAAGATAATAGCCTGCCACTCCCACATTGTCGGTGCCGACAATCGTCGCTGTCACGGAACTGGCAATGGTCACAGTGTTTCCGTTGTCCAGAAAATTGGTGTTTGTGATGGTAGGGCCGGTTTCGTCTGAAACGGCAGTAAGTGTGAAGCTGCTGGACGTACTCAATAAACCATCGGTTAAACTGACGTCGAACACATACGTCCCGGTTTTTGTCGGAGTGAAGGTTAATTTGTTGGACGTTGTGGATTCCAAGGCGGTCGCAGTCCCTACAGGTTCTGAAGATAATGTCCACTGGTAGCCAAACAGACTTTGATGGTTATCCTGTGCATAAAGGGTAAATTCCTTCGGCACATTGATCGCCACGGTTTGATCTGCGGGTGCTGTTAAATTCGGGGGAGAGTTGACCCAAGAGGTTGGGGTATTTTGCAGTTGCGTGGTTCCAATACCCAATTGTCCAGACCAATTGTATCCCCAGCATTGGATTGTATTGGTTGCCAAAATGGAACAGCTATGCGCATGGCCGGCCCCCAGCTTCAAAGCATTAGAAATGCCGGTCACGGTGACCGGTGTGGCCTGGGCTAAAGGAGTCGTCCCATTCCCCAATTGCCCGTGATGTCCTTCTCCCCAGCAGCGCAGCGTCTGGTCTTGAAGTCGGGCACAAGCGTGCGACATTCCCAATTGGACCTCCACGGCATTGCTGATTCCTGTCACCTGAACCGGCACAGCCGAGTTTTGCGTGGAGCCGTTGCCCAATTGTCCTCGTGTTCCCCCCCCCCAGCAGTGAATCGTGCCATTTTGAAGGAGCGCACATACATTACCCCCAGTGGAGCTGATATCGGTGGCGCTATTGATATTTTGTACAAACGAAGGGGTGACGATGGTTTGTGTCTTGATGCCATTGCCCATTTGACCCACCGTGCCTTTCCCCCAGCAGCGTATTGTCCCATCTTGCAATAAAGCACAACTATGGGAGCCACCGGATACCACTTTTTTAATGTTGGTCAGCAAAGGAATTCGTGTCGGAAAATTTTGGCTACTGAAGGTGCGGTCCCCTAATTGCCCTTCACTGTTGTCCCCCCAACACCATCCGATTCCTTGTTCGGTCGTGGCGCAGGTGTTGTATCGGCCTGCATCAATGTAGACCACGTCGGCGAGGTTGGGAACGGAGACGGGCCGGGGTTGAGGAGCACTGAAACCGATTCCCAATTGACCGAACGTGTTGTCTCCCCAACACGCTACCGTTCCTGTTTGCAATAGAGCACAAGAATGTGATTCTCCCGTCACCACTTGCACCGCATTGCTAATGCCTTCCACAGCATAAGCAGTGAGAGCAGGTCCCCCTGTTGACCCTCGGCCCAATTGCCCGGAATGATTAAATCCCCAACAATTCACGGAACCCGTGTTGAGGACTGCACAAGTGTGGCCACTCCCGCCATCTATCTGTGCAGCGATGGGGAGAGATAGAGGTTCTGCCCGAATACTGTAAGCAGCAATGGGGTCTCCCGAACCGTTTTTGGCTAGCGCCACGAGTCGGGAAGCGCCCGCAGGAACCGCTGTATTGGAGGAAAAGGTATAGCTCCAGGGAGCACTCGACAAGTTGGCAATCACGGCTTGATTGGCCAGGGGACTTCCAAATCCATCGGCCCAAACCAAATCATAACTCGCAACTGACAATGTGGGATTGGAGGTGGGCACTTGAATTTGAACCACTCCTGCAATCTGTTGGGCGTCGGTATCGGTATCGGAAAAGGTCATATGATAGTCCGCCTCTTGTAACACCAGAATGCGATCACTGACCGGGTCCGATATGTTGCCGGACTGATCCTTAAACCACACGTATACGTTTTTTTCGCCAAGGCCCGCACTGAAGGCCCAATCAATTTCTACTTCATAAGTAGAGGCTGAATTTGCAAATGAAACCCAATTGGCATCCGATTCTTGTGGTGTCGTTGAACTTTCCGACACAAAGTACCCTGTTGGAGCGATGTTATCCAAAGCGGAAATCCAGAAGTTGGAGCTTGTCGCGCTGGTGAATCCCAACCCTTCCCCCAGAAAATTCTCTGATGTGACGGTTGGAGCCACGGTGTCTATAATGGCTGAAACTTTCATTGTGTCTTGCGATGTCGTGGTGCCATCGTTCACTTGTAAACGGATTTGGTAATCCCCAAGTACCTCAGGTTGGAAACTAGCTATCATGGAATTGGCTAGGGTGAAGCTCACCGAACTCCCATTGGGCTGACTGACAACACTCCAATTATAAGAAAGAGAATCCCCATCCGCATCGGTGCTGCCCGAGCCATTTAAGGCGACCCGCATGTTAAGCAGCACTTCTTGATCTGCCCCGGCGTTAGCGACAGGTGCGTTATTGCTTACGGTAGGGGGTGATGGGGGCGGCGGGGGTGGGGGTGCCGAAGAGCCACCGCCTCCACCACCTCCTCCGCCCCCGCTTGGAGGTGGTGGTGGCGGTGGCGGTGGAGCTTGAGTCGTTGTGGTTGTTGTGGTCACCAAAATCGTCGTAGAAGTGGTCGGTGCTGTTGTGGAAGTGGTCGGTGCCGTGGTCGATGTTGGGACCGTGGTCGTGGTGGATGCCGCAGCAACCACAGGCGGTGGGGGTGGGGGTGTATTGTCATTGTTTGTTTCTTCTTCATTGTTGGCATTGCTGACCTGAATAGGCACTACTGGAGAAGGATTTGTGTTGCCAGAGGGGGTCGAGATATTTGAAGCGACGATTTCATTTCGAGTGTCAGACAAATTTTGTTGGATAGTCGCCTGAGCTTGGCTGAGGGTGTCCGAATTCAAATTTTGTGTAAACAATTGAGGATTGTTTCCTTGCGATTGCAAGGCAGCTGTGACGTTGGCTTGCTCGGTCAGTTGACTCACTGCGGTTTGATTCCGGATAATTTGGCTCGATTCATCGCTCTCTTCGGCCACGGCGTCGATCAATTGATTCACGGCGGCTTTGCTGATCTCGATGGTATTTTTCACGATACTTCCGGAGGAAGTTTTGGCTTCTTGTTTCAGATCTTCAAATAAAGCGGGGTCCTGAGACAGGGTTTGCACCAAACTCAACACGTTTTTCGAGGCAGTCACTGCGGAGGCTTCCAATACAGCATCACGATTGTCGGTCAGACTGTCGTTGTTTTGTGACTCCAATTGGTTATCTACGTCTTGCACAAACGATTCGTTGATCACTGTTTCAATCAATTGACTGGTCACTTCCACCACTTCTTGAGCTTCAGCAACGTCCACATCGCCATCGGAACCATTGGTATCTGATCGGGTGATGTCCACAATTGTTTCACTCAGAGCCTCCAATTGAAGATTGGTAACGGCATCGTCATCGATGGTGTCCTGCTGTGCTGCTTTTGCAGCGTTGGCCAGCAACGAGTCTTCTTGTTCAAGCAAAGGTTGTATCACTTCAAGCATGGTCTGAAGTTCGGCTTCGGAGACTGGATCCGCTTGGGCTTGACTGGCCTCGGCTTGAATCACGTCCGTCATGCTCTTTTGTGCCGCGGTGTTCATCACGTGAGCGATGACATAGAGATTCCCTTGTTCCTGTTCTACATCGTTGACTTCAGTTTCTCGCAACATATTGGCGGATTCCAACAGACTTTTTAATCCGGTTTCGACCGCAGCGACCGCTTGAGAATCCGTCGTGTCTGAATTGGTTTGAGTCGCGGTTTGTTGAGCCAATAGGGTGATGCTATCTACGCTGGACTCTACCATCGCTTCTGTTTTCGCCAGCAATACCGGATCCACGATTTGATCTTTCAAACTCGCTACGATGTTTTCTGGTTGCAAAACGAGAGATTCTTCTTCGGTGTCACTAGAAGCGCTGCTTCGTTGGATCAACAGTTTGTTAGAGTCTGCCAGCATTTTCAGAATAGCCAAACCGTTACTATTTCGATGAACCCGGCTGTTGGTGGGGTCTTCGTCTTGTAGAGTGTCCAATAGACGAACCAGAGTGGCGAGGGATTGTGCGACTTGAGCTGTATCGGAATATTGGGTGGGGTCTTGGTACAACTGACTCACACTGAGGCCCACCTGACTGGCAACCTCAATTTCGGCTTCGGCCAATGCGACTCCGTTTTCGACCTTTGCCGATACCATCGTGGTGATAGGGGAAATTATTTGTGTTGAATAATTTGGTTCGCTGGTGAGTTGGATTACTGAACTCAACGGAAGTCCCGGAAGGTCATCCGAATCGCCTAAAGTTCCGTTGCTGCCGGTATCGGTTCCTCCTTCACTTGTCACAATGAACAAATTTCCGTTCAGTGACGAAGAACTGGTCCAGTCTAAGCGGTAATATCCATTCTCGTCAGTCGTGCCCTCTACCGGAGAGCCGTCTGAGCGGGTCACTGGCAGTCCACCCGTGGCCGTCACGAGAGAGAGGGTTGCGTTTGCAATCGGACCATCGACCACACGACCTGTAACTTGATAAGCGGTTGTGGGGTTGATCACTGTGGAAGGACTGGGCGTTGCGTCGCTATCGCCGCCTCCGCCACCTCCACTGCCTCCACCACCACAGCCCATTAAAAAAAGTAACGGAATCATACCACTGAGCAACCACCGGGAAATTGTTTTCATCTTGTCTCCTAATCGAACAAAATATTTGTTGAGACCACAGTGCGCCCAGCGTGGATTTTCTAATGTTGACGATTAGGACAACTCCTTCAAAAAGTTTTTCTTTTTTTGGTAAATAGTTTTTCTTTTTTAGCAGATGTGAATCACTAAAAAATAATTTAAAAAAGTGAGTGGGATTCTTTTATGGGTGCTTTAGTTCTGGAAGGGAAAAAAAGAAGAGATAAAGAAGGAGATAAAGACGTTTTAAAGTGAGGAATCTTCTTGACGAGGGTTCCAAGAAAATTTTTTTGGAACTGGATCGAGCCCTCCAGGATGCCACGGGTGGCAGCGAGCAATCCTTCGAATTGTCAGCCATGTACCTCGCCAGATGCCAAATTTCTTATATGCACTCAGAGCGTATTGTGAACAAGAAGGATGGAAGCGACAGCTTGGTGGCAGCAGGGGCGAAAAGATCCACTGATACAGCCGAATGAGTGCAATGGGAATCATCCGGACAAGCTTTTGTAGTACTCTTATTACCTTCATAAATAGGCTCCTTTGTTTTCCTATACTGATAACTTATTGTATGACTTTAAATCGTGAAAAATTGTCGAAGTTAGTCAGATAGTTTAACAGAGGAGGCTCACCTTGAGTAGCATCAATTATTGACGAAAAATAGAATCACTGGCTCCACTCGACACATTTCCAGCGGCGTCTTTGAACCATACGTTCACGGTTTTTGTGCCGGTTGTCGTACTGAGCGTGAATGATACGGTTTTGCTGACCACGGTTTGTTCGGAAGAAGCTAAAGCAATCCACCCGACGGTGTTGGCGTCAGGTGCTCCTGGTTGCTCCGAGGCAAAGTAAGCGGACAAAATCGTATCGTCCGAAGCACCAATGGCAAGGGTCACCTCACTAATCAACGTGGACACCGCTCCACTATTGATAAAATCAGCACCCGTCGTTTGGGTGGGAGCCGTGCTATCGATCACTGCATTCAAGGTGGACGAATGATTGGCGGACGCCAGCCCATCGGAGACGATGACTGTGATTTGGTAGGACCCCACTTGGTCGACAGTTAAAGAAGGGGTTGAAGTGGTTGCCGAATCAAACGTGGCACTACTGCCACTTGGTTTTGAGTTAACGGCCCACTGGTAAGTCAAAACATCATTGTCTGAATCTCCCCCACTCGTAGAGAGAGGAATGGTTGCTCCCACCGGAATAGTGGTGTGGGTACTGATATTGATTGTAGGAGCAACGTTGGTCACAACCACCGGAACATTGGAAGCTACGGTGCTGCCGTTACCCAGTTGACCGTTGTCATTTTTGCCCCAACATCGTGCTGTTTGATCGCTCAATAGGACACAGACATGAGTTTCATAGGCTACTAATTCTTGCACATTGAAAAGATCAGTCACCCTCGCGGGAACAAAACTCGATACAGTTTGTCCATTCCCCAGTTGACCATCGGTACCCAGCCCCCAGCATTGAACTTGTTGATTGGCAAGCAGAGCACAGGTACTCGATGTCCCGGCTGCAATACGAATCGCAGTAGTGATAAGAGGTACACGAACCGGTGTGTTTTTATCGACTTGGGTACCGTCTCCCAACCCGCCGGAATAGGCATCTCCCCAGCAATGTACACTTCCATCTTTCAGTACCGCACAGGAATGATTAGCCCCCGCAGCAACATCAGCCGCGTTTGAGATTCCATTCACGGACACTGGAGAGCGTTGAGTTGTTGTGTCCTGATTCCCCAGTTTTCCTTGCGATCCGTCGCCCCAACAAACGACGGTTCCGTCAGATTTTAATGCACAAGAATGGGTGTCACCCGTTACGACTTTGCTTGCATTGGACAACCCCGTCACAGTGACCGGTACCGAAGAGTGGGCGCTCGAACTGCCATAGCCGAGTTGACCGTTTGCGTTGCTTCCCCAACATTGAACCGTATTGTCGCTTAGTACGGCACAACCGTGTTTGCCACCAGTGGAGATTTGGGTTGCAGTACTCAATCCGCTCACCGTCAAAGGTGTTCCAGAATCAAAAGTGAATCCGGTGCCGAGTCTTCCATCCGCACCCTCTCCCCAGCACCGGACCGTTTGATCTTGCAACACAGCACATGTGTGTGCGGCTCCGGAATCCACTTGGTTGACGCCGGAGAGATTGGATATAGTTTGTGGAGGTGTAGCGCTATCTCCAGAGCTGTGCCCCAACCTGCCTAAAGCACCGTTACCCCAACATTTCAGGCCCCCCGTTGTTAAGCGCCAACAGCTGTGGCTGTTTCCTACTCCCAGGCGACCGGTGGTGGTTGTTGTTTCCGAAATCAAGAGAGCTTGCACAGTAGTGAGGGCACTGTTGGTGTCGCGTGTGAACACCAACAAATGAGTCGCTCCGGCTGGTATCGCAGTATTGTCAGCAAATAGATGACTTAGGTCGGCACCCGTTTTTGCCAATGAGGCTATCACGGATTGTCCCGCCAACGGCGTGGAGACACCGGACCCCCAATAAATATCGTAGTGAGTGATTCCACTTTCATCAGAGGCTTTAGTGATATTCAAAGTGCCTGCAATTTGTTCTTCGTCCGTATCGGTGTCGGTGAAGCTCGACGAATGCGTGGGTGCTTCCAACCGATAAATCGTATCCGAGGCTTGGTCAGAAATGTTGCCGACTGTATCTTTCAGCCATAAATAGACCGTTTTGAGACCAAGCCCATTGTTGAAAAAGTGAGTCGTATTGACGGTGACAGGATTGGCAGTGCTGGCAATCGAGACCCATCGCGTGTCATCGACCGAGGGTGTGGTTGCGGTTTCTGATATTAGAAAGCTGTCCACCGCCCAATTGTCTGATCCGACCAAAGTAACTGTGATTGATTGAGCAAGGCTGAATTCAGCCCCACCCGCCAGAAAGTTGGATGTGGAAGCAATCACCGGAGCCTGGGAATCGTCGATGGCGGTTAAAGTCACACTATCATTGGTGGTGGCGAAACCATCCGATACCGAGAAGCTCAATACGTACGTCCCAACCGAGCTTGTCAGGAATGTCGTATTGGTGGAGTTTGCACTCCCCAGAGAAGGAGAACTGTCATTGGGCTTCGTCGCCACTTGCCATTGATACGTGAGCGCATCGTTGTCCAGATCCGTCCCAGTGCCAGTCAAGTTGATTGATTTATTGATAGCGATGGTTTGATTCGTTCCCGCGTCAACAGTTGGGGTATTGTTGATTGAGACGGGCACATTGGAAGAAGCTGTGTTGGCAAGTCCCAATCGTCCATTGACTGCATTCCCCCAGCAATACACCGATTCATCGGCACGTAAGGCACATAGGTGGTTGGAAAACCCTGAAATCTCACGAACATCGGAAAGATTCTGAACCGTGGCGGGGACCAAACTATCGTTATTGGCTCCATTGCCTAGTTGTCCCAGGTCTCCTCTGCCCCAGCATTGAACTTGTCCCGATCCCAAGACCACGCAGGTCGTTGAAGCATTGACGGCCACCTGGTTGACATTCGCCACTCCGTTGGCTGCAATCGGTGTGAGACGGTGAATTGCGGTACCATCTCCCAATTGTCCATAGGAATTCCTTCCCCAACAGCGCAATGCACCATCTTGTAGGACCGAGCAGTTGTAGTAGGCTCCTGCGTTCATCGAGACAGCCGTGTTGATCCCTTGCACTGCTACAGGAGTTCTTTGAGAGTAAACGCTGTTATTTCCCAGACTTCCATAGCCACCATCTCCCCAACAATTGATGGTTCCGGTACCGAGAACGGAACAGGTGTGATAGTACCCTGCCGCCAATTGGACCCCGTTGGAAAGTCCAGAAACGGTCACCGGTGTTGTGGAAACATGGGTGTTATTCCCGTCTCCCAGCTGGCCAAAAGCGTTCAATCCCCAGCAACGAGCCGTTCCATCTTCCAATAATGCGCAGGAATGAAAGGCTCCTACGACCACTTGTATGGCATTGCTGATTCCAGAAACAACAACGGGTTGGAGAGAATGAGAACGAGTTCCGTTACCCAATTGTCCGAAAACACCTTCCCCCCAGCACTGAACCGTCCCATCGTTGAGCACGGCACAGGTATGGAGCAATCCAGCGGCAACTTGTTTGGCCGAAGTCAGGTCGTGGACCAGAACGGGTTCCAATTGGTTTGCCGACAAGGCATTACCCAACTGCCCTCGGCTTCCAATTCCCCAACATTTTACCGAACCGCTGTCTAACACGGCACAGCTATGGCCGTCTCCCACTGCAATCTTGCTCTCAATAGCGAGCACCGATGTGTTGATCAGCACACTATGGAGAGAGACGAACTGATTGCTTGCATCTTTGGTGTAGATCAACAAATGCGTTGCACCCGAGGGAATTGCCGTGTTGGCAGAGAAGGTATGGGTAAGGTCGCTTCCCGTCTTGGACAGAGTGGCAATTGCGGATTGCCCCGCCAATGGAGTTCCGGCGGAAGAACCCCAATACAATTCGTACTCAGTGATTGAGGTTTCGTCGGCTGCTTTCGTGATGGTCAGGGTTCCTGCTATTTCCCCAGAATCGGAATCACTATCGACAAGGTGAGCTTGATGAGTGGCTTCGTTCAGGCGGGTGATCGAGTCTTGCGCCACTGTAGAAACATTACCAGCAGGGTCTTTCAACCAGAAGTAAACGGTTTTTACCCCAACCCCGCTGCTCAAAACGAAAGAGGTATTCATCGCAATGGGACTTCCTTTACTACCGAGAGCAACCCAACGGGAGTCATTGGCAGTCGGAGTCGTAGAAGATTCTGAAAGGATAAAAGCACTGACCGCCACATTATCCGAGCCACCAATTGACGCCTGCACCGAGCTGGCCAACGTAAACTCAGCTCCTCCTGCTAAGAAATTGGAAGTCGTGGCGATGACCGGTGCTTGGGCATCGGTGACTGTAGACAAAGTGACGCTGTCACTAGCGGAAGCCACCGCATCAGAAACGGTTAACGTCAATACGTAGGTTCCTGCTGTGTCGGGAACAAAAACGGTACTATTGCTGTTTGCGTTGACGAAAGAAGCGGAACTTCCACTGGGTTTTGAAGTGATCGCCCATTGGTAATTCAAAGGGTCACCATCAAGATCCGCTCCTGAACCAATGAGTAGATTTTGGCCATTGAGAGAAATTGTTTGATCGGGTCCCGCATCGGCAGTAGGCGCTTGGTTGTACAAGGCAACCGGAATGTTCGAGTCCTCTTGAACGCGATTTCCCAAGTTTCCTTCCCACCCCGCTCCCCAACAGTAGACAGCTTCATCAGTACGCAACGCGCAATAATGATTTGCAAAACCAGCGATTTCTCGAACTTGGGTGAGGTTCAGCACCTCAGTGGGAAAGTCGACTTGAGTAAAAGTTCCGTTGCCCAACTGACCTCGATATCCATTTCCCCAACACTGAACTTTTCCATTATTCCGAACCGCACAAGTCGATTGATTGCCTGAAGCAGCCATTTTGACACCGTTGATTCCGCGTACCGACACCGCGTGAAGGCTGTGATAATTTTCGGTTCTGTTGCCCAAAGCCCCATTTCCGTTGCCCCCCCAGCATTGCATCGTGCCATCATCAAGAACCACACAAGTGTGCTCCCTTCCTGTTGAGACAAACGTGGCATTGTTGATACCAACCACATCCGTAGGAGTGTTTCGACGAGAGGAATAACTTAAATCTCCAAGCACGCCAAAATCCCCGAAGCCCCAACACTTCATCGTCCCATTTTTTATCAAGGCACATATATGTCGGCGTGCTGCTGACAATTGCACTACATCGGAAAGATTAGAGACATCGACAGGACTTGTTGCTTGGCGATTGGTCCCATTTCCCAATTGTCCAGCGCGATTCCGTCCCCAACAACGGACCGTTCCAGTTTCCAATAAGGCGCAGGAGTAACGTCCCCCCGATTGGATCTGAATCGCGTTAGAAATTCCAATAACGTCGACCGGTTGGAAAGCATTAAAAACATAGCCATTACCCAATTGACCAAAACGCCCTTCACCCCAACATTTCACCGTTCCATTTTCAAGTAATGCACAGGTATGAAATGCTCCTGCTGACACTTGTTTGACGTTGTTGAGATTGTGAACCAGCCCGGGGGAAAGCTGAAGCTCTGAAGATAGATTCCCTAGTTGTCCGAGTCCGCCAGATCCCCAACACTTGACGGAACCATTGGTCAATAAAACGCAACTGTGGTCGCGCCCTACGGTGATCTTACCCAATGAAGTTACAGAGGGTGGATTGATGAACATGCTTTTGAACGAAGTGTATTGGCCGCTCGCGTTTTTTGTAAAAACCAATAAATGGCTGGCTCCCTCAGGAATCGCGGTGTTTGCAGGAAAAACGTGACTGAGACCGTTGCCGGTTTTAGCCAGTGTTGTGATCGCCGTATGACCTTCCAAGACATCTCCCGAGGAAGATCCCCAACGCACTTCGTAATGAGTGAATGCGGATTCATCGGTTGCTTTTGTGATTGAAAGCGTGCCTGCAAGTTGCCCTGAGTCGTTATCCGTGTCGGTGAAACTGATTTGATGAGTGGGTGCTTGCAATCGAGTGATTGTATCTTGGGCCAAAGCAGAAATATTGTCAGAACCGTCTTTGAGCCACAATCGAATGGTCTTTAAACCCAATCCGTCACTAAACACGTGGTTCGAATGAACGGTTACGGTGTTGGCAGTGCTAGCGATCGTTCTCCATTGAGAATCATTGGCGGCTGGTGTGCTTGCAGACTCAGACAGGAGAAAGCCCTGTACGGCGATGTTATCTGACCCCACGAGTGATACCGAGATAGAACTGCCCAAGGTGAATGAAGACCCTCCTGCTAAAAAATCAGAAGTGGTTACAATGACAGGAGGTTGAGTGTCAGCAATGGCGGTTAAGGTTGCGCTGTCGCTTGCAGAAGATGTCCCATCAGAAACTGTAAATTTCACAATGTACGTCCCTGCCGTATTTGGAATAAATGTCGTGTTGTTGGTAGTAGCGTTCCCAAACAATGCAGAACTATTGGCAGGTTGACTTGTGACCGTCCATTGCTGTGTCAGGGTATCCAGATTGGAGTCGAAACCACTGCCTGCCAGTGCATTGTGTGAATTCACGGCAATCGTTTTATCGGGTCCGGCACTCACGACAGGCGGCTGGTTGCCAAGAACCACAGGTACATTAGAGTTGAGAAGAGTCCCACGGCCTAGCTGTCCCAAACCGCCTACTCCCCAACAGTAGACTGATTGATCGGCTCGTAAGGCACAGAATGTATTGCTTTTCCCAGTGACTTCTTGCACTTGATTCAGGTTTTGAACCGTCACGGGTACCATGCTGCTGTCATTGCTTCCGTGGCCCAATTGTCCAAAACTTCCTGATCCCCAACACTGGACCAAACCGGTATCCAATAATGCGCAAGTGGACCATCCCCCGGCTGAAACCATCTTAGCATTGGTAATTCCTTTCACTTCAACCGGTGTATATTGGTTATAAACAGACTCTCTATTTCCTAGTTGGCCATAAGCGTTAGTCCCCCAACACCGCATGGTACCGTCTTGGATCACAGCACAAGTATGAAATGACCCTGCTTTGACAAAGACCGCATTTTCAACGCCTAACACCTTCTTTGGGCTGTATGACGGATCATTGGTGCCGTCTCCGATCATTCCCCCCCGTCCCCAACATGCGACCGTGCCGTCTTGAATCAACGCACAGGCATGCGAGTCGCCTGTTGTGATCTGAATTGCATTGGAAATAGTCACCTGAACCGGTGTTGCGGACCGGGACGTGTAGTGATACCCCGACCTCACAGACCGGTTTCCCAACTGGCTATGGGTATTGTCTCCCCAACAAAACACACTGCTATCGTTTAGCAGAGCACAGTTGAAATCGCGGCCTGCTTCCACTTGTTTCGCATTTGTGATTCCCGAAACGTTAACCGGTAAACTGGATTCGCCGTAAGCCTCTTGTCCTATTTGACCATCATAGCCTGCGCCCCAGCATTTGATTGTTCCGTCCTCCAGCAAAGCGCAACTGTGTGAACTGCCCACAACCACTTGTTTCGCATTCGAAATTTGATGCACTGTTCCTGGGTACAACTGATTGCTTGTTCCATTATTGCCGAGTTTGCCATTGCGTCCATCTCCCCAACACTTCAGAGAGCCATTCGTTTGAGTTGCACAACCATGAAAGGCCCCCACGCTAATTTGATTTAAGGGACTCAAAGAAGGCTGATGAATCATGACGCTCTGAAGCGAGGACAAGTTACTGTTTTGATCTTTGGTATACACCAACAAATGAGTCGCACCGGCAGGAATGGGTGTATTGGCGGCAAAATTGACAGTGATGTCGACCCCCATCGTTGGCAAAACGGCAATTTCAGATTGCCCCGTCATAGGAGTGTCCAAAGAAGACCCCCAATAAATGATATATTGGATGACTGTGGATTCGTCGGTGGCCTTTTTTATAGAAATAGTGCCTGTGATTTCTCCTGCATCATTGTCGTTGTTTGTGAAGCTAATTTGATGTGTGGCGGTATTCAGACGAGTGATGGAACTTTGAGCAGCATTCGAGATATTGCCAGCAGGATCTTTCATCCACACATAGGCCGTTTTTTGTCCAACTCCATCACTCAGCGTAAAATTGACCGCACTGGAAAAAGAGTTGGAAGACGAAGCGAATTCGACCCAGCCGCTATCCGACACATTGGGCGTGCTCGAATTGGAAGATAAATAGTAACCTGCGATTCCTACATTGTCGGTCCCTGCAATTTCTATCTGGAGTGAACTTTCGGTGGTGACGGTTTTTGTGCCATTCGCAAAACTAGCTTTGGTAATAACAGGGGCAATGTTATCCACCACCGCATTCAAAATCGTGGTTTTCGTGGAAGTTTTAACCCCATCCGTAACAGACAATTTCACGGAGTAGTTACCTGCTACTGGTGGTGTGAATGTCGCGGTTTGGGAATTCGTGGTAATCGCAATGGAACTTCCGCTGGGTTGATCCGTAAGGGACCATTGATATCCCATGGGGTCAGAATCGGGTTCCAGGAGTTCGTGAAAGACGGTTGCTGGAGCATTCACCGCAACTGAATAAACCGGAGATTTTGTGAAAATTGGGGCGCTATTGACCCAGTTCTCTGGGACCATAGATATAAAGGAATCTCCATATCGACCATTCCCCAATTGTGCTTCTTCGTTGTCTCCCCAGCATTTGATCGTTTCGGAACCCAACACGGCGCAGCTATGACGACGCCCCACCCCCAATTGCAGGGCATCAAAGATGCTATTGACAGATACAGGTGTGGATTGATCGGATCGGGTCTCCCCTACTCCCAACTGTCCAAAACTTCCATTCCCCCAACAGCGAACCGTTTGATCTTGCAACCGGGCACAGACGTGAGTCGATCCAACGGCAACTTCTACGGCATTGTTGATGCCGACAACCTGGACCGGAACCGCAACGTGTTCGATCTTGCCGTGTCCTAAAAAGCCGTTGGAGCCTTCTCCCCAACAACGAATGGTGCCATCGTCGAGTACAACACAAACAGTTGCCCCTGAAGAACTGATGTCTTTCGCGCTATGAATGTCCTGAACCAAACTGAGGCTGAGGCTATCCGTGAAGGTTCCGTTCCCCATCGTGCCAAATGCGCCCCTTCCCCAACAACGGACGGTCCCATCGTGTAATAAGGCACAACTGTGGGTGACTCCGGTTACAATCTTCTTCACATTCACTAGCCCCTCCACTTGAACTGGAATGGGGCGGTTCGTTTTGGTTCGGTCGCCTAATTGGCCTTCACGATTGTCCCCCCAGCACCAAACGGTTCCATCTGACTTAACCGCACAAGTGTTCAACAGCCCCGCCTCGATATGCACGACCTCTGTGAGTCCGGTTACATCAACAGGGTTCGACCGCCTATTCAAGCTTCCGTCTCCAACCTGACCAAACGGATTATCGCCCCAGCATTTCACCGTACCCGTTTGGAGCAATGCGCAAGTGTGATAACCTCCTAAGGTGACTTGAACCGCATTGTGAATCCCTTCTACGACACGAGGGTGAAAAATTCGTCGAACGATACCATATCCCAATTGTCCCAGTCTTCCGTTTCCCCAACATTTCACGGCTCCTGTACTAACGACTGCGCAAGTATGGAAGATGCCTCCATCCACTTGTACAGTGGGTTGAAGCTGAACCGATTTCGTGAGCACACCGTTGGCCGCGATACGGTCTCCGGTGTTGTTTTTGGCAAAAACGATAATTTGAGTCGCTCCTTCAGGAATAGTTGTGTTGTCAGGGAAAGTATAAGTTCCGGGACTTCCAGAAATAGTCGCGATCACAGCTTGATTGGTCAACGGCTTGCCAAACTGATCCGCCCACACCAGATCGTATTGAGTTACAGTAAGACTTCGATTGGCGTTGTTTGTATGGATCTGAACCACCCCGGAAATTTCTCCTTCGTCAGCATCGGTGTCGGTGAACGTCAATTGGAAGTTTGCCGCTTGCAACCGAAGGATGCTGTCACTGAAGGGAGCCGATATATTGCCCGCTTGGTCTTTGAACCAGACATAAATGGTTTTTTCTCCCAAACCCGCACTGTATTCCCAAGATACTGATTTAGAATAATCTGTTGCCGGATTTGAGATCTCCTGCCAACTGGAATCGGAAGCTTGAGGTGGCGTCGAACTTTCAGAAATCGAGTAAGCTGCTGGCTTGAACTGATCAAACGCAGAAATCGAGAAGCTGGTGGTCGTCCCAACTGTGAAACCCGCGCCTCCATCCAAAAAATTCGAAGGCATGGTGACCGTTGGCGG
This sequence comes from SAR324 cluster bacterium, assembly GCA_028281495.1. Lineage (GTDB taxonomy): Bacteria > SAR324 > SAR324 > SAR324 > NAC60-12 > JANQJU01. The sequence goes on from JANQJU010000089.1 coordinate 159,772, forward strand.
CGTGCTGTCGTTAACCGAGGTCAGCTTCACCTCGTGACTCGAAATCGTTTTACCGTCATTGACTTTTAGTTGGACTCGGTATTCTCCCAAATGCGTGGGACGGAAATTCATGGATATATTATTGGCACCGACCAAACTCACGTTGCTACCAGACGGCTGAGCAACTAAGACCCATTCATAAGAAAGGACATCTCCTGTATCCAAGTCGTGGCTTCCGGAACCGCTCAAATAGGCTATCGCGTTGACCAAAATATCCCGATTCGTTCCGGCACTAGCCACAGGAGCATTGTTGACTGTGGGCGCAGGAGGCGGAGGAGGGGGAGAAGGTCCTGGACCTCCGGCTGGAGGAGGAGATGGAGAAGGCCCTGGCCCACCGGATGGAGGTGGGGGAGGCGGTGGTGCCTGCGTTGTGGTTGTGGTCGTCGTCACCAATACGGTTGTAGACGTGGTGGGAGCGGTTGTGTTGATCGTTGTTGGCAAAGTCGTTGTTGAAGTTGAATTGCTTGCAACAACGGGTGGAGGCGGAGGCGGCGGTGGGGGAGGTGTCGGAGTGATTTCAGAGGTGCCCGCTGTTCCACTTTCTGAGTTTGATGCAGCAACGGGCGGCTGTGGTGCGGGGACATCTGGATTTTTAGAGGCTACGATCTCGTTACGTGTGTCCAATAAGTTTTCCTGAATCGTGGCTTGGGCTTGCGTCAGGGTGGCGGTATTCAAGTTTTGCGTGAAAATTTGAGGGTTGTTGTCCTGCGACTGCAAGGCAACAGTAACATTGGCTTGATCTGTCAGTTGGCTCAATGCGGCTGGATCCCGAACAATTTGTCCTGAATCGGAAGAGTCTTCGGCAACCGCATCAATCAACTGATTGACCGCGGTTTTGGTGATCTCGATGCTGTTGTTGACAATGCTTCCCGATGCTGTCTTGGCCTCATTTTTCAAGTCCTCAAATAAAGCAGGGTCTTCGGAAAGAGTCTGAACCAAACTCAGTACGTTTTTAGAAGCTGTCACTGCGGATGCTTCTAAAACCGCATCCCGGTTTTCCATCAATGTAGGATTACTTTGTGAATCCAATTGTGTTTCCACCTCTTGGACAAACTCTTCTGTGATTACCGTTTCCAAGAGTTGGCTGGTGACTTCCACCATTTCTTGGGCTTCAGCAAGAATATTTGGAGAATTGGGATCGTCGGTTGTCTTTGATATTGTGACGTCCACAATGGTTTCGCTCAAAGCTTCCAGTTGCAAATTGGTCACGGCATCAAGGCCAGTGCTATTTTGTTGAACTGCTTCGGCAGCATTCGCCAAGATGGAATCTTCTTGTTCCAGGAGTGGATTCAAGACATCCAGCATGGTCTGGAATTCATCTGCAGACACGGGGTCGGCCTGAGAGGTGCCGGGGTCGGATTGGATCACTTCAGTGATGCTCTTTTGAGCCGCCGTATTCATCACGTGCGCGATGACAAACAACTTGCCTTGATCTTTTTCGACGTCGGTCACTTCGGTTTCACGGAGCATATTGGCTGATTCCAATAAGCTTTTCAGTCCGGTTTCCAAAGCGGCTTCCGATTGTGCTGTGGAACTCGTGTCAGAAGCGGCTGTTTGTGTTGCAACCTGTTGCGCCAACAAAGTGATGCTCTCTACGCTTGATTCCACCATGACTTCGGTTTTAGCGAGGAGAACTGGGTCCGCGATTTGATCTCTCAAGCTTGCAACGATGCTTTCTGGTTGGAGCACCAATGACTGATCCTCGGTGCTGCTTGCTGAACCTGAACGTTGTAGCAACGGTTGGGTCGACGTAGCCAACAGTTGCAGAATGTCCATGTCTTCACTACCCCGTAAGAATCGACTGTCCGATTGTTCGTCAGTTTGCAAAGCTTCCAACAGACGAACCAGAGTGGCCAAGGATTGCGCTACCTGGGCTGTTTCGGAATATTGGGTCGGGTCTTGATTCAATTGACTCACACTCAAGCCGACTTGGCTAGCAACTTCGATTTCAGCGTCAACTAAGGTCTTTCCATTTTCTACCTTCGCTGCAACTAGAGTTGTGATTGGGGAGATCGTGATAAGCGAATAGTTGGTCGTTGCTTCGGCCTGAAGGACCGCACTCAATATCAACCCCGGAAGGTCATCGGAATCTCCCAAGATCGCATTGCTGCCTGTGTCGGTCCCGCCTTCACTTTGTAGGATCCACAACTGCCCTGACAAGGAGGAAGGAGCGGTCCATGCTAAATTGAAATACCCTGAAGCATCGGTTTGACCTTGCACCGAGGTGCCATCTTGATGGGACAAAGCGTCTCCAGTGCTAGCATCTAGAATCCGCACTGTAGCGTTCGCAATAGGACCATCAACAACACGGCCTGTAATCTGATAGTTGGTTGTCGGATCGATAGTTGGACTAGGACTGGCTCCATCGGCGTTGCCACCTCCGCCTCCACCACCTCCGCCTCCACCACCACAAGAGGCCAGCAAGATGAGGGGCAATAATCCCACAAATAGCCATTTGACTACAAAATTCATATACTCTCCTTCTCATTCCAAACATCGTACTACATCTCCAGAGTACTCTCTTGCCGAGATGATTTTGCCTCTAAGATGATGAGCACTGGTAGACCACGCCTTAACTTTCTCAGAATCGGGATATCTCAGCGCCGAATAAGACAATTTCGGAAAGTACTTTTTCCTATTTTTGGTATTAAAAAATTGATGGAATAGAGTTGAAAGTCATCGTTTGAGTTTTTCCAGATATTTTTCCAAGGCACGAATCAACAAAGACATACTGATCGTAAGGAAAAGATAAAGGAATGCCACGATGTTACAGCTTTCGAAGCCGTCTGGAGTTGGAGTTATATTTGGAAGGAAACGAAATCGAATTGTCAGTTTGGAGGCTCCAAATGTGATCGAACAAACTCACGGATTTCTTCGATTGTTTCGCGATAACGATGGGCTTGGTTTTCCACCCATTCCATCGCTCGCATCTCGCGTTCTTCAAGAGGGAACTGGTTGACGTATCTCTTGATTTCTTCAAGTTGGTGTTTGAGCAACAAGACTTCCAATTCAGCATCTTGTTGAGCTTTTTGACTCGACGGTTGCTGGGGTGTCGGAGGGGACCGATCTTCGGTTGATTGAATAGTTTCTTGCGTTTTTTCGGTCTGGCTATTCACCGAACTTTGCTTGAATTCTTGATCCATTATTGCCTCTTTTGCTTGCCTGCCTCTACCGACTGCTGATTCAAGCTCACCTAGCCTCCATAGCGTGAGCGTCATTTCACCTTTATAAGACAAAAAAGCTAAATATTTGCATTGAATTCTTTCTATAAACCATTCCGTTTGATTGAGTCCGCAGCCATTCATGTGTTTTCAATGCATCGGCTTTTTCACATTGAAGAAGGGAGCAAGAACTTGGCCAATTCCTGCCTTTCGTGAGGGGCATGGATCGGATATTTGATCAACAGAATGCCTGTATAAGGCGAAGTCAGCTCTTTTTTTCCCTTACGGGTGTACATTGTGGCCAACCGTTCTCCGGCCTGGACGGTTTCGCCAACCTGTTTGTGCCATGACAAAACTCCGGAGAGAGGGGCGTACCATTTTTTTAATTGTTGGGAAACCAAAGACATTGTGGCTTCGGAAGCAGGGGGCAGAATGTGAAAAAAGCGCCGCAAGTAGTTCAGTCCATCTTCGATCATAGCACCTGTGACTCGCCGACTGCATCCAAGTTCAAAGGTAATCCCTACTTTTCCCATTTGGTACACTGTATCGGAAAAGCTGTGGGAGGGGGTGTTCCATCCCAAGATGTGCGGGATTCCCAAGCGTGAAACATGTTCAACTTGTTCTGTATGGCAGTACACATGAGGAACTGCTTCAAAGCCAGCGGTGTGAAAGTCGAGTGAAATGTCCGCAGTTTCGACCAAATTCAGCAAAGTATGGATCCAGTGACCTTCTTGGCTGGCTTCGTGGCGCAAATAGCCAATACGATTCCAATTCCAACAGTTTTGAGGGTTGGTGTGAAGGTTGTTGTACCCTGTTTGTAAACCCATAATTTGGCTGTCTAACCCCATCGGGTTTGACTGTGGAACTGCAATAAAATTGGTTGCTAATTGAAGGCGCTCGATTTCTTCCATGAACTCATACACCACTGGGACTCCACCGAGTTCGATTCCATGCAGGCCCCCTTGCAAATAAACAGTCTGTGATGCGTTTGGATGGTTGTAGCGGTACACATCAATTTCGTAGGTACAACCACTTGCAGTTTGATGGAGCGGTAGGGTTTCTCGGGTGAACTGTACGAAGGAGGAATCCATAGTCATACCATTGCGTCGGTGGCCAATTCGTGCTCAATACCAAGGGAATTCTCCAGTTCCATATCGTCAAACGGAGATTCGTCTGGGTCCTCGACTTCTACCGATTCCGAATCTTTTGACACGTCATCGCTCAAACCGGGGCTGGCTTCATCACTTGGAGCTTCCAATGCTTTCAAATACGACGTGTACGAAAGGCGTTGGGCCAAGAGCTTTAACAACGTTTTTTTGATAGGGTCGAATACGGAATCGAATTCAAAATCTTTCTTTGGATTTTTGAGAGCACCGTTCATCTTTAAAACCAAAGACACTCTGAGGTCCTTTCCAGTCCCGCGACCGCTGCCCATTCCAGACGTTTCGCTGACGATTTCGACCACATCTTCTAAATCTTCCAGGTAGGTGAGCCATTTCGTGATCGACATCAACGGAATCATCTGTTCTTTGGTGTTGTCGGGATTACGTGGACATGCAATCCAATCTTCCATTTCCAAGACAGTCGTCGCATCCTCCACAAACAGTTCAGCAATATCGTTTTCTTCGAGAATATCTAAAATCATGTTTTTATGCGCCATTCCGACCTTTATAGAAAATAACGTTGAGTCTCTGATTCTACTGGGTGAACTCTCAAACCGGCCAGACCGCGTAAGGCCTCCACTCCATCGGAGAGCATGCGTTCCAGTCGATTGCGAGGATCGCTTGTTTTGACTTCTATCACATCCATGTCTTCTTTCATTCTCTGAACCAAGTAATCGTCACTGGTCATGATCTCATCAACCAAGCCTTTTTCCTTGGCTTGGGAAGCCAGCCAGTATTCGCCGGTCGCCACTTCTTCAATGTTCACACCTTCCCGATGAGATAAAACATGGTTTTGGAAGGCATCATAGATTTCTTGTAAATTCTGCTGGAATTTCTCTTTACCTTCGTCGGTCACTTCGGAAAAAGGGGTAACCGTTCGTTTATATTTTCCAGCGGTGAACAGGTAGTAATCCACCTCGTGTTTCTGTAGCACACGGTGGAAATTAGGGATACCGGCAACCACACCAATCGACCCCACATAGGCGAATGGAGAGGCAACGATTTTATCGGCAACCGCAGCCATCATATAACCTCCGCTGGCCGCAACGAGATCTACACAGGCAGTGAGTTGGAATCCTGCCTGTTTGATCCGCGCCAGTTGAGAACTGGCCAATCCGTACTGGGCTACGGCACCACCCGGACTTGTGAGTCGAATCACAATTTCATCAGCAGGCGTGGCCACTTGGAGCAGCAACGATATCTCTTCACGCAAAGTTTCCACTTTGTTGGCCATGAGGTCACCGACAAAGTTCAAGACGTACACTTTGGCAGAATGTTGATGGAGAATCTCTTTGCTTTTACGATTCTCGGAGAGCTGTTGTTTGATTTTTTGAACCACGTTTTCAGATTCACTTTTTTTCTCTTTGGATTCTGTTTTGGATTCTTGTTTGTGAGCTTTCTTGAGCAATTTCAATGCCGCTTTGGGAAGAGATCGGTCTTGATGCAGCAATTTTTCCAATTTGTGCAAATCCTTCTCAAATCGGTTGTTGAGCCGCTTGAATTCGATATGGGATTCACGATGGTGCAAGACACGCCGTGCAAATAAAAATTTCCCAACCAAAATCAGCCCGAATAGTCCAAAAAGGGCTAAACTCACGTAGTAAAAAGTAAAGTAGTTTTCAACAAATTCACCCATTGTATTTCCTGTTGAGCAATCGGCGCTAGCCAAGATAAATCAAGCTTTGCGACGGATTAGGACGCGATTTCATAACTAGAGCAGTGATAACAGGCCACGTCACAATTCGCAAGCACCTACCCAGGTGCCGATATCGCTGGTATTACGGGGGATCTGTATGATACTTTTAATAAGTTACTGCAATCTTCATCGTGTTGCTTTTTCGTGAACCGTTGATCCCCAACCATTGAACAAGGACGTTTTATGATCACCTTTTCCAAACAAGTCCAATCCGACAATTCCCGCGCGGGAAGAATCATTATGAATCGCGGTGAAATCCATACTCCCATTTTCATGCCCGTAGGAACGTCAGGGTCCGTGAAATCAATGGCCCCGGAGGAAGTTCGCGATATGGGTGCTTCCATCATATTGGGCAATACGTACCATTTGCACGTTCGGCCTGGTGACGAGCTGATCCGGGATTTGGGGGGGCTGCATCGTTTCATGAATTGGCATGGTCCCATTTTGACCGATAGTGGCGGATTTCAAGTGTTTTCATTGGCCAAATTGAGCAAGGCCACAGAAAACGGCGTGACGTTTCAAAGTCACCTCGACGGAGCGACGCTTACCATCAGTCCAGAAAAATCCATCGAAATCCAAGAAAACTTAGGTTCTGATATTATGATGTGTTTTGATGAATGCATTTCACTTCCTGCTACCGAAAAGAAGGTAGAAGACGCTTTGGAACGAACCACTCGTTGGGCCAAGCGTAGCAAAGCTGCCCGAACGGGCAACAGCGCATTATTTGGCATCATTCAAGGCGGGTTGTACCCACATCTACGAGAACGTAGCCTTCATGAGCTGCTCGAAATCGGATTTGATGGCTATGCCATTGGAGGGCTGAGCGTTGGAGAAAGTAAAGCAGAAATGTACGAAATGCTCCATCACATCACCCCTCAAATGCCTGAACATTATCCGCGTTATCTCATGGGAGTTGGGGAACCTGATGACATTTTAGAAGGAATCACCGCTGGTGTGGACATGTTCGACTGTGTCATTCCCACCCGCAACGCTCGAAATGGCAGTTTGTTCACTTCCTTAGGCAAGGTGTCGATCAAACAATCCAAATACCGAGACGATCCTCGTCCTTTGGATCCCAACTGTGATTGTTATGTCTGCAAAAACTACTCACGGGCCTATTTGAGACACCTGTTTATGTCAAAAGAGATCCTTTCTATGCGACTGAACACACATCACAATTTATATTTCTACCTCTCATTGACCAGCTCCGCTCGCGAGGCCATCTTGCAAAATCGTTTCAATGAATTCAAAAGTTCATTTCTCGAAAATTATCAACAGGGCAACCAAGAATTGGACTCAGTGGAGTAACTCAATTTTGGTTTTCCCGCACAATAACAACAAGAAGGAGAGTTCATGCACGGACAAGGCATTTTACTCAAGGCAGGTATCAACGAGTTGGAGGTAATGGATTTTCAAGTGGGAGATCAAAAGTTCGGAATCAATGTCCTCAAGGTACAGCGTATTCTAATTTTTGAGGAGTTGGAAATCACACGCATGCGACAAACTCACGCTTCCGTGGATGGAGTTTTTTTATATCAAGATAAGCCGATTCATTTAGTGAATTTGCGTAGATATATGGGATTGCCCGAAGCAGATATGCCCAACCAAGTGGTATTGATCTGTGAATTCAATCAAGCGACCAACGGATTTTTGGTGGATCGCATTCGAAAAATCCATCGATTGTCTTGGGCCGATATTCAACCACTCTCGCCTGCTCTAAAAAAGTATCATCCCCAGGTGACTGGCGTGACTTCAGTTCCAGAGGGGGAAGTGTTGATGCTCGATGTTGAGAGCGTCATGAGTGAATTGAATGGCATCAACTTGGAATTTTCGGAAAGCGACGTCGATTTAGCCACTCAAGAAAAAAGAAAACTAGTATCGCTGTATCTCGCCGATGATGCCGAATTCTTTCGAGATCGAATCAGCAAACTCCTCGTGGGGGCTTATTACACCAATGTTTCAGTCTTTGATAACGGCCAAGCCGTGTTTAATGCACTCCAGAAAAAGAAGCAGATGGCTGATCAGAGCCATCAACATCTTGAAAAGATTGTGGTGGTTACCGATATCGAAATGCCTCAAATGGATGGACTGACCCTCTGCAAACAAATCAAACAAACCCTTCCTCACGTACCGGTGATTGTTGTCTCTTCCATGATATCCAAACAGATGGTCGAAAAATGCAGATCGGTGGGAGCAGATGAAAACATCAACAAAATGGAACTTGGTAAGTTGGTGGCGCAATTGGATCGATATTGTTTGTAGTCACCGCTTCCATGACAACAAATATCCCTACCTCAGATTCGGAGAAAGACGATATCTTTCAATACGTGAAAAGTGACCGCCGTAGCATGAGCGCGGAAGCCACGGGTTGAATGATTTCGTCTTGTTGGTTTTTATCGTAACAAAAACAATCTCCTACCTCTTTAATGAATTGAGCTTCAGCATCGACATACGCGCCGTCAATCATCACGATTTCAACAATATATTTATAGATATGAGCACTCAGTTTGGGCGCAAAGCTTTGTTTGGGCAAATTTGTCATGTTTTTGAAGTCTTGTTCGAGTTGCTTGAGTCTCACTTGGTCGAAATTAAGTAGCTGAGCAATATTTTCAAAATATTTGTATTCTTGAGGGTGAGTTTCTCCATCTACATGGACTGCTTTCCATAGCATCAAAGCCACCCAGTATCGTTGTTCTGGGTTCAAGTATTCATTGAGGGTGTCCGTGAAATCTTTGCGTTTGTCGTATTGAACTTGTTCGATCAAGGTATCGATCAGTGTGGGATCAATCCCCAGCGCGTTCCCCACATCACTGATGAACAGTAGTCCACAATCCGACAAATCCCTGCCGCAAGAAAGAATTTGCAAAAGATCCTTAATGACCCGTTGGACGATATCAATGGGCAACGTCATTGCCTCAATAGTTTCTGATTCGTCATACTCACCCGTTTCGCTGATCACGAATGCTTTGTTCAAGAGACACTTGATCCAGCGTTTGTAAACTCGAATTTTCTGACAAGTTTTGGTTTCAATGGCGTTCAGTGGCTCGCCTTCGGCTAGCGCAGGACGGTCTCCATCCTCAGTGAACATATTTTCAATCAAGGTTTGAGCAGAATCAAAAAAGGTGAACAGGTCACGTTGACAGTGCAATTGAATGCGTTCTTGGGCTTTCACAATTTCGGCTTCCGACAAAATAAACATAGTCCCCATGCTGGTAGAAGTGAAGGCAAGGGCTTGCGAGAACATCGTCTCGAAAACCATATTGGGAATAAACTTAAGAGATTGATATTACTAAGAGAAACATATAATTGCACCATGATACCAACAAAAAAACAACAAATTTGTAAGCTTAGGAATCAATTCTAATTCGGGTGGTAGAGCCGCTCCGTCTTTCAACCTGAATTCAGAGCGGTAGATCAACGGGGAAGTCACCAAGACTAGTTTGTGGGGATGTATCCTGTTGTTGATGTTCGTGAGGAGTCGTTCTGCTGGCTCACGATTTCGAGGGTGTAACCACCATCTCCTGAGAAAGGAATCACAAAAACTTCAAGGGTGTCTTCAGTGCCGTTGAATTGAACTCCACATTGTTCTGGATTCGTTGTTGCTTGGCAAACACTGACCACATCTCCCACGAGATCTCGACTGAATAACGTGATGTCAAAATCTTTGTCTGAGCCGTGCGACAAATAAATTGTCAACGACTGGGGACCTAGCATTGAGATGCTATATCCATCGATATCGCTTTCGTTGGCCACAGTCCCGTCAATGACAAAACAGGCACCGGGCTGTAAAGCTCCAATACCTTGCGTTTGGCCGGTAGTATCGTTGGGTTCGTTTTCGCGTAACAAAGGACAACTCTGATTGGTTAGGAAAATAGGCCTGACCTCGTCATCATCGTCATCATCATTTCCGGTTCCGCCAAAACAACCTTGCAAGGCCACTAGACAAATAAGCCCACATATCTTAGTTGCGAACGACCAGTTTTTGCGTTTCATCATAGATTCCCTTATCAAAAATGAGTTGAGTACTTTTACTGTCTGGATTGACAGTGATGTCATTAGTGGATGACTCAAGCAAATTTTTCAAGATTGCATGATGTCTTTACCCAATTGGCAAATCGAAGACGATTGAAAAACAGAACGGTTTTGATGCAGTTCAGAAAGAAGGTAGGGAACGATCTTGATGCGGATAAATGCTTAAGTTTTGACGATTGGATCAGATTAGCTTGCCCCCTCCGTTTTACTTGCGGAATTCGGAGGGGCAACTCAAATTGGAAGGAAAAGAATTAGTTTGTCGTAATATAACCCGATTGTGAAGTTCGTATCGTACCATTTTCTTGGCTTAAGATTTCTAGTGTATAGCTGCCCGATCCAGAAAATGGAGACACAAAAACTTCAAAGGTGTCTTCTGTGCCTGTGAACACAATGTCGCAACGTTCAGGAGTGGCTTGTTCCCGACATTCTTGGACTATTTCTCCGTTTAAGAGATCGACACTGATCAAAAACAAATCGAAATCAACGTCTGAGTCATGAGATAAAAAGAGGAGTAGAGTTTGTGGACCTTGCAGTGAAATACTATAGCCATCATTATCACTGCCATCTGCAATAGAACCACCGACGACATAACAGCCTTCAGGAGCAAGCGATCCTAAAGTCTGGGTCGACCCAACCGTATTGTTAGGCTCAGACTCACTCGCAGTCGAGCAAGTCCTGCTCGTCAAAAAAACAGGGCTGACTCCGCTATTGTTATCATCATCGTCATCGTCGTTTCCGCCTCCGCTGTTACATCCTTGCAAGGCGATGAAACAAATTAATCCAAAAATTTTAACCAGCAATGAAAATTTTTTTCGTATTACCATATGTTCCTTTATTGATGTGAGGGTTACCTTTTTTACTATCTGTATTGATAGCATTGCCATTAATGGATTATTTAAAGTATTTTTTCAAGATGTAGTTAAGGGAAAAATTCAAGGTTGGTAAGATTCTGACGTTTAAATTAGCGAAAGGCCTTATGATTCACACGATTTTGCTTGCAGCTGGAGGTTCCCACAGGATGGGGAGTCCCAAGCAACTCCTTGATTATCAAGGAAAACCTTTAATTGTCCATGCGATGGAGCAAGCTATCGCTTTGGGAAATCCAGTCACTGTTGTGTTAGGAGCACATGCGGAAACGATCCGCTCTCATTTGTCAGAACGTCAGGTAACAATTGTAAAAAATCTGAATTGGCAAGAGGGATTAAGTAGTTCACTTCGTCTTGGAATTCAAAGTGTTTCCTCTGGAAATAACGTCACAAATCGCAGTTTTTCAACCTTGGGTTCAGAAACAGAAGCCGCCCTCGTGATGCTTGCCGACCAACCTTGGATTCCAACCTCTCATTTACTAAAATTGTTAGTGAAATGGCATCCTAAAAAACATCCAATTGTAGCAACTGAATACCACGCACAAATTGGCGTGCCCGCCATCTTTGGAAAACAATTTTTCGAGGAGTTGCTCCTTTTGACTGGTGATCGGGGAGCAAAAAAAATTCTTAAAAAATTTTCCGAACACGTTAAAGCCCTCCCGTGTCCTGAGGCGGCTTTCGATTGGGATACACCGGATGATCTGAAACGCAAACCGTGAGGCAAGCCGGAAGCGAATTCAGGCAAAGAGGCCAAATCATATGAATATTTTGGCGGGATATGTTATGGGAGCGTTAACGAGTTTCTAAAACAAATCACAATAAAAACTAATCCTATAGGGGAGAACATCGATGGCAAAAGAAATTATTCTCATTGTGGAAGACGAGGAGGATATTCTGGAAGTGATTAGCTACAATTTGGTGAAGGAAGGCTATGAGGTTTATGGCGTCACCTCTGGAGAAGAGGCTTTGCGAAGCGTCAAAATGCAAGTACCGGATCTTATTTTACTCGATCTGATGCTACCGGGCATGGACGGCCTGGACATCTGCCGGAACCTGAAGCAAAATTCTTCCACCCAAGATCTCCCTATTATGATGCTCACCGCCAAAAGCGAAGACACCGATATTGTTGCGGGTTTGGAATTAGGCGCTGATGACTATGTGGTCAAGCCATTCAGTCCCAGTGTTTTAGTCGCTCGGATACGAGCAGTGCTACGGCGACGAGCCATGGGCCCTGCGGCGGAAGGAGTGGCCATTCAAATCAAAGACCTGACTATTGATCCAGGACGTCATGAGGTTCTATTCCGAGACCGTCCCGTAGATCTCACCTTCACCGAATTCCGGATTCTTCATTTCTTATCGCGGCATCCAGGCTGGGTCTACACTCGAGACCAAATCATTGAGGCAGTGAGGGGCGACGATTACGTCGTAACGGATCGGGCAGTCGATGTTCAAATCGCTGGACTTCGTAAAAAGTTAGGAATTGCAGGAACATACATTGAGACGGTCCGTGGTGTCGGATACCGTTTCAAAGAATAGATCTCATTTCGGCGCGTTCTCCTCAGCCCTCCGCTTCAAAACCAGATTGCTTTTCAAAGAAAGGTATTCCACTTTTTGTTGGTTCAGTTGTGACCAAGCTGCCTTATAAATTTTGCTTTCCAATGAGCCTCTTTCGTAAAAGGAATTACTCCAAAATCGCAACTGATAATGCACACCAAACTCCATAAAAGCTTTGATGATCACCTGAGGAGGCTTGGGGGACTGGAGCACTAGTGGAATTCCTGAGGTCGCCTCAACCAAGGCCCTTTCTACCGTTTCGGGAGAAGTGGAAAATCCCAAAATAAAATCCAAATTATGACGACGCAATGAATCCGGCCAACTCATGTTGTGAAAGTGGGTGGTCGAGATTATTGAATTGGGGATTATATAAACGTGGCCGTTGGATGTGCGCAACCGAGTCTCCCTCCAATTGGTTGAAATCACTTCACCGGAAAGGTTTAGGGTCGGAAGATGAATCCATTCCGATGGCAATACAGATCGAGAAAGATGCAATGAAATCCCCGACAGCAGATCTCCCAACGTGTTTTTTAAAGTATACCCCATCACTGCTGCCATCACCGTTGCTGAGACAAGAACATGGGTGCTATGCCAACCCAACACATACTTGGCAATCCATAAAGCAATGAGGAACAGAGCTACCATTCTGAGAATCGAGCTCAACAGCGAGGAAACGGAAACCGTTTGATTGCGTTTCAGATAAGATGCACGAAACCGGAAATCGACAAAATACAGTGCAGCTGCCGCACACCAAAACATGATCCAGGCATCAAAATGGGCGTCTTGTGATTGGAGAAATGTGTGAACAGTTTGTGGAAGCGGAATCTTGAAAACCGAAAGATCTAAAAACCCGTCGATCACAAAACTCAAAACAAGTATATAAATTGTAAGCATCAAATGCCGGAACAAATGCTTGACTTCAAAACTAGCGACTTCTCCCTTTTGAGAAGCTGACGGCCTCACCCGCCCAGGAAATACATTGCTAAGCAGCCAGGCCACGATAAACAGAATTGAAAAGAAACTGATGTCAGAAAGAATGATCTTATAGTTTTGCATAAAACCCCTACGGCTTTCATTCGAGTAAAATAGGCTCAAGATATGGTTTGGCATGGGGACACACATTCCCGACTTCACATTTTTTCCCCCACACATATTGTTCCAAGGCAACTTTCAATCGTTTGGCATTGAAGCTACCGGGTGGAACGGGTTGAAATGGAAATTTACGTAAACGGATGTCTCCCTGTAGCCAAGGTTTATTTGAGACAGTTGTCCCAACTGAACTCGGAGAGCCATTTATTTGAGATCGGAGGGGTGGGAGAATCTCAAATGCATCAAACCCTCGTTCGAGTGTGATTTCTGCACAACGGTAAAGCCAATAAGTCTGAACCGTTTCTCTTGTCGTTACGCTATTCCCACCAAATTGAATTCGATACACATTCCCTTCAATATGCTGCTCGGAATATCCACCGGTAAATCCGCTGGAATGATACGCAGTTGCTGCAAGGCAACCTGATAAACCAACACTAATCAATAATAAAAAGAATGCGAGTTTCATGGGTTCTTACCAGGATGTGATCGAAACATTTAAAAAGAATTATTTAAGACAGCGAAGAGAAAAGAAAACAATCTCGATCTAACAAAAAACAGAGATATTAACTAGTTCACAACAACCGTGTTATACAAAAAATGTGAGGGCGTTCAAGGCAGGCAACCACCTTACAGAACAGTTTCAGAATTTCCTCGTGTCGAACTCAAACAGAGACAACAACACAATGACCCAAATTCCACCAAATTCGATTCACCCAAAAACAAGAGCCGAATGGCGAGCCTGGCTTGAACAAAATCACATACAAGCCGAAGGAATATGGTTGATCAGCTATAAGAAAGCAACGGGCAAACCCCGCATGGAATACGACGAGATCGTTGAAGAAGCCCTGTGTTTTGGATGGATCGACAGTAAGCCAAATAAGCTGGATGAGGAACGTTCTTTATTGTGGGTCGCTCCTCGAAAAGAGGGCAGCGGGTGGTCAAAACTGAACAAAGAGCGTGTGGCGAGAATGATTGCGGGAAACCAGATGTCTCCCGCAGGAATGAAAAAAATCGATGCTGCCAAACAGGACGGGTCGTGGAATGCGCTTGATGCTATTGAAAACCTGGAAATTCCCCACGATTTGGAAACGGCTTTCGCGAACTATCAATCCGCACGAAAGAACTTTGATGCATTTCCTCGTTCGGTGAAGCGCGGCATCTTGGAATGGATTGCCAATGCCAAACGAGCGGAAACACGATCCAAGCGGATCAATGAAACCGCCCGACTAGCTGAAGACAATATTCGGGCGAATCAATGGCGTAAATAAACTATTCCCAACGAACATTGGCAACCACGGCCTCAAAACTCCCCGAAGACAAAAGCACTAAAGGTGTATTCACATTCGTAAACGTGAAGCCTTCGATGCCAGCTGACTCAAATTGATGCAACGGGATGCTCACCTCTTGCCATTCTCCAACAGTGGACACTTGGCTTGTGATGTCCACTTCGCTACGACACGGCCAGCCGCAATCTATTCTTGCAGTTACTGATCCCTGAGAAGCCGATACCACTTGAATATCAAACTTTAAAGAGGCTCCAGCTGTCAAATAGGCACTGAGATCCTGCCCTTCAGCCGACTGGAAGTAAATCTGAGACAATCCAGAATAACTCACTTGTAAAGCCGTTCCAGGGACACCTTCGGCATTGGCGGCATCGCTGACCGCGATGAATCCAGGTTCCAACTCCCAGGTGTAGAATGGCCACTGGGCATTAACTTGATCTACGAAAATTGTCAGTGGCTCCACATCAACTTCCCATCGGATGTTTGCAACCACCAATTCTACTGGATGGTCGGCTGCCAACACAAAGGCTGTCATCAATTCGGTAAACGTGAATCCTTCGATCCCTGCATCTTGGAAAGCCTGTAACGGAACACTGATTTCTTTCCATTCTCCTACTGCTGGCAGATCATTGGTGATGTCGATATCGCTGCGGCAAGGCCAGCCACAATCAATTCGAAGCGTCACAGGGCCTTGTGCAGTGGATACTGTTTTGACGTCGAACTTTAATGAGCCACCCGCGTTCAAATAAGGACTCAAGTCTTGTGGGCTTTCTGCAAAGAAAAATAGTGCTGCCGAACCACTGTAAGAAACTTGCTTAGCCTTTGCTGTGTTTCCGGCTGAATCTTCTGCATCAGTGACTGACATATTGCCACCTACCGCTTCCCAAACACCTAAGGTCCATCCGTCGCCAACCGCGCCATCCACATACACATTCAATGGTCCGCCCGTGTTTCCAGAATTATCTGGTGAACAGCTCGTCGGATCTCCACCCGCACTGTTGTCTGCTAGATCGACGTAACCTTCGCTGCGTTGATACACGCGCACATAGTCCACAACCATTTCCTGTGGAAAGACAGTGGTCTCATCCGGAGGACCCGGCCAAGCACCCCCTACAGCAACGTTGAGAAGGAAATGGAAATCTTGATCAAAGGGCGCTGGGTAAAAGGCGGTGGCTTCTTCAGGCTCACAATTTCCAGAAAACCAACCACGATAAGGTCCAACGACTCCAGAGCCACTAAAAGAAGCATAATCTTGTTCCACTTGTTCGAGTTGTTGGGTAACTGGGTTCCAAAGGTAAATCAGTTCATGGGTTTGGGTTTGGAAATGAAGTCCGTCTATATACCAGCGAATTTCTCCCGGTTCCCATTCTACGGCAAACGTGTGAAAGTCATCGTTAAATGTAGTGCCGTCAGTAAGATGGTATTCGTTGCCTCGGCTGGTATTGTTAGGCCACTCTCCACCAAAATGGAGGGTACCATGCACAATGTCCGGTTCGTGTCCCACCATTTCCATAATGTCGATCTCTCCACTGGCTGCCCAGTTGCCGTAGATGTTATCAGTCGGCAGCATCCAAATGGCAGGCCATAAGCCCTGACCGGTGGGAAGTTTGGCTCGGACTTCCATGCGCCCATATTTGAAATCGGCTTTGCCTTTGGTGCGCAATCGAGCAGAGCTATAAGGCTGGGTGACGACCGATTCGCCGGGATCGAGTTCATTAGAAATGTTCGTCGGATCAATAGGGCTATTCAAAGGACCGCTGAAGTCTCCTTCGATTGCAACCAAGTGCAGCTTGCCTTCCTGGACAAACGAATTTTCTGAACGATCTGTGTAATATTCCAATTCAGCGTTTCCGCCACCCCAACCCGTGATTTCATGTTCCCATTTGGTAAGATCGATCGAGTTACCGGCAAACTCATCTTGCCAAATCATGTTCCAGCCTTGGCCAAGTAAAGGATCAACAACTTCAACCTGCATGACGATACTATTATTGTTTTCATCAAAATCTTCGGATCCCAAATCAGTCGCTTCCACCACCCATTGCTGAAATCCCGCATCGTAAACGGTCGCGCTGAGAGAAACAACCGCTTCTCCATTAGGTAGCAAAGTGATTTCCTCTGAACTGTCTAATACTTGAGAACCCAGTTTTAAGACCACACTGGCTGAGGTTCCTAAATACCCCTTTGTTTCTTTCAGTCGAACGTTGAGAGTCACAGGACTTCCAAGAACTGCTTGCGTCGGGGGATTTTCTATCGACAACTCCACATCGGGACGAGGCCAAACCACGGCACCATTTTTGGCCGTTTTTACAACCGTCTTGGTTTTCACTTCACCGTTATTTTTCGTTCGAGTTTTGATACCTTCGATCTTTGCTTTGGCCTCAATCACCCCTTCGATTTCCATGTTGGTGAACTCCAGAGAGCCTGTCGCGGTTCGAGTGTTTGGAACAGGTGTCAAAGTCACGTTTTCAAAGGTCTCTGTCCACTGCCGTTTCAGCTTTTCTTTTTTCTTTTTGGTCTCCCATTCGAAATACTTGATTTGGATTTGCGGAGCGAGCGTTGGTACAGAAAACTCATCCCGGTCTGCGTTCACAGTGAATTGGACTTCGGTAACTCCCTCCACATTTTGTAATGCTTGAACAGATAATGAATACGGCTTTGTAGATGCCTCTGTCTCGTCATCAGATGCCGTTAGAATCGCGGGCGAAAATATGACCAAACTAAAAATACTCAACACACTGAAAAAATTTCTTAGAAAACGGGGTATGTGGTTCATAGTAGCCTCCAGGGGTGCCTCAGTTGATAGAATCGGGTTGAATTAAAATTAAGCTAAAACCGGTTTCAGTTTTAAATACAATGATCCTATGGGATTGGATCAAGCCGACCACTAAATTCTGAAATCGGTTTTAGTTTTAGAAAAACTTCCTTACGAACCTTAGTGTAAGGTAAACCGTGCAGTCTAAATCCTAAAACCGGTTTCATAAAAAATCAAAATCATATCAGCTAAAACCGGTTTCAGGAGAGAAGATAGACGGACTCTCACGAGTTGTCAACAGTTTTTTATCAAACAGAGATGATGCAGCTAACGTATTCTATATCGGGCCAACTTATGGAGCTGCTACGGATTTACGTTTTACGAGTTGTGGCTGAAAGTGACGTTGGATCGAATCAGAGGGCTTGTGTTGCAAAGCACGAATCGCGATTTGTGCTCCCGACCGCCCCATTTCGATGGCGGGTTGTCTTATCGTGGTTAAAGCAGGATAAAGATAGCGAGCCAATGACAGATCATCGAAGCCTACGATAGATATGTCATGGGGGACCTTCAGATCGGCTTCATAGATGGCCGCCATTGCCCCAGCAGCCATCTGGTCATTTCCTGCAAAGATTGCTGTGAATGGAATCCCGTCTTTCAAAATTTGTTTGGTATGTTCATACCCTTTGTCTTCGGTGAAACTTCCTTCTCGAATCAATTCCTCTTGGTAAGCAATACCATTTTCCTCTAATGCTCGACGGTAACCTTCCAATCGCAAACGACCATCGGGCGCTGTATCATATCCACCCAAATGAAGGATTTGGCGATGTCCATGTTCAATCAGATGAGAGGTCGCTAAAAACCCACCGGCTTCGTTGTTCAAATATACTGAAAGTTCAGGCAGTTCAGAAACGTAACGGTGGATTAAGATGATGCAATGTCCTTGCTCCCGCCATGTCCTCAAATCGTAATCGTCGATCTGTTCTTGACAAATGAGCAGGGCATCACAATTGCGTTCAATCAAAAATTCAGTGGCTTTTTTGCCCGGTCTGGGCTGAGCATGTCCGTCCGCGACAATAAGGTGCATCCCTTCCGCTTCGGCAGCACTTTCGATGCCTTCTAGCATGCATCCATAATAGGGACTGGAAAGCCCTCCCACCACAACCCCCAAGGCATTTGAACGGCGATGCGCAAGGTTTTTTGCCAAGCTATTGGGCTTGTAGTTCAGTTGTTCCATAGCTTTCAGGACTTTTTGCTGAGTTTCTGCTGCAACCCATATTTTGCCATTAATCACTCTGGAAACTGTTGCTTTCGATACTCCAGACAATTTGGAAACATCACTTATCGTTGCCATATAAACCTTTGTTAAATAGTGAAGCACATTGGTTGCTTGTTGATTTTTCTTATCTTCTTTTCTGAAGCTGAGACACAAACCTTTGGGAGGAAAACTTGATACCAATTAAAGAGCTAAATTCAGCCGACCCGCCAATTTCTTACGATAATTGCGACTCATGAGAAGCTCCTTCCCGCTACGGAGCATCACGAAATAGTCACTATGAGAAGCAGGATACAATTCTTTAATTTGATTGATATTGACCATTGTCGAGCGATGAATGCGGACAAATTGATTGGGATCGAGTTTGCTCTCCAATTTGGCCAATGAATCGCGAATCAGATGTTCTTCGGTGTTCACATGAAGACTCACATAATTTCCTTGAGCCTCAATCCAATCCACCTGCTCAACTTTGACGAAAAATGCTCGTCCTGCCGTTTTGACCACAAAGCGTTCGAGAAACCGCTGGGGTTCCTCCAAGCTTTTTAACAGTAGATCCAGTTGTTCTTGCAACTGCGGCTGTTGTTGGTGTTGGAAGTAGCTTTTGCAGTGGGAGAGTGCTTTTTCGAATCGCTCTTGATCGTAAGGTTTAAGCAAATAATCTAAAGCGTGGAATTCAAATGCTTCAATTGCATATTGGTCGTATGCTGTCACGAAGATAACCACCGGACGTTGATCTTCAGCAAGTTGCCGAAGCATGGAGAGGCCATTCATTTCAGGCATTTGGACATCAAGAAACAACAGATCCACGGTTTCATCTTTCAAAACATGCAGAGCATCGTAGCCATTGCCACATTCTGCAACTATATGGAATTCAGCCGAACCTTGGAGCCACCTTCGAATTTTGCTCCGAGCAAGGGGTTCATCATCGACAATCAAAACGCGGACAGGAGGGAATAACATCAATAACCTATTTCATATGGAACAAGAACTGTACGAATTCAAATTGGTTGCGCGCAGGGAATTTGAAGCTTCGCAAGAAACCCTCCTTGAGGAGCATTCACGCATTGAAATTGAGATTTGCCATCATATAGCTGCTCCAACCGATCTTTGGTATTAGAAAGACCGATCCCTTTTGAAAAAAGACGATCTTCAGTCATATTGGCAGGAAGTCCAGGGCCGCTGTCTTGAATTTGGATGTGAAGTGACTCTTTGTCGCAATGTGCCTCAATGTGAATCTTCCCCGGACGAATGGTTTGCGAGATTCCATGCTTGATTGCATTCTCAATCAAAGGTTGAAGGATGAGATTGGGGACCGATTGGGAAAGCGCTTGAGGCTCAATATTCATGTTTACGGTCAGTCGGTCTGCAAACCGGACTTGTTCGATCGCTAAGTAGCACTGCAAGAAGCGAATTTCTTCTTCTAAAGTCACGCAATCCTGTTCGGAGTGATCCAAGGTGAGCCGAAGCAATTCTCCGAGTCTTGCTAACATTTGATCAGCCGCTTTCACATCGCTATGTAGCAGAGAAGAAATGGAATTCAAGGTATTGAAAAAAAAGTGAGGGTGGAGTTGCATCTTCAATGCCTGCAATTGGGCTTGAGCCAATTGAGATTTCAATTGCAGATTCTTGACTTCCTCGGCTTGATAACGTTGGTAATAAGAACGGGCGTAGGCGATTGCTACAATGGTCCAATAGGTAAAGCACCCCAGCAACAGTCCTCCTTCTAATGCATAGAAGTGGTAAAACTGATGGCAAAGCTCTCCACAAGCGTATTTGAACCCGCTCCCCTCTAAATACATGTAAATTCGCCATAGTGGAGCGAAGCGTTCCAATACGAACTCTTCATTCCAAAACAATACAGCCAGCACACTGTAGTAAGCATCATTTATAAGTAAGTAAATCCCATACAATACAGCAGGAAACACAAGACTGATCGGAGTGTGGATAAGGATACCCAATAGAGAACGCGGTGTTCGTCTCAGAGGGAATTTACGGACCAACCAAAAAATCAGAGGCAAGGCAAGCAGCCAAATGGTCCAATGGATTATTTGGGAACTGAGGAGATATTTCCAAGGAGTGTAAATTTGCTGGGAGATCAAATTGAAATGCCACGCACTGCTCGATATACCAGCCAACATCAGTACGCCGCCAAGCAACAGAATTGACTTTCCAAGGTATATTCTGAAGGGATGCATCGAGCCTCATGATTTCATCAAGTTTTGGCAGCAACTCAAAGACTAAATATTTTTGTCTCGTTTCAAAAATAGTATCAACAAACATTCAACCGGTAAAGTCGCCTTTAACTGCCGCATGGCACCGCTCCAGATAAACTTGAGTCGCCAAATCTTCCGGATGCAATTGTAAACATGCCTTGAAATGGCGAAGGGCTTCCACATACTCAAGGTGCTGAAAGGCATGCCACCCTTTCTCGAATTCTAAAGCAATGGATTCCTTTTTTTGTCGCAGTTCCAAGCTATCTGCATCGAAAACCTCATAAACGACAACCGGCCTCGATTTTCCTTTCACGGTCACACGGTCGATAAAACGGACCGCATGTTCTACGGGAGTTGCCAAACCTTGATAAGTGTTTTCGCTGATTATTAAAGGAGTCCCATACACTTTGGTCATTCCTTCAATTCTGGAAGCCAAATTCACCGCATCACTTATAACGGTACCTTCCATCCGATTGCTTTCACCGACCGTTCCTAGCATCACATTTCCTGTATTCAGCCCGATCCCTATTTGGATAGGAGCTTCCCTATTTTTTAATCGTTGTTGATTCCAGACGTCTTTTTGATGAAGCATTGCTATGGAGGCATTCAAGGCATTCTCAGGGGAATCGAATAAAGCCATAATGGCGTCGCCAATGTACTTATCAATAAAGCCATGATGCTGACGAACAATTGGCCCCATTTGGCTGAGGTAGTTATTGATAAACCGAAAGTTTTCCGCAGGCGTCATGCTTTCGGACAGTGTGGTGAAGGAACGGATGTCTGAAAACAAAACGGTCATGGTTTTCTGAAGTTGGTCACCTAACTGGACTTCCGTAATACTGTTTCGTCCAAGCTGAGTAAGCAACTGATGGGGTACGAACCGACTGGTCGCTTCATTGATACGCTGAAGGCGGGATCGAATATCAGCGAAATGCCGCTCTAAGATGAACCCCAATACAAGTACAAAAACCAGTGCCCCCCAATGCAGCATCCATTGCACCCATTCGATGCGTCCTAATACGATCAACGTGTCGTTGACCCCAACGGCCATCATCACCAGTATGCCGATTGCAAAGGGACGTTTTGCGGGATGGCCTTTTTTCCAGATCTGCCAAAAAATAGGAAAGATCAAAACTAAAAAAGCTTGGCTGGCTATGGAAAAAAAGATTCCCAATGTGGGCACCTCAACCAAATCCAAAACGACCAAAATCAAGCTGACTCCAAAGTAGACCAAGATGATTTGCCATATCCTTCGCGTTATGAAGTATGGGCCGGTGCCAAAGATTTGCTCGATGAATGCAAATAAACTGGCGAGCATGAGTGGGTAGCCTAGCAATTCCACATAGTTCCAAAAAGTGTCCGCAGGAAACAAAACCAGCATGAAATCACAGGTTCGGATGTCTAACATTCCAGCAGTCAGTGCGAAACATCCAAAAGCCAATGTTGCAGGGTGGGTTCGGGAACGTATCCAAATGATCATTTGGAAAATTCCAATCAACAACAAAAACACACCAATCGACAAGCGGTTGAAATCGTACCGAACGGCTTCTACAAAATGGTCCGCACGATTGCCCCCTTGAATCAGAGGAGCATTAAACGATCCACCTCCCGAAGCTTCCAATCGAAATGTCATGGATTGGCCTATGTATTTTTCGGGGAGTTCGATGATAAACACACGTTTCAGATCGCCGCCACCTTCACACTTTTCATACACGCATCGAAAAATGCGCTGTTTTCCAATATAGATTTCCAAAAGAGTCAGTTCCCAATGCCCTCGGAAGTAAATTCCCGGATCTTTCCATACTGTTCGTGGCAAAATGGTTTGCAACCAAACGGTCTCTTGCGGTTGCAATTGAACGAGTTTCCCTGGAGTAAAAGCCTGAGAATTAGAAAAGAAAGGAGGAACGGTATCTGTTAGAGGAATGGTAGTGCGGTGGAGTTGCCAAGCAAGGGAAGCCTGTGGCTCGATTGGTTCGGCTCCTCCCAGTGATGCCCAAAAACTGAAGATGAAAAGAGGAAGGAAAAATTTGGGCATTGGCGACCCTTATTGCACTCGTTCACAAACGTTTTTGAGTAGGTCTGCTGGAAGTTGATCAATGCCTTCCTCTTGAACCGCTTTGCCTAAAGCTTCGGCAAAAGCTTGGACATCATTTAGCGAGTCTTGGGTTGAAGAAAAACCGATGCCTGCTGCACCGACCAACATCATGAGAATCCAAAGAATCATTGAGATGCCGTGTCGCAGGATTTTGTAACCTGCAAAAACAATAAAAACGGCCCCAAGTGAAGCGGGTGCGTATTTCAATAGTTCCGGATTATTTAGCAATTCATTGAGTTCGTTCATTATCGTCCTTTGCTCCAAATATAAGCTTTTCTATGTTGCTACGAGTCAAGACTGATTCGATTTTTCTTGTATCTCACTCTCTATTTTTCAGAGTTCATAATTGATTCGATTTTTCTTGTACCTCACTCTCTATTTTTCAGAGTTTATAGCCCGAGAGATTTTTTAGCAGCCCGATGATAAAGATAGGCTTCCTTGAAGAGTCGATTATTTGTTTTGTCCAAAAAACGAAATAAAGGATGCGGTTGGACCGCACTCGTTTGCGTGAATAATAAAGTAAGGCTTGCCTGAACCAAAGCATCGTCAAGATCAGCGCGGGTCACCAATACGGGAAACTTCATAAGAAACCGCATGCTGTTCGAAACACCATTGTAAACATTTTTTGGGAAAGCCTGATTTCGTAGCCAAGGGTGCTTTTTTTGTAAAGTCTGACTCAATAAGGGGTCCAGAGGCAACATTCGAGCCTCGGCTTGAAGTAAGGTTTGAACCTGAGGCAATGGAAATGGTGCTGTAAGGACCATGATGTCGTGTTCGCTTGAACTGAGCAATTCCGAGCTACGTTCTCCAGCATACCAATGAAACTGTTCGGGTTGAAAGTTGGTCAAGGAAACCAAACTTCCCCATGCCTCCACCAAATAAGCTGAATTTTCATGGAGCAAGATCGAATTATCGGTTTCTACTTGCAACCGATCGATTTCCTGTGTGCGACTGATCACATGCAGTACGTTTGGCCAAAGCACGGAAATCACTCGAACCTCTGATTGTTTAGAGAGATACCGATAGGCACTCTCAGCGTCTAAGATTGCAAAATCCCCTTGTCGGCTCCGCAGACGTTCTACCCGTGATTGGGGAGATGGCTCGGCCATTGGTGTCAAATCGTATTGCATTCCAAATGCAGGCCAGTTCCATAAGCGTGCCAGGTCTTCGGCAAATTTATAGGTGCCGGTTTCTCGCTCCCCTGCCAGCAAGGATAGACTCGGTGTGGCTTGAACTGGCATCACGATGAGCCAACACATGAGCACTAAAAATCCTGAAAACCTCAGAAACTTAGAACTCATAAAATTACTATTTTCTCTATCAAGCACAGGATCATAAGATAGTGACATCTTCATTTTAAATCGATGGGAGGTTTTATCTTTGGCACGAAGGACAATAAAAACTACTGCGCTGCTGCTGAACGATCCTCTTGATGTCACCGGAGCAGCGAGGACATGGTTTATCGGTTTTGCCATACACTTTTAAGAAATTTTGAAACTCTCCGGTTTGCTCATCCACACGTCGAAAATCCGAAATCGAAGTTCCATTTTTTTTAATAGCTTCGTTTAAAATTTGTTGGGTAACCTGAACCAAGTTTTTGTAGTCCTGCGTCTTTAACTTATTCCCAGGGCGAGTAGGAGCTATCCCAGTGGCAAATAAAATTTCCGATGCGTAAATATTTCCTATTCCAGCAACACGGGTTTGATCCATGAGTAGGTTTTTGATTGGGGCTGACCGTGAGCCAAAACTTTTTTCGAGGTAATCGCTTGTTAAATTTTCGGAAAGTGGTTCGACACCCAGCGGTTTCACAGCCTCAAAAGCTTCTAAAGATTCATACAATTCCAAAGTTCCCAAGCAACGTGAATCTTGAAAAACCATTAACAAATCCTCACCCAAATGAAACCAAACACGATGGTGCTTGTGAGGTTGTTTCAAGGGAAGAGTCGCAATGAACTTCCCTGTCATTCGCAAATGCCCCACCAATAGCAACTCAGGTTCGAGTTCAAATAAGATGTATTTTGCCCTTCGGATAACCGAGCGGATGATTCGTCCTTCTAAGGGTTCGATAAAGGCATCGGAAGAGAGAGGGCGGATGTTGGTATCGCGGAAAACTTGAACCGCAGTGATGGGGCGGGAAACCACTGTCGATTGCAAACCTCTGACAACTGTTTCCACTTCCGGTAATTCAGGCATGAGACTTCGAATGGGAGGTGTCTTTCAACCAGGTTCGGACGACTTGTGCGGTGACAATCGGAGAACCTTTCGCCATATTAATTGCACGACTGGGTGTATAGTCTGGCGCGTCTTTCACAGAGTTGGGAATCTGAAGTTCGTCTTCTTCAGCATTCAATTCGTATCGAGAAGTTTTTGTATCCAATCGTGGCATGGGTGAGCGAAGAAATTTGATTGCAGGTCTTAAAACGAGTGCAATCAAAATCATTGCAGCACCTGCAAAAAGTGCTCGAATCACTTCAATGGCTACCGCATCCATGATTACTCCTGAATGGTCAGATTCTTAAACCGAAATTGCCGTTGATTGATTTGTCACATTCGAGATGCCGGGTATGGGCATTGTTTGATAATTAAAATCTCGACGAAATGGAGTAAAACCTGCCTCTCGAATGTATTTGTTTGCTTCGTGTTCGGAACGCAAGCCATGCGACTTGAGCACGTTTTCTTCAATTACCACTGAACTCACGTCATTTGCTCCGACACGCAGCGCTATTTTTCCCAAGTCTTTACCCAACACCATCACACTCGTTTCAATGTTGTCAATGTTATCCAAGTATAACCGAGAAAACGCTAAAATTTTAAAAAATTCATCCGGTCGGATCGCCTGAACTGCAAAACGTTTGGTTTGCTGTTGATAAAGCCAAGGGATGAAGGAATGAAATCCTCCTGTATTGTCCTGAATGCGTCGAATCGCCTCTAAGTGCATCACGATTTCTTCAACGATCTCACCAGCGCCAACCACCATTGTGGCGGAACCTGCCAAACCGTGAAGATGGCATTCTTCCATCGTTGCACACCATTGATCGGTAGTGCATTTGTTGGGGCTCAGCTTTTGACGCATTCGTTCGACCAACAGTTCAGCACCTGCTCCGGGCACCGAATCCAATCCGGCATTTTTCAAGACTTCGAGCAATTCACCCAGAGGTTTTTCTGCAACTTTACTCAGGTTCAAGAGTTCCACAACAGAGAATCCTCGAATGTGAATACCGTACCGTTGTTTCACTCCAGAAAGTACATCCAGGTAATAATCGAGCGGTAATTCCGGATGAACGCCACCTTGGAAAAAAATTTGATCCGCATTCTTAGCCATTGCCTCATCAATTTTCTGAAACACCTCATCTTTGCTCAATATATAGGCGGATTTGCTACCAAGCTGTGTTTGAAAACTACAAAATTTGCAGTCCACATTGCAGACATTGGTATAATTGATGACCCGAAACATGGTATAGGACACTGCCTGCCCACCATGTTTTTGGCACCGATAAGCCCACCCCGCTTGGCCCATTTCAAACCAATCTAGAGTTTTCATCACTTCCACGCCCTCTTCGAATGAAAGACGACCGCCTTCGAGAACATTTTTTAAATACGGATGCATATCTCCTCGTTATGTTACCTTACTAATCAGCAAGCCTTCGATTTGGCACGCCGCTCTAAGTTTCGCAAATGGATCTGCAATACACTGATCGCCGCCGGAGTAACCCCGCTGATTCGGCTTGCTTGCCCTAATGTCACAGGACGATACTCTTGAAGTTTTTGAATCACTTCGCGAGATAATCCAGGAATCCCTTCGTAGCGAATACTTTCTGGAAGCCGAATACGCTCTAATTCCGAAACCGATTTCAATTGTTGCTGTTGCCGGGCGATGTAACCTTCGTATTTGGTATTGATCTCAACCTGATCTTGAACCGCCTTCGGGTAAACCCTCCAGTCTATTTTGTTAGCCAAGAATTGAAAATCTTGAAGAGATTTCATATTCAGCTTGGGGCGTTTCAATAGCCCAAGCGCGTTGGTTCCGTTTTTGAGGGCAGCTTCTCCACGACTTTCCAATGCAGCATTGACTGTTTGGGTCGGCGTTACTCTGGTTTGGTCAAGCTCCCATGCCAATTGGAAAATTTGCTTTTCTTTTTCTTGCACTCGCTGAAAACACTTTTGAGGTAATAATCCCAGGCGGTAGCCCTTTTCACTGAGGCGCTGGTCCGCGTTGTCTTCGCGAAGCAACAAGCGGTATTCTGATCGAGAAGTGAACATTCGATAGGGCTCACTTGTACCCTTGGAAATGAGGTCATCAATCAGCACTCCAATATAAGATTCATTGCGTTGAAGCACAAAAGGGTTGTCCTCTTTGACTTTCAGCGCGGCATTGACTCCGGCCATTAAACCTTGAGCCGCAGCTTCTTCATATCCCGACGTTCCATTGATTTGACCCGCCAGAAATAAGTTTTCCACATCCTTCAATTCCAAACTTGGATTCAATTGATTGGGCAAAACAAAATCGTATTCGATGGCGTATCCGGGCCGGATAATATCAACATCTTGCAATCCCGGAATCGTGCGTAAAAAATCTAATTGTACCTCCGCTGGCATACTGGTGGAGAGGCCGTTTGGATATATCATCAGGCTGTTCAGACCAGTAGGTTCCAAGAAGATCTGATGTCTATCCTTGTCGGCAAATTTTACCACCTTATCTTCGATAGATGGGCAGTAACGTGGTCCCACACCCTTAATAGCTCCATTGTACATTGCAGAACGTTGCAGGTTTTTCTGGATCACTTCATGAGTTGCTGCATTGGTGTAAGTCACATGACAAGCCACCTGCGGCAGCGGTGTTACAGAATCCCAGAAAGAAAATTTCCGAATTGGTAAATCCCCCCATTGAGCTGTCGTTTGTGACCAATCGATGGTTCGGCGATCCAAACGTGCGGGGGTGCCAGTTTTTAAACGCCCCATACGCAATTTCCTACCCGCAAGGGATAGCGACACGCCTTTGGAAGGAGGTTCTCCCACACGCCCAGCCTCGATTCGTTCTTCTCCTCGATGGATCAACCCATTTAAAAAGGTGCCTGTTGTTACAACGACTGTTTTTGCCTGAAATTCGATACTGTCTTGAGACCGCACACCAACTACTTTGTCTCTTTCAAACACCAGTTCATCTATATGGGCAGCAATGACAGTGAGACGCGCTTGCCCTTCTAATATCTTTCGCATGTAACTTTTATATTCGAACATCTCCGACTGACATCGGGAACCGCGGGCTGCTGGTCCTTTGGACTGATTGAGGACCCGAAATTGGATTCCAGTTGCATCAGCGGCCTTGCCCATTTCTCCACCCAAGGCATCAATTTCTTTGACCAAATGCCCTTTGGCCAACCCACCAATCGCAGGATTACACGACATCTGAGCAATGGTTTCTTTGGACATGGTGAGCACTAACGTTTCTGCCCCCATACGTGCTGCCGCCAATGCGGCCTCACATCCGGCATGCCCTGCTCCAATTACAATCACATCATATTTCTTAGCGTAAACTGCATTCGCGGTTGTCACTTTGACTCTCCTTTTGTGTTTCCTTCACTTTGATTTTTCGTAGATTCTATTTCAACGACCTGACTTGAAGTCGGCGGTGGTTTGATTTCAGCAGGCTCCGCTTGAGCTGTTCCGTTTGCCTGCTCTTTTGCCGAAGCCTGCTTCGAAAGAGTACTTTTGGTTGACTTCCGTTTGGTGGTTCGCTTCGGTTTTTCACCGCTCCCCGTAGCTGATGAGGTTTTGCTAGCTGTTTCAGCTTTTTTTGTGGCCGAAGTCGATCTTCTTTTTCTCGTCGTTGTTTTGGCAGTAGTTTCAACGCTTTCATCCGTCGTTTTTGAGCCTACCAATTTGGTATCGGATTCAGTTGATGTTGTTTTTTTTCTCCGGGTTGCAGGCTTCTTTGCAGTGCTTCCAGTTGTAGTCTTGCTTGAAGAAGTCTTTCTTTTACGAACTGGCGTGGCTTTTTTTGGAGATTCGCTGTCCACCGTAGTTTTGACTTCGGGCTTCATTGTTTTCGGTGGAGATTTTTTGACTGAGGCCGTCTTAGTTTTTGATGAAGTGGTGGTCTCTTTTGGGGCGGGTGCTTCTTCTTTCAAAGGCATTTCAGCACGAGAAAGATTGGAAAGCATTGCGGGTTGCTGTCCTACGGATTTCACATTCCCGATGGCAACAGATTCTTCAGTTTTGAAGGGAGATTGGGTTGCAAGCGGCATATAAAATTCGGCATCAACGAAACTTTGCCGGATTTTTCGATGCGCTAAAACTAAGGTCACAATAGCCAAAAAAGCAACAATCAACGTCATAGATACTCCTTGTTAGAAATCAAAAAAAACAAGTTATATCACTGACTCAGGCTATAAACAAATTCTTTGAAATCGTTGCCCAGGTCTTGTTCCTTAGCAACCACTTTGTTGGCTGCATGATTGGTTTGAGCACTGTTTGGATTGAACCAAAACTCTGTTTTTACTTTAGAATCGCCTAAGTTGATTTTGCGATCAATCAGGAACTTTTTCACGGCCTTGGCAAGAAGTTTACTACGGAAGGTGTTTTTATAGTCGGTATACAGTTGATGAGACGCTTTACGAAGGTCGGGGAGGTCATATTCATCTAAAAACCAATTTGTCAAATTGTCACGATACAAAATTGACAACTGACCGAACTTCATTAAGTGAAGGAAAAAGAAGATTTCAATGTAGTGTTTCGGGACGTTAACACAATCCAAGTAATGATAAGTGCGGTAGACAAAAAACTCTGAAATCTTATCAGCAATTCTCACTACATTGTCCGGACGGACATAAGCGTATTTGCTATCAATGAGCGTGCCTTTGTAGCCCTGCTTCGGGTCAAACTCGATAATGGATTTTTGTTCTTTTAACGACCCACGATTCACATAACCGTAATAGGAATTGAGGATACAATCGGAAAGCACATAAGTGAAGCTTTGGGCAGAAGTGAGGTTGACTTCATCCGGGAGTTGATCCAAGACGCCAAAGGTATCGAAACGTTTGCCCAATTTACTTTCTGTTTGCATGGAACGAAATAACCATTGTTCATTAGGTGCGTAAGCAGCTTGCAAACGCAAACGAGGAACTTTGAGATGGTGCAAAATACTGCGACGAACCATATTTTTAGGTGGCTCAAAGTTTTTCTGATAATAATGATACCAAATTTCAAATTCCTTCTGGTTGCTTTCATCTGGAATACCAAAGCGTCCCTGAATATCTAATATTCGATCCAGACAAGACTTAAAGAGATACTTCAATTCGTTCTCAAATTGGATCACCGCCTTGGTTTCCCCGATGTTGACATGTTCCAGAAATTTCCGTTGCGGACTTCCAGTAGGAAAAGCACGTTGCAAAAAATCGAGGAGAAACTGTTCTCGATAAGATTCGAACGTTCTCGTATCCCCCGGCTTCACAAACACTTCAGAAACCTTCACATGCAACCCAAAACATAGATCGATGACGCGTGAGATTCGCTTACGCTCCTTCACATCCAAATATTCCAGTTCTCCAAATGCAATTTTCAGTGCCTTAAACTTCATCCACCATGGGTCCTTCAGCAGAAGTGGATGTGTTTTTTCCATTTCCAGCAATTCCCAAGGCTTTAATCCATATTCTTTGTTTTCATCAGAAAGATCAGCTGGGCTGGGTTGGGAAATGAATTGATCTAATAATTGCGGACGCTTTACGAGTTCGATGATCATGATCAGATACTTCTTTTCATGAATCATTTCGATTCTAAACAAATTCAATAAAGCTTTGGCTAGATTACCAGACGAAGCTTTGAATGATTCCCAGTAGACCATCCCGCCATGAGCCAAAATGTATCGGATTGGCAATGTTGGGGTGGCTCCCAAATCGACCAAATCATCGGTGTGGGTATTATAAACATCCACCGCTCCGAAACGAATGTAGTCTATCGTTCGTTCATAAAACGCCTGGGAATCGTTGATCATTTTGGGAAGCACAAAATGAGTGGGAATGGTCGGAAGGAATTGGATTCCAGGCATGAGAACTTCATAAGTTAAAACCAGTTCATATGCAGAGCCGGAGGCCTCTTTGGAATCCAAAGTGGTGCCGTGGTGGCCTTTGCGGAATAACGGATTGAAAGCCAAAAATAAATAAATCTCGGCCTTTGGAAATTTTTTCTGGATATAGTCTTGAACGATGTTAACTCTTTTTTTTAGCAATTCCCCCAAAGCTTTTGTTTTTGCAGCATTTTCTCGCTGAAAAGTACGCTTTATTAGCACCATCATTTCATGCAGAAACAACTGCCGCAATTGAGCGCCTTTTGATCCAGCCAAGTCCTTTCTATAATCACCTTCCCGTTTCAATAAATATTTCACCATTTGAGGATAAGCTTTCTGCACTTGAGCGCGCGCGATTTTTTGAAGCTCATCCCGGATTTGAGGGTTTTTGAGTTTTTCAGGAGACAATTTTTTCTTCACACGAGCACGCTGTACCCATACCGAAAGCTCTGCTTTGAGCGACTGAATCAATTTTTCGTCATCCCAATGAGACACGTCAATTCGAAAGGGTTCCAACTCGTATTGTACTTGAAGGTCGAGGTCTGATTTGAAAGGCTTGTGACCCACGGTCCCGATGGACCCTAAAGAGGAAATGCTCACAATTGGGCAGAAATCTCCTCCATGAGCTGCGGTAGGCCGCATATTGAATTCAGACTGGATGTAGTTGAAAAAATCTTCGCGGAAGATTTCTGGAAGATTGTCAATGCCTTGGACACCGTGCGGAGCATTTTCCAAATAAAGATTCGCCGTGGCTTGGTATTCGTGCTCACGCTGAATCCCGTAGATATGCTCGATTTCCACTCCGGTGAATTTTACCTCAGAAAAACGGGGATCGTTGACGTGCAGAAAGAAAATGACTTCGTATAGGGCATTTTTCATTTCATCTGTGAAATTATCGAATGCCAATTGCATTCGTTCCCTATTAAATTCATCAAAAAATGCTAAGCCTTCATCCAAGCCTTTTTGTAGTAATCCACGTCGGTCATCTTGAAGCGTGATACCTTTATCGAAGAGGGAGGGGAGTCCCCTTTTCCCTTCAATTTCGCCATCGGCTTCCGAGGACTTTGGAGCAGCGGCTTGCTTAACCGGCTTCTTTTTGGCAAAGGAAAGTAAAGCCATATTCTACTTTTTGCTTAAAAGAACTTACGATGAATTCGAAGGAAAAAAGGAATTGGGGTCGGCATACATTTTGCTGTAAATGTCTTACGTACTCGGTGAATTGTATTCTTGTTAATCTCTAATTTGCAAGATCAAGGTTATGCGGTTTTTACTTTGTTGTTTCATTTCAAAAAGTTTTGTCAGTACTCTGTTGTTTGTTGTTTTGTTTAGCGGAATCTTGCTGTTGCAAGGAAAAACTGGGCACGCTTCTACTGCCCCTTATGCTGTTGTTAAGGTTAAAAATCTAAATATGCGTGGAGGACCCGGTACTCATCACCGTGTCATCAAAGTGTTGTCTGAAGGGATGCACTTGAAATTGACTTCGACCCGGAGAAAGGGATGGACAAAAGTCCGATATCTTGATGGTACAACGGGTTGGGTTTCGAGGAAATACATTCGCAAGGTGTACCACAAAGGTCGGCAAACACCCTCCTCTCCTGCATGGAAGGAAGGCGATATTTCTCCTCTGGAAAATGCTGTTGAGAGGTTCATCAAGGATAAGAAAAAGCGGAAACAAATGGCCCGCATCGACTATCTTTCTTTGATCGTGCAAGATTTACAAACAGGGGAGTATCTTGCTGAAATCAACCCTTCCAAACAAGTGAAAGCGGCGAGTTTGATCAAAGTTCCGATTCTACAAGCTTATATGATTCAGCGTTACCGGAAAAAGATTAAGCATACAAAAAGAAACCAAAAGGATTTACGTCTGATGATTCGTTTCAGTAGCAATCGCAGCACAAATCGTATTTTGAAAATTCTAGGGGGACCTCGAAAAGTTGCGAAAATTCTTAAAAAAACCGGACAATACGAAAATCTCAAACTTGTCGAATATATTCCGAAAGGCGGAAAAACCTATTTGAACAAAATTTCAGCAGAAGATCTGAATCGCCTTTTTGTCAAGATGTGGAATCGCCAAGTATTGGGTCCGTCTTTTAGCAAAGTCAGCAATCGGAAAGCTTCCGAACAAATGCTATATCTTTTGGGACTTTCTAGCCGACGAGGTGTCCGGGATCGACTGAAAGACGGAACTTGCTTTGCCAATGATCGGCAAGCAAAAGTGTGGGACAAAACCGGTTTTGTACGTGGTTTGAACGGAGACGTAGGAATTATTGAAGTCTCCACACCTCAAGGGAGAAAAGCTTACTCGATTATCAGCATCATTTCTCGATACGATTACAATTCGATTCGAGGAAGCGGAAACCGGTGGGCTGGAAAACAAAGCAAGTTACATCGAAAAATTTCAGAAATGTCCTATGCTTATTTTAAAATGAAGTACGGAAAAAAAGTTTCTTGCGGCAGAGATCGATTGTTTCAACACGGAGGAAGCAGCTTGCTCGAATTAGTAGCAGACGCACGATAAAGAGGGATGGAACAAATTGCCTATTCCAAATTTGTTATTTGACTCAATTTGGTTTCGCTGAGGCGATCAATTCGCGACAACATCACTTAAAAAAATGTAACTGTTAGCATTCTGCACATTGAGGAGATGGAGCTATCGTGGACGAAGCAAGTTGTTTTTCAACTATTCGCTGGATAGCTTTAGACTCTTTCAATTGTAAAATCACTCGGTTAAGTGTTGGTAAGTGCTGTACAAGAGAAGATTTTTTGGAAATCGGTATATAGTAAGGCGATTCCAGTACGGATTTCGGGTGCTTTTCAATCAGATGGCTGACTCCATTTTGGTGCGCCCAGTAATCCCCCACAATTTCATTGCTCACCACCAAATCAACTCGCTGAATCATCAGTTTTCGGAAGTTCAATTCAAAGTCTCGCGATTGTTCCACTTTCAAAATGCCTTTTTCCATTGCAGTATCAAACTGCTCTCCCATGGTGGACCCCGCGAGAAGTCCGATCCAATATTGCGAAAGATCTTCTACCCCGTTCCATTGAAACCCCTCAGGAAACTTATTTTTTAAGTAAAAAAGCCGAACGTTATAGTTAAGCACTGGTTCAGGATAGATGAGATAAGGACGCTGCTTGCTCTTCAACGCCATCATCAAGCCATCGATATTGCCTGACTCCACATCATGTAAACAACGCTTCCAAGGCAACAAAATCATCTTGATCTCAACTCCCTCCATCTGAGCAAAAATTTCTTCAAGAATCTTGACCGAGATTCCCCCTGTTGGGGCCATCCCTTTATACCCAATTGTAAATGGAGGCCAGGGATCTTCGCAAAAAGTATAGACCGTTTTTGCCTCAACCCAATGTGGATTGAGCAAAACAAACAGAATTAAGGCCTTCTGGAGTTGCCGGTTCATAATAATTTTACATAAAACAGAACGTTTGGTAACTTTTTACAACGCTTTAATAAAGCTGCATATATCCGTTTCATCTCGCGGTTGCAAGGATATTTTTTCAAAGGTACTTAAATAAAACGTTATAATCAAATTTCAATATTTGGTTCTTAGTTTGCGTTTAGTATCTGCAGAACGAAACCTGAGTTGAAATTGGAATGAAGGAAAAAAATTAATAAAAACTTGCGAACTTTTTTTTTGAAGCCGTGACTCAACTTTAAAAAAGCAAAACGGCCGTTGTCTTTAACGAGTGAAATCCAAATTGACCCTTTTTCAGACGCGCGACTTTAGTAAAGACAACTTAAAAAATTCAATAAAATAAAGGAGATACCATGCAACTGAAAAAAAGCAACATCAACCGAAATGAGATCAACGAAGCAATGCAGAAATTTTTCGAGCAAGGTGGAAAGGTGAAAAGCCTTCCTCCCCAACAAGTTGTGACAATCTATCCTGTCAATGGCGAAGCCTACTCATATGCTTTTAATAAGGAAGAATATGAAGGCAATAGCGA
This sequence comes from SAR324 cluster bacterium, assembly GCA_028281495.1. GTDB lineage: Bacteria > SAR324 > SAR324 > SAR324 > NAC60-12 > JANQJU01. The sequence continues at coordinate 195,016 of JANQJU010000089.1, forward strand.
AGGTTGGAACTATGTTGAAAACCGAATTGCCACACTTTAACACCATGAATTTACTCAGTTTCTCTCCTCAAGAAATCCCCCTGCGATCCCACAGTGGAGCGGCTCTCCTTCCTCCTGCGGGGGGATTTCCTTATCCTCGTTTTACTTTTCCCTTTCTGTGAACAAATTGCTCTCTTTTCTTGGGTTTGATAGGCTTTAATTAATATTGTTTCCAAAAGCAATTAGAAGCCACGACCCTAATTAAGGAGATGCAGTGTATCGATTTATTCTTTCGGCTACCGTATTTTTCGTTTTTGGCGCATGTAGCATTGTCTCATCTCGTGGTTACGAAGAGGATCCCGTTCCCCAAGCACATCCCGATTTTGTAAAGGGTCAACACGCATTGGAAGAACAGAACTTCCCTGCTGCAATTCGTTATTTAGAACTTGCTTCTGATCGGGATTCCAACAACCCAGATGTTTTTAATCTTTTGGGTTACAGCTACCGGAAACAGACTCCACCTCAGTTCCAGAAATCCTTACTTGCATATAAAAAAGCTTTAAAACTAGATCCGGATCATCGTCAAGCAAATGAGTATTTAGGGGAACTCTATTTGATGATGAGAGACCTGCCAAGAGCAGAGCAGCGCCTTAAAGTCCTAGACAAGGCATGTCCTTTTGGCTGCGACGAGTACACAGAACTGAAAAAGGCGATCAAGCGTTATAAGAAAAGAGGAGAGAAAAATGCTGAATAGATTACAAATTCGAGAAAAACTCATTTTGTTGGTTATGATTCCTGTTGTCAGCTTCTTAATTTTGAGTGCCTTGGAGCTGAAAGCAAGCCTAACCACTTACAAAAGTTCTGAGGCCTTAAAACGCGAAGCTATTTTAGCAACTAAAGCGAGTGCACTAGTGCACGAAATGCAGAAGGAAAGGGGAATGTCCGCCGGATACTTAGGAAGCAAAGGGAAGAAGTTCGATTCTGCCATTCCTGAGCAACGCAAATTGGTAGATGATCGAATCGAAAAGCTGCAAACATTTCTGAACGATTACGATTCATCGGATTTCCCGGAGGCCATCAATCAACAGCTTGGTAAAGCCCAAGGCAGCTTGGAGTCGCTTCAATCGATACGCAGTCGAGTGACCCAATTGCAGATACCCGTTGCAGAAGAATTGGCTTACTACACAGGGATTATTCGTGCGTTGATTACCACCATCGGAGAAATTGCTAAATTGAGTGACAATCCCGAATTGACCAATACGATCTTAAGTTATCTAAACCTCATCGAGGCAAAAGAACGGGCAGGGATCGAAAGAGCTACGCTCAGTAATACGTTTGGACTCGATAAATTTGGCCCCGGTATGTATGCGCGATTTTTAACTTTGCTGGCAGGGCAAGATATCTTTCTCTCCAATTTCGAATTATATGCCACTCATGAAATACAAAATTTTTTCGATAAGCAGTTGGCCAATCAATCGGTCCAAGACGTTCAGAAACTGCGTCAGATTGCATTAAACAAAAGCCAGGAAGGAGGTTTTGGTCAAGATCCTACATTTTGGTTTAAAGTTTCAACAGATCGGATCAATTTGCTTAAATCGATTGAAGACCGGTTATCACTAAACATCATTAATTTGGCCTCCGATGCAGCTGAGCAAGCGCTGACAGCGTTATTGCTGGTAATAGGGTTGGTCTCTGTTTTGGCAGTATTGACGTTTTGGTTTTTGGTGCAAATTACCAATGGGATCACTCAGCCACTTAAGGCAGTGATTTTAGCTTTGGTAGAATTCAGCGAAGGAAGATTTGATCGGAAGGTTTCGGTACGCTCAACAGACGAAATTGGAAGAATGGCGCAACGCCTCAATGATTATGCCGCCGAAATGCGTAATGTCACCGTGTTTGCCCTGAAAAAGCTAGCAAATGGAGAATTGGATGTTGAGATCAATCCGAAAAGCGATCAAGATTTACTGGGGAGTACATTAGCACAGAGTTTTATGCAGATGCGCAACCTCTTGGAACAAATTAAAGCCACCTCCACCCATGTATCGAGCACTTCAGATCAGGTGGCCGGGTCTAGCCAAAGCATTGCTCAAGGGGCAACCGAACAAGCGGCTACCTTGGAAGAAGTCAGCGCGTCCGTCGTTGAATTAGCCTCCCAAACTACACAGAATGCGAAAAATGCCAGTGAAGCAAAAATTTTGTCAGAGAAGGTGAGTGAAAGTGCACAACGGGGTAAAGCCGATATGTCCTCTATGATTGATTCGATGGGAGAAATGGAACGAGCCAGTCAGAATATTTCAAAAATTATCAAATCGATTGATGAAATTGCATTTCAAACCAATCTTTTGGCGATCAATGCAGCCGTAGAAGCCGCTCGTGCAGGAGAACATGGCAAAGGCTTTGCCGTTGTTGCAGAAGAAGTTCGGAATTTGGCTCAACGGAGTTCGGAAGCGGCTCAAGAAACGACCGAACTGATCGAAAATTCCGTAACCAAAGTAGGATCTACCAATCTTGTTGTCACCAAAACCGCGGAGGCCTTTAATCAAATCGTGGAAGGGATTGCGAAAGTGACAACCCTTTCTAATGAAATTGACTTGGCTAGCAACGATCAATCTAAATCATTAGAACAAATCCGTGCTGCATTAGAGCAGTTGGAATTAGTGACCCAATCCAACGCGGCGAGTGCTGAAGAAAATGCTTCGAGTGCTGAAGAACTTTCACTTGAAGCCCATAAGCTGAAACAAGAAATGTCACAGTTCAAACTGCGAAAAGTGGAAGCTTCATCCTTAATGCCTGTTGCAGTTCCAGGATCCCCCCAATACTAGTCTATGAAAGCCCGTTTTTTGTTATTGGTGGCCTTACCGGTTGCCGTGTTGATATCTACTTTGGGAATACACTGGGTGGAAGGGTCTCCCGACAATGCGTTTGGGGATCTGTTTGATAGTTTTTGGTGGACTATCGTTACCTTCACTACCGTTGGATACGGAGATATAGCGCCAACAACCCACGAAGGGCGAGCTTTTGCGATCTTGATTTTGTGTAGTGGTGTATTGGTGAACTCGATCATCATTTCTTTGGTTTCGAACTGGTTTTTTGAATTCCGGTCCAATCGAGCCAGAGGCCTCAAACCCATTGACCTCAAAGATCATATTTTGATTTGTTCGGACGATACGAATTTCGTCATTACGATCATTCAGGAAAACCGCCGCGACTACGAGGAAGGAAAAATCGTACTCGTCGCTCCAGGCAAAGAACATCCGCTGACAACCACACCGTTTGAAAAATTGCCGTGGATTTCCGGCATGGCCTCGCAAATTGACATCCTCAAAAAAGCTTCCGCAAGCCTATCCCGAATCGCCTACGTTGCCTTCGAAGACGACAGCGATACGGTCATGGCCATCATGCAGATCGAAGATCTGAGCCAAGGCGAAACACTCACAATGGCCTTAGACAACGATAGCGACTATCAAGCTCACATGGAAAATGTCGGTTGCGACTTTTCACTAAACCCTTTGGACATTTATGTGCCAATGATGGTGCAGGCATACATTTCTCCAGGGGCCTCCACATGGATGCGTGAAATCATTTTGCGTGAACATGAAACACCTACCATTGAAACCGTCAATATTCCTCCTGGTTATCGACAAAAGCCTTGGATGGACTATTTGGTGGATATTAAAAATAATCTTGGACGGGTGGCCTTGGGCATGGTGGATCAAAACGGTCGCATTCTAGCGAACCCATCGGGTAGGATGCTAATCCACGAAAAAAATCAAGCATTGTGTTTGGTTTCTCCCAAGACTAGTTCAAATGCCGATCAACTGGAAGAAGGAATCGACTACCCGGAATCTTCGGAGATTTTGGAACAGGGGCACTTATTAATCTGCTCTGATCAATTGCATTTCATCCAGAGGTGTTTGAAGGAATTGGAGTTGGCAGGCATTAACGAAGAAATCATGGTGGTTTGTGAGCACGAATGCCCCCCAGATTTTCTGTTGCTCTCGAATGTGCATTGGATTCATGCAGGGTCTTATTCCGACGAAGGGTTCCACAAAGCGCGCTGTAACGAAGCCAAAGTCGCTTTTATTGATCATCAGCGAGATAGCCATACATTGATGTCGGTCTTGCGCATGGAAACCCATACTCAAGGCAATATCTTCACGATTGCGAGCTTCCACTCAATAGAATTCGGTAAAAAGTTGAAACAGGTAGGATGTGATTTTTGTATCAATGCCGACGAATTAGTGGTCCCATTGCTTTCACAATCCGCGACCCACAAGGGTGTGGGAATGCTGGTCGAGCAAATCATCTCTCAAGATAGTTCCTCTGAAAGTATTTTTGTGCGGAGGTTAAAAACGTATTGGAAGACGATTTCTTGGCTAGAATTGATGATTGAAATGAAAGCTCAATACGACTATTTGCCAGTCAGTTTGATAAAAAAAATTAGAAGAAAACTTCTAGTCAATCCTCATCATGACACCCTAGTAGAAGCTGGAGATATGGTTTTGTTCATCACAAAAACCGGGGCCGATGTTTGCGAAGACTTCGAACCGCATCCTGTTTTGAACCAGTCCAATAGCACGCTCATCGACCTGGAAAACATTAAAGATCCAAAAGTGAAGCAGTATTTTCAATCTGCCATCAAAGGAAATGCAAAAGCACAATTCAATCTGGGTTTGTTATATGAACGAGGACGCCAATTGCCCAAAAATTATTCGGAAGCGTATCGTTGGTATATGCGGGCGGCGCGCCAGGGTCATGCTCGTTCCCAATATCATCTGGGGTTGATGTATTTTCGAGGAAAGGGACTGACACGAAATATGAGGGAAGCGTACTCCTGGTTTCATCAAGCAGCCTTGCACGGACATGAAGATGCACAAAAAATTGCTCAGTCTTTCATGGTCAACCATTCTTTGACTGCCACTGGACATGTTCTCAATCGAGAGAACCTATTGCAAAAAATCTCCGAACAATTGGACGATGTTCAGAAACTTTGGTTTATCAAAGTTGTGATTCGGATGATTTTGATTGATGGTAAAATGGATCACTATGAAAAAAGCTATCTTCATGACGCCATCCACACCGTGAATAGTGAAGATGACGTACAAGCTTTAGAAGAAGCAATTCTGTTTGGTCAACATATTGAGATAGGCCCTGAGACCAACTTACCAGACAGAATCCCACAGATGATTTTGCAAGAGTTAGTGGATCTTGCCGTTGCTAATCGGCATTTCTCATTAGAAGAGCAAACTTTTATTCAACAAGTTGGAATTTGGATGGGAGTATCTGAAACCTCCGTGGCATCTCACCTCAAGCGTGGTCGTGACGAAGTCTTGCAAATGTTACGGAGTTAAAAATTAGAGAGAACCCTTTTGTAATCGTTTGAGCGCTCTTTGGGAGTCTTCGTTTCCTTGAGTCGCTGCTTGTTGATACCAAAACCTTGCTTGATCGAGATCTTTAGGAACACCTCTTCCCCGCTCGTAAAGTGCAGCAAGGCTGTGTTGGGCCACATCATACCCTTGCTCGGCTGCCTTTTGATACCATTTTGCTCCTTCAACGTTACTCTTGGGGACTCCAAAACCTCTTCGGTACATCGAACCCAAATTCATTTGTGCTCGACTGTCTCCCTGCTCGGCTGCTTTACGGTACCATTTCACTGCTTCTTTATTATCCTTGGAGACGCCAGTGCCTCGACGATAAAGATATCCCAAGTTGTTTTGTGCGGGGGCATACCCTTGTTCAGCAGATTTGAGATACCATTGAGCCGCTAGATCTAAATCTCTACGAATCCCTAAACCTTTTTCATACATATACCCTAAATCAAATTGGGCTTTTCGAAGTCCCTGTTCGGCTGCCTTCCGATACCATTCCACCGCTTTAACCGAACTCTTCGAAACACCTTCTCCACGACGATAAAAAGAAGCCAGCCGCGTTTGTGCTAAGGGTTCGCCTTGGGTCGCTGCGGCGGTATACCATTTTAGAGCACCTCGACTATTTTTTTGAAGCCCATTGCCGTGTTCATACATAGTTCCCAAACAGCTTTGTGCATAAGGATCCCCATCTCTCGCCATCTTTTGCAAACCTGGACGAGCTTTTCGGTATAATGCCTGCGCCCTTTCGTTATCAGCAATTACTCCATTGCCATACTGATATAGCACGCCGAGATGATACATACCCAACGGGTCCGACTGGTTTGCGGATTTATTCAGCCAATCCAATGCTTTTTCGAAATCTTGAGAGGTTTGAAATCCACGCCGATAAAATTCTCCCAGTAGTGCTTGCGCATACGCGTTTCCTTGTTCCGCTAAGGGGCGTAGCTCGTCAAATTGTTTGGCCTGAGCTAAGGATGTTCCCGCGCCGAGCAATAAAAAAATCAACAGTATCCGGAAAGTGAAAAAAATTCGGTGCATAGTGACCTCATATTAATTCAGCATCGAAGTATTTCCATGTTCTTTGATGAGTGCAACAAAAGCTTCTTCCAGCGAACCTTCTGCTATGGAAATATCTCGCACCCATTCTAAAGGAATGGTTAATTTTTGAATCAGTTCTCCCACCGTTTCCTCATGATGAACCCGAGCACGAACGATATTTCCTTTCACTTCGAGGTCAGGGATTGTAGGAGTTCCAGTCCAATCTTGGGTCAATGTGAGGGTGATTTGGCGGCGGGTCAACTGATGAATTAAAGTTTTTGTTTGGTCCAGCGCTATCAGTTTTCCATGATGTAACACACCGATACGATCACACAACTCTTCAGCTTCCTCCAAATAATGAGTGGTCAGGAGAATCGTAATGCCCTCGGCATTCAACTCTCTTACAAACTCCCATAACGCTGTTCGCAACTCGACATCGACGCCAGCAGTCGGTTCGTCGAGTAATACCAAAGGAGGAGAATGCACCAAAGCTTTAGCAATTAACAAACGCCGTTTCATACCTCCACTTAGTTGAGCAACGAGTTTATTTCGATGGATATCCAGTGCCATTCGTTCGAGGAGGAAATCCACACGTGCTTGATTGTTTCCCAAGCCATAATAACCAGAGTGGAAATTCAGAACTTGGTTGACGGTGAAGAATCCATGCGAAACAATTTCTTGAGGAACCACTCCGACTTTCCGGCGGGCTTCCAAACTGTCTCGCAAGATGTCATGACCAAAAATGGAAGCTGTTCCGTGAGTGGGGGTCAACAATGAGGTGAGAATCGAAATTAGCGTGGTTTTTCCAGCCCCGTTGGGACCTAATAAACCAAAAATTTCACCAGGACGTAGAGTGAGTCTTAAATCCTGTAGCGCCTGAAGCGAATCATAGGATTTACTGAGTCCTTGTATCTCCAAAGGAATGGATGAATCAGGCATATCGTCTACTCCGCGACCGAAATTTTGCTAACTACTACAATTTGAATCATAAATTAACGTTTGCGCTTTTTGTTTCCCAATCGAATTAATTTTTTTTGCGAATGCTGGGGGTTTTGTTCTCGAAAACGACGGCTCCGTTTGACGGGATCGGATCCCAATTGACGAAGTGTCTTGGATGCGTAGGATCGCCTATCTTTGCGCAGCCCTTGCCGTTGTACCTCCAATTCGGAGTAATCGCGATAGGTTCGGCTATAGTGTCGCATTTGGCTGTGAGAATAGAATTCGAGTGCCCACGTTTCAGTAGTAACTATCATGGCACTGAGTAGTAATCCTCCCAAGGTCAGCTTGATAACGTTCATCAGATTCCTTGCTATCAGGTTTCACTGAAAAAACAGGGTGCCAAGTAACCAAAAAATAAACCCTATCATCGTTGCGAATCGGCGACAACCGTGCTGGGGAGTCGGAACCAAAACGCATATCTTTCAAAGCACCGGACTCCATTAAAATTTGAGACTTTGATTTTAATTGACTGATACCCTACCAGGGTATAGCATAGTAATAAAAACAAATAATATCAGTTATCTTTATGTGGCAAAAAAAGCATCATAAAAACCAGTAAAAAAATTCTATCGATTTAACTTCAGCTGTTGCGCTTACCATCAAACTAGAAAGGCAAATCAATATGCATCCGAGTCATCAAGACCAGATCAAACGTTTGAACAAAATAGAAGGCCAAATCAAGGGGGTCCGAAAGATGATCGAAGACCAACGATATTGTGTGGACATTTTGTCGCAACTCAAAGCGGTGATGGCAGCACTAAAAAAGGTGGAAATGAGTGTGCTAGAAACCCATTTGAGACATTGCGTGAAGGAAACCATGGAAAGCCAAGATGCTATGCAAATCCAAGAAAAAATTGAAGAAATCATGATGTTGATCAGCAAACAACGTTCGTAATCGGAGGCCTCATGACCCTTACAACCCAGACCTTAAACATCCGAGGTATGCGGTGCAATGGATGCGCGCGTTCTATCGAAAAAAAAGTAAACACTCTCACGGGTATGGATGCCGCTCAAGTGAATTTTGCGACGGAGCAACTTCGGGTGCGATTTGATCAAGATGAACTGCAATCTGATGTCATTTTCAAAACAGTAGAAACTGCTGGTTTTCAGGTGGAGCTACCATCAGACCACTCCGAATTACCTCAAAAGCGTCGTGAGTTCGAACAACAGCGCATCTGGAAGAAATTTTCGATTGCCGCATTATTCAGTGTGCCTTTGGTTGTGATTGCCATGGCAGAAATGGTGGGACTCTCGCTTCCAGCCTGGTTGAGTCCCGATCAAAATCCGCAGATTTTTGCCCTAGTCCAAATGTTGTTGGTATTGCCGGTAATGGGTATGGGGATTGATTTTTATCGAGAAGGTTTACGCTCCTTGTTACGAGGTGCTCCGAATATGGATGCGTTGATTGCAATCGGGACGCTAGCTGCTGCTGGCTACAGCGCAGTCCATACTGTTCGAATTTTTTTGGGCCACGCGGATGGCGTGATGAATCTTTACTACGAATCTGCGGGTGTGATTCTCACCTTGATCTTGCTGGGAAAGTATTTGGAAGCAGTCAGCAAAGAACGGGCTTCTGCGGCTATTCAGCATCTAATTGCTTTGCAGCCCAAAACAGCCACAGTGCAACGTAATGGAACGGAGATACAAATAGCCATTGGGGACCTTTGGGTTGGTGATCTCATTCATGTGCGCCCTGGAGAAAAAATACCCGTAGATGGAATCATCTTAGAAGGGCAGTCTGCGGTTGATGAGTCCATGCTTACTGGAGAAAGCTTACCGGTAGAGAAACAAATGGGAGATGTGGTAACAGGCGGAAGTTACAACCATTCAGGTTGGCTTCGAATAGAAGCTAAGCGAGTGGGGCAAGACACCCAATTGGCTCAGATCATCCGGTTGGTGCAAGAGGCTCAAGCAAGTAAAGCTCCCATTGCCCGCTTGGCCGACATGGTCTCGGGTTATTTTGTTCCAACTGTGATTCTCCTCGCATTCCTTGCCGCCGGAATTTGGACGCTGGTAGGTCAACCCATCTCCTTCACGCTTAGTATTTTTATCGCCGTTCTCGTGATTGCCTGCCCTTGTGCTTTAGGATTGGCGACGCCCACTGCCATTTTAGTCGGAACCGGACGAGGGGCCGCCTTAGGGGTTTTGATCAAGGGGGGAGAACCTTTGGAAATCGCTCACCATGTAGATACCTTGGTGTTTGACAAAACAGGAACACTTACAGAAGGCAGACCCCAGGTTACCGATGTGATTTCTTTGGCCCCACACCAAGAATCAGACTTTCTCCTCAAGGTTGCCTCGGCTGAGCAAGGGTCCGAGCATCCGTTGGGACAGGCCATTGTCGAATATGCCAAGCAGCAGAATATGCCATTGCTTGACCCCGATCATTTCAATGCGTTGCCAGGATATGGGATTGAGGCAGAAATCCAGAATCAGTCGGTCCTGATCGGAAATTTCAAATTGATGAAAGATCGCAAATTGTTAACCACTCCTTTGGATGCCGTCCACAGTTTAGCCCAAGCCGGGAAAACACCGATTTATGTAGCCTTAGGGGGTCAGGTGGCTGGAGTGATTGCTATGGCCGACAGCCCCAAATCTGAAAGTGCTGCCGTGATCCAACAATTGCATGCAATGGGACTCGAAACTGTAATGCTCACGGGCGATCATCGAACAACCGCTGATGCCATTGCAAAACAAGTAGGAATCGATCAGGTCATTGCAGAAGTTCTTCCTGATGGGAAGGCCGATGCAGTGAAAGCACTTCAAAAGCAAGGAAAACGAGTTGCGATGGTTGGGGACGGAATCAATGATGCGCCTGCCCTTGCCCAAGCTGACGTGGGACTTGCACTTGGAAGCGGAGCCGACATCGCTGCCGAATCAGCAGATATCGTTTTAGTACAAAATCGTTTGCAAGATGTGGTGACGGCTTTTGAATTGAGCCGGGCCACCCTTCGCAATATCAAACAAAATCTATTCTGGGCGTTCGCTTACAACATTCTTGGAATTCCTGTAGCAGCAGGAGTGTTATTTGCCTTTGGTGGTCCCACGCTCAACCCCATGATCGCAGCGGGTGCAATGGCATTGAGTTCAGTTTCTGTAGTCTCAAATGCCTTACGATTGAAACGTTTCCAGCCCCACATTCGGTGAAACCGCAACCGCCCCCTTGTCGAACTCCTTCCAATTCGTTTATGCTTCAAGTGGACGTGCCCTTTGTGTGTTGCTGCGTCCTTTGAGCACTTCCACGTTCTTAAGTGTTTTCACATCCTTTGCGGTTTGTTTTAATTGATTTGGAATCATTATTTTTCACGTAAGAGAAAGTGGATTACTATCTGAAAACTCATTTTTCATCTTAACGAGAGGGGGATTATGTTGGGATTAGCAAGCATCTTAGATACATCGGCAAAAGAATTTTCGGGTGAACCCGCTATTGTTTTTGGGGATAAGCAGTTCACCTATGCACAATTGAATGGTGCCGCCAATCAAATTGCCAATGGTTTGGTCCAAGCAGGAATTCAAAAAGGAGATCGGGTGGCGTTGACCTGTCCGAACCTGCCTTATTTTCCAATGGTGTATTATGGAATTTTGAAGGCCGGAGCAGTAGTTGTGCCTTTGAATGTATTATTCAAAACCCGTGAAGTGGCATATCACCTGAAAGATTCAGGGGCTAAGGCATATTTGTGTTTTCAAGGTACCCCAGAATTGCCAATGGGTGAAATGGGATGGGCTGCCTACCAAGATGTAGACTCATGTGAACACTTTTGGATGATGACGATAGATCCCACGGCCCCTTCTCCAATCGAAGGGACCGCCACGCTCGGACAATTGATGAATGGGCAGCCCCCTGTGTGCCAGTCGGTTGCCACAAGCTCAGAAGATACCGCTGTCATATTGTATACATCAGGGACGACCGGACAACCCAAAGGAGCGGAGTTGAGCCAAGCAAATATGTTTCTCAATGCTTTGTTTTCGCGGGATCTGACCCAAGCAAAACCTCAAGAAACTCAGTTGGTGGTGTTGCCTCTTTTTCATTCGTTCGGGCAGACGGTACAGATGAATGCTGGTTTATTGGCAGGACACCGGTTAGTGCTTCTTCCTCGTTTCGAAGCAGAGGCCGCTTGGAATTTATTGAAATCTCAACAAGTGAATATCTTCTGTGGAGTACCCACAATGTATTGGGCATTGCTCAATCATGCAAAACCACTGATGGATGGCACGGAAGCTCCCCTTCCCAATCTCCGGCTGGGGGTTTCGGGAGGTGCATCATTACCATTGGAAATTCTCAAGGGGTTTGAGGAACAGTTTAAAGTGCCGATCATTGAAGGCTATGGTCTTTCAGAGACCTCACCTGTGGCGACCTTCAATCATTTGCATCGGGAACGGAAACCTGGCTCTATTGGCACGCCAATTTGGGGAGTCGAGGTCAAAACGGTTGATCTTAATGACAAGGAAGTAGCGAATGGTGAAGTCGGGGAGATCATTATTCGTGGGCACAATGTGATGAAAGGGTACTATCAACGAGAAGATGCCACCGCGACTGCGCTCCGAAACGGTTGGTTCCACTCCGGTGACTTGGGAAGGCGTGATGACGATGGATACTTCTATATTGTCGATAGGTTAAAAGATATGATCCTTCGCGGCGGGTACAATGTGTATCCTAGAGAAGTGGAAGAAGTACTGCTCACCCATCCGGCAATTTCGTTGGTTGCTGTGATTGGAGTTCCCCACGAAAGTCATGGGGAAGAGATCAAAGCGTGTGTCGTTTTGAACGATGGAATGGAAATCCCACCAGACGAAATCGTGGAATGGTCGAAACAACAGATGGCCGACTACAAATATCCACGCATCGTGGAAATTCGAGACAGCTTGCCGATGACAGCGACCGGAAAAATCTTAAAAAAAGAACTACGCAAGTAACACGTTTATTTGTTTTCATCAGGATAGACACGGGTTCGTAGTGCTTCCAATCGGTGAACGACCTGGCCAACATGAGGGTTTTTAAGGAATTCGACAATTGCGTTTAAGGCGGGGTCTGCCATTTCTTTTTCCATATCACGATCCAAGTACTGCGAATAACCATGAGCCGATTGCAATGTTTGGGTTCCCACTCGGATGAACTCGTTTTCACTCGGTTCTGCATTTTTATTCGGAGCGATCAGGTTCAACGCTTGGTTCAAAAAGACTTGGGACTTTGCCTCGGCTAAAAATGCAAGAAATGCTTTGGCCGCTTCTTTGTTAGGAGAAGACTTGGGAATCATATAAACATCCGTAGGAGCTTCTTCATAATAGGGAATTTTTGGGTCTATCTGAGGAAAGCGAAAAAAACCAAACTTGCGCAGCTGAGCTTCCGGAATCACGGTGGTTACAAAATTCCCCGTCAGCATCATGCCCACTCGCTCCCGATACATAAACGGAAGCGGTTCTTTCCAATCCCGGTTGGCCATCTTGGGCTGAAAGTAGCCTTTATCCAAAAGGTCTTTCCACGTTTGGAAGACCTTTTGGACTTTAGGCTGATCAAACGACAACCTACCTTGCATCAAGTCGAGATGGAATTCGAGTCCATTGATTCTCAGGTTGAGATAGTCAAACCATCCCCCCACCGTCCAAGCATCCTTGGCGCCAATAGTAAAACAATACACTTGATTGGCCTTTAAAGTTTCGCAGATCGCTAACAATTCTTTCCAAGTGGTCGGAGGTTCTAATCCCAAACGTTGAAAAAGTGCGTTCGTGTAGTAAAATCCCCACTGATAGTACCCAAACGGAATGGCATATATTTCATTCTCGTATGAAACCAAATCTTTCATCGCGGGTGTGAACTCATCGTCCAATTGGTATTCGGCCCACAAGTCGGTGATGGGTTCCACCAAATCAGGACGAATGAAGCGCATCATCCGGTTTCCTGCATACCAGGAAACAATGTCAGCGGAAGCCGTTCCTTGCGCCTCCCAAATGTCCATCAGCTTTTTGTGACGGTTGCTGTCTCGCGGATGAATTTTTACCTTTATGGAAGGGTTCCTTTCCTGAAAGCGTTGCGCGAGCTGTTGATAAACGACCCGTTGCGGACCGCTGTTGATAATCGCATCGACTTGAATCACCGTTTGGGAATTGATCGACGCACACATTCCCCATATGCCCACAAAGGACATACCCATCAAACGAAAAAATTTCATAGATCCCCCCTGATTTTGTGCCTCTAGAATACTACTTCAAATAGGGAGGAACCCCCTCGTTCCTCCTTGCCCTTAATAGAAGTCTAACAAATCCACACTCGAGGAACAATTGGGTTTCTAGCTTGGCTTGGGGCTATCTGGAAATGAAACTCTTGGGATTCAGTTTTTGTCGTTTTGGAAGCCTGGGTTACGGGTGAATAGGACCTCCGATTGAAGGTCCCACTCGTTTCTTAAAGGTAGGAATCAATTGGAAGAAATAGTGATCGATCCACTTCCTGAAGTGGTGTCGATACTTGTCGACACTTCGATGGAATAGGTTCCGGGGGATGCTGGGTTCACGATATTGTCCAAAATGAGCGTCCCAAAACCACCAGCGTCGACGACTCCTAAGCTACCTGCGAGAAAAGTGACAGCTTGCCCCGAAATGCTTTGGATCGAAAATCCGGGAGTGGAAGTGGCAGTGGCTCCTGAAATATCGAATCCGGAGGCAAAGGTCACTGTGACGGTGCTGTTTTCGATCAATCCAGTTTCTGGTGAAAACAGAATACGATATTGGGCGGTTTGGGAAGTGAGAATAATCGTTGCTGAAACTGAAGTCACCGAAGTGCTACCCGTGCTGGACGTAATGTTGATCGAATTGCTCCCGGCTGTTGTATCGATGCTTGTTGAAACGGATAACGAATAGGTTCCAGCCACCGAAGGATTCACGATGTTTTGAAGAATAATCGTCCCAAAGCTCCCTGCACTCACCACGCCGAAGCTGGTTGCTACGAGAGTGATCGTTTGTCCCGAAATGCTTTGGATCGTATAACTCTGCAAAGTGCCAACCGAGGCATTCGATATGTCAAAACCACTCGGGAAGGTTAAAGTGACTGTACTATTTTCGGTCAGCCCCGTTTCTGGTGAAAACAGAATACGATATTGAGCAGTTTGCGAAGTGAGGATAATACTTGCGGCGACAGAGGTTAACGAAACGCTACTTCCTCCTGCTGCGATGTCAATCGAGTTGCTTCCTGCGGAAGTGTCGGTACTCGTGGCAACCTGAAGGGAATAGGTTCCGACCAAAGAGGGATTCACAATATTTTGTATAATGATCGTTCCAAACCCCGCTGCATCCACCACACCGAAGCTTGTTGTTAAGAAAGTGATAGTCTGTCCCGAAATGCTTTGGATGGTGTATCCAGGCAACGAATCGAGAGAAGCACCTGATATATTAAAACCATTCGGAAACGTTATCGTGACAGTATCGTTTTCTAGCAGCCCGGTCTCTGGCGAAAAAATGATTCGATATTCGGCCGTCTGCGTAGTCAGAACACTGGTTGCCGAAATCGAAGTCAAAGTAACGCTACCGCCACTTGAAGTGATTTCAATTGAGCCCGTGCCGGGCGTGGTATCAAGGCTCGTCGTAACCTGAATAGAATAAGTTCCTGGCAGTGGCGGATTGACTATGTTGGTGAAAATGGCTGTTCCAAAACCTCCCGCATCCACAACCCCTAAACTATTCGCCAATATCGTGATGGTTTGTCCCGAAATGCTTTGAATGGTGTATCCGGGAACCGAATCGATAGACGCATTCGAAACATCAAAGCCACTCGGGAACGTAAATGAAACCGTACTATTTTCTGTCAATCCGGTTCCGGGCTGAAAAACAATGCGATATTGAGCCGTTTCTGTGGTCAGCACAGTAGTCGCCGCAACGGATGTCAACACAACTGAACCGCTGCTTGGTGGAAGTGTGGTCGTCGTGACGGAAGAAGTAGTGGTGGAAGAAAACGACGTGGTTGTTGTTACGGTTGAATCGGAATTGCCTTCCGAATCAGGGTCTGCCATAGCCGAGGAATCTTCCATAAGGTCGGAGTCTCCAGCAGAACTGCTTCCTCCGCCTCCTCCACCCCCGCTACCACAAGCCGCAAATAAAAGAACGATGAACACAAACCATAGTTTATTCATATGACCTCAAATGTGAATATAATGTACGGACGACCTCGGGTGCGTCTCTCATATCCTTCGTACGCACTCCACTTAACTACCATCTTTAATAAAACCCATTGAACCAAAAATGGCAGCACAATTTTCTCAATAAAGTTCCTATTTAGGAAGCTTGTAATTGGTGACGCTTTTTAACAACGAGAGGGTGTACCAATAGATCAAAAGACGTGCAGGAGGTTTATTGTAGGCCATCAAAATTTTTTAAATCGGTATAACAATCCTGGTCATCAATCCTTCTATGAACCGACTCTTCAACTATTCGATAAAATGAACGATTCCAAACGAGACGCAAAGGCGTGAGGTCCGTCGGCGAGGTCTTCTGTCGTGAGAAAGTGGCGGGTGGTTTTTTCATCGAGATCTAAAGCTTCGGCAAACCAGCCCGATAGCCCACGATTCCGACGATCAATTTCCAAATAGAGATGAAGTCCTTGTGGTTCGGGAAACAAATAGATTTCCAATTCTTCCACTCTAGAACGAAGGGATGGTCCAGGAGCCAATTCGATCTCTTGAAGGAAGGGCACGGCCCGCGACAGTTTGGGAGCATACTCGCAGGCTTCTTTTTTTATACGGCAACCCAACAAATCCAAAGCTTCCAAGACAGTATTGCTGAGCGGGTCCGGTACGATAGTGAGGAAATCCGTGTCAATTGGGTCGACCGACCAATCGATATCCAATCCGGTTTTGATCCAACTTTTAGTGTTTCCCAGAGTGAGAGGCGTCTCATAAGGAATGGTCAAATGGAATGGCAATTCACTCTTTTCTTCCGCTTGCAGAGTGAATGGTTCGTTCAATTGAATGGAAGCCAAGCAATGCTGCTTGACCACGATGCGCTCCGAATCTCTCGATTTCTCTTTCTTGCGATATTCCGTTAGCAAACGAACCGAAACTTGATCCACTTGTTGATCGGTCTGCCCTCCGAACATGGTGACTGTTCCTTCCAACTCGCCACCAGGATACGCATGCTCTTGGTGCAAGATGGTGTCTACCTTCACCGAACCAATTCCAACACTTTCCATCACTCGTTTAAGTAAAGACATAATCCTTCCTTTCCAACGGATAAAAATTCCTTTTCGAAAACATGAAAATACGCCCTACGAGACAACTCATCTTCTAGATGAGTTCCTATACCGTGATCGGAAGTGAAAGAGAAGGTGGAATTGAAGGAAGGAATCAACCGCAGCATTCTATCGGCTCACCGACAAGCAAGTCTTCAATAGAAACGGAAAGAATTGTGGCAATGATGAGCAATTCATAATCTCGCAAATAACGTTGGCCATTCTCGACCCGAGCTAAGGTGCTTTGATCGAAGCTATCGATACCAAAATCGACAGCAAAAACAGCAGCCACATCGTCTTGAGTCAAATGTAATTTTTTCCTCAAACATTGAATGTTCCGGCCACATAAGTTTTTGGTTGAACTGACAACCAAGGGTGGGGTTGCTATCGAATTAACACTTTGCATCGATTGAGAAAGCACTCCCTTTTTGTGCATCCTCGCTTTGATAGTATCTAAACCTTGTTGGAGAGAGTCCCAGTCAATTTCGAGCATAAATTCATTGGATGGTTTATTTTAGACCAGTAAATAGAGCTTCTTAATTAAATTTGCAATTTTCGAGCATATATTAGCCGAGATCTGTCTTTAGAAGCTCTGTACAAACGATTAGTTATTTACCAAAGAATTATTTCGAGGTTATGGGAAAATCTCATATTTAACGGGATAAAAGAGAGTAAGCTTTCCTCCAGATTGAGAGTCAGTTGTTTAAAAAACACAATGAAAGAGACAGGATATGTGAACATTTTTCAAAAAACATTTATATTTACAATGATTTAAATGTGAGATCTTCAAAATTCAAAATAAGATCATATTTTCAGATTCTAAATTCATTGCCTCTCAGAAGAGAAGTATTTTAAAAGATAGAAATTTCAAATACTTTAACCTTTAAAGTTATTCTTATTTGAGAGTCTTTTATTGTGGTATCCAGTTTGGTTTTCCTTATTTCAATCGCAAAATAAATCACATATAGCTTAAACTAAATTAGAAGCTAACTCTTTAATTATATAAATATTCAAAAAATCCTATCGATCTATATACAGGCTAAACAATTGAAATACGAATGACTGAAGGCATCTCAAAAGATGATTTCATCGAATTCGTGCTTAAGATAAGGAGATCACTCAATGCGAAACCAATCCCGCAACTATAAATACCACAATGCCTCCAAAATCCCGGGCTTGTTTGACCTGTGGAAACATACCAAAGGCGACCCCGAGATCTGTATCGCGTTGCTGGATGGCCCAGTAGATGGCGAGCACGCCACTCTTCAGGGAGCGAATTTACAAGGGGTTTCGGCTCCTAGTGGAAAGATCCGCTCATGGCACGGCACTCTCGTAACAAGCATTATCTTTGGACAACATGATGGTCCGATTGCAGGAATTGCTCCGCATTGTAGTGGATTGGTGTTGCCCGTATTCCAAGAAACACCAGAGGGTCAATTGCGATCATGCACTCAATCCGACTTGTCGGATGGGATTCAGCAGGCTTTGGCGCACCAAGCCGATCTGCTCAATATCAGCGGAGGCGAATTGAGTTCACGGGGTGAGGTGTTTCCACGTTTGGAGCAAGCTGCTCATAGGGCTCGTGAACAACACATGTTGATTGTGGCCGCTACGGGCAACGAAGGTTGTGAATGCCTTCACGTACCCGCCCTATTGCAGTCGGTTCTTGCGGTGGGATCCATGGACGATCAAGGCCGCCCTTCGAATTTCAGCAACTGGGGCACCCCATTGAATGACCACGGCATACTCGTGCCGGGCGAGCACATCGTCGGCGCTGTTCCCACTCCCGACCATCAAGGCCTTGCTGCTGTTTCGGGTACTAGCTTTGCGACCCCTTTACTCACGGGCATCGTGGCCTTGATGGCTTCTCTTCAAAAGCAAATCACAGGCAGTTTTGATCTATGGTCCATTCGCCAGCTTTTGTTGGAAACAGCACACCCATGCCAATCTCAACTTCCAGACGATTCTCCATCGCAACCTCACATCAACTGTTCCCAAACTTTGGGGGGCCGTTTGAATTTGCCAGCGGCTTTGGAACGTCTCATTCCCCCCAGTCCCTTAGCCGCTTCGTCGTTTCAGGCGGCATCTTTTCAACCCAACTCGAATCAAAAGGAGAGTATTATGTCTAATGAGCAAATCAGCGCCAACCTATCAGAAGCATCCAATGTTCCAGCCGATGTTACTCCTTCCAACGCAGACGATGCTTCAATCTCAGAAAGCACACCTGCGTTGCATCCTAGCGGAGATCAAGTAGCCCCTTCTTCCTGCGCCTGCGGAGCTTCTGGGTCACCTTCGGCTGCCAATCCTGCCTCGTTGGCTCCTACGGCATCTTTCGAAGCGCAATCCACCATGCCTGCTCAAGTGCAACCCAGTGCACCTGCCTTCGTTCGCCCCAGTGTGCAGTTGGCAACGATGCCAGCCAACACATTGATCAATCACACCAATGCGGAACTCGTTTTTGTTTTGGGAGAACTGTCATTTGATTTCGGTTTTGAAGCACGGCTCGATACATTCAAAGCCCAAATGAAATTTTGGTATAAACATCAACTCACCGAATCAGAACGCAAAGAATACTCTCCTATTCCTCATGATCATCACAGCATGGCAGCCTTTTTAGGCTGGACCGATCCGACGACGAATGAGCAGCCCTATCTTTCCTATTCCAATGCGCTGATCTGGACATTAAACATTGACGCCACTCCCTTGTATGCGATTCGGCCCGAGGGGCAGTTTGCATTGATGAACTTGCTGTGCCTCGTCCAATTCCTTCGTGAACAAACGCAAGACTTGGAAGTGGATCAATCGGGGGAAGGTGCCGAAGCTGCTGCTTCGCTTGTGGAAGAAAAAGAAGTCGATCCGGTCCGTATGTCTCTTGCCGGACATATCAATGGCTCTACCCGGTTGCTCAATGGCGACATCGTGCCAAACGTGTCACCAGTCCTTCGCGGGTTGAACAATTGGCGAATCGGAGATCTGATGGGAAATCTGGATACTACGGTCCGCGATAAATTTCGTGATTTCATGCGCCGGATTTATAACGAATTGCGCAATGATGGCCGTCAACCAGAAGATCGTGCCCTCAATTACAGTGCCTACAATCTGACTCAATACAAAGATGTCTTTCGGAAAGCTGTCAAAGACGACAATCTCACCTACAAATCCTATACAACCTCTCGTAGTCGTGTTTGTCGCAAAGATTCCGTGTGTATTGATGTGGAAATCACTTTCTTTGATCCCAAGAAGATGCACGATGTCGCGCCTCGAACGTTTGCATTCACCGTGGATGTCAGTGATATCGTTCCGATCTCCATTGGTGAAATGAAACAATGGGATGGTTATCGCAGCTAACACAGGATTTATTTTTTGACTATCTTCATTGAGCAATAGCGCTTTCCAGAACAGAATTGCTGTGAAGTAATCCTGACTCTGGAGTCGAACCTCGATGAAATAGCGGCTGGTTCAGGAGCCGCAGGCGAAGGATGGCCAACATCTTTAACCACCTGGACATTATTTTCTTCTCATGTGCTCCGACTCCACAGGCTATGTTCGGGTCGGGTGCGTTGGAGCAGCGTCGATTTTTTGATCGCGCCGCAGAATCATTCATTATAAACTAAGGAGTTAATTATGAAATTACCTAATCAAACTGCATCTGTAGAACGAAAAGCTAATAGCAAATACACCCGTGCCGCGGGCCAAGTGAATCCTTCTTTCGGTTGGGGAGCCCTCTTGGATATCGGTAAGAAAGCGCTTGGCGGTGCCCTTCAAGGAGCCATGAGCTGAGCCATTTCTTTGAATTTCTGAACGCTTAATAAGCGACGTTCCGAAAAGCCAGACGTGTCTTTTCACGTCTGGCCATTTTTTAGATATCTCTTCACGGCTGAACTTTTCGATGCAAATGACTAAACCTGATTCTCTGGCTTGGATGCAAGTGTCCTCACATTCCCAACTTCAAGATCGTCTTGCTTGGGAAAATGATCACACGTCAAAATACCTCCACCCCTTGCGCTCCTTACAAGAGCAACTCGCTGATGAAATACTCGAACGAACCCAATGGGAAAAACCAAGTTGTCCTGTCCAACAGGGACCTTATCGGTATTACACGCGCTATATTCAATCACAACCGTATCCGATTCATTGTCGGTGCCCTATCAGCGCTCCGCGCAAAGAACAGGTTTTGTTGGATGAGAACCAATTTGCTTTTGTGCATTCCCATTTTGAAATCAACTCACTATCACTGAGTCCGGATCAAAGCTTTTTGGCGTATGCCATGGACACCACAGGCGATGAGCGATTCAATCTTCATTTTAAAGATCTCACCCAAAATTGCTTGCTGCCCGAACGCCTCTATGGAGTTGCTCCTAACATCGCCTGGGCCAATAACCTGATCTTGTTTTATGTGCGTCTGGACTCCAACTCGCGACCTTACCAGTTGTGTCGACATCATTTGGGAGATTCCCCTGAAAAAGATGTCGTGATATTCACCGAATACAATGAACAATTCGCGATAAGAGTGCGTCGTTCCGAGAGCGGTCAACTCCTATTCCTTACCAATGAAAGCCTCACGACAACCGAAGTTTACTACCTGCCAACGGCTTTTCCCAAATCAGCTTGGACGTGCTTCCTTCCTAAACAACAAGGACAACGCTATTGGCTGACTCATCAAGGAGATTCGTTATTCTCCATCATCCAAGATGAATCCCCACAAGGCCGTCTTATCGAGACTCCCTTGGTTCATCCGCAGCCTCACAATTGGCGTACCCTCTTGCCTTCATCAAAAAATATTGAGTTGCGGAGAATGGACACATTTGCTCAGCACCTCGTGCTTTATGAAAAATATAGAGGGTTGATTCGTTTGCGAATCCTTGACCGTCGCACCCAGTCGTTTCATTTCATCAACTTACCCGATGCCGTGTATGCCGTGTATGTGGAAGAAAACCGAGAATACGAGAGCGAGATTTTTCGCTTCGGATATGATTCGTTCAACACGCCATACACCGTGTACGACTACAACATGAACACCCGCAGGTTGACCCTACGCGACCGTCAGGTTGTGGAAAAGTATGATTCCACGGCTTACGAATCGGAGTACCGTCTCGTCGAGAGCGCCGACGGAGTGAAAGTACCGATGTCACTGGTTTACCGACGGGACTTGCGTCGTTCATCCGGAAACCCTGTGGTGTTGTATGGGTATGGAGCTTACGGAGTAAGCATTCAGGCAGGATTTTCTTCATTACGATTGGGACTGCTGGATCGAGGAGTGATCTACGCGATTGCCCACGTACGAGGAGGGGGAGAACTAGGACCCTCCTGGCACCATCAGGGCCGCCATCATTATAAAAAAAATAGTATCCAGGATTTCATCGCCTGTGCCGAATACATGGTCGACGCAGGTTACACCACAACTCAACAGCTTGCCCTGATGGGTGAAAGTGCCGGGGGTTTTCTCGTCGGGGCTAGCCTCAATCAAAAATCGGAATTTTGTCGAGCAGTGGTGCTGTTGGTTCCCTTTCTGGACGCAATCAACACGTTAATCGACCCCGATATACCAGAAGCCATCCAGGAGCGTGAGGAATGGGGAAACCCTCAAAGTCCTGCTGATCTCAAGCATCTGCTTTCCCTTTCACCTTACGAAAATGTGCGTTCTCAGAAGTATCCTGATGCATTGGTGATAAGTGCATTGAATGATTCCCATGTTCGGTATTGGGAAGCACTTAAATGGATCACTAGACTACGCGACCACGCCACAAATCATCCTCAATTGCTCCTCCACTTCCGTTCCGGAGGGCATCAACAAACATCCAATAGTTTCGAAGTGATCCAGGAACAGGCCATGATCATGGCGTTTTTGTTGGATCGCTTGGGAACCACTGAAAAACAATGAACAACCGAGTTTCTTCAAGAAAATAGATAAAAGGAGAGTAAAATGGATTTCGATTTTCATTACTATGCAACGCAAGGTGCTGCCAGAATCTCAGGATGGGATGAAAAAGATGCCAATATTATAGCCAATGCCGCTTTGTTTATCGATTATTGTGATTGGTCAACATTTGGCTACTATTTTTCGCTAGATGACAAACGGGAACTAGGATTTCCTGTCTTGACCTCCCAATTCGCTACTTGGACCGAATTACTCCATAAAGCGGATTGTTCCATATGGACTCCATTCCATTTTCTACCGGGAAATTTTATCCCTACTTCCGGACCAGTCTATAATGAGGGTTTGCACAAAGTCCGAAAGACCAAAAAGGACTCAACCAATGTGGAATACCTTTGTCGACCTTACAGCAGTTTGGTCAAAAAAATGATGGACCACACACACCAAAAATATAACAAAATCAAAGACCAGGATAGGATCACAGCACTCAATCTCGTCGGTGTGCGGATGCACACTTTTATAGACACCTGGGCACATCAAGACTTTTGTGGATTTGACAATAGTATTAATGATTGTGGCTTGAGTGTAAAACAGCGAGTTTATGAGAAAGACGGACAAAAAAAGATCAAAAAATTAGATATTGTATTCACCGAAAAATTTGCATCAGATCGTTATGACTTTGAGGCAGCCCCTCCCGGAGCTAACATAGGGCACGGAAGGATGGGACATTTACCTGATATGAGCTGGCTGCAAATGTATTACCAGCCCGAATGGCTTCTTTCCGATGATAATTCGGATTTAGAAGGATATTGCTATCGAGACAACCCTCAGCAATACCAAGAGGCCTTTCTCAATATGATATCCGAGTTATGCTACATCAGAACAGGAACAAAAAAGTTTATAGAAATTGTTGATTCTAGCAAAATGAATACGCAACAGATCAAAGATTTACTCGGAAAAAATAGCGATTCGAATAAAATACAAGTTCCGTCCGTTTTCATTGACATCCTTGCGAAGCCACGAAAGATGGGGGGCTTGAGAAATGGAGCTTTTCCTCAAGCTGCCAATGCCTGGGCGGATACACTCAAAGAACTGGGGTTGCTCACTAAAGATTTTCTCAGAGGAGAGAAAGATAGCTTTCCCGATGATTGGGAAAAAACGCTGAAAATGCGTTTCAAAGCAGGCTTTGATGTCCAAACCGAATCGGTCTGGCCGATCTATAGTTATGCCACCTTGAAAAAGAAAGCAGACGCCCTCGAAGATTTTTGTTTCTTATCCTTTCAGGAAGCGGCTGCATTGCATTTAGATTTTGTGGTCAATGCGATTCAAGAAGAACCTAAACTTGCCGGAGGAGTGAAAGAAATAAAAGACGCTTGGTCTTACAAGTACAACGAGTTTTTTCGGAAGTACGCAACCAACAAGTTCAAATAGTTCCACTGCAACATTTTTAAAAAGCAAAGCCCAACAAAGCCAGGCTTATGCTCTCACGTCTGGCTCGCCCCCCTTTATTGTTTTGCTCAACATCTGATTTGCGCGATATCTTTTCTGCCCAACGTCTATTCTGTCCAACGCTATTCTGCCCAACGTTTATTTTGTGCGATATCTATTCTGATCTGTTCTGTTTCACACCTATTTTGCTCGACATTTCTAGTGTGAATCGAGAGGCATAGAAGTTTGACTCTTGTTTTTGCCAGCCTTTTCCTCACAGTTAGTTATGTCTGCACTCATTCCAACGTTTGCTCTCCTCTTCGCAATGCTCATTTGGGGAAGTTCCTTCGTGGCAATGAAAATTGCCATCCAGGTTTACGACCCGTTACTGATGGTGGCATTGAGGATGTTCATCGCCACTCTATGCTTTTTGCTGTTTTTCAAAAAGTTACGACAAGTCCGTTACGTTCCAGGAGATTGGAAATACTTGTTCGCTTTGGCTTTATGCGAACCTTGTTTTTATTTTATTTTTGAATCGTATGCCCTCGTTTACACCACCGCTTCTCAAGCTGGAATGATCACTGCCATCTTGCCGGTTCTCGTCGCCATTTCCGCCCAATTTTTTTTGAAAGAATTCACGCATTGGTCCACCTATTTTGGATTCCTGATCGCCCTGGGCGGAGTCTGCTGTTTAACCTTCTATAGTCCTTCTACAGAAACGGCCCCGAATCCCCTATTGGGCAATAGTTTAGAATTTGTGGCCATGTGTTTCGCCGCGGCCTATACACTCTTGGCTCGCCATCTAGGAGGCCGTTACCCGGCTTTTTTCCTCACCGCCATTCAGGTGTTCTTGGGATCCATATTTTTCGCACCCGTTCTCGTCTTTGTGCCGTTTCCCGTTCAGTGGGATTGGGAAGCTTCAATGGCGATTCTGTACCTTGGTGTGATCGTGAGTTTATTTGCGTATGGCCTATACAATTTTTCGTTGCGACACATGCCTGCCAGTCAAGTTGCAGGGTTTACGAATTTATTGCCGGTCATCACACTCATATTGAGCTGGAGCATTTTGGGAGAAACCCTGAATTTTTTGCAGGGCCTTGGAGCCGCGTTCGTTTTGTTGGGTGTGTGGTTGGCGAATTGGAGTGCTCGCCTCAAAAGAAACGCCATTGCACAAGAAACGAAAACCGCTTGAATCGCTTGCATGACATTTAGCACTGTACTATAGCGAAATCGAAAGGGCCGAAGCCTCCATTCATCAGTTGAACAACATTTTATTTAAGGAGTCCCCATGCTTAGACCTCACCGACGTGCTTTTGATCATGTACTGATCATCATGTTTGAAAATCAATACCGGAGCTATGTGATGCAGAATCCCTACATGCGACGCTTAGCCGCTCAAGGAATCGATATGGTCAATTATTATGGGGTGATGCACCCGTCGCAAACCAACTATATCACCTCCATTTCAGGTGAGTTGTGTGGAATTACCAATGATGATCCTCCGAAATCGCTGCTGACCCAAAACACCATTGTGGACCTGATTGAAGGGTCTCCCGACAATCTGACTTGGAACGCATACATGGACAGCTATATTCCTCAAAATACACCCTGGACGGAAAATTTAGTTCCTCAAGATGAATTCCCCTATTTAATCAAACACAATCCATTTTCTTCATTTGAAAACATCGTACGAAACCAAGCACGCTGGGAACGTATCGTGGACGAAAGTCAGTTGTGGCAGGATTTGCTCAATGGAAACTTTCCCAACTACGCTTGGTTCACCCCCAATATGTGGAACGATGGACATTATATCGACGGAACCCAAAAGGCTCCCCACGAACGAGCACCTCTCTTGGTCGATCAACTGGCAACTTGGTTGGAATCATTTTTTACCGCAATGCGCCTTCCCGGCAGGGATTCTCATCTCCCAAACAACACTTTAGTTGTGGTCACGTTTGACGAAGCGGACTTCGAAGCCGACTCTGAGAAGGGAAAGAAGTATTATTACGATGGGCCAAACCAAATTTACACCGTGCTGTTGGGAGATATGATCGAACCAGGCATTGAAGCGGGTTTGTACAATCACTACAGCTTACTGAAAACCATTGAGCAAAACTTCATGCTTGGCGATTTGGGTAAGAATGATGAGGAGTCCAACTGGTTCACCTTTTTGTGGGATCGGACCTTTTGCTGGGATTCCCCCTCCTACACACCAATCAAAACAATGGGCAATATGGCCGTAGCAAATTACGAAGGGGCTCTTTATGTCGTCTGTACTGAAGAGAACAATACAATGATTTATTTCACGTATGATGGGAACGATTGGTCGGCCCCTCAAGAGGTGGGAGTTTCTTCAGAAGGTAACATTGCATTGGCACGTTGTGGAAATTCGCTGGTTCTGGTTTATCAGACTGCCGAATGCCACTTGGCGGCAATGACCTATGATCTCCAAAACGGTTGGAAAGCAGCATCCAGCCCCGTCGCAGATGTTCCAACCCAATCCATTTCAATGGTTTCATTTGACCAGGATTCGAAACTGATGCTCGCCTATCAGACCCAAAACAATGACCTCTACACGACCGTATATGATGGCGAATGGGGTGCTCCTGTGTCTTTGAATTACAAAACTGAAGGGCCGCTCTCTCTCGCTGTTTTAGGCCCTTCTTTGTATTTGATTTGCA
This sequence comes from SAR324 cluster bacterium, assembly GCA_028281495.1. Lineage (GTDB taxonomy): Bacteria > SAR324 > SAR324 > SAR324 > NAC60-12 > JANQJU01. Next base: position 221,596 of record JANQJU010000089.1, read on the forward strand.
AGGTATCCGGCTCAGATCAGTTGCATGTGCTCACCTACAACACGGCTGATTTCAATGCCGTTCAAGTGGAGACCAGTTCCTATAGTGGTCCTTATGACGACACCACGAAAGATCAATGGTCTCTGGATGCTTTTCCTATGGTCCATTTTGGCTCTGCTCCCAACTCGGAAACCCCAGGTGAGCCAGAACCTGCGTCTCACCCGATAAAAGCGGGTGGCGCACTCGTCAGTGCAACGATGGATGGTGTGATCTATTTGGCTCATCCTGGGGTGAGCAACCCGCTCATGCTGAATGAAACCTTTTCACTCAGTGGAATCATGACGGCGGAAAAGAAAGTGTCTTATCGAGCAAGTGATCAAACCACAACGAGCAACGGGTATGGGACTTTCGCTCAAGCCAGTTGGACCGAACCCAATCCTATTCATGGAGCTTTTTCCCACCGAGCGACTGCCATGGGACGCCTGAACAACACCCTTATTTTGCTGTTTCAGCCCGGGCCAACAAAAGAGGTTCAGATGTGTAAAGGCGGGTATGAGGAACGAAGTTGGTTATATGATTGAGTCAGTCTTCAACCCGCACTTTTAAGCCGGTGGGGAGGGTGTCTCCATACAGCCAATCATTCATCGCCTGAGGGTCGTTGGACCGTTCTTCGGAAGGATCGATATTTGATTCAAGCATCGAGCTCAGGGCATCACTTTCCCCTTGCTGCTTGAGGTATTGTAGGATCTTTTGGCGGTGTGATTCTGAAATATCACGCTGCCGATCTCCTGTGTATTGCCCCAAGCGGGTCAAGATCATCGGAAGCTCGTGGGAAAACGGAGGGTTTTTCAATGAGAGCAACCAATCGATCCAGGATTCCACGACCGTTGCGTTGATCACATTCACGGGATTGCCATACAATGGAACACGTGCCCCCAAACGAGCCAAACACCATCCTTCTGAACCCGACATCTTGTTCGATTCGATTTGTTTCTTCAATCGTTGTCCAAGTTGGATCTTTGTCGACGGAGCGATGTCCTCTAAACTGGCGGCTAACCTCCACAGCTCGCTGTGAGGGACATCAGCATGGGATTTGACCGGTTGTTTTTTTCCTGATTTTTTTTTCGGCATGACGGTGCGTCTTTTTTGTTTTTGGGAGTAGCTATCCATCTTTCTCAACAAACCATCTAGCATGGCTTGTTGGATGGTCGCTGGAATACCTCCGGCAATACGACGGCACATGATCCACCATTCCACCTCAATCCCGGATTCGCTCTTGAAATGGGGTCCGTGTAAAAACAGGTCCTCCAATTGGCGAACTCGCCACCCATCCTGAGAATCCCCAAATCCCGGACGCAAGCAAAACCCAACTAATTTGATCCAATTGCTTTCATGATGAGAAGAACGCACTCGATAGGAATCTCCTTCATAAAGAAGATCCCATAAATGCCGCAGCACATTCAGTGACCATTCTTTGCGAGGTCCCAATTCTGCTTCCAACAGTTTGTAAATGCTAAACGGTCTCATTTCTTCTTTGAGTTGGCTGCGTGACCGTTTGCCAAATCGTTGTTGAACAATGCTTTTGGCTGCTTCCCAATGTTCCGGAATGTCTTCATGCAGTGGCGGTAGAGAGTGAAGGTCTGTATCCTCGTCAGCGCCCGAGTTTGTTTCCGGAGCATCGTCCCGTAAACGGAACTCCAATTTCCATTCCTTCGAACGCTCCTCATTGACACAAAAAAGACTCAGAGTGCCGATTTCGTTGAGTTTGACCTTCAATTGCACTTGAATTTCTTTTGCCTTTTTACGGAGCGTGCGCTTGTCGATTCCAATCAATGTGTGCACGGGTGGCATGGTGGCAAAGTCGGCATCTAACGTTGCTTCGGTGAAATGGAAGATTTGTCCGGCTTGATCATGAGGTCGGTGGGTGGATGAGATCAGTCGAAACTGGACCGGCTGATTGATACTCAACCAAAAATCGACATCCGAAACAGGTAAAGGAGTTTCCACTGTGGCTTGCTGAGGGAGGATGCACAACCAACCTTCTTCTACCGAATTGGTCGCGGCGTTTTGGACCATCAAGCCCACATAATAAGATCGCGCACTGCCTCCACTGATCTGAACCCCCAAACCGTGACGTGCTAGTTGGTAATAGGTAGCACCACGAGCGACGGCAAGATTCATATCGGTTGCATGGAGGACCTTCACGGATTCTGGCCCTACTGACAATCCTTCTACTTTAGCTGAAAGCCGCCATTGTTCGATTTGTTCCTGCAAACGGGTTTGTAAAATCGAGGGCAAAACCGAACCTCCATTGAACAAAATATGGTCTGGAAATAAGGCATCCTTGGCATGCTCCTCCATGTAATGACGCAAAAACGAACACAGGTGTCGTGTCACGGCTGGTTCCTGTGCATAAGGCAGCCCGATTTGGCGCAAGCCATGTTGCCGGACCTGAATTGGTGGGCTGTCCCAAGGAACCAAGGGAAAAAAACCTTCGAGCACTTGTTCTTTCACGTCATTTTCATTCAGGGTTTCAGTTTTGGTGCGACCGATCAAACGGCTACCAGCTTCTGCCACCGAGATTTGAAAGTCCTCCTGTTTTCCTGACAATAGCGCCTCTTTCGCAACACGGCATTGAGCAACCAATCCTTCCCACATACGAGGCGAAAGTTTCCGATTTCCCCCGGTCATCCGCTGCTCCATCAGGGTCGCTAATGCCAAATCGATATTGTCTCCACCCAACAAGATATGATCACTTACCGCAATCCGCTCAAACTGAGGTTGAGGGCGTCCTTTTTCTTCTTCCATGCCTATGCGAACTAAGCTGAAGTCGGTTGTTCCACCACCAATATCGACCACCAAGACCACCCTTTCATCTTCCATCTGGTGGATGGCATCTCCCATTGAAGCGATCCACGAATAAAAAGCGGCTTGAGGTTCTTCCAACAGAGTGAAGTTCTGAATTCCTGCCTGACGCACGGCTTCTACAGTGTATTCTCGGGCTGGTTCGTCAAATGAGGCCGGAACCGTTAGCACCACCTCCTGGTTCTCCAAGGACCACTCTTCATTGTCGGCGGCAAAATGAGCATTCCACCCTTGTTTGATGTGATTCAAAAAAGCAGTCGTGACTTCAATCGGAGAATAGTGAGTCACATCTTCCAAATCAGAATTGGGGAGGATCTTCGAGGCGGGATTGATACTATGGTAACAGAGCCACGACTTCACTGAACTGATATTGCGGCCCGGTCGCCGAGATTGTTGCAATTTTGCCCATTCCCCCACCACATGTTCTGAGGAATGGGTTTCCCATGGTAATTGATATTGTTGGGATTGCTGTTCCTCGGCAGTCAGAATGTAAAAATTAGAAGGAAGGGTTTTTTGGGAGTGCCACTGCCCGGTTTCGATCCATTGGGGAATGGCGAACAAATGAAGTTGCTGGGTTAATTCTTCCCTGTCGATGTAGAAGAGGGCGCTGTTGCTAGTACCCAAATCAATTCCGATCCAAAATCGGCAGTTGTTTGTGATCATGTTGCTACTTTAGATTGAAAATTTTTCCGGTACTCAACAACACTCGGTCACTTTAATTTTTTGAGCAATATCAAAGGGGAGCATGGTTTGCCCTTTCTCTGAATCCAAGATGAGCGAACGAGTGGCATCCAAACGCTCCATCACTTTATGCTCTTGACCGGGGATGATGGATTTTTTGTGAAGATGTTTCAGCAAGTCTTCCGAATCTTCCAACGATTCATCTATCATCACGATGCGAACACAAGAACCTTCGTTGGCTTGGTCCAAAGCAAACCACGTGTCGTGCAATTCAGCTTCATAACCATGCATGGGCACCCCATGCGGACAATATTCCGGATAACCCAAGAATTCGGCCAATTTTTCGACAACCAATGGGGTCATCGAATGTTCGAGTTTGTGGGCGTGTCGATGGACTTCATACCAAGGAATTCCCAAGGTATTGCACAGAAAATATTCAGCGAGATTGTGGCGGAAGATCATGTCTTTGGCTTGTTCTTCGCCATCTTCGGTAAAGCGAATGTGCTTCTTTTTATCGATATCGATGAGTTGATCTCGCTGCATGCGAGACAAAGTGGCGTGGACTGTAGAAGGGGTAGCCTGAATCCGAGCGGCAATGTTCACAGCCTTGACCGGATTGCCTTCAGACTGGAGTTGATAAATAACCTGTAGATATTCTTCAACCACTACTGAGTTCCGTTCCTCCATGACCTTACCTTTCCGTAGACGAAAATTGAACAATCGTTGAATGCGGTAGAGATCTCATTTTTAGCAATTTAACCGCAGAATACAACCGATTTGTTCACCATCAGTGGATTGGTTTCCGTCCGTTGGAAGCCGCTCATTGAGGAGTTATTTTGGGTTGAGAGTCTTTTCTGCATTCACGCAGGGATCGGAACCATTCCATTGGATTGGAAAACTTCTGGTGCCGCTGCGGGAAAAACGCTTTCTTGCGGTGTTTCATAGACGGTGACCGATCGTTTTCGCAAATGATTCAGCTCGCGAACCGAAGGGGATGACGGTTTGATTTTCAAATCATTGCCTTCTTGAGCCATCTCCTGGCGAAGTCGATTGAATGCATATTCGGGAACTTTGTCGCCTCGTTGCCGATGCTCATGCAAGTGCGCAATGGCTTCAATCCGCTTAAAAAATACGCTGGATTGGCCTTGACGAAATTTACAAGCCACGCATTCGATGTGACCGTCTTCATGGTTTTGCATGTGAACATCCGACTCGTAGTGATCGTTTTTTGTCGCGATACAATAAATCATGGGGCCTCCTTGTAGTAAAATTTTCCGGTTTGCACCGAAGTCCAAAGACAGGTTGGAAAAAACTGACCATTGTGCGTTCCCCAAGAAGTATTGCCAAGTTCGTGCCACCAATCCCACAAATGCATTGTCAAGAATAATAAGCAGTCCTAAAAGAAATATTTTTCTGATAACCTGCCGAAAAGATAGGGGATTTGGGGTTTCTTAATCTCGTTGGTTCTTTCGTTGAATGGACTTTTCTATCGACGAAAGAGAAATCTTACGTAACAAGAAAATTCTGTTGCAGGGTGAGATGCTAGGCGCTTACACAAATATTGATCGGATTGTGAGCGCCCAGCTGGATCTGATGGGAGTGGTCAGCTGCTTGAAACAGATGTTACGGGTGAAAGAAGGATTGTTTTTTCCGCAAGATTATCAGCGCAATTTGACGTTTTCAACGGGTCCAGTGATCACCAAGTTGTAGTGAGCCAGTTCACCAGGAGAATACTTGGTCACTTGTACCGAATAAGTCCCAGGAGTATAAAATTGTCCTATCATAGCAAATGGCCGTCCTTGGTATTCACCTCCCCATCCTCCGTCTTCTCTAAACATGACATTACCGTTAAACAAACGTAGAAACGTCCTTACCTCATTCGAAAAGGCTTCAAATTGCACCAAACCAAACTGAGTTACCGTGAAATCGTAATAATGATAATCGACTGGTGTGAACTGGTTGGTATTTCCTTTCTGCCAGTTAGCGCGGAATTTTTGAGAAATCACATTGTTTTCTCGCTGAATCCACCCTTCGATTTTACCGCTGACGAACATCGTAGGGGTTCCCCTCGTTTCGATACTGTTTGAGGAGACAATGGCAGTATATTTTCCTGCTTTTAAGTTCAGACTTTCGCGATCATTCTTAAAGAAGTTGCTCCACCAAAACCATTTTTTTTCGTCAATCACATGTAGGTACATGTTGATTGTTGAATCCGTTTCGAAATTGACAAATGAATCCTCCAAGAGCGTGAATTCAAAAATATCTTGACGAGGAGAGCTTTCATCATGCTGTGATTCATCGTCCCAATTGAAGGTTTGCTCAATTATTTCACGATTAACTAGGGTTACTTCCTCGACCGAACCGCTGATATAAATATCGAAGTCATCATAAGTTCCTCTACTAGGCGCACGTGCTACCAACTGGTACTCCCCAGGGTTCAGGGCGGCAGTGAGCACGTAATAGTCATTTCCTTGATAGGTGTTACTCAACCAATACACTTCACCTGAATCGTTGAGCAAAGCCAAGCTAGGCCAATCGGAATTTCGAGTACGCAATTCCATGCGCACAATATCTGCCTGATCAACTCGGAATTGCCAGGCTGGATTTTGTGGAGAAAAGATGAAATTTCCATTTGAACCTTCCCATGCGCTGGATATGACTTTGGTCATTCGGTTTTGATCAGGAGCATCCAATCGAGACACAGGTCCCAAGACGAAAATTTCGAAGCTTCCGGATTGTCGAGTGGCCGCAGTCATTAGCAAAATTTTGTATTTTCCTGCCGCCAAGTAAGGCGTGCTGTCGATTTGATTCGATGGACTCATTTCCGATCCAACGATGCTGCCGCTTTCATCCAAGATGATAAGGCTGGTCGAAACTTCCGATGACACATGAATTGGAACAACTCCATCACGCTCCACTTCTATGGAGTATTGGGCTGACAAATGGCTCATAACATCGCCATCGTTCGGATTCCAGTTTCCGGTTGCATGTCGGGGCCACACTTCGTGGTGCTCTGGTTCCGTCACGGGGCCAGCAAGAGAAATTGTGAATTCACCTTTTTGAGCTTTCTCCTGGGTTGTAGCCACGAGAAAGTAATCTCCCGGTTCAAGATAGGCCGACAGCCAGGAGCCAGAAGGGCTGTAGTCAATCTTTTCATACCGTTCATTGAGCAAATAGATACCACTGCTTAAGTCGGATTTGATGTGAACCATCACAACGCCAGTTTGTATTGCCTTGAATCGATAATGAGGGTTCTTGGAAGACAGGTAGTTATTCCCTCCAGAGTCCACCCAACTTCCAGTCTTGGGTTGATGCTCAATGGTAGCATTCTCTAGAGAAAGGGTTTCCACCTTTTCTCCATGCAGAGTGATGAAAAACTCGTCTTCAATTTTTGGTGAAAATGCTGAGAGGATCATACGGTATTTTCCCGGATACAACTGAAAGTCGTGTCTTGAATTTACCTCCTTGCGAACCGATTTTGCCGCTGAATAAACGCCATCAATTTCGACTAAATAGTAAACCAAATCGATAGACGATCCGACTTCAATATTCACCCGATCATATTCTTTGACCTCAAAAATGTATTGGGTCTGCCGAAAAGGAGTCGATTTAGGCGAGGAGGAAGTTGGCCACGTCCCTCGGATCTGTTTTCCAGGGCTGGTTTCCGTTTGGACAGTGTCCAGAGGACCACCAATTAGAATTTGAAAGGAATCGGTTTTTCCTAATTCTTCGGTAGCAGCCACGGTCACATAATTTCCTGCTGGTAGGTAACGAACCAACCGCACCGTTTTTTGATCGCTCAGAGTGTAAGCAGTCACCAACAATTTTCGTGTTTCATCCAGCAAGAACAGTCTTCCTTGCACTTCGTTTGGTAAGAGTTCGATCACCAGCCAACCTGCCTCTTTTAAACTAAAACTGAAATTCGGATTTTGATTGGAGTGAATTGAGGCTCCACCAGAAGAGTTCCATTGCCCCACTTCTGTCTCAACCACCATTTCGGTTAAAGTTTGTCGAACATTTTTAATGCTTTCGTGGAAAAGTAACTCGTAGTCTCCACCTGGGTTTTCAGAACCAGAATAGAGCAACAGCCGGTAGTGTCCCGGTTTGATTCCTGAGGCCTTTTGGAATGGTCGATCAGTTTCGGTGGAACGGGACAAGATTTCATTGCCTTCGCCGTCAACCAAGACTAGCGATGTGGCCGTGGACGATTTCAATTCAAAATAACCTTCGCTGTTTTCCGGCACATCAAATTCGTAGGAGGAAAATTGTGGTTGTCCCGATTCCTTACTAACAGCAAGCCAGCTTCCGGTCTTTTTTGTGCTAACCCTCGATTTTTCAACAGGAGTGCTCATATTAGAACCCATGAGCAATAGCTGGAAGTCTCCTTGTTGACCTGGGATAGATGTGCCCACAGTAACTCCATAATTTCCAGGCCCCAGTTTTTCTCGGAAAGTCGTCCTATTTTTTAACAACGTGCGTTCGTTCGGTAGTGTCCGTGAAAAGCTACAAATGACATTGCAAACGGATTTGAGATTCAAATCCGTTACTGTCAAATGAGGTATTGCACTCGAATGGACTTCGAAATGAACCCATGAAAGTTCTGTTACCTGGAATTCGGCATTCCAATTTTTAGAGGATAGAAGCGATTGTCCCTCCGAACTATCCCAAGATCCGTCGATCACAATCGCTTTTGATTGAACCGCTTGAGGGGCTTGTATGGCTCCAGTTGCATAAAACTCAAATGGACCGCCATATCCTTTTTCGTCGACGGTCAACACCGCTGTATAGGTGCCTGGTTGCAGAAACAGAGGCTGCAGAAACAATCGGTCGTAATTGCTAGAAGAAAGCCAAGTACCCGTTTTGTAGAGTTTATGTTCTGAACCCAAGAGATATACCCTTCCTCGGACCAAAGAGGACAATTCCAAAACCACCAAACCAGGCTGCGTCACCGCAAACGAATAGTGACGGTTGTGCGGTGAAAGAATCGAATTCCCATCCGAAGACTCCCAACTACCGGGAACCAGATGCGTGACATGCTGTGTTTCCACATTTTCTAAGTCAACATTGCCATTTACCGACAACGTATAGTCCGCACCAGCTTCCTTGGAGCTAGCCATAAAAACAATTTTATATGCTCCAGGTTTTAACTTTTTATTGATAAAAGCACTCTCGCCAAAATAACTGATATCGGATTCAACGATTTCTCCGTCTTGAAGAAGTGCTAGATATGAATTTTGGCTTGCTGACAATTCGATTGGAATTTGGGCTTCTTCTTTAACCACCAGCGAGACACTCCTCAAATTGGCGTTGGCGGGAAAGGTACGATTTAGTGTTTTCCACTGACCTGATATCAATTTTGGGTGAATTGATTTGGGTTTCAAATCGGCAACTTGGCCCTGCACTTTTAGATCAAATTCACCCGTTTCGTTCGCATCTTCAGTTGCCACAACGATCACATAACCGCCCGGTTCGAGTGATCGGCTGATTCTGGGGTTGTAGGAATACCCCCAATCGTTATCAACAGCGATTGTCTGAAGATTGCTATCAAGAAGAAACAGGTACCCATCGGTTTGCGAATGTAAATCGATAAGGACCACACTATTTTCTGTGACAGTGAAGCTATAAAATTGGTTGCCCTGGGCAAAACGAGAGCGGCCCCCCGAAACTGTCCAATTTCCAGGCTGTTCCAACAACTGTTCGGATTGTGGGATCAGTTGGATACCCGATACCTCCCCCAAAAACGATACCTGAAATGATCCACTGTTTTTGAACGCATTGGTTTCCGCACTCAAAAAGTAAGTTCCTTCGGTGAGGTATTGCTTGATGCTTAAGCTTTCGTTAACTCGATTCGAGTAGGTACTGCGAAGGATTTGCAGATCTTCATTCCACAAAGAAAAGTAGGAAGGAATCGATGAAAACAATTCCATTGACACGGTACTTGGTTCATCAACAGAAAACCGAATCACTTGCCTGCTGGAGACCCAATCTTTTTTGGCAACCCACGTGCCGTTGAAGGTTTTAGCAAGCGTTGAGACAATTTTAGGATCATTGATGGATCCCGTTAGGAACAGTCGAAAGGTGTCGTTTTCTCCAGGATCGTAAGTCGCCGCGACAATGGAATAGATTCCCGGTTCCAGCTTCAAAACAAACTTGGCATCATACCGCCTACTTCCACCATCCTGATAGTGCAACTTGTGCCCTTTTGAGTCCAACAGGAACAGGACATTGTTTGCTTGTGACACCAACTCGGCAAACAAAAAGCTTTCTTCTAGCACTTCAAATTGGAAAACCGAATTTGCTGGTGAATATGGATTGCGACCTCCGGAATTCTGCCAGGTTCCTGTCTTTTCAAAAGAAGTTCCGGCCCAACTGGTTGCTTCTGGTGTAGAGACATCTCCGGTGAGGATGAGGTCGAAACTTCCACTGTTGTCGATAGCGCTAGAGGAGATGAGTAGATAGTAGGTTCCCTCCGATAAAGATCGACTTAGCCGGATGCCTCGATTGTAGCCGTAGTTCCACCCTTCACTGAGAACTGACTTATTTGCATCCAACAAATAGAAATGTGCGTTCAAAAGGATTGACAACTCTGCTTGGACCATTCCTTTAGAGTTCACCTGAAACATATAAGCTGCTTGGCTCGGACTGTCCGGAATTGTTGAGGGTTGAAGACTTCCTTTGACCTGCAATGAGGGGAGTGTTTGCAAAACCGGTTGCGGGACATCTCCAACGACATACAAATCGTAGTCGCCTTGCTGATCAGACCAAGTGGTTGCTGCAACAATCGTATAGGTTCCGGCCGACAATGAGATTTCCAATCGGGCATCTGAGCCGTACCCTCCGGTATCAATAGACCGTATCACTTGCCGATCTTCATCAAGCAAATATAAGTAAGAATCTACAGTCCGCGAGGATAGCTCGACTAGCAAACGGCCAGCTTTTTCCAAAGTGACCTTATAGTAATGATTGCTATTTGAGGAAACGGTGCGTCCCTCCGAATCGTTCCAGCGACCTGTAAAATGCCAAGAAGGGATGGATGTTTCTTTGGCTTCGACGGAGTCAACATTTCCCGAAATCTGGAGGTCAAATGTTCCACTGGTTTTTCTAGAGGCGGTTTCAACGATCAATTCATATTTACCCGGGCTCAAATGTCGATCAATAAACGCACTTTGGGGCTTCCCGTTATTTCTTGCACTGGCGAGGATCGTGCCATTTTTTAGAAGTGTCGTGAATGCTCGATTCTCGGACTTCATTTCGATGTTGACAGGTCCCTGTTTTCCAACCCGTAAGAGAAAACTTTGATGCTGAGGTCCACCTTTTTCTGTTGCGCTTGATTGCCATTCCCCACTGATTGATTGCTGTTTCAGAGGTAGCTCGATTTTTGTGAAGTCTTTTAATTTTCCCCAGACATTCAGCTTGTATTTCTCCGAGACACCGGAATCACGTGTTGCTGCTACGATAATGTATTTTCCAGGTCGCAACCCTTTTATCAGCTTGGTTCCGTTTTCAGAGAATCCGGAGGTGCTTGCGATGGGTCGCAAGTCTTCATGAAGGAGGTATATTTTGGCACGTGCTTTAGTTATCAGCTCAAATTCAACTGCACCGATTTCTATCACTTCGAAACCGTACATCACATTATTGGGAGAATTCGGGGTACTGCCGCCAGAACTTTCCCATTCCCCAAGTGGATCTCTACCACCCAATGGCAGTTCTTTACCGATGGTCACGACTTGTGTTGGAGCATCAGACAGATCGTCATTGGGATATTCTCCCAAAGAATTTGGAATATCGTCGCGTGCTTCCAGATCAATATTGAGTACAACAGGTTTTCCTTTTCCGTCGCTTACCTCAACAGTCACAACTCCTGAGGTATTGGGTTCCACAGGTAAAATTGCTGGATTGGCTGTGGGATCAATGAACGCCACTTGCCCATCGAAATTCCAAAAAAAGGTCAGATTGCTGTGTGGACCGTCATAGTGAATGATTGCTTTGTAGACGATCGAATTTTTATAATAAGTAGGTTGAATGGTCGTGATTTGAAGAATTTCAAAAACCAACTCAGGAGTGACGACACCGCGAGCACCACGAGCGGCTGAAGTTTCGCTTTTGAGCTCAAATGGGTAGACAGAACTGTGTTGATCTTCATTTTTCAACTCAATTCGATATTCCCCTGGTTCAGGGTTTGCCCACGGTATGGTTCCGGTACGATTGTTGTCTACGACAAAGGAGCCGGAAATCAATTCCTCATCAGTGGAATCCGCTTCCTTCCAAATCACATAGGATAGTGTGCTCCCGACCGAGCTACTCACGGTGACCAAAAGATTCAGTCCGTCATGCAGCAAATCAAGCACTGTCGGAACCTCAATTACCTGCCCATTGTCAACCGGTCTCATTGGAATAGAGATGGTTGTGATCTCGTCGGTAATTGTGATTGTAGTTTTTCCACGATATAAGGCGATTTTTTCCTTGTTGACGGCTTCTACTTCGAAAGTCGCAGTCTCATTTTCCAAGAATGAGGTTGTTCCCGACCAAACCCGTCGGTTTGTTTGGTCCTGGCTCAAGTTCAGTGTTTCTGCCGTTCCATCTTCTTTTTTAATAATAGCTTCAACGGAATCTACGTCGCTCGGAGAAATCGTAGTTTGTGCCGTTAGAAAAAACAGCCTTGCAATATACCTGTTAGAATCTTCATTTTCCGGAATCGTCACAACGATTTCTATCGCGATTTCCTTGCCATCTTCGTTTTCCGACTCGTCAGGAGGGCTTGGCAGTTTGATATCTGGTCTTGCTTCTGTTGGATCCGTAATTTCCTGCACACTGACGTTGTTGGAACTACTATCGGGCCCCCCACAACCATGCAGCACGATCCAAAAAACGAGAATCGCTAATACAATGAATGCATTTCGTTTCCTCATTTTCCCTCCTTTTTGTGATGGTTGGTCACTTTAAACATTTGTGCTGCAAGAACGACAACAACGGATTTTTCTTCATCAGGCTGTGCATAAAGCATCTCGTCACAGGCTTGATCCAATTCATCCAGTTTCGACTTAAACTGTTCAAAACGTTCTGGGGTAGTTGCTATAATATGCGCAAAAATAGGACGGTCTTTTGCTTTGATTTCCTTGGAGGCCAAGACTTGCTTTGCCGCTTCTAAGATTTCCGTATGGAGGTGCCTAAGATGTTTGGAAAGGAGGTTGGATATCTCTTTTTCTTCAAAGTCGATTTTCGAATTTTTAACTATAAAATTATTGTCGTCATCTTTAACAATCAGCTCTGCCTTCTCCAAATCCACAATAGATTTCAGAATTTTTTGACTGAGTTTTTGGGCCACATTGTGCTGAAAAATTCTTTTGTCAATCGACTTTTTTACCGTTGGCAAATCGAGTGCTTGATCATCAAATTTCCCAATCTCATGTACAATCAAATCGAGTAACGAAGTGAAAACCCCGCAGCGAGCTTCTTCGAGTGTCATAGGTTTTTCTCGATTAATTCTCAAAGCACTCAGCTCTTTCAACTCATCTTTTAACCGTTCTTCCCTTTTGGGATCGTCTTTGGGAATCCTCGATATTTTCACTAGTTTTTGAAAGTAATCCGCCCATCTAAACTTCAGCCCGGTTAACAAAATGAAGTTTTCAACAAACGCTGGTTTTAAAGCCCTTTTCTTACTGTAGATCGACTGCATTGCCCCAGGCGACGAGTAACCAAACAAACTTGAAAGCCCACGATAGGAAATGTGTCCGTCTTCAGCACAACGTTTGAAATATTCTTCAAGGAATTCATGAATATCCGTGTGTCTGTAAATATCTATCCCAAGATCCTCGATAGGATGCGGAAGTTGGCTCATGACGCGTTCCCTTCATTAAGAGGTCATTCCTTTACTCAATACTACAACTATCTCCATGCTACCGTGTTGCTGAAAAATGAGAACCCGTATGCAACGCTGGTTTTAAAAAAAGTGTTTGATTAATCGAACACCGAATCGGTTTTTCATAAAATAGGGACTGCATTTTAATGCAAGGATTGCACCGCAACTTAGCAATTAGTTCAAGAAAAATAATTAAACGCAAGTAGCTTCAAGCGATGTTCGCGGAATCGAACAATGCCCCGAGTAAAATCGTAGTTTTTTAGAAGCAAAAAGAAGGACGGCGCATTACTCTAATAAAAAGCGCTGATCCAAATGGTTAACCAATCGACCACCCCAGCAGGAGAACCGAGATGAAAATAATCGAAGAAGGCGGTGTGTTGTTTAAGGAAAACGCACATCGTCAATTTCAGAAGCTGACGCAGGCCCGTCAGCAAAAGGTGATGACTGTGGCCTTGCAAGTGAAGGAGCGGATTGAACGCGGAGAGAGCATTTTGCTTTTTGAAAAAGGAATTTGGAGTGTTTACGTTTGCCGTGAGGAAGCTGCGAACGTTGGCATCGTGTTTTTATTGATTGGATCCGCTTCTTGGATAGTACAACAGGTGTTTGCCTAACCAGTAAAGATTCCAGTGACGTTCCCTGGGCAACAGTCCTAATTGAAAGGAGTTGGCCCCCGACTTGAACATTCCCCCAAACCATTTAAGCATACCCCGTTTGTTACAATTGGGCGTCGTTTCGCATAGGCGTTCTACTGATATCACGCAGACAGGGAGTCGTGCTATGACTTGGTTTCAAGCCTTCGTGCTGGGAGTGGTGCAAGGCCTCACCGAATTTATTCCTATCAGCAGTACCGCCCACCTTAGAGTGGTGCCTCATTGGCTCGGCTGGGGCGACCCGGGCGCTGCTTTTTCTGCCGTTATCCAGTTGGGGACGTTGATTTCCGTCCTCATTTATTTCCGTAAGGATATCGTCGAATTGGCGACGGCTGCTATCACAAGTTTAATTCAGCGCAACTTGATGGGGACCACAGAATCTCGCTTGGCGTGGTCCATTGCAGTCGGATCGTTACCGATTGTGATCTTAGGCCTCACGTTCAAAGACTTCATCGAAACCGAAGCGCGTAGCCTCACCTTGATCGGAAGCAGTCTGATTTTGTTTGCGGTGTTGTTGTATCTTTCGGAACGCGTCTCCAAACAGAATCGCGAGATCAAAAGCCTCACCATGCGCGACATATTGCTGATCGGAGTATGTCAAGCATTTGCCTTGATTCCTGGTTGTTCGCGTTCGGGTTCCACGATCATGGGGGGGTTGTTTCTCGGGATGACCCGTGAAGGAGCCGCACGCTTTTCATTTTTGCTAGGATTGCCGGCTATTTTGGGAAGTGGTTTGTTCGAACTGATGTCCTTGATTCAAGACGGACTTGGACAAGAAGGGGTGACAAACATCGTGATCGGAATTATTGCTGCTTTCATCAGCGGCTACATTTCGATTGAATTTTTGCTCCAATTCCTGAAACGGTACGGCACCTTGTCATTCGTCATTTACCGAATCCTCCTCGGTGGGCTAGTATTGTGGTTATGGGCATAACCCAAAGCATTGCAAAAACACACCGAGACCTAAAATTTTCCAAGGACAACTCATGTTCGTAAAACGATTCACCCTGACTTTGTTGTTTGCCTTGAGTTTCTTGCCAGCAACTTCGCTTCAAGCCAACAACAACTCCATTGAGCAATCAGTGGTTTTGCTCACCAACTATCAGCAGGTTCCCGACTGGCAATCGCCGTGGAAAATGACCTTCACATCATCCGGCACTGGAACGGGTTTCCTGATTCACAATGATTGGATTTTGACCAATGCCCATGTTGTGAGCAATTCACGGTTGTTGTTAGTGAACAAACTTTCGAGCCCTGAACCTTTTATTGCCGATGTGATTGCCATTGCTCACGATTCGGACCTAGCGATTTTGCGAGTGCGCGATACCACGTTTTACGAAGGGCTGGTGCCACTCACTTTAGGCAAAATGCCGGTTCTACAGAGCCGGGTACGAACCTACGGTTACCCGGTAGGAGGACGAACCATCTCCAGAACCGAAGGGGTGGTGTCTCGTGTGGAGTTTGGTACCTATGTGCATTCAGGGGTAGATTCTCATCTGATCATCCAAACCGATTCGGCGATCAATCCTGGCAACAGCGGCGGCCCGGTGGTGCAAGACGGGGCCGTGGTCGGTGTGGCTTTTCAATCGAATCCGGGACTGAACGACGTGGGTTATTTGATCCCTGTCCAATTGGTACAACGCTTTCTGAATGATATTGAAGATGGCACCTACAATGGCGTGCCAGAAATTGGGATTCAAACCAGTGCACTGCTCAATCGACACCACCGACAGTTTCTCAAAATGCCGTCTGACGTGGGAGGCGTGTTGGTGGACCATGTGGTCCGACGAACTGCTGCCGAAGGGAAACTGTTTCCGGGAGACGTTTTGATCGAAGTGGAAGGGGTTCCTGTCGATCAAGCCGGCAATGTGGAATATGAAGGACATCGGGTCGGATTTCATATTCTGGCTGAAAATAAGCAGGTTGACGAAACCATGACCTTCAAAGTCTGGCGCAATGAACAATTTGAGTACGTGACGATTCTGCTAGCTCCCCCCCCTTACAGTGAAGAAATTCGGCTCAGCTATGATGTACTACCCCAATACGTGATTGTGGGCGGCTTGGTGTTTGCTCCCCTGAATCGAAACTATTTGCAATCCACACAAAACACTCCGGCTTTGTTGTATGAGCATCTGTTTCGGGAAGTTGAAATGCCTGGGAGCCGTCGTGACCAGACAGTGGTTCTGATACGAGTGCTTCCTGCTCCAGTGAACACGGGATACGCGAATCTAAGAAACTTCATCGTGGATAAAGTGAATGGGGTGAAGATCCAGTCGCTTGAACACCTCAAGTCGGTAATAAAGGAAACGCCTGCCGAGGCCAACTATTTTGTGTTTGAAAGTGAATGGAATCCCACTTTGGTCGTGCTGAAAAGATCCGATGTCTTGCAGCAACACGACTTGATTTTGCAACGCTATGGCATTCCTCAAGGAGAACGACTGTGATGAAGCAATTTAAACAATATTCGACACCAGCACGATCCATTTGGATTCTCTCTACTTTGATGCTGGTTTATTGCGTGTCTTGGGCAGCGGGAACCTCTGATGTGCCGGGCACTCCAGAGAAAGAAATCGATCCCAAAGAAAAATTTCGTTACAGCGTCGTAGCGGTGCGTAGCCATACACAAAAATACAACTGGTTGATTCCTTGGAATAAGAACGAGGTGCAACGCCAAGTGGGTTCTGCCTTGGTGCTGAATCATCAAAAGCTACTCACCACAGCAGAACTGGTTGCCAATCATACGTTAATCGAAGTAAAACGAGCCGATGTGGATCAACCATTTGAAGCCGAAGTTTTGTTGGTTGATTATGCGGTGAACTTGGCCTTGTTGCACGTGAAGGATCCTCAGTTTTGGCACCACTTGGAACCCGTACAATGGGGGCAAGCCAAATTAGGAGAAGCCACAATTTATAATTGGAAAGGCCCCAACGACTGGGAAGTCACCCCCAGTAGTGTGAAACAATTGAGAATGGGATTCCGAGCGAAATCGGAAATGCGGATTCCCGTGTTGGATGTGAATGCAGGGTTGAAATCCCAAGGCCAAGGCAACGCTATCGTGCAATCCGACAAAGTCGTGGGAATGGGTATGGTATTGCGAGAATCCGGGTTGACTGGAGTTCCCGCCCAATTTCTACAAGCATTTTTAGATCGAACCAACCGAGAGCCATATCGTCCCTTTGCCCACACCGGCTTCGAATGGCAGCGAGTGCCTCAGGATACGGTGCGTGAGTATTTGAAGATCCCCGTGGATCAGTCAGGGGTGTTGTTGAGTCGCATTCTTCCTTACGGCACAGGTTCCGACGTACTGAAAACCAACGATTTTTTAGTAGCTATCGCTGGTTCGTCGGTTTCCAATGAGGGTAAAATCGATCATCCGAAATGGGGCAAGGTGTTGTTTCAATATTTATTCAGTGGCGATCTCAATAAAGCGGATTCCACTGAGATTGAAGTGATCCGCGACGGCAAACGGCAAAAACTGATCACCCGCCTCACCAGTTATCCGCCCGATGCCCATTTTGTGCCTTTGGAAGAAGCCAACCAACGTCCACACTATGTATTGCGGGGTGGATTGTTATTTCAAGAATTGACGATCAGCTATCTTAAAATTTGGGGTAAAGATTGGACCACTCAAGCCCCCCCCCGACTCAATATCTATCGAAAACTGGGAAGCACGCTACCAGAAAATAAAGACAGACGGATTGTACAGTTGACACGGGTCTTGCCCACCTCTATTACGATTGGATTTCAAAATTTGACCAACGTGGTGGTCACCCAAATCAACGGAAAAGAAATCCACCGATTGCAAGATGTGGTGGAAGCCTTCAATCAACCGAAAGAGGGTTTTCATAAAATTCAGTTTCTTCCCGGTTCTGGCAGAGACCACTTGATCTTGCCAGATGCAGAGCTGGAAGCCACGAATCAACAAGTTTTAAAAAATTTTCAAATTCCCCAATTGGAGGTCCTAGAATGAAAGAAGATCCAAGCCCGTCGCCTTCACATCAGCCGATTTCGTTTTCTGCAAAAACCTGCTCCAGCCTCACCGATTTTTTGGAAAAGGCGGGCGAATTAATCCTCGAAGAAATCCTACAATTCATTCCAGATCGGAATCCTTCCGAATACCTTTACGATTTGATGAGCGATTACCCGTCACGAGGGGGCAAACGATTCCGTCCATCCCTTGTGATGCTGGGCTGTGAACTCTTCGGAGGCAAAATCGAAGATTCTATTTACACCGCCATTGCTTACGAACTGTTCCACAACTTTGCTTTGATCCATGACGACATCGAAGACGAATCTTTAATGCGCCGAGGTAAACCCGCTCTGCACCAATTGCATGGAACCTCCTTGGCAGTCAACGTAGGCGATGCGTTGCACGGTTTGGTGTACAAAGCCCTCCTTGCCAATGAATCCATTTTAGGACCCACCAAAACCTTAGAAGTGATGCGGCATTTCAGCCGAGCTTCCAGCTTCACGTTTGAAGGGCAAGCTTTGGATATCGGATGGGTCGTCCACGACACCTTCCCTTCAGCAGATAAATATCAGGAGATGATTTTTCGAAAAACCGCCTGGTATTCTTCCAAAGGGCCGTGTGAATCGGGGGCGATCATCGCTGGAGCGGATAAAGAATCCATCACAAACATTGGGCGTTTTGGAGAAGCAATCGGTATTGGATTTCAAGCACGTGATGATGTGCTCAATCTCATTACCGAAAGTGAAAACGAAGCTCCTTCCGCGGGTTCCGGAGGTTATGGTAAAGAACGGGGTGGCGATATTGCTGAAGGCAAGCGCACGCTCATTATTATCGAGATGCTAGACCGGCTGAAAAAAAAGGATGCGAAACGACTGCATAAGATCCTTTTGAAACCTCGTGAAAACAACACAGATGAAGAAATCGAATGGTGCATTGAGCAAGCTCACGAATGTGGCGCGTTGGATGCAGTAATCAAATTCTGTAAAAAACAAGCAATTGCTGCTCAAAAATCGTTGAACTCTCTGCCGGATCACCCCGCCCGCCAATTGCTGCATGGTTTGGTGGATTACCTCACAATTGATCGCAATGCATAACGGCATTTGGACACGCCTGTTGGTGCCCGCGGGTACCTTCTTATTCCTCATATTGTTGGCGTCTCTTTACGGATATCAATTTCATGAAGACGCCTACCAACACTTTCAAACCAGCGTGGAAGCCGTGGCACAAGGCCACTGGACTTCCCTCCTCACCGATACCTGGAACAAACCCTTGCCAGCGTTGATCTACGGATTCTGTGGACAATGGGGACTCACGGCTGCTCGAATGGCCAGCGTGGTGCTCACGTTTTTCACCGGATGGCTTATTTTTTTGGTAGTCCAGCATTGGTTCAATGTTTCCTTGCAAAACCATCCGTGGACCTGGGTGGGATTTTTCCTCTTCCAATTGGCCGTCCTGCCTCAGTCCTTTTTGACCATGACGGAGTTGATTGCTGCATTTTTATGGACTCTTGGAATTTTCTTACACCTCAAAGCACATCCCAAAAGTGCTTTTTTTGTTTTGGGGCTTTTACCGCTCGCACGTTTGGAAATGTCGCTGATCATGGCATGGACATTTTTAGCGTTTTCTTGGGACATGTGGCGTCGTACCTCCCCTCCTGCGACACAGCACACATTGATAAAGATTTTCATTTATAATGGATTGGGCGCCTTGCCACTCCTGGCATGGTGGATGCTGGGATGGCGAGCGGTAGGATCCTTCAGTTGGCTGTTGGATTCCCCGTATTCGCCCTATGTGCGGCCTTGGGGGTTTTTAGATTGGATGCAGGTGAATAGTTTTACCGGCTTGGGAGGGGTGCTTTCCGCTCCGGCGTTGTTTCTGTTTTGGGTGGGACTGTTTTCATTACCCAAGATGTCGGCATGCCAACAGCGGTGTTTGCCATGGTTATACGGTCCGTTGTTGATCCATGGAATATTCATGAGTTTGATGGTGGTGTATCCCGCAGATAGCCGTTTTGCTGACATCGGTATTGCAGCCATCAACGCCCGCAATTACAACGTACTTGCTCCTCTGATCACCATCTTTGTGTTTGCCGGAGCATTGGGTTTGCAACGCACGTTCAACAGCATATTGGACATCCGTCGCACTCATCAAGGCACCTTAGGTGTACAGCAAGCACTCAATGGCAATTGGAATATACGACGAACGGGAGATGGTGAGACCCCTCGCACTCAGACCTTTTTCAGCCGATTTCCGCGATTTTGGCTTTTTTTGCTGTTGACGGAAGGCGTGCTCCTCGGGTTTTACGCCATGCAGCAAATCTTAGGAACCGGGCTAGCCAAAGGCATTTTCAAACTAGCGCTCCACCAAGGATTGCTCATTGCATTCATCCTATGGCTTGTAGTCATGCACCGTCTGAAAAAAACCATCAGCCTCAATGGTCTAGCTTGGGCTTGTATTCTTGGGTTTTTCTTCAGTGTTCCTCTGTTTTGGCATCCGTTGAAATTTTATGAGCAACGTTACCGGGTTCAGCAGGAATTTTGCGATTGGTTTCATGGCCAAATGACCGTCAAACCGGTTCGTATCGTTCAAGACATGAATGGTCGTTTGGATCGATGGTGCGATATCACTCAGGTCGATACCACATGGACTTGGGCGAATCAGTTTCTTCCCACCTTGCAAAACGCTCCAGCGGGAACTTTAGCCGTTCTGGAAACCAACGCTCAACATCAACCGCACCCTCGTTATCCAGAACCATTGATTCAACTTTTGAACAACTCCCAGCAATTCCGTGTCCACGTTCAAAGTTCCAATGTTCCTCCTTATGCGTGGGAAACGCTACTCAATCGACTTTCTTCACGGAATGCACCTTTGGGATGGTTGGTGTTTGTCAAAAACTAAGCAATAGACTTCATTTCTTATCGCGCTGTTCGATGCCTTCTAAACTGGACTGTGGAAGCGAATTGTACATCTCATCAATCATCTTGGGCTTTGTGATCATATCCTCTGCAATCAAATTTATGATTGTGAACAATTGAGTTGCTACTTCTTTGTTATCTTTCCAATCAATTTGGCCAGGATGGACCGCGTTGTTGCCAATCACCCTCATAATGTCTAAAGCCTTTTGGATCTTTGGAGAAAGCCCTTTTTTTACCAAACTCTCAATATCGTCGTAGATATTCTTACCCTTTTCTCCTAATTGTAAGCACAACTTTTGTAAGCACAACCGTAGTAAAGCGGCGGCCCCTCTCGGAGATTTGTTGAGTATGCTGGCAGCTTCGAGATAGTCATGTTGGATTTCATCTTTCAGGTCGGGATTAGGGGACGGCACTTCAAGCGAATCCGGATAAAACATCTTCTTTTTATACCATATTGCTTTTTTGTCGCAGTGATAACACTCAGTAATATATAAGTCGTCGACCTCGTAGGTTTGACCGTCTGAAAGTTCATGCATAAGACTCCATCGCTGCCTTGCATAAACTTGACAATACGGGCAATTGAATGCGGTTTGGTTAAACTTTGGAGTTATATAGGTAGGCATAAGCATTTAAAGTAAAAAGTTATTCAATGGATATGCGTCATAGAAGTTATATTCATGTTCGTGAAACGACCCAATACAAACATCTATCCAGAAGTTAAGTCAAAATAAGAGATTATTTAATGCAAGCTAACGGTTTCGTAAAGTCGAGATACATTTGGGGATGTTTCTTATTGTTATTTTTGATCCGCTGCTACCACCTTACTGCTCCGATTGTTGATCATCAAAGTTGGAATCAGGTGAGTGCTGCTGCAATGGCAAAGCACCTGTATCTAGACTGGTCGACTTTTTGGAAGCCTACGGTGGACATGTACGGGGCATTGGGTGATGACAGCCGAGTTTATGCTCAGGAATTCATGTTGTACCAGATTCCGGTGGCTGCATTGTATGAGGTCTTTGGAGTGACCGAATGGCCAGGGCGATTGGTCAGCATTGCTTTTGGTCTGCTGGGCCTCTGGTATTGGTTTCGATTGACGCAATCGATATGGGGAGACCGCGTGGCTCTGGTCGCGGTGTTCATCGCCGGAATTTCGCCGCTGAACTGGTATTACCACCGTGCCATCTTGTCAGACAATGGCATGGTCACGGCAATGATTGCAGGTTGTTACTACTTCTATTGTTGGCTAGAGCATCAAGATCGCACTCGGTATCTAGTAGGTGCGCTCATTTGGACCATGATTGCTGGTCTGTTCAAACCCTTTGGTTTGATTATCTTGGTGGGATACCTTTTGTGGATTGTTCTACGCCGAGATTTCGCTTTATTGAAACAACCCCGGCTCTATGTGTTGGGTATCTTGGCGTGGGTGCCGTCCGGTCTTTGGATTTATCACGTATTGAATTTGAGCGAAGGTATTACCGAGTTCACCGATGCCAACAGTATGAACCAAATTCGCCACCCTGAATTGCTGCTCACGGCAAAGTTTTACAGCCGTATCATTTTTGCCCGCCTCATCGATCAACTGCTTACTCCCTGGGCGGCGTTGTTTGCCATCATCGGAATGGTTGGAACTCGGTGGCGCGACCCTCGCTATCACCTGCCGATGATCTGGATGGGGAGCATGCTGTTGTATTTGATCATTGTACAGCGGGGCAACTACACCCATGATTATTATCAACTGTTGTTCGTTCCTGGCTTGGCCCTGTATGCCGCAATTGGAGTGGAAAAAGTCTGGGGCTCTGAAAAGTTATCAAAGTGGGTTAAAACGGGATGGATGACTCTTTTTTTAGTCCTCTTTTTGGCTCATAGCACGAAGTATGCTTACAACCACTTTCAAATGAATGAAGCATCGTATGTGGTGGGGCGCAAAGTGGCTGAATTCAGCCAAAATCCCGAAGATCGCGTCCTGAGTTGGGACAGAGGGGCAGGCAATCACAATCAATTGGTCTATTACACAGAACGCACGGGTTGGTACTTTTGGAATCCTAGTTTGGATCAACTCGAACGGTATCGCGACCAAGGAGCCACTTGGCTCGCGGTGGTTATGCGTAGATTGCCGGAATACGAACGGCATCAGGCTTTATTGGATTCAATTGAAAGCGTGTACCCCAAGGTGTGGGAGTCCCATAAAATGTCCAATCGATACGATGAGCCTGTTGTCGCCTTTATCTATGATTTGCGTGATTGACGAATTCGCTTCACTCATAACAAAATGCGAAACCGTGATCATCGATCCAGTGAAACTGTGATCATCATTCCAGCAAAACCAGGATCGTCATTCCAATAAATCATTTAGTTATCAAATCGTCGCGACTTAAAAAAACCGTTTGCGAATGTGACTCAACTTTGACTATACAAGACGTTGTATTTAATGATCAGAAAAAAGTTTAAGGCTGATCATCGGTTGTTGGGCATGATGACAAACGTCCAATCCCTGAGTCCGGATCGCGATTTGAACGATCTTTCCACGCAGAAAAATTGATCGGCAACAGAACAACATGATATCCAAACAATGGATGAGAACCGTCGCAATCTTGACCGTTCTGATCATTTTCGAAATAGCCCCAGTAGGAAGAAGCACAGCCTACGCCAATCCCATCTTGTCAGGCGATGTCGAACTCGACACCGACTATCTCCAACGCAATACAGATGGAGGTGACTCGGAAACCTTTCATCTGCAAGGAGGACGTGGTCGTTGGAAAATCCAAGCCCGTAAGACTTCTGGCCCTTTCTTCGGCTTAGCGGAGACCCGGATTGATTACCGGTTGGATGGCATCATCAAAGCGAATGACACTTTTGTTCAGGTGGGACATCGTCCCTCTGGGATCAGTGTGAAAGTGGGGCGTTATACACCAGAAGGTTTGTATAAACGCGGACGAGACACGTTGCTTGTGTTTGCACCTAGAGGTCCCAAGATTTATCAAGTGAACTGCGCTCGCACACGAGAAAGTGGTGGAATCGGAGCGATCTATCATCGAAAGAAATTTCGAATAGATTTTAAAATCTCCTACGGCCGTCCAGCTTTACCCGGCACCGGAATAGGCGGAGGCTCACGGTCTGGCACTTCTACCTCGGATGAGGATGGTGGGGGGTGCCTGTCTGGTCCCATTGGAGATGGATCCGGTGGTGGCGATGGTTCTGGCGGTGGAAATGGTTCGGGGGGCGGCGATGGCTCCGGTGGTGGCACCGGCGGTGGAAATGGTTCTGGTAGCGGTACCGAGGGAGGAAATGGCACCGGTTCTAATAATGGTTCTGGAACTGGTACCGGGGGCGGCGATGGTTCTGGCGGCAGCGGTTCCGGGAATGGGAATGGCTCCGAACCCAATGGAAATAGTGAATCGGAGACAAACAGTTCCGATAGTGAAAGCCGAGCAGATAGCAATCGTCTGGGATACCGATTGTTATTGAATTGGGGAATAGGCCCCATCACAACCAAAATCGCTTATGAGAATGTAAACTTCACTTCTCATCGCAATAATGGCAGTTTTGCCAACCGGCAAGCGGGTGGAGGAATCCTGATCCAATACCGCAAAAAACCCATCACCACTGGATTGAATCTCACCTCCGGTTTTGAGGAAGGCCATACTACTACAGGAGAAAAAGCAGACCGACGCACGATTTCAAGTGTCGGCACCTTTTTTACAATTTCCTGGGGAAAGCTTCGTGAATTCGGCTTGGGTTGGCATCACACAACGCAAATCACCGATGCCAACGAACTGGCAAGTGTGGACGAAACAATCACACATTCGCAGTGGTTTTTAAGTTACGGACAACCAGTGATTCCAGGAGAAAACGCCATTGTGAGCATTGGAATCGCAGGGGCTACCACATTGGAGAAACCGAAAAAGCACCCCCATCTGACTCATACGGCTTCAGGAATGAGAGTTCGTATCAACTATCCATTTTGAAGTTCGTTTGAAGTCAGGGAAAAATCGATATTCATCCTATGCTT
Source organism: SAR324 cluster bacterium (assembly GCA_028281495.1). Lineage (GTDB taxonomy): Bacteria > SAR324 > SAR324 > SAR324 > NAC60-12 > JANQJU01. Next base: position 246,524 of record JANQJU010000089.1, read on the forward strand.
CTTAGTTTTTCTAACACAAACAGGGGGTTGACCAACTCAGTGAATAAACATCACCTATCAAGAATTTAGGGACTACTCGTCTACTTATCGATAGGGTGCCTTTTGGGACGAATTACCCCCAGTCTCCTGCTTGTTGTCGACCTTAAAAAGTCGTATGATGATTTTCTCGTGGGATCAATTAAAAATTTTTAACATCAACTTGGAGAGGTAGGACTTATGGCAAAATCGATCACAGAATCGCTCCCGCCGAGTGTGAAACATTGGTTTGCACGGGCCGTTGTGGGGATGATCACAGCAGATGGCGTGGTGACAGAAAATGAATTGGCCTATTTGCGTGAAACCATCGGCTTTTTGGAAAGCAAGGATGAGATCAACAAAATTGTAGATATGGTCAAACATAAAGAACGTCCCACCTTAGAAACGCTCAAAACAGACCCCAAAGTTGCCACCAAGATGTTGATGCATTTGGCCACCATCGCGATCACTGACGACAAAATCTCACAATCCGAAATCGATTACTTCCGCTATGTAGGAAAAAAGATGGGGTTCGATCCTCGTTTTTCTTCTGACGTGATCGAATGGGGCAAAGCGTATATCCAACTCAACAACCGTAAAAAAATGCTCATGCGAAAGGCGGCTGAGTTCAATTATACTTCCTAATTCCTGTAGTCCGGCCTCGATACACTGGCAGCAATGGCCTATTGTGTCAGGAGTTCGAGGTCGTATCCTCACCTCTGTTTTTATAGGCTTCGGTCGCTTCCCTACCAATAATACTTTCTATTTTTCTTGCGTCGAAATCGGGATGTGATCAGCTGAATCGCCCCCATTATTAAAACTCCCAATATGAATCCAACCGTTGGGCGCGCGTTATAATCCGTATCCCACCAAACCCGGAAACGCCGATGCCACTCTTCCCATGTCGAAAGTTTCGGAATCTGCTGGTTCTTAAGCGTCATCAAGTAAGCCGTGAGCTGATTGATTTCTTCAGAGGATAAAGGCATTTTGGGCATCATTGATTGTTGCATATCCCATCGAGGTTCTTCGATGCGGTGACGAATCCAGAAGGCCAATTTTTCTTCTCCTTCCAAGTCACGAAAGGTTTCACGTGCATTCTTGTATTGAACGTGCACGTCGGTGGTCAATTCATCCACAGTTTCCAATTGCTGTTCGTATTCGTCTGATTCCAACCGCTCTTGTAAACGTCCAATCAAGCCGTCCAATGCGGGTCCGGCCTGACCGCCAATGCCATTGATTTTATGACAACCTTCACACCCTTTTTCTTGAAACAGTTGCGAACCCGAAAGCGATGCCAAATCGGGTTCCGTACCCTCTTGACGGATCATCTTGAAAATGTGGGTTTCACCTTTGGGATCTGGAAAAAAACCGGAAAAATACAGTCCATCGGGGCCTTCTGCAACCGGCACGAGCAGTTGCATGTAGTTGCCTCGATAAGAGACGAGGAATTCTGGCTTTCCAGTCAGCCCTCGACCTTGCTTGACCGGAAAACTGTTGATGGTTATTCGCCCTTTTTTGGAAGGACCCGGTTCTTGAATACTCCCCCCCTGCGCAACCACCACCCGTCCTTGCCAGTAGGGAAAAATAGAGTCTTTCCCGAAGTAAATTGCTCCGGCAGGCCCCACTGAGCCGGACCAATTCCAGATGCTATCGCCTCGCATGCTCTCGTTGGTGCCATCCCACAGATAGTTTTTGCCCGGAATGGTTTCGATCAATCGATCTCGGTTGGGGCCATTGTCAGTGATATAAAGTTGATCATTTGAATCCAGGGTGATGGCAAAAGGATTTCTCAAACCATAAGCCCATATGTAGCTCGAAATCGATTCGGGGTTGTTGACATTATAAAAAGGATTGTCTTGAGGCGCGGTGAAATCCAAATTCATTCGCAAAATCTTGCCATTTGGGTTTTCCAGGCCTTGTGCTTTGTGAGGGGCGTGACCGTCTCCCACGCCGACATACAGTTTACGATCCTTGCCAATCACACATTTCCCAATTTGATGGGAGTTGGTGGATTCGTCCTCATCAAAAATTCGGGTGAATTCTCTAATGCCATCGGGAGCCGTTCCGAATCGAGCTGTCTCGTGATCGAAGCGTACGATTTTGTTGTAGAAGGTACTGTTTCGGATATAAGCGGTGGTGGCATAAACGGATCCAGTTTCTTGATCTAGGCAAATCCCAGCCAACCCGACCTCGGCCAATTCATTGGGCAATTCTGTGGGAGGATCGTAGGTGTTCACTCCGTCAACGTAGGTCATGATGGAACGATCATTGGTAACCACTTTGATCGTTCCACGGAGTTCGGTCACGTAATACAATGGGTCTTTCGGACCGTTTCCTGGATTGGGAACAAACGCAATTTCCACCGGGAATTGCCAACCCGTTGTATCGGAAACCACGGTATGATCTTTAATGGCAACCCAATCCTGAGCACTCTGGGTGCTTTGGGTATCTTGCGTATCTTGGGTATCTTGGGCAGTCAGCAAACTACTCCAAAAACAGGCGATCAGGCTGAACAACAAAAATGGAAACAGGATCAATCGGGCAATCATAATACTGGCAAGCTCCTGGAAAAAAGTTGAATCAAATGAATGACACCAGGAGAAGTAGAGCACTCTTGCTTGCCTCACAGCAAGACGAAAGCGGCAGAGAAAGGTCTTCGTTTTCAGATATCTAGCACTGATTTGACAGTTTTGATCAATGTTTCTGGTTTCAGGGGTTTGGGAAGAATGGCATCGACAAGCTCTTCGACGATATCGAGGTAGGTTTCATGTGAGGAAATTGCAATGGTTTTGGTGGTTTCTCGGTCTTCAAACTTCAAGATGGGCTCCACACCCATTTGTTCAGGCATCACAATATCCGTGATCACGAGGTCAAACGGCTCTGCCTCATCCAAAGCAAGGCCCTCTTGAGCACCTGCTGCCGTGGCGACAGCAAGACCTTCCGATTCCAAAACCTGCTTCACAAAAAATTGAATATTTTCATCATCATCAATAACGAGAACCCGAGTCATAAGAAAACTCCATCAAAGCGGTGAATCGTTTTTTCCCGACTATTGATGTTTCGACCGCGTTGGTCAAGTTTGCATTTGCCGGTTTTCACTCCATATCCAAACCTTTGTCTCGAATGATACGCAGCAGCTCTTGTTCACGTTGTTTGGATTGTTTGGCAATTTGCTCTGCTTGCTCAGCACGTTGATTCGCCAGCTCAGCACGTTGATTCGCTTGCGCGGTCTCTTCTTTCGCTTGCGCGGTCTCTTCTTTCGCTTGTGCGGTCTCTTCTTTCGCTTTTAAGATCTGACGCTCTTGTTCTTGCAAATCTTCAAGATACTCGTCTTCTACATTCATATTTTGACGGATCTGATGCTCAGAATTCGCTCGGATCAACCGTCGCAATACTTTGCGATACTTCTCAGGATACTGCTCATCATCAATGTCCAGTATGTGTTTATCAGGACCGACCACATAGCTTTGATTGAACACACTCAACAGCCATTCCAAATCGGTTTGCATTTCTTGGCGCAATTGAGGGATTTGAATCACCACGCTATCATGAGTAAGACTTTCAATAAATTCCTCACGTTCAGAAATTGGTTCCCCACTCAAGGCGTCCCTGTACTCCCGTTTCACCTGTACGATAGGTGCTTGAATATGATCCAACCGATGTCCCAAAAAATAGATGCTATAAATAGGTAAAGCGTGTTTTACCTCCTTCCCATTGATTTGTTCCACAACAACGTTTTCCTTCCGAGAGTATTGCATGCCTAAGTAGTTGCGAAATCGCATAATATCCGTGTGAAACTTGGCTTTCTGGATTTCGATAATCACCTGTTTGAACTGTTTATCAGGAAGTTGGATTTTGGCAGAGAAATCCATACGATAAATCGTAAAGATATGGGGTTCTCGGTAAACTTCTCCTACGGATTCTTGAGGCAAAAACTCCAGATCAATCACGGTTTCGCCCAAAACTTCAGAGATGAGAAGAATGGCAACTTCTTTATCTTCCAACAGGTATTTGAAAACAGCGTCATAAATGGGGTTGGCGATGAACATAAATTTCCTTCTTTCGTATTGATGAAGCGAACGAGGACATATCTAGGTCTTTTGAAAATTATACCGCCAAACGCAATGTATTCCCAGGACAAGCACATAATTCTATATGTCGTTTCAACCAAAGTTTTGTGAATCGGTTGTCTAGCTGCATCAAACATCAGCACTTGACATGGGGTTTCTTTGCTTGTATCAATTGTACTATATCAACTATTACAATAGGGACAAATAAAGATGCCTTTTGAATTTGTCATTACCACAGGAAGTCCAGATCCGATTTATAAGCAGGTGATGGATCAAATCAAATTAGGGATTGCACAAGGCACTTTGGAAGTAGGTGGGCAACTGCCTCCAGTGCGGAAGCTTTCTAAGGATTTGAGGGTGAATGTGAATACGATTGCTAAGGCTTACAACGAATTAGCGAAAGAAGGCATCATCGTGTCCACCCCGGGAAGGGGGGCTTTTGTCGCAGAGCCGAAACAGATCTACAGCGAGGTAGAAAGAAAACATCGATTGAATCAAGCGATTGATAAACTCATCCGCGAAACCATCACCTTGAATTTTTCCAAGGAAGAAATCGAAGAAGCACTTTCGAAACGTTGGGAACAGGCCCATAAACCTCAAGAAAAGAAACTCTAAGAGAACACACCATGAACGTCATTCAAACCGAAAACCTGACCAAATTTTTTGGAAACCAACCCTCGTTGCGGAAAATCAATCTGACCATCCAAGCGGGAGGCACCATAGCCTTGCTGGGAAGAAATGGAGCAGGAAAAACGACTTTGCTGCGTACTATTCTCGGTTTTGAAGAGCCGACTTCTGGATACGCTTCTGTGTTGGGGTATGACTCTTTGAAGATTCCAGTACAGGAGCGTGCAAAAATCGGATATCTAACTGAAGACCATACACTCTATTCTTGGATGAAGGTCGATGAATGTGTGGCCTTTCAAGCCAGTTGTTTCCCCCATTGGGATTGGGGCCTTTGCAACCAAACCATTGAACAATTTCAAATCGACCGTGCGACAAAAATCAAGAATCTCTCACGAGGCCAACGGGCGGGGCTTTGCCTCAGCTTGGTACTGGCTCCTAATCCAGACCTCATCATCCTTGATGACCCATCCTTAGGATTGGATATCGTGGCCAAACGAGCCATGCTTGAGGCTCTGGTGGAATTGTCTGCACAACCTGAAAAAACCTTGGTTTTGAGTACACATTTAATCGATGAACTTGAGCGATTGGCTGATCACATTGTCTTGATCAAAAATGGCGCATTGAGCGCCTCGTGCCCCTTAGAGACATTTCAGCAAGAAGTCAGCATATGGTCCGTTTCTTTAGAACACCTTCCTTCCAATTGGCGTGAAATACCGGGACTGATTCATTCAAAAAAAACTGAGGATGAACTTCAATTGACTCTCAAAGGCAGTCACGATGAATGTTACGAGCGTTTGAAAAAATATCAATTTCGCAATCCTCGACGACTCAATGTCAACGTCGAGAAAATTTTGAGTAATTACTTAGAGTGATTACCTTGATGACTACTTGAAGTGTCTCGTCACTTCACCTCATTTCGGATTGCCAATTATTACAAATTTCCAAACCATCGAATATAAAATGAAACCCATGTTCATCAAAGAAATCAAAACTCTTCTAAAATGGGGTGGAGGAGCAGCAATGCTCTTTTGCCTGGTTATCTTGTACCTGTTGCTCAACGGGGAATTTTATCAATTTTTTTCCGATGACAGATTTGGACCGGCACAACCGCAATTTGTCATACCTTGGATGTTGATGGCTTTCATATTGGGATTGGCTCAAATCCGGATTGAAAAAAGGCCGGACCAGTGGTCGTTTTACGTCCATCGTCCGATCACCCTTCAGAAATTGTTGTTGGCCAAATGGGGAGCTGCCTTTCTCCTTTCGTGCCTGTTCATGCTTCCGGTGCTGGTAGGATTTTCCAGCCTTTTCCAAAATGACCAATACGACTATCCAAAAAATTCATACTACGTTTATAGGATGATTCGTATTTGGCTCTTGGCCGTTCCGATTTATCTGTTAGGAATGTATTTTGGCCTAAGGCGAAGCTGGACGAACGTGCCTCTTTTGATCATGGTTATTGTGACTTATGCCTCGTTCGATTTAACAGAAATCAGCGAACAATTTTTTCGTTACTTCGCGATTTTGGGTGGCTTGTCCTTTCTGCTGATGGGTATGGTTTTCACCCAGTTTCAAATACCGTTTCGACCCAAGAGAATTGGGTGGGTGACGCTGGTAGAAGCCTATTGCACAACAGGAGTGGTCTTCCTTATTTATTTTTTTCTATTTTCGTTGTCGCAAGCATTATTTCCATCGGAGACCTATGACCAACACTATCTACTCAATAAAGAAGGAGATATCTTTTTAGGTGGTCCAAATAATACGCCGCAGTTGGTTCGTGCCAGAGACAATCCTCAGGGATTGAGTCAATCCAATCGATCCAATCCAACCAATCAATCCAAACAATCCAATGCAAGCCATTCAAACTTCCGTGAATGGGTGAAGACGGAACTTTACCTCCATTATTTTGTCCGCCTCCTCCAGGCGTATCATCCATACTCAAAACATAATCCTGAATCGGGCTGGGAGGATTCTTCCGGGAATTTCCGTTGGTATTATTCGCCTGAAGATCGACTCCTTCGTGGTTACCATCGGGATAGTACTGGATCGTTTGTTGGGTTTTTTGGTCCTGACGGGTTCATTCCTCCCGGTGCGGAAATCACCACACGGTTTTCGAAGCATCCCATTTTCTTTGGAGACGCTCTGGTTTTTCTCGAAGGTCATGTCTTAAGCATCGATTTTGAAAACCGCACCACATCGGTCCTTCGAAAATTTGAATCAGACAATCCGGTTTTGGCAGTCAAACAAAGTCCTCATACCCCCCAGATAAATCCACGTTTCCCTTTAGAATGGGATTCAAGTCGACCCTATGTCACTCTGGAAAGACGGCACTCGATTGAAATCTATCAAGCTTCCAACGCGCAAGATTTTGTTCAAAAAGTACAGCAAAGCCCGCTCCTTACATTGCCTGTGGACGCTAACAAGGAATACGCGTTGTTTGTTTCTGAACTCTCAAACAAAAAAGAGTATGTTGTCCTGATGGAAACCATTGGTCAGCATAAATCCAGTGAAAACGTTGCTGTATTTTATTTCAACCACCAAGGAGAATTGGTGGAATCGATTGAATTGCCTCCGATTTTATCTGGATCCAACCCACCTATTATTTCTCTTGGCGGGTTGGCGACTTACGCGGCCCTTTCCGTATTTTTAAAACCTGAGGCCCAACTCGCTCCTTTTCTGGATTTAGATTTTTTCGAATGGATGCATAATGCGTTTTTGTTTCTATTGGCAGGAACAGGAGTCCTGGTGTACTTGCGATATCAAGTACCAAGAAACGAACTCATAGGATGGGTCTTATTTGCCGGGGTGATGGGGCTTTGTGGAATGGTCGCTGTTTGGTTGATCGTAAAACGCCCTCCGCAAATTGTTTGTCCTTCCTGTGGCAAAAAAGGTCCGCTTCGCGAAGCCGGATGTCGATTCTGTGCCTCTGAACAAGTGGGATTGGTGCTGGATGGTTTTGAAACTAGGTAATGATTTTTAAGGGAGAAGTCGCCATGGATTTACAATTGATTGTTGGTAATCGGAATTATTCGTCATGGTCTTTACGAGCAGGATTGTACATGCGGGAAAGTGGCATTCCGTATAAAGAAATTCGTATTCCTTTATTCACTCCGGAGTGGCCAGAACGAATTCGACAATACTCTCCAGCAGCGCGGGTGCCTGTATTGGTGCATGGAGAGCTTTCTGTCTGGGACACCCAAGCCATATTTGAATACATTCGAGAAACCTTTGATCAGGCAGTAGGCTGGCCTCAGGAAGCGGTCGCTCGCGCTGAAGCTCGCTCTGTTTCGGCAGAGATGCACTCTGGGTTTTTAGGCATTCGTGAGCATTTGCCGCAAAACATTCGCAAGCGGGGAAAGATTCCATTGACAAACTTTTCAGCAGGCACTCAAAAGGAAATTTCTAGAGTGTTCGAAATTTGGAAAACCTGCTTCCAAAAATATGGGGGACCATGGTTGTTTGGAAACTTTTCCATTGCTGATGTGATGTACGCACCGGTGGCGCTACGGTTCGTGACTTATGGAATTTCGGTTCCCGAAGAATGTCAATGGTTCATCCAGGCAGTCACTGAATTGCCTTCGGTTCAAGAATGGACAAAGCTGTCGGAACAAGAATCAGAAGTCTTGGATTTCATAGACAACCTCCTCCCGGCCAAAGAGACTCCCCTGAATTTGGGTTAGCTCCCCTCACTGTTAGATTGCGAAAACAACGGGTCTCTGTTAAATTCATGCACTTAAATTTTTGGAATTAAACAACAAATTTGCTGAGGTTCCCAATCTAATATTAAGGAGAATGTATGACCGAAGAGCTACCTTTAGACACCTTGCACATCAAACAAGAACAGATGAACCAACGTTTGAACGAATTGCGACAGCGTGGTGTGGAAATTGAGGTGGAAGCGAACGCAGAACCCATTGATAACCAACCTGTGTACAACTCATACCAAATGGATGATGTGTTGAACCTGGAAATTGAACTGCCGGGCGTGACCGAAGAATCGGTTGAAGTGGATTTGAGTTCCAACCGGTTGAAAATCACAGGATGTTTTCCCGAACTCCCACACGTTCCCAAAGATGCTTATCAAACTCGCAATCGGAAGCGGGGTCGATTTGAATATACCTTTAATATTCCTCCTGAAGCAAAAGTTCACACGCAATCAGCTCCCTATTTCAGCCGAGGGGTATTGTACATCAATTTTCGAATGGATTTACCGATCAATTAATTCCTGCCCCAACCAATTTGCAATTCATTGCCATGCCTCGAATCCTACGCAACTATCTCATCAGTTTTGCCGTCATCGGTGTGTTTTTATTAATCATGTATTGGATCGATCAATACCGGCACTCGGATGTCGAGGCCACGGCTCCACCTTCTACGGAATCCACGATTTCAGCGGAGACCACTTCCCAACAAGCGCCTTAACGAGCGTTCAATTATGTTTAAATTTTTGCATGCTGCCGACATCCACCTCGACAGTCCACTGCGTGGGTTGGAACGCTATGATGGCGCTCCGGTAGATGAAATTCGTTTGGCTTCCCGGCAGGCTTTAGCGAAGCTGGTGCAGTGGGCGATCTCTGAACCAGTTGAGTTTCTTATTATTTCTGGAGACCTCTATGATGGAGACTGGCGCGACTACAATACGGGGTTGTTTTTTTCGAAACTAATGTCGCAGCTTCGAGAAGCGAATATTCGTGTTTTTGTGATTGCTGGAAATCACGACGCGGCGAGTCAAATCAATCGGACCCTCCGGATGCCGGAAAATGTGACGGTCTTTTCATCCCAAGCTCCTGAAACCGAGTTTCTTGACGATTTAGGAGTCGCATTACACGGGCAGAGTTTTCCACGTCGAGCAGTGATGAAAGACATGTCAGTGGAATACCCCCATGCCTTCCCCAACATGTTTAACATCGGTTTGCTGCACACCTGTGCCGAAGGTCGAGAAGGCCACGAACCCTATGCACCGTGCAAGCTGGATGGACTCCGTTTCAAGGGTTATCAATACTGGGCTTTAGGGCATGTTCATCGAAGAGAGATTCTTGCAGAAGATCCATGGATTGTGTTTCCAGGCAATTTACAAGGCCGGCACATTCGCGAGTCAGGGGCCAAAGGTGCCACCTTGGTTACCGTGGATGGGCAAACGGTGCATTCGGTAGAGCATCGGAGTTTTGATGTCATGCGATGGGAAACCTGCGACGTCGACGTGTCGGGTGCAGAAGATAGCGACGTTTTGCTAGAACGAAGCAGTCAACAAATCAGTGCTATCTTTGCAGAACATGATGAACACCTGTTGGCAGTCCGCCTTCATTTGAAGGGTCCCTGTAAAGCGCATCACGATTTGGTGGAAAATCCGGATCATTGGATCAATGAAATTCGAGCGTCCGCAACCGACCAAACCGGGGGAAAGGTATGGGTCGAGCAAGTGAAATTCCAAACTCAAACCGAAATCAACTTGGAGGAATGGCTGCAACGAGACGATCCTATCGGCGGGTTGTTACGCTCCTTGAATGGAAAAACGTGGTCCGATGCGGAAATCCAAGAACTCATGCAGGATTTCTTGGAGTTGCAACGAAAAATCCCATCTGAATTGCAGTATGGACCCGATGCCATCGAACTGAAGGAGCCAGAAAAATTTCTCAACCTGTTGAACGACCTCCAACACTTTTTGTTACCTCGCCTGTATTGATCTCTTGGGGATGCCCCAAACCACCGGATCGAAATTTGATTGGAACAACGTGAGGACTGTCTTGAAATGAAAATTCTTGAATTACAATTGCGAGCCTTTGGACCATTTACGGAGAAGGTGCTCGATTTTTCTCAAAGTGAGGCCAATTTTCACATTCTTCACGGTCCCAACGAAGTTGGGAAAAGTTCTGCGCTCCGTGCTTTGACCGCTCTGTTTTATGGGATTCCGGTTCGAACCACCGACGATTTCCGACACGATAAAAAGAACCTCCAACTGGCAGCTCGTCTTCTGCATTCGGATGGGACAAAGCTTGAATTTGTTCGATTGAAAAAGAGGAAAGAAGCGTTGGTCGACTTTGATGACCAACCCGTTTCAGATCAGGCCTTGATTGCAATGCTTGGTGGAGTGGATGAAAAATTGTTCACAACACTATTTGGCTTAAGCCATGAAGAATTAGTGAGAGGTGGTAACGATATCCTGCAAGGACAAGGAGCTATTGGAGAAAGCCTGTTTGCTGCTGGAATTGGAAACAGCCCATTGCGTCAAATTTTGCAGCGTTTGGATGATGAAGCAGGAGAATGGTTTCTGCCCAGGGGACGACAGCGTAAAATCAATGTAGCGATCCAAGCTTACAATGAGGCAAAAAAAGAAAGCGCTCGGCAATCGCTGAGCAGCCAAAACTGGGAGGAGCACAACTCGGCGCTCACTTCGGCACAGAAGGAAAAAGAGCAGATTTCCAAACAACTCCAGTTATTACGGCAAGAACACAATCGACTGGACCGCTATTCTAGGGTCTTGCCACTGCTTGCCGAGCGAAAAACGCTTGTCTCCCAATTGGAAGAATTGGGAGACATTCCTCCCCTGCCCCTTAATTTTGCCCAGCAACTCAAAGAAACCTCGCATGACCTCAATTATGCTCAGCGTTTGGAGGTTCAAGCTTCGGCGGATCTCAAGCAGATTGAGCGACGCTTATTCGATCTGAACGTGCCCAAAAACCTGTTACAACATGGCGAATCGATCGATCAGTTGTATGAGACGTGGATTCATCATCGGGAACGCCTTGCCGAGCGCAGCAGTTTGGAAGGCAAGCAGACCCAATTGGAAGCCGACATTCAACGAGTGCTCCAACACATTCGTCCCGGATTGACTCTCGAAGCTGCGGAAGCCTACCGATTGACAGCAGATCAACGCATCCGCATTCAGGAACTGGGCAATCGGCATCATGTATTGACCACCCAATTGCATCACTCGCAACAGGCCTTCCAATCGATCCAAGCCAATCAAGATTCGATCCAAGTTCAATTATCTCAATTGTCGGCGATTCAGGATATCTCAGAACTCAATCGGGCGATCCGACGTGCTGAAAAGCTCGGCAGCCCTGAAGGCGATTTGCACCACCTGCAAACCCGGTTGCAAGCAGACGAACACCAACTCGATATCGCACTTCAACAACTCCCCTTGTGGGAAGGAACTGTTGCACAATTGGAGGCTCTCCCGATACCACCTGCTGAAACCTTGGAGCGCTTCGAGATAGAATGGAATGAAGTTTTGCAAGAACTCAAAACCCTGCAAACTCAACTCCAAACGTTACATAAAAAACGAACCGCTTTGGATCGAAAAATCCAAGCTCTGAACCGAGGTGGAGAAGTTCCCAGCGAAGATGATCTGCAACGCGCCCGCGACCATCGCGATAAAGGATGGCAGTTGGTTCGAGATTGGTGGTTGGAAGGAATACAGGATGCGGAACAAGTCCGAGAGTTTGATGCTGAATTGCCACTTTCCGATGCCTATGAACACAGTGTGCTCCATGTTGATCGCATTTCAGACCGTTTGCGTTTTGAAGCCGACCGGGTCGCTACTCAAGAATCTTTGCTTTCTGAACAGGCCGCTCTTGAAGAAGAATGGGAGCATTGCCAAGCGGAACTTCAAAATTGTGAAAAACGGAATCAAGCACTGCAAGAATCTTGGAAATCCATTTGGAATTTTTTGGACATCCAAGCTTTCTCTCCACGCGAGATGCGCGCCTGGGTTCAGCGTCAGCATGCTTTGTTACAACAATGGTCGAACCTTAGGGAGTTGCGCTCCCAAGTCCAGGTGTTGCAGCATCGAATTGACGAACATCGTTCGGAATTGATCCAATGCTTACAGAACATAAGAACCACTCCCCTTCCGACATCGACTCTCCTTGAAGAATTGCTTGAACAAAGCCATGCCATCAAGCGTCACAGTGAGTCGACGGCTCAGCAACAAGCTCAGTTGAACGCACAACGCACCCAACTCGAACAGCAACTCAGCCAAGCCCAAAAAAATACAGAACACGCGGAAGCCCAACTCCAAGAATGGAGTTCAAACTGGCATACCATGATGACTTCGATTGGTTTGTCCCAATCCACGACCCCTGCGGAAGCCAATGCCGTGATTTCTGCCCTCGATGAACTTTTCCAAAAACTCCACACCCAACATGAAACCCAAAGGAGTCTTGCTGAAATCAACCGCGACGCCTCTGAATTTGATGCCGCAGTTCAACACTGGGTCAAAGCCGTGGCAACTGATTTGTTAGAATTGCCTTCCGAACAAGCCATTCAAGAATTGAAAGGGCGATTGACGCAAGCCCGTGAGGATCGGATCACCCACCAAGATCTTGAGCACCAACACCAAGAAAAAGAGAAACAACTGCGTGAGGCCCAACTCACCATTGAAGAAACTCATCGTGTGCTGGACTCGCTCTGTCGCACGGCAAAATGCAAGCAGCATGAAGAATTGGAGGCGGTCGAACTGCGTTTTTCACAAGCTCAAGCTCTTAAAGAACAATGCCATCGCCTCGATTTACAATTGCTGGATTACGGGGGGGGATTGACCGTAGAAGAATTGACCCAAGCCGTGGCTGCGCTCGATCCAGATGAACTGCAAGCACGACTTCCTGAGCTTACGAACCGTATCGAACAATATGATCAAAGACGGTCCGAACTCGATGAACAAATCGGCCGAGAATCGCAAATACTTAAACAAATGGATGGCAGCTCCAACGCAGCTGAAATTGCCGAAAACATGCAAAATCATACCGCACAGATTCGCGAAGGAGTAAACCGATACATTCAATTGCGCCTTGCGGCTATTGTGCTCCGGAAAGAAATGGAACGCTACCGCCAAGAAAATCAAGATCCGGTACTCCGTCGCGCGAGTGAGCTTTTTTCTCAACTCACACTCCACTCCTTCGCTGCGTTACGAACTGAATACGAAGACAACGAGGATCCCGTGTTGCTCGGTATCCGCCCCAGTGGAGAAGAGGTGGAGGTCAATGGAATGAGCGAGGGCACTCGCGATCAACTTTATCTCTCCCTTCGCCTTTCCAGCCTGGAACGCTATTTGTCCAACCACGAACCCATGCCCTTCATTGTGGACGATATCTTGGTCAATTTTGATGACCATCGTTCCAAAGCACTCTTAAAAATCTTGGCCGATCTTTCTCTGCGAACCCAAATTTTACTATTCACCCATCATTCCCATCTCGTACAGATTGCTCACGAGCTGCTAACGGAAAAACAATTACAAGTGCACGATTTGGACTCCTAACACCGCTTTTGCCGTATTGATTGCATCCAGAACCTCTTGAGGCCTTTTGCGGACACGCGACCCAACCATCGCTCCGTTCAGAACAGTGTGCAGTCGTCTTCCCATCTCATGGCTGGGAATGTTGAAACTTGTGAGGCCCAGCCGTTTCGCATCTTCATAGATTTGTGCCCAATACACACAAATTCCTTCAAAAATGTGGTTGACTTCTTGACGGATTTTTTCATTCTCAAAAGCCATTTCCACTCCCAAATTCACGAAAGGGCATCCGGGAGAATGCCCCTCCGTTTCATAAACATCACTATGAGAGTTGTAGACTCTCTCGTAAATCTGTTCGAGTCGTTCTATAGGATCCTGAGTGGATGAAAAGGCACCTTCATACACAAACTCGATGGTAGCCTGATAGTTCTTCCTCAAAGCTTCCAACGCTAGTTCTTCTTTTGATTTAAAGTAGTTGTAAAAACTCGCCTTATTCACGCCCGCTTCGGCAACGATTTGATCGACAGTAATGCGATGATAGTCATGCTTCCAAAGCATGATTCTGGCGGTATCCAGTATATTCTGTTTTGTCGCTTCGCCCTTTTTACCCATATCCGCCTTACACTTTATAACTCAATGGTAGGTTTGTAATTGAGGTGTAACCTAGTGATTCTCAAGAATGACACTTGGAAGCCTAAACACTTTGGAAACCTAAACACTTTGGAAGCTGAAAGCAATTTTGCTTCAACGATTGACCCATTCTGCAATAATTTTAGAAATCCTCGTTGGTTGGGATTCCTGTAAATAGTGAAGCCCTTCCCCAATGGATGCGAAATCCGCGCGCGCCACGTCGTTTTTTAATTTCGCCACCGTTTTTTCAGAAAAGATCAACCCTGGTTCTCCATGAATGAATAAGATGGGTTTGCTCGAATCCTTTAGATATTGATGGTTCTTGGAAACGTCTACAAAGTTCCGTCTTGGAGTTTCATCAATTGGAATTTCAGAAGGCCAAACCAGCACTGGTTTTCTATCTGCTTTTTTTACATAAGGCGCTCGATAGTGGTTCATTTCTTTTTCGGTCAGCTCTCTTCCAGCCATCATGGGTAGCAATTTTTCGACAAAAAAGTTTTCTTCGACAATCAATTCGTGCCCTTCCTTGTTATCTCTGAGTTTTTTAAAAATGATTTCTGAGGCGATGTCCGCGTCGTCCCAAGTGATGGGATGAACAACCGCTTCCATCATTATGATTTGCTTCACGTTGGAATCGTGCTTTCGTGCATAGTCTAAACCAATCGCTCCCCCCCAATCGTGGAGCACCAACGTTATGTTTTGTAGTTTCAGTGTGTTAACAAATTCGCTGAAGTATCGGTTGTGCTCTTGCAAGGTATAATCAATATCGGGTTTATCACTTTTCCCCATTCCGATGAGATCGAGTGCAACCACACGGTGGGTTTTGGCAAGTGTGGGAATGATATTTCTCCAGATATAACTGGAAGTGGGATTTCCATGAACGAGCAACAGTACATCGCCTTCCCCTTCGTCCACATAGTGCATTTGGCTTCCGTGCACTTCGATATATTTGGATTCGAAGTTAAAATCTTGACCAATGTTTTTCTCGGCGTCCACCGATGGCGCCATCATCAAAATGATCTCCGTACAGGAACTCAACAAGAACAGCACGGCCAATATATTGATAAATCCTAATCCGTTTCGTGTTTTCATATTTCCTCATGATGAAAAGATTCGACCTTTCTGACCCAAAAAATAACTAGTTAGTTATAAAAAGCTAAATTTTACAATGCCTTTTGAGATTAAAACTAATCATGACATTCAGCCACAACAATAAAAATAGACCAACTAGTTAGTTTTATCAATTGTACGTACAGATTCACTGAAAATAAACTTACATTTCTCCTGAACAAACGGGGAGGATGAATCGTTCCATTGATTACCGTTCGGATTTCTACTCCTTGGGGATCGCTTTTTATGACAATGGACTCCACTCACTGGATCCACCGCTTTATCCGAAACGATTGTGAAGTACGTGGCTCGACGCAAACAGCATGCCATAATTCACGATGCCACAAACGATGAACAATTTGCCAAAGATATTTACATCCAAAGCAATGATGCGAAGTCTATTTTGTGTAGCCCCATCGTGCATCACGGCGACATCACGGCCATTTTGTATCTGGAAAACAGTTTGACTACCGGGGCTTTCACGCCCGACCGATTGGAAGTGCTCAAAATGATTTCAGCCCAAGGCGCGATTTCGATTGAAAACGCCCGGCTATACAACACGCTGGAGCAAAAAAGTGATCGAACGCACCGCTTCCAATCCGGCTCATAAAGTGATGGTCATTATCGATGATGTGACCACCGAAAAAGAACTAGAAGCTCAATTAAAAGCCGATGAAGAACGCAATGCCGCGATTATCAAAATTGCTTCTGATCGAGATGGCTTCTTGGAATTTTTACAGGAGCTTCAACAGTTGTTCCAAAACCTGTATCACTGCTTTGTTCAACCACTGCAACAGATCGACCCCAATACCTTGTTCCGCTACTACCACACGATCAAAGGTGGTTCGGCCAGCTACGCCTTAAAGAAGGTGGTCGAAGAAGCCCACCGAGTCGAATCCTCATTGGAAGAAGTCCGTAGCGGTTCAAAAGCTTTAACCGCTGTGGTAGTGGATCATTTGCGTGAGGAAACTCAACGTTTGGAACAATTGGTCAGCACCACCTTGAAGGATTTCGACCAGCCGTTGCCAACAGCTCCGATCTCCAATTGATCATCCAAGATGATGAAGGCGGGGTGGATGCAGAACGAGTCAAAAGGATCACAATGCCCTTATGCATAACACATGGCCCCCATCAGGGAGAACGTTGCCCGCTTTGTGAACCTATCCTTGAACTTTTATGTGTGCAAAATGCTTCCGGGTTATCAATCGACAGGAGCTCTCGTCCGAATAGGGCGTTTACTTTTGAAAGACTGAATGAGTGCTTGGCTCAAGCCACTCCAAAAGAGGTACTCGAATTCGCATTAACGCAACTAGAACCAAATTCTTGTGCTGACCTGGATCATGTTCTTTGTGGGGGATTAGATCACTATTCAAACAGATCCACCCTCATTCGACAAGCATGTGAACAATTGCAGAACCGGTGTTTTCGGTTGGGACCTGCCTACACCGCATTTTGTGCACATGAAGAATCCAAGAAACACTTAGCTGAATGTTTTCGTACACAGTTTGCAACACTCAAACAGAGATACCGAGCTACAAAACGCGAACTGATCGAATTGCTATTGGAGAATACTAAACCAACACAGAGCCATGAAATAAATTGGAGGAATAAGGTTGAAAAGTTGCTGGCAAGTAATGATCGTTCTAAGCCGCACTATGATTTAAACATTGAAGGGCACCCGTTGGCGAACGAACACTGGTTTGTGGTGAATGTGAATGGGTATTTGGACTGGTTCAAAGCCATGATCACCTTATCCACTGTACGGAAAGTACTATCCGAAAAAAATCGAGTAACAGCCCATGCGATCAAACATTTAACAGTCCTCAATTGGGAACACTTTTGTGTGATTGCATTCAACTACAAAGATAAAAACTCGGGAACAACAAGGATGTTGTGGCCTTTGACGCGACCCGATACAACGCTAGAAAGCTACAATCGTCTCCGAGTGGCAGATATGTCATATAGTGATGTCTACAAAATAATTAGAGATGTCTTGTTGCCAAATTGTCCTGGGCCGCCAAGTCAAACAGGAAAAGATTCTATTTTGGCGCAATACATCTTAGGCGTACTCAACAATGAGGAGGGTATAGTTAATCAACTTCTCTCAATAAAAAGCGGTTTAGGATCGATAACGTGCTCCTTTATTTATGGTTTATGTTTTGATGGAAACTCTCTAAAAATTATTGACTCGAAATGGAATCTAAGCAAACGAGCGAGAGCATCGAAAGATTTGAACCATTTGGGTATTGAAGTCACATTGTATGAAGCGATTTGCTACATTTTATCGATCATTCTTTTGGCCGAACCGCGTCACTCCCTTGGTATGTGGCAAGCCACGATACGTTCCATTGAACTTGTCAACAACGGTTTCCTCACATTTGAACAGCTTTTTGGAAGTCTCAATGGGGCGATTCAACATGGCAGACTCCTGCCTGGAGCCAACGTTTTAAGTAGCACCTTAAACGCAAGGGTTTCGTTAAATGACGTGTTGGATCTGAACAAAAAATGCCTTGCTCGTGGGCTAGATGATAACCAACTCCCACCAATAGTCGTCGATTGCAGAAGAAAACCAAAACGATTGGCAATGCCGTTAGTTGATAGCCTCCTTTGCAATGAGGAACCGGATATCTTCCCTTGGGATGTGGCTGTAGCACTGAATCACAATGCAACAGACCCTATGTTCCAACCATTGATAAAGGTTCTGTTTATAGAGTTTCTATCAGTCGTTACCGACCACGCCGAGACCCCCTATAAAAACGCTCAAGAATTTTTAGAAATGCACAAAGCAATGAGCGCGCTTATTAATCCTCCATCGTTACGTCCCCCGCCCAAAGAACGATTCCATCAACAAAATCCCTTGCTTTGGGCACCGGAAGGATGGAGTGCCTGGGATGTTGAGCACGATAGCAATTCATTTTCTCGCGCTTTGGCGCTGCTTATTGAGAAAGATTGGAATAAACACGGAGCTATAAGATTGCAGGCTGCAGACCAATTACTTTCGGAATTTTATCATCAGGAAAAAATTGATGATGAAGTAAAGTTTCAACTGCAAATGTGTCTTACTGGCAGCTATCGCTTTTCACACCTTGAAACCATGAAATCTATTGTAGATTTCATACTGAACCGTTTAGTAAAATCCAATGAAGGAATAAATTTAGATATTCCAAGAGTTTTGGAAATATGTCAGCAAAAAGATGTGTTGTTGAAGTCCGATTGGTTTCAGTCAGTATGGAGTGTTGTACTAAGAGAATTAGTCCAAAAACCGACGGAGTTGTCGGGCGAAGATAAGGAGACACTTAAAGTTTGGCAAAGATCATTTTTCAGCGGAGTTGAAATCTGTAGACCAGTAATGGCAGTCGGGTTAGAAGGAGTGAACGTGCCGTTTCAAGAAATGGATATTCACCTGGAACTACTGAGTTATTGTTTGAGTGATCAAATTTGTGTTCATGATCCGACGGTTCAAATCCGAACTTTGAATCCTCGTGATATCAACATAGGACATATCAATGGGCACTACTATTTGCTCCTACCTGCAAACCTAAGCGATGAGGAAATAGATTTACTCGTTCCAGAATTAATAAATGCTTCAAAAAAGACCGAGTACTTGGAAGACGAGGATCCGAAGGATTTCAAGTTATCCGATACAGATGAAATATAAAATCTAAGTGTCCTGCCGATAGAAACTTGCTTCGAGCCAATCTTCGTCGGTTGTGTTCTGTAACAGGTGTTCTATTCGTTTTTCAGGAGGAATTGTCGTGTCTGTCAGGAGGGCGAGAATCGGAGGGTGATTGTCGAAACTCGTAGAAACACGAATCATTGCCATTGCATACCACATGATGGATTTCGTATCGGTAATTCCAAGAAGTTCACATCGGCCCATCGCAGCATGGGCGATTGTTTTTAGATTTTCCTCAGTTTGTGTTTCGCACAGTGTTTCGTGCGAAGTTTTCAACATTTCTAATAAAGTGTTGAGATAGTTTTGGTCAGCATCATTTTGCATTTGCTGCATTAAGCTATTTCTCATCTTCATTGAAACATTACCCGTGTATCGTTAATTAAGGTAGGCGTTCATTTCATCAAAATGCCTTCTTCTAAAAGAACCCAACTATCCTAAAGTCATGGCTACGGAAAACACAATGATGAACTCGCAAAATGATAATGGCAATCCCGGTTGTTTCAACTACTTGGATGCCTCTGTTCCTTCGTCCCTCTACCGAAATGGTCGAGTGTTCACTCGGCGTGATGCCAATGGCAACGATTCCGAATTCCACGGAGCTGATTTGGACGAGCGGGAAGTGATCGTACACAACGCTCGCTTGCTAAAATCAGATGAACGTTGTGCCTTAGCGGCCCATGGATTCGAACTGCTCACGCGACCACTCACGAACCCTAATCTTGATTTTTTTGATCAACATCAGGTTCTCCAAGATTATTATCCGCAGTGCGTTGAAGTCGTGCAAAATGTAACAGGAGCTAAAGCCTACGCCTTCGATCACAATATCAGGTCTGCACTGGGTAAAAAAAGCCAGCAACGGATCCTGGATGGACAACAAGTCCAGGGACCTGCCCATGTGGTGCATGGCGATTATACGTTGACAAGCGCTCCCCAACGGCTTCGGGATCTCTCCAAACCTCCAGGGGGCAACGACACGTTACGTTCGGTCCTGGGTGAAGGTCAGTCCTTGGTTTCTTCAGAGAGAGTTAAAAGAGTGCTCGATGAAGGGGCAAGATTTTCGATCATTAATGTATGGCGCAATATCGTTGAGGAACCGGTTGCCACACACCCACTTGCATTGTGTGATGGAAAAAGCTTTGAACCCAACGACCTCGTAGTATTTGAAATCCATTATCAAGATCGGGTGGGGGAAAACTATTTTGCTAAACATTCGTCACGACACCGATGGTATTATTATCCAAAGATGACCAAAGACGAGGCTCTATTGATCAAACAATGGGATTCGGCGGGTAAGCTGGCCCAGTCGCGGGGAACCGAAGGAGACGATTGCGATGATAACGAGCCATGCACCTTCAGCTTCCATAGTGCTTTCGAAGACCCATCGGCTCCACCGGATGCTCCCGACCGATGGAGTATCGAAGTGCGATGTCTTGTGCTCTACGGTTGAGATTTTGCGTGTCTTATCTTCCTAAAATTTCGAATTAAACGAGCTCACCACAACATAATACTCGATTCAAAGTATTGGTTGAAAATCAGTCGGTTCAGGAGGGATGTATGCTAATCAACAGTAGGGAAGGTATGGAAGAACCGTTTATGTAGACGCAGAGTTTTCCTAAATTAGGCCAATTATTGTAGATTTTATTAAAATGATTCGAAAAAAAGAGGTAGATATTACTAATATTAAAATCTAATTTATCTTAAGTTATGTAGGTAACTCACTGAATTAGCTAAAACTAATGTGTTAATTACTGTTGATTAACAAACATATTGCTAATCATTTTTTAGGGAAGGCACTAATGCTAATTTTCTTCAAAAAGAGGTTCCTATGAAAAAGATAGTAATTGCTGCATTCTGCTTAATTCTTTCTGTACCTGCAATGGCCAATACGTGGACTAATTGGTTCACCATCGATTCGCTTGGGTATGATCTTTATAACCAAGGAGGATCGGAGTCTTACTTCTACATCGTTCCCTCGGGAACAATAGAAAACCCGGGTTCATGTACGGACACTTCCCATTATGTCTTGGGTTCCACTCATTCGAGCCATACGGTTGCCGATTCTCTAAATAAAAAGGAAGTTTCGAAATTGCCAACATTGGCGTATACAGCAGGCTGGCAAATTCGATTATATGTTTCTGGTTGTTACCACAATCGACCTAGAGCATATACCGTCGAAGTCAAAAAGCCTTAACTCATACACAAAGGATTTTCGAACGGGTGGGAAGCATTCGATGGTGTTAACCACCCGAACGGCATCGGATCGGTAAAAGGGGCGGTTCGTAAAATGGATCAGATCCAAGTTTGATAAAAATCTAGAAAGGTTTCAATGCTCGCAAGAAGACGTTTTTTCGAGAGCCGAACCAACCTCACGCATCGTTTTTAATTCCCACCCACAAAACAGCAGCACGATCCCTGTGAATCGTAAGGTTTCCCATTGTTGCAAGCGAGAATCTTGAAGATACTGTGTCAATTGGTTTTCTGCTTCGGTCAACAGTTCTTCGGCTTTGGATTCCTTCCATTGGTCGCGTTTCAAGTATTTCAACTCAATCAAAAAACCATGCTGGATATCGGGGTATTTGGCCACGAATGGTTCCAAAAACAGATCCACATAGCCTTTGTTGAATTCGTATTCAGTGCGGCAAAAGAACACATCATTGATATTGAGATACGCAAGCAAAAACCCTTGGATCACCTTTTCACGAGATAAATAATCCCGAATGCTCGTTTGGGCGTCGATTTGCTCTGCTAAATATCGGAACACGGGTTCCCATGCCCCATCCCAAGCCATGTCCCCGATCCGATCCGTGAATGGATCGCGAGCAATTTCAAAACGCCCCACATCCATGAGAGCGTCTCGAATGTAACCTAATATTAGATGTTGCACTGTTTGATTCGGAACTGCTAAAGCCGATTTTCCTCGATATCGCCCTTTGAAGGTCAACAGACCAAAATAATAAAGCAACGATGTGAAATTCTGAGGCTGGTGCAGTTGGGCCAGTGGAAAACTTGTCACCACTTCTGAAACTACCTGCCCCTCGTCTAGAACGGTGCGCAAGCGATCAAAGTTACCATTGAGTTGACGGTTTACCAGAATCAAATGACGCAATTTTCCGTAGTCGATACGAACATTGTCATCAATCAAACGGTCCGGAATCGGTGATTCTTGGTTGGTTTTGCATTCCTTGATGAAGTGCCACACCATGTCCGTGTTGTAGACATCAGTGTGTGATGTTTTGCTGAACCGATACCCGTTATACCACTCTTTCATGACAGCTAAGGCTTCCGTTACTTCCAAGTTCACGTAACCAGCATCACGATAGTACTTCAAAATCCCTCGCACCTCCGATTCCGTGAAACCTAGCATTTCATCAAACTCCGAGGTCAGGCTCAGGTTATCGCCCATATTGAAGCCGCTGGTCACATCATCCAAGGTCACCGGCGACACTCCAGTCAGGAACAACCGGGAAATTCCCGCTCCATGGCCACTGGCCCCGCCTTTCAAGATGGTAAAGAAGTGACGAAAGAACCCTTCTCCATGAGTCAGGTCATGATACGCCGGTGCGCCAGATTGCACTAAGATGCTATTGGCAAAGTTGTCGTATTCATCAATCAACACGTAAAGTTTGATTCCCCTTTCTGCCACATAAACGAACAATCGATTCAATTGTGAATGGATCGAAGGGGCCGAACGGATGCTCTCTGCAATCGAGGTAGGAAAATCTTCGGCATACCGATGTAAAAAGAATTCCAAACACAGTTGGGTGTATTCTTCAAAACGGGACTCCACCAAGTCCAGAGACGAAGACACCAAAGAAAAGTTGAAGGATAAAATGCAATATTGATGGCGTTCTGCTGTGGGATTTTGGCCAATGTCGGTTCCGGCAAAAAGCAGATCAAACTGATCTTTTAATTTTTTATCGTAATACCCTTGCAGCAGGCTGAACCAAGAGGATTTCCCAAACCGCCGTGGACGAATGAACACCACAAAGTTGTGTTGCTCCAAGTGAGGGATAAATCGGGTTTTGTCCACAAAGTAGAAATTTCGGGAGCGGATGGCTTCATAGTCTGAAATGCCATAAGGGATATTCATGATGGATGAAGTCATGGTGCATCTCCGAAGTCTGATCGGGAATGAGAAAAACGTTCCAACAGACAAGGAACGAAAAAAAAGAAAAGAAAAGAAACGAATCGAAGCGTGGCGTCTTCACAAATTCTGAAACCCCAAAGCATCTTGGATGATGTTCGACGTGGACGCGGTAGCAATCTGATGGGTGCGACACAATGCCAAGGCAGATTCGGTGAATCCATTCCAAGACCAGATCGCCGCAATCACGGTGCGGTCCGGGTTCTGTTCGGCAAAAGTCCTCACTTTTTCCATAAAGCTCATTACCACCGAGTCTGCCACTTTTTTCTGACGTTTCTTGACCTCCACCAAGAGAGTTCGGACATCGTTTTGGGCATCGGCCTTCACATCGATCTCGAAAGTCTTTGGAGTCACTCCTTCGTGATTTTGAAGTAAAACTCCGGTTTGGACCGTTTCAAACGTAATCGGTTCATTGGCAGTTGAATGGGCTTTGTTCACTCCTTCAAAATATTCGGACAATTTGAATTTTGGCTTCATTCGAAGTTCGTTGGCCAATAAATACTCGGCTAGTTTGCCAGAGAGGGCATTGTAGCGCCCTTGAGTGGTTTGATATTTGTGTTTCCAGGATTGCCAATCGTCTTGCAACGACTCCTCCCAATTGATGGCAAAATCTTCAATCTGAGTATGGAATCGACTGTTCAAGACCAATTCCAGCGTACCATCTTGCAAGCCTTGGAATTCAATCTCACTCTTTCCTTTTAGGATCAAATCGGCTTTGTACAGAACGTTGCATTTGTTGAGGATGTCATCGAGTTCCAGGTCCAATTTCAAGGCCGCTTGAATCTCCCGATGAGTGTACGAACGGTCCCGATTTTTAGTCAAGAACCATAAGATCTTCTTCGCATTGAGCTGATTGATCCGATCCAAGGCTTGGCGAATGTATTCCTCCCAAATCGCGTTTAATTGTGAACTGCGGGATTCGATTTCATGTTGAAGGGCACGGTTGACTCCAGCCTCCGTAGTTAAATCCCGATCTGTCTGAGACGACCCAATCACACATCGAATGAAGAATGGATCACGCTTACACAACTCATTGATCTGCATAGCCGTCTGGTTTGTTACCGGTTTACTGAGATGTTCCGACAATCGAAACACGACTTCCAAACCTTCTTCGGGTTCCATCGCGGTGGGCATCTCAAATGGTTCAAGGCGTCCGCCTTCGAGGTGGGTACCGATAATATTCAGTAGCCATCCCACGTAAGAACCGGTAGCCAGCATTGGGGCAAACTTCGATTCGGACAACTCGTGGAAGCTACCTGGGATAGAAGGGTCCGGCTCGCCTTCCAAGGACTTCTGAGTATAAATGCGGTCTCCTAGAAACTGGAATTCATCCAAAATCACCAAAAAACGCTGATCAAACCCCGTGGCATAGCGATCCGGTGCCGAGTATGCGACCTCCCAAAGCAGGTCGGCATTTTGATCTTTGAAGAAAGTCTGAATTTCCGCAACATCCTCTTTGAGCAACAAAAAGGGCGGGGGGGGCGCTCCGTGATCTTCCAAAAATCGAGCGATCTGTGAAAGCCGCCACCGTTGCCGAATGCTAGTAGGGTTGCGGGTTACGAATGCAATATAGTGGGATGCAAAGGTTTCAAAATACCGGACCCCTAAAGTCCCCAACCATTGCCGCTTTTCTGATACTTCAAAATAGAAAGGAATCACCTCTCCATCAAGATTCCAGAGATGATTGAACAATCGTTGCACAAAAGCCGTCTTACCGCTTTTTTTTCGAGCAAGAATGGCTCGCGATTTTGAAACCAAATGGGGGATGCCCTCAGTCCATTGGAGAAATTCATTCCAGAACGTTTGGCGTTGGACATATAAATCGGGATGACCAATCCGTTCGATTAAAGGCATCGAGCCGTAGAGAGGAAGCGTAGAGATATTCATTATTTCCCTTCATTCGGTTTTTCGAGAGCCGGACGAACTGCACACATAGTTTTCAATTCCCACCCACAAAACAGCAACACGATCCCTGTGAATTGTAGGGTTTCCCATTGTTGCAGGCGAGAATCTTGAAGATACTGCGTCAATTGGTTTTCTGCTTCGGTCAACAGTTCCTCGGCTTTGGATTCCTTCCATTGGTCGCGCTTCAAGTATTTCAACTCAATCAAATAACCATGTTGGATGTCCGGGTATTTGGCCACAAATGGTTCCAAAAACAGATCCACATAGCCTTTGTTGAACTCATATTCGGTGCGGCAAAAGAACACATCATTGATATTGAGATACGCAAGCAAAAACCCTTGGATCACCTTTTCACGAGATAAATAATCCCGGATGCTCGTTTGGGCATCGGTTTGATCAGACAAATATCGGAACACGGGTTCCCATTCCCCTTTCCAGGCCATACTTAAAATCAGGCGTTTGAACTCATCTACTACGATTTGAAACCACCCCACTTCTCCCAAAGAACGGCGAATGTATTCATACATCAACAGGAGGATCGTTTGATTCGGAGGGGCCAACACGGGAGATCCCATTTCGGTTCCCCGAAAGGTCAACAGCCCGAAGTAATACAGCAACGAGGTGAAATTTTCTGGGAGATGCAATTCGGCCAACGGAAAGCTCATCACCACTTCTGAAAGCACTTGCCCTTCTTCCAGTATGGTTCGCAGTCGATCATAGTTTCCATTGAGTTGGCGGTTCACCAAAATCAAATGACGCAACTTTCCGTAATCGATGCGAACGTTGTCATCAATCAAACGGTCGGGAATAGGAGTTTCTCGATTGGTTTTGCATTCCTTGATGAAGTGCCACACCATATCGGTGTTAAAGACATCGGTTTGAGAGCGTTTGTTGAACCGATATCCATTGTACCATTCCCGCATGATCCCCAAGGCTTCCTCGACTTCTAAACTGATGTAACCTACGGAACGATAATACTCTAATATGCCGTGAACTTCGGATTCGGTGAATCCCAACATTTCGTCAAATTCTGAGGCTAGGCTCAGGTTGTCCCCTAAGTTGAAGCCGCTGGTGACATCATCCAAGGTCACCGGAGACACCCCGGTCATGAATAAGCGGGAAATCCCTGCTCCTAGTCCGCTGGTTCCACCTTTGATCACTGTGAAAAACTGCCGAAAGAAACCATCACCGTGAGTGAGATCATGATAGGCCTGTTCGCCTGCATGCACCAAGATGTTGTTGGCAAAGTTGTCGTATTCATCGATCAACACATAGAGTTTCACGTCTCGTTTCGCCACGGCATCAAATAGAGCGTTCAGTTGGTCGTGAATGGAAGGTTCTTCCATAATCGATGTCACTACTTCAGGAGGGAAGTCTTCAGGATAGCTTTCCAAGCAGGTGCGCAATCGGCTGGTCGTATGGCGTTCGAACGAATGCTCGACATGCTTCAGATCTGATCGAACGCGGGAAAAATTAAAATACAACACGCGATACTGGTTCGCCTGCGACGTCGGAGCCTTCCCAATATCGGTTCCCGAAAAAAAGAGGTCGAACTGCGCTTTACGCTTTTTGTCGTAATAGGCTTCCAAAATCGTGAGCCACGACGACTTTCCGAACCGCCGCGGACGAATGAACACCACAAAGTTGTGTTGTTCCAAGTGAGGAATAAATCGAGTTTTGTCCACAAAGTAGAAGTTGCGGGTGCGGATGGCTTCATAATCTGAAATGCCATAGGGGATGTTCATGGGAAGTGAGGGCATCACGCATCTCCAGATAGTCGTGTTATTGAACTCAATTTAGACCAACATTGTGATTCCATATAAACCAATCCGATGACCATTGGAGGCAATCAGAGTCTTTTTGTCAATCAGTTGTTTTTAGCCGCAACCAAAAAGGGTTCGTTAGCCGTGCTTTTCTCTTTTTCAATCGTAAATTGGCCTCCAAATGCTCAAAATACGGATGCGCCGCATCTTGACGATTGGCCAAAAATCGGACGATCAATGCAGACTAAAATTTCTTAAACTCGGTATTCCAGTTTTTAGAATTTGGCAATCCAGCACCCTCGCGCGGTCCCTTCTTGAAATCGTATCAACAATGGGGCTGGTTCCTTAAGTAACAAGTGATCAGGAGCCGGAAAGATACTACTTTTTATAGTAAAGAATGCAATATCCTAAATAGCTACTTCCAGAGATCAATTACGATCAAACTGATGTCTTTATCTAAAATTTCAGCGTTAAATAATCAAAGTCTGAATTCAATTGATTTTTTAACTTTCAACTTGTGCTGCCTATGAAAACGAGTCAAAAAGATCTTGGTAAGGGTATTAAATTTGAGTTGATCGGACTTCAGGCGTTGCATGAATATTTGACGATAAGATTTGTTTGCAGTCGGCCTAAAAATTTTTCTTAAGGTGAAGCATGACTTTCCATCTAAAATCATTGTTAGTATTTTTGTTGATACATCTTTTTTTACCCCTAGTAGTTAGTGCAAATGACTCTGAAACAGAGGCAGCTGCCCGCTTAGAATCACTGCTTAGTCAGGGTAATTCGAGCAACTTAAACTTTCTCAATCGGCAAAAACGTTTGTTAGGAACCGAAATTGAGGATTTTGAAGAAAAGATCCGCGAAAAACAAAGATATATTGATTCGATAGGCTCACCAACTGATATAGAAGAGAATTTATCCGTTTTCAGACAGTCAAGAGACAACTATTCGGAACTAATTCAAGGATATGAAGATAGTATTGAAAGACTGGAACTGGAAAAAGAAGAACTCGAAAAAGTTGTTTCGAAACAGGAGGTAACTCTTGAGAAGAAGAAAGAGTCAGAAGAAATTATTAAAAAAATATCTTTAGAGTTGAAAGA
The DNA here is from genome assembly GCA_028281495.1 of SAR324 cluster bacterium. Taxonomy (GTDB): domain Bacteria; phylum SAR324; class SAR324; order SAR324; family NAC60-12; genus JANQJU01. The sequence goes on from JANQJU010000089.1 coordinate 274,796, forward strand.
TCATAAAAAGGAATTGAAAAAGCTTAAAAATAACCTGCTAGAGATTGATACTGCAATTGATAGTGAAATTAAAAATTTAGAAATTTCTGAAAAACGTAGTCAGGCAATAATTGAAGATAGAAAGTTATTAAAAGAACTGAAGAATCGACAGTTTGAAATAGATATTAAACTATCTGAAGAATTAAATCGCGACACTCTACAAAATAAGTTTAGGCTGAATATCAGTATTGCTTTTACGGTCTTAGTTGGAGTGGTTATTATTGGGTTCTATTTAATTGTTTCTAAAAAGGAAGGGGTTGCAAAAGATATTTTTTCTGGAGAAAAAGGTATTCAGTTTGTCACATTGTTTTTAATCATTATAGCCATAATACTATTTGGTATTATGGGAACTTTAGAAAGTAGAGAACTAGCCGCTTTGTTAGGTGCATTGTCGGGGTATATACTCGGTAAAACCGTTCAAACTAGGGAGGAAAACAAAACCCCTCCTTCCTCTCCTCCTCTTACTATGGCTGCTGCAAATCCAACTCCCCCAAACCCAAGTCCCTCAAGCCCAACTCCGTCTAATCTACCGGAGAAATCCTAAAAAACTCGGTTTTGGAAGTAATAACCTTTGACAACTCCGATCAATAGGTATGAGACATCTTTGCTTATCATCAATGTGTTAGAATTGGCTTCCTGCCTTCCAAAAACATGATAAACGAGCAAATAGATTCTTTTTTTTGGTTTCGTAATTTTCCAATATCGCTAGTTTTTCTCCATTAGGATAATGTGGAAAGTGAGGAATTACAGACGCTCTCCTACTGCACAATGAATTGAAAATACTAAGATTCGGAAAAAGTGCTTTTGTTCAGATTTTCTACTTGTTCAGCAAACAGCTCGCCTTTCTCTTTCCGGAAACCCTCTTCACTCTTGTGAGGCCTGAGGTTCTTTCTGAACCACTCCTTTTGCTCGTCACTCCTTTCGATTGCCGATTGCATTTTTCTCTGTGCGATTGCTTCAGCGCGGTTATATTGGTCAAGATGTCTATTTAAGGCGTTTTTGCATGTTGAGCCTTTGAGGTTAAGATCATTTCGTAAATCAAGGTCCAGGCTTCGTTTCGTTCCAAGGTATCGTCGGAATCCGCAGGCAACAGGTTTACCCGAATGATCATCGTTTTCCGTAAATTTGAATCAATGAGCTAAGATTTTTCATTGATATATTCTTTTTGTATAGCGCAACCATCCCTACTGCGAGACAACGGGTCTCTCTATCAGAATCGACATTGGAACTCCAACCAATGATCTTAAGGCGTTGGGAGATATCCCATTCATTCAAAATAGCACGGGTGGTGTCAAAACCGTCCATCCCAGGCATCATGAGATCCATGAAGATCAGGTCGCAAGGTTGTTTCCGGAGAATCGTTATGGCTTCCTTCCCACTGGAGGCGGTTTGGAAGGGACACCCGATTCTTTTGAGCATCATTTCCATCACGAGCAGATTGTCAGGATCGTCATCCACGACCAAGACGCTGACGGCACTCGGATCAACAGGCTGCACATGACGTAGGGTGAACTGAAATTGGGAACCCTCGCCTTCTTGGCTCTCCACCCAGATGCGTCCGCCATTTTTTTCTACAAATTCTTTACAAAGGAGCAGTCCCAATCCCGTGCCTCGTTCTCCCTCTATACCGGGGTGAGTGGTTTGCACATCGATGCGAAAGAGTTGGGAAAGGTCGTCTTGAGCGATACCCACTCCGGTATCAGAAACCATCACTTTGAGCCAGTGCACGTCTTCCGTTTGCGCCGAGAGGGTGATTTCACCACCATTGGGGGTAAACTTGAGCGCATTAGAGATCAAATTTTGAAAAATAGACTCCACCATCGTAATATCGGCATAAACCTGAATGTTTTCAGATAGTTTGTTCGATAGGTGGATGTTTTTTCGAAGAGCAGGTTCCTCAAAAATGTCTAGTATGGATTGAGCCAGTTGCCGCAAATCGATGGTTTCGGGGCGGTTCGGGAAACGGCCTGATTGCATACGAGACCAATGAAGCAGGTTTTCCACCAACCGATCCAGCCGAAGCGAGGCGCGGTGAATGCGTTGGGCTATGTCTTGGGTTTCTTCCGGGCTGAGTGGCTCAGGAGGAGCTGCCAACAGCTCGGCCAAGCGCAGCATACTATTGATCGGGCTTTTCAAGTCATGTGAGATGATTGAAAAAAATTTGTCTTTCGTCACATTGGCTTCATGGAGTTGTTGAGAATACTGTTGTAATTTCTCCTCAGATCGCTTGCGTTCGGTGATGTCTCGGATGGTAACCAATTGCGCTGGTTCCCGGTTCCATTCAGTTGAGACGGTCATGGCTTCCCCCCAGCCGATTTCACCATTGGCGAGGATAATTGAGATCTCTTTGGATTCGCCAACCAAAAAGTACTTCCCGAAGAGCTTACCGACAATCTTCTCCGACTTGAATCCAAAGATTTGTTCTGCCGCAGGATTCACAAACTGAACAATGCCTTGTTCATTGACCACGATGATGCCATCGGCATTTCGTTCCACAATATTGCGAAAACTAGTTTGAGAGGCTTCTAAGGCACGTTCCAGTTCTTTACGTTCGGTGATATCTTGAGCAACACAAACGATTTCTTTTAACTTCCCTGCGTCATTCCGACTCGCTGAACCGGAGAAAAGCACCGGAATGTTTCTGCCATCTTTGGCCTGGTAAACTTTTTCCTCATTTCGCACAAAACCTTTTTCAATCACCTCCTCCAACCACGTGCCTCGGAAAACAGATTGTTCATTTTTTTCTCCTTCTCCTTCTCCTTCTCCTTCTCCTTCTCCTTCTCCTGGAAGGATGATTTGGATCGATTTCTCGATCAACTCTTTTTCGCCAAATCCCAATAAATTGAGCGTGGCAGAATTGACTTTCTGGATGGTGGCATCGGGATTCACCAGAATGAGACTCTCCGTCATCGAGTCGAGGAGGTTTTTCATTAAACTTGAGTTAGGCTCAGACATCACTTTCCTTCCGCTAAAGAATTGGGGAGTAATTCGAGTTTTAACTCTTCGGTATCGCTCAAATCACCAATAAAGTATTTGGGAGGCGGTGGGCTTTCCTTGATCAACGTGGGAACTGCGATAATTCCTTTTTCTGCTGCCAACCCTTTCACTTCGGTGATGTCTAAGATCTCCAGATCAAACTGGTCTTTGAACTCCAGGCATAATTTTTCCAAGGCTGAGATGGTTTTCACTGCATTGGAATCACGACCTGCAATATAGAGTTTTAGTTTGTATTTATTGCTCATCCAATCCTCCTTCGGAAAACATCATTTCTAAACGTTGCGTATCAGGCATCGTGCTCATGGAAGGAGTTCCCAGGAGAATATTCTGCGCTTCTTTGAAGGGTTCACCGACATGAAGCCCTTGGCTATCGATCGTAAATTCATGGATGTCTTTATCATGTTGAGATCCGCGCATTTTGATCACCGCAATACCACGGCGCAAGCTCCCTTGGATTTCGACATAACGCAATAAAACAATAATATCGGTGATGGTTGAGATATGCGCTTCGGTGATGGATTCTCCTCCGGCTAACTTGGGGGTCGTACACGTCAAGAGACAACAGACTTCTTCTTGTTTCATGAACGAGGTCATGCCGATCACAAACTCACGGAAATTTTTGATGGTGGCCACCCGCTCCATAGCGGACACACTATCCATCACAAATCGTCTCGGATGGAAACTGTGAACTTCCCGTTGCAGCAACAAGAGGTGCTCCTCCAACCCCATTGATTCGGGATAGAGTGAAATGATTTTCAATAAACCCTCTGATTCCCATTTATTAAAATCAACATTCCAAGATTGGGCATTGCGTCGAAGCTGTTGAGGCGACTCTTCATAGGCCAACAAAAGCACTTTTTCGCCTTGTTGGCAGGCTTCGGTAATAAACGTGGCACACATCAGTGTTTTGCCGCTGCCCGTAGGGCCACTGACCAGCATAATCGAATCACGAAACAGCCCACCACTGGTCATCTCATCCACAGTCGCATTGCCGGACCCCACTCGTTCCATCGAAGAGGATTGTTGTAATTCCCGAGCGGATAGCGGCAGAATCGCAAAACCAGTTTCCGCAATGATGAACGGAAATTCCCCTTTCGCATGGGCGTGTCCGCGCATTTTTAATATCTGAATAGTGCGGCGTATCTTTTCTTCTTCCAAAACACTGCGCAGTACAACCACATTGTCGGAAACAAATTCTTCAATCCCGTAACGAGAAATCGTTCCATATTCCTCCAATCGTTCTGCCGTGATGAGCGAGGTACAGCCCAAGCGTTTCAAGAGTTTCGTCAATCGGAGTATTTCGCGACGAATAGTCTTCTGATTGGAAAACTGCTCAAACAATGAGCCGATTGAGTCCACGACGACGAGATTGGCGCTCACTTCCTCGATAGCCGATTCGATCTGAACCATCAGCCCTTCTAGATTGTAGTTGCCTACTTCGACCAAAGGGGATTCTTTGGGAGAAGCATCCACAAATTTGAGTTGTCCTGCTTGTTCCAGTGTATCCAGATCCCAGCCTAGATTTTTAACATTCCCGATGATGTCTTCGACTTCCTCCTCGATCGTGACAAATACCGCTTTTTGCTGAAATCGAGTGATCCCACGATAAAGAAATTCTAGAGAGAGCAGTGTTTTGCCCGACCCGGAGGTACCAACGACCAGAGTGGTCCGACCTTTGGTGAACCCCCCTTGAGTGATGTGCTCGATCCCTTCGATGCCTGTAGGGAGTTTCTCGGGAATTTTGATCTGACGTAGTGGCTCCATAATGTCTCCTTGATTCAGTTTGAGGAAAGGATTGCGGCTTCACGATATCGGTCAATTAGATTGCCCATCAACTCCACCAGTAGCAATCGAGCATCAAGAGAAAATTCATCGGCACTCCCTTGAAACAAGGTTTGGGTGAAATGTTTCAAGACCTTCACATGCAGGCGAATGAGGTCTTTGGCCTGAAATTGAAGAGTCACCAATGTCTGGGCAAAGCGAGCGACTTCTGCCGATGGGGGAGCCTCACGTTGACGGACAGAGCGGACATAACGACGCATCAACACACGATACTCCACGTTGAGTTCTTGCAGGGTGGCTTCTTCAATCGTTGAGGGCTGCTGTAAGATGGTTAGTTTTTTATCCTGATTGCTCCAAAACGCTTCTTGACGTTCCAAGGCTTGGTCCAAGGCTTTGTTCTTTTTGAATAGATTGATAAAGGCTTGGACTTTCGCTCTTAAGATATAGGGGTCGAACGGTTTGACGAGGTAATCCAAAGCACCCAGTTCATAGCCTTTGAAAATTTCTTCTCGCGAATCATAATGGGCCGTAATGAAAATGATAGGAATGTTTTCGTAGCGAGGATGATTTCGAATCAACTGAGCTGTTTCAAACCCATCCATACCGGGCATGGAGATGTCCATTAAAATGACAGCACACTCGTGGTCGAGCAGATAGCGCAGGGCCGCTTCTCCTGAATTCGCTCGCACCAACTGGTATTCCGAGTGTTCCAGCGAGCTTTCCAAGGCCAACAGATTTTCTTCTTGATCGTCGACCAATAAAATGTGGATCAGTTCTGCCATGATGCATATTTTTTATAAAAAGTGAGCAATGGGAGTCCTATCTCCACTTGCGGTAAAGTTGAACTGTCGGAGTTAAGGGGGTATAACAACTTTCTTGATTCGTAAAATGAATCGTTTCTCCCGATCCCAACCCAAGGATTCCTTGAACCGAGAGACTCTCATAAAGCAGATTGAGGACACGGATCTGAAGCGACTTATTGAAGTAAATCATGACATTCCGACAGATAATGACATGGAACTCATTAAATGACCGATCCGTGACTAAATTATGCTGGGCAAACACCATATTTTGTTTGAGGCTGGGGTGAAAAATCGCATGGTTATATTGAGCGGTATACCACTGGGAAAAGTCTCGCAGACCACCGGCTTGCAGGTAGTTGGTGGTGTAGGCTTGCATGGATGCCAACGGAAAAATTCCACTGGTCGCTTGTTCGAGAACCGCCTCATTCATGTCAGTTGCATAAATTCGGCATCGGTCATACAGCCCGACTTCTTTGAGCAGAATCGCCATCGAAAACACCTCCTCTCCGGTCGAACATCCGGCATGCCAGATTCGGAAGAAGGGCATCTCTCGCAATTGTGGTACAACGTGTTGTCGAAAGGCTAAATAAAACCCCGGATTACGAAACATGGCAGTGACCTGAATGGAAAGGGATAGCAAAAACTCGGCAAAACAAGCTGGTTGATGCAGCACGTTGCTTTGATATTCTGAGATCGTGTTTCTGTTTTGCCGCTCCATTTGGTCATGAACTCGGCGTAAAATATAATCACTCACATAGTCTCGAAAATCATAGCCATAACGGCGATAAATCCCTTCCAACAGGAGTTGAATTTCAATCGTTTCGACCTCTCTTTCCACACACGCACCTGATGGTTTTTGAGCGATAAAGACGCTCTGAAATTTTATCGATACATCCAGACACGCAACAGCGAAAGCAGTTGATCGGAGTCCACGGGCTTAGTGATATAATCCGAGGCTCCCGCTTCAATACACTTTTCTCGATCTCCCTTCATGGCTTTGGCAGTGAGTGCGATCACGGGAAGCTGTTCCAATCCTGACATTTGGCGAATCTGACGAGTCGCTTCATAACCATCCATTTCCGGCATCATGATATCCATCAGGACGACATCGACCTGGGACGGCTCCTCCAAGAGCCTCAACGCATCTCTGCCATTTTCGGCCCGCAGCACCTCAACCCCATGACGTTCCAAGAGGCTCGTAACCGCAAAAATATTGCGCAGGTCGTCATCGACGATGAGTACCGTTTTGCCTTTGAGCACCGGGTCTTTCTGGTGCATCCGTTCCAAGATTTGTTGTTTGGCTTGCGGCAGATCGCGCTTCACGCGATGTAGGAATAGTGCGGTTTCATCCAGCAGTCGATCAGGGGATTTCTCATCTTTTAAGATGATCGATTCGGTGAGTCGCTTGAGTTCGCTTTCTTCTTCAGCCGTCAAATCTTTGCCCGTATGCACAATGACCGGTACATGTCTTAGCTCTTGTTGTTCACGAATCTGAGCAACCACTTCAAAGCCTGAGATGTCTGGCAATCTTAGATCGAGAACGACGCAATCAAAGGTGGTGGTTCCGAGCGCACTGAGGGCGTCATGTCCTGTAGCCACGGACACAATTTCGACATCCCCATCTTGAATCATTTCGATCAAGCTTTGACGTTCCCCGTCGTGATCTTCGACAAGGAGTAGTTTGCTGGCGGGACGGCTCAAGAAACGTTCGATATGGTCCATCGTTTCGTTCAGTTGTTGTTGGTTGGCGGGTTTTTCCAGGTAAGTTAACGCGCCTAGTTTAACGCCATATTGCCAGGACTCGTCCACTGAGATGATGTGAACCGGAATGTGTCTCAAATCCAGGTCATGCTTGATTCGATCCAAAACGGTCCAACCGTTCATGCCAGGTAAGTGCACATCCAATAACACCGCATCGGGTTGGTATTTGCGTGCCATGACCAATGCGGCCTCGCCGGTGAGAGAAATCAGTCCTTTGAAGTTCTTTTCTCGCACGACCTCTAACAAGGTCTGAGCGAATGTCACATCGTCTTCAACAATCAGAATACTCTGGTCTTCCGCTGTTAACATATCTCGGTCATCAAGGACTTCACTCGGCAGTTCTAAGATGACCGCATCTTCACGACTGTCAGGACCCGTCGTTTCTGCGGTCGCCAATTCAGGCTCGCTCTCTATGTTTAATGGGGCCTTTTTGGTCTGAGGAGGTGGGGCTGTGTACGACTGCGGCAGGAACAAAGTGAAAGTACTGCCTCGTTGTGGTTCGCTTTGAAGACGAATCTCTCCGCCCAACAATCGGGCGATTTCTCGGCTGATCGAAAGCCCCAAACCCGTACCCCCATATTTGCGGGTGGTGGCACCATCCACTTGTTGAAAGGCCTCAAAAACCAACAGTTGTTTGTCTTTCGGAATCCCAATTCCCGTATCGCTCACTGCAAAAGCGATAACTTGTTGAGATTGGTGCAAAATCCTTTGATCAGCACCCCATCCCTTATCAACAATGTTGATGGCGAGATGAACCGAACCTTGGTCGGTGAACTTGAAGGCATTGGATAACAAATTTCTCAAGATCTGCTGCAAACGCTTTTCATCCGTCATGAACATTTCCGGCAGCCGTTGGTCCAATTCGGTGGTGAATTCGATGTGTTTGTTTTGTGCAATTTGCTGGAATCCGCGTTCAAGTTGCCCTACCAAGGAATGGAAGCGAACCCTTGAGGGCGTGATGGTAATGGTCCCGGATTCAATTTTGGAGAGATCTAAAATGTCGTTAATGAGAGCCAGCAGATCTTCACCCGAGGTATGAATGTTTTTCGCATACTCAATTTGTTTGGGGGTCAAGTTCGAATCGGGGTTGTCAGTCAGAATTTTTGCCAACACGAGTAAGCTATTCAAAGGCGTGCGCAATTCATGCGACATATTGGCCAGAAACTCGGATTTGTATTTAGAAGTCAACGTCAACTGTTCCGCTTTTTCTTCCAATGATTGGCGTGCCAGTTCCACCTCTTGGTTCTTTTGTTCCACTTCAAATTTCTGATCTGCCAAGAGATTGGCTTTTTCTTCCAATTCCTCATTGGTGCGCTGCAATTCTTCCTGTTGTTGTTTGAGCAATTCTTCGGATTGTTGCAGGGTTTGGGCTTGGTCTTGTGATTGTCGGAGCAATTCTTCGGTGCGCATGCCCGCAGCAATCGTGTTGATCATCACCCCAATGCTCTCAGCCAATTGATCCAGAAAACTCAAATGGGTTTCGCTGAATGGATTGAAGGAGGCGAGTTCGATGATTGCCTTGAGTTGGTTTTCAAAGATGATGGGAAGAACCACAATATTTGCTGGGGTGGCTTGTCCCAACCCCGATTGGATTTGGAGGTAATCCTGGGGGACTTGGGTGATGAGAATGCGCTCTTGTTCCAATGCACACTGCCCCACCAACCCTTCTCCCAATTTGAATTGATTGGAGAGCGATTTACGTTCTCGGTAGGCGTAGCCAGCCAATAACTTCAGCAGTGGCTCTTGGTTGGCTAATTCATCGTTGAGATAAAAGGCTCCATGTTGAGCCTGAACCACGGAAGCCAATTCCGAAAGAATCATTTTAGCCACCGCCAACAATTCCTTCTGTCCCTGCAACATGCGCGTGAACTTGGTGAGATTGGTCTTGAGCCAATCTTGTTCTTGATTCACCCGAGTGGTGTCTTTGAGCGTGAGAATCATTTGATTGATGTTGTCACTCAATTGAGCCACCTCTCCCGCTGCTTCCACCGAAATCGCACGGGTGAGATCCCCTTCGGTGACCGCCGTGGCGACTTCAGCGATAGAGCGAACTTGAGTCGTGAGATTGGCCGCCAATTCGTTCACATTATCGGTCAAATCTCGCCAAGTTCCCGCTGCGCCGGGGACGCGGGCTTGGCCGCCCAGTTTGCCTTCAATTCCCACTTCGCGTGCCACCGAAGTGACTTGATCGGCAAAGGTGGCCAAAGTTTCAATCATGCCGTTAATGGTCTCAGCCAGATCGGCGATTTCCCCTCGGGCTTCCACACTCAACTTTTGCTTCAAGTTCCCTTGAGCCACAGCAGTGACGACTTTGGCAATCCCGCGAACCTGACTCGTCAAGTTGTTGGCCATCGTGTTGACGTTGTCCGTCAAATCTTTCCAAGTCCCTGCGACCCCGCGGACTTCGGCTTGGCCCCCCAATTGGCCTTCGGTTCCCACATCCCGAGCGACACGGGTCACTTCTGAAGCAAAGGAATTGAGCTGGGCCACCATGCGATTGATCGTGGTTTTGAGCGTCAGAATTTCTCCTTTCACCTCAACCGTCACTTCACGGGTCAAGTCGCCGTTAGCAATGGCGGTGGCAACCTCCGCAATATCACGAACCTGATTGGTGAGGTTCGAAGCCATCATATTCACGTTGTCGGTTAAATCTTTCCACGTCCCCGCAACACCACGGACATCAGCTTGACCGCCCAATTGCCCTTCGGTTCCCACTTCCCGTGCCACCCGCGTCACCTCAAACGCGAAGGAATTGAGTTGATCCACCATCGTATTGACCGTGTTTTTCAGATCGAGAATTTCTCCTTTGACTTCCACCGTAATCTTTTTGGTGAGATCACCTTGAGCCACTGCGGTCGTCACTTCGGCAATGTTGCGAACTTGACTCGTCAAGTTGGAAGCCATCATGTTCACATTGTCGGTTAAATCCTTCCAAGTGCCTCCCACGCCTTCGACTTTGGCTTGGCCTCCCAATTGCCCCTCCGTTCCCACTTCTCGGGCCACCCTGGAAACCTCTGCGGCAAAAGAAGACAGTTGATCCACCATGCTATTGATCGTGTTTTTCAGATCAGATATTTCGCCTTGGACTTCGACGGTAATTTTTTTGGTCAGGTCGCCTTGGGCCACTGCGGTTGTCACATCTGCAATGTTCCGAACCTGATTGGTCAGGTTCGCTCCCATCGTATTGACATTGTTGGTGAGTTCCGCCCAAGTTCCCGAAACCCCTCGCACATCCGCTTGGCTGCCTAGTTTTCCTTCGGTTCCCACCTCGCGCGCCACCCGCGTGACCTCGGAGGAAAACGACGAAAGCTGATCCACCATCGTATTGATGGTATTTTTGAGGTCAAGAATCTCTCCTTTCACTTCAACGGTAATCTTTTTGGTGAGATCGCCTTGAGCCACTGCCGTGGTGACTTCGGCGATGTTGCGAACTTGATTGGTCAGGTTGGAGGCCATCATATTCACATTGTTGGTTAAGTCTTCCCAGGTCCCGGCAGCCCCTTTGACATTCGCTTGCCCTCCCAATTCGCCTTCGGTCCCCACCTCTCGCGCCACCCGAGTGACTTCAGAGGCAAAGGAACTCAATTGATCCACCATCGTATTGATGGTGTTTTTGAGATCGAGAATCTCTCCTTTCACAACGACCGTAATTTTTTTATCTAAATCTCCATTGGCCACTGCCGTCGCCACATCGGTAATATCGCGGACTTGATCGGACAGATTGGAAGCCATGAAATTGACGCTGTCGGTCAAATCTCGCCACGTCCCCGAAACTCCCCGCACGTCCGCTTGACCTCCCAAGAGGCCATCCGTTCCCACTTCTTGGGCCACCCTGGTCACCTCAGCCGCAAAACGGCTCAGTTGATCCACCATGATATTGATGGTGTTTTTCAGTTCCAGGAGTTCCCCTTGAACTTCGACCGTAATTTTTTTAGTGAGGTCGCCTTGAGCAACGGCCGTCGTGACCTCCGCAATGCTGCGGACTTGATTGGTGAGGTTGGAAGCCATGAGATTGACATTATCCGTCAAATCCTTCCAAGTTCCCGCAACCCCTTCGACATCGGCCTGCCCAGCCAGTTTTCCTTCGGTTCCCACCTCGCGTGCCACCCGTGTCACTTCCGATGCAAAGGAACTCAATTGGTCCACCATCGTATTGATGGTGTTTTTCAGGTCGAGGATTTCCCCTTTCACTTCAACGGTGACTTTTTTATTCAAATCCCCTTGAGCAATGGCTGTCGCCACATTGGCAATATTACGAACTTGATCGGTGAGGTTGCTGGCCATCATATTGACACTACTTGTGAGGTCGGCCCAGGTACCGGCTACCCCTTGCACTTTCGCTTGGCCTCCCAAGATTCCCTCGGTTCCCACTTCTTGTGAGACACGAGTGACTTCTGATGCAAACGATTCCAATTGCACCACCATGCCATTGACAATCTTGGTGGTTCGTAAAAATTCTCCCTTGAGGGGGCGACCATCAATTTCGGTTTCCATCCGTTGAGTGAGATCCCCTTTGGCAACGGCAGCAATGACTTGGGAAAGTTCTACGGTGGGTTGGGTCAAATCCCCGATCAGTGTATTCACCGATTCAACACAATCTCGCCATCCTCCTTTGGCAGAGGGAAGTGTGGCTCGTTGCATCACTTTGCCTTCACGTCCCACCACGCGGGTGGCTCGTTCCAGTTCTTGCATCAAGCTTTCGTTCATTTCGATCACGCTGTTCAATTTGTCCGCGATCTTGCCAGAGACTCCGGTCAACTCTCCTGGCATTCGAACTGAAAAATCGCCTTTTTCCATTGCGGTCAATACATTCAACAAAACTACCAAGTCCAAGGTTTCGGAATCGGTTGTCGCTCTTCGTGCAGGCATGTGTCTCCTTGATTGCGGCTCAAATACATTCGTTAAATCGGAAGAATTCGATTTATACTTTTTTTATTTCAGTTATTGCAACACATTTTCTCAGTAAGAGTGTAAAGCCTTCGGATTTTCAAACTACCCAATTTAGGTAATGCTTACCAAGGTTATCAATGTTTTTTTCCGAATACTCCTTTCCTTTTCATCCGCTTCAACGCCTGAAGTATTACTGACAAGGGGGGTAAATCAAGGAGTCTTGATCGAAGCGAATCAGATGACTCTAACTCTTTAATATTTCCAATCCCATGAGTAGGACATCATCATCAAACGAATCACGGACAGAATAATCTAATCCGAAGTTGTGCAATTCATCGAGCAGTTCCTGAATTGGTAAATGAGAGTTTTGTGCTAAAAAAATTTTTAAACGGGATGCTCCTAATATTTTTTTATTGGCTCCTTCTACTTCTAAAATCCCATCTGTATACATCAGCACTTTATCCCCTGGCCCTAGCTGATATGAAATTTCTCGGTAGGTGGTATGGGGGAAAACCCCTATAATGGGGCCATGCTCGTCGAGCACAATTAATTCTTTGGTAGTCGAACGGATGATATAGATGGGAGGATGTCCAGCGTTCGCAAAGGTAAATCGAAGAGTTTTCCGATCCAGCATTCCGTAAATCATGGTCGCAAATTTGGAATCAGGCAGCTTTCCTTCTATGCGACCATTGGCATAATTCATGACAATTTCAGGGGAGTCTATCCCCACGGCGCTATCCTTAAATAGGGAGTAGATCATAAATGATATCAATGCCGCAGGAATTCCATGCCCTGTCACATCCCCTAAAAGAAATCCAACGCATTCGTCCACGGGTTCAAACACATCGTAAAAATCGCCACCAATTTTTTCCATTGGCATATATTTTCTGGCAATGGTGATTTCTGGAAAAGTGGGAAGTGTTTCGGGTAACAGGGCTTGTTGCACCTTTCGGGCATGATCCATCTCGGCATCCGATTGCCGTTGCTGTTGAAGAATCATGTTCTCTTTCTGCTTTCGATCAATGGCATAACGAATGGATCGTTCTAAAAGATCTTCATTCAAACTAGTTTTGACCAAAAAATCGACGGCTCCTGCATACATTGACTGTAAGTCGACATTACGCTCCACTTTGGAGGTCAGCATTATAAAAGGGAGGTTAACTCCCTGAGATATAGCTTGCTCGACAACTTCGACACCGGTTGCATCCTCCAAGATGTAATCGACTAGACTCACATCGTATTGGTGAGACTGAAATCGAACCATAGCACCAGCTCCGTCAGCAACCCAATCCAGTTCGTATTTTTGATCAATAATCCGGTTCAAAATTTGACTTACAAGCACGGGTTGCAGTTCATCATCGTCAATCAGCAATATCCGAACCTTCTCTTTCACGCTTCCCTTTCAAACGAAACATCCAAATGATTTAGATACTCCTCTAATCTTCCTACCATGCGGATTACATTCTCTTTGTCGTTTTGTTTAGCAGCCATTTCCAGATTCGGAGCGATTTCATTGATCCCATCAAGGCCGTGTGGTCCACTCATTTTGTGAGCGATCAAGGCGGATTTCTTTAAGTCACCTTGATTGGTCGCTTCTCGTAGCTCTTCGATCTGTTTACGCTTGTTTTTAAGAATAGTTGGTAAAATATCCTTGTAGTCTGCGGGCAAAATAAGTCTATACTTTTCCTGTTCCATAATCTCATGAAAATGTTGTTGCTAATATGGTTGGATACTCGTCAACTCACCGATCTTCCTTAGTCTCGTTCTTTTTGCTGTTTGATTTCAATGGGGTTTGCGGAAAATTCTTCATAAAGGAGTGATTCAGCTGTTTCAAACGGTCGCAGGCCACTTCTAATTCGCGATTCCGTCGTTTAGTTTGGTAATCCATAGCTAGTGTCGCATTTTGGACGGCCAAGACATTCTCGATACGGGCCTTCAAAATGAGTTCTCTTGCCGTTTTGTTGATGTAATCTTTAGCACCGAGTTCAAAACATTGCATCACTAAGGATTCTTTAGCTTCTCCAGTCAACATAATCACAGGAATTTTTTGAAGTTCAGGATGATGTTGCAATTGCTCTAAAATCGTCACCCCATCAATACTTGGCATATTGATATCGAGCAGAATCAAATCAAACATTTCTTCACGCAATCGTTCAAAGAGGAATTTTGAGCGGGTAATAAACGCATACTGGTGGCCGAGTGAATGGAGCACGACTGCAAGATGTTTCACTACTCAGATTTCATCGTCGACAATCAAAATATTAGCCATTCCACTCCTTGAGTAGTTGTTCGTATTTCTCTGTATTCCCTGTATAAGCGGCGTCTTCGATTTCCTTTAATAATTCAACATAGTGCGTTTGATAGCCGTGACAGAGCGTCTGCATAGAATCTACAAATTGGACAATCACTTCGGCTCTAAAAATAGGAACCCTAGCGAGTTCCTTAAATAGCTTTTCGAGGCGATGTTGTTTCTCATTGGGCAACGGTGAAGTGACAACGTCTGAATTCGAATCAGCGGCATTACCGGATCGAACCGGAAGATACTTAGCCAACACCTCGATTAATTGTTCAAGTGCAATTGGTTTCGTTAGGTAATCATTAAATCCCACGGACAACGCTTTATCTTGTTGTTCTTGAAAAGCATCAGCCGACAAAGCGACAATGGGGATGTTAGAGATGATTGCTGACTTTTTAATGATTTTTGTGGCTTCGATGCCAGACATTTGGGGCATGTGCAAATCCATTAAAATCAGAGAAGGTTGCAATCGCTCTGCGGCTTCTATTGCTTGTTGTCCATTCTCGATCACATGCGTTCTCACTCCTATATTGTGAAGTAGCCCTTGAATAACCGTTTGATTAATCACGTTGTCTTCAGCGATCAGCACAACAGCTGATTCATGAAATCGAATCTTTGAACTGTTTGTCAGAGTGAGACGTTTGGGAGTTTTAACGGTCTTCAGTGGAAGTTGAATTGTAAAACAGGTTCCATTTCCCACCTCAGACTCAACTTGTATGTCTCCTCTCATCAGATGAACCATTTTTCGTGAAATTGCCAACCCCAATCCAGACCCGCCAAATTGCCGTGTAATTGAATTGTCAGCTTGAATAAACGATTCAAAAATACTGGCTAATTTTTCGGGTGGAATGCCAATGCCTTGATCTTTGACTTGTAGTATCAGCCTCTCGCCCTCGTTTTGCGCAGAAAGATGAACGGACCGTCGGGGCAAAGTAAACTTAATGGCATTGTTCACCAGGTTGTTGAGAATTTGATTCAACTTGGTTCGATCTGAAAGGATGTATTCGCTTAAATTCGGATCATAATCATAGGTATAGTTGAGCCATTTTGCCATAGCCTGCGCTTTATTGAGGTGAAACACCCCTTGGATGAGCACTTTGAGATTCAATTCTTCTTCAAAAACCTCCATTTTACCAGCCTCGATTTTGGAGAGATCCAGAATATTGTTGATCAATTCCAACAAGGTTTCGCCACCTGTTTTGAGGTTCGCTAAATACTCATGAAAAATTTGAGGCAAGGTCGCTTGTTGAGAGTGTTGGATCAGCAATTCGCAAAACCCTAAGATAGCATTCATGGGGGTACGAATTTCATGGCTCATGTTGGTCAGAAACTGTGATTTTGCTTGGCTCGCCGCTTCGGCAACTCCCTTGGCTTCAATCAATTGAGCTTCTGCATTTTTTTCCTCCGAAATATCTTTAAGAATCAGCAAACATTGATCTGGCTCGTCTTGGGATCGCTGAGCAATGGCCTGAACCCAGTCCGGACGTTGGGGTGTTCGTTTCCACTGAAACTCTTCAGTCAACCTATTTCCTGTGGCAAAAACTTGTTTGAGGAAGTTGAGGAAACTCCCCAAACTAGTTGCTGTAAAATAGGCTAGAAGGGAAGGGGTTGCTTGTAATGGTTGATGTATCCCTAGCCAGCTTGCGGCCAGCTGATTGATTTGAAGGATGCGGGCCTTCGGAGAGAGCAACAAATAGCCGATGGGGGCGGTATCGAAGAGATAGAAATACTTTTGATGCAATTGAGCAATTTCTTCTTGAGCTGTACGTAAATTTTCGTTCTGCACTTCCAATTCCGCATGATGGACTTCCAACTCATGAATGAGTTCTTCCATCGTAGAAGGAATCATCAAAGACAGTGCCTCTCTTCCCTCTTTCAGTTGCTCTAACGCCTCTTTGCGCAATTCATCGTATTTTCCCATAAGTAGTCATCTTTTTGCTATTTAGGAACCGGCCGCACCTAACTTTGGGGAAGAAGGCTATAGAGACGATATTTCCCCAATAGATTGGCGATGATATTTAAAAATGTATTTTTTTTGAATGGTTTGATCAGATAGGTATCGCATCCGGCATCGAGACAAGGACGGAGTTCTTCTAGCGTTGCATAAGCCGTTAAGGCAATGATTGGAGTCATGCTCTTTTCATGTTGTCGCTCCCAAGCTCTCATCTCACTCACCGCGGTGTAGCCATCCATCCGAGGCATTTGCATATCCATTAACACTAGATCGTAAGAATTCTTTTGAAACAACTGCCAAGCTTCCTCACCATCGGAAGCTACAGAAACCTCTGCATGTAATTTCTCCAGAAATTTTACGATAACGGTCTTATTGTCTTCATCGTCCTCAGCAACTAAAACCCGAATGCCTTGCACGGCGTTTAAATCTTCCAACAGGTCCTTTTCAACGGCGTTGGCTACGTCCATTGGGTCAGCCACAACGAGCGGAATCGTAAAGAAAAAATGACTTCCTTCGTTTTCTTTACTTGTTAATTTCAGTTCCCCCCCCATCAACTCTACAAAAGTTCGACAGATCGTCAATCCTAACCCGGAACCACCATAACGGCGTGAATTCGGAGAGCCCCCTTGGGAAAAAGGCGTAAATATCCGTTCTTGCTGCTCTAGAGGGACTCCAATACCCTTGTCTGTTACCGAAAACATGATGGGTTGCCTTAAGTCCTGCAGAGGGCCCACTTTTTTAACTGATATGGTAATGGAACCTCGATCAGTGAACTTGATGGCATTGCTCACCAGATTGCTCAATATTTGCTGCAGGCGAAGCATATCGCCACGAAGATAAAGTGGCACATCGGCTTCGATCGAGTGCTTTAAAACACATTGCTTTTTATCAACAGCAGGTTGGTACAACCCCAGCAAACGATCTAAAAAGGCCGGGAGAGCAAACGCCTGTTCCTCCAACTCCAATTTCCCTTCCTCCAATTTTGATAAATCGATGACATTGCTCAACAAGTCCAATAGCGCGTTTCCTGATTGATTGATGAGTTCAATCCGTTGCTGATCTTCCCCTTCCAACTCTTCATAAAGAATTTGTGACATCCCCAGAACAATATTGAGCGGTGTGCGAATCTCATGGCTGATCGTCGACAAAAAATGACTTTTGGCCTGATTGGCCGATTCGGCAAATGACTTTGCTTCTTGTAGCTCTTGGTTACGGATCGCTAAGGCTTCCTGGACAGCCAATATTTCAGTTTCGTCGAGAAAGAGAAGCAATAACCCAGTCACCTCATTCTTTTCCGAGAAGTAAGGTAAAATGTGTAATCGATAGATGGCATCTGACAGTTTCACTTGCTGTTCTAAAGGTTCATTGTGGGCTAACACCTGTTTGAGCCAGGTCCGCATCTCTGGGAATGGATAGTGACTGGGTATTGAGGTCAATACTTGACCTTCATGCCCCGGAGACAAATCAAAAATTTTGACCGCTGATGAAGTGAAGCGAATAATCCGGAAATCTTGGTCTAAAACAATTAAAGGAAAGCCAATACTGTTTTGCATATTGATCAAATCTAAGTTGGCCCGTGACAATTCGGTTGAAAGTGCATTCAACTCCTCATTAACGGTGATCAATTCTTCATTGGTCGATTGCAACTCTTCACTGGAGGTTTCGAGTTCTTCATTGGTGGACTGCAACTCTTCATTGGTCGATTGCAACTCTTCATTGGTCGATTGCAACTCTTCGTTATAAGTTTGAAGCTCCTCCATCACGGTTTGAAGATGCTCGCGAGTCGCTGTCAATTCTTGTTCGAGTTCGATGATGCGGGCATTCTCACCAGGAGTAGCTTCTTGAGTAAAAGTCGGTTCCTTAGAAAAAACCTCTTTTTCTTCTAAGCACACTAAAAAATTTCCGGTCTGTTCTTCGTGTATCAGCATGGGCACAACCGAGATCACCATCATCATTGGCTTTCCGTTCACAACCAACTTCACACTGGGGCTATAGCACTCGGCTTCCGTTTTGATACTTCTTCTTAAAAGCGTTTGGATTTCGATGCGCAGTTCTTTACACAATAAGCGCAACAGATTGGTTTCGATCTGACCAGAGTCATGCTCAAAGTAGCCGGTGAAATTGCCTTGGTAATGCAGGATTTCCCCCTCCTCTGTTACTAAAACTGCCAAGGGGGCATAGCGTTTGATCAGCTCGGACTGAATCGTTTCCGCGACGGAATAACTCTTCTTGGGCGATGCTTTTCGTTTGATAGTAGGAATGTAGCGATTGGGAAAGCGCACCTTTATGGTTGGAGATGTGCTTCCAGGACGGCGTTTATAAATTTTGTTAGACGAGTCAATCGTGGTGAAAAGATCTGCTGCTTGACCAATCGCTTCGGATTTACCCAAAAACAAATATCCCTGCGTTTGCAGCGAATAATGAAACATGGCAAAGACAGGCTGCTGCAATTCAGGCTTCATGTAGATCAGTAAATTCCGACAACTGACTAAATCGAGTTTGAGAAACGGAGGGTCTTTGATCAAATCATGCTTGGTAAACACCACCATATCACGAATAAACTTGTGCAATTGAAGAATGGAATTGTTTTTCGAGAAATACGAATCCAAGACAGGCTGCTCCACATCATTGACTGAAGTCACGGAATAGGAACCTTTGCGAGCGGTGGAAATACACGTTTCATCCAAATCCGTTGCAAAGATTTGAATGTTGAATTGGTAAATTCGTTTCTCCAGAATTTTTGATAAGAGAATCGCAATAGAATAGGCTTCTTCTCCTGTTGCACAGCCGGGAACCCAGATACGAATATCGTCGCCGGGTGTTTTCTTATCCAGTATTTCTTGCATAACCTGCGACAAAGCATCAAACGCTTCATTGTCACGAAAAAATGATGTCACTGAGATCAAAATCTCGTTGAATAGCTGATCGAGTTCCTGAGGGTTCAATTCGAGATAAGAAAGGTATTTTTCTAAGGTACCTTGCTTCGTGGCCAAACAGCGACGTTCAATACGCCGCATTAAAGTCGCTTCCCGATACTCTGAAAAATCGTGATTGGTGCGCTGATGGAGTAACGCAAAAACCTGCTCTAAGTGGGAAGGAATCGTATCGGAAACATTGTCTGATCGTTTTCGATCTTTGCTCAAGAAAAACGATAGTTCGGACCACATCCGTTCGGGTGGTAAAATCATATCGACGCAACCGGTATTGATTGCGGCTCGGGGCATCCCATTATATTTGGCGGTAATTTCCTCCTGAACCATGACAAACCCCTCTTCGGATTTGATCGCTCTCACTCCATGTGCTCCGTCTGATCCAGTTCCCGATAAGATGATTCCAATAGCCCGGTCCTTTTCTGAAGTTGCTAAAGAGTGAAAAAAAACGTCCACTGAGGGTTTGGGGCTGGGTACCTGTGTGGTCGTGGTAAGCTGAAACGTTTGGCCATTGATTGAAATGTGTTTATTCGGAGGGGTAATATAAATGTGATTGGCTTGAATCGGTTGATTGTCGATTATTTCGCTCACTTTTAAGGAAGTGCATCGGGCCAAGAGGCTAGTGAGTAGCGTGTCGCGATGAGGGTCCAAGTGTTGAGCAATGACAACCGCGACTTCGAGATGAGAGGGTAACGATTTGATGAAACTCTGTAGGGCTTCCAACCCTCCTGCCGATGCTCCAATACCTACGATACGTACTGAATCTGTTATTTGATCCGGGGTTGATTCAGCCGGTTTTTCAATTGAATCCATTGTGTGGTTCCCTTTCTTAGTGAACAATCTATTGATCAGCCATCTTTGCTATCGACATATCGAAAGGTGACATGTTGAAGAAAGTGGTCTAAATCTTGAGCAATTTGTTCGCTAGCACTTGGGAGACATTATATTCCTAATTGCCCCTGCTTTGGGTAGTTAATAATATAATTTGTTTGTTAGAAAAGCAATAATTCTGCATTGTTGCGATCTGATTTAGATAGGGTTATTTTTTTTGTAAACTATTCCCTAAGAGATTTATAGAGGTGCTCAATTTCAAAGCAACGATCATTAACCTGAGTTATTTATATTATATTCACAACTTAAAAACAACAAAATCACAATGTTATAACAACTGAGAGATAAGCCGCCTTTCCGCAGCAGAGATTACCGACTCGCGTGGTGCTGAAACTGTTCCCACAATTGCATGACTACAGGGCCCATGGGTTTATCGGTGCGTCGGGCCACCTTGATTTTCCCTTCCCAGGCCTTCAGGTTTTGAACATCCAGAGTAACCAAAGCGCCGTTTTGTAATTCGTCTTCGATCAGATGATACGGCAATCCTCCCCAGCCCATCTCCGCGAGTATAATTTGTTTCTTGGTAAAAAAATCAGAGACACTGCATTGACGTCCTCCTTCGATCACGGAACGCGTTAACTTTTCTGAGTTGCGGCTACTATCCCGGACCACCACTTGGACAAACTCCTTCATTTCTTCTGTGGATAGTTGGCGCTTGATTCTCGCTGGAGGAAAATTTGGTGCGGCCACCGGGCCGCCGTTGATGCACGTAAAATCAATCGTTTCTATTTTTTCGAGGTGGGGCAACCAAGGCAAGATGGCTAAATCGGCATTACCCTCCATCAATCGTTCAAAGGTCCCCCCCATCGATTCTGCCATTAAATTGATCTTTGTCAGCGGGTGCCTATCTTGGAACTGGCGTAGGATTCCTAAGATGAGGGGCAATGGACAGACAATATCGATTGAAATCTTAATCTCGATTTCATTCCCCATTGCCAGTTGCTTGCCCAATATTTCCAAGGCCTCCGAATGATATAAAACAGTCTTAGCTTTTTGATAAAGCCTATGCCCTTCTGGAGTCAACGTGGCCCGGTATTGTTCTCTGTCAAAGATGTTCAAACCAAACTCTTCCTCCAGCTTTTTCATGGCGATGCTGACAGCAGGCTGGGTGCGATACAAGGCTTCCGCCGCAGCCATGAAGCTGCCAGTTTCGACAATTTTATCCAGTATCTTAAGCTGATCATAGGTCATGCAATTCCTCCAAACATAAATATTTCTAATGATTTATATTAAAATAATATATTTTTTAATTATGAAAATCCACTTTATACTGCAAGCAGTTTCTTCAATCCTTTAATATTCAAACCTCAGCTCAAAGAGATCATTATGTGGAAAAAATTATTGTTAGTTGGTGTGAGTTCCTTGCTCTTCATGCAGCCCGCTTTTGCAGAAAACTACCAAATCGACCCTGTACATTCTCAGGTTCATTTTTCAGTGCCGCATTTGGCGATGTTCAAGGTCCGTGGTGTCTTCACTCAATTTAGCGGTCAAATCGAAGCCGACTCCCAAAGTAAAACCATTCAGTCGGTTCAAGGGAATATCCACGTGGGTTAAGCGATGTGGTTTGAGCGGTCTGCTGAGCATCCAAAGCCGGAGGAACTTATTAAGTTTGTTTGATGATAAATCAAGTTCAGTATTGTTTCCCAACAAAAGGAGATAAATATGAGTGATTTCAATAACAAGGTTGTGATTGTGACAGGAGGAGGAACCGGAATTGGCCGAGCGATTACTGAAACGTTTGCGAAGAAAAGTGCAAAAGTTCTGATAACGGGGAGACGAGAAGGCCCCTTAAAAGAACTCAGCCAAGGTTTTCCAGAACAAGTCAGTTTTATTCAAACGGATGTAGCGAAAGCAGAGGATCGAAAAAAGATTATTCAAACAGCGATTGATCGTTACGGACAAATTGATGTGCTGGTCAATAATGCTGCGTTAGGGCCTACTATTGCTCCCTTAAAGGAATCATCAGATGAAGACTTTATACAAGCCTATTTAACAAACTTAGTAGCCCCTGCTTCCCTTATACGAGAAGCGATTCCACACCTTGGCAAAACTAAGGGAACTGTAATCAACATCTCTACAATTGGAGCGAGGACTGTTAAGTCTGGAATGCTGCCCTACACGTGTAGTAAAGCAGCACTCGATCATTTGACCCGAAATTTAGCTACTGAACTTGGACCTTTAGAAATAAGAGTGAATGTGGTGGCACCAGGAATGACCAAAACGGACATGGCTGAGCCTTTTATTGATCAAATGGGAGAAATGATGGTTTCTATGACACCTCTACAGCGTTTAGGAAAACCAGTTGATATTGCTCGATCTGTACTTTTGTTGGCAAGTGATGAGGCTGGTTGGGTGACAGGTCAAATTCTCGATGCTTCAGGGGGCTTTATGCTTTAAATTTTGGGATGATTGGCGTTCAACTTCAACAAATAATCGGCCCCTGCTTTTTGAATAGACTCAGGGGTTCTCTATCACTTCGTTATGTACTTGAATAACAAGATTGATGCCCACACATTCTAAATCGGATGAGCACAGTTCGATATTCCCCGTGAAAATTCCTGTTCGAATCGGATGAAAGGAAAAAGTGATTTTTTTTGTTTCTTCAGGTAATAGCTGCTGATCAAAAATCCAATATCGAAATTGGAATAATTCATCTGATTCGATTGGAGTTGGAACAACATTTTGGAAGGAAAACATGTAAAAAAAACTTGAATCAAATTCGATCTCTTCAATTTCTATTGGCTCATTTGTGTTATTTTTGAAAACAAAATCCATACTGAAAACCTGACCTATTTCTATTTCCTGTGGAATGGTTGTTTCCACTTCAAAATCTGTTGTATTGTATAAACTCTCTCCTTGACCCCAAATAATTAGTCCAAAAAATAACCCCACAAATAATACAAAGATGCTGCCTAGTATTGGATGTGTACCAGCATTGCTTGGAATCGAACTATCTTTTGGAACATGGGCATGAATTACCACAGTATGGGCGATAAAATCATGGATAGCCCTCTTTTTTTTATTAAACAATAATACTGCCAGATCACTGCATATCCAGATGATCCACGCCAGGCTAACTAGGTCAACATACCCTATGTCGGGTTGTACTCCGCAGACGACGGAGTTGAAGTCGGTAATTGATAAAAAAGTAGCTGTACTGACAACAAAAGAAAGGATAGTGAAAGCAAAATCTACAAAATACCTTAGGAAAGCAATTCTCCAGTTGATGCGGGTGCCGTCTAACTTAGTAACTCGAATTCTTGTTATCTTTTTACCTAAAGTTTGCCCCCATCTTCCGTGACAGTAAACCACATAAAAAGTATATAATAATCCAGTTCCTAAGCTTTCCAGGAAAAGAGTTTTCCAATGGGTGCATCCACTAAATAAGGATGGGTATAAAGGAATAAAAATGAAGACATCTATTAGGGCGGCCCCTAGTCGACGCCAAAACCCAGCATACTTCAATATCATCAAGCCTTCCTCTGGTATTTGGTGCTGCGGTGTCCTTATTTGATCCCACAGGGAACTGTGCTTTCAGGGTAGTTGGCGACTTCATCGATCATTTGATCCGGCGTATTCGCTAAAAAATCAATTTGTCTGAAAACCCTTCCTAAGAAATCGCGGTTAATCTGGCGAGTATATTTTTCAAATTGATTGCTAACATTTCCTGAAAAACAGGCATTCATATCAAGTAGCTGTACAGGACTGTTGCTTGAATAATCGAACGATTCCATATCTATCTCTCGAACATCTGGGTTTCGAAGAGTATGAAAAAAAATCCGGTGTGACAGAACATCGTACACAATACTCCATTTTGTATAATCTCCTTGGGCGACCTTGGCCAAAAGATCAAATGCAGAATCAATCTCTGCATTTTGTTCCAGATGAGGATTATCTAACCCTTTTGCAATTCGGTAAAACCGGCTCAGCGAACTAGCGTCATCGGGGGGCAAGGAAGGGATAGTAAACTTTTCAGGGTCGTTTAAGGTTTGTACCGACTGGACGTAGGTGCTGTTGGTTAATGCCTTAATCGGCAAGCTTCCTTTTGTATGACAAACCATTGTCCCATCAATAAATTCGATACTGGCACACTCCCCCGAGCGATCACATACAAAGTAGTGCAACTTGACCGGAGCCTCTTGGCTAATCCTGAGAAAGGCGTCACTGGCAATCACTTCAGCCGTGGTGCCATGACTATCCAATTGGTATTGAATCCATTGTAAGTTGAAGATCGATGGGCGTGAATCAGGAATTGGATAGGTTGTCTCCTCTTGCAGAGTCAAAGATTCTACCACTAATCCAGCTTCATTCATTCCACCCATAGGGAACTCTCTTCCCATTTGATTGAATGTGACGCTGCCATATTTTGATGTCCAACGGACTGGGTGAGGTTCATCAATGGCCACTTTTGAGACTGATCGTTTGTTGACAAAGACCAACCCTTCGCCTACATCGAAGTCATAATTCCTTCCAAATATGGGTTTGTTATTTTGTTCTAAACAAAATGCTGAACAAGCATATTTAAACGATGACGATTTCAATAAATCATATGGCATAGTCTGCTTTCTCAAGAAGTTTTTCGGATGAGTAAACACATTTGAAGTTCTAACGAGGAACCAACCGGCGCTGGTAAGCGTCCGGTTGAGCACTTTGTAAGAGAACGATAGCTTCCCTTTTATAATGGTTTGATAGGCAAACAAATGTCCAAAATGTGTAATTTGTCGGGATGCGTTCTAGGATCATTATGCCAGAGGTCGTACATGAAACTGTCGGCAGGTTGATAACCACTTTCAGGGAGCCATTCCCTCATCACTAGGTCCCAGGCGTCTTCAAACTGGTCCGCAGTGATTTGAAATCGCGCAAAGGCATACTTACCGGCGGGGATCGTCATTTTTCCGACTTTACCGTCGACCGGAGTGTTTTCTGGGACCGTAATGCACACACTCGTACGTTGTTTATCCGCATCGGTAATGGTCTCGACATCGTGGAACACGCCTAATACTTGGGTTTCACAGGTTTTGATATCTCGTGCTGCTGCCCATTTGAACAATTCTTCAAGATAGCTTCCAAACCGTTCTTCATCCATTTGCTCATAAGGACCGACGTAGCGTAAATAAGCCACATGGATTTCGGGCATATCTTTAACTTCGACTTGAATAGGTTGGTTGTTTTTCATTTGCATACTCCATATTTGATTATTGGTTTCTGGACTCACTTGCCAAGTGACATCCAAAGAATAATCTGGAGTACGCGTGAAATCTTTACCATCCTTGCGCTTCGCTTTACCATTCTTGCTATTCACTTCACCATTCTTGCTATTTTCAGGGGTGGCTTTTGAGCGCCATTCACTAGCGCTTATTTTGAATGATTTTTTGAACAAACGCGCAAATGTGGTGGGTCCCGAAAATCCACAATCCAGAGCAATTTCCGTGATCGTTTTTTTTGGATTATTGATCAATTGATGAGTTGCCTTTTCAAGACGAAGTCGTTGAACACACTGATTCAATGTTTCCCCCGTTATCGCACGAAAAATTCTATGAAAATGATAGGGGGAAAAATTGGCGACCTTGGCTAGCTCCTTCAGAGATAGCTCCTGATCTATGTGTACTTCGATATAATCGATGACATGATTTATGCGGGATATGTATTCATTTCTTAAATGGTGCTTTTCACTCATTTGCCTGATGAATTTAAAGTAAATAACTCAGTTCCGTAAGGGTATTGATCTGTCTGATGTCGGAAGGGCAATCTTTTGGCTGAGAACCCACACGATTGAGCCAAACACCAATCAACCCTGCATCTCTCGAAGCAATTGCATCGAGGTCTAGTAGATCCCCCACATACATGGTTTCAGCAGCCTCTATTCCTAACTTCGTACAGGCATAGGCAAAAATTTGTTGATGAGGTTTTGAAGAACCTGCTTCTTCTGCTGTGATGATCAATCTGTGAGTAAAGAACACACGCTCGGTCTCTGTCACAGCCGGTTGGACTGCTTTTAGCAGCCAACTGGAAGCCTTTTCTATTGCCGAATTGTGATCGACAAGCGTGTCATCTAAGTCGAATAGTCCAGTTTTTATCATATCTCAAAAAGCTAACTTCTTTGTACGGGCTTTTCAGCTCAATTGCTAAAGAGGAAGAAACCATTTAACACTGCTGACTGATCATCAGTTTCTAACCCCAAGTGGTAAATATCACAGCTTAACCGATTCGAATTGTGATTCCTGAATTGGTTTTGGCGGCTTTAAGGAATTCGTAAATTGCTCCAAACCAACACGATGCCGAATAATGGTCATCATCAAGATAGTATGATTCGGATTCCTCTAATGCTTCGTCTGGATCTTTATACTCTTCCCATTGCCCCTGGAATACATCCCACTGAACTAGGTTAATAATAAAATGTTGAGACATTGGTTCTCCTAAGAAGATTCGTCGTTCCGAAGCAAAGCTACGATGCACAACCCTTCAGGGGGTCTTCTATTTCATCAGAAACTGCAAAAAGGTAAAAAACATTTTGTATTTGCTATTTAATATATTGATTAAGAACGCTGAGGTTTTTGTTGTATATTAAACCTCTCCACCGCTGATAAAAATCTTTCTCTATGAATGAAAATAGACCATGATCCAGATCATTTGAGAATTGTACTTGATTTAAAGTATCATTCAAAAAACTGTACCTCTTCCAAGTGCCTTTAATGACTTCATTAACTTTTTGTTTGATAGAGGTTTTCGCGTATATACTTTCTTTTTCACTTGTAAGAATACTCGCAATAATTACTGGATATGCTTCAGGCAAGAAATAGCTTAACAGGATTATGGAAGAGTATCTATGAGCAGGGTGTAGATCTCTATTAAGAGCAACTCTTTTGCCCAAAGATATCAATTTTAATTTTTCTTGAGCTGTAAAATTGTCTCGTGCCTTGGCTGGTTTTAGCTCCGCTAGATGAAAGAAACTTAAAGCCCTTCCAAGAGTTTTGTTTGATAGCTTGTTTGATATTCTAATAATAAAGCGTGTTACAATGATTTCCTCGCTTTCGGTCCAGTACCCATAACCTAATACGTCATATCTATTGTCATCACCTTCAACTACAGTTTTTTGAAGGTGCTCAAATAATCGATTTAACCATATATTGGCTTTTGTCGCTTGATAGATAGCATAGTAGATATGAGCTTTTAATAGATAGTTCTTGGATTTTTCGGTCAAATTCATAATCAATTTGACAGAGTCAGTATCTTTTTTTAACTTTTTAATTAATGTGTTCAAGGAATCATTATGAGGGGTTAGGGTTGCATCATTGGCAACCTGTTCAAATAATGTATTGATCTCTTTGTTTTTGAGTTCATCCAATAAGCCGGATAATTCTTGATTTTTTTTATCTATTGCTTCTTTTAATCTGCCGACTTCTTCTCTGAGAGGCTCAAGTTCACTTTGCAAAGCTTCTTTTTCAGCATTAAAAGATTCAATCATGTTTTGTTTTTCACTGGCTAAGCGAATCTTCTCACTTTTTAAAGTTTCTTCTATTTTTATATGGATTTTTTTTCTTTCTTCTTCGAGTATTTTTTGACCTTTAGACAGTTCATTTTGTATTCTATTTTTTTCCTTTGTGAATAAAATTTTCTCATCATTGAGCTTTTTTTCCAGTATATTTATATCAAACTTGAGCTTAGTTTCTTCTATTTTTAACAATGCTCTCTCATTTTGAAGTTTTTCATTCTTAGCGTCAAATAGACCGGTAAAAAAGCCTATGAATAGTGTTACAACAGCAAGAAGCGTTGGCCCAATTACAGCATAAAATGAAGCTCGGAGATAAAGCGGTTTTTCCAGCGTGGATATCTCAATTTCAAGCTTTCTTTTTTCTAATTCTTTTATTTCAATTTCAATACTTTCAAGCGACACTTTCCGATTCTCAATTTAGTCAATTTATATTCAATTTGCATTTTTTAGGTAACTTTTCTGTTCGACCTATTGTTTCCATCTAATTTTGGTTCCCTTTGCCTAAATGGAGGCAAGCAGCGACACAAGAGGCGGATAAAACCTTGGAAAACCAAAACGAGTAGCTATCATTTCGTGTTTTCCGCGATTTTAGGCTCCCCCCAGAGTTCCTACCAAGAAGCTCCCTGCTGGAATTTTTTTGGATACGACTTCAACGAGCAAAAGCAGCAGCCAATAGCCAAACAACCATTGAATCCGCATGATCCAAATGAAGATTCCTTTATTGTGCTCATCATACAGAAAGAGTTGTCGGCTGCTATACTTGAAGGTCAACTGTAACCCAAACCGATAATAATTCCAAAATAGGAAGATACTCGGAAAGAGGGAGTCGATACGCTGGAACTGTTGGTTGGTGTTTTCGATTCGGTCCCGGACCTTTCTATAATCAGAGCCTGTATCTTTTAATATATGTTGGGAAGGCAAGTTGAAAAAATTCATGGAAAAGGTGGTATTGCTCGCCTCCGACAACTCATACAACGTCCCCATTTTAAAATAGACGATGCAGAAGATCAGATTGAAGCCGAGAATGAATAAAACGAATCGCCCCAACTGAGTTCCATATCCGCTAGGAATTCCGTGAAACGCGAAAGTGAAAAACGTGCTCAACGCTTTAGAGTATTGAGTGCTCACGTAGTCCCATCCGGAGTCTTTAAACTTTTTCCATTCTTGTCCGAATTCAGCCTCTTTTTGATAAAAGGTGACGGCATCGGCTGCTGCAATCTCTCCAATGTTTCTAAAGTTTGTCGACAATTCGCCAAAGACCGTTGACACGGGTTGCATTTGATGCAGTTCTCGCCAAGCTTGATGCTCGTCTGATATCCATTGATCTTTATTGCTGACTTGAGACCAACTGAGCTGCAATTCTCTGAATCGAAAATAAGAGAAAACCAAAGGAGGGTGATCGTGAGAAGTCTTAGCGGATTCAAACACCGCCTGTTGGAAATCCACGCGTTTTCCCGCATTGACCTGTTCAAAGGCGACATTTTGATAGAACCGGCTTCTGAGAAACAAAACTTCCGCTGCAAACCGGATCGCAACAAAATGAGTCTGGAAAACAGATGCGGAAAGGTCATTCTTCAAAACGGCGTCGGGGGCATCTGACTCATCCGAATCAGGGTGTTTCGAAGACATATTGCTCATTGGGTCGGCAGGTATGAGTTTGAAACCCTTGAGAAATTCCGGGGTCCATACTTTGCGTCCAAACTCTGCCTCAGAAAAATCAACTTGTTCTATAAACGAAACATCGTTGATGAACAATTCGCCAAACCGGCACCCTCGAAAATCAATCGACGCCTTATTCTGAACTGGACGATTTTTATTATTGTAAATAAGTCGCTCAACCAGGCATCCTCGGAAATCCAGAAAGTTTTGAAAAGACGACCCTGAAATGTCCAGGAAGTTCAAGTACCGGCTGCTATTGAAACTAGTGAATTGGTTGAACTGATTGTCTCGAATCCGAGATTCTGAGAAAAACGAGTTTATGATTGAAACATCGGTATCAAACGCCGAGTTCAAGATCGTAAAGTTTTTAATCAAGCTGGAGTTTATGGCAACACTCCCCTGGTAAGTATTTCTGATCAATTCGATCCAAGTGCCATACAACCGGTTAAAATCCACTTTTCCCATGAACGTGTTCCCTTGTAGGAAAAAACTATCGGCAACAATCACATCATGAAGTAAAAAATCGCCATGAAATGTCGAATCTTTGATCGTGATGGGGTAGTTGAATCTGACATCTTCAGCGGCAATTGCATTTTGTGTTCGGTTGATGAATCCTTCCTTTTTCGAAAAGATATGACAGTTATTGATGACCAAACCATGATCGAACTCAGTTAACGCTTTGGGAATTTTTTCTTGGATGATTTGATTGATGCGGTCCGACCTCTCTTCAGGAAAAAGATCGATTTTATCGGAAAATTTGGCATGAGGCACTGCATCAAAACTGATTCCATCCACAATCACACAATTGCTCAAGTGCAGCGTATCCACCTGGCTATCCATATTTAACAAAACAAACAGCAGTTGGTTTTGGTCGAACATCACACGGTCCAATATGATATCCGCTCCATGGGCCGCGTCAGACTCGGCAAATATCGCCTGAATCTGAGCGGAAGTGAGGATGGGGTAGTCCTTAAATTGTTCCGGCACATTGGCGGAGTCAGTATTGAACTCAGGGGGAGTAGTTGAGGCAGCCCACGCTGAAAGCCCCCACACAAACATTAGCAAAACTAGGGCAAATTTCTGTTGCATTTTAACCTTTAAACTGAGGAGAGTAAGCCATCGAAAAGGGTCCTGGCTGCATTAGACTAATTGATACGAATGCTGAAATGAATTACACACCGCTACAGTTCATTACAGTCTCTTCAGGTGAGAACACATTATGAAAGCTTCCCGCAAAAAAACCAAGAATCCTACCGCTGTAAAACAGTCTCCCCCAACGACTCAACCCTCCGATGGGCTTTCTAACCGGTCGTCCGAGTATTTATATGGGGGCGTTTTACTGTTGGTCACCGCGCTAGCCTATTTCCCCGCTTGGAGTGCAGGACTCATCATAGATGACCTCAAATTTGTCATAGAAGATCCTATCATGACAGCCCGCGACGGCCTTCTAAGAATTTGGTTCAATCCTTTGGAAAACAATGGGGTTTGGCCTTACCTCCCCGTCACTCGATCTTCATTTTGGATTGAACGCCAATTGTTTGGAGCAAATCTGTCAGTCATGCATGGGGTCAATATCCTGTTACATGCCACTAGTGCAATTTTATTGTGGTTAGGAATGAGGCATTTCAAACTGCGTGGTGCGTGGCTAGCCGGACTCTTGCTCGCCGTTCATCCCGTCTACGTGCAATCGGTGGTGTGGGTTGCCCAACGAAAAAACCTGTTAGCAGGATTGTTTTTCTTGATTGCACTATGGAGCTATCTGCATTTCATCCGCAAACAAGAGAATCGATGGTATGCAGTGTCACTATTGGCATTTGCCGCAGCATTGCTCAGCAAAACGTCGGTGATCATGCTGCCCATCCTTTTGTTGCTCGGTCATTGGTGGATGAGGATTGCGTTGAAATCCTCAGACTGGGTACGATTGATTCCGTTTTTCGCCATGTCTTTGATTGCTGGTTTAGCTCGGATTTGGTTTGAAGATCAGTCTTTTGGAGTTTCCGAGGTGGATTCGATTTTGGCCATTCCGGAACGCGTTTTGCTGGTGGCTCACGTTCCTTTATTTTATTTACAAAAGTTTTTAATGCCCTACCCCCTGATGTTCAACTACCCGCAGTGGGCAATGGACATTTCGCAGTGGAGTCAATACCTCCCTTGGTTGAGTTGGGGGGTCGTCCTTGGATTCTTATATTGGGGGTCTCATCGATGGGGACGAGGACTGATTTTCGCTTCGGCCGGATTCCTCATTTTACTCTTTCCTGTCATCGGGATCTTTGAAAACTCGTGGCATCAATTTTCCTATGTCAGCGATCATTGGGTGCATCTTCCTGGTTTTCTGATCATGGCACTGTTGGCCAATGGTTTAGTGCAGGCAAGCGACCGCTTGCCCCGATGGGCTCCTGTTTTGGTCTCGCTCCCCCTCATATGGCTCACATGGAACCAAGCTCAAACATACCAAGACCCGGTTCATTTTTACGAACACCTGTTGACTCAAAACCCCAAAGCATGGATGGCTTACAACAATTTAGGAAATCATTACCTCAAACACAATCAAAACCATAAAGCGTATCAGATCTTTGACGACGAATTGCAAGCACGACCCAGCGCCGAGGCCTATATGAATCGAGGCATCAGTTCCTACCGGCAAAAACGCTACGAAAAAGCCATCGACGACTTCAATAAAGCCCTAGCCCTCGAACCCGATTTCGCTGAAGTTTATAACAATCGCGCTATCGCTTACCAGTTTATGGAAAAATATGACAAAGCCTTAGCCGATGTGGATCAAGCGCTACAGCTGAATCCCGAGTATGCCGGGGCGTATATCACAAAAGGCCTCGTTTATCGAAAGCAAGCTCAGATCGACTTGGCCCTTCAAGCTTACAACCGTGCTATTGAAATCGATCCACAGGAACCTGAAGCTTACAACAACCGAGGCATCATTCATCATTCCAATCAACGTTACTCCCAAGCCGTTGAAGACTACTCCATGGCATTACAATTGCGCCCTTACAATGCTCGCTACTTCACCAACCGGGGGCTTTCCCTACTCAAGCTTCAGAAAACACATCAAGCTCTGGCCGATCTTCAAAATGCCTGTCAGTTGGGCAGTTGTGAGTTATGGAACAAGGTACAACAGCAGCTCAAGTAGCTTCCTTTGAGAGGAGCCTCCTTTGGAATTGCACTTCAACTCTGTTGAAGCGCGATTTAAGTGCGATCTCATTCCAGCCACTGCTTGCTCACTTTGTCTAGCTTTTTGCTGGCTTGATTGGCCAAACGAAACCCTGTTTTTACGATCAACTTTCCCGAAACTTGGGCTTGTTCCCATAGTCGTTCCCAATACTCCTCATCTTGAAAATCTTTGAGGCAGCGTAGGTATTTGAAACGCTTCGAGTCATCAAAATGATTCAAGATGGCGGGAACCAATCCGTCTTCCAGATTATATAAACGATCCAACTTGAGGTTCACCGGTACCACCTGATTGAGGTCTAAATCCAAGTCTTGAGCCACCACTTCCATGGCATTCCGAATGTTTTTTTCTTTCAATCCGGTAGGCTCCGCCACGTTATAAGGCGGGTCCCACTCTCGGAAGGGGCGCAAATGATCGATGTGAGATAAGGCAATCAGCAATGGAGGAAATTCTCGATTGACTTCCTGAAAGAACTTCCTCAGCGCATCCAACAACCTGCGATCCGACTGACGAGCGGCTGTTTTCGAAGAGCAGACCATGATGATCAAATCGGACCGTTCAACTTCTTCTTTCGCTTCCTTCAAAGGTTGTTCTGGGTTGTCGGTGTCTTCGTACCCTGCCGTGTCAAGAATGATTGCTCGTTCCAAACCATCGATTTCCAAGAGGTAAGGTTCTACTTTGCTGGTTTGAGGCACCACATCGACTAACGCTTTCATCTCTCCAAATAGAGCGTTGATCAAACTGGATTTCCCGGCTTTGACCTGGCCCAAAACTAAAATCCGCAATGGTTCTTCGTTCAATTGGGTGTCTCGTTTTTGCGAGACCTCATGGGCTTTTGAAGACGCCTTGGTGGTGTGTTGTTCGAACACCTCCTCTTCTAACACCACCGTCCCACTGTACAACTCGATTGAATAGAAGCCGATCTTGCGGACATACTCTTGTAGCAGCCACCGTTTTATTTCCCCAGAAGAGGCTTCCACCACCTTATCAGTGGCCAGTCCTTTCAGTTCCCGAAGCAAGGCACCGGTAGGATTCACAGCGACTGAGGCGACACGATACACATCATATAAATTCTGGCCAAAAGCAGCCAAGCGTTGGCCGCGAAGATAGTCGTTGATCGTCCAAATATGACTGCCCGGTATGGTTTTTACAGCGAGCTGACGTAAGTCTTGGGCAGCCAATTCGATCACTTTCAACAGATATGGAACGGGCATTTCCCAAACCGCGTTGTCGGATTTGGCATGGAAATGGTTGGCGACCGTTTCCATCACCTCTTTGAGCAACACCCACCAATTTTCTTTGTTTTCCAAATCGATGTCTTCCAGGCGGATCCCTTCTGCAATTTTCTCGACTTTCGCCCAAGCGCCTTTACCTTCCGCCGTCCACATTTCAGAAGGTTGTGTTGCTTTTTTGATCGGCCCCATTTTCCGCCGCTGAAGCATTTTCATCAGAACCCAACCCTGGAACCCCATGATGGCAGCGAGTCCAAGCCATTGATACAACAATTGTTGATCCCACAACCACAAGAACCCCGCAGCCATCGCCAAGCAGAAAGGAAACACCAAAATGAAAATCACAAAGATCCACGGTAACCAAAACTTCATAAGCCTCTCGATGGAAAAAGATGGATAAAAAAATAAATTATAAACAATTTAATAAAAAGTTTCTCATCCTTTCATGCAATCAATCCTAACAAAAACATAGACTAGAGTTCTAACTGTATCCAATCATTGAAGTTTATGTGTAGGCTGCCATTGTAATGATACAAAAAAATCTTCGACAAGATAGGTAATCATTTCCAAGTAAAATTGGGGGAACAGTCCGCATTTCATTAGAATAAAAACGATTTGGTTCATCTTCGTTGTGAGAGGCAGCATGCGTTGGAAAAAGGGGATATCTCTGAAAATCAAACTCTTGATCAGTTTTGGAATAATGATTTTGCTCAGTGCAGCCTTAGGAGGAACCGGAGTTTACTATGTGCTTCAAATCGAACAGACCACCAAACGAGTGACCGATCTCGCTGCTCCTGCCGCACAACTGACGAATAACTTAGCCGCAGGCATTCTACAAATCACCAAAATCACTGAAGCAGTGCGGGCCAGTCGTCAAATCGAACGTGCACGTCAGCAAGAACAATTGCTTCAGGAAGTCAGCCAAAGCTTCGATCAAAGCCACCAGGCATTGATGGAACTGTTAGCTGAAGAAAACATCAGCAGCGACTTAGCCGGAATTCTGAGCCAGAAACAAACCTTTGTGGAACATGCTCAAGATTTGACGTTCGCCCGCCTTTCCGAATTAGAATCCACCCTCAAGCGAAAAGAACGTCTCGAAGAATTTGTGACCTTGAGAAAAAAGGTCCGTCAATCCTTTGAAGAATTGTCCAAAACCCAAGAAACAGTGCTTGTGGATTTCGTGAACAACGTCACCAACATGATGTCACAAGCGGGAGAAAACCCCGTGCTCGCAGGGGATCTGTTGGAATCGATCTTCAACGAACTGTTTCCTACCACCCGTTCCACACAAGCATTGTTGCTAATGGTGTCTGACTTGGAAAAGCTCATGCAAGAGTACTTGAATTCGAGAGACAATGGATTGGCGAACACCTTCTTGCAACAGTATATGGACCGCTATCAAACAATGCATCCTCAAATTGAAGCCTTGCGTGAACAAGAAATCATTACTGCATCCCAGAAGGACGATTTGGATGCCTTGTTCAGTGCCGGGCTAATCGTTCTCGCCCTGCATACAGCCGAATTGAATGCCGAGGTGAGTTATACGGAACTGTCTCAGATCGTGGAACAGGACTCGCAGAAAATCACTCAAGCCTTGCTCCCACTCGTTTCGGTAGCTCGCCAAATCGGTAAAGATGCCAATAACGCCACCACCCACATCGTTCAAGACACACAAAAGGTTATTGTCGCAGTCATGCTCATAGTGGCTGTTTTTGGTGTGATGGTCGGGGTTTTCTTCAGTCGCATGATGACCCAAGCTCTCCGGGCAATGGTGGCAATGCTGGAAGACATTGCCCAAGGCGAAGGCGATCTTACCAAACGACTGTCTACCAAAAGTCGCGATGAAATAGGAGAATTGGCGCACTGGTTTAACGAGTTTTTAGAACGGCTGGGGGGGATGATTCAGCACCTTCAACAAAACGCATTGGTTTTGCGCAGCTCCTCGGAGCAGCTATCCGGGCTTGCTTCTCAGATGTCGGATGAAAATCATAATATTGCCGGACGGATTGAGCAGGAGTCGGCTTCATTAAATGAATCGTCTTCCACTATTCGTCAACTGAGCACCACCACGCAATCGATGGCACAAGTGGTCCAGGATATCGACACACGAACGATGGAGACCAACACAGTGGCGCATGTGGCAGTGGGGTCGGTCAGACAGGCAATTGAGATGATTCAACGCAACGAGACCAATAGCAAGCAGATCACCGGTATCGTGAAAACCATCACATCCATCGCCAAGCAAACCAACCTTCTTTCCCTCAACGCAGCCATTGAAGCGGCAAAGGCCGGAGACCATGGAAAAGGCTTTGCCGTTGTGGCGGATGAAGTCCGGCGGCTTGCGGAACGGAGCAGTCAGTCGGCCAAAGAAATCCGAATGTTGATTGAGGAGAGCCATCAAGATGTATTGGAAGGTACCAACGCCGTGAACGTGGTGGGTGCCAATATCCATCAAATATTAAACGAGGTGGAAAGCATCTCGGATTCCATGCACCACATTTCTCAATCTATTGGTGAGCAGGCGATGGGGCTGCAAGAATGCAGTGTTGGAGTGGACAACATCACCTCGCTCAGCGAACACAATGTTGAGGCGGTCACCCATCTTTCGAAAATTAGCGAAACCGTCGTCAACACCATCCACACCCTTGATCAGCTTTCCGAAAAGCAACAACAGTTAGTCGGTCGGTTTCGAATTTAAGAAATCACGATTCTGCCCACCTACAAATCATCAAGAAATTTGCGGAGTTTTGAGCATTTGCGTTACAACTACGAAACAAGAGCAAGCCAAGGATCCCGTAGCGATTGCTCAAACGGGGAAATCCTGTTAATGCTCTGCCTAGACTCGAATGTAATATAACGCAACACTTGCCTCGCGAATGGCCATGACCCCCCTTCCCGGTTACGAAATCACCGTTAAATTGTACGAAAGCTATGGTTCTTTGATCTTTCGAGCACGACGCTTGGCAGACGGACAAGCGGTCGTCCTGAAAGTCCTCAAAAAGGAATTTCCCAAATCGGAAGAACTCGCTCGCTTTCGTCGCGAATATGAAATCACTCGCGCATTCCAAAGCGAGAGCATCATCCGTGCTTTGGATTTGGAAAAGCATCAACGGACGATGGCGATGGTTCTGGAAGATTTCGGTGGCGATTCGATTGCCAATCATCTCAAACACCAACGCCTGGCGGTTCTTGATTTTTTAGGGTTGGCGATTCGCATTACAAAGATTCTGGGGCAAGTTCATCAAAAGCATATCATTCACAAAGATATCAACCCTGGCAATATCCTGTGGAACGCTCAAACCGATCAGGTCAAATTAATCGATTTCGGGATCTCATCGGAGTTGGCCCAAGAGAAACAGTCTGTGCTCCACCCCAATGTGTTGGAAGGCACCCTTCCTTACATTTCTCCCGAGCAAACCGGACGAATGAATCGCATGCTCGATTACCGGACAGACCTCTATTCGCTGGGTGTGACCTTCTACGAAATGTTAACGGGGGAACTGCCATTGCATGCCGACAACGCGATGGAATGGGTGCATGCCCATATCGCAAAAGAACCCATTCCTCTTCGAGAACGACTTCCCAATCTCTCGCCTGTTTTAGCTTCCATCATCAGCAAAATGATGGCCAAAACTGCTGAAGAGCGTTACCAAAGCTCGTTTGGTCTAAAAGCCGACCTCGAACGGTGTTTGGTCCAATTGCAGAGTGCTGGAGTCATTAATGATTTCGAAATTGGCCAACAGGATCTTTCCGACCACTTCCAAATTTCTCAAAAATTGTATGGCCGCGAAGAAGAAGTGGACATGTTGGTGGATGCTTTTGATCGAGTGAGCAGTGGTCCCAGTGAATTGGTGTTAGTTTCTGGATATTCTGGAGTGGGTAAATCCGCCTTGGTGCATGAAATCCACAAACCGGTCATTCGGCGTCGAGGCCATTTCATTGTGGGCAGTTTCGATTCTCACAAACGTAGCATGCCCTATGCTCCGTTTTTAGAGGCCTTTCAGATCCTAATCCGACAGTTGTTGGCTGAGTCAGAAGAACAAGTGGATCGCTGGAAAATTCAACTTAGAGAGAAGTTGGGATCCGATGGGGCTGTGTTGATTCAGGCCATTCCAGAGTTGGAAATGCTGGTTGGCAACCCTCCAGAATGGGACGAGCTGACATTTGACGAAGCCGGTCCACAGTTGCAACGAGCCATCCGACAACTCGTCAGCATTTTTGCGACCCAGGAACACCCACTCTGCATTTTCTTGGACAATCTACAAAGTGCCGATCTGACTTCTCTAGAACTGATAGAGGCCTTGATGCGGGATCCGGAAGGACAACACCTGTTGCTCGTAGGTGCCTATCGCGATAACGAGGTGGATTCTGTCCATCCCCTGATGCTGGTTATTGAGCGCATTCAAAATGCCAAAGCCAGATTGGAAACAGTGCTATTAGATTCTTTGGGATTGATCCACGTCACCGAATTGATTGTTGACACCTTGAAGTGCGATGCGGAAATGCTTCATGGTTTGCCTGAATTTTGTTTTGACAAAACCTACGGTAATCCATTTTTCCTGAATCAAATTCTTCAATCCCTCTATGATCAAGAGCTGTTGCGGTTCAATTCACAACGGGGGTTGTGGGACTGGGATATCGAGGAAATCCAAAATCTTCAAACCACTGACAATGTGGTGGAGTTGATGGCAGCAAAAATCCAAAAGCTCCCCGAAGCGACCCAACAAGCTCTCAAACTTGCTGCCTGCATTGGCAACCATTTTGATGTCAGTTTGCTTTCCATCCTAAACAATCGCTCGCCATCAGAAACCGCCGATGACTTATGGGAAGCTTTGTTGGAAGGTCTGCTGTGGCCCACCGACGATTCATACAAGCTCTTGCCACATTCCGACGATGGCGAGGCGGGTGCTTCTTATAAGTTCCTTCATGAACGGGTCCAACAAGCCGCCTACTCGTTGATGGACACGGAACACAAAACCAAAGCCCATTGGTCGATTGGCCAATTTATTCTGGAAAACACCTCGGAAGATCAGCGTACCGAGAACCTATTTGCTATCGTGCGCCACCTCAATCACGGTCGGATGTGCATTGAAACCAAGGAGCAGCGTCATGAAATCGCCCTGCTCAATCTCACTGCGGGCAAAAAGGCGAAAGCTATGGGGATGTATTCGGAAGCGTTTGCCTATCTGACTGTGGGCATGGAGGTGCTGGATCAGAATGGCTGGAAGGTTCACTATGCCTTGATGTTGGAATTGACCACGGGGGCCGCTGAGGCTGCATTCATGAATGTGGACCTAGCCGCCATGCAATATTGGACCGGAGTTATCGTAGAGCAATCCCGATGTCTGATGGACCGGATCAAAGCGCACGAGCTTCAGATCAAAGGCGCGCAAGCTCAAAACCGTTTGAAAGAAGCCATACGGTTGGGCATCTCGGTGTTGCATCAATTGAATATCGATTTCCCGGAGTCTCCCAATTCCAAACATGTGAAGCAGGCCTACCGTGCGGTTGAACGTGCCTTAGCCGAATATTCAACAGAAAAGCTCTATGATTTGCCATCAATGACCGATCCCGATGCCCGAGCCAAAATGGTATTGCTCGCGAGCATCGCTCCAGCAACCTATTATGCTTCTCAGGAACTGACTCCTTTGTTGGTGTTCCATATGGTCCAGCTTTCGGTTCGTCATGGGAATTCTCCGGAATCCGCTCTGGGTTATACGTTTTACGGCATGTGGCTAGCAGGCAAAACACGTGATATTGATCGAGGCTATCAGTATGGTCAATTGGGCCTCAAGTTGGCCGAGCAAAATGGGAAGATCTGGCAAACCCGTACGGAATTTATATTTTATAGTTTTCTGCATCCGTGGAAAGTTTCTTTGCTCACAGTGCTCCCTGAGTTGATGCAAGTGTATCAAAAAGGACTTTCAAATGGTGCGTTGGAATACGCTGCAAAGGCGATCCAAATGTACAGTTGCTATTCTTTGACCGCCAGTAAAGATCTCAACGAAGTGGAACGTGAAATTGCATCGCATCACGCGGTGTTACGACGATTGCGACAAGAACCTGCCATCCTTTGTCATTTGATCGACCGCCAAATGATTGAAAATCTTATTGAATCCCAAGAAAATCCAAGCTGGTTGATTGGAACCCACTTCAACGAAAAACAAGCCCTCCCTCAAATGTTGCGGACCAAGAATCGGAACGTCTTGTTTCACTTGTACAACAGCAAATTGTTACTGGGGTACTTGTTTGGCGAACACAAACATGCTTATGAAACTGCGCTGCATGCGGGAAACTACCAAGACAATGCAGTGGGCGGTTTTCAGATTGCGCAGTTTCGTTTTTATGATTCTTTAGCCAAGCTGGCTCTGTGGGAGCAGTCTTCGGCTTCCCAACGGGCGGGTTTGAGTCAGCAAATTCGGGTCAATCAGAAATGGCTGAAACATTGGACAGATTTTGCAGCGATCAACCATCGCCATAAATGGATGCTGGTACAGGCTGAATATTGCAAAGCCTTGGGCAAAGGAATGGAAGCGATGGAGTATTATGATCAAGCCATCGAACAAGCTCACGAAGCTGAAGATTTACTGATCGAAGCGTTGACCAATGAGCGGGCCGCATTGATATGGGATGCTCGCAATAAAGATGAATTTGCCTCGTACTACATGCAGAAAGCGCATCATTGCTATCAACTGTGGGGAAGTTCTGCCAAGGTGAAGGACCTCGAACGCCGATATCGACATCTGATTTTTCGTGCGTCTCAAAAGAGTGAAAAAAAGGCAGGAAGTACCCTGACCAGTTCGTTTGGAGGAGACAGTGATCAGTTTTTAGATTTGAATACTGTTTTGAAGGCCGCTCAATCGATTTCTGGCGAAATCATGCTTCCTGAACTGCTCAAGAAACTGATGAGCATCGTGATCGAAAATGCCGGTGCTCAAAAAGGACTATTGCTTCTGGAAAAGCGAGGACAGTGGGTGATCGAGGCCGAAGGTTCTATCGAAACCGAGGCCCCATTGGTGTTGCAGTCGATTCCCATTGATACGGCACCAGAACAAGGAAAGCTGCCGGTTCCCCGTTCCATCATCCATTATGTGTCACGCACGCGGGAAAGCGTGGTATTGGCCCATGCCAGCGAAGAAGGGCATTTTTTGCAAGATGAGTATGTGATCCAATATGAACCCAAGTCGATCTTGTGCATGCCATTGCTCAACCAGGGTCAACTGACCGGTATTTTGTATCTAGAGAACAACCTCACTACAGGAGCATTTACCAAAGACCGACTGGATGTGTTGAACTTGCTTTCTGCTCAAATTGCCGTCTCGATTGAAAATGCCCACTTTTACACCAAGATGTCCCGCTTGAATGCCACATTCGAACAATTCGTTCCCAAGCAGTTCCTCCGTCGTATCGCATCTGAAGATTGGGAAACGATTGAACTGGGTCGTGGAGAAAATGCCTTTTTGACCATTCTATTTTCCGACATTCGGGGATTCACCGAGTTGTCCGAGCAGATGAGCCCACAAGAGGTGCTCAACTTCCTCAATTCCTACTTACAACGGATGAACACTCCGATTCATACTCATCATGGCTTTGTGGACAAATTCATTGGCGATGCCATCATGGCTTTATTTGAAAGCCAATATGGCTCCCCCAACGAAGCCGCTCGCAATGCAGTCAATGCTGCGGTAGGGATGCAAGAAGCCGTGAAAGTGTACAACCGGCATCGAGCCAATTGCGGTTATGCACCGGTTTCTATCGGGATTGGGATTCACAGTGGGCCTGTCATTGTAGGAACCATCGGTTCTGAAGACCGGATGGATTCCACGGTACTAGGAGACGCCGTGAACCTCGCCTCCCGTTTGGAAGGACTGACCAAACAATACCAAAGTCGGATCATCGTTTCGTCTCAAACGTTCCGGCTATTGGAAGATGACACGGATTTGTTATGGCGTGAATTGGATTACGTCGCTGTGAAAGGCAAGCAAAAACCCGTGAGCATCTTTGAGATCTTCAGCACCGATCCCCCTCCCCAATTGGAAGGCAAGCAAGCCATTCGTCAGCCTTACCACGAAGGCCTGATGTACTATTATTGTCGCGAATGGGGACAGGCGATTCGTTTATTCGAAGAGTGTCTTCAGCGCTTCCCTGCCGACCCTGTATCCAAAGTGTTCCTCAATCGCTGTCGAAATTATCAAGCCAACCCACCTGGAGAGGATTGGAATGGGGCACTCAAATTGATGGAAAAATGATTTTCCAAACGAGTCTTCATGAACAATCGAACGGTCTTCTTTTATTATATGTTGATGCCATTGGTGGCCAATTTCGTCGCCGTGGTGACTGGCACTCTGCTTTTCCAGTGGGTGCTTTGGCGGGATTATCCTGAAACGCAGGCTCGTATCTTAGAACATCAGGGGCTGTTGCTTTCGGCGAGCTTTGGTGTGCCTACCGTGTTGCTCTGGGTATACGTCTGGCCCATATTTTCGTTAAGTGGTCAGGCTTTAGAAAACCGGCAGCGAACTGCAAAACGTCGAGTTCTGAATGCCCCCTTAGTTGTCAGTGGGATTTCTTTGTTGGGCTGGGTGACTTCTTTTTTGGTAGCATGGATGATCATCGTCTATTACTCCATGCCCTACGATTGGACCTTTGCCCTGCGGAACTTCGTAGCCACTTTGTTCAGTGGAATCTCTTGTTTCTCCGTCACGTATTACATTCTAGAGCTGGTCAACCGGAATCGCTTCATTCCCGCCTTTTTCCCTGATGGGAAGCTGTCGCACTACCGAGGGCTTCTGCGACTATCCCTCCGCGAAAAATTCTTCATTTATTTCTTTTCGGTTGCATTCTATCCAGGGTTGGTTTTGGTATCCGTGGTCGATTCTCTCTTGTGGTATATGGAAGATGAAGGCGTGATTTACCCAGGAAACCAAATCGCTTTTCTCTGTTTTCTAGGTTACGTCTTGGGATTTGGTTTACTCGTCACCTACCTCATTGCCCGCACCTATCAACAACCCCTTCAAGAAATCTCCCAAGCAGCAGAAGACATCCGGCAAGGTCATTTGGATGTAGTGGTTCCGGTTCGCACCACCGATGAAATTGGAATCTTGGAAGAAGGAATCAATACGATGGCAGCGGGCTTGCGTGAAAAGGAAATGATCAAGGACACGTTTGGACGTGTTGTCGATCCCCAGGTCCGGGACCATCTGCTCAGGGGGAACATCAACCTGGGAGGTGAGCAAAAAGAAGTGACAGTCCTTTTCTGTGACATTCGCAGTTTCACTCAGCTATCGGAGCAATTATCTCCTGAACAGGTCGTGCATTTGCTCAACCGCTATTTCAACCGATTGAGTCATTGCATCACCCAACATCATGGCCTCGTTGACAAATACATCGGTGACGCGGTCATGGCCGTGTTTGGGGCACCCCAACCCCTTTCCAATCATAGCGATTGGGCCGTCAAAGCCGCTCTTGCGATGCGTCAAGCGCGTGACGAACTCAACCAAGAACTCGTTCAAGAAAATATGCCGCCGATCGAAAACGGGATCGGCATTCATACTGGAATGGTGCTTGCTGGAAACATCGGCTCCGAAAGCCGGATGGAATACACGGTCATTGGCGATGTGGTGAACAGTGCCTCACGTATCGAGTCCCTTTGCAAAGACTTCCATCATGATATTTTGATCTCCGAAGAAACCTACAAACAACTCAATCCGCCCCCTTCAGTTGAATTCCTTTCCGAAGTGCAAGTGAAAGGCAAAGCCCGCCCCTTGAAAATCTATTGTGTAAATTCGTAGCTCCCTTTAATGGGTTTCAAACTGCCTTACTTAGAACCACAGCTTTTTGCTGTTTACCTTCCGCAATCCCATAATAAATCAAAATTGCAGCAAATAAGGTTCCCAACACAATCAACGGTGAAAGCACCAGTGCCTCTGGCTCGGTAAAAAACTTTTGTGGTCCTACACTGGGTATTGCGGAGAGTACCACCGCAGCAATCCAAATCAGCCGACTGCGATGCTGGCACAAAAGCAGCAGAAGAGCCACGGCTTGTATTGCTAGGGAAGCCCCCAATAACGGTCCAACAAACATAGGTGGAGAAAGCTCCAATTGGGCCAACAACGCAGCCAGTTGAACCCCATGTAAAATGATCAAGCCAAGTAGGGATGCGACTGCCAATTGGGTGTTCGAACTCAGTGTTTTCATGGTTTCCTCCTGTAGAAAAGTTCAAGCATGGAAAGGTTTAAACATGGGAAGGTTTAAACATGGAAAAATTTAAGCAAAGTGGCCCCACGACCATCGGATTGAGGCGCTCTAAAAGGAGGATAGTACTTCTGTGAGATGTTTCATTATCATTTGTTAAACATTGGCGAACCGCTTGATACGGGACAACGAAACATTCGTAATTCCGAGAAAGGAAGCTAGATGATAATCGGGAATGCGATGAATAATCTTAGGGTGAGCTGAAGACAGTTTTTCAAAACGTTCTGAAGCAGAAAGGAGGAGAAAATCGTGTTCACGCAGAAACTTCTGTTCCACAAGAGTTTCAGCAAATGGTAGAGCGAACGACTCCCACATTCCACTTTGTTTCAAGACCTCTATCAAAATGGGAAAGGGACATTCCAAAGTGGT
This sequence comes from SAR324 cluster bacterium, assembly GCA_028281495.1. GTDB lineage: Bacteria > SAR324 > SAR324 > SAR324 > NAC60-12 > JANQJU01. Next base: position 319,326 of record JANQJU010000089.1, read on the forward strand.
GACCTCCTCCAACACACCGATACTGAACAGCACGTCTTCGTTCCGATCTCTTGGAGCGACGGGCCAAATACAATGTCCCTCCCAAAAAAAAGCTTTATTGAATTCTCTCCCCTCTACATCGTTGTAGAACAGACGAATCAAGCCTCGATGGATATAAAATAGCTTGTTCCATCGTTCTCCCGCACTGAGTAAAAAACTTTTCCGAGGATAGTGCTTTTCACGAACCGCTTTCAGAATGCCAGACAAAGTTTCTGGATCAAGATCGATATGAGCGAACACCTGTTGTTGAAACTCATCTAACAAACTGGGTTTTGGAGTCATGCTCAATTTCCTTGTCAAAAATTAAGAATTTCTAGGTTCCTTGAATCCAAGTTCAATAGAAACGATCGCTCAAGTTATAAGCCGCTGTGCTGCTTGTCAATGCGGTCCTATTGAGGACGGGAACGCCTGGTTTTGGCCGGGTGTTCCCAATTTTTTGCTCAATCGAACAATGCGTCGGAGCTAAATTTTTTGGTACGCTTAAATTGAATACTTATTTAGCTAAAATAGTATATAATATATCCATTATTGGATAAGGAAAAAGAATGAGTCATCACTGAGCTTGCTGACTCGTCAAACGGGCTGATTGGGACGTTCCCAAGGGGCTTGGAGTCGTATGAGGGTGAAGGCAACCCTCTTATGGAATCAAAAAGAAAGGGAAAGATGGCTTTTGTTCCAGGTTACGATCACGACATTTTTGTGAGTTATGCTGTCGTGGACAACGGTCAGCCGCTAGGCAATCACTACGGTTGGGTGAGTAGTTTTGTTGATCAACTGAAACACGAGTTGGCCCGCGCTTTAGGACGAAGCGACAGTTTTGATGTCTGGCTGGATAGAGACCGCCTCTCTTGTGGCGATATATTTTCTACCGAAATCGAAACAGCGCTTCAACGCTCGGCGTTGTTGGTAGTGCTGTATTCTAAAGGGTATTTGGCTTCACCCTGGTGTGCCCGAGAACGAAAAACTTTTGTTCAGGCTGCGGGCTCCAATTCCATAGAACAGCGCATTTTTTTAGCTGAGATTGATCAAGTGGAAAACGACGACCGTCCTAAAGAACTCAAGCGTCTGCATTACTTGAAATTTTGGGAAAAACCGATTCATGACGAACCGCAACGACTGGGCGCACCGATTCCTAATCCAAAATGGGAAAGCCACCAACCTTTTTATATCCAAATCGGCAGTTTAGCACGTCAGATTGCGCGTCAATTGGAAACCATGAAATCCGCAAGAAATGTTCCCAGCCCAGCAACACCGGTTTCTTCCCCGGTTGAGGAACGCCCTACTGTGTTTTTAGCTGAGTCCACAGATGACGTAGTTTCCGTGCGAAACGAGGTGATCGCTTATCTCGATCAATTCAATATCGACGTGGTTCCCAAAGACCCGCTTTCTGCGAACCTGGAAGCGGCTCAGCAACAAATAGGAAGCTATTGGGATCAAGCGTGGGTATATGCGCAGATCCTTGGAAAAATGCCAGGAGAACGCCCCGAGCAGTCTCAGGAAACGTATGTCGAACTGCAATGGCGTCTGGCTCAAGAAGCTGAGATCAACAAGCCCAAGTTGCAATGGTGTTCCCCTGATCTACGGATCGAATCGGTTCGAGATGCTGGGCATCGTGCTTTGCTTCAGGGAAGTTCGGTTCGACAAGAGGAACCTGAATTTTTCAAAAAGGCCATTCTCGACGAAATCCAAAAAATTCAACGGCAACGAGAAAAGGAGGCCGAACGCCAAGCTCAGACCGATAAAACCTCTCAAGAACACCCCTCACCTCAAAATGATCACTCGTTGGTGTTTGTGAACCACACGTCTTTAGACCAACACTCTGCGGACCAAATTTGCGAGGTTTTACGAGAGAAAAACATTGGTGCCGTGTTGCCAATTCTAGAAGGAACTCCCGAAGAGCTCAGCCAAGATTTTGAAGAAAATATGATTCTATGCAGCGGCGTGATTGTGGTTTATGGCGAAGCCCCGGTTTCCTGGGTACGCCAGCAATTGCGCGACGTGATCAAACGCACTGTGATTGGAAGAAAACGGTTTCATCCCTGGTGGGTGGTGGAAGGCCC
>JANQJU010000021.1 GCA_028281495.1 SAR324 cluster bacterium
AGTGCGTTGATTTGGTCGGTGTTGTCCAAAAAACCAATCGCTTGCTTGAGAAATTTCATTTCTGCTCCATCCACATGGCCATCGGCACAAATCATTCCAGCCATTGCCGACGCCAGCCATTTTCGTGTGCTCAGCGGCAAGGATTGCACATCCACTCCTTCAATTTCCATGGGTCCCCCTATTTCATAAAAGTTACTCGTCTTGCCATCCGATCAGAGTTCTTGGGCTTTGCGAGACAACTGAACCAGCACCAGATCGGCTTCGACCTGTTGGTTCGCCCATTCGATCAATTCGTGTATGAAACTTTCTGGATAGCCTAATTTTTCTCCCGCGTGCATGAGGAATTCGGTCTCTGTGTAAGACAACTTTCGATCCGAAGCAGCCATGCGGGCCAAATGCCGTAAAATTCGAAAAGACTGCTTACGATCCATTTCAAGCGCGTGCAACTTGGGTTTTTCCCGCTTTTGGATTTTTTCCTTCAGCCCTTTGACTTGTGACGAATTGCCCAACAGGGAGACCGTTTCCTTGAGAAACTTCACCTCGGGTTCGGTCACCTTTTCATCTGCAATCGCCATTCCGGCAATAGCGCAAGCCACCCACAGTTTTTCTTGTTGGGACATAGAGTCCACATCAATGCCTCCGATTTTCATATTCCTCCTACTCATCAAATTATAACATAGGCCTCTCGGCGATTTCATTATTTTCCATGAAACTTAAATACGATGGTGTTAAACAAAAATAACTTTATGGTCGTTTATGGAAAGGGAGTCATGCGTTTTTGTAGTTTGTGTGGTGGCTCGGTTGAGTGGAAAATCCCTCTAGGGGACAACCGGGAACGCTACGTCTGTCAAGCTTGCGAATACATTCATTATGAAAACCCCAAGGTGATTGTGGGATGTCTTCCCTACTGGAACGATCAAGTACTGCTGTGCAAACGCGCCATTCCTCCTCGTGAAGGCTGGTGGACCATTCCTGCAGGTTTTCTAGAAAATGGAGAAACGGTCGAGGAAGGAGCCTTGCGGGAAACTCAGGAGGAAGCGAATGCCGACGTAGAAATCATCCGATTGTTTTCCTTTGCCAGCATCCCTCGGATCAACCAAGTGTACATGATTTTTTTAGCCCACCTGAAAAACATCAATTTTTCCGCAGGCCCTGAAAGCCTCGAAGTTAAACTATTTCGCCCTTCCGAGGTGGTGTGGGAAACGCTGGCTTTCCCCTCCGTCACATTATCTCTAGAACGTTACTTTGCCGACCCGCATTCGCTTCAGATCCACAGTTTCACGTTCTAGCTTCCTCGTTGCCCAGCATTGCCCCAAAACCTGTCTTGCGGATCAATCGATCTCAAAAATAGTAGCGAACCGACAGGGTAGGAAATCCCGTATTGAAAATTCCAAAGGTGGTACGGTCTCCCACGGTTTGATTGGTCACTCCAATCTCTGAAGAAATTCCGACATTGGGCAGAGCAATAAAAAACATCTCGATGCCCAGAAACGCACTGACGGTACTGCCGCTTTCATTGATCTCGTCATCATCGTCGTTCACGTTCAGCACTCCTAAACTGCCCCCCCAATACAGATCATGTCCCCCTTCTTGCAACATGACCCGTGTGAAACGAAATCGAAGATCCAGCACTTCTTCCAGTTTATCTCCACCATCAGTGGTGCTTCCAAAACCCATCAATAAGTCCACGGAATCCGAAGAATTGAGCCAATACTTGAGTGACGCCATCCCCACGCTGAACTCCTGTGCCACCGTGCCACGTTGATAAAACCCCACGCCAAATTTTCTAGAAAGATCGCGCTCGTTGCCTTCAAACTCGATCATTCGTATGTCCGCCCGGTCGATTTGCAAGATGCCAAACCCTCGGTCGGATTCGAGGGTCAAAGTTTGATCATCCATGCTTTGAATGCGTCCGCTGAGGGCTTCTCCACTATTCAAATGAACCATGGCCGCTTGAGCGACGGTGACCGTACCCAACCAAATTCCTAAAAACACCACTATGTTTACCCATTTCATATGTCCTCTCTACACTCCTGTGGTTATGAAGAATATCTTTCGCAATGCGACTCGATACATCGACGGTTTTGCTTTCTATTTTCTTGAAAACACAACTCGCTCTTACTGCGAATAAGCTGATTCTAATGGGTGTCATGCAATTCATAAACCGAGCCTCATAATTTCTTCAACCGAGCCTTCAAAAGCCGGGCGGATCACTTGACTTTCGCGTGTTTTGGACTACTTTGAAGAAAATTTTTCACACTGAGCAGCACAGCAAAGGAAGGCAGCTTTATGAACAAAATTCATCCTACGGCAATTGTTGCACCGGAAGCAGAATTAGGGGATCACAATGAAATCGGTCCCCACTGCGTTGTTGGTCCTGAAGTCACGATGGGAAATGGAAACGTATTGCGATCCCATTTGCTGATTGAAGGAAAAGCAATACTCGGAAATGAAAATCAATGCTTCCAATTTTCGTCACTTGGCACCGAACCACAAGACTTGAAGTACCATCAAGAAGATACCCTTCTGGAGGTGGGAGACAACAACGTGTTCCGAGAAAATGTTTCGGTGCATCGCGGCACGGCGAATGGTGGAGGGAAAACCCTCATTGGCAACCATAACCTCTTCATGGGATATGTGCACGTGGCCCATGACTGCCATATCGGTAACTATAACATTCTGGCCAACTACACTGGGTTGAGCGGGCATGTCGTTCTGGACAACTATGTCACCTTAGGCGGACAAAATGGAGTCATTCAATTTGTCCGGATTGGTTCTTATTGTTATTTCGGTGCGGGAACCATGGTGGATAAACATATTGCCCCTTACACCACGGGTTATGGCAATCGGATCACCATCAAGAGTGTGAACGTGGTTGGACTCCAACGTCGCGGTTTTTCCCGTGAAGCAATCAATGCGATTCGGGATGCCCATCGGATGTTATACCGTTCCGGCATGAATACGGAAGAAGCCGTTCAAGCTATTGAATACAAATACGGACAAATTGAAGAAGTTCGAGTCTTCACCGAATTCATCAAAGACGTGAAGCACGATGTGAAGAAATAACCTCCCCCCTCTCAGACACCCTTAGATTATGTCTCTCGCGGATGCTTTGGAGCAGCAACTGCTCAAATACTGGCAGAGTTTGGAAACTCGAAAAACTTGGTCGCAATGGATGCAATGGCTTACCACTCAGGGCATTTCTCTCCCTTCCTCCTCCCCACCACCCACGGATGCCAACCAACCGATCACCTTTCAAGTTTTCCTCAGATCCTGTGAGGCGGAGGTGCTTCAGCATCCCGAATGGGCGGAAATCCTCGCTTCTCCCGAATGGCTACAAGCACACAATGTGACCCCCCTTCCCACAAAAATTTCGGCCCATGCCAGCCTCCCCACTTGGGAACAACAAATCCGAGTTCTGGTTCAGGAGATCCATCAATTGCAGCAGCGTGTGACGCAACTGGAAGCACGCCCTACTGCAAACTCCCCCCATGCCCCTGACTCCATGCCTCACTTTATTACCGAAGCGAAAGTTCAAGATCTCAAGGCAACTCCCGATCAGGGAGTTTCTACAGGGCCAGCGGGTTTGCCGCACACTCAAATGCTAGAGAAGGATCTCGCCGTAATGCAATTCAACCGCAAACAACGGCCTCCTCAAGAGTCTCCTCCCTCATCGCCTCGTCAACAAAAACTGGAAGACGTGTATTTACCGATTCAACAGTGGTATGAACAATTTTTGGAGGTAGGCTTGGATCTGCAATCATTCTGCTCCGTGTCCTTGCAGTCCCAAAGCAGCCATCGGATCTCGTTCCAACAACTTGGCAAGCGTCTTGAACGCAGTGTGGAAGATAAAGCAGGTTTTCAAAAAGTTCTGAAACAGTTTGAGGAAAAACATCATGATGGCATCACGATCACCAATTCAGACCACCACGGGGGAACAACAGAAACAGCCTCTACTGAAAATTCGCATGAGGCATCCTCCGGAAACTCCAATCACTCGGGGGATACGGTAGACAATAGCCATCTGGGAAACACTCCAAACGTTAAAAACAACCCAACGATACAAGACGAAGACAATGCAACGGGATTCAGCCCACCCCCGTCGGACTTGTATCAAGACTTTCATAGCTGGCTCGAATGGCTGGATGAAAAGGGAGTGGATGTGCGCCGATTCACATCACAAGAACTGTCGGTGCCCAGTAGCCATCGCATTTCATTTCCCCAGTTTTGTCGGCGTTTAGAACGCAAGCTGGATGATTTGGAAGGATTTTATCATGCCATTCAAGCGTAACTTATTCATTTTTTGGAGAAAATCGTTATGTTAGTTCAACTGAACACTTTGAAAGAAACCGCCTTGCAGGAGCTGGAAACGATCACCGATGTGGATCAACTGCCCGAATGGCACCGCAAATATTTATCGAAAAAAGGGGAACTGACCCAAGTTCTCAAACAGTTGGGAAGACTGTCCGCAGAAGAAAGACCTGCTGCTGGACAAGCAGCCAATAAGGTCAAACAAGCGTTGACAGGACGTTTTCAAGAACACCAAGATCGTTTAAAAGAAGCAGCTTTGGATCAACAGCTAGCCAAGGATGACATTGACATTTCTTTGCCAGGGCGTCCTTGCCATTTGGGACACTTGCACGTCTGTACTCAGATGTTGCGACAAATTTACCAAGTGTTTGGAGAGATGGGATTTCAGATTTATGAGTCGCCCGAAGTGGAAAGCGATGAAAACAATTTTCAACTCCTCAATATCCCTGCTTACCACCCGGCACGGGACATGTGGGATACCTTTTGGGTCAATGATCAGGTGGTGCTCCGCACCCATACCTCTCCTGGTCAAATTCGAGTGATGAAAGAAAATTTTCCCAATCCCATCCGTGTGATTCTCCCTGGGAAGGTTTATCGTTATGAGCAGGTCACACAGCGGTCGGAGCATCAATTTTATCAAGTCGAAGGTTTGGCCGTTGGATTGAATATCCGGATGACCGATTTGATCGGGGTGATGCAAGAGGCCACTAAAAAAATGTTTGGAAGTGATCGTAAGAATCGTATCCGGGGCAGTTATTTTCCGTTCACGGAACCGAGCATTGAAATCGACATGGATTGTATCTTTTGTGGTGGGAGTGGTTGCCGCATGTGCAAACACACCGGTTGGTTGGAAATTGGCGGAGCTGGAATGGTACATCCCGTCGTTCTGAACAACGGGGGTTATGATCCTGACGTATGGAGCGGGTTCGCCTTTGGAATCGGGGTGGAACGCCCTTTGTTGCTCAAGCATGGCATTCCGGACATCCGTTACTTTTACGGCAATGATCTCAATTTTCTTCAGCAATTCTAATTTCTTCAGCAATTCTAATCCACAGGGACGAAATGGCGCTCACCCTCCACCTATATAGCTTTGGATATCATTTTTCCGGAGTTCCCACCGACCCAACAGGAAACGGAGGCGGCTTTGTTTTCGACTGCCGCTGCCTCCCCAACCCCGGACGTTTCACCGAATATCAACGTCTCACAGGCCTGGATGTTCAAGTGTGTGACTTTCTTGATGAGGCTTCCGAGGTTCAAGAGTTCGCCCAACAATGCCTACAACTGGTTCAACTCGCCATCCGCCAATATCAACAACGGGGTTTCACCGATTTGATGGTGGCCTTTGGTTGCACGGGAGGACAACATCGCTCCGTTTATCAAGCAGAAAAACTGCGATCCAGACTTGTGCACATTCCCGATCTTCATATCGAACTGATTCACACAGAACGAGAGAATTGGCCCTACTGACAAATCACACCAGAATCTTTCCATCCTCTTGAAATTCCTTCCTGTCTTATTAGATTCTAACTTTTCTCAGAAAATAATTCCTGTTAAAGCTAACCATCCTGTCTATAATTTTAGGGGGAATGCATCGCGGTTCTGAAAAATGGCCGACAAATTGCTTTGTAAAGGGAGACCCCCTCATAAGGCAAAAATGACATCAGCAGAACAAGATTTTCCGCATTGAGGGGTTTATAGAAGAGAGGAACATGACACGACCAAAAATTTGGGCCATCGGCGGTGGAAAAGGCGGCGTTGGAAAAAGCTTGTTGACAGGAAATCTGGGAATCAACTTATCTCAGGCAGGCAAGAAGGTCATTTTGATCGACGGGGATTTGGGTGGAGCTAATTTGCACACATGTTTAGGAGTGGCCAATCCAGACGTCAGTCTTTCCGATTTCATGACACGGCAAGTCGAACATCTCAGTGAAGCGGCAGTGGAAACGCCGGTTCCCAATCTTAAGTTGATTAGCGGAGCACAGGACATTTTGAGCATTGCCAACCCCAAGCATGCTCAAAAGATGCGATTTCTGAGAGCCGTGCAGACCTTAGAAGCCGACTATGTTCTATTGGATTTGGGAGCGGGTTCCAATTTCAACACCTTGGACTTTTTCCTATTGGCGAAACCCCAGGTGATTGTAGTGATTCCTGAACCCACATCGATAGAAAATGCGTACCGTTTCATCAAAAGTGCGTTTTATCGAAGAATTCGGCACGCCAGCCCGACTTCCCAAATTCGTGATTTGATCAATGAAACGATGGATAAAAACAATCGGTATGGCATTCGAACTCCTCATGAGTTGCTCACTCATCTGCGCAACATGGAGGAAGACCTTGACGCGTTTGTGGATCAGCAGGTGAATGCGTTTCGCCCCAAGCTGGTTCTGAATCAGATCCGTTCCCGAAGTGACATTCGTATCGGGTTTGCAATGGAAAACGCCTGTGCCAAATATTTTGGAATCCATTTGGATTTTGTCGGTTACGTAGATTATAGCGATATCGTTTGGCAATCGGTGGTGCAACGACAACCGCTATTGATCCATCATACTCACTCTCCGATCACTCAAAAAATCAAAAACGTATGTGAAAATCTGTTGAAAAATCGAAAACTGGAACCTCAAAAAGTGATGTAGCGCTATGACGACTCAGGAAGCTTTTGTGGAAGAAGATTATTATGACGTCCTCAACATTCCCAAACATGCCACAACCGATGAAGTAGAACGGGCCTACAAGCTGGCTTATCAAACCTTTAACAGCAACTCGCTGGCCACCTACTCCTTGTTTTCTGACGAAGAAAACGATGCCATCCTACGAAAAATCACCCGCGCCTACATGACTTTAAAAGACCCCGTCACACGATCCCGCTATGATGAAGAATTGCATTGTGGGTCTTCCGCGTATACCAAGCCCGAACCCGCCCATGCTTCAGAACAGGAAAATCTAGAGTCACCCGCTTTTGAGGATTTCAAACAATCCCCCATGTCCTCTGTCCCGATACAACAAACCGAGGCAAACCTCGATCCTCCCCAATCGATTTATAACGCATCGCCGCATCCCCTCTTTCCTCCCCAATCCATAAAACCGGCTGATGGGCCTGTTTCCTCGGGGGAAACCCATCTTGACCAGATCCCATTGCCTGCAACTTCCATCGCCCCCAGTACAAGTCCAGGAACGGCCTCTGAAACGATGGAGGAGACTCCCATTTTCATAGTTAAATCGATGCGGAAACCAGAAACACCAACACCGACTTCTGAAACGAGGCGGGAACCAGAAACACCAATACCGGCTTCTGAAAAAATACCTCAACAATCGGAAACGCCTGTGCTGAGCACCGATAAACCAACATCGCTCCCAGAGCCAGCCCAACCCCAATCCGCTTATGAGATGTCCCAACTGCAAGCCAACGAGCGCAATCGGAATCGGAAACTACTGATGTACAAAAACCGCGCTTCCAAGGAAAAAGCTCAAGAATTCTTAGAGTCGATTGGCATGTTCACGGGTGAGATCTTGCAACACATCCGAGAATTGAAAGCAATCGCCATCGAAGAAGTCGCTAAAGAAACTTGTGTACGTCAGGTGTATTTAGAGGCGCTTGAACAAGATGACCTCTCTCAACTCCCCTCCGCTCCCATTTACTTGAAAAGTTTTTTGAAAAGCTATGCCCGCTGTCTGGAGCTGCCCATTGATAAGGTAACCGACGACTATTTGAGTCGTTTCAAAAATTTGAAATGATTTTGAAGTTCCAATCCGCTTTCTCTCCGCCTTCCGCCGTGTTTTTCCCTGTGGTATTAGTGTCTTGAGCAATATAGTGCTGTGGCCTACAGTTGCAAAAAAAGTAAAAATGCAGTAGGTACACCCTTGGTTTTACATGGTTTTCTAACGATTGGAAAAAGGGTTATGGAAAAAACCAGCTCAGGAAATTTCTTTGAAGATTTTGAAATCGGCAGCACGATTCAACATGCCTTGCCACGTACTGTCACTGAAAGTGACAACGCCTTGTACATCGCGCTCACGGGAGATCGGTACCCGCTGTATTCCTATGCTGAATTTGCACAATCTTTGGGATACCGACGTGAATTGATCAACGACCTCCTAGTCTTTCATACCGTGTTGGGAAAGACTGTGTCAGACATCAGTCTCAATGCCACAGCCAATTTAGGGTATGCTGAAGTGTTGTTTTTACGGCCCGTCTATCCGGGAGATACCCTGCGAGCGGAATCGACGATTCTTGGAAAAAAGGAAAATTCTAAAAGCAAAACAGGCACTGTTTACGTCCATACCAAGGGCTACAATCAATATGATGAAGTGATCCTCCAATTCTACCGCTGGATTCGGGTGAATAAGCACTATCCCGACGCCATTACCGAATGGGATGAAAAACCAGAAATGCCTTCAGAAATCCGAATCGAGGAGTACCAGCCTCCTACCGAACTGAAGCGGACCGGGCTGAATCCAGCCATCACGGGTGGCAAGTGGTTTTTTGAAGATTATGAAGTGGGCGAGCGCATCTGCCACACGGATGCTCGAACGATTGAAGAATCTGACCACATGCAAGCGACGAGTGCTTATTTGAATCTCAACAACATGCATTTCAATCAACATCTGATGGCCCATAGCCGTTTTGGAAAACGGGTGATGTACGGAGGCCATGTGATCTCAATTGCTCGCTCACTCTCGTTCAACGGCTTAGAAAACGCTTTAGGCATCATTGGATGGAACAACAGCACCCACGTGCACCCTACCTTTGGGGGCGACACCCTTTATGCCTGGTCGGACATCCTGGAGAAAAAAGATCTCTCTGGCCATGACGACCTCGGAGCCTTACGGATCCGGTTGGTGGCTTTGAAGAACCTAGACCCCACTCAACCCGGAGTGGCCTTGAAGTTCATGGATCCGGAAAAAGAAAAAGAGCAATACCATCCCAACGTGGTATTGGATCTCGATTACTACATTCTCATGCCTAAACAAATATAAGGAGATTATGACTCAAGAAGAAATCAACGCTAAACAAGAAGAGATTGCTCAACGGCTGAGTAATCTGAAGGGGTATCTTTGACGTTGCTACCAAAGAAAAAGATTTAAATGACCTCGAAGCTCAATCCTCCCAAGATAACTTTTGGACCCTCCCTCAAGAAGAACGCACTCCCATCTTGAAAAGGATTTCTCAACTCTCGGACATTCTTAAAGAATATCAAGAATTGGTGACACTCAATGACGATTTAGTCACTGCCGCAGAATTGTTTCAGGAATCGGAAGATGAAGAACTGTTGGAAGAGATCCAAACCTATGCCAGTGAGCTGGAACTCAAGCTCACACATTTGGAGATTGTGAATCTGTTTTCTGGATCTCATGACGATGGCAATGCCATCATTGCCATCCATCCTGGAGCCGGAGGCACGGAATCCACAGACTGGGCTTCGATGCTGTATGACATGTATCTCAAGTGGGCCAACCACAATGATTTCAAGGTTCAGATCTTGGATTACCAACCTGGAGATGAAGCCGGAATCAAATCTGTCACGTTTTCCGTATCGGGCAAATATGCCTATGGTCATCTCAAAACGGAGATTGGTGTGCATCGGCTCGTTCGGATTTCTCCTTTTGATGCCAACAAACGCCGGCATACGTCTTTTGCTTCCGTGTTTGTGTATGCCGACATTGATGAAGACATCGAAGTGGAAGTGAAGCCAGAAGAGCTTCGTGTCGATACATTCCGCGCGAGCGGGGCTGGAGGGCAACATGTCAATACAACCGACTCGGCCATCCGGATCACTCACTTGCCCACAGGCATCGTCGTTCAATGTCAGAACGAACGATCTCAGCATAAAAACCGCTCGACGGCCATGAAGATTCTCAAAGCCAAACTTTATGAACGCGAGCAACAAGCACTGAATGCCGAAAAGGATAAGCTCCACAGTGCCAAGCAAGACAATGCCTGGGGGAGCCAAATTCGAAGCTATGTGCTGCACCCTTACCAGATGGTTAAAGACCATCGAACGAATTGGGAAACCGGCAATACAGCTGCCGTGTTGGGTGGCGAAATTGACGATTTCATTAAAGAAACTTTGTCACAAAAAGCGTTTCTCCAAGTGTCGTCATAAATCATTTTTTATTTTCAACCCTCAATGACTCAACCTTTCAATGATGGAAGACTCTCATGGCACAAAGTTCATTTGACATCGTTTCGGAAGTCGACATGCAGGAAGTGAACAATGCGGTAGACCAAACCGAACGTGAAATCAGCACACGCTATGACTTCAAAGGAACCACCGCTGAGATTTCTCTCGATAGAGACATTCCAGCAGTTAAGCTAGTGGCGGATGATGAAATGGTTTTGAAAAAAGTCATCGACGTTTTGTTGACCAAAATGCTGAAGCGTTCGGTGCCGGTCAAGTCGCTGGAGTATGGCAAAACCGAACCCACAGGAAAAGTGGTCCGCAAAGAGATCAAACTGCAACAAGGACTCACCAAAGAAAACTGCAAAACCATCACGCAATTCATCAAGAAAACCAAACTGAAGGTCCAAGCCCAAGTGAATGGAGATCAAGTACGAGTCACCGGAAAAAGCCGGGACGACCTCCAAAACGTTATCCAGCAACTCAAAGACCAAGAGTTTGAATTTGATATGCAATTCACCAATTATCGGTGAGGCATTTCACAAGGGTACTCCCTACCCATTGAAGCGGGCGGTTTGTGGCTCGCTTCCTCGCTCAAGCATCCCTCATGCAACCACCCTCCCCATTCCCAATTATTCCCCACCCTATTTGGGTTCTACTAGGAGTTTATTTGATATCCCGGTGTTTTGGGATGTTTTGGTTCATTCCCCACAATGATGAGGTCATTTACACGGATGTTGCCATGCAAATGGCATCCGACTGGGCCACCAACCAATATCTCACTCTCAATGGCTCCCTGTTTGATGATTATAAAGAACCTCTGCAATATTGGTTGACCTCACTGACCGTAACCACATGGGACAACCCATTGATCGGAATGCGTCTCTGGTCCTTGGTTATGGGGGGCTTGGGGCTCACTTGCACGTACCTGCTCGTCGCGCGTCTCTGGGATGTCAGGGCAGCCAGCATCACGGGTGGCCTGATTGTCCTTTCAGAATACTATTTTTACTTCGATGCCATCGCACTCCATGAAGCCCATATTTATGGATGGGGGACATTTTACCTGTATACCTTGTACTTATTCTTAGAAGAAACGCCGGAAGGATCACCCCGGCCACGCCACCTAAAGCGATTGGGTTTTGCGGTGTTGGCTATCCTCGGTCTCACGGCATGTTTGATGTCAAAGACATCAGGACAGATGTGGTTGATTTTAGGGGGAGCGATGCCTTTTTGTGTCTTAGCCGTCCGACACAACCATTGGGCCGGGAAAACTCGCCTCATTTGGCAACAGGGGATGGGAAAGCTTGCTTGGGTGGGCCTCTTGGCGTTGGCTTCCGAAGGAGTGCATCGTCTATTCATCCCCGCTCAATTTGCCGCAATCAAAGAGGCGTCTTATCAAGTGGGACTGGTTCGAAGCAGTGACGAATTGCTGGCATTGCCATTCCAAGCATGGTGGAACAACCTGGAGTACTATTTCAGAAAAATCCTTTGGGCAGAGTTCGACGTCGCAACCGGGTTGGTGTTAGGCATCTACGTTGTGATGTTGTGGCTGTTGTGGATACAAAAGCGATCCCATTTCGGCAGATACTGTGTATTGCTTGTTCTCTGGTGCCTCTCATTTCTGCCGTTGGTCCTTGTCGCGAAAGGACTCACCCCACGTTATTTCGGGGTGGGGTTGTATTGGTTTTATGCGCTTGCTGGAGTGACCCTGTCGTGGGCCTGGTATCAAGAACGCTTTCAGAAATCGATTCGTATAGCACTGATTGCCGGGTTGACTGTCTTAATATTATCCAGAGCGGTCTTTTCTTACCTTCCTTTGCTGACCTGGAAACAGAATGATTATGCGTTGCAAGAAACCATACCGGGATGGGCCAATGGAGCGAATATCATGGAGTTGGTCAAACAGGTTTCCCAACTGCCTCCAGGAACAATTTGGGCGGACCCCCAATGGGGGCACCCCACGACCACGCTTCGCATCTTTCAACATCGCTATCCACACCTTTCCATTGAAAACGTCACACGAGACCGGTTAGACCAAGTCTTCTTGACCTACTTGGAACTCCAAAAATCAGGGAAAAATCTATATTTTGTATTTGACGCCCGGGTTGTTGGGGAAAGGCCGGTGTTTGACCAAATTTTTCAACACCCGCTTCTGTGCGGCAAACGCCTCGTCATCCCTAAGGGATATCGGGGTGTCGACTTTCCGAACAGCCGTTATGTGCTCTGTGAAATGACAGGAGTTCGGTGAAGAAACAGATTTGATCAATGACAGGAGTCCAGTGAAGAAACAGGTTTGATCAATGACAAGAGTCTGGTGGGGAACAGATTTGACAAATGACAGGAGTCCGGTGGGGGAACGGATTTGACAAAACGAGGTGGGTCAATCCCGGTTGAAGTAATGGAAAGAAGAAGTGGTTTTGGTGTAGTTGGGATCAATATTGAAGATGGCTACCATTTCAGTGCGCTCTCCAGGGGCCACATTGATGGCAAACAAGTCACACATTTGCATCACTTGATACAATCCCAATCCTGCCCCCCCTTTATTTTGGTTCAGAGAACCAGCTCGCCCTGTGTAACAACTTTCCAAATAATTCAATGCGATCTCTTTTGAGAACGAACCAAATGGATCTTCCACCGCTACGGCTAGTAAAAAGCCGTCACAAGCATACCGAAAAACCGCACGTTCTTCTGGGATCAGCTGCACTGGCGATGTGCGTGGCAGGTGATTATAGCGTGCCGTGCCATCCTCGTTCACGGGTGCATCATAGATAGCGTTCATCAAAAATTCTTCTGCGACCATTTCGGCCCGAATTTTGAAGATCTTTCGTACACCCAAGCGTCTTAGAAAACCGCCCATTTCATCAATCAAATCATCACGCTGATCGCTATGAGTGACCGAACTCACTCGGATGTCCGCTCCCCAATCCAAATATTTATCGATACCAAACACATCACCCGTGATCAGTTTGCTCACGGTGGTGAGGATGTTTTTCAAATAATACGTCCGATCTTCCTCATGGCGAGTGACGATGTTGGAAATGGAAGGAAATTGCTGGAGTACCGGGTAATAACATTGTGCCGGTTGTGAGGTCATGAACACCGACTTGATTTCGGGATAATGGCGCCGCGCATAAGGAATCAAGCGGAGCAATTCGGCATTGGCACATAAGACATCGTAGTTGCGTTCGCGAAGCAGTTGCTTGCCTTCTTCGAGAGAGGTCACAATGTCCAATTCCACCCCGGATCCCCCTAAAGCCATTTTAGCAATACTCTGGTGCCGACGATGCGTTTCGGCCAGCATCACTCGCTTGTGTAAGATGAGTTGTTCCGTGAGATAAAGCGAGTGGATGGGAGTGATAATTTCCTCCACTTGGCGCACTTCTCGAATGAGCTGTTCCAAGTGCTGGCGAGTGATCGTCCCTTCGTGACCTAACAAATGTTCCAGCTCATGACGGATGGGAGTCACGAAATCCTCGTTGAGCGATCCGAGCTTTTTAAGAATTTGCTCTTTGCTAACGGTGGGATTAAAAAAGAACATCGGTGATTCTTTCATGGCGATGATACAACGTAGTAAGGGATTACAACTTTTAGTGCAAAACCTATCGTATTAAATAGCACGGCTTCCTGCCGATTCCAAGGAGAGAGAACGGTATGAATTTTTGGAAACATCATTATTTTGTTATTGGCGGATTGCTCTACCTCTGGGTCCATCCCCTCTTCGGAGAAATGCTCTTGCAGTCAGGCTGGAGCCGCCTTTTTTATCTATCCACTTTGCCTTGCGCAATAGCTATTGTAGCTGGGATTACCTACGTTGGCGAAGCCATTCGTTTGCAGCTCCAAAAACGCCATTGGATTCGGTCTTTCTATTCAGGAGCCAATTGGGTGATGGCACAAATGCTTGGCGTGGTTTTCTTTGGACATATCGCCATCCTCGCCGCCCTTGCTAATATCAACATTCCCCTCATTTACCAACTGTTTTTTACAGGTATGGTTTTGCTCTCAATCCTTGCGATTCGAGACAAATCCATCGCAGCTTCTTTCCATCGAATTCATCGAACATTTCGATCCATGGATGCCTGGAAATGGCTCTGGCTGATTCCCGTTCTAGCCTTTGCAATTCGGGGTCTGGTGACCTTTTTATTAGTGAATGGCACCGAGCAGATGCACAACACCTTGCCCTTTGCCAAATACCTATTCCGCGGAGTCGATTTCAACGAGTATAACCTGGATACTCACTTTTTGCTTTTGGGAACCTATGAAACGTTTGGTGTGTTCATTCGAGCGTTCACTCCCAATGACTTTGCCTTCCAGTTGGTGGCTCAACAATCGACGTATTTGATCACAATCGGAGGCATGTGTCTGATTCTGGGAACCATTCCATGGGTCTTACGGAAACTCCCGTCTTTTGCTCCCTTCTTGATGTTTTGGCCTACCACGTTGAACTTTGCTCCCTCCGATACCATTGCATTCAAGCCCGATTGGCTCGCCATTTTATCCGCATGTATCGCCTCACTTGCGTTACTACGTCAGTGGCGGAATTACGACCGACACAATCACACGCCCTATATGATCATGGTCGTGGTGTTTTCCGGGATTGCCGCTTGTGCCAAGATGACCGCTGTGCCGTACATCATCTTTTTATTGCCAACAACGGTCCTTCTCGCGGTATGGAAGCAACGTCGTATTCATGGGATCCATTTATTCATGCCCATCTTGTTCTTCCTTGTCACCCTACCGTTTTTTGGCAAGAACACCATCTGGCTTGGAAATCCCGTCTTCCCCGGCTTCCAAAGCGTGTTTGAAAGACCAGAGCGCTTGTCCAACACCACCTTATTCAACACGTTTAAGATCAACAAAGTGACCCAAAATGTTCCGGATGCGTGGGACAATCTAAACGGGTATCTGCGCTTTTTTTGGCATCATCCTGAGTTTTTCGTTCCTGTGTTTTTGCTGCTGTATCTCATGATCCGCAAGATCTTCCATAAAGCCGTGTTGCTCACTATGGGATTTTTCTTAACTTACTGCACACTCTACGTTTTCACGTTTTATCCTAGTCTGTATCAACGGTATGTGGCCTACGTCTACATCATCCTATTGGCATTCACCGTCCTCACGTTTCTCGAATTCAAACGGCATGCTCCCCACTCGTGGGTCAAGGCGGCAATCGGCGGGTTTTTTGTGCTGATGTTGACCCATGCTTACATCGATGCCAACCTCACTCGCAGTTTCAAATGGTGGGGAGAAGGCATGTCTCCCCAAGAATATCGCTTCTATAAAGATAAGGTGGATGTGTTTTATACGAAGATCAACGAAAAGTGCTCTGATCCGGGTCGTCTACTCAACCGGCAGTGGCGTAACTACTTTTATGCCGATTTCGACACCATCAGCCTCACCGATCTCCAAGGGGACATGTATGGGCCTGAATTTTATGATCGCTATAACGTCAACTTCGTGATTTTACCGGATGATAAAATGGACGAAGTGAATGCAGCGACAAAAAACCGCCCTTGGTTTCCCCAAAACTTCACTAAAGTGGACCGGGCCGGTGTGTTGAATCTGTGGATGCGGAACTCTTACACCGGATGCGGAAACACCTTTGTAGCAAAAAATTAAACGAATCCATCATCAATCGATTGAAGAAAGCAGGAGACATGACCAAACAACCCACCCAAGTTTCACTCGTGGTTCCCGTTTATAATGAAGAAGAATCGTTGCCAGAGTTGCATCAAAAGATCGAATCGGCTCTGACCGACTACGCGGCCGAGGTGATTTATGTGGATGACGGCAGTACGGACCGCTCCCCCCAGATTCTTGAAGAACTTCAAGCCAACAGTAAGATTCAAGTGAAGGTTGTGTTTTTTCGCAAGAATTTCGGCAAGTCGGCGGGACTTTCCGCAGGCATTGAAGAGGCTCAGGGGGACATCATCATGACCATCGATGCTGATCTGCAAAATGACCCGAAAGACATGCCACGGATCATCGAAGAAATTCAAAACGGAGCGGATCTGGTCTCTGGTTGGCGCATCAATCGGGATGACCCTTTGGAAAAGACACTGCCTTCCAAATTCTTCAACCGCACCATTTCGCGGCTCAGCGGGTTACCCATCCACGATTTCAATTGCGGACTGAAGGCTTATCGCCGTGAAGTGCTGGAAGAACTGCCCATCTATGGCGACATGCATCGCTTCATTCCGGTGTTGGCCCACCGCAAAGGATTTTTAGTGAAGGAAATTAAAATCGATCACCACCCTCGACGTTTTGGAGTATCAAAATACGGATTTGAACGATATCTCCACGGTGCGCTCGATATGCTGACGGTGATCTTTCTGACCACGTATCTCGTGCGCCCGATGCACCTCTTTGGAGGATTCGGATTGGGCACAATTTTTGTCGGTTCGGTGCTGTTCCTTTACCTCGTCTTTGGTCGCTGGGTTTGGGGGGTCTCGATTGGCACCAGTCCATTGCTCGCTGTAGTGCTTTTGATGATTGGAATGGGAATGCAACTTCTCATCTTTGGGTTGCTTGCTGAAATGATTGTCCATTTCCGCAAAACTCAACACCAAGAATTTTCGATCAAAAAAAAGCTTGGATAACAAGACGGATCAAGCAATCGATGTGAAGCAGAAACGATCAAGCAATCGATGCGAAGGAGAGGCTGAAGAGACAGACCGGAAGGCAGGATAGGCTTTGTTCAGTAATAAGAAGTGACGCAGAACCAAGGTCACCGGAATCCCCGGTCAAAGGATTCCGGCAATAGGTCGGTCAATCACAAAGGGAACAAAGGCTTACCCTTAGGACAGCAACGATAACACGGCTTGTGGTGTCTGGTTGGCTTGTGCCAACATCGCCGTACCGGACTGAACAAGGATTTGATTTTTCGTAAAGGTAGACATTTCTTCAGCCATATCCGCATCGCGCAAGACGGATTCTGCATTGGTTAAGTTCTCATGGGCGATTCGTAAGTAGTTCACGTTGCTTTCCAAGTTATTCTTCTGGAAGGCCCCCAGTTCGCCTCGTGTGGAAGCGATGTGTTCTAGGGCAGCATCGAGTAGCCGGATCGCATCTTGAGAACCTTGAGGATTGGTCACATCGATTTCTCGTAAGGACTTAAAACCGGATTCATTTTCCACTCCTCGGGCGAGGGCACGAGAGCTGGTGTTGGCCAACGAAATCGAAGTCGTTTGATCGGCGTTGCCTCCGATTTGGAACACCAAAGAATTTTGCATCACGGTGACGGTGCCTGCAAATTCGCCTTCTTCATTGGCTTTGTCGCCAGTATATCGAATGGTCAACCCTTCGATGCTTTCTGTTCCGGCTCGCCCCGTGAGTAATTGACCTCGTCCTAACGCTTCTTCACCATTGATTGTTCCTGAGACATCAAAACCTCGCGTCGATTCCACACTCACATCCCCTTGAGCAGAGACCAACCCTGCCGTGGAGCTGGCTGCCGAAAACGAATGCTCACTCCCATATCGGGTGTGACGGAAGTGAATGAGGTTTTCAGGATTTCTCACCAACTCCACATTCAAACCCGCTTCTTTGACCTGAGCCGACAAAGCATTCAATGTGCTTTCGATGCTCTCTCCCGCCTTGGTTTGAAAACTCATAGTTTTCCCACCTTCGGTGATGGTGATTGTTTCACCCGCATCAATAATCTGCTGGGTCAGAGCGACTTGACCAGTCAAGCTAGACCGTGTGGCCGCTTGAGTGATGCGTACCTTGTAGCCATCCACTGGAGACGTTTTGGTGTCGACAGAGGCATCCACAAATTCCAGGTTTTCACCTACAGTCACGCCGTTTGCTCCTTTGCTGCCATCGAGCAAGCGTTTGGTACCAAACTGGGTGTAGGCTGAGATTCGGTCTAAGGTGTCAAGAACATTATCGATTTCTTGTTGATCTGCTTGAAGCATCACATCGTCGTTCACCCCTTCGTTCGCGGCGTGAATCGCGATTTGTCGAGCAGAAATGAGCGCCCGGCTCACTTCATCCAGCGCGGCTTCTGTAGTTTGCACCATCGAAATACCGGTTTCCGAGTTGTCGATGGCTTGTTTGACCCCAGCAATCTGGGATCGCAAGCGCTCAGAAATCACCAAGGATGCCGGCCCATCGGCGGCACGGTTGATCTTCAACCCGGAAGCCAAACGCTCCAGGTTTTTCGCTTGCATGTCGGTGGTTCGAGTTAACTGTCGTTGAGAATTTAATGAAGTGATGTTGTGATTGATTCGTAAAGCCATAATAACCTCCTTAAGGTTCCCTGTAGATTTGAATGATTGACCTGTGTTTGACCTATAATATTGACCTAATAAAACTTAATTGACCTAAAAACTTAAATTGACCGTTTGTGAACAGAACAAACCTGTTGAATGAATGCTCTGCTCGTAGTGCCTTTCCGACGATTCAGCCGAAATAGACACCAATTTGCTACGCATTTTCCGAACGCTCCAAGCTGACCAAGCCCGGACCGTCTTGCGAAAAATACTGTGATGAGGACTCCAGTCCTCGTGAATCGTTTTCGATCCGTTTCACAGACTCGATTTCAGTTGATTGGCCTTTGTGTAAAATCGTGATGACGACCGTCAAACCTCCTGGCAAGTTCGCAATCACGAGTGAGCGGCCATCCGCTCCGATCATGGTACCGAATGAGATTGCATGGGTGGTGACGGCTGTATCGCTTGCGAGGATGGCACCGTTTGCGGTGGCTGCATCGCTTGCGAAGACGATACCGATTGTGTTGCCGGTAAGCTGGGCAACCGTACCATCACATCCCCTTCGTGATGCACAACCCCGAGCATCCGAACTGTAATCATCGTGCCTTGGCTCGAATGATTACGTCCTAGCCCCACGACCAAGGATTCTTCATCGGCAAGGTATATTGTTTCCCCTTCTTCCTTGCTGTCATCTTGTAGTTCCGCTTTTTGTTTCAACTGCGTCAAGGGAAGTGAGCATCGAAACAAGGGCACTAGCTGTGCCTTGGTATCATTTGACATCCTACCTCTTGTTGAAAGATTCGGTCTGCAAAGATTCTATTTTTCTATCGTTTGGGATGACTGAGACTCATTTATCCTTGCGCTCCCGATAGAAGTTGTAGAACCGATTTTGGAATTTGGTTCGCTTGCGCGGCCATTGCGGTGCCCGAAGCAAGCAAGATTTGATTCTTGGTGAATCGGCTCATCTCAGCCGCCATATCCGTATCGCGGATGACAGATTCCGCATTGGTTAAATTCTCATCAGCAATTCTTAAGTAATTTAATGTGGTTTCTAGTGAGTTCTTTTGAAAGGCTCCTAGTTTCCCTCGCATTTGCGATGTTTCTTGAATCGCTTTATCGATGAGCGCGATACTGTCAGTGGCTCCTTTTGCCGTGCGGACATCAATATCGTCGAGACTCTCAAAGTCGCTATCGTTTTTAACTCCGCGGGATAATGTGCTGGGATGCACGCTGTCGATGTCGATCTTCACGTTTTGTTCTTGATTCGGACCGATGTGATACGAAAGCGATTTTTGGCTCACAATCACATGGCCATCGATCTGTCCTCCGACCAAGGCATCGTTATCTTCTCGCACCAACTGTCTTCCCGTCACTTCTCCTGTTTGTTCATCAATGGTTTCCACAACTTTGGTGCCCAGCACCTTGTTGTATTCCACCGCAAGGCCATCGACAGGGGTGCCTCGGCTGCCGGTTAGTGTTTGTCCATTTCCGATGGCTACATGGCCTCCGATGAATCCGGCCACATCCCGCCCCTGTTCCGCATCCAACCCCACATTCGCGATGGGGGACAGGAACCCGTTCCGGTCTCCTGTGACCGTGAACGAAGGATCCGTTCCAAATTGACGGTGCCGCACCGTGAGCATTCCGGCTTCGTTGATAAACACATCCACATCCAACCCCGCCGTCTCGATTTCTTTTTGAAAGCCGCGGGCGACCACATCACGAATGGCCGAATCAATTTTTTCTGGATCATGAATATTCGGACGTTGTTCGACATCAGTGATCAGTTTATCAATAATCTTTTTGATGTCACCGCTGCGTGTGTCGAATGCGACCACCTTCCCCCCTTCGTTTACGGTGAAGGTGAATCCTTCTTTTGCATTTTTCGCCGTAATTGCTGTTGACCCGGAAGCCATCGCCCGTGTGGCGACTTGGCTAATATCGACGATATACCCATCGGGCGGCGAGGGCTCGGTTTCCGGGGTGGCTCCTACAAACCGGAGACCGTCTCCAACCGTGGCGCCATCGATTCCGTTGCTCCCATCAAGCAGCGGTTTGGAACCGAATTGGGTGAACTTGGAAATCCGTTCTAACGTGGTGACCAAATTGTCGATTTCACTTTGATCCGCTTCCAGCATCGATCGATCGTTGGCCCCTTCGTTTGCCGCGTGGATGGCCAATTGGCGCATGTTGATCAGTATGTTGCTGACCTCCTGCAAGGCCCCTTCGGCCGTTTGCACCATCGTGATCGAAGTTTCAGAGTTGTCTGCTGCTTGTCGAATCCCGGCAATCTGTGCCCGCATGTTTTCTGAGATCATGAGTTGGGCAGGACCGTCGGCAGCTGTATTGATCCGCTGCCCTGAAGACAACCGTTCTAAATTCTTTTTTGTTGCCATTGTCGTTGTGCCCAAATGCCTCAGTGCGGTTAACGACGGGATGTTGTGATTGACTCGCATTGCCATACCTTCCTCCTGCGCTGTAAAGCGTCATTATTTATCCAGAAAATATTATTTTCATTTCATATTAGCTCGCACGCCGTTGCTGACGAGGAACTTGGATCGATTAAACCGTATCAGTTACTCAACTGTAGAAGGTGTCGTCCGTAGTAAGACATTTAAGATGTTGGGGCTTCCTTGCCCCGTCTGAGATACCAATCCCTGGATATAGGACGACAATCCTCAAAAAAACATTATTTTTATTTCAAAAGATCTTATGCTTAGTCGTGATGTTTGTGACACAAGAGTCTAGGTCACAAAGCATTGTTTTGAACCATACACCTCGACACTCGAAAAATTCGATAGAATCTCCCTAAGGGTCTGTACGGCAAGCACGCTGCCCCGCGTTTAGGTCAGGTTGGATACGGCGTGCCTTATGTCATTCCAATGATCTTTTATTTAATGATCTTTTATTCAACGATCTTTTACTCAACAACTCTTCATTCAATGATCTTTTATTCAATGATCTTTTATTCAATGATCTTTTAATTCAATGATCTTTTAATTCAATGATCTTTTATTCAATGATCTTTTATTTGGTGATCTTTTATTCAATGATCTTTTATTTGGTGATCTTTTTTGGGAGCGGCCGATTCAACCGCTCTCCTATAGAATAAAGGAAATCATTGTTGAAGAATTCCATTGTTAAGACACCTGTGTTTGAAGGCCTCCCACTACCATTGAAGAAAGCCTTAAAAACACATCTCTCGATTTTCGTTTTTCCAAGGTGAACCCTAAGGTTTCGGAAAACTCCGATTCACGATTGAAAGTTTCTTCATAAGCTTTAAGTACGGTCATGGTGATTCCTTTCTTGGTTTCCCTAGATCGAGTTGTCCGTGGGTTCAATTCCACAGCGACCCTCACTGGGGTGATTCATGCCTTAAGCTTCCATCAGCACCTCAAGGGTGCTGGAGTGATGGAAGGTTGAAGTTTCTTTAACTTACTTATCGGCATGCTGTAGAATTTCTTTAGCGAAATTTTTCATCTTTTGTTGTGGCTTCGTTGTTTCAATGCCGACTTAAGATCCTTATCGGTCGGTTTGCGAATTTCTTGAGTTCGAACTAGACTGCGACTCACTTTTTTCCGAAACCCTCTTTTTTCATCAGCAATATGACCGCCTCTCGACTCGACAATCCTCGCCTTCCCGAACGAGTGCTCGTTCAACTGACCTTCCAAATTTTTTTGCATGTTGCCGATGCCGACCAAACCATCGATGCCGACGAACTGAACCAATACATGAAGCTCCTCAATGAGCCGACCTTTTGCCAAAGCAAGGTGGCAAAACGGATTTTTCGTTTGGCAGGAGATTCTTACCCGGCGCTCGCCAAGCAATATGCGGGGGGAAAGATCAAGAAAGATTTCATCGAAATGACAGAAGCTGTTAAAAATGCCGACCGCATTCTCAAAGAGGATGAACAAACCCACTTCAAAGAGGACTTGTATCGTCTGGGTGTGGAAATCGCGAAGGCTTCCGGCAAGTGGTTTGCAAAAACGAGTGAGGAAGAAAAACAGGTGCTCTCACAGCTTCGTACCTTATTAAATATAGACACCTAATTGATAGAAGCACCTCATTGGTCAGGAGGGAAAGCATTCCCCTCAATTGTGTGTGTAATTGATGCAAACTTTAGAAGGAGTGAAAAACCAAGTTTATGGACTTTCAAACAGAACAGAACATCGGAATCGTGCATTTGGGAGTGTCTCCCTCCACCTCGGATATTGACAAAGTGGTCCGGTTTGCCAAGAACTCACAACTCCTTGGCGTGTTGTTGGATCTAGAAGGGATTCGGACCATAGGTTCTCAAGCCATTGGCATCATTGTGGGCATGTACAAAGAATTGAAGGAGTGTGGCGTGCCGATGGGACTATTGCACCTGCATTCCGACTTAGAGCATTTGATTCGGCTGACCCAACTCCATCACCTGATGCCCTTGTTTCAAGACCAGGCAACTGGCGTCGCCGAAATGCAACAAGATTGACACATCGTGAACCTCATGAGCTTGTGGCCTGCAAAAGAAAAAATTTTATACGAAACGGAGTCTTTGGACACAACCATTCAAGTGGTGGAAAAGGGATCTCGTCGGGAATTGCGGTTTGGCAATAAGGTGGTCCAAAGTGCAAAATCCCTCTCCATGCACGACCACCTGCTGCTTGCCTACACCCGCTTCATGATGTTGGGGCTGCTGCTCAATCCACAACCTCGACATGTGCTTCATGTGGGGCTAGGTGCCGGCAACATCCCACGGTTTTTGTTCGAGCACTTTCCGCTAGTGCAACAGGACGTGGTGGAACTGCACCCGCCTATGACAGAAATCGCTCACCAATACTTCGGTCTTCCTCGCCACGACAGCATCCGAGTCCATACTTCGGATGCCTTACAATGGG
Source organism: SAR324 cluster bacterium (assembly GCA_028281495.1). Classification (GTDB taxonomy): domain Bacteria; phylum SAR324; class SAR324; order SAR324; family NAC60-12; genus JANQJU01. Next base: position 23,512 of record JANQJU010000021.1, read on the forward strand.
TCGCTCACCATCAAGACCAACAATACGATTTGATTTTTCTGGACGCCTTTGAAGCTCAAGGCATGCCCGAGCACTTGACCACACGCACTTTTCTCAGTTTATTGCATGATCGTTTGAAAGAAGGCGGCTGGGTGGTTGGCAACGTGTGGACCGGCTCCCGTTCGCTTTCGCGTCAATTGCGATTTTGGGATACCGTGTTTGAGGCAATTTTTTTGGCTCCCGTTCCCACGATGGGGAACGCGATTATTTTTGGAGGGAAAGCGGATGAAAACGCCGTGGATAAAATCAAACTGAAACAAATAGCGCGGAATTTTCAAAAATCGATGCCTCTGCAATTGGTGGAAATGCTGAGGCATCTTGAACATCTGGATCGCACCCGTATGCTCAGTTCCCACTACGACGAGCCACACCACTAGCCACTGCGGCGTCTCGAACGGCTTTGGCCACCTTCGTCACCACCGTGGCATCAAATACGCTGGGAATCACATAATCCGGCTGAAGCACCGCAGGATCGATCACATCTGCAATTGCAGAAGCCGCTGCCATTTTCATTTCTTCATTGATGGTGCGTGCCAAGCAATCCAACGCCCCCCGAAAAATTCCTGGAAAACACAACACGTTGTTGATCTGATTTGGGAAATCACTCCGCCCCGTGGCCATCACGGCAACATGGGGTCCTGCTTCTTCAGGCATGATTTCCGGGGTGGGATTGGCCATCGCAAACACGATGGGATCTTTGGCCATCGACTTCACGTCATCCACAGAAAGCAATTTCGGCCCCGACACCCCAATGAACACATCCGACCCCGCAATGACTTCGCTTTTGGAGCCTTGCTCATTGTCTGGGTTGGTGTGGTCGGCAAACCATTGCTTGGCTTCATTCAGCCCTTCTCTTCCTTTATAGATAGCGCCTCGGCGGTCGCACCCAATGATGTTACGCACTCCCAATTGCATGAACATCTTGCTGATGGCTGTTCCGGCCGCGCCTGCTCCCAACACCACGACTTTGAGGTCTTGGGGTTGCTTCCCGATCAGTTTGATCGCATTGATCAAAGCAGCGGTGCTCACAACAGCCGTCCCGTGTTGGTCGTCATGGAACACGGGAATATCGAGTTCTTCTTTGAGACGGGATTCGATCTCAAAGCAGCGAGGCGCCGAAATATCTTCCAGATTGATGCCTCCGAACGTGGGAGCCATCGCTTTCACGGCATCCACAATCCCTTCGACGCTTTTGGTGGCCAAACAGATCGGAAAGGCATCGACATTGGCAAATTGCTTGAACAGCATCGCCTTGCCTTCCATCACGGGCATGGCTGCTTCGGGTCCGATGTCGCCGAGTCCCAACACGGCAGTGCCATCGCTCACCACCGCCACTGTGTTGCGTTTGATGGTCAGGTTGTACACGTCGTCGGGTCGGTCATGAATCGCCATGCACACGCGAGCCACTCCCGGCGTATAGGCCATGGAAAGATCGTCGCGGGTTTTCAGAGGAGCACGATTTTGAACTTCGATCTTTCCCCCCAAATGCATGAGAAACGTGCGGTCGGAGTAATGGATGAATTCGACATCGGGCATGTGTTTCAATTCATCAACCAATTTTTGAGAGCACTCCACACTGCTCGTCACCACACTAAAGTCGCGAATGCTTCCGTCTTTTAAGGGCCGCACTAGGTCAATGGCTCCGGTATTTCCGCCGACATCGGCAATTTTTTTAGTAACACCCGCCAACACGCCAATGGTATTGCCAAGCTTCAAACGCAAAATGATGTTGGTGCCCAAAGTTTGGGCCGGACTGTTTAATTTACTCATATCGTTTCCCCGTGTTTGAGTTGAGTTCAGGTGAACAAGACCGCGACGGTCTCCGGCGTCGGACATTTCCTTGAGATTCCGCAATTGCCCCCGGAAGTCAAGGGGATATTCGTTCAGCTTGGATTGTATGAACACACCTCCAATGTATCCTTTATTTGTGAATCGTATTTTAGCGTATCGAAGGGCATCAGCCTTTCGATTGCCACCAAAGCTAATAGTGCTCAATGAAAATTAATTTTATAGAAAAATGGCCATAAATTTGACAAAAATTATCTTTTCAACCATACTGCTTTTAGTATAAAATCTAGTCCCATCAGCATTATCATTCACAACCGTTGTAATGTCGCGAATCCCCGTGTGGGGTTATGAGATACTTCTTTTAGTATCCAGGTTCCGAATCCCCTGTGAGGGGTAGACGTTCAATTCATTTTCGCCAGTAGGAGAAAATTATGGATGACCAAACCAGCGTAATCACTCAACTCAAAACCTATGTGCACAATTTGAGGCGTGAAAATGCAGTGCTACGACGTGAAAACTCAATTCTACAGCAGACTATTAAAGAAAAAAACAGGAAAATCAATGGGTTAAAAGAGTTAATTTAATTTCTTATCCAATCGCGAGTGTAATTGAGGGAAATTTAATTTTAAGTTTTCCCTCAATTCTTTTGCGACATTATTTGTCGTATGACTCAGCTACATTAGTGATCAACTCCTGTTGAGGATTAGACTTGTCGTTGTTAGCTCAACTTGATGTGCTTGAAACCTTACGGAATTCCTTTCTATTAGTTTGATTAACTCTATTTCAGGAGGTGCGTGTATGTATCGTGTGAGGCTGCAATTGCCTGAGAAGGAGGTGGCGCAATATCGCCATCTGGACTTGATTCATGATGCGTTGGTTCAAGCTTGGCTGACGGCGGGAGCTGCCTCGGAGGAGGTGGTTGGCATGGATGCATTGCCCTGGACATTTGCTGTGTTGGGATATCATCGAAAGCATCAGGGCTTTGCTCACTCGGTGGTGGTTTCCACTCCGTCTGAAAAGCTAACGAAATGTCTTCAGCAATTCGATCCACAATCGGTGCGTTATGCCCGAGCACAATATGGGGAATTGTTGGACTTCAGCAATGCGTCCATCCTTCCTGAACCGGACCCCATATTGCCAGGAATCCAAATGTTGGGGATGGTGTGTTTGTCCCCCATTGCGGTGAGTCGTCCTGGTTCGAGACCCAAACGTTGGGAGACTGATATATCCCAAGTGGATCTGTCAGCGGTTGCCAATAAACGACTGTCTCGCATCGCAGGACGTTCCGTCACATTGAAGGTGCAACCGGATTCGTTGTTTGTGATGGCCAACCCCCAACATTCGGTTTTGGTTCAAGACAAACTTCGCCCCAAAGGGAAAGGAGGTTATGTGCTCGGTATGGAAGCACCAATCGTGGCAGCCGGAAGCGAAGCCGATTTGCGATTGTTGTGGTACGCCGGAATTGGGGAGAAAACCCGCAATGGTTTCGGCTGTTTAGGACTTCTTGACGAAGGAGTGGGCCGATGACACCCCAACATAAACCTAGCCTCCATGAAACGATTGAAATCGTTGAACAAGAGTACAGTGCCTTCTTGGACCAGGTGGTTGGTCAACACGTCCTTCAAGAACGCACTCGCTCCTTACAAGAACGGGAACAAAAGCAAATTGACAAAGGCACTCATGTGGATGTGCGTGTGGTGAAGCTGATGTCGATCAGTGGTAAGGGAGGTGCTCATCCAGCCCCCGACCGTCAGCACCAATTCTCCGCTTATACCAATGTGACTTTGTTGGACCATCTTCTCTCAGTGGTTCGGGGTGCGATGACTGTAGCGGCCTATCACTGGTGTTATCTATGGTCTCAACATCCTGAAAGTGAGGCACTCCCAGAAGACCGTTTGCGTCAGCGTTTGAGGACCATTGCAGCAATTGGCTTCCTGCACGATCTCGATAAAATAGAACAACTCGAACGTGATACTTCCCTCACCTTAGACCAAGTGGAGTATGCGTTAACACGCTATGGATTGATTCCCTTCTTGCAATCTGATGCCCCCCCTTTAACGCCCTCGCAGATCCGCTATTTGATTGCTGAAGCAGAAGCCACGCAATCCAATCGCTATCCTTTGGATAAAGACCTCCCCAAAGTGAGCAAAGCTGACATGGCGTATGTGGCCTTGGCCGACAAGTTGGACGGTCTTTGGTTGTCATCGGCCCCCTTAGAAGAGCGAATCCGGCGCATCCGACAACGGATCCAACGCATGGATTCAATGGACGCTGATTGGTTCCCAGCCCTCCATGTCGTGGATATATTCGACCCTCACCATCCGTTCCTGTTGGATGGTCTCCAGTCCGAAATTTCCTGGAGTTGCGTGAGTTTAACGGGTCTGCCCCCGCTCATCGAAACCCATCATGATGGCCGCTTGATCATGCTGATCCACCAAGATCAGTCTCAAGAAGTGATCGAAGAGGCCTTGGACGCCTTCATTGAATCCCTGCCCTTCCAATTGGAACTCACGGTTTCCAATCGAGGTGTACCGGAGTTACGCAATGGCCGTCCTAGTCATCGGAGCTTGACCCAAAAATTCTTACCCAAATTGGAACCTGGGAAATTGAGTGACCTGTTTCGCGTGAAAGCCGATTTGCGCGAAATTGTCACGGCTCCGTTGGATTCCCTGTTGCGTCCGTGGGATCTTGCCCCCCGATGGCCTAAAAACTTTGGACAGTTGGCTTCCCTATTTGCCCAGCCGGAAACGTTATCGAACAATGCCTTAGATGCCCTCCGAACCGCAGCACACCTCGCCCTCCTACTGAACCTGAAAGTCCCCGCTAAACCCAAAGACGGCATTCCTACCAGCGAGATTCGAGAACAAGAACTGTTGAATATTTTACCGGAAGCACCTCCCGAATGGATCACTTCGATTGCAGACCCGGCTTCCCGACGAACAATGACGGCTCTTTGGTGTTGGTCACTCACCGGGTCCCACCCAGAGGTGATGGAGCATATCTGGGGAGAAACCGGTTTATTGCAACGTTGGTTGGAAGGCGACAGCCAACGTCCAGGATTTCAACGTTTTTTTGCGGGAGACGGTGCGTTCATCTGCGAACAAGTTCGAGAGCATTTCCAACAACTGCTGTCTCAGAAACAACGAGTGGTCACAAACGAGGATGCCTCGCACCATTGCCTGTTCACCAATGAACCGGTGGGGCTTTCTAAATTCGAAAAAGCCTGGGGGTTGTACGAAGTGAAAGTATCGGCTTTTTCGGGTCGGGACGGTCGACTCGAAACCGTGACTTCAGAACAGAGCGACACCCACATTGGTCCCGTTTCTATTGCTGAACACAAACTGCGGATGGCAAAGCATCCGGGTGGCAAAACCTCCGGTGTCCCCACGTTGATTTCCTCACCATCAACCGTTGGACTTTTTGGTGGGTTGAATTTGAAGAATTCACTTGGCGCATACTCCATGTATGACCTCAGCCGTCAGGAGATTAAAAAAGGGCAGATTTACACAGGCAATGAGATCTACCGGGGTCGGTACCGCCTCGCTCGTTATGAACGGCTTTCCGAAAAGCTAGCGGATCAAATTGTCGAGTTGCAGCTTTTGATAAAAGCCTGCCTGCGCTTGGGACGACCGTTTCATTTGTTCCGAGGTCTACCAGTGCCAGTGAGAGATTTTTTCTATTACGATGCCATGCCTCGAATTCTGCAACAGATTGTCGGCGGCAATCGATTTCGCTTGGAAGAACTTCCGGGAGCTTTGAATCGCCTGAACATGGCTCACACCCTGATGGAAGCCCCTGGTTTGGGTTATGAGGTAGTACGACTGTATGCCAATCCCAGCACTCGATTTCAGGCAATTTGCGTCGCCTGGGTACACTTTCATCAGTTGGAAGGCACTCAAGCAAAATTTTATCATTCCGTGCTGCTAGAGTTGCAGCGACATTATTCAACCCATTTACAAGAGGGACTCATGAGTGAATCCGATGAACCGTTAGTCCGAATGGGCCAAGCGGCCGCAACCATCCAACAGTTTCCTCGTTCGGGCGGGAACAATGCTGAATTGTTGGTGTTCAATCTCGCCTTTGGTGCCGCCATCGACGCCCGGAAGGCTGGCGTGGGGACTCCGGTCTCTTTGGTTTATGCCGTGGCAGATGCGCTTCGTTACAAACTGGAAAAAGGCAAAGCCGAAGGTCCCATTCACACACTCGACGACCGTTGCTTAGCCTTTGCTCAGGTTTTTATTGACGAGGTTTGGAACGGTGTGTGCCAAGGCCGTCCCCCCAAACAGGCAAAAAAAAGAACGTTAGGTGGTATCTACCGCATGGCCTTTGTTCAAACTTGGCGGCAACGATTTGCAGAAATCAAAGCCAAAAAAGCTGCTCAAGCCGAAAAAGCCGCTCAAGGCAATCCACCTCCATCTGAAAACCCATAACCTCGATTATTTTATCCATGCGGACCGACACGATGGAAGATCTCATCGTTGTTTGGATCGTGATATCATCCAACCATGATTCCAGGAGACCTGATGCAAGCGATTCTTCCTTATTTGAGCAGTTTGACCACTCTGGTGCAGGAAAGCGCCAAAGACGATAAAAATGTGTATGTCCATCCCGCGTTTAAAAATTTGGGGGCGGTCAGTATGGTGTTGATTCGAGAAGCGATTGGCCCTGTGATTTTTCGCAATGCAGAGCAGGAAATCACCGATATCGAAATCGAACACGAAGTGCATGTGAGAGCAGTGCCCAACAAGTTCAAATTCATCGAACGCAACCGAGGCCTGCAAATCCTGCGCTATTTTGGCACCGGAGGCCGCCTCCCCCAGAACAAAACCGTGTTCCGAAAAGGTCAAAAAATTTCAGAAGTGTATGACCTCAATACCCTCGTATTTGGGGATTCTGCCATGCAGGAAGCACGGGTGCTTTCGGTGAAAGCGGCCGTGAATTATTCCGACGCTTTGAGCATTCAGCCCAAAGAGTATTGTGTGGATGAAACCTTCCACAACCGAGCCTTCGAAGACGGCACTTTATTTGATGCCACTGAAAAGAAAAATTCTGACAACCTGTTCAACCGACACTTCATTGAACCAGGAACTTTGATGGTGCAGGTGCTTTCCACCCGTGGCAAGGTGTTGCCCCCGGAAGGCCTGGATCACTTATTATTGTGCATCGGATTTGCTGGGGCTTATGGGGGACAAACCTCCATCACCGGAACAAATATTCGAACCCATGTGGTCGGAGTGTATGCCGATCAGTTTGAACAAGCGGAATCGTCTCCCTATGAACTGATTCGGCAGCTCCGACAACAAAAACTCTCGGAAACCGATCAACGTTCGGTGGAAACGGTGAAATCTCATCTTCACAAAATTATGACGGTCTCTTCTCCTGAAACCTCCACCCCATCAGCGGATGTAGAAAGCTCCCAACGTGCTAAACATGCGGCTTGTGTCTCCGGGAACGAAGCTCACACGTACCTACAAAATTTGATGCAAAAGTTCGATCAAGACGAGTTGCGCCCACAGTACCAAGAGGCTCAGGAGAAGGTGGGTAATTTGTTTGTTCAATGGTTTGGCAAATAGGAGGTCTATGCAACTCATCGGAATGCAGGCCACCACACTGACCCCATTCGCTTACCACAGCCTGATGGTACAGAACGGAACGGCCACTCTCCCGGAATTGATCAGCGACCACGCCATTGCATTCGGATTGGCAGGGACGTTGGGGCTGCTTTCTTCTGCCGGGGCCTTACCAACTCAGAAAAACTATCGTCAACACTTAACCGCAATGCCGTATCGCTGTTCGGTGTTCCGCACCGAGGATCCTCGGTTGTTGTCTCCCTTGATCCGTCGGCTCAATTTGGATGCCGAAGCTGGATACAAAGAAAAAATCGATAACGTCGCTCGGAAGGGGAATCTGAAAACTTTCTTTTCCACCCAAGAAGTGCCACAGGGCCAAACCTTCACGGGCCTGCTGTTCGGTTGGGATGATTTTGACCCCTTTGCCCACTATGGACGCGATCACTTTGTCATCCGCATCGGCTTGCATCGCAATGGCATGGTTCGGTTGGAAAAAACAGAGGTGCCGCAGGTGTGTCTCAACGTTTCCACCGCAGCCTTATTTGGCCGGGGTGCGTCGCTTTCGGTAGGACGGTATCTGCTGCACAATTTGCAGTTGACTCCACCGATGCCACCCGAAATGGCAGGAAAGGAGGTGGCCACATGGCAGTGAAGGTAGCCAAACATTATGTCGGTTCACTTCCTGGAATTGGATTGTCACAGTTTCAGCAGGATTTGTTATCCGATGCCGCCCCCGTCAGGATTGCCGACGCCCCGACCGGAACGGGAAAAAGCTATGCGTTCCAAATGGCCATGCAGTCGTCAAAGCGTATCTTGTTCATTGTCCCCACCAAACGTTTAGCCCAAAATTTAGCCGGAAGCTTGGTAGACGACCTGATCCACAACGATTGGCCTCCTCAAAAAGCCCAACGTGCGGTTGAAATCTGGAGTGGTGACGAAACCCAACGCTTGCGGGAAGCCGGCATGGTGAATGTGCAAGCTCACCGGCTTCGTCAATTCACGGTGCTGGACCAATTGAGCGATACCGGTGAAATGATCTTTGCCATTCCCGAGTCGCTGAGTTACTTGCTGCTGCGTGATCGGAAAGATACGGGAGTCTCAGGAAAGACCATCCTCGACTTGATGACAGACTTCGAACACATTGTATTTGATGAATTCCACACCATCGATCCACGAGGATTTGGATTGGCCGCTGCTTTATCGATCCTAGCGGCCCGACGCACGGGAGTGCGAGCGAAGGTGAGCTTTCTTTCGGCCACTCCGCTGCGATTGCGTCCTGTGCTGGAAAAGTTGGGAATTCCTTCGGATGCCATCCATGAATTGAAGGAAACGGTGGGACCACAACAACATGAAACCGACCGAGCGATTCACGGAGACGTTCGATTGCATTTGTCGGATGCTCCCCGGTTGGTCGATGTGCTGGAGTCCCAATCCGAACGAATCCAAGCCTATTTGCAACGCGATCCAAACCATCAGATGGTGGTGATTTACGACCGTTTGGATGAACTGAAACGCCAGCAACCCGCGTGGCAAGCCTTGGTGTCGCAGTGGCAGATTCCCGAAGAGAAAGTTTTGGTGATCAATAGCCTGGACGATAGCGGACGGCAATCGGAAACAAACGAAGGTTTTGCGTCTGGCCGGAAGCACTCACCGGATGATTTTTCCATAATTTTCGCCACCGCAAGCGTGGAAATGGGGGTGACGTTTCGAAAAGGGGACCTCCTGTTCATGGAGCCAGGATTTGCACCGATGAACTTTGTTCAACGTTACGGACGCTGCGCTCGCAAAGGGGCGGATGGCGATGTGTTCGTTCGGGTGGATCCCGCCTCACCTTTTTCCAATCCTTGGATTCGTGATTGGGTGGAATGGTATCGTTGTCACGACGGCCAATCGGTCACCATTCATGATCTGACGAAGTGCCTCAGCAGCCCCGTCGACAAAGCGTATCGCGATGTGGATGCGGAGGCCGATCTCGACACTTTTGGTGAATTCCCTCTCCGCTCGGCCTACTGTGCAGGACTTTACTGGAATGCCCTCAAAGCTCACTGGAGTTTGGGAGGCCATCGCTTCCAGGAAATTCAGCCCTTCACCCCCAAAACGGCCAAACACATTTGGACGTTGCTGCAAAAAGTCCGAAAAATGGAATCGGACCGCCAACTGGGAACAGCCGCCAAAATCTGGTGCGACCGCTTTGAAGCCCAGGCGTTCACACTGCGTGACATTGGCAAACGGATCCGGGTGATTGAATCGGAAGGCAATGTGCGTTCGGCCAGCCTCACTTGGTTGCAACGCTCCACCGAAGTTTTGAACCGTGGCCAGGCGGGCCACGATAAAGAAGGCGATTTTGTGAAGATTCCTGGCGTTCTGGAAGACTACCTGCTGCCAGAAAATCGGCGGGTCAGCGTGCAATACCAAGCCCTGCTCCCTCATCGGCAAGACACCTGCTGTCTCAAATCCAACGAAGACCTGGTGAGAGCCTGGAACGATTGTCTCGAAGACAATCGTGGTGGCCTCAACCGCAAGGCTTGGAAACAATATCGATCCAGCATGGAAGCCGCTCAACAATTAACTCGATACACCGGCTTGGTCGTATGCGATGACGAAGATTTTGAGATAGGTGCTCACTATGTCATCTAGTGAAAGGCATCCCAACACCTTGTCCACTTCGACCCCGGATGGAGTGCGAAACCCCAGGGTTCGAAGTAAATCCAACAGGGCCACCTCCACGTTTCAGGAGAGGTGGCATGGTCAACTTGAGGAGAATCTTCAATGATTCCAAGGGTTCCGAATCCCCATGCGGGGTTATGAGGACGGCGATTGTTCATTGTGGCCACGAAGGATGATCGTTCCGAATCCCCATGCGGGGTTATGAGGAGGTAAGTGAGAATGCTCATAGAGAGTTGCATCTAGTTCCGAATCCCCATGCGGGGTTATGAGTCCAGGACTATCCCAGGCTCGCAATGAATTTCCAAAGTTCCGAATCCCCATGCGGGGTTATGAGGTTGCCCCTTCTGGGCGGAATGAAAATGAAATCATTGTTCCGAATCCCCATGCGGGGTTATGAGTCCAGAGCGGTTTCGACAAGGCTATCGTGGAATATGGTTCCGAATCCCCATGCGGGGTTATGAGTACAGTGGGAAGACTAGCGATGGAGCTTAAAGAAGTGTTCCGAATCCCCATGCGGGGTTATGAGCGCACTAATTCCATTGCAAGCTGTGCCGAAGAAGAAGTTCCGAATCCCCATGCGGGGTTATGAGACTCGGTCAGTCGTCACGGCTATCACTAAAAAACGGGTTCCGAATCCCCATGCGGGGTTATGAGTTGCCATACAGTACTATTGCGTAATCCGCTCCACCTCGATCACTCAATCCACCGCAGTTGGATCACCGAATCCAGTAAACCTGGATCACTCAATCCAATCCGTTGGATCACC
>JANQJU010000023.1 GCA_028281495.1 SAR324 cluster bacterium
CCAAGTCACCTTGCTGCAAGGCAGTGTCGATCATGTGGTGGGTGGAACCACCACCGTTTCTATGAGTGCGAACGAAGTCATCGAAGTGGTCAGTCCCCCCCTCACGATCCCGATTGTAGCCGGTTCCTCCTTGCTGGGGATTCCCGTATCGCAACGGCTGACTCCATGGGACTTAGAAATCAAATTCGACGACAACGTGCACAGTGTTTGGCGCTGGAATTCAGCTCAGCAACGATGGGAAGCGTTCACGCCAACCCATGCGACCGCTCTGCATAACAACTTTGGAATACCTCGCATCCTCACGGATATCGAGGTTGGGGAAGGTTTGTGGGTAGTGGCCAATTCAGCCACTCAGTTTTTAGTCAATGATGAGGAACCATTCAGCCTCCTCAGTCAGGTGTCCACGCTGGGGAGCGGTTGGCATCTGATCAGTGATGGAAAGGCGACGACCCTCCGAGAATGGTTCCTCGCGCATCCCAACGCTCGGTCCTTGTGGATCTATCAAGAAGGGCACTGGCAAACGTATGCCTCAGATGAGGTTCTCCAGGAGTTGATGGACGGATCGGAATCCGTGAATTTGATGGAAGCGGATAGGTTGATTCCAGCTGGACAAGCCGTGTGGTTCGAAGTGCAAGGGGATGAGTCTCCCAACGCGGAGCGGCGATTTCCCCCAGGGATCCCGTAGAATGCGAATTAGGGCAGGACAATGAACCAGGGCAGGACAATGAATCCGGGCAGGGCAATTCAACCACCCAAGCAACACAACCACCTAAATCACAAAAGGAGAAGAATGAAACGGAGGATTTTATGGGGAACGCTCGGCGTAATAAGTATCGGACTGATTGTTGGATGTGCCGCGGGGGATCCGAATAATTCAGACGCCATCCCCCCAACAACCCCTTCTATTGGAGAAGAACCCGATCTGGTGTTGAATTTTCCCCCGTCTCCTATGGAATGGGTGGAACAAATTCCTACTCGTCACAGGTGAAAGAGCAGGGGAACAGGGCATTATCACCACTACCAGTAATTGCAACTTGAGCTAATACAGGTGATGAATAAGGCTTCCGATTCAGAAATTTTCAACTCGATTGGGAGTAGGACTTTGAGTTGTTGTTGAAATAAACTTTTTTGACTACTTTTCCGATCAGAAAGATTAATACAAGAGTCGAAATTCCTCCAACTAGGGCAAGCCAAATATTTGAACTCTTAGAAAGATCTAGTTCAGCTAAACCAGCCCCAGCCATCGCAACCAAGATGACCCTCGGTGCCAAGCCAAGAAAGCTTCCATTCAGGAAGTAGCTCGTTTTAACTTTAGACGCTGCAAGGAGGAGGTTGGTTCCAGCAAAGGGCATTATTGGTGAAAGGCGAATAAGAGCGATTAATAAAATGGCTTTGAATCCATTTTTAGCCAGAAGTTCTGCATGGATTTCTGCTGCGCTAGGTCTTTTTAGAAGAGCATCATAGGCACTGTCCTTGATAATAAAACTCATCAATTGGAAAGCAAAATAAGATGCAGCGACAACAGCAAATAAGGCATAAATAGGCCCTTCGATAAGGCCAAAAAGCATTCCACTGATTAAAGAAGAAGCATGAGTGGGAATGAGAGATAGGCCTACAAAAAAAACAGTGAGTATTAGAAAGACAGGAATAGACCAACTCTCCATAGCCTGTATACGTGTCAGCCAAATATTAGAGCTGGAAATAAGCAGAATAGCTCCAAGGGCAGGAGCAGTTACAGCAAACAGCATGAGTGGTCCCAAAGGTCCAAGTTCTTTACAAAGCTCCCAGGTTGTTTTTATTTTGTTAAAAAAATTCAAGATACACCGGATATAATAAATTTAACTTTCATGAAACATTGGATAGTGGCTTGATTGAACTGGTTTGAAACTAAATGTGAAATAAGGCCGAGGCAGCAGAGATCGGGTGGTCCCTATCAGTAAGCGAGCCATCAATTAGGTAGAACGCTAAGAAAACGACGAACGTCCCCAACTACTCTCCCATGGTGGAGGTTCAGATTTCTTATTTGTCACAAGGAACGGTTATCCGTGGCATGTAAGCAATCTGAGTGAAACCATCAGCAAATATATCAGACAAGTGACTCCTGACAAAGACGGATGTGATTCCTCTGTGATGTCTTTATATACCAAAAAAGGCGTCTCTCCCACGAGTGCTGCAAAGCGTGCAGCAAAGGCAGATCACGACATAGCCACTTCCGGTGCTAACCTCAAAGTACTCCTTCCGTATTCACCTACAAGCTAGAATTTTTGGACGAATGATCAATTAATTGAGACTATCAAGCATGGATAGTCTTTGGATTATCGAATATTCTAGATCCTGTGTAAACAAAACCAATTAATCAAATCAACAAACACTAATGAGGACATCATGAATGACACAAACATAAATGCGAAGAATACGACCTTAGTAATTGGTGGCACAGGCAAGACAGGCCGTCGTGTTGTAGAGCGACTCCAGGCTCGTAACGTTGACGTGCGCATCGGATCACGATCTGCTGAGATTCCTTTTGATTGGCACAACCCAACCACGTGGGCACTGGTCTTGGAGAATGTGGAGTCGGTGTACATCGTGTACCATCCCGACTTAGCGGTTCCTGGAGCTGCGGATTCGATCCGTGCATTGGTCGACCATGCAGTGGCCAGCGGAGTTCGTCGTCTCGTTCTGCTTTCCGGCCGTGGAGAAGAAGAAGCGCAGCGATGTGAACGCATTGTCCAAAACTCCGGTGTGGAATGGACTATTTTGCGAGCTAGCTGGTTTTGTCAGAACTTCAGCGAGTCCTTTATGCGGGATTTGGTGATGGGTGGCGTGGTGGCCCTTCCTGCGGGTGACATGCAGGAACCTTTCATTGATGTCGAAGATATTGCGGATGCTGCCGTTGCTGCTTTGACGGAACCGGGACATGCCGGACAACTCTATGAAATGACAGGGCCGCGTCTATTGACCTTTGCCGAAGCCGTCGGGGAAATTGCTCAAGCAACCGGGAGAGACATATTGTACGTGCCTATTTCTTCAGAAGTATTTGCATCGAAGTTAGCTGAGCAACAAGTGCCTGCCGATTATGTGGGACTGCTCAACTATCTTTTTAATGAAGTATTGGATGGGCGCAATGCACATCTCACCGATGGAGTTCAACGGGCCTTGGGACGGGAACCACGGGATTTCAGTGAATTTGTCAGAGAGGCGATGGCTGCAAACGTTTGGCAACACTAGAAGGAACCATGAACCATTTATTCTTTATTATTACAGCTTCGTTCGCACTAGCCATTTTATGGAAAACAAAGGTTTTAGCGACCATGTCTACGGCCATGAACTTCCTTCTCTAAGGTTGCATAACACCATGATATGGGGCTGCGTTGAAGGTGCAGTCCCGTTTAATTGCTTTGTTATGTGATCCTCTACTCCATACTTTCTAGCGCATCCGGTATTCTTGCCCAATGTGGAGCACCTTCAACAAAGACCTTCTTTGCTGGTGAAAATATTTCAGGATTGTCTAATGAACCAGCACCGACACTGACAAGCCCAAATTCCGTTTCACCCCATAACGTAGAACCACATTTACCACAAAAATTTTGTTTTACCGTACGCCCTCCTTTGGAAACTTTTTCGTAAACCCTTGGAGTACCCTGAACGCATAAGAAGTCCGCGTCTTTAACCATGTACCCTGGCCAGGCGTCCGACCCAGTGATTGATCTGCAATCGCTACAAAAGCAAAACAGCTGCAATACAGGATCTCCTAATATTTTGTAGCGTATATCACCGCATAAACACCCACCTTCCTGTGTATTGCTCATCACTTCATTCTCCTTTCATATGACGCAGAAAATTGATTACTAATGGGAACAGCAATAGGAAAAAAATAATATCTTCATAAAGGCACCTAACGCAGAAATTTAACATCCACTTAAAATCTTTTTCTAACGTTTTTTTAGATGCATTTTTGATATTTTTGCAAATTTTATAGAACCTTCGGTCTATGTTGTATGTATTTCTAATAGAACCTTCGGCCTATGTTGTATGTATTTCTAATAGAACCTTCGGCATAGGTTGTATGTATTTCTATTCGTCGATCACGCAAAAACCGTTACCGAATGGGTCTGCACAATAAGCAATAGATCCCCAGTCGCCACTTTCTCCGCCTTCATGGAGTCCACCTAATTGAAGTATTTTCTCAACAATCACATCGACATTTTTTGTAATAAAGTCCAAATGAATAGGTGTCCAATGGCGATTATAATCACGGCTAACTTCACTTGACATGAAAGGCCTTGTTCCAGCTTCTTTTTCCATTAGATATACATCGCAATTCTCTGTAGACAGAACAACCATATTAGAGCCTTGATCTCTAATTTTCTTACAACCAAGTGCTTCTACATAAAAGGTCTCTGCTTGCTTCAAGTTAGAGACATCAATACTCACAGAAATTTTTATCATAGTAAATTCATCCTTTCTTTTTATTTACAGATATTTGCTGTTTCTTCAATTATTTATGTGCAAAAAGCGTCCGTTGGAGTGGGTTGTTCATCATCTTTTGGACGCCACTCTTGGTATTGTGGAAGCCCATCATTGATTTGTATCCAGGGTGGTTTTTCCATGACACGAATGTGATAAGCGGGGATTAAATCTCCTGGCGAATCAAGCGTTGCTAATAAGAAATCGAGATGAGTTAAGATCTCAGAAGATTGATTATTGACTGTTAGCTAATTGCCACCTCTCCCCTTAAGGATTCTTCAATGTCTGGAACATTCCAAGTAATGGGATTGATGTCAGTTATCATACTCTCGTAAATCGAGTTAAAGTTTAAACTGATCTTGATTCAATCAGTAGTTTGATGCCATCAATAATTTGATTCAAGCGCTTTGTGAGACCATTCCAATCTTTTCCAAAAGATCGCTTTTATTGACCGTATAAAGCTGTGAGATATTGACAATTGTACTAGTTCAATTAACTAAAAGTTGATATGCATAATTATTATAGATAATAAATAATTTGATTTAATTCAGATTTACAACAAGAAAGAAATATCACAAGTTAAGGAATCTTTATATCCAATATGGTCAATCCAACTCTATTGTAAACCGCCTATGCTGATGCAGTAGTAATGAAAAGAAAAAGATAGGTATTCCCCACTTGACCCCTCACCCAAACAGTTGTATTCAAATCTGGTCCGACCAAACCAAACTTCTCAAATTATATTCCCTTACGTCTTTTTAAATTCCATAAAATGTGCAAAAAATCTCACAGAATGTTCTTTAGGAATAAAAGTTGAGTAAATTCAGTGCATCTCTCAAAAAGGCTGTAATGACGTGTAATGGTCTTTTCGTAACAAAGTGATTATCTTCTTGCCTGCTATGGACCAGATCTAACGTTAGATTGGGCCAGTCAACTCTCGCAATTTCTTTCCTGCACCAGCCATCGTTGATAACCATCAAGGAATAAATGACGACAACAGCGATCCAGCTCAACGATTTGCTCGATCAACGAGCTGAAGAGAAACCAAACCAGATAGCCTATACTTTCCTATCGGAAGGAAAAACGAAGGAATTTAGCTGGACTTACTACCAGCTTGCCAATAAGTCGCGACAGATTGCTCATCAGCTTCAGCAGATGGCTGAACCCGGTGATCGGGCTTTGCTGCTTTATCCGTCGTGTCTGGACTATATTGCGGCATTTTTTGGCTGCCTCTATGCCGGTGTCATTGCAGTTCCCACTTATCCTCCCCGGCGCAACCGTGCCGACCAACGGCTGCAAGCAATCGCCTTGGATTCAGAGGCCAGAGTGGTATTGACGACCCAAGAAATCATTGAAAAGCAATTTCAGAGTTTGGCGCTTGCCCCTTCCTTAGAAGCTTTGAAATGGTTGGCCACGGACACGTTGGCCAATGAGCCTGTAGCGTTCTCAGCACATCACCAACGGGATGGCGGTCACTTGGCCTTTTTACAATACACTTCCGGTTCCACGGGAAGTCCGAAGGGGGTCATGGTGACTCATTCCAACCTCCTACACAATTTGAAAGACCTGGATTTGGGATGGGGGCACAGCGAAGACAGCGTGATGGTTACTTGGCTCCCAATTTTCCATGACATGGGGCTAATCTATGGAATTTTAGAGCCGTTGTACCGTGGTTTTCCTTGTTACCTGATGGCTCCTGCTGCTTTCATGCAACAGCCTTTTCGGTGGCTACACGCCATTTCCAAATACCGGGGGACACACAGTGCGGCCCCCAATTTTGCTTATGAGCTTTGCATCCAACGGACGACTCCCGAACAACGGGAAACCTTGGATCTCAGTAGTTGGCGCATGACTCTCAATGCTGCCGAACCTATCCGTAAAGAAACCATCAATGAATTTTGCCATACGTTTGCCCCCTTTGGTTTCAACCCCAAGGCCATGACACCCGGATTTGGGCTTGCCGAAGCCACATTGAAAGTGACTTCGGCTCGTGATTCGAACGATACACTTTTTCTGACAGTTCAACGGGATGCGCTAACAAAACATCAAGTGGTGAAGGCCCGAAATGAGGAAGCCGCCAACTCTCAGTTATCGCAAACGCTCGTAGGATGTGGCATCAGCGAAATTGATACCAAAATACGGATTGTGGATCCCGAAACAGGCACTCCTTGTCGTCCCGAAGAGATCGGAGAAATCTGGGTTTGTGGACCCACCGTTGCCCAAGGATATTGGCATCGCCCTCAAGAAACGACAGAAACGTTTCAGGCCTATTTGAGCACCGGGGAAGGGCCGTTTATGCGCACCGGCGACTTAGGATTTGTTTATAAAACCGAATTGTTTGTCACCGGACGCCTCAAGGATGTCATCATCATACGAGGCCTCAATTATTATCCCCAAGATATTGAATTGACTGTCGCTCAAAGCCATCCCGTTTTGCGGAAAGATGCAGGAGCGGCGTTTAGCATTGAAGTGGCAGGAGAAGAGCAACTGGTCGTAGCTCATGAAGTGGAGCGTGCTGCTAGGCGAGATGTGGATGTGGCGGAGGTGGGCAAAGCAGTCCGTAAAGCGGTATCGGAAGAACACGATCTTCAGGTTCATACCGTATTGTTCCTTAGGCCCATGTCGCTCCCCATCACTTCCAGTGGAAAGGTTCAGCGACGAGCCTGTCGAAAGGCCTTCCTTGATCATGAATTGCAAATTGTAGGCACTTGGCCACCTGCGGTTCCTAAGCCGTCGCAGCAAGTTCCACCGGACCCGGAGAAAACCCCAGAAACCATTCAGAGGTGGTTGCTGGAGACGATTTCGGCAAAGCTCAATGTTCCAATCGAGAACATCGATATTCGAGAATCTCTTGCTCAATATGGTCTCGATTCAGCAGCAGCCACCGCACTCTCGGGAGAGTTGGAACAGTGGTTCGGGAAAAGCGTTCCAGCCACCTTAGTATACGATTATCCTACGATTGAAGCGATGGTTCCATATTTGAGCGCTAAGTCGGAACCAACGGTTTTTATCTCTTCAAACTCGTCCAACGCTTCAAGCTCGCCCAACTCTTCAAACGCATCCGACTCTTCAAGCTTGTCCAATGAAGCCATCGCTATCATTGGCATGGGATGCCGTTTTCCCGGTGCGCTAAATCCCGAAGAATTTAAGGAGCTGTTACAGGCTGGTCGAGACGCCATTACAGAAGTCCCCGCGTCTCGTTGGGATGCGGATCAATATTATAGCGCCACTCCAGAGACCCCCGGGAAAATGCGCAGTCGCTGGGGCGGGTTTTTGGCAGGTGTTTCCGGATTTGATTCTCATTTTTTTGGGATTTCTCCTCGGGAAGCGGTGGAGATGGATCCTCAACAGCGGCTCTTGCTGGAAGTCGGTTGGGAAACATTAGAAGACGCAGGCATCGGCCCAAATCAGTTGGAAGGGACCCAAACCGGCATATTTGTAGGGATCAGCACCAATGATTATACACGACTCCAATTGAAACACGGCGTCCACCCTGGGGCCTATTCTGGATCGGGCCGTGCATTTTCCATTGCGGCCAACCGGCTTTCGTATCTCTGGGATCTTAAGGGGCCGAGTCTTACCGTGGACACGGCGTGTTCTTCATCGTTGGTGGCCGTACATCAGGCCTGTGATTATTTGCGCCAAGGAGGATCGTTGGCGCTGGCCGCGGGCGTGAATTTGATCTTAGATCCTGATTTAACCATTGCGTTTTCTCAGGCAGGGATGCTGTCCCCGGAAGGTCGGTGCAAAACCTTTGATCGATCCGCCGATGGTTATGTGCGAGGCGAAGGGTGTGGGATGGTCGCCCTCAAACGTTTGTCGGATGCCGAAAAAGCAGGAGATCGCATCTTAGCCGTGATCCAAGGGACAGCAGTCAATCAGGATGGACGGACCAATGGGTTGACCGCTCCCAATGGGTTGTCGCAGCAAGCTGTGGTGCGTCAAGCATTGGCAAACGCCGGAGTGCAGCCTTCCCAAATCGGGGCTGTGGAAACCCACGGTACGGGCACACCGCTAGGAGACCCTATTGAAGTCAACGCTTTGAAAGAAGTGCTGATGGAAGGACGATCGGCCGATCAAAGGTGCTGGCTGGGTTCGGCTAAAACCAATATTGGGCATTTAGAAGCCGCCGCTGGCATTGCCGGTCTGATCAAATCGGTGCTTTCTCTACAACACCAGGAAATTTTTCCGCATTTGCATGTAACGGAGTTGAACCCGTTGATTGAGATTGGGGAGACCCCTTTGGCAATCCCCACACAGCGAGAACCTTGGGAAGCGGTATCCACCCGCTATGCTGGGGTCAGTTCTTTCGGGTTTGGAGGAACCAATGCTCACGTTATCTTGGAACAGGCTCCTTCCAATTCAAGCAGCATCAGCACAAAGTATTCTCCGACAGGTAGTGGAGATCCTGCCTTTCATCTATTTACCCTTTCTGCAAAAACGCCGGTCGCTTTACGAGAACTTGTCCGACGACACAAGGCGTGGCTCCAATCGCATCCGGAAGCCGAACTGGCCTCGATTTGCCACACTGTCAACCACGGACGTGCCCATTTGGACCACCGATTTGCTGTGGTCGTGACTTCCAAACACCATCTGATCCAACACTTAACCGACTTCGTCGATTCGGAAGAAGGAACCCCAACAATTCCGGGAATCCAATTAGGAAGAGTGCCACGAAATCCCCACAAGGTGGCCTTCTTATTCACAGGGCAAGGGTCCCAATATTGGAAAATGGGCCAAGAGCTTTACGAAACCGAACCCGTTTTTCGTGACACCTTAGTACAGTGTGACCAGCTGTTGCAGCCTCATTTGGAAGTGCCACTACTGGAACTCCTCTATTCAGGTACCGCCGCAAATTCTCGACTCCATGAGACGATCTTCACCCAACCGGCTTTGTTTGCCATTGAATATGCGTTGGCCAAGCTTTGGAAATCGAAAGGCATTGTGCCCTCGGCAGTGATGGGGCACAGCGTGGGAGAATATGTGGCGGCTTGTATTGCAGGAGTATTCTCTTTGGAAGAAGGCCTGCGCTTGATCGCCGAACGAGGTCGATTGATTCAAAGCGCACCCTCGGGAGGGAAGATGGTGGCGGTATTTGCTTCGGAAGCGGAGGTCGCGTCAATCTTGGAATCACAACCCCCGTCCCAAGTTGCCATCGCCGCTTTGAATCAGCCAGATCAAGTGGTGATTTCAGGGGCTGCTGAAGAAATACAAACGGTGGTTACGGCTCTGGAGCATCAAGGCGTTAGAACGCAAAGTTTGAAGGTGTCTCATGCGTTTCACTCGCCATGCCTAGATCCCGTTCTGCCTGCTATCGAACAAGCCGCCAGCCGAGTTCATTTTAATCGTCCCGACCTCCCGCTGATTTCGAACGTTTCGGGTTTGGTCATGGAAGAAGCTCCCACTGCCGCATACTGGAGAGAGCATACCCGTGCTTGTGTCAACTTCAAACGCGGCATTCAGTCTCTCATGGCACTGGGATATGACACTTTTGTTGAAATTGGTCCTCATCCGATTTTGTCTGAGTTTGGGGAAGCTTGTTGGCTTGACGAATCCCAAGGGGCTTGGTTGCCTTCCTTGAGGCGAGGAAAATCCGATCAGCAGATTCTCTTACACAGTCTCGCGTGCCTCTACATTCAAGGGGGAGCCATTCCGTCGACGGCACCCTCTCCGAGGGTTCGCAAACTGTCGATGCCCACGTATCCTTTTCAACGCCAATCCCATTGGTTCGAGGAACACAAAACCACCCCCCCATTTTCCGAAAAGCGACCCCCTGAAAAACAATCTGAAAAACCGCACCCTGAAAAACAAGCCGTAAGCCCCGTTGCTCCTCTAGAAAATCAAGCCACGGGACCCAACCGATTAGAAGCTATCTTATCTTTATTAAAAGGCGTGACGGCGGAGTTGTTGATGATTCCGCCTTCAGAAATAGAAACCGATATGCCCCTGCTGGAAATGGGAGCCGATTCGTTGGTCATTGCCAAGGTTGTCCGCAAAATTGAACATACGTTTGGAGTGAATTTCACGATTCGACAAATTTTCGAAGGGTTGAATACTCTGGAAGCGCTTTCTCAACATATCGAGCTCCATTCCGATCCAGAAAAGCTCCGTGCCTTATTGCCGCCCACCTTACAAAAGCCAAAACAACGTGAAGATGAGCAGCAGCCCGTGGGTGAAGCACCACAGACGGCTGTTAACCCTCCGATAGGAACCAACGATTCGGCATTGGAACGGGTCATCAGTCAGCAATTGCAGATCATGTCCCAGCAATTGGAAATGTTGCGAGGGCGCAGTCCGCAACTGGAGAACCAAATTGCCGCTTCCTTATCTCGTCCAAAAAACACCCATTCAGAATCCTCCAAGGCCAATTCACCGTTGCCCGCATGGAAGGTTTCGGAAATACAACCCCAAGGCAAGACTCCTGTGCAACAAAAGCATTTGGAAACGCTGATCGACCGTTACACCAGAAGAACCCCACAATCCAAAGCATTGACTCAGAAAGGCCGAACCATCTTGGCCGACAGCCGAGCGTCTGCTGGATTTCGTCGATCTACCAAAGAAATGCTCTATCCTATCGTAGGCGAGCGAGCACAAGGGGCACGGACTTGGGATGTGGATGGAAACGAGTACCTGGACATCACCATGGGGTTTGGGGTCAATCTGTTTGGACATCATCCTCCGTTTGTGATCGATGCTTTACAGCGACAGTTGCAAAAAACCATGCAACTGGGACTGCAAACGCCCTTAGCTCACGAAGTGGCTCAATTGATCAGTGAGCTGACTGGAATGGAGCGAGTGGCTTTCTGCAACTCAGGAACCGAAGCCGTCATGACAGCATTGCGATTGGCTCGTACGGCAACAGGGCGGAATAAAATCGTGCAATTCAGCATGTCGTACCACGGCCATTTTGATGGCACATTGGGGGAAGCCATTGCGGACAACAACGACCCTCAGGCCGTTCCCGCCGCACCTGGAATCACGGCAAATATGGTCGCGGACAGTTTGATTCTGGATTATGGCAATCCAGAGTCTCTCGATATCATTCGTGCTCATGCTTCTGAAATCGCTGCTGTGTTGGTTGAGCCAGTCCAAAGTCGCCGTCCGAATTTGCAACCCCATGCTTTTCTGCAGCAACTTCGGCAATTGACTCGGGAAGCGGAAATCCCACTCATTTTCGATGAAATGATCACCGGATTCCGCGTGCATCCTGGAGGGGCTCAAGCGTTTTTTGGAATTGAGGCCGATTTGGCCACCTATGGCAAAATTGTGGGAGGGGGGCTGCCTATTGGTGTGGTTGCAGGAAGCGCCTCCATCATGGATGGGATTGATGGCGGGTTTTGGAACTATGGAGATGCCTCTTATCCGCAAGCCGACACCACCTTTTTTGCTGGAACGTTTTGCAAGCATCCGCTGGCCATGGCGGCCTCGTTGGCCGTGCTTCAAGAGTTGAAACGGCAAGGCCCATCCCTCCAAGAGCAACTCAATCAAAAGACTACCGATCTGGCAGAGACTTTGAACCAGTGGTTCACTGAGGAAAATGTCCCCATCCGCATTGAGCATTTTGGTTCTCTATTCCGATTCGTTTATCCCGGCAACTTGGATCTGTTGTTTTACCACCTGATTGAACAGGGAATTTACATCTGGGAAGGTCGAAATTGTTTTTTATCGACGGCTCACACGGAAGCGGATATCGCAGCACTCGTTCAAGCAGTGAAAAACAGCACACACGAGTTGCAGGAAGGGGGATTTCTCCCGAATGGAAAAAGCGTTCGTTCAGTTCCATTGAGCGAAGCGCAACAGCAACTCTGGGCACTGAGTGAATTGGCACCCAACGGATCGCTGGCCTATGTCATTCATGCCAATCTCGAATTGAAGGGGAGCTTAAACCGCCCCGTCCTACAACAATCCATCCAAAAGGTGGTGAATCGACATGAAGCCTTACGCAGTGTGATCGACAGCAAAGGGAGCGAACAACGGATCCTTCCCTCGATTCAGGCCGGTCTTGTGGAGGTGCCACCTGCTGAAAATCCGGCCGAACTCCCCGTCTTGCTCCAAAAATTTGCGGAGCAAAACAACGCGAAACCTTTTGATTTGACCCGAGGCCCGCTGATCCGAAGTCATTTGCTCCGATTGCATCCGAACCATCATGTCTTGGCACTGTCGGTTCATCATCTCGTGGCAGATGGATTGTCCTTGGATTTATTGGTACGCGAAATCGGAACGGTCTATTCCGCCACTTGTGAAGGAAAGTCGGTCGCCCTCCAAGAACCGGTGCAATTCCGAGAATATCTCCAACATCAGATGAATCCGGCGCCGGAACAACAGGCTTTGTTGGCTCGCCAAGCGGATTTTTGGAAGGCCCAATTTGCCAAAACGATCCCGGTGTTGGAATTGCCTACGGATCGACCGTATCCCCTCCAACGGTCTTACCGAGCAGGATCCCAAACATTGATTTTGCCCCACGATTTGGTCCAATCGCTCAAACATTTGGGACAGCAGGAAGGATGTACATTGTTCATGACATGCTTTGCTGCTTACGCGTTGTGGCTCCATCGGCTGACCCAGCAGGAGGAAGTCATCGTGGGGATTCCTGTGGCAGGAAGGAATCAACAGGAAACAGAACAGTTGGTTGGATATTGCACGCATTTGCTGCCTATTCGTAGCCAGATGCGGGGCCATGAAACGGTTCGCGAGTGGTTGCAATCCACGCGAACCCGTCTTGTGGAGGCCTATGAAAATCAAGATTACCCCTTTGCCCAATTGCTCAACCTACTAGAGATTCGACGGGACCCCAATCGCCCTCCATTGATTTCAGTGACCTTCAATTTGGATGTCGCCCCTGACCTGCCTCCGTGGTCGGGGTTGGAACCTAAATGGGTTTCCAGTCCGGTTTCATACACCTCCTTTGATTTGGGGATCAACCTCACCGCTTCCCCCCAAGGATTGGTCTTGGATTGTAACTACAATCTCGACTTGTTTGAGCCTTCCACCATCCAACGTTTTGTCCGCCATTTCCAAATCTTGATGGAAAGCCTGACCACCCTGCCGGACCAAGCGGTTTCCAAATTGCCCCTGTTGAACCGTCAAGAACGCGAACAACATCTGTTTGCGACGCAGCCAAACACTACGAATTCTCAGCAACAGCCCACACTGATAGACCGCTTTGTACAGCAAGTGGAAAAAACGCCAACTCGTTGCGCCATTGCCTATGACGACGAGGAACTGACTTACACTGAATTGAATCGTCGAGCGAACCAACTCGCTCACCACCTCTGTGATCTAAAACGCCTGCCTTCAGAGAATCAATCCAAGACAGATGGCCAAGACCTGATCGGCATTTTCATGGAACGGGGACCTGAACTGATCATCGGATTGTTGGGAACTTTAAAATCGGGTGCCGCTTATGTGCCTTTGGATCCCAACAGTCCGAAGGAGCGTTTGACGTATATGCTTGCCGACAGCAAAGCACCGGTTTTGCTGACTCAAAAATCCTTATTGGATCGATTGCCGTCTCATGACTGTCAAACCGTTCTGGTTGACGACGATTGGGAGTCGATTGAACAACAGACGGGAGACAATCCTGCCAAGACTGCGAAAGCTGACGATTTGGCCTATGTGATCTACACCTCTGGTTCTACAGGGCAGCCCAAAGGAGTCGAAGTGCTCCATTACAATATGGCGCGTCTGTTCACCTCTACCCAAAATTGGTTCCATTTCAGCGAACAAGACGTATGGACCTTATTCCATTCCTATGCGTTTGATTTTTCTGTTTGGGAAATCTGGGGGGCTTTACTCTACGGCGGGAAATTGGTGATCGTTCCTTGGCAAATCAGCCGCTCCCCGCACCGCTTTCACGAGTTGTTGAGACAACACCGCGTGACAGTATTGAACCAAACCCCTTCTGCCTTCAAACAGTTGATTCAGGCAGATGCCGAAACGGAGACACCTGCCGACTCATTACGCCTCGTGATTTTTGGAGGGGAAGCCCTTGATATTCCGTCGTTGATACCTTGGTGGGACCGTTACGGTGACCAATATCCACAATTGGTCAATATGTATGGGATTACCGAAACCACGGTCCATGTCACTTATCGCCCACTGAGTCGGAGGGACGCCGAAGGACCGGGAAGTCTGATTGGTCGCCCAATCCCGGACCTGAACATTTGGATACTCGACAAACACCTTCAGCCTGTTCCCATTGGGGTCTCGGGAGAAATGTATGTGAGCGGTGCAGGCGTTGCCAAAGGCTATCTCAATCAACCCCAATTGACCCAGCAACGCTTCATTTCTTTTGCAGTGGATTCGGAACAAGGAACCCTTGCTCCCCTCAATGGAACCGCTGCTTTGCCAACGGCTTCGGTGGTGAGAGTTTATAAGACCGGTGATCTGGCCTGTCGATTGCCTGATGGCGATCTCAAGTACTTGGGACGCTCCGACAAGCAGGTGAAACTGCGAGGGTTTCGCATCGAATTGGGCGAAATCGAAGCCCGCTTGCGTCAACATGAGACAGTCCAGGAAGCGGTGGTCGGTCTTTATGAAAAAGAGGAAGACAAACAGTTGGTGGCCTGGTTCACCACACCTCCGCAGTCGATCCTCTTTCAAGACCATTCGAATACACTGCTCACCGATTTACGAAATCATCTCAAAACGACGTTGCCCGATTTTATGGTTCCTGCGTCGTTTGTGCCTGTGGATTCAATCCCATTGACGGCGAACGGAAAGATCGATTATGCGGCCTTGCCCGATCCTGAAAAAGGACGGGTCAAGTCTTCGAACCACTACGTTGCCCCACAAACCGCACCCCAACAGAAGTTGGCCGACGCAATGGCAGAAGTGCTGGGGTACGAACAAGTGGGAATCCATGACAATTTTTTTGATTTGGGTGGAGATTCCATCAAAGCCCTCCAATTGGTCGCTCGCATGAAACGCGAAGGGGCAATGCTCACGGTGATGGATATTTTTGACCAGCCTCGAATTTTAGACCTCGTGGGAAAACTGTCCGCTGCACATCAAGCCATTGAGCAAGGAACCATCTCGGGTCCATTGCCACTCACCGCCATCCAAGCCCGATTATTTAAAACCCAGCACGAGAAAAACTGGAACCACCATGTGCAAGCGATCTTGCTCCGGATCAACACGGCTTTGGACATCGACGCATTGGCGGCCGCGCTCACTAAATTGCAGGAACATCACGATGCCTTGCGGATGGTATTTCGGTCGAAAGACGGTGTGATAATACAAGAAAACCAAGGCCTGCCTCATCCGCTTAGCCTGGAAACTGTGAGTCTCAAAAATACCCAGGAAGCTGCATTGCAACTGAAACAAAACATTGCCCAAGTGGGTGCCAGCATGGACTTGGCAACCGGACCGTTGATGCGGTCGGTTGTGTTCGAAATGGAAGATTCGGTTCGATTGTTGATTGCCATTCACCATCTGGTTGTGGATGGGGTCTCCTGGCGGATTCTGCTCGAAGACTTAGAGACCGCCTATCAACAAATTCAATCCGGGCAGCCTGTCCAACTTCCTGAAAAGACCCACTCGTTCAAGCATTGGGCGGAAGCCATCCAAGGCTACAGCCAGCATTCTAAGTTGCAGGCCGAAGCTGCGTATTGGGAATCGTTAGAGGCCGTTCCTTGCGAACCATTGCCGCATGATTCGGAATCTTCACAAAATCTGGAACGAGATCGAGAGCAGTTGAGTTGCGCTCTTTCACCGGAACACACCCAGCAGCTATTGTCACAAGCCAATCAAGCGTTTCAGACAGAAACAAAAGATCTTTTGCTCACGGCACTGGCTCGTACCTTGAGCCAGTGGACTGGAAATTCGAAGTCCTTGGTCACGTTGGAAGGACACGGACGCGAGGATTGGGGAGATTCCATTGATGTGAGCCGCACCGTTGGCTGGTTCACCAGCCTGTTTCCAGTTTGCTTGGATTTGACCGAGCGCGAGGAGATCGGTTCTCAAATCGAAGCCATCAAAACACAACTTCGCAACATTCCAAACAATGGAATCGGATATGGCATCCTCAAGTATGTGACGCCTGAAGACACGGCACCCGAGATTCCTTTCCAGCAATCCCCCCAGTTGATTTTCAACTATCTAGGACAGTTCCATGCTGATTCCGATGACCATCTTTTTGCGATTGACCAAATCATTGAAGAGCACACAAGTTCTCCTGAGATGGAACGATTGAACGAGCTGGAATTGGAAGGGGGGGTGTTCGATGGAAAACTCCAGTTGTCTCTGCATTTCAACAAGAGACGCCATCAACGAACGTCTGCCGAGCGACTTCTGCAATCCTATGTCGATGAATTGCAAACCGTCATTGCCGCGTGTGTGCAAAAACATCCCTCGTCCCTGCGCTATCCTTTGTCTCCGATGCAAGAAGGCATGCTGTTTCATAGCCTGTATGAGCCAGATGAATTCGCCTATATATTGCAATTCGCAGTTCCAATTTATGGGACGTTGGACAGCGATGTGTTTCAACGCAGTTGGAATGAACTGTTCAAACGCCATGATATCCTGCGTACTGTCTTCGAGCACCACGGTTTGGAACGTCCTGTTCAAGTGGTGTTGCCAGCAAGGTCGGTGGACTATCAATTTTTCGATATCAGCGCCTACGAACCCGACCAGAAAATCCAATACCTTTCCCAAATCAAATCCGAAGATCGTCAAAAAAGCTTTGATTTGGCTCAAGATGTGTTGATGCGAGTTGCCGTCTTTAAGCTCGACGACAACACGTATTACCTCAATTGGACCCATCATCACATTGTCATGGACGGATGGTGCTTGGGGATTTTGCTCAAAGAATTATTGCAGATCTATGCCGCGTTGAAGCAAGACATCGAGATTGGATTGAAGCCTGTTCCCCCTTACCGCAACTACATTCAATGGCTGGAACAACAAAATAGAGAAGAAGCCCGCGACTACTGGAAACAGTATCTTGTGGGGTATGAACGAACCACATCGTTCCCCCGATCCCTAGCCCAAGATAGGCCGGTTCAAGGCTATGATTTGGGGCGAGTCCACGGTGAATTAACCGAATCTCTCACTTCCCAGCTCTACCGTCTATGCACCGAATTTCAGGTGACACCCCATGTCCTCGTGAGCAGCATTTGGGCCATCTTATTGAGTAAAAATAGTGGCTTCAACGATGTCGTCTTTGGTTCGGTGGTTTCCGGACGACCTGCGGATCTGTTGGGAGTGGATGAGATGGTCGGTCTGTTTTTGAATACCCTTCCATTTCGTTTTTTCGTCGCTTCTCAAAAAACGTTTCGGGAGTTGGCGGAGGAAACCCAACGGAAGGCGTTGGAAAGCATGCCTTACCATTATTTTCCATTGGCCGACATACAAGCCGACTGTGCTTTGAAGCAGGGGTTACTGGACCATATTCTGGTTTTTGAAAATTACCCTTTGAGCGAAGAGATTCAAGAAATCGAGCAGACGGTGCAAGGGGAGTTTCGTTTTGGACGGGTGGAAGAGTTTTCACACACCAATTACAATCTCGTGCCTACCTTTTATCCGGGGAAACAGCTCCGGTTTGTCATCCATTACAACTCCTTGGTCCATGGGGCGGAGCAGATAGAGGAAATCAAAAATCACCTCCTGCAAATTACCGATCTGTTGATCAAGGATCCCACCCTGGACCTCCACACGATCAAAAAACACGTGGTTGGAGAACAGGAGAAACAGGAAATCAATGAATTTTTAAGTGCCACCATGAGCTTATCTGAAGATTTTTGAATGCCTTTGTTTTGCTAAACCCACTCAATCATTTGAAGGAGGAATTATGAAATACGAGAAAATACGTTACTGGGGTTTATGGTTCATTTTGATTCCTATGCTCACATCATGTGTGGCTGAAGACGATGATGAGCGGGACACCCCTTATTTTAAAACAGTCGAATGCCGGCAAACGATTTACAATCAGGCAGACCGATGTGGCGTGTTGGTCGTTCCTGAAGACCGAAGGGATCCTCAAAAAGGAAGGATCAATGTGTATGTAACAATCTATGCTCCGCCAGGAGAACGAAATCCTGATGCTCTCCCGACTATTTTTCTGAATGGAGGACCTGGGGCCGGGAATGGTTCTTTTTACGAAATCTTTGGAAATCCAGACAACTCAGCCTTCTTTCTGCGGACCCATATGGCTGCGGAATCGGATCTGATTTTATTGGACCAGCGGGGAACCAACTATTCAACACCCTCGCTCTACTGCCAAGGATTGGCCGCTTTCCAGGAACAAGCCTACGGGTGGACGTGGCAACGGGAAGGCGAGGATCGGGTGCCGTTAATGGAGGCATGCCGAATTGATTATGAACAGCAGGGAGTGGATTTGTCGGGATTCGATACGGTTGAAAACGCCGCCGATATTCGGGATTTGGTCAAGGTCTTGGGATTACAGCAGGTTAACTTGTATGCGGCCTCCTATGGAACGCGGTTGGCCATGATTACCATGAAGCTCTATCCTGAAATCTTGAACTCGGTCGTGCTCGATTCCATTTTACCCCCAGAAACCAACGCCTATGTGGAATCCGCTCCTGGTACGATGGAAGGCCTCAATGCTTTGTTTGCAGCGGCAAAAACCGACTATCCGGATCTTGAAGAAATTTTTTATGCCATTTCCGCTGATTTGGAACGAGTCCCCTTGACTGTAAAAACTTCCGATGGGCTGGAAGTGACCATCACCGCACCGATGTTTGTGAACTTCGTCACCAGCAAGTTAAGAAGCACGCCTTATGACACCAATCTCCCCTTCAGCATTTATGACATCTTTTTTAACAAAAATTATACGGCGATTGCCGATAGCTGGATTGATCGCGTGAACAACGACTATACCGGGGGCGGTCCGGGGAGCGATTCGACGGTGGCGGGCTTCTTTTCCTCTGTGTTTGCAGCGAATGATGCGCATTACACCTCGCCTGAACAAATTGAAGCGGAAATCCTCAGCGTGACTGACGATCCTGGAATTCAAGAGTGGCTGCGCCATGAGTTCATTTACAAAAGGCCAGAGATTGTTAGCGATTGGATGGTCCAACCGCTCTCGCCGAGTATTCGGGACCCCCTCGTGAGCGATATCCCGACCCTCATGATGGTCGGGGAACTGGATGTGGCCACCCCCTCCATATTCAGTGCCAACTCCGTTCAATATCTAAGCAATGCCAATTATTTCAGGATACCGGCTGGGCACGGTGTGGGCTTTCTTGAGTGTTCCATGGACATGGTCGCCAATTTTTATGCTGACCCGTTGGCGGATCCGGTCAACAGTTGTCCTACGACCTACGAATGGACTCCCTGGCCTTAAACATTCACCGGCATCTGTCTTCAAAGGAAGTTATGACCCGCGAAAACTATAATAAAAAAGTCCTGCACACCGTTTTTGAGTTTCAAGTGCCGCAATTTGCCAACCGTGTGGCCATTGAACAGGGAACACGCCGCATCACCTACCAAGCCCTCAACCGTCGTGCCAATCACGTCGCACGACGATTGCGGGAATTGGGGATCAAAAACGATACGATTGTGGGTGTTGCGATGGAAAGCAGTATTGAATACGTGATTGCAATCCTGGGAATCATGAAAGCAGGGGGGATGTTTTTACCACTGGATCTGCGTTTTCCAGAGAAACGGCTGCAAACCATCTTGGGCAAAACCGTTCCCAAAGTGATTGTTGCTCAACAGGCTTTGCATCCCAGCTTAAAAGACACCCTGGACTCGCTCATGACCTCGCCTTGTCCGTTCATCATTTTAGATCCCGAAGAAGATGGTCAGGAGGAACCGCACGAAACCAATTTAGATATTTCTGTTCGGCCCGACGACGCCAACTACATCATGTACACGTCAGGCTCTACCGGGACTCCCAAAGCCATTGTGGGGTGCCACAAGAGTCTGAGCCATTTCATTCATTGGGAAATAAAAGAATTTGATTTGCAACGGAATGTCAAAGTGACCCAACTGGCCCCCATCACATTTGATGCGAGTTTGCGGGATATCTTTGTTCCGCTGTTGGCGGGGGGCGTGCTCTGTATTCCGGAACAGAATATCCGAGAAAACATTCTCAAACTGGTGGATTGGCTGGAGACCTCTGAGGTGACGTTGATGCATTGTGTGCCTTCCTTGTTTCGCTTGATCACCAAAGAAATGGAATCAACCGACACTCATCACCAGCGATTGCCGGCACTGAAACATATTTTGATGGCAGGGGATGCTTTATACCATCAAGATGTGCTGCGTTGGATGGCGATGATGGGGGAACGTGTTGAATTGGCCAATTTGTACGGTCCTTCAGAAACGACGCTGATCAAAACCTGCCACCGCATCCGAGAAAAACCCAAGGTCTCCACTGGAATCGTCCCGATTGGGCATCCTATTTCCAACACCGCCATCCTCATCGTCAAAGAGGGGGAACTGTGCAATATCGGAGAGGTAGGAGAGGTTCTGATCAAAACCCCGTTCCAATCTCTGGGATATTTCAATGATTCTGAGCTGACTGCTCAATCGTTCATCCAGAATCCTTTGCATCAAGAAACTGAAGACATTGTCTATCGAACAGGAGACCTGGGGCGATATCTTCCCGACCGCTGCATTGAGTTCATAGGAAGAGCTGATGCTCAAGTGAAAGTTGCCGGAATTCGAGTGGAATTGGGAGAGATTGAAAACGCCGTATTGAGTCTGGAAGGGATTGATCAAGTGGTGGTGATGGCCCATGAGAATCAGGAGCATGAAAAGACACTGGTTTGCTATTTCACCACGTCTCAAACCATCCCAGTAGAAGCCATTCGTGCTGCATTGAGACATCGATTGCCCTCGTATCTCATGCCGTCCCATTTTGTGCAGCAAGATCATTTCCCACTCAATACCAACGGAAAACTTGATCGTAATGCCCTGCCCAAACCCGATTCTCTGCTGACCAAAAAACCCCATCATGTTCCTCCTGCCAATGAGGTGGAAACCCAACTGGTCCAAATCTGGAAGGACGTGTTGGAGATTCCAGAAGTTGGGGTCAATAGTCCCTTTTTTGAAATTGGTGGGCATTCTCTCAAAGCCATTCGGATTGTATCGGGAATTTATCGATCGCTTCAGGTGGAGGTAAGCCTGAAAGAGTTTTTTGAAAATTCAACAATACGCAAATTGGCTCGCCTGATCCTGGACTCAGAAGCCTCCATCGACTTGGAAATTCCAGAGATTCGCAAACAACCCCACTATGCCCTATCCCATGCGCAGCGTCGTCTTTGGGTGATCAACAAAATGCAAGGGAACACAGAGGCCTACTGCATTCCTGCTGCCTGTGAGTTTGTTGGGTCATTCGATGTGCATGCCTTTGAGCAAACTTGCCATGCATTGATTCAGCGTCACGACTCGTTGAGAACCGTATTTGTGGAAATCGAGGGAGAACCACGCCAGAAGATTCTCGATACCGGGAATTTCCAAATGGAAATTTACGATTTGAGCATTGCAGTCGATGCGGAAAAGGAATTCCAATCGCTTCGGCACAACAATGCCAGTTTTCCGTTTGATTTAGAACGTGGTCCGCTATTGCGAATCGCCATCGTTAAGATGGCAGAAAATCGATACCGTATGTTGTTCAATATCCATCATATTATTTCAGATCGATGGTCCCTCAATGTCTTGGTTCATGAAATGAGCTTGCTGTATAGCCAGTTTCTTCAAGGAATCCAAAGCTCCCTTCCTTCCCTGCCCATTCAATACAAAGACTATGCGGCTTGGCAAAATGGGTTCCTCGCCAGTTCCAAGATAAACAAGCACCGGGATTACTGGCATCAAAAATTCTCAGATGAAACTCCCGTCTTGGATTTGCCCAAAGATTTTTCTCGCCCTCCTCTGCAAACGTACTCAGGGGACCGAGTGACCTTCACCATTTCCAGTTCGGTGCTTGGCAAGTTACGGGCGTTTAGCCAACAACGCGATCTCAGTTTGTTCATTTCGCTGCAATCCTTGGTCAAAGTGCTCTTATACCGCTACACCGGACAATCCGATATCGTTGTGGGGAGCGTGATTGCAGGAAGGCATCAAGAAGTGCTGGAATCGCAGATGGGGCTTTACATGAATGTGTTGGCATTCCGCGATACGCTGTTGGGGCACGAATCCTTCGAGACCAGCGTGCAAAAAATTCGCCGCACTGCAATTGAGGCTTATGAACACCAGATCTATCCCTTTGATCGGCTTGTGGAAGAACTGAATCTCAATCGCGATTTGGGAAGGTCTCCCCTGTTTGATGTTGCAATGGATCTCCAAGGCACCGATCAAATCGAACTTTCCTTAGCGGGGGTTTCGGTCATCCCATTTAAGGGAGCTACCCCGATTAGCAAATATGATCTCTTCTTTTCATTTGTAGAAACTGAAACCGAATTGACCGTAGGGTTGACTTATAACACCGACCTCTTCCGTCGCACGCGAATCGAACGGATGGCCACTCATTTTGCGGAGTTGTTGAATTCCGTTTTAGCAGAACCCACCCGCATCTTAGATGATTTGAACATCCTTCCCGTTGCTGAAGAAGCACAGATTCGGTCTTTCAATCCGACTCCCTCCGACTATCCCCAAGATGCCACCATGGTCAGTCTGTTTGAAAAACAAGTCCAAGAGACACCGGGGCATATCGCCATTATTTTTGGAGAAACAGAACTGACTTATGAAGAATTGAATTCACGTGCCGACCGAGTGGCTCAGTTTCTGAGGGAGCAAAAACATGTGGAGGGTCCAGAGCAGCGGGTCGCTCTCCTCGCCGAACCTTCAGAGTGGTTCGTGATCGGATTGCTGGGAATTTTGAAGGCAGGTGGAGCCTACGTTCCAATCGACCCGACTTTTCAAGACGAGCGCATCGGCTTTATGCTTCAAGATAGCTCATGTCACACCCTGTTGATGGTCACGGAATCCAGTGTTCCAAGGTTTGCCCATTGGGACTGCCAGTGCATTCCTTTGCCGTCAATCGAGGCGTCTGAAATGAATACCGATTCTGTGGCACTCACGCCCAATCAGTTGGCTTACGTGATCTACACTTCGGGGAGTACCGGACGACCCAAGGGGGTTCTTCTCGAACACGGTGGTTTCGTCAATATGATTCTGTCTCAAATACAAATTTTTGGGCTGACCGCAGAAGATCGGGTGTTGCAGTTTGCATCTCCTTCATTTGACGCATCCATGTCTGAGATTTTCATGGCCCTCCTTTCCGGAGCTTCCTTGGTGTTGATCCACGAAGATGTCAAACGAGATAAGGCGGCTTTGCTTCAAATCTTGCAGAACCAGCGAGTGACTACGGCCACGTTCCCTCCGACTTACCTACGCCTCTTAGGGTTTTCTCACCTGAAAATGTTGAAAACTCTGATTACGGCTGGGGAATCTGCGATTTCTGACAATGGCGAGTTCATTGATCCGAACCACCATTATTGGAATGCATACGGTCCCACCGAGTATTCGGTTTGTGCCAGTTGTTTTGAGGTGCCTGCTGATTTTTCGGATCCCTTGATTCCGATTGGCCGTCCCATCGCCAACACCGAAGTGCTGATTTTGAATTCCCACAACCAGCAGCAGCCGTTGGGAATTCCAGGAGAGATTTGTCTGTCCGGTCCTGGAATCGCACGAGGATATCTCAACCAACGAGAACTGACGGCTCAAAAATTTGTCGATCATCCGTTTCAAGAAGGCGCTCGCATGTATCGGACCGGCGATCTGGGAGCATGGCGAAGCGACGGTACGATTGAGTATTGGGGAAGAAACGACGAACAATTGAAAGTCAACGGATACCGCATTGAACCGGGGGAAGTGGCCTCGGTCCTCAGCCAACAGGAGGCCATCGACCATGTGTTTGTATCGGGAGTCAAAGACACGGCGGATCGAACCGCACTGGTTGCCTACTATTCTTTGAAAAAGCCCGTAGAACTTTGGCCGTCGGTTGCGGAATTTTTTATCTATGACGACGTGTTGTACCGCGCCATGGCCACCCACGAGGAACGCAATCGCCTGTATGCCAATGCGTTCCAAAAACACCTCCCTGGAAAAATTGTGGTCGAGGTAGGCCCCGGCCCGGAAGCCATCTTATCGCGTCTTGCTATTGAGGCAGGAGCAGAGAAAGTCTATGCCATCGAATATCTGAAAAGCACGTATGACAAAGCGTGTGAAACGGTCCGTTCTCTTGGATTGGAAGATCGCATTCATCTCCTGCACGGGGATGCGATGGAAACGGAATTGCCAGAAAAAGCCGATTTTTGCATTTCAGAGATTGTTGGAAATATTGGTGGTTCTGAAGGCTCAGCTCGAATCATCAATGAAACGCGTCGGTTGCTCCACAACCCCTCCCACATGATCCCCCAACGCAGTGTGACTCAGATTGCCGCTTGCTCCCTTCCCGATGATTTTGAATACGCTTTGCCTGAAATAGCGGCTCACTACACCCAAAAGATTTTTGAAGACAAAGGTTATTCCTTCGACCTCCGGATGTGTCTGAAGCATTTTTCTAGAGAGTGGATCCTTTCGAATGAAGATATATTTGAAGATTTGGATTACACACAACCCATCGTTTTGGAAACCACGCATACCATTCGGCTGGAGATGCAAAAAGATGGGGTGTTCCACGGGTTTGCCGTGTGGCTCACTTTAGACATGGATTCGGACAATCATCTGGACATTTTGGATTCTCCAGAAAGTTGGTTGCCGGTGTATCTCCCGTTTTCGGTCGAAGGCATCACCGTGCAGGCTGGTGACTGGATCGAAGGAACAATCGTCCGAACTCTTTGCGAGAACCGTCTGAATCCTGATTTTTGCATTCATGGCAAAATTCACCGTTCGCAAGCGTCATCGCTGGATGTGGAAGTCCGTAGTTTCCATGACAAAGCTGTTTTTCGCCACACCCCCTTTTATGAACAACTCTTTTCCAATGGGGAGATCCCAATAAAGGCGGTCCACTCGACGGACCAAGTCCGAACTTATCTCAAGCAGCATCTCCCGCAATACATGGTCCCTCAACACCTGGTTGAAGTGGAACGATTCCCATTAACTTCCAGTGGGAAAATAAACCCAAAGGCTTTACCGGCTCCAGATTCGGTGGAAACATCAACCTCCTACGTTCCTCCGACTTCGGCACTGCAACAACAGTTGGTGACGTTGTGGGAAGAAATCTTAGGAAGAACCTCGATTGGAATCTACAACAATTTCTTCGATCTCGGTGGCAACTCCCTCCATGCCGTACAGATGATTTCCCGATCGAATGCAGAACTCTCATTGGATTTGACCATCAAAGCCTTATTTGCAAACCCGACGATTGCGGGATTATCCAACAGTTCAGGAAATGAAAAACAGCCTGCGTCCGCGAGCAAGTCAACCTTGGGTGAGGTTTCCGAAGAAAATGGATTGTGGTCTCATCTCAACGTCGAACGGCGTCCATTTGTCTCTCTTTTCGCCTGTCATAAAATTCCTCTGGTGGATGCAGTGGCTTTGTCATGTTTTTCACCTCGCATTCTGGAAAGTTTACAACTGGATCGAGCTTCTTTCTTATCTCAGTTTTGCAACAATCTTCCATTGATCACCAAAACGTCCAATCTTCCATTGATCACCAAAACGTCCAATCTGCCTCAGGGGCGGGTCGCGGGAATCCACCTGCCTATTTTTTCCGACGAATTGTACGGCGACTCTGAGGCTCTTGTTGAACTCATCCTCGACGGGCTGGCATTGGCAAAAACAATTGGGGCCAAGGTTGTGTCTTTGACCGGGATGTTACCCGCTGCCACAGACTTAGGACGGGCTATCTTGGCTGCTCCTAGCTATCACGACGCGTTGCCCAGAGTGACAACAGGACACGCGGCGGTCATTTCTACAATAGTGTTGACGCTCAAAAAACTGCTGACGAAAAGTCGTCGAAATCTGACTCAAGAAACCGTGGCCTTTTTGGGGCAAGGGGGGATAGGGACCACCAGCTTATTGTTGATGTTGGAAGTCTTGCCACATCCCAAGCATCTGATGCTTTGTGGTGCGTTTAATGAGAAGGAATCGATGGAAACTTTGCGAGATCACCTCATCCAGACATGTCAGTTCACTGGAACGATTACGGTCTTGGAAATGGAGAACCAGGTTCCCGATAAACTGTATGAAGCGAGTGTGATCATCGGAACCCTTCCGGGGGCGGACCTCCTGGAGGTTCCTCGATTAAAATCCTCTGCACTCGTGATTGGAGACTTTCCTCCTCATTGTTTCAATACACACGAAGCGATCCAACGCTTCAACC
This sequence comes from SAR324 cluster bacterium, assembly GCA_028281495.1. Lineage (GTDB taxonomy): Bacteria > SAR324 > SAR324 > SAR324 > NAC60-12 > JANQJU01. The sequence continues at coordinate 26,702 of JANQJU010000023.1, forward strand.
AGCAAGGGGATATCTTGTTGAGTGAAGGGGATGTGCTCTCATTCTCCCAACCGATTGAAAGCAAACACTATGTTCCCCATCCGCTGAATCTGAATGAGATCGAAACGAAGCGTTCTGAATTTTTTCAAAACACGATCACCGGCTGTGTCTTTTCCAGCTTCATGCCGTTGCTGGATGACAAACTGACTCCGACATGCGGCCTCATTGCCCTCGAAGACGCCTTACAACACTATTGGCATTTGCACGATTCCGGGTTGGAAGCTGCCGATCCTCATTGCGAAGATTTTGTTCTCGACTCCCACCTTATTGAAAGGTTTGCCAACCAATATGGAGAAACAATATGAAAATTGCTTTGTTAGTCAACTCAATGCGACGTGTCGATGAAAGCGTCACGGCTCCTCACATGTACATCGTCCGAGAAATTTACAAACGGCTCAATACCCTGGGGCATTCGGCGACCATTCACGGTTTTAATGACGGGGAAACTCCAGCGCAAAGCGTGATCCGATCCGATTGGAGAGAGCTTTCCGACAAACTCACTGCTGCCGCAGAGGCCAGTAGCCCCGCTGCTGCGAGAGAAATGCCGACCATCCTAGAACGCATCGGATTGGTACGGGAAGCCACGCACTGCATCAAAGCAGTACAATCCGCTAACAAAAATGCGGATTTGATCCATATGCATTGGTTTGGGCACTTGTTTGGAGCCTGCGTTAGTGAGATCCCGGTCGTCTATTCGGTACGTCATGGATACAACGATCCCGACTGTTGGCTCACGATCAAAGAAGAGATCTTTTCCCAATTGGTTGATATCGAAAAGGTCCATTGGTGTGTCCTGACCAGTCCACAAAAGAAATTCCTCTCTTCCACCACTTCACCGGATCATATCCATGTGGTTCCTCACGGACTCAATTTCGATCAATTCCCGAAAGAACCTGCTCCCAAAAAAGGATACGTCGCCTTTTTAGGGCGCATCATGAGGTTGAAAGCCCCCCACCTTGCGATTGATGCCGCTCGGCTTGCGAATATTCCGATCAAGATTGCGGGAGGGATGAATCCCGTTCGAGAGGGAGAGCCGGACTACTTCAAGGAAGAGATTGAACCCCGGCTTGGACCGGGGGTGGAGTATCTCGGTGAACTTGGATTTAAGGAAAAAGTCGAATTGTTGCAGGGGGCACTTGCGGTGATCAATCCTTTCCAGTTGGAGGAACCTTTCGGCCTTGTCAATGCGGAAAGCTTGGCTTGTGGCACCCCGCTGGTGGTGCCGAAACGAGGATCGGCTTTGGATATTGTGATTGAAGGGGAAAACGGCTTCTATGCAGACTACAACCCTGAAAATATGGCTGCTGCAATTGAACGTTGTTTGCCGCTCGACAGTCGAGCCATCCAAGTAGACGTTCGTGAACGTTTTTCCAGTGAAACGATGGTGGACAACTATGTTGAAGTTTATAAGAAAGCTTTAGGGAGGGCGTGAGTGCCATGCGAAACTATGACGCGATTTATCTCTCTGCTCACTATGACGATGCCGCATTGTCCTGCGGGGGACTGATCCATCAACAAACGGAAAAAGGACTTTCTGTTTTGGTTGTCACGCTCTTTGGCGCTTCCCCAACGACGGGTACCCCACTTTCTTATCTAGCACAAAGGCTGCACGCGAGCATGAGTGATTCCAGTGACATCACCACCATTCGACAAAAAGAAGACCGAGTGGCCATGAACGTGCTGGGGGCCGACTGGCATTGGATGGATTTTCTCAGTTGTATTTATCGTGGCTCTCCCCAAGACGACTCCTGGCATTACTCACGTCTGGAAGACATGTATCATGAGCTTCATCCCAATGATGTTGGGCTGGAGAACACCATCGCGGAAGCGCTATTGGAAATTGTGAAAGGCACGGAACAACCCAAGCTCTACGCACCGCTAGGGGTGGGCAATCACGTGGATCATCAGCTCACGCATCGAGCAGGGAAGCTATTGCAGCAACAAGGGTATTCCGTCGCTTTCTATGAAGACTACCCCTATGCAGATGAAGCCCACACTTTTTCATTCCTGAAGGGGAATCCGTATTCCTTGCAGGCGGCTGAAGCGGTCATGGCACAACAGAACCGAACTCCGCATTCGATTGCCCTCCATCCACAAAATGTTAAAGCACGCATTCACAGCATTTGTGCCTACCAGTCCCAACTCGGAGGGCTTTCGGAAGATGCTGTTGCCTCGTATGTCCAAAATTTCACCACTCGAAATAGCCCAACCCAGCCGGCTGAACGCATCTGGGGGCTGACAGAATCACCCTAGCGCTTGAACTCTATTTATTGACTCCCAATAGGTACGCACGACACCGAGCAAGGAGCCGAAGGTATTCGTTGATTTCTCGGTCGGTTGGGGCGGAATTGAGGCTTCGTTGGAGTTCTTTGAGCTTTCAAATGATCAAGGGGACCCCAAACTTAATCCCCTTGGAAATTCGATCAAGAAACCATGTATTTTCTAAGGAAAGCCACACCCCCCCCAGCTCGGACGGGGTTGGTCGGTGGTGTCGAGTTCCGGTTCCAAATCATTCGTCAGATAGAACCATTCCCCCAGTTTGGTTCGATTGCCTGCTGCATCCGTGGTGTAAGCATAATATTCTCGATTGATGCAGCCCGAAGGGCAGCCTCCAAAACCATGTGAAAAAACGTATAAATAGCGATCTGGCAGGATGTCCAAACAAACCGAATCCCCACTCCCCTCTAGACGAATAATTTCAACACGATTGACATGCAATGCCTTTTCATATTCGGCTTTTAACATCTCAGTATTGAACCGCCCTGGGAAGCTGAAAGCCGGTGAAGAAGACACCTCAAACCCATTGATCGTCGTTCCTGGGAGTTCTCGCTTTCCTCCATACCATTGGTTCTGACAGTCGTAGCCATGATAGCTACCTTCTGCAATTTCCAATTGTCCTACAAGGTCCATTCCCAAATAAATAGCGACGGGTTGGATACGATCTTTTATATTAGAAACTTCTGGAAAGTCAGAGCGGATCGCAGACAGATCGGACACCACACGGTCATATACATCTTGAGGTGCAACGAAATAATCATCTGGTGCGACCGTTATGTCTTCAATCCCTTCAAAGAACTGTCTGGAATTTACAATAATCTGTTCTGCTTCGGCATGTTCACGTGGGCTGAGAGCCAGTTCTTCTCGGGAAGCCAAGCCTTCAAAGGAGCCACACTGTTCGCCAGTTTGCGACAAATCCAAAGTCTTCGTCTGTTTTAGGGCATCACATTCCAGAGGCAATTCAGCCTGTTCATAAGAGAAAGGTCCGTTAGTCCAACTTTCCGAACCATCCAACAATTCCCATTCTTCGGTGACTTCCAGGTTTCCATTTTCCACCCGAAACTTCAGTGTATTCATTCTCTCTCCTGATAAACCTTTCAGACTCAAATTTTCTAGTTGGCCTACATAATTGAGCGAACAAGAAGGTTTAGAAAGGGAAAGAAGTTGATAACTAACCACCAACCCTGTTTTCTGTATTTGAATATAGGGTTTATCTACTGTATCTGCTCCCAGATCCCTCAACCATGTGCCAATGAATTCTGATGGCACTTCCTGTAGTCCAATGGATTCCGAATCAAAAGGTAAATCCTGGGTGTCTTCCGAAGAGGAGTTCGGATTGATAGAACAAGAACTGAGAATGAAAAAAAATAAAATCCAAATCCTATAAAACATCATGTTATCTCCACCAAGGCGAAGTGTTCGTTGGATCCAGATGATATCCAACATGAACTTTTGCGTTTGAATCGTTGTTAGTGTAGCGGATGATTTCTATAAAGTGAAAACCTCGTGACGCATTGAACTCAACAATCTCAAATGCGCTATCACGATTTGTTCCTTGCGCAACAAGTTGTGGTGCGCCTCCTCCACTGTAGTAAACTTTCAAATCCAAATCCATTGGTATCGTGTTTGCGTTCCGCCAGTCAGCAATTGGCACAGACCAAGCAATCGCAATCCGGTACGTGCCAGGATCTAAATTCTCGGTTCTTATAATTTTTTCATTCACAAAATGATCATTGTTGTTGCCATGCCATGTAGCGAATCGACCACTATAATAGATATGGAAAAAGTCAATAGCCCCCGCTCCATCAATCCCACTTGTGGTACTACCTGTAATGTTATTAAGAGCACCAGACATCAACATAGCTTTCATAAGTTCGGGTTCACCCTTTAAATGAGTATAAGATGACATCAAATCTGCAGCAAATGCTGCGGCAAATGGTGAGGCAAAACTCGAACCGTCCATTTCTACCCAGTTCCCCAAAGCCAGACTTACGCCAGGAGCCGAAATTTCCGGTTTTTTAGCTCCGGTAGCAGGTTGGCCAGTTACCGCTTTTGAAGACATATTGTTGGTTTGGTGGGCAAAATGACTCACACTAATCACATTATAAGCTTTGCCCGGTGTGGAAACGTTTCCATTTGGATTGTCGTTATCGCGGTTGCCTGCTGCTGCAAATACTGCAATTCGATCATTGTACACGTAATTGTCCAAAAATTGGTCCTGTGCCTGATAGATAGTGGAAGAATTGCTGTTGTAGGAATGTGTCGCAACATAAATAGGGGTGGGGGACTGCCCCATTGGATTCGAAGGTGTCCTTGAATTGCCACAATAAATGTCTGAGGAAGGAGCTACTTTGTGGAGTATAGCGCCGACTTGCCGAGCGTGTAAGTCACTGCTACTCGGAGGCGAAGCAATCAAGTGAAGTTGATTGTCGGGAATGTCTTCGTCAGGATGAGAGAATGAGTCATTATCTTGGGGGCAATTCGCTCCACCGGCTTCTCTCATATAAATTCCAATCCCACTTCCAGTACGGCCATAATCAATTCCCCATTGCTTGACATTGGTAATACGCATGGCTTCATCCACACTATCGTCACGAGTTTGCTTTTCGGTTGTGGACAAAGTCACCCCCTGAACCAAATCCTGATGTTGCTGGAGGCGTTGAATATCGGACTTCTTCAATTTTCGTTTCACACTGATCCCCCCATCTTCCAAGGCCTTCATGGCGGAAACATCATTCCAGTTCATGCGATTGAGTAATTGCTGAAACTTATTTTGACGACGGGCTTTTCGATCCTTGGCCAAGTTCTCTAAGTTCTTTCGAATTCCACGTTGAGCTTTCTCCAAATCCTTTGAACTAGCGGATCGACCATCAATTTTAAGGTTGATCACCTCACCCTCGACCAATTCACCGACAATCGAGTAACTCGATTCAGGAAGGATATGATCCGGATCATCAACCAGCATGATATTCACTTCCACCTCAGTATCATCAGACACGACATCAAGCACTTGTTGTAATGACTTTGACGTAAAGCCCGCAGCAGGCTGGAAAGTTCTTACAATTGATTTTCCTGTCACCTTGTCAAACAACAACGATTGAAAATGACTGCCTTGCTTGAGTCGAACCTTGACCACTTCTGAGCCATTGCCATCGGTAGCCACTCCATAATCAATGATTTCAGCATCAGCGGGAAGTTGGCTTACAATGCTTCCCATCCACGGATCGGACAGCCCCCAAGTCACACCGAAGCTTTCGACAAATTTTTGTGGAATGTCTTGAGCAATAAGAGGGGAAACTATTAGCCCCCAGGCTAAGAATAATAGTAATGCAGTCTTTTTCATGGTCCTCCTTATCTTGAACGGTTATTAGTTTTTTCGAACGGTTTTAGTTAATGGGAAAATAAGACAAACCAAGCCATTGACAAAACACAGCTTGTTTCATTTTGCTTTGATGTACAGAGCTTAAATAGTTGAAATGAAAGTTTCTTTGGAGAGGGTTTACATTGTGGGCTGTCTTTAGAAAAGGAAAGAGAATTGGGAATTAGCAAGATACAGTTGAAACAATGGGCATCAAAATATATAGATTTCGAAAAGATTCAAGGAAAACATATCGATGTTAATACATTCACATTTTTTTAATAAGGTTAGTTATTTTAGTTATATAACTTTTTAAAACGATGTTTAAATGAATTCTATTTACGTTCGAAAAATATAACATAACGTTCTACTCTAGAAATATTTTGAGGCTAACTTGAGAAACTAAGGATATTTTTTTGTCAAATCTCAGAATATGAGTCGATTACAGGTAGAAGATACTGCTAAAAAATGGACAAACTTATGATGAAGTGACAACTTCTCTTTTTGATGATGGTGCTAGTACTTCTTTTATCGAGAAGACGACTTACAGGAAGCTAGTACTCAAGGAGAATGCACCACCTCTTTTGATAGTGCTTCTCAAACAGAGCAAGTTAGCTGCCCTGATGGTGTTGAACCCCAGGAAGTCACACGGGAAGAATTCACCATTTCGGTAGGTCGGATGACCTACCAAACCTGATCCCCACTAACCTAGCGTCGATTTCTTGAAGAGTCTAAAATTGAGAAGAGAATAAACCCCTCGGGTATCTGAGTCCTGTAAGTGGTCATGGGTTTTTTGAGATTTGGGGTTGGGATTGTAAGATCATCCAAATCGGTAAATAGATGAATATTATCAGAATAGTTAGAAAAATAACGCTAGTTCTTATTCTTAAATTAAAGCGTTAGGAAAAGTCTGGATTTTTAGAATTTCTTGGACTATTGCTGATTTAGTTTGTTCACTTCACTGGATCGGAAGCATGTGTTGCTTGATCCTGTGTACCGATCATTTCAACCATCCCAGCCATAGGAGAAATGATGATCCCATTAAAATCAAAACAGTGGCTTGGCTGTTTGCTTATTTCAATCGCCAGTTTCCTAATTGCGGCTTGTGGCGTAGGAGGCGGAGGCAGCTCCGACTCCGGTGGCGGGCCAAACGTTCTAAATTTACCAACGATTTTTGCAGATGAGCTGAGTGACAATAAGAATTTATGGTTCATCGAGGATACTGAAAATTCTTTACGCGGGATCGCCAATGGTTCCATGACCTTGGTAAGTCAATCGACCGAACGTGTTAGCACAACCACCTTACTCATTCCTGAACTCGAATATTCCGAAGACTTTGTAATCACCGCTTCGCTTAACAAGGTTTCTGGAAGCGACCGAGCCCCGTATGGAATCATTTGGGGCATGTCTGACATTGACGATGCCCACTTCTTTCTGATTTATGGTGACGAGAGTTATATTTATCTTAGAAGAATTGCCGGGGAATGGGTTCAAGTCGTTTCTAAGACCTCCTCAAGTTTTGTCAATGAGGGCAACCGCAGCAATTTTATACAAGTGCAAAGATCGAGATCTGCACTTCAATTCTTCATTAACGGTTCTTTTGTAAAAGCCGTTACCTATGCAGAACCTTCCGGAGTCAACGTTGGCATTTACGCTCAGGAAGAGCTACACATTGAACTGGATCGATTGGTAATTCAACAAGAACCTGAATCGCTATTGGGAACATGGGAGCGTTCGGATCAGACACTTTTTTATGTTATAGAAGACAACAATCAATTTCGGTCTCTTACAGCCAAAACCGATGTGTGCAATGTATTGAATACGTTGACACTAGACCATCGTCGTGTCCGTTTCTCATCCACATCCTTTTCGATTTTATGGATAGAAGATGATCATTTGTTGGAATTTGCTCTTACAAACGGTTCATTCGATGCTCATATTTATGATCGCAGCAACTTACCGGATGTCTGTAGCACGGTAGGCACTGCACCGACCACCAGCACATTTTTCTAAGATTTACGATTCCTTCCTTGCTTCTCCTCCCATTTCCTCCCCGACTGGTTTAATTTCATGGGTCGGGGCACCCCCAAATTGCATCACAATTTATTGATTTTCCTAAGAAACTCCTCTATGGATACAAAATTAATACGCAAAGCTAACGGTCCCCTTACAGCAGAGAGAATTTTATGATTACAATTCAACGGAGAGAAAATTTTACCATTATTGTGGTACAAGAGGATTTAGTACTGAACGATGTCAGCGTCATTTTTAAGTCGCTCAGAAATCCAGAGAGCTTGGGAATGATCATGGACCTGGGTGAAGTGGATGTGTTGACGTCCTCTATCTTAGCCAACATGGTGAGCATCTTTCGTCGGCTCGAAGATAGTTCATTAAAATGGGGAGTCACGGGACTCAATGAATCCCATATGCTGACTTTGAAGTTAGCACAATTTCACAACCTATTTCCCATTTTTGAAGATCAGGAAACCGCCATTCAGAACTTGAGCCATGCCAAAAAAATAGAATAAAATTTTTTGCTTAGTTTATTTGGTTTTAGTTGTTTTATTGTTTTTTTTATGTTGTTTTAGCTGATATCGAATGGATGGTTTTTTCAGAATCGAGAGGAGCCACTATGCAGCCGGCACACACGGACTCTGACGGATTGCTACGCTACTTGCAGTCCTCTCCCATTTTGTTTCAGCTCCCCGAAGTATTGCTTTTGCGTCTCGTTCCATTGTGCCAAGTGGAACAGTTCAACGCCGATCAAAGGATCATTACTGCTGGATTGACAAACACCAAGCTGTTTGTATTGCTCAAAGGCCGGGTGCAGGCAGAAGCCCACGGCGGGATCTTGTATGAGATACAGCAAAAAGGAGATCTGTTTGGTGAAATGAGCGTTTTGACAGCAGCTCCCAGCGAAATCTCCATCAAAGCCGACTCCGAAGTAGACGCATTGAGCATCGATCTCAGTTCGCTTGCCGACATGGAACCTATTGAAGGGGTGTTGCCGGAAGCCTATCTCTACCGCGCTTTGGCACAAGTGTTTGCGGAACAATTGTTTTTACTCAAGCAGCAAACCCACCGCTTTGAAACCACCAATTGGCAATTGTTGGAAGCCCAAGAAGCCTTGCGTTACCGAGTGGGGTTGGAACAATTGATTGCCAAAATTTCGACCAAATTTGTGAATGTCGCTCCTGAACTCGTGGAAGCGGAGTTCTCTCATGCCCTCCAAGATATCGGCAATACCTTGGACATTCAGCGATGTTATCTGGTGTTGTTCGAACAGGAAAATGCCTCCGGTTTACAAACCTACGAATGGCATGCTGAGGCTATTGGGTCGCAGCTTTATAAAATCCAACAGCTGATCAACACGCATTTCGATTGGTTGCGTCCTGAACTGGAACAAGGCCAAGGTATTTTCATTCCGATTGTAGACACCACACAAACCACCGAGTTTGAATCCATCAACGTGGCTTTGAACCACCTCAACAATATCGTTTGTGTGCCCATGTTTTACGAAGCCATCCTCGTTGGTTTTTTAGGCTTAGAAGCGAACATGGATGTGGTGGAATGGACCATGGAAGACCTCACCATGTTCCGTATGTTGGGAGAAGTGTTTATCAACGCATTGTCTCGAAAAAAGGTGGAAGAATCCCTCCGTTTTGCCAAGGAAGAAGCAGAATTGGCCAATCGCACCAAATCCGAATTCATTGCCAATCTTTCTCATGAAATGCGGACTCCTCTCAATGGCATCATTGGGTTCAGTGAATTGGCCATGAAAAACCAAGACACCACGAAGCTACAACAATATAGCCAAAAGGTGCTGCAAGAGTCACAAACGTTGCTCGAAATGCTCAACGACTTATTGGATCATGCCAAAATCGTGGCTAAAAAGATGGAACTGGAGCCGCGTCCTTTTTTGATCCGTACCCTGATGGAGCAATTGGCGGACATGATGGAATTGCAGTGCAAACGGAAAGGTTTGGAATACCATCAAACGGTTGCGGATGTGATTCCAGATGGGGTGATTGGAGATCGCCTGCGATTGCGTCAAATTCTCCTCAATCTGGTGGGCAACGCGATCAAATTTACCGATACCGGAGCTATCACGGTCAATGTGGATTTGGATACATCGAAAGCGGATCGAGTCCAACTCCAATTTGCGGTACAAGATACTGGGATTGGCCTTTCTGTTGAACAAAAAGCCAAAATTTTTGAAAGCTATACGCAAGCGGATGGTTCGATCACTCGGCGTTACGGAGGTACAGGATTGGGAACCACCATCGCGAAATCGCTGGTAGAGCTGATGGAAGGCCGCATCCGCGTGGCGAGTGAGTTGGGAAAAGGCACCAGCTTTCACTTCAATGTGTGGTTGACCGTATTGCAAGACTTGGAAGTCTTATCTCAACTTCAAAAAGAAGCGGCGTCTCACCGGTTTTTTCAGGGGTCTTTGGGATGGAATGCTAAAATATTGGTTGTAGAAGATTATGAAACCAACCAGATTATGATCAACGAGCATTTGGTCTCTTTGGGATGTACCGTTTGCTTAGCAGATCACGGAGAAGATGCGTTAGGAAAATTCCCTTTATGTGCGTGGGATTTGATTCTCATGGATGTGCAAATGCCCATCATGGACGGTTTGACAGCCTCCCAAAAAATCAGGATACTGGAAATGAATTCTGGAAACCATGTACCGATTATCGCGCTCACCGCAGATGCCTCCAACAAGGCTCGTAACGACTGCATGGAAGCAGGGATGGACGGCTTCTTAGAAAAGCCAATCCGACGTGCTACGTTGATACCCATGTTGCAAAAATGGCTTCCTTCTCACCTTTGTTCAGAAACACCAGCGCCTGCAGAAGCAAAGCTAGGGGAAACGTCTTCTCCTGGAGATCAAGAGATGCCTATCGATTTTTCGGAAGCTGTGGAAATTTTTGCTGGCAATGAAGCTCGTGTGAAAAAGGTCGTAACCCGCTTTATTGGTAAAGTGGCTCAACAATTGAAAACAATGCAAGAGGCTTTGGATTCAGGAGATGCCATTTGCCTCCGTAAAGAGGCGCATGCTATCAAAGGCGGCGCTCTCAATTTAGCAGCACAACCCCTGGCTGAGGCAGCGGCCCAATTGGAAGAATGTGGGGAACAAGGGGATCTTACAAACGCTGCAGAGTTTTTGCAGCAGCTTTCTGTAGAAAGCCAGCGGCTGGATACATTTCTTAAGACTTTAGAATAAATAGGGAGAGGGAGCCATGTTTCGCAAAATCATGATTGTGGATGACGATTTTGTCACCTGCGAGTTGCTGGAAGAATTGTTAACGCCGTATGGGAGTTGTCAAATCGTGGAAAATGGATTTGAAGCCCTGCGAGCGTTTCACTATGCCCACGCAAAAAACCAGCCGTTTGATCTCATCACTTTAGATATCAGCATGCCCGATGTGGATGGCAACACCGTGCTCGAAGCCATTCGAGAATGGGAGCTTGCGATGGAGTTTCAGCGGGATGAGCGGGAAGTCAAGATCATCATGGTCACCGCAAAAACCAGCATGAAAGACCGACTCCAATCGCTACGCAAAGGATGCGAAGTGTATATTGCCAAACCGATTCGTAAAGAGTTGATTGAAGATGCTCTGGCTGAATTGAACATCACATAATACCAAAACTTGAAACGATTGATTAAAGAGGGGGACTCTATCATGACCAAAAAAAATATCTATTTTGCCAACCTACTCCGATCTGGCAAATACAATTTCACCTCAGAAGACAATTGGCTCATGACGCAACTGCTGGCTGTCAGTCAAGAAGCTTCTGTGCATTTGGTGGTTTCCAGTTTTTCAGAAAAATTATTAGAACTGTTTCATCGCCATAGTTTCTATAGCAAATTGGATCGGGTGTGTTTGGCCAAGTTGCTCGCACCAGTTCATGAATTGATGGTGCTCTCTTCTCAAAATAGTGATCGGGTTAAAAAAAATCTGATACCACTCGGCTATCGATGTTTCGTAGGATCAAACGGTACCTTATTTAATATCAAACCCAATATGATTCGAATTTATAGCGATGCGGCTCAAGTGATGAAAAGTTACCAAGAGGAAGGGCGCCCCCCTCAACGGTCGATCCGATATGTGTATGAAATGGGAATTCGTAGCGGATTGTGTTTGCCGATCTTTGTGAAAGATCGCGTGGGTGGGTTTGTTTTTCTAAATTCGATCATCGAAGGATTATTCGATGATTTACGTGACGAAGATTACGCCATCCTGTCGCTCATACAGGTTTTGGCCAGCCACATGATCATGATCTATGAACATGCCACCTACAATCTGCTGCACGACTACAAGGAGCAACTTCCGCAATCCGAAGCCATGCCATTTGAAAAGACCGTGTTTGCCGATCAATTACAAACCTTCTTTGAAAAGGTAGAGCGGCCTTGTCAGTTTTTGATCCAGATGCATAAAGTGACGCCCTTTTTGTACTCTCCTGCGCGGCTGGTGTATTTGATGGCGGTATCCGTTCTACTGCTTGAAATTGAACGTCCCCAATTGGTGATCCATGTGATGCGGCAAGGAGAGGATGTGCGATGCCAAATTGAGCATGGGTTGACCGTGGAGGGTACAAGTAAACGGATTGCACTCGAGTCCATTTATCGTACCATTGTCTTGGAGGCGAGCATGCTAGGGATCCTTTTTGAAATGGATAATTACCATGTCACCTATTCCTTCCCCCACGACCACGTTTATCAACCGGATGCTTCTGTTTTATACAGCGTTTGATGAAGAAGCTTGTCTTCACCCTCATCCCCTTTCCTTTTCAAATTGCCTGCATTTTGCTCATCGGGTTTAGCCTTTTGGGCAATTGGGGGGAGTTCTATCACCTGTTTGAACTCTCGTCTCATTTCAAACCACAATATTTCTTGCTGTTGCTCGCGGTCACTTTGTGTTTGGCTCTGTTGCGCAAATGGATCTGGGTGGGCATCGGCTTATTCGGAATAGGCCTGAATGCTTTGTCATTGGGGCCTTACTATGCGCCTACCACGGCCATAGCAGGCAATTCGGATCCACTCAAACTACTATTAGCCAATGTGTATACTGGGAATCGCAATCAAGAATTGCTCTTGGATTTTGTGCAGCAAGAAAAACCCGACATTGTTGTTTTACAAGAAGCCGGGGAAACATGGTTGGAAGCGTTCAGGACCCTGAGGCCCCGCTACCCTTATGTGGTGCCTGCTCCGCGAGACGATCCCTTTGGCAACGTTCTGTTCAGCCGAATTCCGTTAAAGCGTTCTCAAGTGGTCCACTTGGGGCCTTTGGGCACTCCAAGCATTTTGATTGAATTCGTCTACCGCGAACAGGTCGTTTCCCTACTTTCCACGCATCCGTATCCGCCGGTGAGTGCCCGTGGTGCGGCATTCCGTAATAGCCAATTGGATGCGGTCACCAAATTCTTCCAACCCTACCCGTCTCCACGCATTTTGATTGGCGATTTGAACATGACACCGTGGTCTCCTCACTTCACTCGATTACTCGATGCTTTGAATTTAAAAGATGCTCGAATTGGGTTTGGAATCTTACCTTCTTGGCCCACCACTTTCTCTTCATCCTGGTTTCAGATTCCAATTGATCATTGTCTGGTGACCTCGGATTTTCAGGTCTTGGACACTCGAATTGGGCCACCTATCGGTTCCGACCATTTGCCGTTGTTGGTCACGCTTACCCTATAATCCTCCCCTTGGAAGACTTGAACTTTCCGGTAGTCATTCCTATAAGTTTGTGTAATTGTTAGATTATTAGTAACTTGTAAAGAACTAGTTTGCCGATTCAACCAACGGTAAGAATCGATTATACAAACGTTTTTTCATAGTGTGGAATTATGCTGAGTTCCTTCTCATCTTTATTATGGCAAAGCCAGGAAACATGCGATGAAGAGAAGCATGTGAAGCAACTCTGCTCCGATTTAGGACTCTCACCGACTTTTGGGAAAATTTTAGTACGACGTGGGATGTGTGAAGTGGAAACTGTTTATCGGTATCTCCATCCTTCTTCTGACCAATGCCATGACCCCTATTTGATGCGCGGAATGGAGCAGGCCGTGGAACGGGTGTATTTAGCATTAAGGCGTCGAGAAAAAGTAGTCATCTACGGCGATTATGATGTGGATGGCACGGCCGGAACGGTTATCTTGTATCGATATTTCAAACGAATTGGAATCCGTGTGCATTACTTCATTCCGGAACGTTTGAAAGATGGTTACGGGATGACCGAATCCACCTTATCGGAGCTGAGACGTAAAAAAACCAATGTGATCATCACGGTGGACAACGGTTCCACTGCGGTCGAAGAGTCAAAATTGCTCAAACGTATGGGGATTGATCTGATCATCACAGATCACCACCAACTGGGTACGGAAATGCCGGTTGCCACTGCCATGCTGAATCCTCAGCAGCCTTTGTGCAAATACCCGTTCAAAGGCCTCTGTGGGACCGGAGTCGCATTCAAGTTCTTGATGGCTTTTGATCGTCACTTGACCCAACAAGGGTATTGGGAATATTCAGGGTACATCCGGCCCGACTTGCAACGAGATCTGGATCTGGTGGCCTTTGCTACGGTATCGGATCGTGTTCCGTTGGTGGATGAAAATCGCGTGTACGTCCAGCGAGGTCTGGAATTGCTCAATCATTCTCCTCGCCCAGGACTACAAACGTTGATCCGTGAAAGTAACATTCGGTGTCCCATCACACCCAATGTGATCAGTTTCAAATTAGCTCCCAAAATCAATGCCGTAGGGCGTCTTGCTGATCCTCGAACGGGTGCGCGTTTATTATTGGCGCGATCCCATATGGAAGCACGTCCCTATGCTCAGAAATTGATTGAAGTCAATACCGAGCGGCAACAGATCGAGCGGCAAGTCCTGCTGGCAGCCAGTGAGCTGGCAGAGACCCAAGAAGATCAAGACGTGATCATTTTGGTCAACGAAAATTGGCATCCAGGGGTGGTGGGCAGTGTGGCGGCAAAGATCGCTGGACGTTTCCACAAAACAACTGTGGCCTTGACCCATTCGGGCGACAGCTTGTTTGTCGGCTCGATTCGTGCCGTCGATAGTTTTGATGTGTGCTCGGCCTTGCAAGACTGTTCTGATTTTCTTGAAAAGTTTGGAGGTCATAAGGCAGCAGCAGGCTTGAGTCTGTTGAATGCCAATTTGAATGAGTTTTGTACAAAATTCCGTTCCTTTGTTGAGGGTAACCTGCAGCAATCGTCTTCTGAATCTTGCGAATCTTTGAATATTGATGCCTGGATTCAAGCTCAAGAATTGGAAACTGGATTGACTCAGGAGTTATTGCAGATGTCCCCCTTTGGGGTGCTCAACCCCGAGCCTGTGTTGGTGTTGCGCAACACCAAGCCCACCGACGCAATGGTTTTTGGCAATAACCATTTGAAGTTCTATGTCGATACCTCAGAATGCAATGTGGAAGTATTTGCTTGGGATCACTCGGATTGGTTTGCCAAGGTCAAAGGGCATGTAGACATTGCTATGATTCCTCAAACCCATATGGATTCCAATGGAGGAACCCGTCTTCAATTCCGAGCTGTTGATATCAAACCCACCTCCTGACTCTCCAATCTGAGTACCCGACATGTTTATTGTGCAAGCCGGTGTCTGGATCAGTATCTTGATTTACCTAGTCGGCTGGAGTACCCGATTCTCCCTAATTCGTGAGCGGATGAGAATTGGGTCCACATTTGGCCTTCGGGTGCTTCAACTGGGATGTGCATGCCATGGATTGATCCTGGTTTACGAACTCTACACAAGCAACTGGCCGCTCACGCTGGTCGCGGATTTATTGAATATTATCGCTTGGCTCCCTCTCTTCATGTATCTTTTGCTCCGCCGTCATGCGGACAATCCCATCAGCGCTTCGGTCATTCCCCCCTTCACTATCGTACTGTTGATGCTTTCTTTCGTTCTGCTCGAACGCAATGCACCCACCTTTGAACTGATCCGTGAAGCCCCTTTGTTTTACCAAACCGTGTTAGTGACTCATGTAGTATCTTTGATTGCGGGTTATGTGTTATTTGGGCTGTCGTGTGCCACAAGCATCTTGTTTTTGTACCAGGAACATCAAATCAAAACGAAGTTGGTGAAAATCTTAGACAACCGATTTCCCGCCTTGGGCACTTTGGATATCATCAGCTATCGGTCCATTATAATAGGATTTGTGTTCCTGACTGTAGGTTTGGTCTTGGGGGTTCTCCTCACGGAAAGTTTGCAAAGCACACGCAACGTCATGCGGTTGGGAGTTACCATTTTGATTTGGTTACTCTATGGAGTTTTTTTGATGGAACGCTGGTTTCAGGGCTATCAACGCCGTATTGCGGCGATTTGGTCGGTCGTGGGCTTTTTTCTGGTCTTAGCCTCGTTGATCATTGAGTTGGTCCACTTGAACGCCGTCGAACCGAGTTGATTGCCGCCCATGACGACCCTACGCCCTCTACTTCATAAACGCGGATTCCTCTGGCTTACCTTGATCGTTCTCAGCCTTATTTCTGGGACGGCAATCTCGCTCCACTTCGACTTCGATCACGAATGGACGAGCCAATTTTATTCCAAAGAACAAGGGTGGTGGCTGGCAGAAGAAGCCCCTTGGTCGTGGCTTTACCGGTATGGAACCATTCCGGGATTGCTCCTGACCATCGGAGGAACGGTGTTTATATTTTTGACCTATATCAAACCACATCTTCAGTCGTGGCGTCACTATGTGTTGATATTGGTTCTGACCTCCATCTTAGGCCCCGGCGTGATCGTGAACGCGATCCTAAAAGATTACTGGGGTCGGACCCGCCCTCGGCAAACTCAAGACTTTGGAGGACGGTGGGAATACCGTGAAGTGATTTCTCCCGGGGTACCGGGCAAGGGCAAATCGTTTCCGTGTGGGCATTGTGCCATGGCCTATGTGTTCACAAGCTGCATTTTTTTGTATCGCAAATCACGGGTGCTGGCTTTGGTGGGAGCAGGGTTTGGGCTGGGCTATGGCCTGTTGATGAGCCTGACTCGAATGCTTCAAGGTGCTCACTTTCCAACCGATGCCTTTTGGTCTTTAGGGGTCGTGTTGCTCGTGTCAACCACCCTCTACTATTTTGTGGTAAGACCGCCTGAAAGAGAACTCACTTTAAAAAAGAAATCCTTAACCAAACGTCAGGCCGTGGGGTTCGGATTCAGCTTTTTGGTCGGAATTGTAGTGATGGTATTCTTTTTTGCCACCCGACGTCCGGTGTTCGAAGATTTTCGACACAATGTAAGTTTGCTTCAGGACACCCAAAGTGTGCATCTGAGAACCAACTTACCGTGGGAAAACATCACGGTGCGCTATAGAGACCAGCCTGTGGGGCATATCCAAACCATTGTTCGCGGGTTTGGCTGGCCTCAAGTATCTCATGCCTTGCAAATCGAACGAATGCCCCAAGACGATGGGGTGTTTTATGTGAATTATCAACTGACTCCTCAAGGGTATTTTGCGGAGCGAAATATTGAAATGATTGTGTCTTTGCCCAAGCGCCTTGAGGGAAAGCTTGTACAACTGAAAAATGACTTATGAAAAAAACCAAATCCGACGAGTTATTAGAACTGCTTCAGGAAGACATTTTGTCTGGGAAATTGCCACCGGGCACCCGTCTCACTGAAGAGCACCTGGCCGCCCAGTTTGGAGTCTCTCGCACCCCTGTCCGGGAAGCCCTCAAGCAGTTGGCGGCGAACCGTTTTGCCGATATGGTGCCCCATAAAGGAGTGGTGGTGACGAATATCCCGCCGGAACTCATGCAAGAGATGTTTGAAGCCATGGCCGAATTGGAAGCGGCTTGTGCTCGGCTGGCCGCGCTTAAAATGACTTCAGAGGAACGTGCCCATTTGAAGATACTCCATCAACGTTGCGATGCTGCTGCACAAGCAAGCGATATTCTACGTTATCACGAAGCTAATCTCGATTTTCACACGGCAATCTATCAAGGAAGTCGCAACGGCTTCTTGGCTGAGATGACCATCAATCTGCGCAATCGCCTCACTCCCTTCCGTAAACTCCAATTCCGGAATACCGGCCGAGTTTACGATTCCTACAAAGAACACGATTCCGTGGTCCAAGCCATCGTGCAAGCGGATGTCGACCAAGCCTACCATGCCATGCATGAACACATTCTCATTGTAGGAGATTCGTTTGTGCAATTCACATCAAGGCTTCAACCGGTTGCCTACGAATAGCTTTAGCTTTATCCCTCTGCACGTTGCCTTCGAGTCTATCGCGTTCTCCATCCTTGTAAGACAGACTGCGTTTCAGCAGAATCTCTGAAGCTTCCTTGAGAGTGATATCATCGTTTAAATTGTATACAATTTGAATTTGTTTGCCTTTTTTTTTGGCAGAATCTTTTCAATGCTTGTAATCGAAATGTTTTTAACTAACTGATTACATGTATTTTATTTAATATTTTATACGGTTTTTTGGTTTGGAACTCATATTGCAGCAGGTAGAGAGAATTATCGTATAAATCTGCCTTAATTTTAAGCAGATTGCTTTTTAAGAATATCAATCACCTGTCAGGATTGGAGGAAATATGAGTCAAAAAGGTCTCACTCGTCGCCAGTTTGTGAAGAATGCCGCAGCCGCTACAGCGATGGTGTCTGCAAGTCCGCTATTTTTGTCGAACCCAGCTTGGGGGGCAAAAACCGTTCGTATGGGATTCATCTATGTTGGACCTCGTGACGACTATGGCTACAACCAGTCTCACTATGAAGGAAAACAATCATTGGCTTCGCTGAATTGGGTGAAAACGTCGGATCAGGAAAAAGTTCCAGAAACGACGGATGTGCAAGAAGCCATGGAAAGTATGATTCAATTGGATGGCGCGGACGTCTTGTTCCCCACTTCCTTTGGGTACTTTGATCCCCATATTTTGAAATTAGCCAAAGACTATCCTGATAAAATTTTTCTGCACTGTGGAGGGTTGTATCAGAATGACAAACATCCCAAAAATGTGGGGAGTTATTTTGGATACATCGATGAAGCGCAGTATGTGTCAGGCATTGTGGCTGGCTCGACCACCAAGTCGAACAAACTTGGATTCATTGCCGCAAAACCGATTCCTCAAGTCTTGCGCAATATCAACGCCTTCACCTTAGGAGCCAAGTCGGTGAACCCCAAGATCACCACCCAAGTGATTTTTACGGGGGATTGGTCATTGCCGGTCCGCGAAGCCGAGGCGTCCAATAGTTTGATCGATCAGGGTGTCGATGTGATCACTTGCCACGTGGATTCTCCCAAGGTGATCGTAGAAACTTGTGAACGGGCTGGCATTTTTGTGGGGGGATACCATGTGAATCAATCGGTGCTGGCTCCTAAAGGTTATCTGACGGGAGCCGAGTGGAATTGGAGCAAGGTATATAACGACTACGCCAGCATGATCCAAAAGGGAGGCCAAATTCCCAACTTGGTTCGAGGTGGATTGAAAGAAGGCATCGTGAAAGTGTCTCCTTATGGCCCCGCAGTGAGCGATTCGGCTCGGAAAGCAGCAGACGACGCAAAAGCCAAACTCATGACCGGGACATTTTCTATCTTCAAAGGTCCCATGAAAGACAACAAAGGAAACATGGTCATCCCTTCTAGTAAGATGCACGAACAAACAGATATCTGGTTGGAATCGATGAACTGGCTCGTCGAAGGTGTGGTTGGTTCTGTATAGAGATTGGGTCTTATGAATACCCTCCGCAATTCTTTGGAATACATTTTGATCCCTCTGGGAGCCATCTTGGCTTCAATGGTGTTGTTCGGTGTGTTTGTGCTGATGACCGGGAACGATCCTTTTGAGGTGTATTACAACATCTACCGGGCTGCGTTTGGATCGTGGTTTTCTTGGCAGAAAACGCTGATCCGAGCTGCCCCTTTGATGCTGACTGCATTGTGTGTGGCCCTTCCGGCACGACTCGGGTTGGTTGTGATTGGAGGGGAAGGTGCCGTGGTGATGGGAGGGTTGGCTGCGGCGGTCACTGGAGTGTGGCTCCAGGGAAGTCCCCCGCTGGTGGCCATGGTCATGATGGCAGTGGTTGGAATGTTGTTCGGGGGCTCTTGGATCGCGATTTCCGGTGGGCTCAAACACTGGCGGGGTGTGAACGAGACGATCAGTTCACTGTTGTTGAACTACATTGCTATTGCCCTGTTGAATCATTTTGTGAATGGACCTTTCCGGGATCCAGCGAGTCTGAATAAGCCATCCACCCATCCCATTGGAGAGTTGTTCATGCTGGGCAATTTGCCGGGCATGCGGGTGCATGTGGGGTTGGCATTCGGGGTGATTTTCTGCTTAGTCACTTGGTTTGTGATGTATCACACCGTGTTCGGCTTTTCGGTGAAGGTCTCAGGGGGAAACCTCCGGACCGCGCGTCTGTCGGGACTTTCGGTGGGACGCCTCGTACTCCTCACCTGTTTTATTGGTGGATCGGCAGGGGGGCTTGCAGGAATGGTGGAAGTCGCTGCGGTTCATGGCAATGCAAGCAGTTCGCTCAATTCGGGTTATGGATACACGGGAATACTCGTCGCCTTCATCGCGCGTCACAATCCGTTTGCGGTCCTGCCCATCGCAATTTTGTTGGGGGGGATCGGAGCCAGTGGTGGCCTCTTGCAACGCATCCACGATTTGCCGGATGCCACGGTGCTGGTGATGCAAGGGTTGATCTTCCTGGTCATTTTGTTCAGCGAAACCCTGTACGGAAAAATACCCTTCCTCAAGCCCAAAGCGGCCTAACCGAGCGAAGGTTTCACTCAACAACAAAAGAGACGCTATGGAAGAAATCGGTTGGTGGGGGGTTGTTTTGGCGGTGTTTGCTGGAGCCATTCGGGTGGGCACGCCATTCTTATTTGTCAGTTTAGGCGAAATGATTACGGAAAAATCTGGCCGTATCAATTTGGGATTGGAAGGCAATTTGGTGATGGGCGCGATGGTGGGTTACGCCGCGTCTTATCACACAGGAAATCCTTGGCTAGGGGTGCTTTCCGCTGGTTTTACAGGACTGATTTTAGGAGGGCTTCACGCCGGACTCTGCAACTTCAATCGAGTCAATGATGTGGCGGTTGGCATTGCCATCATGATCTTTGGAACCGGATTGGCCTTCTTCTTGGGCAAACCGTATATCCAGCCTTCAGCCCCACGCCTCCCTTCAATCGAGTTTGGGTGGTGGAGTGACATCCCCCAATTGGAATCGGCCTTGCGAATCAATGCATTGTTTCTCATCGGCCTGGTCCTCACTCCGATTTTATCATGGTCTTTAAAAAACACCCGCTGGGGCATGATGGTGCGCTTGGCTGGCGAAAGTCGAGATGCCACCGAAGCGATGGGGTATTCTATCAATAAAATCCGATTGCTGAGCACTTTAGCCGGAGGCTTTTTTGCGGGAGTCGGTGGTTCCTTTTTATCGCTGTATTATCCCGGCAGTTGGAGCGAGGGGCTTTCGAGCGGACAAGGCTTGATGGCCGTGGCGTTGGTGATTTTTGCCCGGTGGAATCCCATCTATTGTTTTTATGCGGCTTTGTTGTTTGGAGGAACCAGTGCGCTGGGGCCATCCCTTCAGTCGGTGGGAATCACTTGGGGCTATTACTTATTTAATGCCGCGCCTTATGTTTTGACCTTGGGGATCATGATTCTAACGTGCAGCACCAAGCACAACTTAGCGGGGGCGCCTGCGGAACTCTCGGCAACCCGATAAACGTTTTCGGTATGCCATCGTTCGCGGTGGTTTCATTCATCTTCAATATTTCAGAGTGTTGTTCAACACAGGAGGTAACATGGAATTGTATGTGGAAGCCGATCCGTATCCCTATCCATACAATGGGGATTTGCGTCCGGAAAACACCACCCTCATTATCATCGATATGCAAACCGATTTTTGTGGCAAAGGCGGTTACGTGGACACCATGGGCTACGATCTTTCGCTCACCCGTGCTCCTATCGAACCGATTCAAAAGGTACTGGAAGCCGCCCGTGCCAAAGGATTCCATGTGATTCATACCCGTGAAGGGCACCGACCGGATCTTTCGGATTTACCGAAAAACAAACGCTGGCGTAGCCAACGGATTGGGGCTGGAATTGGTGATCCGGGACCTTGTGGAAAAATCTTAATCCGGGGCGAAGCGGGTTGGGACATCATTGAGGAATTAAAGCCTGCTGAGGGCGAACCCATTATTGATAAACCCGGTAAAGGTTCCTTTTATGCCACCGATCTCGATTTGTTGCTCAAGGGAAGAGGAATTCAGAATATTGTGCTGTGTGGCATCACCACCGATGTGTGTGTGCACACCACCATGCGAGAAGCCAACGACCGCGGATACGAATGCCTCCTGCTCGAAGACTGTTGTGGAGCGACCGATGCGGGAAACCATGCCGCTGCTATCAAGATGATCAAAATGCAGGGGGGGGTGTTTGGTTCTGTTTCAAATTCGGAAGCGTTTGTAAAAACCATCCTTTGAGAGAAATGCCATGACGACCTCTGCCCCTCCTGAATTGGAAGTGATCGAAATGACCAAACGTTTCGGAAGCTTCACGGCCTTAGAAGACGTATCGCTCCGGCTCCCTCCTGGTGAATTTCATGCGTTGCTCGGAGAAAACGGAGCCGGGAAAAGCACTTTGGTGAAATGCATCATGGGGTTCTATCATGCCGATCAAGGCACGGTGATGGTGGATCAACGGGAAGTGGAGATTGAAACCCCGAAAAACGCGCAAGATCATGCCTTGGGCATGGTGTACCAGCATTTCACCTTGGTCGATAACATGACCGTGGCCGAAAATCTGGTGATGGCCCAAAGCCACCTCCCGTCCGTGATTCAATGGAAACAAGAAATCGAATCGCTCCATGCTTTCATGCAAACCATGCCATTTCAGGTTCCGCTGGAAGCCTATGTCCGCGACTTGGCAGCCGGCATCAAACAAAAGGCAGAAATCCTCAAGCAGTTGTATTTGAAAAACCGAATTCTGATCTTAGATGAACCCACCTCCGTGCTCACTCCCCAAGAAGCGGATGAAATGTTGGGGTTGATTCGAGAAATGACACAACAAAAGCAGCTCAGTGTGTTGATGATCACGCATAAATTTCGTGAAGTGGAAAAGTTCGCCGATGCGGTCACCATTCTACGTCGAGGGAAACGAGTAGGAGGGGGCAGAGTGGGAGAATTGACCCGTGACGATATGGCTTCCATGATGATTGGTTCGGAAACACTGGCTCAACCCACCCATCGGTCTGGACAACGCCAACCTCAACCGATTTTGGAAGTCAATGGATTGTTTGTGGATGATGACAACGGCACTCCTGCGGTCAAGGACCTCTCCTTCCAACTGTATCCAGGGGAAATTTTGGGAGTGGCCGGGGTTTCAGGAAATGGTCAACCGGAATTAGTGGAAGTGTTGGCAGGCCAACGCCAACCGCTCCAAGGTACGGTGAAAACCCGCTCCTCCGTTTATAGTGGTCGTCGTGCCGAGATGCGCAACCAAAAGTTTTATTGTCTCCCCGAAGAACCCCTACGGAATGCCTGTGTTGGAACCATGAGTGTGGCCCACAACATGGTGCTTCGTAATTTCGATGTTTCTCCGTTTGCTTGGGGAGGCTGGTTGTTGAATCATCGAGCTATCCGTCGGCAAGCCGAGGCGTTGATTCAAAAATACCGTGTCAAAACACCCACTCCAGAAACACAGATTCAATTCCTTTCAGGAGGAAATATTCAACGGGCTGTGTTGGCTCGGGAGCTTTCCAACGAAGTGGATATTTTAGTGGTGGCAAATCCTTGCTTTGGTTTGGACTTTGGAGCGATTGCTGACATCCATTCGCAATTGATGACCGCTCGCAACAATGGGGTTGCCGTTTTATTGATCAGTGAAGATTTGGATGAAATTATTGAACTCGCCGATCGTGTAGTGGTGATGAGCGGTGGTGCTTTCAATTACGAAAGCACCATCGATCAGTTGGACCTTCAAACGGTCGGCAATCGAATGGCAGGACATTAAAATGAGCGCAATCGCGGCACTACCTTATCCCTGGGATCTCCCCACACCCGATTCTGGCAACACCGTGGCATTGGTCATGATCGATATGCAACGCGATTTTATTGAAGAAGGGGGGTTTGGCTCCATGCTGGGCAATCAAGTGAGCCGACTGCAAGCCTGTATTCCGGCTGCACAACAACTGCTGACGGCCTTCCGGGAATTGGGGTTGCCAATCATCCATACCCAAGAAGGCCATCAACCCGATCTTTCCGATTGTCCCCCCTCCAAAAGAACCCGGGGGAATCTCACCACCGGCATTGGCGATTCGGGACCTTTGGGGCGGATCTTGGTGTTGGGAGAACCGGGCAACGATTTTGTGCCAGCCTTGGAACCACTGCCGGGGGAAATCATTCTGCCTAAGCCAGGAAAAGGCGCCTTCTACAACACGCCTCTTCAAGAAATCCTGACTCAATACCAAGCCACTCATCTCATCTTAGGAGGCGTGACAACCGAAGTCTGTGTACAAACGACTATGAGAGAAGCCAATGACCGAGGCTATGACTGTTTGCTTGTAGAAGATGCTACCGAAAGCTATTTTCCTGAATTCAAGCAGGCTACTTTGGAAATGGTTCGTGCCCAAGGCGGAATTGTAGGGTGGACGGCGTCAGCTCAAACCACAATCGAAGGATTGAAAGCCCATTATGGAACCCTTTAAGCTCAAAATTCCCGGATTGAGTTGGATCACCCAACGAGCTGCCAAATGGCTGCCAAACCAAGGATCACCCTTACGTCCTGGGATCACCCTCACCCCTTTGCTTGGAGATCCCACATCCGGGACAGCACTCGCCATGCTGCATTATCAACCCGGAGCAGAAGCCCCTGAACACTGGCACCGTGGAGCCGAATGGATCTTGATGTTGGAAGGAGAGCAATCCGATGCCCAAGGAGCCTATGATGCAGGAACCCTCGTCCTCAATCCGGCTGGAACCGCACACCAACCCAAAAGCGATTCTGGTTGCAAATTGTTAATCTTTTGGGTCCGTCCCGTTGAATTCAAATCACCATGAGCAAACCCAATCTCACGTTCTCGAAACTGCATAGCCAGTATGCCCAACACATGCTCACTCCCAGCGCATTGGCTCAAACTTTGTACGAACGCGCCAACCAGTTTGGCCAAAAAAACATATGGATTGAACGAGAGGCGATCCCTCAGCTCATGGAGCAAACCGGTCCTCTCGATAAGGAGCTGGAAAAAGGAACATGGAAACGTTTGCCTTTATTTGGAATCCCCTTTGCCGTGAAAGATAATATTGATGTTGCAGGTCGTCCGACCACAGCCGCTTGCCCTCAATTTAAATATGTGGCTGAACAATCGTGTCCGGTGGTGGACACGATGCAGAAATTGGGAGCTATCTATATGGGGAAAACCAATCTGGACCAGTTTGCAACGGGATTGGTGGGCACTCGATCGCCGTATGGAGTGTGCCACAACGCATTAGAAGACCGGTATATTTCGGGGGGGTCGAGTTCGGGTTCGGCCGTGGCGGTCGCTTTGGGTTTGGCGAGCGTGGCCTTGGGAACCGATACGGCGGGTTCTGGAAGAGTTCCTGCGGGATTCAATGATATCGTTGGCCTGAAACCCTCTCGGGATACCTTAAGCACACAGGGAGTGGTTCCTGCGTGTAAAAGTTTGGACTGTGTCTCCATTTTTGCGTTATGTATCGAAGATGCTACGACGGTTTGGGAGCAGTGTCGTGATGGAGGTGCTCCCATTCCCAGTATTCCCTTCCCACCCACCTTCCGTTTTGCCCTTCCTCAAACCGATCAATTGGAGTTTTTTGGAAATTCAGACTATGCCCATCTGTTTGATCAAGCGGTGGAACGACTTCAGCAATGTGGTGGTACCCTGGATCGAATCGACTACCGGCCTTTTCAGGAATGTGCCCAACTGCTGTACAATGGTCCTTGGGTTTCGGAACGGTTGCTCGCAACAGAAGACCTGATTCGGAACCAACCAGATGCCTTGCTGCCTGTCATTCGCCAAATCATTGAGCAGGGGTTCCAATATTCTGCATTGGATATGGTCCGTGGGCAAACTCGCCTTGAAGAATTGACAAAAGAAATTGCTCCTCTATGGAAAGACACCGATTGTATGGTGGTTCCCACAACCGGAACCATTTATACGATTGAGGAAGTGGAAGCCGACCCCATCACGCTCAATTCCAACTTGGGGTACTACACTAACTTTCTCAACCTGTTCAATCTCTGCGCCATTAGCATCCCTGCCGGGTTCACTCCAGACAGACTGCCCATGGGAATCACCCTCATCGCTCCAGCCCATCACGAGTTTCACCTCACGCACATTGCCCAGCAATTTGAAAGAATTCGTTAATGTGTAGAAAGTGAGTTTCCAAAATCTGCCCCACAGTAGGTGAAGAACAGAATAGAGATGGGAATTGATTTCCAGGCTCCGAACTACATGGCGTAACTCGTGAACCCA
Organism: SAR324 cluster bacterium; assembly: GCA_028281495.1. Classification (GTDB taxonomy): domain Bacteria; phylum SAR324; class SAR324; order SAR324; family NAC60-12; genus JANQJU01. Next base: position 52,869 of record JANQJU010000023.1, read on the forward strand.
TTGAGATTTTGAGGAATGTCCTGTTGGGCGAGGGCGAGCCATTCTGCATCGAAATGACGCCACAAGGCTTTTTCAGGAGCATCGGAATGACTCACCGGGAATTCCATGATGCGGAGCGGGCACTTCATGTGGTTCGAAATCGCGTAAACGGTGGGAGCCGGAACCACTTCATCGACCACCCCCACCCCAAGCAATGTGGGACATTTGATGAATGCGGCAAAGTTGATGGAGTCGAAATAACGCAACATTCCCATCATGTCGTATTCCATGTCAGGATTGAGATCGAGGAAGTGGTTGATCTCACTCCCGGAACCTTTTTGAACGAGCAATCGTCGACCTTCGGCCCAACCAAAGGTCGGGACGCCAATCACCAACAAATCGGCCACTTGCATGACCGCTTCGGACATCAGAGCATTGGCTCCAGCAAAACTGTGCCCTTCTAGAATGAGGCGTGTTGTGTTGGATTCGTACAAAGTTCCAGCAACCCGCACCGCCTGCATATAATCGCAGACTGCCCCTCGGACGATAAAGTTTTCCGGTGAATCAATCCCCGTTAAAATATACCCCCACTTAGACAGCTTAGGCACCGCCGCTTCCGATCTGCCAAAGCCTCGGATATCCACACCAAGCACGTTCAATCCTGCTTTGGCCCATTCCCACATCGGAAAGCATTTCGACATGTATCCATGACTGTGCACCACCAAGGGGCGTGGCTGTGAATCTCGCCAGCGGAGTGTGTATCCGTGTACATGCACGCCAAACAAGGAAGGGAACGTGACATACTCCATCACGATTTCACGATGTTGCTGATGCTCTGCCGGATAAACAGTCGCTTGTGGCTCGATAGTTTGTAGCTCGGCTAGGGTTTGTTGCCAGAAACTTTCAAAGTCATTCGGGCGGGTTAAATTGGGTTTTATTTCTCGGAATTTGGTTCGATCTAGCATGGGGACGGCGGTTTGCAAGTTTGACAGATTTTTGGTACTGCACGGGCACTTTTATGACTGGAATTCATTAATCTCGCAAGCAAGATGCTTGCCGGATTCAAGCCATTAAATCAGAGGGAGGGGGGCTTATGTTAACAGTCGAACGCTTAACGGAAATTCCATTCTTTCAGGGAATCCCAGAAAACTTGCTAGAACCTTTGGCAAAAGTGGCCGAAGAGAAAGTCTTTGGACAAACTGCTGTGGTGGCTCGTCAACATGACGAAGCCCGTGACCTATTTTTTCTGCTGGATGGTGCGGTGCGCTATTTGGTGCTGATTGATGGAATTCAAGAATTGCTGGTGGGCATCGACCGGCGTTTCGGTGCCGTCGTCGGATGGTCGGGTTTTCGCTCGCCATATCGCTATTCGGCTTCGGTCTATTGCGAAGAACATTCCTTGTTTGTCAAGATTCCGATCACGGCATTTGATCAGTTCATGAAGTCCTCCAAGCATTATGGCTTGCGGATCATGTCTCAAATTCTGGCTGAAGCCGTACAGCGGTTTCGAGAAGCTCGCGACTACTTGATCAATAGTGCCGACAGCATCCGCGCTTTGAACCTCGTTCCCTCCGATATGTCCTCCTCCTCAGATCCCACTAGCTTCCCCGATTCTTATGATGCAGCCACATTGTTAGAACGTCTGAAAGATTCTCCATTTTTCACCAATTTTCCTGAAGAGTACCTACACTTTTTGGCGGAACATGGTGAATTGAAAACTTTTGCTCCTGGTGACCGAATGTTCACCGAAGGGGAGCCTTCGAAAAACCTATACATGCTGATGCAAGGTCGCATCCGGCTGACCTTTCGAAGACGCCTAGAATTGGCAGAAGAATTGACCGGGTTCTCTCCCAATAACCAAGTGCTGTTTCGGGTGTTGCGAGAAAGTGGACAGGTGTTGGCATGGTCCTCCCTCGTGGAACCTTTTCTCCATGACGCTTCGGCAACCATGTTGGAGTCGACTCAGGTGATGGCATGGGATCGAGAAATGCTAGAACAACACATGGTGAAAGATCTGGATTTTGGTATGTGCCTTACCAAAAGCTTGTTATGGCTGACCGGTAATCGGCTGCGAGTGACCCGGATTCGGTTGATTGCCCAGCACTATTCCGAAGAGATCATTGCGATCAAAGGCATTCTCAAGCAAAACGAAGATCAATTGCCTGTTTCTTCGCCTCTCCACAAATTACCCTATTATTTGGAAAATCGACTCACGCTTTCAGATGCCTTCAACAGTCTCGAAATGATGCAAGCAGGCGGAGGAGAGTTGGAACGGCGAGTTTCTGGCTGGTGTCTAGAAATTCTCAAAGATGTTCGTACTGAATTGGAGGTGTTTCACCATTTGCAAGCCGTGTACGATGTCGTGAGCCATGCACCACCGGGGTTGACCACCGAACAGATCCGCCAAGAGGCGTGTAAAGAATTCATCAAGCTTTTCAGCAAAACACCGTACATCCTTCGTGGGGAAGAAAACTTGCCCGATACGCCGGGCAATATTTTCATCATGAACCACCTCACGAATCACGCCATGAATACGCTGCCGAATAACTTCCTCATTACTCTAGACACGCACTTTTTGTCGTCGATGATCATCTACCGTAAATATGGCGATGACGGTGGGGTGCGGGTTGTCCGTAAATCCCAGCCCGATGAATTCGGTCATGCTCAATATTATGACCGATTGAATTACATCTATGTCTATTCCGGTCATGTCGAGCCTCCACCACAGGAAGACCCCAAGAAGTGGCGCCGCGAACAACGTAAGCAATTTTTCGACACGGCCCATGCCTACCTAAAATCTGGCAAAAACTTCATCATTTGCCCCGAGGGGGACTCCAGAGATACGGAAGAATCGCCCCTTCCGTTCAAAGCAGGGGGTTTTTTACTCGCTGCCTCGATGGACCCCGAACCGTGGATCGTTCCTCTTGCCATTGCCAACTTTGATAAAAACATCGTCCGAACACCAGCCGTCGCTCTGATCCATCCGCCGTTCCGTGTTTCCGACCGAGTGGATGTGAATGACAAAGCCGCACTGGATGCCTTTTTGAAAGCCTATCACGAAGAATACAAAGGTTATGTGCAAGAAGCGATTGAGTTGGGCAAGCAGTATCAGCGGGGGATTTAGTGCTCTCGCACCCAGGCGTAGCGTTTCTGAAATTCTGTGGCTAAGAAATCAAGGAACACCCGAACTTTGGGAGAAAGATGACGATTGGGAGGGTACAACGCATAAATCATGCTGTTGGCCGATGGCGTGAGCGTGACGAAATAATCCGTAAGCACCTGTTGGATTTTACCTGCATGCAATTCATTGATGACCGACCATAGCGGCAATAAGGCGAGCCCTGCCCCGTTCACCACATTTTGTACCAATACACCGATATTGTTCACACACAAATTTCCAGAGATGTTCATCTCAAAAAATTGTCCATCTTTCCTTAAATACCACCGGCTTTGCAGATCGCGATACTTATAGAGCAGACAATTGCGCTCGCTCAGTTCCTCGTGAGTTTGAGGGATTCCATGCTTCGTAAAGTAATCCGGACTGCCAAAAATCCCACGGAGATTCGGAGCCAGTTTGCGAGCTTTGAGTGTGGAATCTTCCAACGATCCGATGCGTACCACGAGGTCGAGACGTTCTTCCAACAAATCCACTCGCTCATCCTGCAAGGTCAAATTTACATGCAATTCGGGATACGTGCTCAAGAAATCCGCTAGCATCGGAGTGATGTATAGTCGCCCGAACTCCACGGGAACACTGACTTTTAAGACCCCCCGTGGCGTTTCTTGCATTTGAGATACCGAAAGATTGGCATCTTCCACATCCGATACGATGTGAGACGCCCGGTCGTAGTAGATCTGCCCTGCTTCCGTGAGGCTGATTTTACGCGTGCTCCGATGCAACAAAGTCGCGCCTAATTGTTCTTCCAAAGCATCGATTTGACGGGAAATCGAAGAAGGAGCCATTCGCAACTGCCGCCCTGCCTCTGAAAAACTGCCTGTATCTGAAACTTTGATAAAGATTTCCATCGCTGAAAAGTAATCCATGGGACCTCCACTTTTGCGTGTGATGCAAAGAAGTTTTGAAAATTATAGGTATTCACTTCTCCAGATGCAAAAGTTATTATTTCTTCAGTGATTGAGTTGATGTTTCAACAATTTTTTTCAAAGCAGCTTCTCTCCAATCAATTCGATTGCTCAGTGGAACAGGCGTGAATGGTCCTGCATGAGCTGACAATCGACCGGATTGGATACGAAGCATTCTGTTAATTTTTATCAAAAAAAGGAGATTATCATGACAAACTTCACCTACCATACGATTGACACGGCCCCCGCAGGTTCTAAAGAAACTTTAGCGAATGTGAAAAAGGCCTACGGATTTATTCCCAATTTGATTTCAGTCTTTGCCGAATCTCCGGCTGCCGTAAAAGCTTACACCCAATTGGGACAAGTGATCTCCGAATCTTCTTTGACACCCGAAGAACAGCAGGTCCTTTACATTGCGATCAGCCATATCAACGAATGTACCTACTGTGTGGCAGCCCATTCTACTGTTGCCAAGATGCAAAACATTTCAGGCCCGGTGATCGAAGCCTTGCGTACCGGTGCTCCGCTCCCGGATTCCAAGCTACAAACTCTGCGAGTTTTTGCTCAGAAGATCGTTGAGAATCGTGGTTGGGTAGACGACGCTGATGTGCAGCATTTTTTAAGCGCTGGCTATACCAAAGCCAATGTCTTGGATGTACTCACGGCGGTTTCGATGAAAACCTTAAGTAATTATACCAACCATATTGTTGAAACCGAGTTGGATAATGCATTCGTTCCACAAACTTGGAGGAAAGCTGCTTAGTTATTCAGCATCCAATGGATGATGTGGCATGTCATTCAACTTGGAAAAGTCAGCGGTCGTTCTGCATCCTTCTTTGGCCGCTCTCAGAAAGGCCCTGGTTGAGACAACAGGGTCTTTTCTGGATTCTTCATCAATGGGAAAGTAAATTCGTCCTTTTCAGAGAAACTTGTGTTTTTGGGTGTTTTTGGATGTTTTTGGGTGTAGCCCTCTTTTTTCGACACCCCTCTAAAGTTAAAACAAAATGGACATTATTGAACCCCTTGTTGATCATATGACGCTCAACTTGATTGTGGAAATCAACGAATTCAAAGCACAATGGGAGTTCCTAAAACTTAAGATTCCCCAGCAACTTTCTAATTTGCAGCGAGTTGCAACGATTGCTTCTATTGGTTCCTCGACTCGCATCGAGGGGAGCCAGCTTTCAAATGCCGAAGTGGAGGCTTTATTGAAGGGGTTAGATCAGAAATCCTTCCAATCGAGGGATGAAGAAGAGGTCGGAGGGTATGCAGAAACCATGAATATCGTTTTCGACAACTTTGAGGACATTTCCTTAAAAGAAACCTACATTCAGCAACTGCACAGTATGCTTTTGAAATACAGTTCTAAAGATCAACACCATCGAGGCAAATATAAACAATTGCGGAATGACGTGGCGGCGTTTGATGCCCAAGGGAGAAATCTTGGTGTTCTTATTGAAACCGCTTCGCCTTTTGAAACCCCGTTTCATATGCGAAGTCTAATCGATTGGACCAATGATGCTTTTGCACATCAACGTTTCCACCCTTTGTTAACAATCGGAACGTTCGTCCTACATTTTTTAGCGATTCATCCATTCCAAGATGGAAATGGTCGGCTGTCACGAATTTTGACAACATGGTTACTTCTCCAACAAGGGTATGCTTATGTTCCTTTTTGTTCATTAGAAAGCATTATTGAACTCAATAAAGAGCATTATTATCTTGCCTTGAGAGAGTCTCAACAATCGTTAAAATCAGCTCATCCAGACATAAGCACTTGGATTGTTTTTTTCCTGCAAACCCTAAAAAAACAGAAAGACCTTCTGAGCAAAAATTTAAATCAGTATGAAGCCCAATCCCTCTCAGCAATGCCCTCAGGTACATTTGAAATTTTGGAATTACTGGAAGCACAGGAACGCATCACCATTTCAGATTTAGAAAAAGGACTGAACATGAATAGGAATACGGCAAAAACTCGATTAAGAAGACTTTTAAATGAAGGGCTCATTCAAAAACACGGTGAGAAGAAAGGGGTGTGGTATACAAAGAAGTGAATTGGCTCATAAGACGGGTTGCCGTTTGTGGCAGTTTCCTTGGCCTACCAACAGCGTCAAATTCAATTTTAAAGCACAATGATGATCTCAGGTTGTGAATTTGTGGGCTTCGAACTCGTCGAAGCCCAATTCGGATTTGGCCTCTTGATCAGCCCTTCATAACGGGCGATGTCTTGTTGAATTTGGCGATAAAGCGAACACACAAGATTTGGTCACTGATATTGTTGACCGCTTCTGTAATTTTTAAAGTACCATCAATGTAAAGCTCAATTTGATCGTCAGTAATATTTTCGCTGTATCGACGAATCAACGCCACATGTTGCCACGTATTGGCTCCAGCCAAGGCACTTTGCACTACTTCTTGGGTGCTGCCCGCTCCAATCTGTCCTTTGACTTCTCCTTGAGGTGTGATTTTAAACCGAGTGCCGGTGTCCGAACTATTGGAGGCTTGGTAAGTGGATAAAAAAGCACCGTCATGATTACTGTTGGGTTTGATCCAAGCGCTGAGGGTGAAGTCGACAGTACCAACAGGAATGATATTCGCTCCCGTATCAATCAGGCTGGTAGAACCATTAAAACTGGCAGCACCGCCAATGCGTCCGGCTGCTTCGAAAGAGACGTCATGGTTCGTTCCATTGTGACCATTGCCGCTGGCATCGATAGCCAAGTTACTTGGGGTGGTCCCATCATCGAATGTCCAATGAGCGAGAAGGCCTTCATTCAGAGAATTTGGATTTTGTAAAAAGACCAGTACTTTTTGGGTGTTTTGGCCATCGCTTGCCACCTCTCTGGCGACGATGTCGGGGAGTCCGTCACCATTCCAATCGGAAGTCTGTATATTTCTCAGTTGTGCGCACTCAAACCCCATGTCGGCACAATCAATGACAGTGAGGGGTGGACTCACCGTTTGACCAAAAGCGAGCGGAACGATAAATGAGATCATCAATGTTAGGGCTGTCATTTTATGTTTTATGAACAAGAAATTCTGCGTTGAAATAAGGCTTTTTTATCCAACGTCGCCCACGGTCATAGCGACATAAGCTTTATCTTTGTGATGACGGGTATGCCTTTCATCGGCCACTAAATCTTGGCGAATCGTATAAGCAATGCGGCCTACCAAAATACACCATATCCATGCAACTCTACGATGGACTGGCCATCTCTTACGACTAAATTACTGTTTTTCCTACGTTTTGCTTACCTCTCCAAAATCTGGGACAATCAGGGGTTTTCTAATAACTATGGGAATCAAGCACTTTTATCGGAAGGACACGTACCTTTCCAATTTCATCTGATGTAATGGTTCAGCCTAAAATGGATATTTACCCTTAATTGCTAAATATTAAGAAAAGGAGAAATATCTAAAAACAAATCTCGTAAAAATTACACTGGGCAAGAAAAAGTTGTGCTTCTAAAGATTAAACAAAACCGCATTTCCCTTGCCTTTAAAAAGACAATCATGTAGCGTCCGCGCCTATTCGATTTGAACGAAGCAAGGTGCCGCGAAAGCGGATAATAGGGAATATGGTGAAACACCATAGCTGTCCCCGCAACTGTAACAGGTAGCAGCTTCGACAAAAGCCACTGATCCTATTGAAAATTGCTTCTAACATAAGCGTGTATGGGGTTGGGAAGGTGTCGGAGTAAGCCTGAAGCCAGGAGACCTACCTCGCTTTATGACCGGCCGCGCAAGGGAGTCCTCCTCCCCACTATCTGAATAAACAGCGTGGACGAAAATTTCGTCGGACGGGGAATCCGGTTCCGGGTGGAGTCCAGCTTTGCGTCTTTCCGTTTCCTCTTCAGTCTTGAAGAATCTATTTCAGAAGTTTTTTTCCTCCAATGTAAAAGACACCGACGAGAATACCGTCTTAGTGCAGCCTGCGAATCATCGCAAGGAAGTGCTGTGGCTTTCGCTCACCACGCTTTTGATCGTTGTGGTTTGGGCGCTTCTGGTCGCGGGTCGTCAACGCACCCTAGACACACGCTCCTTAAAACCTTGGCAAATCAGTGCAATTCAAGACCTCAATACAGTGGAACAAGCGGTTTATAGCGAACTTCGCGCTGCTTCCACAGAAATCACCGCATTTTATGAAGAAGAAGGGCGCTGGCCCGACGTTCAGGAATTAGAGGCGCTTTATATTCCTCCTTTTGCCGACGACCTCTCCTTGAACACTCGTCCCCCCATTCAGTGGCTCCGAATCCAAGACTCCCAATTACCGCATTCTCCCGGCAATCCGGCCTTTAGCAAAGAGCATCTCATCGAGGAAGGGGCGCGGGTCACGCTCGTTGCTTACGCCGGGAATTCATCGGCGTCAGACAAAGCACTACACTTTTTGCTGTTTCTCACTGCGGACCCTCTCGGAGAATTTGATGAGACGGCTTTGCTCGACGCGACTCCTGAAATTTGGGTAAACGCCCAAGAACGTTTTGCCCTGCCCGACCAACTCGTCCCTGAACCGTCGCTTGCCGAGTTTGGGTTTCAAGAAGCAGCGGCTCATGATGGCGGTCACGAGCGAAAACGACTTAAAGAAGGAGCGAAATGATTAGCAGAGTGCGGATCTTATTATTAACATTAATGATTGGATGGGCATTTTACGCAAATGCGGCGGAAGACAAGCCACGCATCGGTGTGACCTTGCATCCATATTACAGCTTTGTTGCCAATATCGTCGGTGATTTGGCGGAGGTGGTGCCGTTGATTAAGGAAGGGTACAACCCCCATAATTACACGCCACAACCTGACGATATTAAACGGGCCACGACACTCGATTTGGTCGTGCTGAATGCCATCGGACACGATGAATTTGCTTTTGAAATACTCGAAGCGGCCCAAGTGAAGGATTCTATCCGTAAAATATACGCCAATGAGAAAGTGGCGCTGATCCCCATCAGCGGGATCAAAGATAGCGTCAATTCCCACACCTTCATTTCCATCACGGCATCGATTCAGCAGATTTATCATATTGCCAGAGAACTCGGACGCGCCTTTCCCGAATATTCCAAAGCATTCCGCTCAAACTCCAGGAAGTACGCCGCCCGTTTGCGAAAAATGAAGGCTGAATACGTCGCTAAGCTGAAAGGCGCCGCGACGTTTGATTTTCGTTGCGCCACAATCCACGGTGGCTACGACTATTTGCTTCAGGAGTTTGGTTTGCAGGTGGCAGCCGTTATCGAACCGCAACACGGACTGCAACCCAACGCCTCGGAGTTGAAAAAAACAATTGAGACCATCAAGGCATTGAAGGTTGGAGTGGTATTTTCCCAAATGGATTTTCCGCCAAACTATATCGAAGCAATTCGCAAAGAAACCGGCATTACTATTCGCCACTTCAGCCACATTTCGAAAGGACCCTACTCGCCGGAGGCCTTTGAAAAAGGGATGAGGTACAACTTAGAATCTCTTACAAACGCTATCTTGGAAGCGAACCAATGAATAATACTACCCCTGCTCACCAAACGATTGTCCCTAAGCGTGCGACGTCGGCATCTCTAGGCCCTGGAGTGAGTTTATCCAATGTGAGTCTCGCCTTTGGCCAATCGTCGATTCTCCGAAACATCACCTTCGATATCGAGCCTGGATCGATTCACTGCCTCGTGGGACCGAATGGAGGCGGAAAGACCAGTCTGATGAAATGTATGCTTGGTCAGATGCCGCATACAGGAACCATTCGGCTCACTCAGAGCGAAACGCCAACTCCTACCGATAAAAGGTTGAATGTGGGATACGTGCCGCAACTGATGGATTTGGATCCCTCACTTCCTGTGACTGTCGAAAATTTTATGGCCATGGTGATGCAGAAACGTCCCGCGTTTTTCAAGCTAGGCAAACGTCATAGGGAGCCAGTGCGTCGCGCTCTTGCCGAAGTAGGAATGGATCACAAGCGCTCGCGGACGATGGGACAACTCAGCGGAGGTGAACGGCAACGGGTGCTGCTTGCACAAGCCATGATCCACAAACCGAGCCTGCTGTTTCTCGACGAACCCATGACCGGACTCGACAAATTGGGTCGCAAGATCTTCCAAGAGATTATGGAACGCCTTAAAGAGAGCGGAGTGACTGTGATCTGGGTGCATCACGGGTTTGATCATGTGAAGAAAATGGCGGATCAGGTGACGTGCGTTAACGGAAGTGTCGTATTCACCGGAGATCCGGTTGAAATGCTCACCGAAGATCGCATCCTCAATATCTTTGCTCCTCATCATCAATCGTAAATTATGACACCAATATACGAAGCCATTCGCGAGGCCATGGCAGAGCTTGCGCTATTAGGAGTGCTACCCGAAAGCTTTAATTACAGTTTCGTGGTCAATTCCCTATTGTGTGCCTTGCTGATCGGACCGCTGCTTGGGGCACTGGGCACAATGGTCGTGATCAAACGTCTGGCTTTCTTTTCCGAAGCAGTGGGGCACGCGGCGCTCACCGGGATTTCTATCGGCATCATTGTGGGCGAACCCTATACAAATCCGTATGCTTCGGTGTTTGCTTTCTGTCTGCTGTTTGCCTTGTTGATGAATTTTGTCAAACATCGCACCCAGATGTCGTCGGACACGTTGATCGGAGTCTTTCTTTCCGCCTCATTGGGAGTTGGCGCGTGCTTATTGGTGTTCGTCGTGAGCAAGGTAAATATCCATATGCTGGATAGCGTCCTGTTCGGTTCCATCCTAACCGTCAACGATACGGATATGAACGTGCTGTTGGCGATCACCATTTTGTGCCTCATCATTGGTGCCTTATTTTTCAACCGGTTTCTTTTGGCCAGTTTGAACCCGTCTCTCGCCGAGGCTCGCGGAGTCCCTGTCCGCGCGCTGGATTATCTTTTTATCATAATGATCGCGGTTGTTACTGTGGCGTCGCTAAAGATTGTGGGTGCGGTATTGGTGGAAGCGTTATTGCTCATCCCCGCCGCGTCGGCTCGGAATGTGAGTCGCTCGCTCAAAGGCTATGTCGGCTTTTCCGTGCTATTCGCGACGCTGAGCTGTTTGGTGGGCATCCTCGTCCCGGTCGAATTCGACATCCCGGTTCCGTCGGGAGGGGCGATTATCGTGTGCGCTGCGTTCCTCTTTTTCCTCACGACCGGATTTCGAATTTTTAGAGTTGTTCAATGAAAAGCCAGCATTGGTTCATTATCGCAGCCGCCTGCCTCACAACGCTGCTCGCCGCAGGTTGGTGGGTGGGCACAGCAACCGAATTTTTGATTCAAACGATTGTATGGGAACAAACGGGGGACGTTGGTACCGGAGCTGTTTCACCTAGCAAAAAAATACAGGAGATTCCCTACCAGAAACCGATTCGGATGATTGCGGGCCTACCGGCAACGGTTATGATCGGAAAGGCAATTGCCGAAAACACTCGGATTCAAATCGACTCACCGTTCCCTTTGGGGCTGCAGATGCAGGATCAGGAAGTTTGGTTGGAAGAAAACGCGAAAACGACAAAAGCCTTGTTTGACCAAGCAGACGCAACGATCACTCTTCGGCGCGTGTGGCGAGAGGACCCGCTTTACGGTTACGTCAGACGTGCAAACGGGCGGGTCGTTGAAATCGATGCGTCACGTCCGTTTGAACCCCATGGTAAAGGGGTTTCAGTTCTAGCAACGCCACAAGGGGCGCTTGAAAGCCGACGCGTATCGGCGAGAAGCGGCCAGGAAGGGGAGCCGTCTATTTGGATGAGTTTGGACAACGCGTCACGTATGGCAGAAATTATGGCTCAGGAATTTCTTCATTGGGATCCGGAAGCAGAGGCACAATTAGCGATGAACCTGGCTCAGTTCAAAAAATCCGTTTTTGAATTGAAAGCTCATTTCGAGGAACAACTCCTGGAAATAGAAACTCCAGAAGCAATCGCATTCTTTTCTGGGGCGGCTTACCTTCTTCAAAATGTAAATGTGTATGATGCGGGTTATGTCCTGAAAGACGAATACTACTGGAACGACGTCGACATGCAGAAGTTTGAGGCGTTGTTGGATGAAGTTGGGGTTCCGGTAGCCGTTCATCGTTTTGAACCAAACGACGCTATTCAAGACCAACTCCGACGATTCGGAGTGAAAATCGTCATCATTAATCCATTAACCGCTGCGGGGGGAGATTATCTCAATGTCATGAGGTCGAACTTAAACTCGCTCCTCGACGCTTTATAGCCAACCACTCGGAATTCATTATGACCGTATCTCCATTTCGTATCTCCCTCTTCCTCAGCCTATGGCTGGCCATCTTCTCCGCAAGCGCTTATGCGCACAAACCATTGATGTCGGTCGATAAAAACGACGATGGCAGCCTTTATATTGAAGCGGGTTTCAGCGACGGCGATTCTGCCGCAGGCCACAAGATTCTCATCAAAGCCTTGGCAACGGGGAAGATGTTGGCCGAGTACACTTTGCCTAAAGAAAGTTCGCTCGATGTGCCGATGCCCGACGAACCCTATTCTGTAACATTTTACGGTGGAGAAGGACATTCGGTGACCAAAACCGGCCCCGGTTATGAAGGGCAAGAAGTCACTACGCCCACCCAATCTGTCGCTCCACCCACCCATGAGGAACCCTCAAAATCAGAGGTATCTTCGACTCCTCCTAAAGAGACTGCAATCGAACCCAATTCTCAACAATCCTCTCTCATCGCAATGGTCCAAATCCAATTGATCACTGGCGTTGGAGTCTTTTTCCTATTTGGAGCCGTCATGTTCTTGCTAGGCTTCCAAATGGGCAAATCGATTAACCCCAAATAAAAGGAGAAATATGTCTCGAATCACGAAATCAAATCAAAGTTCATTCCGTTCCCTGTACCTAGTGGGAGCCATTGTTATTGGATTGGCCCTGTTCAAGCCACCCGTTGCGAAAGCCCATTTCCAACTAATCCATCTCGCAGAAAGCGCGCTTACCACAGAGCACCCCACTCGACATGTGCTCACACTTTTCTTCACTCACCCTTTTGAAGCGGGCCATACGATGGGGATGGGAATGGATGCCGACGGCAAGACCCATCCGCCTAAAGCGTTCTTTGTAAAGCATAAAGACAAAGTCACTAATTTATTAGAAACTTTGAAGCCTATCACATTCACAAGCCTGACGAACAGCGGTTCGGCCTATCAAACCCAATACCGTTTCAAAGGACTGGGTGATTTCCTCTTTGTTGTCGATCCAGGACCTTACTATGAAGAGTCTGAAGATATTTATATTCAGCAAGTGACGAAAGTGATTGCAAATCGTGGCGGGGCGGCCGATGGATGGGATCAAGTCTTGGGGCCAGAGCATGGGCTTGAGGTGGAAATTCGTCCGCTGGTCAAACCCTACGCCATGTGGACCGGCAATGTATTTCGCGGTGTTGTGTTGGCAAAAGGCGCGAGCGGTAAAATGGAGCCGGTTCCCTACGCAGAGATCGAGGTTGAATTCTTGAACCATGCCATTTTGGGAACGCAATTCGAGAAGAAGGCCGAAGTCGAGGCGCCTCAGGATGCCTTTGTTGCACAGACGATTTTGGCGAATAAAGACGGTGGATTTTCATACGGGGTTCCCCGCGCTGGTTGGTGGGGGTTTGCCGCATTGGGTGCCGGTGGTGAGCGAACCTATAAAGGGAAGGAATTGTCAATGGACGCGGTGATCTGGATCCAAGCAAAAGATATGAAATGAGCTGATTGTCCCGCATTTCGGAGAGGCTTGAGAATGGCAGGTCCATCGCGGAGTTGAGAAGATATTGTTTGCCCTAAAACCTTCTCAACTCCGCGATGGACCTTCATGAACTCCACCTCAACTTCCTATCAAAATCGACCATTTGTCTGAGCATTTCAACAAAAAGCCCAACAATTGAACCCTAAGTATCAACCCAAAACGGTCAACTGGGATGGGTGGCCCGCCACCATCAAAAAGCACAAAGGAATCAAAAGTCCGGCGGAAAGGCTCAACCAAAAAGCTTACCATACCAACTGGCTACAAAACCTCTATATTGCCGCATCACTTGGCGGAGTTCGAACCCCTCCCCAAAATGTGGGATAATCAGAAAAATCGACTCTTCGAAATGAGTAACTATCAATAAGGAACAACATGGATCTGGTTCTGCTCACACTTGATCTGGTGGGGACGGCTGTTTTTGCGATCAGCGGTGCGCTCGCCGCAGGTCGGAAACGTATGGATATCTTTGGAGTTGTGGTGTTGGGATGCACGACCGCGATGGGGGGCGGGACTTTGCGGGATGTGATCTTGGGGGTCCGACCGGTCTTCTGGATCGCCAATACCCAATATCTTGCCATTGCCGCGATTGCGGCCAGTGGGACTTTCGTTTTGGCACAACGTTGGCGACTGCCTTCCACCTTGCTCATGTATGCCGATGCCGTCGGCCTAGCTGTTTTTACGGTCATTGGTTTTCAAACCGCATTTCAGATTACAGGTCTGTATAGTATCGGAATCGTCATGGGGATGACATCGGGGGTGTTTGGGGGCATCGTCCGGGATGTCTTTTCGGGGGAAATTCCGTTGATCCTGCGCCAAGAAATTTACGCTTCGGCCAGCCTGTGTGGAGCGACTTTTCTTGCTTTACTTTCCTATCTTCAGCTCCCCAATGCTTTTTCTGTTTGGGCGGCGGTGTTCACCACTTTGTTCATTCGATTGGCTGCGCTCCGTTGGAACTTGGCATTGCCTCTGTTTTTGCCTCATGAGGATCGAGATAAGAACGATTCTTAATCTGATGCCCACGCCAGTTCAATCACTGAGTTGCCAATACAAAGGAGTTCACAATTTTATGAAACACACGAAACAGGCTTTAGTTGAGTTACATGTCGCAGTCCTCTTGATTGGAATGATGGGATTGTTTGCCAAATTTATTGATTCGCCTTCGATTATTATTGTTTTAGGGAGGGTCTTTTTTGCCGCTGTTACCATGTGGGTCGTCTTCCTGATTCAAAAAGAAAGAATCCGGTTGGCCTCTTCCAAAGAGTATTTATTTTTTCTGTTGCAAGGAATTTTGTATGCCATTCACGGCATTGCATTTTTCCAAGCCATCAAGGTCTCTTCGGTTGCCATTGGCTTGCTGGGGTTTGCGACATTTCCTGTGTTCGTGACATTTCTGGAACCAGTTTTTTTCAAAGAGCGCATTTTACTTCGTGATGTCATTTCAGCATCCGTGGTTTTTTTAGGTCTGATTCTGATCATTCCGGAATTCAACTTTTCCAACAGTTCATTTCAAGGTGTTCTCTTAGGGATCCTGGCGGCAGGATTGATTGCTTTGATCATCATCATGAACCGTAAATATGTTCAAAACCACTCCAGCCAAGTGATCACTTTTTATCAAAACGCGATTGCTGCTGTCTTTTTACTGCCGGTTTTGGTGTTCGTGCCATTGACATTGGACATGAAAGATGTGGCTTTGCTGGTGCTACTCGGCAGCGTGTTTACTGCACTCACGTGGTTCCTGTTTTTTCGGAGCCTGAGATATATTAAAGCGCAAACAGCAAGTATTGTGAGCAGCCTGGAACCCGTCTACGGGATCATCTATGCTTATCTCCTGTTGAATGAAGTGCCTGGACTGCGACTGATCGCAGGGGGAGCCATCATTCTGGCCGTTTCATTGTATGTCACACTCAACCCTAAGCATTGAACCGATGCCTCACCGGAGAATGTAACCAAAATCCTTAGTAAAGGACCCACATGTATATCCCCAAACAATTTGAAGAAACCCGCATTGAAGTGCTTCATGATCTCATGAGGTCCCATCCTTTTGGCTCCTTGGTCACTTTAGGTAGTTCAGAACTGATTGCGAATCATATTCCGTTTTTGGTGGATGCCACCCCCGGTCCCTTTGGCGTATTACGTGGTCATGTGGCCAAGGCGAATCCGGTTTGGAAGGAGTTTTCCACTACGATGGAATCGATTGTCATTTTTCAAGGGCCGGAACATTACATTTCTCCGTCTTGGTATCCCAGCAAATTGGAACATGGAAAGGTAGTGCCCACTTGGAACTATGCGGTTGTTCATGCGTACGGCTTTCCGAAAGCTATCGAAGATCCGAACTGGTTGCTCAATCTTGTGAATGATTTGACCGACTTGAACGAAGCATCTCAAGGCTCCGAGTGGAAAGTCTCTGACGCACCCTCAGACTTTGTGGATAAACTGATCCGTGCGATTGTGGGAATCGAGATCCCAATTGCAAAAATTAACGGCAAGTGGAAAATGAGCCAAAACTTGAAACAGGCTGACCGGCAGGGCGTCGTGGAAAAATTGGAATCTCAAAACAAGTACGAATCCGATATCATGGCCGAACTGGTCCGAGAGAGATTGGACAGTTGAAAAAGAGGCAACCTCACTCAATCTACCAGTGGACTCAATTTTTCTAGGATGGGATCAAAAGATGCGTGTGCATGCTTGTACACGTCGTCATTGAGTTTTGAATAAAATTGAGTGTTTTCCAGGTTCGGTTGAAATTCGTCTCCCACATGGACCATCTGTTGAATGGCAGCCTCATAAGAAGGGAAAGCCCCCACAGCCATTCCTGCATTGATGGCGCAACCCACTGCTGCCGATCCTTTGATTTGATTTCGAGACGTGGGGATTCCAAAAACATCGGCAAAGATTTGTAAAAAGACATTGCTGTTGGAGCCACCCCCGGAGATCACCAGCCGTTGAAAAGGCCTGTCTAATTCTTCGGCCATCTTGTCCATATGATTTTTCATCGTCAATGCAATGCCTTCCATCAAGGAACGGTAAATGTGGGCGCGAGTATGCCGGCCATCAAAACCAAACAGGATTCCTTTCCGATAAAAGGCTTCCACAGGAGGAGCCCAATCATGAATGGTGATCAACCCCTCACAACCCGCGGGGATGGCTTCCGCTTCTTGATTGAACAGTTCTTCTACCAAAATCCCTTTTTGCCGAGCTTCTTCAACAACCCCCACCCCAAATTGATCGCAAAACCAAGAAATGGTCCACATGCCTCGACGAACTCCCATACATTCATAGAGGTAATGTTCAGGAATCGACGCTTGAAAAGTCCAAAAGTTTTTTGCGTCTTTTACATTTTCATGACCATGAACCAAGGCCGCAATATAAGTGCCCAAGGAAATGAGGGCAGATCCGGGAACGAGGGAACCCGCCCCCAACGCTTCAACGGCTTTGTCGTGGGCCGTGGCCACCACGGGCAGACCTGTGGGCACCCCAATTAATTGGGATACCTCGGGAGTGACATAGCCCAGCACCTCACCTGGCTTGACCACATCAAACAGCATTTCTCGTGGGACTTTGCAGCTTTTTATGAATTCCGGGTCGGTGCTCCAATTCCACGTATGATTATCCATAGGCCACCAACCAATATAATTCGCACACGTGTCTTTGAATTCATTGGTCAATCGATGGGTGATGTATCCAGAGGTAGTGGTCACATAGCGAACGTCTCCATAGGTTTCGAGATGTTCATAGGGAACATTCAAACGTTTATCCATCCAGTTAATGACTGGATAAGCCAGTTCTCCATTGGCTTTTAATAACACTCGACAGCATCGGATGATACACACGCCCATTGCCAAAATATCAGCAGCGTTCCCTTGGATTTGGTTTCGGAACTGTTCCATGACCTTCTGAAAAGCCACCTTGAGGGAATCCCACAAATCATCATCCGGATGCTCTGCCAATTGGGGAGCTGGAATCTGCATTTTTCGCAGGGCGTGTTGTGCTTGACACACCACATGGCCCTCTAGATCGAAAATCACCACTTTGGCGCTTTGCGTTCCGACATCCACACCAATCAAATACTTTTTTTGTTCAGAGGCCATGGGTTTTAAAGTTCCAGGTGGAAGGGTGTCTATTTTTCTATAGGAAAGATCGTTCCGGTGTTCATAATGCCTTGGGGATCAAACACGTCTTTCAAACCTTTTAATATCGAATAAGCCGTGCCGTGCTCTTCTTGGGTCCAAGCGGTGCGGTGTTTGCCAATGCCGTGATGATGGACCATCGAGCCACCCGCCTTTAAAGCTTCCTCAACAATGATGGCATTGATCGGAACATGGTATTTATGAATCTCCTCTTCAGGTTTGCAATCCACAACATTGTAGTCATACACAAAGTACATGTTGGTGCCATTTAAGTAGCTATGGGAGGAATGCCCGCCCAACATGGTGATGTCTTGTACATGGGGAAACTCGTTTCGAATCCGCTGGATCGCATTTTCATAAATCGTGTGGATACAGCTCCAGTTTCCTGAAACTTCGGTGGTGAATCCCATATTGAGATGCTCCCGAATGAAATCACGTTCTGCCTGCACTTTTTCAGGCCCCCAATTCAAATGGTTGAACCACGTTTCGATCAACTGCCCATCGATTCTGTTGCAATCTGGATACTGAGCAATGATTTCTTCGATGCCTTCCCCTGTCGCTTGAGCGATTCGGGCCGGTCCTTCTGCCATTAAAATGAGAACACACTTCCCTTTCGCAAATTGATCAAAACCGTGTTGCTTCCCGTCTTCTGCATCGTACAAACGAGCTACCGACGGACGATAACCGGTTGCCATGACTTCACGTAGGATTTCGAAACCTGTTTTCATGTTGTCCAATGCGTACCCATACAGACGATTATTTTCGGGGTAGTATCTGAAAATCTTCACAGTGACTTCCGTGATGTAACAAAGCGCCCCTTCATTCCCAATAATCACATGGCGAATATCCGGCCCACACGCCCGGCGTGGAACATTTTTGATACGAATGATTTGGCCATTCGGAAAAACCGCTTCTAGACCGACAACCAAGTCTTCAATGCCGCCATAAAGCGTTGAAAATTGTCCAATGCTTCGGGTGGCAACAAGCCCCCCCATTTGAGCCAAAGGTTTGGATTGGGGAGAATGTCCTGTCGTATAACCTTGGTCTCGAAGTTGATTTTCTAAGACTTCTAAGTTCACTCCACACTGCGCGGTGGCGAGCATATTGGTTGGATCGATCTTGAGGATTTGGTTTATTCCAGAACCATCCAACACCACAGAATTTTCAACCGCCGTTTCCAATCCCCCTTCGGTAGCCGATGCGCCTGTCCGAGGAACGCAATTGATTTTATGTTCGTTTAAGAATTTTAAAACATGGGAAACTTGGTGAGTGTCGGCCAGTTTCACTATGGCCGCAGGAATGGGCAGGGTATAGACCCCAAAAATACTTTCAAATTTACGAAAACGATCATGGCTATGTTCTTTCAGCACTTGTTCATCGGTGATCACGCGATCAGAACCCACAATGTTCTGTAGATTTTCGACGATTGCTTCTCTCGTTAAAGCCATGTGACTCCTTTCCAAATAATCGGGTTAACTGCATTGTTGCGATGTTTAACGCACTAAATACCCGCCATCGACCACCAAGATATGTCCGTTCACATAGTCTGAGGCTTTGCTGGCTAAAAAGACGATAGATCCCATTAAATCCTGGATTTCCCCCCAACGATTGGCTGGGATATGGTCCAAGACATGCTGATTGGCTTCAGGATTTTGCCGAGTTTCCCAGGTGATTTTAGTTTTATAGTATCCAGGAGCAATGCCGTTTACCTGAATATTATGTTGTGCCAATTCGTCACAATAGGCTTTGGTGAGGCCTGCAACAGCATGTTTGGTTGCTGCATAAGCCGGGGACCACTGCCCTCCTAAAAAGGAAAACAAAGAACAGATATTGATGATTTTACCACTTTTTCGAGGCACCATAATTTTCGCAGCTTCATGACTCAATTTAAAAGCTGCGGTTAAGTTGATATCGATCATGGGGTCCCAGTCGGGATGATCAAACTCCAAGACGGTATTGGTTTTACAAATTCCGGCATTGTTGACGAGAATATCGACCCTCCCGAATTGTTGCAAACACGCATCGATGATTTGTTTCGGCATTCCCTTTTCCGTCAGGTCGGTTTGCATAAACTTGACAGAGACTCCCTGTTTCTCGATCAAGAATTGCGTTTCTTCGTTGTCGTCCAGAAAACTAGGGATGAAGAGATTCGCTCCCGCTTTTGCTAGCGCTGTGGCAAAGGCTTGCCCTAAACCACTGTTCCCTCCAGTAACAATTGCTGTTTTTCCATGTAAGGAAAAAAAATCCATCGAAAAATTATCAAGGTTCATAGCCTCCTATTTGCAAACAAAACTGTAAAAAGATGAGAATAACTAATTAAATTATTCTCATCTTTTTTAGCAGAGTTAGAGAACTGGGAGATCATTTCGAGACGGCTACTCAGCTGCGGTTGCGGTAACGGACACCGCTTTTGTGGAAGCAACGGCTTCTTCTTTGGCGACACCCAAGCCTATCTTCCAGACACAGAAGGCTGCTCCAGTCACGATAAACATGGCGGGTAACCCCCCTAAGTTGGAAAGCATTTTAATGCCATCAATCCCAGAAAAAGCGACCATCACCCAAGCAACCACCCCAATCATGGATCCCCAAATGATTTTCATGGGCAAACTGGTAGGCGATTCGTCGTCGGCATGGCGGTCTTCACAAAGCGAAGCAATGGCTTCTGTGTTGGAATCTGCTGCGGTCACAAACGAGATAAACGACAAAATGAAAAAAGCAATCACGAGTACATATTCCAAGGGAAGGTAGGTAAAGACTGTATAAATCACACTTTCCGCCCCTGTGGAATCCAAAGCGGCTTTGAGGGCACCGCCATTGTTCATATCGGTATGGATAGACATTCCTCCAAAAATAGACATCCACACAATGGCAAACAAAGAAGGTCCAATCATCGTCGTCATAATGAATTGACGTACCGTGTAACCTCGCGAAATTTTTCCTAAGAATAAAGCAGTAATGGGAGCCCAAGCCAACCAATTAGCCCAGTAGAAATTGGTCCACCACCCTGGCCAAGGGTCACCCGCAATACGTCCGGTGTAGAGGCTGCGCTGGAAGAAATCATTAAAGTAGGCTCCCAAAGCATCAATACCAGCAGAGAGAATGTACATCGTAGGACCGAAAACGAATACAAAAGCCGCAAGCAAAAAGAAGAACTTCGTATTAAAATCGGACAAAATCCGAATGCCTTTCATCAATCCACTGACCGCAGAGACAACAAAGCTTCCCACGATGGCTATGGCAACCACTCCCAAAACAAAGGCGTTTGTCGAAACTCCCAAGAGTTTCTGGACGCCACCAGCGAGAGTGAGCATGCCGGTTCCCAAAGAAGCCGCCATTCCGGCAATCAAAGCAAACATAGCAACGGCATCAATGATTTCACCACCGATTCCCTCAGTTTTTTTTCCAAACAACGTCGATAGCATTCCTCCTAAAGAATAGGAGGCTCCTCGATTGTAGAAGGCAAGAGCAAAGGCCAAAGCGGGTACGGTATAAATCGCGTAGGGAGTGAAAGACCAATGGAGAAACAAAGTGGAAAGCGCAAATTCAGCAGCCTCCGGTGAACCGGCTTCCAATCCGAGTGCTTTGGGAGGAGAATGCAGATGGTACATCGGTTCAGCCGTTGCCCAAAACAAGATCCCAATGGCAACAGTCGTACAGAGGGCAATGGCAAACCAATTCCATTGCGATAGTAGAGGTTTCGCGTCGGGTCCTCCAATTTTGACACGCCCCAAAGGGGATACAAATGCCCATGCGCAAGTCCCCACAAAGAACAGTGTGGTTAAGCTGAACATCCAAGAGAAATTTTCTAAATTCCAGTTATTGATTGCAGTCATCGCCGCAAGAAAATCCTTGGGTTGGGATAAACTCGAAATGACAGCAATTAATAACAGAATAAAGGGGCCGTAAAATACAATGGGCCGCATTTTTTTCATAGGTCCTCCTCTTAAAATTTTTTATTAAATGATTCTAAACCAAGCCTCGTTTGAAATGTGTAGTTTCTAGCCTAATGAAAAACTCAACTTTTCTTTTGTGGATTGGTTTAACCCCGGAAAGTTGCCTCAATTTGGGGATGGTGTGTAAAATGGATTGCCTGGATTCTGATTTGCCTCTCTGACTTCCTCAGCAGAAGGTGACTGGTTCATCGCCCTTTGGATGGCTAACTTCGTTGCCTGATAATTGTGCTGATAGACCTGATCCGGGTCATCTGCTTCCCAGTTCACCCAAACGCCTGTAATAATACACCATTCATCAGGAGCCTCTGGAGGCAAAATTCCTTCTTCAACGGCCTCATAAACACCACGAGCAATCCCAGCTTGAGCAGGTCCCCAAGTCATGTTCGAGTGAGTGTCTCCTCGCAAATCCGCTTTGGCTGCAAACAGAGTTGCAGGTTTGACGGGTACATTCGGTTTATGGACCACCATAAACGGAATATATCCTAGTCTTGGGGCAGCCAGGCTGGAAGCCAAGGCCGTTCCAGTGGGTCCGTTTTTAGGACCAATCAGCGCATTGATATGAGCCGCATTAGCCCCTTCCCCAATAAAAGCTTCTCCAATGTACATATTTCTCCTTTTTTCGGATGAAGTTTACAAATAACTCGTATGGTTTTTGTCAAAGTTGCCTTTGTACTGATAGCCAGGTGCTTGAATATACGGTGGCACTTCGGGCTACAGCCCCCCCATGAGCATGTATTTGGGTTCTAAATAGTCTTCAATTCCGTACTTAGAACCCTCTCGGCCAATACCTAATTCTTTCACCCCTCCAAACGGGGCTACTGCTGAAGAAATCAAACCTTCATTGATACCGATCATTCCTGTTTCTAAAGCATCGCCCACTCTCCAGGCTCGTCCCAATGGGTTGGCGGTCAGTTCTCCTCCAATCTCTGAAGGAATTCCAGTGACCACATTAAAAACACCCGGTGGGATTCCAGCTTGCTCCCCCAACTGGGCTAAAGCCAACGCCGAAAGCGGTGTTGTCATCAAGATTGCCAAATCTCGTTGATTTTCCAGGAGTAGCTCGTACCATTTTCTCAAGATTTGAGAACGATCTTTGGCTAACAGGGCTCTCCATCCCGGATAGGCTGTATGGGCTGCTGCGATGGCTTTTCTTGTTTCAATAGCTCCCATTTGTGGCACGGTGGCAATCACTTCTTGGGTGGCAGGGTTCGTGACATCGAAGCGAGCACGGTTGTCAGCTTCGATCCAATTCCCATTGATGAAACAGTCTTGTTTGATTTGTTCCATAATGGAATCTCCTCTGATAGGGCAGTTAACGATTGATTCTGTTTTTAGACATGAATTTGTTTTGATTGACGATTTCCCCAAACGAAGGAAACCAGGGAAAATGAATGATCATGCCGCAAATCGTCCTTGAGCAGGACGTGGCGTTCTTGAGATACGCTTGCCTGCGGTATAGTCATTGATCACGTCACAGGGAGTGTAATTTCGTTCGAGCTCGTAAACCTCTTCTTCGCTTAATTGAATTTCCATCGCAGCGAGAGCACTATCAAATTGGGCGGTGTTATCGGCCCCCACCAACATACTGCTGATTTCGGGTTTGCCTAAGACCCAAGCCTGCGCCACTTGCGCTGGAGAACATTCACGGGCCTCTGCCACTTTAGCGACGGAGTATGCAATCGCTCTAGACGTTTCATCACTGTACATTTCGGCAGTAAAGAAATCCGTTTGGTTTCGATTGGATTGCAAGTCATTGGTGAGTAGGCCGCGAGCTAACGGACTGAATACCGAGATTCCCAAGCCTTGATCCTGACAAAAAGGAATCATTTCTCGCTCTTCTTCTCGGTAGGCACAATTGAGTTGTAACTGCATGTTGATCGGATGAGACCAGCCCTCCAGAGTGCAGACATGGAGGATTTTTGCCAACTGCCACGCGTACATCGTCGATACCCCAAGGTAACGGACCTTCCCGGATCGAACGAGGTCGTTCAATGCCTCCATGGTTTCTTCAACGGGGGTGTTGATATCGAAAAAGTGCAGCATGTAGATGTCCACATACTCCATACCGAGACGTCGCAAAGAGTCATCAATGCTACCTAAAATGTGCTTTCGTGAATGTCCAGAAGCATTGACTCCATCATTCATGGCATATCCAACCTTGGTCGTAATAATGAGTTCGTCTCGATGTCCGATCCGATTGAGAATTCGACCGACCACTTCTTCTCCCACACCTGTGGAGTAAAAATCGGCCAGATCGATAAAATTCACACCGCTGTCCAAAGCATGTCGAACAATCGGCTCGCTTTGTTGCTCATCAAAAATCCAAGGTTTCCATTTTGGGGTCCCCATATTCATCGTGCCTAAGCATAAACGGGACACCGTTAAACCAGAGTTTCCAAGTTTCACGTACTGCATAGAATTCCTTTTATGAACAGAGCAGAAGAAGCAGAGATTGAAGATCAAAAATAAGAGTTATTTTATAAACTAAAAGATTATAAAACGTTAGAGATCGTTTGCACGGAGGCCCTCTTGAAATAAGGGCGAGAAGATAATGCGTTCCGCCTGAACTTTATGTGCAAGACCTAATCAAGTTTATGGGTAATAAAATGGGATCGGTCAATAGCAGAAAATCTAACCACCTGATGAAATTAATTCACCTGGTCGTCCGGATTAATCAATCGCGGAAAATCACAGCGGTGGAGGCGAGATCTTTCTCAACAGACCAACTGACGTAATTGTATTCTGTGGGAGAGGGAAGCGATTGAGAGAGGGGAACCAATGTTCTATTTTTAACCAAAGGGTCAATGGTGTGCATCCATCCCAAGACCACGCCATGTCCATCTTGGGCCGCTTGCAAAGCGATTAAATAATTGTCTATCCGAATTCCTTCCAATTCGCCGCATGGAACCCCTGCGTGATGGAACCATTCTTTCCACCCCATCCAACTGGGATTGATGGCTTCAAAATGAATCAAAGGCAGGTGTAACAAATCTTCCGGTGCGGACACAGGATACCTGCGTAAAAATTCTGGATGGCAGACCGGTAAGATAGGATCGGCAAACAGTAGTTCACTGTACCAATCATTCCAAATACCGATCCCACTAGGTTATAAGGAGAGGTGGACATTTCTAATTATCCTAACGTTCAGTACCATCCACGACACTTCGGCGCGGTCTTGTTGAGCTTCAAGGAGACATGGGGAGGTCCCGTTCAAATTTTTCAGTTTCTGGACTCATCAGACACCACGGCTGAGCGCTAGAAATCCAGATATCGATTGCAGGTTGAAACCAGCTCGGATCATCCAAACTCGCGGCCTTGATGGAAATGAATTCTGGAAACTTGGTGTTTCCCGCGAATAGGGGAGAACCGCATTGCGAACAAAAGCTGCGATAGACTGGAGTTCCGCTATCCGCTGCGGACTCATACCGTTGAAGATTGGTTCCTTCGATTGTCAACGAGGCCGAAGGAACCACCACCACCGAGGTATGAGAGGTTCCACTGGATCGTTGGCAATCTCGACAATGACAATTTCCCATTCCAATGGGGGTTGCTTCACATTGATAAGTAATCGCGCCACAGGCACATCTTCCTGAATACGGTACATTCATGATTCGTCCCTCCAAGAATAAAATTGAGCAAAATCTTGATCAAGTTTTGCAAGAACATTGATTGCAGTATTGATATCCTCCTCCGAATACTCTTCGGATATTTCGTCTAGGACGGAGTGTTCCCTACCTTTGATGGAAGCCAGCACGGCTTCTCCTTGTGGGGTCAGCCTGAAAACCCATGATTTTTTATGGGCTGGGTTGACTTGCCGCTCCACCAATTCCATCTCATGCAATTTATCCAAAACAGGCTGAACCGATTGCCGTTTCAAGAGGAGCCGTCTTGCCACTTCCGGCACTGTCAAACTTCCGTGAAACGACAACTGTTCCATGATGGCTCGCATCGGGATGGTTACTCCGGTTCCTTCCAATTCCACCTCCACTTTGTGAGCCAAATGCTTGAAGAGTGGGCGGACATGCAAAATCAATTCATATAATTTTCTAGATTTTTGGGTTGTCATATCGACCTTAAAAACGATTTCTCATTTGCTTGGAATAAAGACTCAATAAAATCAGAATATTAAAACGAGGTCGATAAGTCAGCTTTATAAAAAACTTTTGAAATCAATGGTTTCCGAAACCTACCTTGGGGGTTGGAAGGAAACGAAGTCATTTCAGGGAATACACTCGTTGAGCTTTAAGCTACAAATACAATACGACAACTAATCTGTCATAATGACAGAGTGTCTGTCAAATTATTTTTACTCTTTGGTGAATCCGAAAGTCCATAGTCTTAGCATCTCTCGTAGGAACCGCCCAACCTCTAAGTCTTTGATAATTGCTGGAACTCTACCCACAATTTTTTGGCAATAGGCCCTATGGGTTGTTCAATGTGCCGAACTCCTTGTATCTCGACTTGTACTGGCTTGATGGTTTTTAAATTCAGAGGGACCAAGCGATTAGCTTTTAGCTCTTCCTCAATGAGATGATGAGGTAACCGCCCCCAACCGTTCACTTCATCGACTGAATCCCTTCAAATCCTCCATCATTCCTTAGCTGCGATTTAAAGGAATCCTCTCTCTGTGGCTTGAACCGAATGGTGTTTGGTGAAAAAAATAGTGTTTTGTGGCAAAAATCTGACAATTGAATCAACCTCGCTAGTGAAAAGGAGAAACCATGATACAGCAATTTGCCAAGCGGACCGGGTGGATGATGACGGCGGTTCTGCTTATTTTATTAATGATGACTGCCCAGGCAGGTGCGACACAAACGACCGTAACCCTCGGCTTTGCGACCGATGATATTTTTGACGAGGAGAAGAAAAATAGAGCCCTTTTGGATTACCTAGAAGCCGAATTGAAAGAGGTGGGTATTGAAAAGGTGGATCTATTGCTGGCAGCCGACAACAAAAACTCGACCCTCATTCGCTATATGAAAGAAGGCAAATTGGACATAGCGATGGAGTCTGCTCTTCCTTCTGCCGAAATCGTTGCTTTTGCCAATGCCATTCCAATCGTGGAGTTCAAAAGGAAGAAGATGAAAACGAGCTTTGTGTTTGTGCGCAAAGACTCAGGCATCGAGACCGTCCAGGATTTGGAAGGCAAGGTGGTTACCTTTGAAGATCCGGGTTCCACTTCTGGATATTTTTTTCCTCGATTGGCGCTTCAGTCTGCAGGAATCGAGATGGTGCACTTGGAGTCGCACCAAGATCCCGTACCATCCGGGAAACTCGGTTTTGTGTTTGCGGGATCGGAGTTGAATGTTTCCACATGGGTTTTTTTTAAAAAAGTAGCTGGAGGATCGCTCAGTTCTACGGATTGGGAGAAAAAGAAATATTTACCCGATAATTATAAACAGGCCTTCAAAATTATTTTAACGTCGCCTCCCATTCCTGGATCCATCTTGACCGTTCGTCCCGATTTGGACCCCCAATTGAGGGAGTCGATCAAGCAAGCTTTCTTACGGATGAATGAACTGGCGAAAGCAGGACATCCCATCGTGAAGTGGAAGAAAAAATCAGAGCATGACTTTGCTGAGATTTCTGACGAACTACAACAATTTATCCAAAGAGCACCCACGGTGTTTCGAGGAGAGTGATTTTGATCATTTGGAAAAAACGGAGCATTCGATTCAAGCTTCTCTTGTTTATCAGCCTTTGGCTTTTTTTGAGCTTCGCCATTGTGATTGGCATTGTTTGGAACTTTGGTCAGCAAAGTCTGCAAACGATTCAAGAAGTCAATAAGCGCTCGATCAACACATCGTTCCAGGAGGAATGGGAAGGGAAAGTGCAGTTGTTGGCAGAGATTTTTGCCAAACAGGTGGCCCAACCGCTCTACAATTTCGATACCTTTCAAATGACTCAGCTTGCCACAATGATTGCCGAACAAGAGGGCTTTGAATATGTGTATGTGCACGATCTCGATGGAATGATTTTGGTGGATACACACCCTGAAAGATCGGCCGTAGGAAGCATTTTACAGGATGCCTTCAGCAACAATGCCGTTCAAACCACCACGCCTTTAATTCAAAGAAATCCTCCCCTCTTGGATGTCACCATTCCTGTCTTTTTGGGAACGCAGAAACTCGGAGTGGTCCGGGTGGCTTATAACACCACAAAGATACAAAACAATATCAACGGGATGGTCGAAGAAGTGGGAGATGGCGTGAGTGACATTGTGAACAGTACCTTGTTCAATACATTGATGGTGGCAGGACTCATTTGGATTTTGGTGACGATGACGGGGTTGTGGTGGGTCAATTACCTCATCCGTCCACTACGTGCGCTATCGTTGGGAACTCAAAAGGTTATGGAAGGTGACCTCACCCATCAGATCGTTACTCCCTCAGAAGACGAGATTGGCTTGTTGGCCCGGTCTTTCAATCAGATGACCTTACAGCTTCGACAAACGATGGTTTCGCGGGATTACATGAACAACGTCGTGGGGACCATGATCAATTCGATGATTGTTTTGGATCTCGATGAAACGATTCGCCTCGTCAACCCAGCCACAGTCCAACTGTTGGGGTACTCGGAAAATGAGCTGATCGGAAAATCATTTCGAACGGTCTATGCCAAGCAAGGGCTTTTCCAATGTGCAGACCTTGATGTGCTGAATCACGTTCGGTCCATTGCCCATGTGGAGGCCGTTTATCTTTCCAAACAAGGCCGTCCGATTACGGTGAATTTTTCAGCCGCTATCATTGAAAACCAATCGGGATCGACTCAGGGCATTGTTTGTATGGCGCAAGATATCACGTGGCGTAAAACCGCAGAACAGGAGTTGAAGGATGCCAAAGAACGTGCCGAATCGGCCAATGTGGCCAAAACTCAATTTTTGGCCAACATGAGTCATGAAATTCGCACCCCTCTCAACTCGATTCTGGGGTTCAGTGAAATTCTGCTCAAAAAAGGCCCGTCTCAAGGACTAACGGACAACATGATTGAGTATCTCAAAAACGTGAACCTCGCTGGGAGAAGTTTGCTGGAGCTGGTTAACAACATATTGGACCTGACTAAAATCGAATCGGGGAAAATGGAAGTCCTTGAGGAAAGCACGGATCTTCCCCAACTTTTAAATGAGGTCTATCATCTAAATCGTATCCATGCCAATTCCAAGCATTTGGATTATCAACTGCACCTCGATCCCCAGTTACCCCGCGTGATTCGGACCGATGGTTCCAAACTCCGCCAGATTCTTCTCAACATCATAGGCAACGCCATCAAATTCACCCCCTCGCACAAAAGTATTGTGATCCGCGTTGAGGAAATCCAAGACGAGATTCAGATTCAGGTTCTTGATCAAGGAATCGGCATTCCTGCGGAGAAACGCGCAACGATGTTTAAACCCTTTGAACAAGTGGATGGCACGGTGACACGTCGTTTTGGAGGAACGGGACTGGGATTAACCATCTCTAAAAAACTCGTTGAACTCCTTCAAGGAAAGATCAACTTGGAAGAAACTGTGGGTGGGGGACTGACCGTTCGCATTGAGATTCCGTCCATCCACGGAAGTTTGCCAGAGACGGTCGATGTGGCTTCAGATCAATTGGATCTGAACTTTTCTCCAGAAAACAAGGTGTTGCTGGTGGAAGATAACTTGATGAACCAAGCGATGGTCCGAGCATTATTTGCGGAAATTGGTTTGGTGATTGAAGTGGCAGACAATGGAGAAATTGGCATTGCCCAAGCCCGTGCAATTCGTCCGAATTTGATTTTAATGGACATGCATATGCCCATCATGGATGGCATGGAAGCCAGCCGTCGCATTCGTTCCGATCCTGAAATTCAACACATTCCGATTGTGGCTTTGTCGGCGGATGTATTCACCGAGCAGCAAATTGAAGCCCTTTCTTTTGGGGTGAATGAGTATTTGACCAAACCGATCCAACTGACCAAACTCACCCCGGTTTTACAAAAGTACCTCAAACTGGATTCTCTTCCGAAGGATTCCCCCAAAAAAAGCACTGCCAATGCCTCCCCGGAAGCTTCCGGTTTTGCAAGCATTGCGGAGGTTCTAGACCCCTTTGACCTTGAATTGCTGAACCAATTGATCACTATGTTTTTTCAAGAGGTTCCTCAAGCCCTGGAACAGATCAAAACCAATGTGGAAGCGGGGGATACACACCGTGTTAGGGAAACGGCACATCATTTAAAAAATAGCTGTTTGGCGATGGGGGCTAAACTGATGGCAACGTTTTGCCATCAGTTGCAAATTCTTGGAGAACAAAATGACTTATCGGGGAGTGACCAACTCATTGAACAATTGGAACAATCCTTTGCACCGACCCAGCAGCAATTGCTGGCATATCGCCAACAACGCTCTAAACATTAAGCGGAACCTTCACCTCTCGCATGACCTTCAGTTCCCATCCACAAAACAGCAACACTATCCCGGTGAATTTTAAGGCGCTTTTCTGTTGCAACTGAGGATCTTGCAGATATCCCTTCAATTGATTTTTCGCATCAGACATCATCTTTTCGGCTTCGGTTTCGCTCCACTGATCGCGTTTCAAGTACTTCAGTTCGATCAAAAAACCGTGTTGAATATCCGGGTACTTTGCCAGGAAAGGTTCCAAAAATAGATCCACATATCCTTTGTTGAACTCGTATTCACTACGGCAGAAATACACGTCGTCGATGTTCAGATAGGCCAGTAAAAAACCTTGAATCACTTTTTCTCGGGATAAATAATCGCGAATGCGTGTTTGTGTGTCGATTTGCTCGGCCAAATACTGAAACACGGGTTCCCACTTTCCCACCCACGCCATGTCTCCGATAAGATTGGAGAACGTGTCTTTGGGAATCTCGAAGCGTCCTATGTCACGCAGAGCTTCTTGCCGAATCGTCGGGGACGCATGAACACCACGAAGTTATGCTGCTCCAAATGTGGAATGAATCGGGTTTTATCCACAAAATAGAAGTGGCGGGTGCGGATCGCTTCGTAATCCGAAATACCATAAGGGATCTTCAGAGGATCGGCGATCATGGGTACGCTCGTTGTAGGGTTGCGTGGTGGTTGGAAACGTTTCTTGACGGGAGTATAGCAGATTTCATAAACACATTCCCATCCCTATCCCCATTCGGATTCCTTTCCTGCTGCGAACTCAAATGTAGAAGGAGAAATCACTCGGTGTGGATGGTTGGCGCGGTATCATTAATTGACGTAGGGGTAAGTAAAACTACGAATATGATAATGAGTTAGAAACGATACCATGAAAGCTCTTCCACACGTGCATTGAAACGTCGTGCCATCATTGGAAACGGAACGTCTACCAAAGGGGGAGCATCATGAGCGAGCTTGTGTATAAAACCGTCGATGGCAATCAAGCGGCGGCAGATGTGGCGTATCGGCTGAATGAGGTGATTGCGATTTACCCCATCACACCCGCATCCCCGATGGGGGAATGGGCGGATACTTGGTCTGCCCAGCACCGGCCTAACTTATGGGGGGTAGTGCCACAGGTCGCGGAGTTGCAAAGTGAAGGTGGAGCTGCGGGAGCTGTCCACGGTGCCTTACAAACGGGCTCACTGACGACCACGTTCACCGCCTCACAGGGCTTGTTATTGATGATGCCCAATATGTTCAAAATTGCTGGAGAACTCTCTCCTGCCGTCATCCACGTCGCAGCACGGTCGGTCGCGGCTCAGGCGTTGTCGATTTTTGGAGACCATAGCGACGTGATGGCGGTACGTTCCACGGGCTTTGCTATGCTGGCTTCCAGTTCGGTGCAAGAAACGATGGATCTTGCCGCAATTGCCCAAGCCAGTACCCTACGTTCTCGAATTCCTTTCCTCCATTTCTTCGATGGCTTCCGCACCTCTCACGAAATCAACAAAATCGCTTGGATCTCCGATGAAACCTTACAAGCCTTAATGGACGATTCATTGATTTTTGCCCATCGTCAGCGAGCACTTTCTCCCGAACATCCAGTTCTGCGCGGAACGGCTCAAAACCCTGATGTCTTTTTCCAAGCTCGTGAATCGGTCAATTCCTATTACCTGCGCTGTCCCCAACACGTACAAAAAGTGATGGACCAATTTGCAGAACTCACAGGTCGGGCTTATCACCTGTTCGAATATTACGGACATCCGGAAGCAGAACGGGTGGTGGTCATTATGGGGTCGGGAGCTGAAGCCGTTCGGGAAACGGTGGGGTATTTGATGGCCCACAATGAGAAAGTGGGCATGGTGCAAGTGCGTTTATTTCGTCCGTTTTCGGTGCATGCGTTTGTGAAGGCACTGCCTGCTTCCACGCGTGCGATTGCCGTACTCGACCGCACCAAAGAGCCGGGCAGCTCCGGCGAACCGCTGTATCTGGATTGCCTCGCCGCCTTGGAAGATGGCGCTACATTAGGCTGGACGCAATTTACCCAGAAACCAGTAGCGGTTGGAGGAAGATACGGCCTGTCTTCTAAAGAATTCACACCGGGCATGATCCAAGGTGTGTTCAACCATCTCAAGCACACGCATCCTCGGAATCATTTCACCGTGGGGATTGCTGATGATGTCACGCACACCAGCCTCACATACAACCCTCGTCTTTCTGTAGAAGGCAATGGAGTGGTGAGTGCTCTGTTTTTTGGTCTAGGGTCCGATGGCACTGTAGGAGCCAATAAAAATTCGATCAAAATCATCGGGGAGAATACTGATCTCTACACGCAAGGCTATTTCGTATATGATTCCAAAAAAGCAGGGGCCGTCACAGTCTCACACCTTCGTTTCGGATTGAACCCGATCCATTCCACATACTTAATTCAAAACGCGAGTTTTGTAGGATGCCATCAACCCCAGTTTTTGGAGCAGCGCGATGTGCTACGTAGCCTGAAGCCTGGGGGTACTTTTCTTCTCAACACTCCCCACTCCCCTGAAACCGTGTGGGATCACTTGCCCCGTCCAGTACAAGAACAATTGATCCATAAACACATCCTTTTTTATGTGATCGATGCCCAAAAGGTAGCGGCCCAGACCGGCATGGGGCGTCGAATCAATACCATCATGCAAGTCTGCTTTTTTGCATTGTCGGATGTATTGCCCCATGACAAAGCCATTGAAGCCATCAAAAAATCCATCCAAGACACCTACGGCAATAAGGGGCAAATCATCGTGGAGCGCAATCTCAAAGCAGTGGATTACACGCTTTCCCACCTATTCGAAGTGAAGGTTCCAGAGCAAGCAACGGGTGATATCGAATTGCGTTCGGCGGTTTCGTCGAAAGCCCCTGCCTTTATGAAGTACGTGCTTGGCCCGATCCTATCCGGAGAGGGGGATCACTTGCCGGTCAGTGCATTGCCTGCCGATGGCACTTATCCCACCGGCACTTCGCAATGGGAAAAACGCAACCTCGCCTTAGAGATTCCATTTTGGGACGCCCAATTGTGTATCCAATGTGGAAAATGCACGATGGTTTGTCCGCATGCTACGATTCGGAGCAAGGTTTACGAGTCCAATGCCCTCGCAGATGCTCCGGAAACGTTTTGCTCGGTTCCTGCAAGAGACCGCGGCTGGAAAGGCTTGCGCTATACCTTACAAGTCGCACCCGAAGACTGCACCGGCTGTGGAATTTGTGTGAACGTGTGCCCGGTCAAAAACAAATCCAAGCCCAAGTTCAAAGCCATTAATATGCAGCCGCAGCCTCCATTGCGCGAAGCAGAAGCGGCCAACTGGGAGTTTTTTTTGAAGCTACCGGAATACGACCGACGCGAACTCAAAGTGCAGTCGATCCATCAGCAACATGTCCAACAACCATTGTTTGAATTTTCGGGCGCTTGTGCCGGTTGTGGAGAAACTCCCTATTTGAAGCTCGTGACCCAATTGTTTGGGGATCGGATGTTGGTGGCCAATGCCACCGGATGTTCTTCCATCTACGGAGGCAACTTGCCCACCACTCCGTGGAGTCGCAATGCCGAAGGGCGTGGCCCCGCCTGGTCAAATTCACTGTTTGAAGACAATGCGGAATTTGGTCTGGGATTTCGGTTGTCTTTAGATCAGCAATATCGAATGGCCCAGCGTCTTCTCAAACAGCTCGCCCCTCAGTTGGGTGATGATCTGGTTGACGCTTTACTTTCTGCGGATCAACAAGACGAAGCGGGATTGTATGAACAACGCGACCAAGTTGCGTATTTGAAAATTCAGTTGAGTACCATCGATAGCCCGCCCGCCCATCGCTTGTTAGAAATTGCCGATGTGCTGGTGAGAAAAAGCGTGTGGATCGTAGGCGGTGATGGCTGGGCCTACGATATCGGATTTGGAGGACTGGATCACGTTTTAGCGAGTGGCAAAGATGTGAATATTTTAGTGCTCGACACGGAAGTGTATTCCAACACCGGAGGGCAAACTTCCAAAGCCACTCCCCTGGGAGCTGTGGCTAAGTTTTCTGCTGGAGGCAAACCCTTGGCCAAAAAAGATCTGGGGTTGATCGCCATGAGTTATGGAAATGTGTATGTGGCTAGCGTCGCAATGGGAGCTAAAGATGAACACACCTTGCGGACTTTTATCGAGGCAGAGTCTTATCCAGGCCCTTCCTTGATTCTTGCTTACAGCCATTGCATTGCGCATGGCATCCCGATGGCAACGGCCATGCAAAATCAAAAAGCGGCTGTCCAAACAGGACAATGGTTGCTGTACCGTTTCGACCCCCGCCGCACAGGAGAAGACGAACATCCCTTACAATTGGATTCACGTGCGCCCCGAGTTCCTTTGGCAGAATACCTCAAAATGGAAAATCGCTTTCGCATGCTGGCCCATAGCAATCCTGAAGTGGCTCAACGTCTATTCAATCAAGCTCAAGAGGATGTGAAGAAACGCCGCGCCCACTATGAAGCCCTAGCTGCTCAATGAATCAGGGCACTGGAGGAACCATCTTGAAATCATATTGCTGGAAGCGTCGCCCCTAAATTGTAAACTGGAGGAGTTATGAATTTGACAACCACCTATTTGGGATTGGAATTGAAAAACCCGTTGGTGCCCTCAGCATCGACCTTATCGGAAAACTTAGACAATATCCGACGTATGGAAGATGCAGGCGCAGGAGCCCTGGTGTTGTATTCTCTATTTGAGGAACAGATTTTACAGGACAGCCATGAACTCGATTTCCATTTGTCTCACGGCACTGAGAGTGTCGCTGAATCCCTCTCCTATTTCCCCGAACCGGAGACATTGTATGTCGGACCGGAACGCTATTTGTCACATCTCAGTGAAGCGAAAGCCGCCGTGGATATCCCTGTGATTGCAAGCTTGAATGGCAGTACCAACGGCGGGTGGTTGCGTTATGCCAAAGAGATCGAATCCGCAGGAGCGGATGCCTTGGAACTCAATATTTATTATCTTCCCACTCACATGTCGCTCAGTGGAACCGAAGTCGAACAAAACTATATCGACATCGTGAAAACGGTGACTTCTGCCGTTTCCTTGCCCGTTGCTGTGAAATTGAGTCCGTTTTTCAGCAATTTGGCACATGTGGCTCAACAACTCACCCATGCAGGAGCCGAAGGCTTGGTGTTATTCAACCGATTCTATCAGCCCGATATCGATCTTGAAACCTTAGAAATCCGCCCGCGTTTGCTACTCAGTGGACACCAAGAAATGCGTCTTCCCTTGTGTTGGATTGGTTTGTTATACGGTCGGGTTCCCGTAGATTTTGCCGCCACAAGCGGGATCGACAATGCCAAAGATGTCGTCAAATTGATCCTCGCTGGTGCTGATATCACGATGCTGTGTGCTGCCTTATTCCGACATGGCATTCCTCACATTGCCAAAATCCGTGAAGAACTGATGGAATGGATGGAAACCAATGGCTATGACGCCCTCCACGAGATGCGAGGTGCGATGAGTCAACTCAATTGTCCCAACCCTAACGCCTTCGAACGGGCTCAATACCTCAAAGCTGTGAGCACGTTTTTCCCCACCGGCATGCCTGTCCTGTGAAGATGGCAAAAATGTCTAATAGACAACAGCAATAGCAAAAAATGGCAGAAATGGCTGGCATCTAGGAAAATAATGATACTTAAATTACATTTCAATTTGCCATAATTGATTATAAATGCATTTGAATTCTCCTTTCTCTCCGCAAAGAAAACCCTCCCTAATCAGATCCCAATATCGCCAAAATTCGTGAATATATCAAAGATATCAGTATTTTTTTACTAGCATGCTTGTCCTGTGAAGATGGTAACAATTTCTAACAAATTAAAGTAGTAGAAATTATATTAATAATGGATATATTTTTTTGGTAAAAATGGCGCTTATTTTGCATTATAAATATCCATAATTGGATTATAGACCCGTTTGAGTCCTCCTTCCTTTCCGCGAAGCACGAATAAAAGTCAGCAGCGAAGCAAACATAAGAACCTTTTTGATAATAAATTCTCATACAGGGTAAAATGATGCGGTCAGAGTCGAAAGCATTAGAAAATTTAACTCTGGAATCCATTCTTCTATCCAAGCGGATTACAAAGCTAAATTATACACCTTTTTGTTATTTTAAAGTAGATAATTATCTGCCAGATGCGACTTACGAGTTTCTATGTGAGACTTATCCTCAATCGGATCAATTCCCTGAACGCATCGTAAATTATAAGTCTTATCTTCCCAATAGTAGCGAGGCATTCATGGAATATTACCGAACAAACCTCGTAATGAAAAAGCTAGTGGATCTGATGCGTTCCAACGAATTTATGCAGGATGCTCATAGTGTTTTTTGGAAAGGCCTGATTCAAAGCCGAGGTCTGGCTGGGGTGAAAAAGTGGGTCGATATGGCCAACACTAAGCCTGAATTTTTTGATCGATGGTTTGAAAGAAAATGGAAACAACCTGTTTACAGCAACTTCGAATTCACAGAGATGCAGCAGGGAGATTCTCTTGAACCCCATACTGACGGCATGCACAAGCTGGTCAGTCTGTTACTTTACTTTCCAACTTCTGATTGGAAATCTGAATATCAAGGCGGCACTGCTTTTTATCGCGCACCATCTTCAGAAATAGCCTCTCGTTGGTCGAACTATCAAAACAACAAACTAACGGAAGAAAAAGTACAACACTTCCATAAAGAAATGGAAGGCTTTCACGTCGCAGAATTCCTTCCCAATCGTTTAGTCGGTTTTTTAAAAGCCAAACTTTCCTATCATTCGGTTCCCTCCATACAATGTCCTGAGTCCCTGCGAAGGCGGACTTTCAATATCAATATCAATACTGGATATCCCAATTATCGCTCCCCGTTTAATACTGAAACTTAAATTTCTGGAAGAACGGGTAAATCGGTCGCTTCTGGGTGCACACCAGCTGCCGTTAGCATTCCATGAATCTGACCGCGATGATGCGTTTGGTGGTTAAAAAGGTGCGTTATACATAACCAACGAGGGCGGACCATCCGGGGGCCAATACCTCCAGGATGCCAAGCCAACTCCCCCAAGAGGTCTGATGCCGTCAACCCTTCAGCCCACCGAATAAGTTGACTATCGATGGCAACCCGTCGGTTTTGGAACTCTCCCCAGTCTCTGGGCTCAATCAAACTGACCGGGAGGTGAGTTTCTGGTTTTTCATCACCGGCAAAACGCGCTAACCAGAGTTGGTCATCCCAAAAAAGATGATTAAAGGTCGCAGCAATTGAGCCAAAAAAGGCTCCTCGATCTTGCCAAAGGTCCTCCCCACTTAAGCCATTGGCCGCAGTGATAAGTGAACGATTCTGCCAACGATTGTAAAGAGCCATTGTGAGGCAATAGTCCGTTGTAATCATAATGAATTTCTCCCTGATCCATTCAAAAATTTACCTTATTGACGAAACGACCAACATAAAAATGCGCCCGTTCTCTGAATACTTTTTTGCTTTTGTCGTATCTAATCTTCACGACTATGCAATGGTCTCAAATCCCTTCAATACCTTGAACAAAAACCTTTTAGAAACCAACAAACAAGTGGTGTATAAACAATTCGTCTAAATCTTAATCTAGAGGGACTATGCAGTTAACTTGCCTGAAGCGTATCTTGTTCTACTCATTTTTTGGAACGTTGACTACACTTGTTTTGTTAGGGTGTCGATCAACCGTGCCCAGTATGGCAATTGTCGAAAAAAATGTGGAAGAAAGACGCATCACCGCTCAAGAAGCCGTTCAAGATCGTAATATTCTCAATGAATATCATCATTTATTGGAACCACCTCAGCACGAATTGCTGGCCGTTCGTTTGCTTTCAGATCAATCCCATATCCTGAAAAAGGGGGGGGAGACGTTTATTCAAGTCGGCTTAGCGTCGCGTCCACCCCAAACTTCGACCAGTCATCTCCATTTTTTGGTGTTTGTGCCGCAGTTGCAGGATGAGCAACTGAAAGGAGAATTACGCCGTCTCACGGATGTTCTGGAGCAACGTAGCCGTATTTTACCAACAGGGTCGCAAGTGTCCGTTGATTGGAACTATCCGACTCCATTTTCCAATCAATTGGATGCAGTCCTGCCTCATCAAAATGCCGATGATTTGGGACGATTCGTTCGCCGGTTTGTTTTACATCCTTTTGAAGGAGACAAGCATCGCATCATTTTAGTGGTGGGAAAACATGGGGGGTTGTCACAATCACAACAACAAAACTTGGTGGATATGGCAGAAGTCTTTACCGCCAATTCGGTGACGTTTTCGACTTTGGCTATAGGAGAAAAACCCGACTTCGCCTTCTTGGAAAAGCTCAGTCAGCGAGGGCAGGGCTTGTTTCGTGTCATGACGACGGAAATGGATATGCCGCAATGGATCGAGGATGAAGTTGCTGACATGCACGCTTCGCCGTTGAAAGACATCCAAGTGCAACTGGAGTTAGGAAGTGGAGTGTCCGTTGTGAAATATCTGTCGGATTTTCCCAGATCCTTGCCAGGGAACCGACTTGAATTGCGATCACCTGATCTCCAATTGGGAGAGCAACGGGCTTTTTTGGCAAAGGTCTCTATCCCCCCTAGCCAAGACCAATCCAGCCTGAGGCTAATGCGTGCCACCGTGTCTTATTACGACCCCATCGAAAACAAATATCACACCACACAAGATGAATTGAGCATCGCCTATACGGATGACATCAATCAATCACTGACCCAACACAACACTCATGTGCAACGATCCTTACTGATTCTCAAAACAGCCGAAACGATCCAAAACGTGGCAACAGAAGTTCGAAACGACCGTATCTACAAAGGCATGGCAATTCTGAAACAACAAAGCCGCAGCCTCCGTAAAATGGGAAACGACCTACAAGATAAAGAACTATTGCGCGATGCTAGGGTGTTGGATCGCTATGCAAAACGCTTGTTTGAGTTTTCAGAGGAGTCTTTTCAGACTTTTAAAATATGGAGAGATCTGAATTGGGATACCGACCGTTACGAAGACGAATTGCAATAGAATTGCCCAAATAAGGCATTAAAGGTTTTTTGATGTGCTTAAAATTGTTTTAGGGAGAGGAAGAGGCGGTTTTGAATCTAATTCTTGCATTGGTCCTACTAAATTGATCCTACTAATAAGTAGGATAGTTGTATCTTACTCATAAATTTAACCCTATGCCCCGGCAGAATATGGAAACAGTAAAGTTAAGCGTAACACTTGAAAAAGACGTTGCAGAATATGTGAGTTCGTTTGGTAAGCGGCAGCGAAGTCGAAAAATGAATGCCATTCTCAAACAGTACATGAAGCAAGATCAAAGAAACACAATGGTGGAAGGATTCCAACAATCTGCAGAAGATTTTGAAAGCTGGGAGCGTTTAGGGTTCGAGAATGATGCATGGAAGTAGAAAAAGGCAATATTGTCCTTGTTGAAGCTCCGACTGACAGCAAAGGAACAGAAATACAAAAAACTCGTCCTGCTATTGTAGTATCTCCAATAGAGATGTCTCTCCATGCAAAACGAGCCATTGTCGTTCCAAAACCTCGGAAACCCGCTCATAAATATTCGGAAACAATAATTGGAACCGTTTGGTCAATTTTTGTTGCTTTAACCGGTCCTCCGATGGAAGTGAATTTCCAATTGTCGCCTTCGCGGGTGAGCTTTCCCATGACCATCGAGACAAATCCTGCATACGCAGGATCTGCTGATAAGCTAAACGTAGCCAATACGGAATCCACGCGCTTGGCATCTCCCTCAAAGATACGAATTTTGGCATAAGGGATAGTAGCGAAGTCTTGTTGCTTGAAGGAATTCAGAAACAACACAATGTTTTGAACTTCAGAACTGACTTGTTTCAGGTCGATTTGGATCACCTCATTGTCTAAACCATCGTCTCCGGCTTCATCCCCCGTGAGATCATCCCCCGAATGAACGATGGCTCCGTCCTTCGAACTGAGGTTATTGTAAAACACCATATCGATGAGTTCTTTGTCCTTGTCAAAGACTGCAACACTTCCATCTAAATCGACATCATCTTTGTAAGAAATCATCCCAAAAAGTGCTTTTTTAGGGATCGCTCCCCAATTCAGCCCGACACACACGTGCTCTAACTTCTTTCCCTCTTTTTCCAAGCGAATGGACGAACCTTTTTTTAAATTGATTCCTGTTTTTTTATCTAAGGTAATCCCCATAGTAGTCCTTACTAAAAATGTTTTTAGATTTTAGGCATACACATCAATCAGGCCCTGGAGTCCCTGGTTCCCGCCAATTCCGGAAGCAACAAAATGCCATTCGCCTCCACGTTTTTCGAGCTTCCCAAACTCCATCACGGTATTGGTGGGATTACTCTCATCCAGGTCGTAATTTAAGATGACTCGATCTTTTTCAACATCGACGATTCGGATGTAAGCGTCTTTCAAAAGCCCAAAATGATGACCTCGTGCCTCTGCTTCATGAATACTGACAACGACCAAAATCTCATGAACCTCTGAGTTCAAAACTTCCAGATTGGCTAGGATCATTTCATCATCGCCTTCTCCTTCGCCGGTTCGATTGTCTCCGGTATGTTGGATTGCACCGTCTGGTGAAGTTAAGTTGTTATAAAACACGAAATATTCGTCCGCTATCAACTTTCGATTTTTGCCCAGAATAAAGACTGAAGCATCCAAGTCTAAACTCGAACCCGGCTTCATTTCCCATCCCAATCCAATCATCATTTTTTTTAAACCTGGCTCTTTTTTAGTTAAATTAATGGAGCCACCTTTTTTCAGCGAAATTGCCATTTATCCTCCTATGTTCTGAATACTTTTCATTGTTTTGTATTGTTAAGATGAACCGTTCAATAAGACCCTATCTTAGGATCCATGGGAGTTATGCATACATATCCACGTAACTCTGTAGTCCTCCATTACTTCCAATACCGGAAGCTATGAAAAACCAGTCTCCATTGCGTTTTTCCAGTTTGCCAAACTCCATCGCCGTATGGCTAGGGTTATTTTCGTCAAGATCGTAATTTAATATTTCCCGATCTCGCTCAACGTCTACAATACGAATATAAGCGTCTTTCAAAAGCCCAAAATGATGGCTTCGTACCTCTGCTTCGTGAATACTGACGACAACCAAAACCTCCTGAACTGCTGGATTCAAAACTTCCAGATTGGCTAGGATCATTTCATCATCGCCGTCTCCCACACCAGTCCGATTGTCTCCGGTATGTTGCACCGCACCATCAGGAGATTGCAGATTGTTGTAAAAGATAAAATATTCGTCAGCGATCAATTTTCGATTGGCCCCCAATAGAAAAATGGAAGCATCCAAATCTAAGTTGTTGCCTGGTTTCATTTCCCAACCGAGGCCGATCATAATTTTTTGGAGATTTGGCTCCTTTTTCGTCAGGTTGATCGTGCCCCCTTTTTGAAGTGAGATTCCCATATTTGTTCCCTTTCTTTTGTGAATTCATGATTGGTACAATTTGTTCTCTGAACCGAGTATTCGTCTGTTGAAAGCTCTTCTACAAAAAGTTTATTTTGAGGTTTTGAAAAATTCATCAATTTTTTGTTGTTGTTCCTGCGATACGTCACGGGATGGTTGGGGGGGATTGGGTTTCAAGGACGGATTGGCTGGGTTGGATTTTTTAAAAAATTCTTGGATTTGATCTGTCTGAGTGGGAGTGGCCTTAGGAGGAGCTTGTTCGTGGACTTGTTTTGTTGTTTCCATGGTTCCAAATATCTGGGCAATCCGTTGTTTCTGGCTGGCTCGTAACGCTTCTTGTTTTTCTTGTTCTTCCTGCTCGATTGTATCCTTTAACGTATTCACATCCTTGGATGACTTTTGCTGGACTTCCAGCTTTGCAAATTCCATATCGAGTCCACCACCTGCTTCGGTTCGAGACTGTTGTAAAATCACGTCCTCTTCAAAACTCTCAAAAGTTTGTTCGCTGTTTTCCTCATGTGTCCGGAGTTCGTCATGCATGGATGAGGCTTCCAATTGTGTGCTCAGCACATTTTTCTTTGTGTGCATATGCTCTAATTTGAGCTTCATACTTTCGGTTTTCATATGGAGCTGATGCACCGTTTTTTCTAATTCGGCATGCACCAACTGCTGTTGTTCAATTTGTTGAACGTAGAGTTTCTTTTCTTCTAAATAGTTTCTGGCCTCGCCCTCATTGTTTCGTTTCAACGCCTCTCTAGCTTGCCGTTCCAATCGCTCTGCCTTGCCTAGATATTCTTGGATCTGCTGAGAAATCTGAGCTTTGTGGTCTCTCGCGTTTTGTAAAGCGTCCTCACTTTTCGACAAGAGTTCTTGAACCTGAAGCATCGCACTATCCACTTCTTGAGAGGGAATCTTTTCTTGCGTGTTGTCTTCTGGCTCTTGTTTCCCTCCAAACATTTTTTTCCACATAGAATTGCCTCCTCGCTGTGAATTTTAGACCTGAAAGATCGAACCATCTCTTCAAATCTAGCGGAAGATATCTAAAATCTATAGTGGAAAGTATCCCATCCTGCCTCCAGGGTTTATCGGGAACAATAGAGTGTATAAGGTAATAGAAGCGGGGAGATAGGTTTAGGCGAGAATCCCTTCGCGTTTCATGGATTCGAGAACTTGCTTCTGAAGTTCTTCCGTCTTGCCAGATTCCTGAGCCATCATGAGGGCTTTGTGTGCTTTGGTCAAAGCACCTTGAATCCATGCTTTGGGAAGGGTGATCCCCAGTGTAGTGGTGGCTGTGCGATAAAAATACAGGATCACATTGGCATATTCGATGAGGATGGCATATTGCGTTTCCCCTTTAGGGAGAGAACCCACTTTGCTCGCTGCGACCCCATACTGATGGTAGGCATCTTTGAAAGTATCTTGGATCTTTTGTTTGGTTTGAGGAGTGCGTTCTCCTCCTTCGTAACGGCTTACTGAAAAAATTAAGGCCGACATGCTGACACGAGCTTTCAAAAAATGCCCAATTGGATTGCTACCATCCATTTGGATGAACAAATCCACTAGTTCCG
Organism: SAR324 cluster bacterium; assembly: GCA_028281495.1. GTDB lineage: Bacteria > SAR324 > SAR324 > SAR324 > NAC60-12 > JANQJU01. The sequence goes on from JANQJU010000023.1 coordinate 96,116, forward strand.
TGGCTGTATCATGCAAGAGCATGATGTAGCGTAGCATGTTGATGATGGCAGTTAATTTTTTGACAATCGTATCTTTGGCACGTTGGTCTTCAGCGCCTTCAACCGCAGCGCCGACATAGGCTTGTTTGATCTCTTCATAGCTCAAGGCACAATGCCCGCCTGCGGGGCTTTCTTTCATCCCTTTGCTCGTATGCATCTGGTACAAACGAATGATGCGCATATTGCGCTGAATTTCCTTTTTTCGTTCATTCAAAGAAGAACGTTGATCGGCATACCCTCCCTCCCCTTGAGCCGATGAGGAAGCCAAGGTCTTTTCTACCTTTTCTAAAGTTTCCTTACATTTGCTAAAAAGCTTCGTGAAATAGTTATTTTGTGACCATGCCGCGATTTGTAAGCCTTGGGTACTCAATTCCCCAATGGAGCACGCTGTCATCGCCTGCAAGAGCATACTGCGATAGACTTCCACAGGAAATTCCCGTCCGACCTTGCCCACTGCAGAGACCAACTGCAACCGAGAAAGCGAGTCCTTGGGGTCGGCCTTTAAGGTACGGACAAATTCTTCCGTACGCTTAACGGGGTGGTTTTTGGCCAACTCCTCTCCGGTGATTTCATCCGACAAACTGTCTTTCTTAACAATGGACATGGCTCGCTGCATAAAGGAACGACCAGCATATTCCAAAATATCTTTTTTACGGTTCGCAATATCACTTTTCCAATGCTCGACCGTACCGGGGATATTTTCAACATTATCCGCCCGAATTTTAATTCCTCGCAATCCTTGCTTGGGATCGGTGGCAGAAAACGATTTGCCAAACATATCCTCATGCACAATGCCAGGATCCCCCTTTTTTTTCCCTTTTGGTGCGGCTTTGGGATTATCGGATCTTTGTGCTGCCGCTCGTGCTTGTGCCATAAACTTTCATTTTACAAACGTTTGATTTTGAAGGGGTAGGAATTATCTTTCTTTGTATAAAATAAAACGAAGTTATAATTTCTTTCATTCGCAACATAAAATCAAACCCTTTTCAAATTAAGGTCTGATACCAACTATATACAAAAAAGAAGCCAGAAAGTGCGTTTCATTTACTTTTCTTACAAATCTCGTTAACTTTCGATTTTTCCGCAGTTGCCTCGTAGGGGAAAGACAATAAGCAATGCATTGACCCTGCAGATTAGGTTTTTCTTATCAATCTTTGATGGAAGTGATTTATGACTGAAGCTCCCAAAAGTAAACACATCGTTTGGCACCACGGTGCAATTACCAAAGAAATACGCGAAGAACGAAACGGTCACAAAGGATTCACTTTGTGGTTCACCGGATTGTCCGGCTCTGGAAAATCCACCTTGTCTCATGCAGTACAGCAAAAGCTATTTGATCAAGGATTACAGACTTATGTCTTGGATGGTGACAATGTGCGTCATGGTCTCAATTCCAACTTAGGATTTTCCCCTGAAGATCGCACAGAAAACATCCGCCGTGCAGGAGAGGTGGCTAAATTATTCAATGATGCTGGAGTGATTGTACTCACAGCCTTCATCTCCCCTTATCAAGAAGACCGTGACCGGGTCCGCAATATCATGGACCCCGGTGAGTTTATCGAGATTTTTTTGGATACCCCCTTGGAAGTTTGTGAAGATCGAGACCCCAAAGGTTTGTATAAGAAAGCACGAGCTGGAGTGATCCCAGAGTTCACTGGAATTTCTGCTCCTTACGAAGCTCCAGCCTCTGCGGAGATCAGGCTCAACACAGGAGACCTCTCCCAAGATGAATGTGTGCAAGCCATCGTAGATTATTTGAAAGAGGGACAATACATCCAACGCTAGTCTTGTAAAAAGGACCTCGTGCCGACGCTTCACTATTCCAATCATCTGGAACAATTGGTGCAGCCTTTGGGCCAGAATCTTCAAAGCCAAGATCCGTTTAGGCCCTCGGTACTGGTTGTTCCAAATTTCAACTTACAAAAATGGCTTTCCCTGGAACTTGCCAAGTTCCAGGGCATTGCCGCCCACCTCGAATTCCGCCGCCTCGAACAAGCCATTGCTCAGGCAATGTTGCAACCCTCTTCCTTAGAGATTTCATCGCCCGAGGTTCTCCCAAAAGCATGGTTGCATACCGACCACCTGCATCGTTTAATCATACAACTTTTGCATGACTATGTGCTGCAAAAAGATGATGCCGATTGGCGGTACCTCAAAGACTACATCTGCCGTCAAGGTACTCTTTCAGCAGGAGCTCAAGAAGTCCGAGTCTTTCAACTCGCGGGGCGCATCGCCCAACTATTTCAGGAATACGGCTATCACCGTCCACAATTGTTGAAGGCTTGGGAATCCGGAGATTTTGGTTTTTCCAATACTCACGTTCTCGAAACTGAACGTTGGCAACGAAAACTGTGGCGAGCGCTGTTTGGACCCATTGGGAGTATTACCTCACACAACGAACAAGTCTTGGATTTAGCGCCGGATGATTCGCAACGTTGGCAATGGTACACGTTGCCACAATTGGTAGAACGATATCCATCGAGAGACCAGCAAAGCCAGACCGATCGGGAAACTCTACACATCTTTGGAATTTCTTATATCTCTAGCTTCCATCGAGAAGCGCTTTCCAAATTAGATCAAACGTACCGCATTCATGTATATACACTCACCCCTTGCATGGAATTTTGGGAGGATCTGGAAACCGAATGGGAAACCAAAAAACGTCTATCCAAAGCCTCTGCAGCGCCCCTATTTTCAGATCGTAATGCCCGGATTTCCACCAAGGAATTTGAGTCAGGAACACTCATTGAAAATGAAGAAAGCAATTCATTTTTACAGGCGTGGGGCCGGCCGGGACGAGAAAACATGCGTCTTCTGAACGAGTTGAGTTCTTGGAACTATGAAGCTTGGTTTGCTGATCCCATGCCATTCAGCCCACCCACTTTGTTGCAACAGATTCAATACGATATCCTAGTCCGGGAACCTCAACGGCGCTCTCCTCTTGGCATAAAGCCTGATGACAGTCTTCGGGTCTTGGCATGTCCCAGCACAAAGCGAGAATCGGAAATTGTAGCCAATGAAATTTGGACCTTGGTACAAAATGCCCCTCATCTGAAGTTCAATGACATTGCGGTGATCGTACCCGATATGCAGCTTTATCAAGCTGACCTCGAACTGAGCTTTCAACGATTGCATCGGATTCCTTACAATTTAATCGATGGTGCCATCGAATCAGGCGGACAATTGGTGGACGGTGCGTTGAAATTGTTCCAACTGGGTCTTGGCGAGTACACACGGAAAGACCTGTTTGCCATCCTCTCTCATCCGAACTTCATGCAGCGATTTGCCTCTTGGGAGATCGATCCAGAACAATGGCTTCAGTGGGTTGATGAAGCAGGCATTCTCTATGGAGTCGATACCACACACCATCGTCAAAGCGGCTATGATTACTTCCAACGGGATCTCTACCATTGGGAACAAGGGTTACGACGCCTCACCTTAGGGCTTTATCTCCAACAAGAACGAGACTGGGATCCACAAATCTACGAACTGGAAGGGCAAAAATATTTTCCTGTTAGTGTCGAACACGCCTTACAAGAATCGGCGGTGCAATTCATCATACTGGTTCGTTCCCTCATTGCTGATACGCGCGAAATGCCTAAGTGGAGACTCAGCGCACATCAATGGGGACGCTATTTTGTCACGCTCATGCATACATATTTAGCCCCTATCAATTCCTCTGAAGAAGGTATGTTTCGCAAATTCGTGTCCGAACTTTACAATCTGCAAGAGATGGATGCCGTGTTTTTGAAGTCAGAAGGAAAGCCTGCATCGAAGTCGGAATCAAATTCAGAATTGGAACGAAGCCAGACATCGCAAGAACATGAAGCAGCAAAGTCTGGCAAAATGTCGGAAAAATTGAGCTACCGAATGATTTTGGAATTCGTGAAACACCAACAACAGAAGGTCACAGTGCAACGTGGATACTATCTGGCTGACGGAGTAACGATTTCTTCGTTTCTACCGATGCGCCCGATTCCGTTCCAAGCCGTATTCATTTTAGGACTGGGAGAGGGGCTATTTCCTGCGCCATTCAAAAAGAACAACCTCGACCTGCGGGAGGCTCGCATTCCTCTAAGAAACCAACAAAGAGGGTTCGAATTTAGAGAACGACAAATCGGAGATGTCTCGGATACCGAAAAAGATAAATACATGTTTCTTGAAACTCTGATTTCCACGCGGCGTTATCTATACCTGAGCTATGTAGACCGAGACGACCAAACCAATGATCCGCTTGCCCCTTCTTCGGTGTTGCAAACCCTATTGACCGTACTCAATGAACAATATCTGCCCGTCGGAACCCAATTTCCGATTACAGTCTTCCCTCTCAAAAATTATTCTTTGGCTTACTTTCCTGAAATAGAATCCTCTTCCATTTTACCCAATTTTGATCCCCGCGCTTATCAGCAAGCACGAGCCATCCAACTACGAAAACACCTAGACTCCTTTCTGAAGGCACAACAGGCTGGATCCAATCCGCCACGTGATATCTTGCTTGGGCAATTTGATAAGTGGAATATCACCCAAAAACCTTTGGTGAAACTAACGGAAGAACCGCTAGAAGAGCCTTTACGTAGCAACGTAGAAATCGAAATATTAGAGTCAGAGTCCGATCCTTTAGAACGTGCAAGCACTGTCATCCCAATTCATTTCCACCAGCTACGTGCATTTTTGGAATGCCCTCTACAAGCGACGGCTAAACGGAAGTTACGTATCATGGAAGATGAAGCTAGTGAGGATTTGAGAGAAGTCGTCCAGGAACCCTTTGAAACCCCATTCTTGCAAGAGAATCTGTTGCTAAAGTCAGTACTCACTCAAGCTTTGGAACAGCAAATAGAGCTTCCAAACTGGGAATCTTTGTATGAACAGCAAGCTGAATTGTTTGAACTGCGAGGTGATATTCCAACAGGTGCGTTCAAACGCTGGTCACGAAGTCGACATTTGCAACAGTTGGCGGCTTGGCATGCAAATCTGAAAAATGCAATCCCGGTGTCATGGAAGACTTTGGCATTCCGATCTAAAATCTATCGATTTGGCAAACCCCGTGAAGGTGAGCCGGTCCAAGAAATTTTTCCTCCAATTCGGTTGGATATCTCGTTGCATTCCGGTGAGACAGTGACGATAGAGCTTCAGGGTAGCACCCACTGGTCTCTTGTGACACCTGATGAAGATTGGCATTCTTTGTATCTGAGCAATGTCATCAAACCTCTGAACGCAAAACACCATCTAAGGGCCTTCCTCGACATGATCGTGCTCACCATAGCTGGGCAGGCTCCTCAAACCGAATGGTTTCAAAGCAATCTCATTCCTGCTGTTGAGGCCAAACCTCAAATACAGGCTTTCCGGTTGCTTTCTGCAGAAAAGGCGCAAACGTATCTCACCGAATTGATCCGCGCGATGCTAGAAGATCCTTACACTTTTCTCATGCCTATCGAAGCGGTGATCGATCTTTGTAAATCTCACCTCCCTAACGAGGTTGATTCTGAAGAATTCAACCGTCTTCTCAAACAGAAGGTCCGCGATCTCATAGAAAATGGAACCACTCCCTGTAGCTCCACACGTGGTCCTCTTCAACATCTGGAAGCTTATGCTCCTCCAAAAGATGGTTACTCGTTGTATCGTCAACGATTCCTGCCCTTTTTCGAGGCTATGATCACCACCAGATGACGTTATTCAATAACCACGTGGTGTTATTGAATAACCAGATGATGTTATTGAATAACCAGATGATGTTATTGAATAACCAGATGATGTTGTTGAATAATCAGATGATGTTGTTGAATAACCAGATGATGTTGTTCAATGAGAGCGAGCGTTGCTAAGATTCAGTCCATAGGAATGCTGATGCAAAATCTCACAGCAAAACACTCCAATGGACATAGGATTGGGTTCCGCCGGAATAGGAGCTTTATTGAAGAGGGTTTGACTGAGATTGAGAGCAGCCTGTTGTTGGATGGTTTTTTCCGAAAATAAGCCAAATACTGCTGAACCGCTTCCAGTAACCAACGCCCCCAAGGCTCCCAACTGACATAGTTGCTGTTTGATTTTGGAAAGAACAGGGTAAGCTGGAAGCAAAGAAGCTTCAAATTGATTGAATAACCGAGAGGATAACTGTTTCAAATCTGTCATTGGATCAGGGGTTTCTGTCATTGGTACTGGACGGCAATGGCTATAGGCTTCACTGGTCGATATTGAAAACGATGGCTTGACCACAACCACGAATCCCGATGGGTAATGGGATAGTGGGTGCAGCTGTTCCCCTCGCCCTTTCACTTCACAGGGAGTCGGTTCTAAAAAAAAAGGAATGTCCGATCCCAGAGAAGACGCCATTTGATGCAATTGCATCATTGTGAACGGAGCATGATAAAGATGATTCAAGGCCTGCAACACCCCAGCAGCATTGCCACTACCCCCCCCCAAACCAGCTCCCACCGGAATTCGTTTGGTGAGATGAAAATCCAGATGCACTTCAATGCCAGATTGGGTGGCAAATAGCTTTGCTGCTTTCACTACGAGATTGTCGTCAGTGCTTCCACAATCGGTGTTTTCAGTACGCAACACAATCCCGTCTTTTTGATTGGGAGTGATGCGAATCGTATCAAATAACGAAATAGGGACCATGTGCATGTATAACTCATGGTAACCGTCGGTTCGCTTTTTTAGGATATGCAACAGGGTATTGATCTTGGCGGGTGTCTGAATTTGCATAGTCTTTATGAATATTGTTCGATTCAGAACAAAAGTGGGATGAGTAAGTCGCAGGCACGTCGATAGTCTTTATGTTCACAATACAGATAGCGAACATCAGCGGTCCGATGATACTGCCCCAATAACAAAGACACTTTTTGAATAGGAAGATATTGGGTCGTTCCCAAGACGTTCTTTTTCACCAGCAAAGGTGTGTCTTTGGGATTGGGCTGCCGAGTCAACAATGACAAATAATTGTCAGATTGGATAAACAGCGTTTCGATACCTGCCTCAGCAAGTCGATCCAACACCTGTTGTTGCAAATCAGCAGGATGGTAATGCTCAAATTGAAACAAGCGTTTTGCCGGTTTTCGTAACACAATTCGAGATGCCCACTTTTTGTTCTGTGCCTGCCAAAGCGCAGAAAGCATGCTGTCTTCACGCGCCATTAAGAAGTTTTCCAAAGTGCCTGTGATAGCAAAATCAATTTCGTGGGCTTCCAAAGAGCGCTGTAGAAAATAGTCGAATGGCAGAATAGTTTTATGGAGATATACCTGAAAAAACATATGAAGCCGGGCTAACAAAAAATCTTCATAAGTGTGCAACGCTTTATGCTTCAGTACGAGACCAATCCCTTGTTCGGTTTGAACACATGAAAGTGATCGCACCAGATGATTGATGTCAAATTTCCCATAATTGACCCCTGCATAATAAGAATCCCGCATGAGATAATCCATACGGTCTGCATCGATTTCCCCTCCAATAATGTTTTTTAAGAGAGGGTGGATATTCCTTTCGTTGCTCTGTTCCAACCGGCAACGTTGCCGTAAACTGGCAGACATTTCTATGTCAGGTTCAATCAACGAACAAACATCTTGCGCTTCTTCAGCCGATAGCAACGGGGGAGATTCTTGCCGAAAGGCATAAATGGTAGCAATCGAGAAGTCTTCATGGGTGGCTTGTTTGTCCACATTCAGATTTCGATACCATTCATGGGGCAAGTCTAAAAATTTTTTGAAAGGGAGGATCAGTTCAGAAGAATGTGAGAAGGGGGGATGCCCTACATCATGCAACAGAGCCGCAAATCGCACAATTTGTCGGAAATATGCCAGATCTTCTGAAGTGAACAATTCTTCCAGCCATGGGGAATCCGCAACGAGGCGGTCAAAAATTTGTCCCGACAAGTACATCACCCCTAAAGAATGACCTAAGCGGGAGTGTGTTGCTCCTGTATACACGTAACTGGCAAATCCCAATTGGGAGATATGGCGGAGACGCTGAAAAAAGGGATGGTCGAGAATTTGCTTCTCTCGATGATTGAAGGGGATCGTCCCATGAATCGGACAACGCAATTCGTATCGGGGAACAGGCGGCATAGAGTTCCTTAGTCGCGAGTGGGAGGTGAAGCAGGATGTTCACAATCAAGATACAAAAATCAAAACCAACTCACTCATATTCCGATTGTTAGGGACGATAGCAGGCCCAAAAGAAAAATGGGTCTTAGAAATCGGCTTTTTGGGCAGCACGCAATTCTCGTTTCAGATCTTTGTTGCGTTGCTTTTCAGCGGCTTCTCGTTTCAATTTACGGGCTACGGAGGGCTTCACATAGAATTTTCTTTTTTTCAGTTCTTTGAACAATCCCTCTTTGATGAGCGTGCGTTTCAATTGCATTAAGGCTTTAGGGACATTTCCATCTTTGACATCAATTGTAACTGGCATAAATTTTCTCGATAAGGTGATTGGGAAAAGTGGTAACTCATGAGTAAAACACACCTTTATATCATAAATTTTTCCTTTTACAACCCTCGTATCTGATCTAGGGGGAAGAATCATTTGCGAGAAAGCAAAGATGACGCTATATACAAAATGAGGGGGCGGTGTTATCATGCGGACTTGCCTGCAAGTGACTGTAACCTAAGATCTTCTTGAAAAAACGAAGAGCTTTTACCGGAGAGGAAAACAGATGTCATCAAACAAATCACGATTCGAAACCTATTACGCGAAAGAGGATTCCGGACGCGTTGTCTATGAGGAGCGCAAAAACGGTTTGGAAGAGATTCAGCAGCTTTTGGAGCTAATTGATGAAGTCAAAAAGGCTCCGGATGTTTCGGAAGCAATCATTCCTGCCTTAGAGGAACTGAACTATAAAATAGAAGCGTTGAGATATTCTGATATTTCATTGCCAGAACTGAAACAAAAATTGAAAGGTTACAGTCGGGTTCCTTTGGGAGATGGGAAATTTCTCCACTTGAGTTCGTTCCTGACGAGCAAAGGCGAGCAAAAGGTCGTTAAATCTGAGGATGAGTATTTATCACAAGTAAAAAAGATGCGTGTTAACACGATGGCCAATCTCACCAATTTGCTTCTTTTCAAAGAAGAAGATGAACACCTTCGGGCGTTTTTCGACGAATTGAAAGAGATGGAAAGCAATTCCAGTTACCAAGACATCAAGACCCGTATGGACCATTTAACAATGAGCGGAATCATCAAACATTATAATCAGGTGAAGTTTGAATTTCTACAAAATTGGTTAAAGCCGTTTGAGGAACAGTTAGGAAAAGCTGTGCAAAGTATGTCTCCCAAAGAAGTACAAACTGCTTTGGGGAAAGTAGAAAATCTGAAAAAGAAAGAACTGGAGCAAGTGGGGATGCGTCTCAATGCTGAAATCGCAGATCAGTTTCGCCCTTACAATCGGGAAATGCACGAGTTGATGAATGGGACGAGTTCAGATTTTTGGGGATTTCCAGAATATCGTGATGAATTTGTAAACTTGGTCAAAAAAATCATCAACCGGTTTACCTTCAAGTTAGAAAACCACTATTTGGTGTTTCAATCAGCGGATCAAACCCTCGCTTACTTGGTCGGATTCCCCGATGACACATTCGGTAGTAAGAAAAAAATAAAAGGTGGTAAAGTGGGATTGGTTCCCCATTTGAAAATTTTTTTTAATAGCGGGGATGGTTCTTTTAAGGAATTGCGAAAAGAAGATATGGAAAAACCCACTGAATACTATCGCACATTAAAAACCGCAGTGGTGCCTTTCCTGGGATCGCTCTCTATGATCGTGAATGCCGAACTCAGTCAAGGGTTTAAAGACTCATTCGACATGTGGATTTGAAAGGAAATTAAAAAAGAGACATTTGTTCTATTTCGCGTTTTGGTTTTTCTAAGCTCCATTCCACTTTCACTGTTTTGATACCAGAGTAGGATTCGTACAAGAGTTCTCCTTTTTCGAGTGCATATTGGTGAACATCGCGAGTGACCTTCACATCGTCTTTGCAATACTCGATAATCTTGTCCAATTTGCCTTCTTTGTACCATTCCAAAGCTTGTAAACCATCTGCTGACTTTCCAGCACCCAATGTAGGACGGGCAATGGAGTCCAATTTCAAGCGGTGCCCTAGAATTTTTTTCAACTCGATCAGCATATCGAAGTTGTTCATTTCTGCTAACTCTGTGTATAAGCGTTGTCGGTCTTGGCGTGTAGAGTAACGGCTTCCTGCCACGACACGATGGTCGAAACCAATATGATTGAAACCCACAATCATCTCCACTCGTTTAAAGTGGTCGATCATTTTTTGTGCATCGTCTTCTAGATAAATATGAAACTTAGAATCTTCGGTGTCCCACAATATGCCAACCGACATGCCCATGTCTTCGATGTTGCTCCACCCTCCGACTTCTTCAGCCGAATATTTTGTTTCTAAGTCAAAATATACAATGTGCATATTGATTATTCCTCATTCAACAGTTGTGTGAAGATATGATTGATTACTACCGTTTGCTTTTGTTAACGCCGAACGCATCCTCGGACCAAATTCGTAAAGCATTTCGAAAAGAAGCAAAAAAATATCACCCCGATCTACATCAAGGAAAAGACCCGCAAGAAAAACGACGTTTGCAAAAACATTTCATCCTGATCACACAGGCCTATGAAACGTTGATCGATCCCGACAAACGTCGTGAATACGATCGTCAGTTCGCCAAAAACAAAGAAAAACAACAGAAACCACATGCAAGTGCAAGTTCTTCTTCTTCGCGTTCGCGCACTCAACAAACCGCCTCATCTACGACTTATTCCTCCCCTGAAGAACCCTTAGATACAGGGCTAGACGACCTTCTGAAGGATGTGGATGATCTGTTGGGGAAATTTGATCTGAAGTTCAAAGATCCGCTGGAAGTGTTGCTAGAATGGGCCATGAAAATTTTTCGAGAATTGACCGAAGCCTTTCAAGAAGACACCCAGTCTTCTTCCAAGTCACAAGGATCTCAAGCCCATCAAGAAAGAACATCACAACGCTCCAGCTCTCGCAGGGAAAGCGCTTCGTTTTCGTCAAAAGGGGATTCCATTTTGGAAGAGATTGAAGAAGAATTGCAACGTATGAAGCATCAAAAAAAAACAGGCGGTCTTCACAACAAACAAAAGAAATCGGGGGAAAAAACGATTGATCAAGAGCTTCGAGAAATTAAACGACGCTATGGAAAAAAACGTTAATCGCCCACCTATCTTTCTACATTCAACTTATAAAACATCATCAATTTACGAAAACTCATCATGACAAGCCGCGACAACCAACCCAAAATTGCAGTATTGATTCCTTGCCTTAATGAAGAACTCACTATTGGGAAAGTGATTCAAGATTTCCAACAACATCTCCCTGAAGCGGAGATTTACGTATTCGACAACAATTGTACGGATCGCACTCCAAACATTGCTCGTGAAGCAGGTGCTATTGTTGTTGAAGAAAAACGCCCGGGCAAAGGGAACGTTGTATCGGCAATGTTCCGAAAGATAGAAGCAGACTATTACATCATGGTCGATGGGGATGATACCTACCCTGCGGAATATGCTCAGCAACTGCTAGCACCTTTGTTTTCTGGTGACGCCGATATGACAGTTGCAACTCGACTGAGCGAATACACGGAGGAATCCTTCCGCCCACTGCACGTATTTGGAAACAATTTGGTACGTTTTCTTGTCAATTGGATTTTTCACAGCAATCTCAATGATGTCATGTCAGGCTACCGTGGATTTACTCAGGAATTTGTCAAAACGGTACCTACATTATCTCCCGGATTCGAAATTGAAACAGAATTGACTATTCGAGCTTTGGACTATGGAATGACTATTTCGGAGTTCACTGTACCCTATCGGGAGCGTCCTGAAGGCTCTGAATCTAAACTTCATACTTACCGTGATGGGTATCGTGTTTTGTCACAAATCGTCAGCATTGCGAAAGCCTACAAACCTTTTACTTTTTTTGGTTCTTTGGGGCTGTTCTTTGGTTTTATAGGTTTCCTCACAGGTGTCGAAGTGATTGTGGACTTTCTAGAGGACGACTATGTCAACAAGGTTCCAACTGCAATTTTATCTTCGGGTTGCATGCTTTTGAGTTTTGGCAGTTTCGGGGTAGGTATCGTTCTGAATACCATCAGTTATCGATTCAAAGAGTTACGAAGGATGTTGCAGAGCATCAGCCGGTCGCAGTGAAAAAGTTCCATTCTCTCTCAATTGTTCATCACAGGAAACGGAGCCAGCCATGCAAAGAACCACCTTAACAGGTAATCGACCAACGAAGTATTTCAGCCCGGGAGTTTCTGACGAAGAAGCTTTATTGGTACAATTGTGTGAACATCTATTCCGGACTGGTTTTTTATTTGACGACGCCAAGTTAGGTGAAATAGAAGCCGGAGAACGTGTTCTGCAAGATTTTTTTGATCAAGAAGGTGAAATGGTAGAGAGCTTCCTGAAGGATGGGCGTGTTGACAAGTTCTTGAGGTATGTCCAAGAGCACTCATGGAATCGTCAGATACGTCAACAAAAAGTGCGTGGAAAGTTACTCAAGGCATTTGATCAGCTGGCTCATGGTGCGCACCATTCTTTCAATATCCAAAGAAATATCCATGTTGGGTTGATGAATGTCTACGGGCATGTGCTTCAGGATTTTCTTCTTTATATTGCCGCTTACCATGCTTTGTTTCTCGATGAAACCGAGCCAGAAATGCCACAAAACTTCACAATGGAAGACATTCTGAATATGAGACAAAATTTGGTGGAAAAACTGGAAGGCCGCAAATTTGTGGATTTTTTGTTGCACGATATCGCGAAGCATCGTGGAGGAGAGCTACCCAGGTCGGTGAAGTCGGTTCGGAACTTGGATGGCTATCAACCCATCGAATTTGTTCGGCCGTCGCAGCAGTCATTTGCAACTCCATCCCGTTCACCCCAAACTTCGATTCACTCTCAGACATCTACTCAAGTAACATCATCAGACCCTCTCAAAGAACCTGCTTATCAAGAACAAACGGAGAACACGCCTCGAACCAAACAATCTGCAACGCCTGTGGTTGATGAAGAAGAATTCATCGACGATCTCGATTTTGAGGAAGAAGGCAGTGCAGGGGATGTAGATTCGAGTGTAGTTTATGGTGAAGGTCCTATCTCAAAAACGGCTTGCATGGAATTCGTGCAAGAACACCCAGACAGTGCCTTCAAATTTTTGTTTCGCCGAGATATTACCGAAAAACCTTTAAGTGATGACATGATGCAGATTTATGAAAGTTGGGAACAAAGAGGGTTACGACGAGGGTACGTTCGCAAATTGATTCTGGAAATCATGGGATGGGAAAATTTACCAAGCGATCAAACGATTCTGGAAATGACTCACGATCTGAAAGATCGAATCTACGAACTCACTCACTAAATCCAGAGATTCCAAAATATGGAAACATCGAATAATCCTACTTTCGTCTTCATTGCTGGTGAAATCGAAGTAGATACTTTCTTCGGTAATTTTCCAAAAGATTTGAAGCGTTCTTACGAACATTGGGACTACTACGTAACGCCTCGCCTATGGATAATCCATACAGGAATAGGAGCAATTAATGCGGCATGTGCCGCTTACTCATTTATCAAAGCATTCGGTCCTAGAGGCTGTGTGCAAATAGGCTTCTCCGGTTCCCACATACCTTCGTTGCAAATTGGAGATATTTTGTTGGGTAAACAGGTGAAAAGCTTTTCACGACACACAAAAACAGCAGAGGGAAAGATTATTCCTCGACCTAACATCATTCAACAGAATCAAGTTTCTGTATTTCAAGAACAATTTCTTGCAGATTCCAATCTGTTAAAAATAGTCGAACATTTGCTATCAGTGGAACAATTGCCTTTTCAGCATGCAGTTGTAGGTGGGGCTGATCAATTCAATCGTGATGTTGAATTTATCAAAAAAATCCAAAAGGCTTTTGGGACTTGGTGTGAAGATATGGAAAGTGCAGCAGTGGCCCAAATTGCTTTTCAATGGACCACGCCTTATCTATGTCTTCGCATCATTTCTAACAACGAATTCACAGAAGATGGAAAATCGCAAGAAGGGGGAATTTTTCAAAAAGTTGCGTTTGAAACACTTTCACAAGTTGGCCAAGTGTTCCTGTCTCATTTCCCTTTGCATTGGAGCTAAGGGAAGATTTTATTAATTTTGTCACTAAGTGTTTTAGCATCAAAAGGCTTTACAATATAATTATTAACACCAGCCTTCACTGCTGCAATGATATTTTCTTGTAAGGCCTCAGCAGTAACCATCAAAACAGGAATACTTTTCAATTGACCATCGGCTCGAATCTCCTTAAGAAGCTCCATTCCGGTCATTTTGGGCATGTTCCAGTCCGTGATGACAAAGTCTATCTTTTCCGACTTGAGTTTCGCCATTGCGGTTGTGCCATCATCTGCTTCCACAATGTTATTAAATCCTAGCTGCCTTAAAATATTTTTAACGATTCTTCTCATTGTAGAAAAATCGTCTACTACTAAAATAGTCATGTCCTTATTTGCAGGCATGGAAACATCTCCTTAATAGTATTGTACATTAATTGTCATCAACTCATCTATTGGCTATTACTCCAAATCACACGAATATTACAGCCAATTAAGAGATTTTTAGAGGACTAACAATTGCCTCAACTATAAACTTTCTTTCATTCTTAAGAATTCTGGTATAAAAAACCTCTTGGGAGATGTCAAGTAGCTTTTTCGTGCAAACTGAGTGTTGAAAATAAAAGAGAAATTGTATGACAGAGAAGAAAGAAACCTTTCATTTGATGGCAGTACCACGCCACGCTACGGCCTATGTTTTGGAGGCAGGAGGCCGTTTTATGAGACTGAAAAATAAACAATGGGCCGAACCAGAGCTATCGTTGATTCAACAACAGGAGTCCCCTAGCAGCATGGTATGTATCCTGGATCCCAAGGAACATCGTACCTACGAAATGTTAGGGAGAGAGTATACGGAGGACATGTCCCTTTGTAAAACGGTATATGAGCAAAATAGGGATGGTGGCTATCGTATATTCCAAGGGGATAAAAGCGTGGTGACCTGTAAAGATTGTTTAAAGATTTTGCGTAGAAAAAATACACCGAATCCCAGCTGAAGGATTAGAATTTTGTTTCAAAGATTACTGTCTTCCACCCTTGCGTAGCAAACTCTTGTTGCATGCGAGACTCTTCAGACATCGGTGGCGGAATAGTTGCCCAGGAGTATTGGGTCCCTTGAAAAGGGGAATGATAAGCCCCCAGCGGTGTGGTGGGGAGTTGTGGCAAATTCGAGGAATCGAAACTGATGCCACGAATGACAAGAAGAATACCAAAACCATATCCAACGATACCTCCAGCTGTGGTCCCAAGTATGAGAGAATCTCGAAATGGAACATCTGGGCTGGAGAGTGCAGCCACCGTTCCCATAAGTGCCCCCCAAGCAGAACCCCATACAGTGTTCCAAAAAACAGATCGCATAATGGGAGGTTTCACAGCAGGGCCTGGAGGCCCTGCCTCTGCCGCTGGGGGAGCTTCAGCAGGAGCCTCTTCTTGAGCATGAGACAAGAGGGGAATGATCATACATAAAGCGACAACAATGATCCCTTTGTAAAATGGCTTCATAGCATCTTTTGAACGTTAGAATTTGTAATTGATCAATGTTATTGTAAATCCTCGATTGGGAACTCTAGCTACAGGCTTCGGCTCCGGAAACATGATATTCGGGTCGTATTCGTTCCGACCTTCCAATAGCTCGTCAAATTGGTCGACTTCCGGGGGGGCATTGGGGTTGATAGAGGCGTTATAAAGTACATAATATCCTCCTAACGCTCCTAAAAATGCACCGAGCACAGCACCATCTTTCATAATAGTTACGATAGAGGTGGGTTGGCCTGGATCCGTCAGCCAAGATATTAAACCGACCCCTGCTCCTGCCAATACCCCAAACAAGGTTGCGGCTAATTCAACCTCCATCATCAAAGGCCCGGTCTCCTGAGCATATCCAATTTCTGTTACAACAACAAAGACGGCTATCAAAACGACAATTATGCGCTTCATATCAGTTTCATTAAAGTTTTGTGGTTGACGGATTGAGCCGATTTTCAAATGGCTTGGTCTGTATAGCTGAGTGAACAACTTCTTTCTGAAAAAACGAAGTTGTTCCATTCGTATCGAGAATGTTTATTAGCAAAAAAGTTCAACAAATGCCCATTTTTTGTTGGGGGATTGCCACAACTCCTGCTAATGAATGTTGGGTTTGTGACCGATTTTCGCCGCAATTCAAACACTAAAACAATACTCATTTATGACGATGAAATCTCACAAAATCAAAATCACTCTATTGATTATGCTGTTGATCATTAGGGGGACTGGGGGCATTGCTGTCCCAGATGCAAAAGCTCAAGATGCTTTTGCCGATGACCCCTTCCTGGAAGAAGAGCAATTTTTCGAAGAAGAGTTTGAAGACGATCTCAATTTGGACGAGTTGGATTTAGAATCGGGCCTAGACGGGGAGGGCAACGCCGATAGCTTTGATTCAGAATTTGGTGGGGAGGAAGAAACCTTCCCTACTGAGACCACGGATGAGGATCAGTATGTCGATGAAGATTTGATCCCAGATGATACCCAGCAGCTCCTCGAATCGGCTTTGCTACAGCGCCGAGATTTTTTGGCAGAAGAACGAGCCAATTTTGTTCCTAACATCCTGTACGGAGTGGGAACGGGTTTGATGATTGGAGGTTGGTTTGCATTACTAACTGCTGGAACGAGCCGGGATACTCTACGCTCGATTGGCTTAGGAATTGTTCTCGGTGGCTTTATGGGATCTGTCGTTGGATCCCGTTCTGTTCTTGAGACCAATCCACCCCGCCCGATCGAACAAGCACCTCCACCTGAAGAACCCATTCCTCAAGGTCGCTTCATTCCCGAAGAAGAACGAGATGAGACCCGAATCACGTTGGCATTGGAATGGAAGTTTTAGATTCGCTTCTTTTCTCGATTCTCAAACCCTATCTAAACAGTAAGTTTATAAAATAGATACTGTTTCGTTGGGGCACATTGATGCAAAAGAAATGATAGAAGAAAGCTAGACTTCTCGTCGAAACCACTTTCTCTTCCGGCTTCTTTCAAAGAAGCCGGAAGAGAAAACTTTGTAAATAGGCAACTATTCCCAAAAGGTACTTTCAGCAGAGAGTCTGTTGTACCTTGGGAAGCAAGAATTTATGTAGATCCTTAATCGTCTTTGAGTTTCCAGACAGCAACATCTGCTGGCCCAACGGTTTTATGGCCAATGAGCAACTCTTGTCCATTAAGGATCTTGCCTGGGACGTCGACGGGTTGGTCATTATAGTTCAAAAAGATCCCCAACGAACCTCTCGTCTGATAGAGGCAGTTTTCCGGCAATTCCTGGAGATTAGGTAGCACCACTTTCAGGCTGTCCCTCATAAGAGGTTCCACTCCATTTGCCGCATCGAAACCAATTACGGTTGCCGTGCCGGTCCCCACAACGGTACGAAAGGCAGCACAAGTTCCTTCATAGAACTGGTTAACATGAGTCGCTAAAATGGTGCTTTGTTCATTGGGTTGCCATTGTTCTGCCCAAGTGTTCCAAGGAATCACTTTGCCTGCCTGCGTGAGTTCGATTTTTCCTTGATGGCCTTCTGGCATTACGTCGTAGCCCAGAAATTCAGAATTGACCAACGAAGCTAATCGAGAACCATAGAGAACTTGCGGGAAGTGGCCGTTGAGATCACGCGTGGCGACACGGGGAGAAAATACCATATGCCCCCCTTGATCGAGATAGTCCTTCCAAAACGGAATCGTTTCATCATCGACCAAATCGGTGAGAGCAGCACATACGACTTCGTATGCGCTGAGGTCAGTCGTCCGGTACTTCCGAATGATGTCGACTTGAAAGCCTAAGTTTTTCAGGACCCGATAAAACCGACGCCAACAAATAATAGGGTCAAAATCTTTGGACTGGGTATGCATCCCGATCATCGTCATACTGGTCCAATCGTAGATGATCGCAGCTTTACGCATTTTCGGGCTTTTTAACGGATTCCAAAGGCCTTCCAATTGGGTTAGCTCAGAAGCAACCTGACTGAATTCTTTACCGCCTTGGCTCAAGGTGTATCCGTCTAGACCCGTCAATCCTTCGTGATATTGTTCAGCACCCCCTTGTGGTTGGCGGTAGCGATAAGTGTCTAGAAATTCGGCACCATGGGCTATTGCGCTCCATAGCCACAGTCGGACAGCACCGGGATAAGGACGACAATTATAGGGCCCCCAATTCACTTGGCCAGGTTGCTGTTCCATGACTCCCCAATGGCCCCGGTGACACCGAGTAAAATCTTGATTGAAAGAAACTGCAATAGGATCCCCAATGCGATGCAACTCGGTACCGATTTTACCTTTATAGACACCGGCTACAGGGTAGTTGGTGAGTGTGTAAAGGTCTAAACCCTTCGTGACATGGCGTGGGTACAGATAGGTGTCATCTGTCATGAAGTTGTGGGTAATCCATGCTTCGGAACGTATATATCGTCGTAACAGGGCGGCTTGCCGCTCTATGAAGCGGGCGAGCGAAATTGAAAAGAAACGACGAAATTCTAGTAAAGCATGTTCATTCGGGAAATATGGTAAGGTTTGCTGGTTGGGAAGTGGGACTTGACCAAATTTTTGGTAATTCTGAGACCAAAAATCTCCTGCCCAAACTCGATTCAACTCTTTGATATCGTAATTGTAAATCTCTCGCAGGTATTGTTTGAACTTATTCTGACAATGTCGGCAATAACAAGGAGCATCGGTATAATGCCCTAATTCATTGTCGATCTGCCATCCGACCACTCGCTCATGTGAGCCGTAACGTTCTGAAATAATGCGACTGATTCTTTCAGCAAACAAATTAAAGGTGGGGGAGTTCACACAACGATGTGCTCGTGAACCATGCTCGACGCGGCGCCCATTGCTTTTCACCATAAGGGCATCTGGGTACTGTGAGGTCAACCAAATCGGAATGGTTGCCGTAGGAGTGCATAGAATTACATCCAAATCGTTCTTCACTGCAATTTCAACAGCTCGGTCGAGCCAACCGAATTCATAATGGCCTTCTTCCGGTTCCATATGAATCCAGGCGAATTCTGCCATATGTACATGGCGCATCCCCATCTCTTTGATTCGCCGAAAATCTCTTTCCCAATCTTTCTCTGGCCATTGCTCCGGATAATAATAGGTTCCAATCATGGGTGTCTCTCCTCTTGTGACGATAATGTCGATAAACTGGTAATAAGAATCCCCCCTCCCCTTCCACAGGTATGGTGGAGAGATCAAAATCGTAAAAAAATCGCACAAAAACAAGAAGGAAAAACGTTTTACTAAATCCTCGGCAGCAAATGGATTCAGTTGGGGGCTAACAAAGAATCAATGATGCGGTTGACCGATTTAGCAAAACCCACTTGCCGCCATTTGGTCACTTGCGACACTTTGACTTCAGCAAGTTCAGCAAGTTCTCGATCCGTGCGGCAGTCTAAGTGACGTTTCAAACGGTCTACTCTTTCATTGGCTTCAGGGTCATAATGTCGGATAGGGGGACGACCTGGAGGCATAATTTTCTCCTTTCATAAGTGTTCTTTACTCATATCAAAAACCGGAAGAATCCCACTCCTGAAAGCAGTCCAAGGAGTGTAAATTACTGATATTAACTATAAATACACTTTAGGTTTATAGATGCAAGTAAAAAATGAACATGCAAAATAAATAGATGGAATTCCCGTTGACACATCCAGAAACTGGTGGGTATCTCTGGGCAAGAAATCTATGTATTGCAACCCAGTCATTCTCTGTGGAGGAAGTATTATGACCATATCGACTTATGTAGAAATCGCCTCGGAGGTGAAACAAGCTTTATTGCACAAACAACCTGTAGTGGCTTTAGAATCCACCATCATTTCCCATGGAATGCCTTATCCACAAAACCTGGAAACTGCCCAGCAAGTGGAAACGATTGTACGCGACAATGGCGCTGTCCCAGCAACCATTGGGATATTGGGAGGAGTTCTGAAAGTTGGTTTGAACGGAGACGAATTGGAATATATGGCCCAAAGCTCCCATATTGTGAAAGCGAGTCGCCGAGATTTACCTTTTTTGATTGCAAAACGTTATGATGGAGCGACAACGGTCGCAACGACGATGCTTATTGCCTCGCTTGCAGGGATTGAAATCATGGCTACTGGTGGGACTGGAGGCGTGCATCGAGGGGCTCAAAATACCTTTGATATTTCAGCCGACCTGATGGAGTTGTCTCGGACCAATGTCGCAGTGGTTTGCGCTGGTGTGAAATCAATCTTAGATATTGGATTGACTCTGGAATATTTGGAAACACATGGAGTGCCTGTGGTTTCGTTTGGGGTGGATGATTTTCCAGCCTTTTATACCCGAGAAAGCGGCTTTTTGGCAGACTATAGAGTGGATACAGTTGAGGAGTTGGCATCCGCGTTGAAAGCTAAATGGGATTTGAAACTACACGGCGGATTGGTGATTGGAAATCCAATCCCGGCTGAATTCGCAATGGATCAGCAAAAGATCAACCAGGCAATTACCGAGGCGTTGGAAGAGATGGAAGCAAAGGGGATTGTTGGCAAAGAGACCACCCCCTATTTGCTCTCAAAAATTGTAGAAATCACAGAAGGCAAGAGCTTAGAATCAAATATCCAATTGGTTTATAACAATGCCAAATTAGCGTCGCAACTGGCTACAGCGTATTATCGGTCTTCATTTTCTCCCAAGTCAACTAACTCGCCATAAATGAACTCGCGTTGTTCATCGCTCATCGAAGGAAATCGTAATCCCATTTCCCACGAAGCTAAGGTGGAGTCTGGCTTTTCTTTAACCCAAATGACTTCGGCTTCTATCAAAAACTTTTCTTTCCAATCTTCTAATTCCGTGTGTTCGAAGAAGATTTCAAGTGTGACTTTTTCATCTTTATCGAGAGGCCCGTCCACGTCAATATGAATGCCGGAAACGGAGATGTCTTTAGTGGAGCCAGAAAGCACTTTATTGCCAATATACACTTGCACCGGAGCATACAAATGCCAACGTTGGTTGCCCGCAATGGAATCATCTTTGGTGAAGTAATGCATACCTAATCCAGAAATTGTGAATGAACTATGATCGACTAGAACTGAGTGTTGGGGTGTAACTCAAAACCAGGGGCTAGATCAATACGAAATCAATAAGCATTCGGGTCGATAAAGCCTTTGAAAATAGTCAAAAAGAGAATTTTCAAATCAAACCACAATGACCAATGTTCAACATAAAAAAGGTCAAACTCAATCCGTTTTTCTAAGGATGTATTTCCCCTCCATCCATTGATTTGTGCCCAACCTGTCATCCCTGCTTTGACTTTGTGCCGTAGCATATAATTCGGAATTTTTTGTTTGAAATCTTGGATAAAAACGGGTCGCTCTGGACGAGGGCCTACCAAGCTCATATCTCCTAGAAGAACGTTAAACAGTTGAGGCAATTCATCCAAGCTGGTTTTGCGCATGAAGCTACCAATAGCGGTACGTCGATCATCAGCAGCTTTAGCCCAAACCGCGCCTGTTTCCTGTTCTGCGTTGATGCGCATGGACCGAAACTTAAGGGTTTGAAAAGTGTTACCATCCAACCCCATACGCTCTTGACGGTATAAGATAGGTCCCGGAGAGGTGAGTTTGATCAAGACACAAATCGTTAACATGATTGGGGAAAAGAGCAGCAATGCAGTCAGTGCCCCAACAACATCCACTCCTCGTTTGAGAACTAAATTCCAACCCATCATCGGGCTTTGGGTGACCGTGACCACTGGAAATTCTTCAAAGCGTTCGACATCAGTGTGCAAGCGTTTGAAAGGGCCAAGATCGGGTATGATTTTGATATCGACCAATTGATCGTGCAGCACTGCCTGCAAGGCATTCAAATGGGGTTGCTCTGCCGCAGTGATAGCAATAAAGACTTGGTTGATATCATGCTGTTCTACGATCTTGCCGATTTCTTGTGCCGAACCAAGCAAAGGAATCGTACCCCACGCATGTTCTTGGGTTGGAGCCTGAATCGAATCAATTAATCCTACCACCCCTTTTACGACCATTCCGGAATTTTGATATCGCAGAAGCGTCTCGACAAAACTTTTTGCCATTTCTGAAGTCCCTACCACCAACACATTCCGGGTATGAATACCTCGTTTGTGGAGCTGGTTTAAAATGCTGTTGACAAGATGGCGGGAGGCGATCAAGCCTGTCAGATAGATGACCATAAAGTAAACCATATGCACTCGAGAATATGAGAATTTCCGATAAAAGAATGCAAGTGCTAACAAAATGATGAACAGTCCTAGACAAGCTTTCACGAGGTGAAATACGGTAGAAATGCCGGTAGAAATGCGATGGGAATGATAAACACCGGAGAACCCAAAGACAATGCCAGTCATCACGACCAGCACCGCTTCTGCTTTGAGGTACTGATAATGTGGAGGAATCACGGTTGCTGGTGGAAGATTGATCCAAAAAAAGCGCAAAAAATACGCCAATTCCCAAGAAGCAACAGCCAGCAACAGATCTAAACAGAAAACGAGAGTGATGAGAATTTGATTGTGGCCCTTTAACAACTTACCTCCTACTTGGAATCAATAAGGATCTCCTCTCCCTCCTACCAAAGAATATGTTGCCAGAATTGGAAATGGCGTCTTACGGTTTTATGACGCGACGCTACAGAGGGCTTGAAGTTCTTCCTGTGTTTCAACAATTGTTTCCACTTCCTGCCAAATCCAATCCGCTTGCTCTGAAAGAGACAGGCGGTGTGGTGGGTTGAATAGCCTTGCATAGTTGCCTTGGAGTGATGTCGCAAACGAGTCAAAAGCAGTTGCTGGACAACCAGCAAAGCCTGCCAACACTTCCAAAAACGCCCCATCGCCTTGAGCAGACTGTTCTGAGACTTGTTCTCGCATCTCCTCAATATAAATAGCTCCTTGTGGCCGATAAAAACTGTCTGAAGGATGACCTCTCCCGCAACCAGATGTGTTGGACACTTTTGTGGTTGCGGCGGAGGATGCAGAGGGTACAAACGTAGTGGTTAAAAATGGATTCGTGGGCTGCGGCGGGCTCGGGCATTTATGGCGGGCTGTTCCCGTATCAGGAACTAAGATGCTCCAGCAAAAAATAAAAAATACGGCGGAAAGCCTTCTAAAATCAACTATCATGCGTTCCATAGCAAATACTGATTTGAGTGAGTTGGTGTTGGAAAACCGTAACATATTGTTGTATTGTCTGTGAAGTTTGGAAGTCATTCGGTTCAAGAGTATCACCTAATTGGAGAGATACACAGTGTCACAAGGGAATAAATTCAAAAGTCAAACGCTTGAAGAAACGGTGGTTTATCCTGGAAAATGGATGGATTGCGTGGAGTTAGTTTATCAAGATGAAGAAGGTCGAAAACGGTCATGGGAATGCTTGCATCGCAAAAATCGTGCGTCTGCTGCCGTCGTAGTCGCCAAGATGCGGCCTTCGGGGCGATATGTCTTGATTCGACAATTCCGTCCACCAATCAATTCATATGTATTGGAATTCCCAGCGGGTTTGATCGATCCAGGAGAAACTGCGGAACAGACGGCATTGCGTGAACTGAAAGAAGAAACTGGCTATGTGGGCGAAGTTACCGATATATCTTACCCAATGTATGCTTCGCCGGGGATTTTGTCCGAATCTTGCCATTTTGTATTTCTGGAAGTTCATGAAACGCGAGCTGAGAATCGATCTCCTGAAAAAGCCACAGAACCTGGCGAATTCATCGAAGTCTTCCTAAAACACCGCCATGAAATTCCGGAATTTGTCAATGCTCAATATGCTCAGGGCGACTCTTTGGACATCAAATTTTTCTCGTTTTTCCATGAACTTTTTCACCCTGCTGTAAAAGATTGAGGGATCATGAAAATCCTAATTGCTGAAGACGATCACGTATCAAAAAAAATTCTGGAGACGTACTTGGTTCGGTGGGGCCATGACGTGTTGGCAGTGGAAAACGGACTGGATGCTTGGCAAATTTTGCAAGGTGACGAAACACCGCAATTGGCTATTCTCGATTGGATGATGCCTGAAATGGACGGTGTGGAAGTCTGTCGGCGGGTTCGTGCTCTTCAACGGGATAAATATGTGTACTTAATGCTCCTCACAGCACGAGGATACAAAGAAGACGTCGTGTTAGGCTTAGGGGCTGGAGCTGATGACTATTTGACGAAACCATTCGACAAAGAGGAATTACGTGCCCGTATCAAAGTAGGCGAACGGGTCATTCTCCTGGAAAATCAGTTGTCGCAACAGATTGCCTTAGTCACGGAGGCTAACAACAAAATCAGAAACAGTTTGGACGCGGCTGCTGAAGTGCAAAAAAGTTTGTTGCCTCAAACTTCTCCTACCGGGGAAGGATTTGAATTCGATTGGTTTTATGAACCTTCTGAAAGCTTGGGGGGAGATATGCTGGATATCTTCCAATACAACGACGAATCTGTGGTCTGTTACGTACTCGATGTGGCAGGACATGGGATTCCGTCTGCATTATTTTCTGTGACGGTTCGCAATCAATTGACGATGTATTTACGCGGTGAAAAGGAAGCCACGTCTCACCTTGCCATGGATCAACCTCGTCAGGTTCTCAACCGATTGAGCCATGAATACGCCCAACTGCTAGAACAAACAGGGCAGTACTTCACAATCCTCTATGGAGTTCTCAACACCAAGACGGGGGAATTTCGTTATGTACAAGCAGGGCATCCGGCACCGGTAATCATTGCTGAAAATGGAGTCCGCCTAGTCGAAAACCAGCACAATTTTCCGATTGGTATGTTTGACGTCGATTATGAAGAATACTCGGTGTATTTATCCGAAGGAGAACGCATGTACCTCTACACAGATGGATTTGTGGAATCCATGAGTCCAGAGGATAAATTGTATGGAAATAATCGATTCCAAGAAAATTTATTCGCTTATTTTCAAAGTAAGCGACAAGACCTCCGTGTGGTCGTGGATAATGTTCGAGATTGGATTGGACAAGAAACTTTTTCTGACGATATGACTCTATTGGAAGTAAGAGTGAATACTTTGAATCGCTAACATCTTCAGGATGCCGTCAACTACAAAAGTAATGAAATGAAGTCGTTTTTGAATCCTGCGCAAAACGAGGATCGACGTTAAACAAGGTGATGACTTCAGTTTTGATATTTGGTTTCACATTGATCACCACAAGATCCGAGGTTTCAATAATCTGAAATAACCCTCGCCCTGCTCCTCCTTTTTCTTTATTTAACGACCCCGCTTTCCCTGTGTAACAACTTTTCAAGTACCGCATAATCGTTTCTCGATCCAACCTACCAAATGGATCTTCCACCGAAACCCCTAGCAACACACCGTCACACGCATAACTCAAAACCCCCTGTTCGGCTGAAGGTAAGTGGATCACTTGGGTTCGGGGTAGGTGGTTGTAAAGAGCTTTGCCATTGGCATCAGTGGGGGCATCATAAATAGCATTCATCAACAACTCTTCAACTACGGTAGAAACCTTTGTGATCAAATGTCGTCGGATTCCAAGCTGTCGCCAATCAGTTTCCATGTCTTGGATCAAATCTTCTCGTGTTTCACTGCTCGTGATAGGAAATCTTTGAATCTCTGTTCCCCAATTCAAGTACTTGCCCAAGCCGAACAAATCCCTCCGAATCAATTTGCTCACGGTGGTAAGAATATTTTTTAAAGTGAAAGTCCGATCACTTTCGTTCCGAGACACGATGTTGGAAAGAAATGGGTATTCCATCACAATCGGGAGATAGTCTGAAAGCTTCTTGGAGGTCATAAAAACTGATTGGATTTCAGGATGGGTTTCTTTGGCATGAATAGCTAAATCAATCATATCGGAATTCACACAGACGATGTCATAAGGTTGGGAATCCAAAAGATGCCGTCCATCTTCCAAATCAGAAACGATATCCAATTCCATTCCGGTGCCCCCTAAGGCCATTTTGGCAACAATCTGTTGCTTTCTGTTGGTCTCTGCAAGCAAGACCCGCTTGTTCTGAATCAGTTTTTCGGAATCGTATAAATCGTTGATCGGTTGTAAGGTCTCTTGAATGATGTGCAGTTCTCGGGATGCTTGACGCACGGATTCCATTACGTCTTTTGTAGGAGATGCCTCTGCGGTGGGATGGAAATCATCTATAATTTTCTGGAGGACTCGTACATGATTGTGCTGCAGCGAGCTAAGTTTTTCTAGCAATTGTTCCTTAGTACTGTTGAGGTCTTCCAGTTTACGATTGCTTGCGGCAAGAGTCGTGTTTTGTTGCTCCAGTTCACGTAAAGATCTTTCTAGTTCTTGAGTACGCTGGCGGACTTGATCCTCCAAGTTGTGGTTGATTTCGTCCAACTTTTCTCTGGAGAGAATCAGTTTTTCAATCATCGAATTGAAAGCAAATTCCAAAACCTTGAACTCATTTTGGCCTTGAGTGCGTACATCCACTTGGAGGTCCTGCAATTTGTCCAAATCCAACTGACCTGCCGTATTGGTAAGAATCGATAGTGGACGATTGAGCATGATTCGCGAAAACAATAAAAAGATCACCCATAAAGCTGCTGTTTTGATGATTGAGTTTAAGATAATGAATAAAAATCCATACTGGACTTTACCAAATACAACTTCTTCGCTGGTATAGAAAATCACTGTCCCCACTTTGACAGCTTTCCCTTTGTATTGATGAGATAGCTCAAAACTATCGCCAAACAATCCCGAAGGAATTTCGGTAGGTTCATGCTTCAATACTTGATCATCCGCATTCACCCATAACGAATTGTTGAACTCGTCTAGCATCCAACCAACGGCACCCAATTGTGTACCTCGATCGTCAATAATCTGAACCCCAAGAATGCCAGGAATTTCAACAATCCCAGTTAATAAGGATTCCAACTGGGAATTATCCAGAGTCCACAAAGCCTCTGCTAGTCCTTGTTCAAAAACCTGTTGAAACATCCCCATTTCCGCACGGTGGTTTTTACGGGTATGCCAATATTCCGCCACCATGTGTGTAACTGTAACGGTGATGGCGACTAAAAAGTAAATACTGAATACTACTTTTAACAGTTGGGTTGCAATTGAATCCCGGATTCGTACTTGAGAAAAAGTTGTCATGGACCCTCAAGGATAGAAGGTTGGAGAAATTGTCCGACTTGAAGAAATTGTATGCAATAGCGGGGAAGGAAAGTAAATGCCTCTTAATATTCATTTTTACTGAAGACGGGGGGGGAAATCAAGCGAAGACCCTGAAGGCAGACACAACTCATAATAGCTAAAGTTAGTGAGTTTAATAATTAGGCATTAGTGTTTGAAACGGTGCAAAAAATAAGCAAACTGGCATTTTGAAAATATTTTTAAATATATGATATTATTAACTTTTTTGATGGCATTATAATTGTAAAGTAAAGGTACTTTTTGATTCTCATGCTTATACTAAAGCAGCGCTGAGGAATGTCGTACAAGGTATTACAACCAACAATTGAGATAGGAGCGTCTTATGAGTTTAACTGGCTTATTTCCAAAAGATTTTCTTAAACCTCGATGGCTTTTAAGGTTTGCCAGTATTTGGGGGCTTTTCATGGTAGTGAGCGGAAGCGTTGCGTTGGCAGAGACTCCCGCAGAGGCAATTGCAGAAGTGCAACAACAAGCAAACACCATGTGGGTATTGGTTGCTGCAGCCTTAGTTTTCTTGATGCAAGCTGGATTCATGTGTTTGGAAGCTGGAATCTCCGAAGCGAAGCATTCCATCAATGTGGCTATCAAAAACATGACCGACTTCGTGATAGCTGTCTGTGGCTTCTGGTTGGTCGGTTTCGGGTTGATGTTTGGATTGACAGAAAGTGGTTGGTTCGGAACTTCAGACTTCATGATTTCCATTCAAAAGCCCTGGGATTCGGCCTTTTTTGTGTTTCAAGCCGTATTTGTTGGAACCGCGGCAACTATTACTTCTGGAGCGATTGCAGGACGTACCCGTTTCAGTGCTTACGTAATTTTATCATTGATTGTGTCCATTCTTGTGTACCCAGTTGCGGGACACTGGTCATGGGGTGGCGGTCTCCACGGCGAGCAAGGCGGATGGTTAGCCAATATGGGATTCATTGACTTTGCTGGATCTACCGTTGTGCATAGTGTGGGTGGATGGGTAGCCTTAGCCGCGTTGATTGTAGTGGGACCTCGTTTGGGGAGGTTCTCTCCAGATGGCAAACCACAGAAGTTTCAACCTCACAATACGATTTTAGCCTACTTGGGAACGTTTATTCTATTCTTCGGATGGTTTGGGTTTAATGGAGGAAGCACACTCACTGCAACGGAAGATGTAGCACCAATCATCATGAATACCGTCTTAGCGGCATGTTTCGGTGCAATGGCTGCGGGAGCATTGAGCTGGATTTTCAGCCCTTTGCAACTCCCCGAAGGTGAAATGATTTCGAACGGCCTGCTCGGAGGGTTGGTTGGGATTACGGCAGGGTGTGCTGCGGTAGATGCTGGCGGAGCAGCAGCAATTGGAGTGATCTCTGGAATAATCATCTATTTCGGGACGCTTTTCATGGAGCGTGTCTTGAAATTGGATGACGTTGTTGGAGCAGTTCCTGTTCATGGATTTTGTGGCGCGTGGGGGACCATTGCGGTTGGAATCTTTATTACGAGCGATAATCTCGGAGACATGAGCCGGTTGGAACTCATCGGAGTTCAAGCGATTGGTGTGGTGGCCTCGTTTATATGGGCGTTCTGTCTGACCTATTTGATCATGAGAGTGATCAATATCTTCATTCCATTCCGAGTGCCCCCAGAAGATGAACGCATCGGACTCAACGTATCAGAGCATGGTTCTAAAATGGCTTGGTTGAATACCTTGCAAACGATGGGGGAGATCATTCGAGATGGCGATTTTTCCCATCGAGTGGAGGTAGAACCACAAACTGAAGCTGGAGAAGTTGCTGCCTGTTTTAACTCCTTGCTCAGGGAATTGGAAACCGTTGCAGATGTGGTAGACGTTATCGCACAAGGCAATCTGAACGTGGAGTTAAAGCCTAAAGGAGAACGCGATAAACTCGGGAAGGCACTCAATGGAGTATTTGCCAGCCTGAGAGATGTGATTGTACAGGTCAAAGATGTAGCAAAATCGATCGACGTGAGTGTGGGAGATCTGGCCAATACAAGCAGCAGCTTGATGGGAGATGTGATGGAGGTGACCACTGAAATCAGCAACGCTGCTGAAAAAATGAACGCCGAAACCCAGACGAGTCAAAATGTGGTTGCCAACACAGTGGATGGTATGGAGTTTTTAAAGTCCAAGTTTTCCAACAATATGGAGATTATGGATCAACTGCGGGAATCCTTAGGCAGTGTACACCAGATCATTACTGGCATCAAAGGCATCTCCAAACAGACCAATATGCTCTCTTTGAATGCAGCAATTGAAGCGGCAAAAGCGGGTGAGAAAGGGCGTGGTTTTTCCATTGTAGCGGAAGAAATCCGCAATCTAGCACATCGTTCGGCCGATGCTTCTCAGCAGATTGCAGAGCTGATTCACGATATCGAACGCAACAGCTCTCGTTTCCAGGATGTTTCAAAGGAAGTGAATGACGCCCTTGCCGAGGCAATTGGAAATGTTGAACATACGAGCGTATCGTTCGATCGGGTGAAAGAAAGGATTTCTCAAGTGTATCAGGCAATCAGCAAATTGACTTCTACCACCGACACTCAGTCC
The DNA here is from genome assembly GCA_028281495.1 of SAR324 cluster bacterium. GTDB lineage: Bacteria > SAR324 > SAR324 > SAR324 > NAC60-12 > JANQJU01. Next base: position 125,947 of record JANQJU010000023.1, read on the forward strand.
ACCGCAACGGCTGAGAGAGTGACCCAGATTGCCCAAGAGTTGGTCGATAAGGCGCAAGTCTTAGTGCTGATGATTACATTCTTTAAATTTGATGAAAAAATTCACGCCAAAATGTCCCCCGCCCAGTAGCGATAGAAGCGTTTTTCACCCTGAGCGGTAGAAGTCGTTTAGGGTGAAACGCATTAAACTTTCTCATTCCCATCCGAATGTGCCGGGTGGCTTGTGAGTCACGTCATAGAATACGGCATCGATACCCGGAAGTTTACGAATAGTATCTGCTAAAGGAAGTACAATATCCCAATCTATTTTTGCAAATTGAGCCGTCATCACGTCTTCTGAACAAACCGGTCGTAAAACCACACAGTCCCCCCGACCCTCTGTAGATAACGGCAACAAGATCACAAGCAGCTGAAAAATCTCGCGCATGAGTCCGTGATCAACAAGGGCCTGTGTTGCCAAAGCATCTGCTTCACGCAACAAGTCCAAACGGTCTTTGGTACAATAAGCTTGGCGTGTTTGGAGAGACGGTAGTGTTGCTGGAGAAAGGAGAGTCACCACACGGTTGACATCGCGAACTGCATTGGTGATCTGGATTGCCGTTTGCTCCAAAAGATCCCAATCGTGTGTACCCACCAAAACGGCTGGCTGGGCATAAGTTCGTTGGTCTCCTTGGACACCAACTGACCGGACTGGCAAGAGATCGACTGTGTAATCACTATGAGCCACACTTTGTTTTAAAACAGATAGGGTCCCCTCGGTATCTTGAGGTGTTGAAGTGCCAGAATCGCAAAGCACATTGATTGAAAGTCCAGGCCCAGGGAAAGGATGCCGCCATACCAGCGTTTCTGGAAGACCTAAGATTTCTCCTAATTTGCGAACTTCATCTTTATATAGCTCTTTCAGCGGCTCGACGACTTTTCCTTCAAGCATCAAGTCTTGTACTTCTTTCACTCGATTGTGATGCGATTTGATTACATGTGAATGTTCAGTGCCCCCGGATTCGATAATATCGGGGTATAAAGTGCCTTGCCCGAGCATCCACAGATCTGGATCGAGATTCAATTGCTGTAAAAATTGATCACGAACTTTAATGAAGGTGGCCCCCACCTGATGTCGCTTTTCTTGCGGATCGACTTTGCCCGCCACTGCTTCCAAGAAAGTCTTACTTGCGTCCAAGGCTTTGATGTTTTCATACCCCAACTCATGATAACGCTCCATAATAGCACGTCCCTCATCTTTTCTCATGAAGCCATTATCAATAAACAGTCCCAGTACGCGCTTGTGCCCCAAAGCCTTGTTTAACAACGCGAAGGCAACAGAGGAATCGACCCCACCACTCAAAAACATAAGCACATTCCGTTCCCCCACAGTTTGACAGATGGCTTCGATGGCTTCTTCTACAAAGGTTTCCATCGACCATCCAGGATGAGCACCACAAACTTTGACGAAGTTTCCCAAGATGTGGCGTCCCCAAACAGAGTCTTTAACTTCGGGATGGAATTGAAGCGTGTACATTGGCCGAGATTCATGTTGCATTGCGGCCACGGGTCCGTTTTTGGTGCGACCGATCACATGGAATCCCTTTGGAGGTTTCGTCACCGTATCGCCATGACTCATCCATACTTGACTACTCGACCCGATCCCCACCCATAAAGGAGACTCAGCCGTGGTTTCAAACACGGCCTTGCCGAACTCTCCGCGACCTAAATTTTCAACCGATCCTTCATATTGCAGAGCAATCAATTGATGGCCATAACAAAGTCCCAAGATAGGCAAATCGAGAGATAAAATTTCGGAATTGAAAGCGGGCGTGTCATCTCCAAAGACCGACGATGGGCCACCGGAAAAAATCACCCCTTTGGCCTTCTTTAGCTTCTGGATATCTGTCACGGGAGAGTGAATTTCGGTGTAAATTCCCAAATGACGAATTCGTTTGGCTATGAGGTGAGCATACTGACTTCCAAAGTCGAGAACGGCAATAATATCGCGGGACATAGGGGATCCTCTCAAAATCGATTAGAGTTGAAAAACCCGTCAGAAAGCTTATATTGAGGGGAAAAACGTATCCCAGCACCTTAAAAAATCAATTCAAAAGGGGACTCCATGTTTGGTATTGGTATGCCGGAATTGATCATCATTTTGGTGATCGCATTGCTTGTAATTGGACCACAAAAATTACCGGACTTTCTCCGTTCGATTGGGCGCGGTTTGGCCGAATTCAAACGAGCGACCAACGACATCCGACATACCGTCCAAACCGAAATGGATAGGGTCGTCGAAGAAACAGACCTGAAAGAAGTAAAATCTAACATTGAAAACGATTTTGGAGGAGTTGCGACTGACTTGAAACGCATCCACCAAATGAAAAGCTCCCCTGAAGAAGCCTTCAATGCACTCGCGGGTTCTGTGGAGAAATCCAATGAACCTTCAACTCCGGATTCAGCTTCTTCAGCTTCTGCAAACGCTTCCTCGAGTTCCTCTACCTCGGCTGCATCAAGCTCCTCCCCTTCTCCTACGGCAGTTCCTGAGCACGTCAAATCTTGACTCAATTCATTTCTAAGCTGAATTCGTCTTTGAGCTGATAGCGTTATTCTATCACCCATCGTAGATAATGTTTTAGGACGCCGAGCAGCTCTTGGAAATCGATAGGTTTGGTGAGATATCCGTTCATCCCCACTTCATAGGCACGTGCTTGTTGTTCTGTGAACGCATCGGCAGAGAGTGCGACAATCGGAATATGTCGGAGTTCAGGTAAGGCCCGGATGGCTTGCGTGGCTTCAAAACCGGACATCTGCGGCATATGAAGATCCATCAAAACGAGGTCGGGTAGGATACCTTGGGCCTGAAAGCTCAGAATTTTTTGAAGGCCTTCTTCACCTGTACTGGCAAGTTGAATCGGAATTCCTGCATCACGAAACAAAGATTTGATTGTGATCTGGTTGATCTGGTTATCTTCTACAACTACAACGAGATTGTCAGACGAAAAATGGAAGGTTTGGCTGGAAGGTTTGGAGGATTCTTCAACAATCGAATGGGTTTCGGTGAATGGCAAAGTTATTGAAAATGAGGATCCTTCATCGACTCTGCTTTGGATACTGATCGTTCCGCCCATGAGATCTGTTAACTTTTTGGTAATCGCTAACCCCAAACCAGTCCCCTCGAAATGACGAGTCAGGGTTCGGTCCACTTGCTCAAAGGCGTCGAAAATACGTTGTTGTTTTTCAATAGGGATGCCGATGCCTTCATCTTGGACTGTAAAGCGGAGTAGGTTGTCTTCTAAGAGGCCAACCTGAAAAGACACCGATTTATTCGGTGGAGTGAACTTAATGGCATTGCCAATCAAATTGGCAAACACTTGTCGCAGCTTGCCTCTATCTGACACGATGTCGCGAGGCACTTGAGGCAAAACTTCATACGTAAAACGGACTCCCCTCTGTTCGGCATATAGACTGTAGGTGACCACGAGGTCCTCAACGAGTTTTTGCAAATTAAAGGGAGACAACGTGAGATCCATTCGTCCTGCTTCGATTTTGGAAAGGTCTAACACATTGTTAATCAATTCCGATAAATTTTGGCCATTGGTTTTGATATGGCTTAAATACTCTTGAACTTCTTCGGGCAAACCGAGGTTTGGGCTCCGGTTTAACAAAGATTGGGTCAGGCCAATGATCACGTTAAGCGGTGTGCGGATTTCATGGCTCATGTTGGCTAAAAACTCCGACTTTGCGTTCGCCGCCATCTCAGCTTGTTCTTTCGCTTTTTGTAATGCACCTGTTCGCTGTGCAATCTGTTGCTCCAATTGACTTTGGTGTCGTTGTATTGCTGCTTCGGCCTGTTTGCGTTTCGTAACATCTACCAAAACTCCTAAAGAACAAATAATTTCACCGTGTTCGTTCCGTTCAACAGTTGCAGAAAGCTCTATATCCAGAACCTCACCATTTTTTTTCACAAACTGAAAAGGCACCTCATTACAAAAGCCATTTTGGAAAAATTGAGGCAAACTTTCTTCAATAGCAAACTGGCGAGACGCCTCAGTTAGAAAATCAATAGACTTCTTACCAATTACTTCTTCTCGCCTATATCCAAGCTTTTCCAGCCAACAATCACTTACGCTAATGAGTCGGCCTTGCCGATCTATAGAATGGAGCATAATCGGAGTTTTAGTATACAAAGAGCGATATCGTGCCTCGCTTTTAGAAAGTGCTTCTGCAATATGCTTGTGTTTAGTGATATCCCAGCAGACTCCTGTCATACAAATCGGTAAACCAATATCATTGCGCAGCACTTTGCCACGGTCAGAAACAAAATGAAGCGAACCATCTGGCCAAATGACTCGATATTCAAAATCTACTTCATTGCCACCAGCTAACGCGTTTTCGACACAGGCCAACACCCACTCTCGATCTTCCGGATGCAATGCGGATTCAAAATCACGGAGCGTCCCTTCAAAACATTCCTTGCGGTCGCCAAACACAGGATGGGGTCTACCATCCCAGATTACTAAATTGCTCACCACATCCCAACGCCAAGTTCCTGCACCAGATGACTGCACGGCTAAGCTCAAGCGAGCTTCCGTTTCTTGCAAACGGCGAAAAAGTTCTTCATGCGTGGCGTTATCATGTTGGCTCATTCAACCTCCAAATTGTGATAGGTAGATAACATTTTTTATCGGGATTTTGTTCTGACTCTTTATCAAGCTTCTGTAATAGAAATACTAAAATAAAGGAAAGGTTTTCTCGTGTTATAATCTTTCGGTAAACTACTGTCAAAGAGTCAGACATCCGACAATCCATGAAATACACTTGAAAGAGATTCGTCAGCCATGTCAAATTGCTTAAGGTATTTCATACAACTTGCCTTAGAAATTTCATAGACCTCACAGCTGACTCTCCCCAGAATATCGTCATGTCAACCTCCTCATTAACGATAACAGAATTTCTTCAAAAATATCCTTGGTCTCCTGAAGAAAAAGCGCAACATCCAATAGATTATCTATGGCATTTTGATCTATCGGTTCGCAAAGAGGCTCTATGGCCTGCCTTAGCAGATACGTCCATGTTCAACCGCCTACTCGGTCTACCACCTATGCAGTTCGAAGAGCAGGGTGACAAACTGTTTGGTCGCACCTCATATGGCCTATTTCAAATGGAGTGGCGGGAAGTGGAATGGGAATGGGAATATGGACGAGTTTTCCGCAATGCCAGAGAATTTTCTCATGGTTTTGCACACTATCTTCGAGGGATCTATTTGTTTGAAGAAAGAGGGCGAGAGGACCTTCGCCTTTATGTCTATTTTGGATGGTTGCCCAAAGGGTGGTGGAATCGTTGGGTGGTGAAAATCAGCATGAAAGTCTTGCGTCGAAAATATGATGAAGGCATTCCAAAAGTTGTCCAGTTTGCAAAAACCCCGAAAGAGTTTCCTAAGTTAGTGGAAACCTCGAATCCGTGGGTGATTCCTCAAGATAAATTTTCTGAAATCGGACAAGCTTTGCAAGGCTCTCATCTCAACCCAGAGCTCGTTCAGCGGGTATTGGACTTTGTGAAAAGTGCCAGCGATGATGAGTTAGACCGCATCCGAGTTCGCCCCTTAGCACGTGCTTGGGAAGTGGCTGAACGTGAACTCCTTTCTGTGTTCCTCAATGCCACTCGTCAAGGTTTATTTTTGCTCACTTGGGATGTCATTTGCCCGCATTGTCGAGGCAGCCGGGAGGATGTGAAACACTTAGGAGAGATTCCCAAAGAAGTGTACTGTCCCATTTGTGAGATTGATTTTGATCCAACAGATCTCAACGGGTTGGAGGTTACGTTTCATGTTCATCCTGTTATCCGAAAAGTGGAAAAACAACTCTATTGCAGTGCTGAGGTATCGGGCAAACCGCATATAAAGCTAAAAACTTTAGTCCCAGCCCAACAAAGCGATTCGGTGGTGACTCAAGTCCCACCAGGGCGCTACCGTATGCGGATTAAAGGTTGGAAAAAGTACGATTGGTTGGAGGTTACGAACGGACTGCCCAGTGGGTCGTTCGTTTGGAAAGAGGTGCCTCAAAATCACAATTTCGTAACAGGTCCTAATCCTAAATTGGAACTTATTAATGCTTCCTCAGAGGACCATGTGTTTGTGCTAGAAGAATATGAGTCCGACAAAGATGCCTTGAGGCCTGTGGATTTATTCAACTTTCAGGAGTTTCGTGATTTGTTTTCCGAGGAAGCAGTAGCGTCTGGAATGAAATTGGATATTGGAAATCAGACCATTCTTTTCACAGATATTGTGGGGTCTACCAAATTTTATGCCTTGAAGGGGGATGCCGATGCTTTCGCTATTGTACAGAAGCACTTTGTCACGATTTACGATTTGATTCGGTCAAATGAGGGAGCGGTTGTCAAAACAATTGGGGATGCGGTGATGGCATCTTTCACCAATCCCATGCAAGGGCTAGAAACAGCAATCCAGCTACAGCATCATTTCAGTGCAAGCAATCCGGCTGCAAACTTCCGTCTGCGTGCCTCGCTTCATGAGGGGAGTTGTCTTGCTGTTCAGTTTAATAACAATATCGACTATTTTGGGATGACTGTAAATATCGCAGCAAAACTCCAGGGACTTTCAGAAGCAGGTCAAGTGGTTTTCTCGGATACGATCAAAATCCACAAAGCAGTCGAAGAATTTCTCGCTGCAAACAATTACAATTTAGAGATGCTAAGCTATCGCCCACCTTCCGAAGCAGAAGACTTGAAGGTGTACCGAATGTCGATTGTATGAGATCGATCAGCAAAACAATCAACGTGTTTGCATTGAGCTAATTCCCAAAGCGAGGCAAATACGTCTGCCATGTTGGATGAGTGCTTTCGGTCCCTAAGGAGAAAACTAGAAATTGATACCAATCAGGCTCTACTGGAGGTTTTTTCAATTGAAATGGAGTGTGTTCCAAACGCATGTTCCCTTTTTTCGTATTGCAGGAGTTACATGCGGTCACGATATTTTCCCAATTGGTTTCCCCTCCTAAGCTCCGAGGGACTACATGATCACAGGTAAGTTGGGAGGTGGGAAAGCGAGTGTGACAGTATTGGCAGGTGTAGCTATCACGAAGAAAGATCGTATCTCTAGAAAATTTAACACGGCTGCGCTCGAAGCGAACATATCGAAGGAGACGAATGACGGCAGGCATTTGGAAGGATCTGGAGACGCTACGAACTTCACGATCATAGACTTCAATAACCTCAACTTTTTCCAGGAATACCAAAGTGATTGCTTTACGCCACGAAACAACCTTGAGGGGTTCGAAACTTGCGTTAAGGAGCAATGTACGTTCCATAAATGATAGCCAGTGATTGAGTAAATCTATCGGTTTATGCACCCTCCTTCGTTTTCCCCCAAATCCGTTTTTTAAAGGAATACCTGAGGAATTGCAATGGCAAAGTCCCTAGCGATCCTATGTACAGCGCCTGTTAATCTGTGATAAAATAAAGAATTCAAATCGTAAAAAAAGATGAAGTCCTTTTGGGAGTTCAACTATGTTTTTGAGATACCTTACTTTTTATTCTTAATTTACTATGTCATTTTTTATTGTCCTTTTTGAGGGTATTTCTTGCAGAAACGGTACCATTAAAATGAGTCTTTTCCCAAATCGAGTTAGTCGGCCTAGTATACTTAGCTGCCACAGAGGGTACCCATCATCTGAAGGATTATTATCTATTGCTTTCCACTCCAATTTTGGAAAAGATGGTATCTTCTATGTCTATTATTCAGCAAGGTCGCCTAGACGTTCGGTTATTTCGCAATTTCTAGTTTTGGAAAAGGGGAATCGAGCGGAACCAACAAGTGGGTAGAAGTGCGGTACGTTCTCTTTATACAAATTTTAACTTTTTGCTGAGAGGGCAGTATGGGTAAGGAAAAATCTTTGCAAGCTGATCGAAAAATTGTTTTGGAAGCCGTACGGCAAGATGGCAAAGCGTTGAAATTGGCAGAGGAAGCGCTACGGGCAGATCGCGAAGTGGTAATGACCGCTGTAAGACAAGATGGAGCCGCTTTGGCTTTTGCGAGCCCAAATTTGCAAGCAGATCGAGAGGTGGCTCTTGAAGCCTTAAAGACTTATGGCAGAGCTTTAGAATTTGCAAGCGACGAACTGAAGAATAACCGCGAAGTGGTTATGCAAGCAGTCCAAAAAAATGGACTCGCTTTAGAATATGCGAGCGAAGCTCTGAGAGGAGATCGTGCCATTGTAATGCAAGCAGTCCAAAAGACAGGCCGGATGTTCCAATATGCAAGCGAAAGCCTGCGGTCCGACCCCGATTTTGTGAAAGAGGTCATCATATATCCCTATACCTTCCGATATGCGGATTCCAAACTCCGTGGAGATCGGGAACTTGCTTTACGTGCGGTCATCTGTCGTCCACGGGCACTTGCTGCAACCAGTGAAGTGCTACGATCCGACCCAGAGTTTGTATTAGAGTCGATTGCATTCAATGCTCAGGCTTTGGAATATGCGAATGAAGAGTTACGTAGTGATCGAGAGTTTGCTTTCAAAGCAATCCATCAAAATCCGGCTTCATTTCGCTATCTGAGCGATACTCTAAAAAATGATCCAGCCCTACGAGAAGAAGTTGGCGAAACATATCACGAAGAATATGAAAATTTACCGGGACGAACCGGATCCGCTTTAGAATTTGTGGATCTGCTAATGGCTCACAAATCGACTCTTAGAGAAACAAGCAAGGATGTGGATTTAGAGACGGCAACGGATCTCGAAAAAGTAAAAAAGCAACAACAAATGAAAGAAGTGATTGCCAAACCAGATGAAGGGCGGTTGCTGTTTCCTAAGATGGTCTTTGCTTTAGGCACGTTGATGATTTTGGCATTAGGTGGTGTGATGGTTTGGCAAGTGGCCCAATATGAACCAAAAAAAGTTGCTTTTATCCCCCCTGCTAGTAGCACCAACATTGAGGCTTCTGATCCTGAAAACGTTTCGCAACCTACACAGAAAGGCCAACGAGGTAAACTGGCCGCTCAACGTGCTTTGGAAGCTGAGTACAAGCAACGCCAAGCTGCCGAACAACGCTATGAACGACAGAGCCGCCCTCAACCTGTTAAACCAGTAGCGCAAGTACAACAAAAATCGGCTATGCCCAAGGTTCCACAGGCAACTCCCGCGGCTCCGTCTATTCCCGGCCCTCAACCCGCGAAAACAGTTTTACCCAAACCGCCGACGCCAAAGAACTCTGGAGTAGTAGCCACATCTCCTGCGGTTCCATCTCCTCAAGCCCAACAGGTTGCTGCCCAGCCAACAGCGTCACAGCAGCCTGACGACATGGATTTTCGGGGAAAGGACTTATCTGGAGAGGATTTTCAAGGACGTGATTTACGAGAGGCCAATTTTGAAGGTGCGAATCTGCAAGGAGCCAATTTTGAAGGTGCCAGCTTACAAGGAGCTATTTTCCGATCTGCCAAATTGGGAAGAACAAATTTCCGAAATGCCAATTTAGAAAACGTCGATTTGGCTTATGCTAAGATGGCACGTACAGATTTCTCAGGGGCACGAATGGTTGGTTCTCGTTTAGAGCGAGCGAATTTATATGCAGCAAATTTTGAGCAAAGCGACCTCACTGGAGTCCATCTAAGCCGGGCCTTTTTGGCAGGAGCTAATTTTAAAAGTGCTGAATTGCGAGATGCCGAACTTTACGGGGCAAACTTTGCTCGTGCTCGAAATTTGCCAGAATGGGTTGAAGAAAGCCTCGACGAACGTGGCTTTTTCACCTCTCAATATTAACTTTTACGAACACGCCAAACTATGGAACACACACAATACATCCTGTTTGTTTCTCAAGGATGCATCGAAGGCTTTAAAATGAAAAAGAAGTCGACGATGCCCAGTATATCCTCAGAACATTCTTCATTTCCCGAAGCCGCGGACCTACCCAAAGATGCTACCGTCTTCGACGAACTCGATCTCTTCTTAGAAACGCACCACTGGCGCAAAGCACATACAGTCGTGATTGTACCCACCGAAGAAGTTTCTTTCCGTACTCTCAATTTTCCATTTCAAGACCGTAAAAAGATCCAACAAGTTTTGAAGTTTGAGGTGCAAAACGAAGTCATGGGAGATGCTGAGAACTTGCACTACACCTACGACATACGGATGCTTCCTGAAAATAAGGCACAAGCTCATTTATATTTCATTGATCAACCTTATCTAGACCAATTACGTGAAGTATTTGATCGCTATGACATATTTCTAAAAGACGTCGTCTTTGCAGGCCATGCTTTGTTCAAGATGCTTCCGTTATTTGACAACAGCCGCCAGTATCAAGTCTATGTGGGAGCTGACGAGACGTTTGTGAATGTTGTAGAAAATCGTCAGTTACAGACGGTGAAGTTCTTCCCCACCTACCTCAAATCATATCTGAAAGAGTTAGCCAGCTTGAATCCCGTGGATGTGGAAACTCTCAGCAAAGCCGTTGGCAAGGCGGATTCAGATGATCCCCAACTTCAGTATTCGATTTCCCAAAAAACAGTAGCCATCTTAGAAGAATTGCGAATTGGTTTAGAACAAAAATTCACCAAGCTGATTGAAGAGGAAATCCAGCGACTTTGCCGCCAATTGAATCTATTTCTGCGCACCAGTGTTTGGAATGAGGATGCTGAGGTTTCGATTTCTGGCATTTTCAGCTCGATAGTAATATTTAACGGTAAGAAATTTGAGCCTGCTCCTGGAGCAGTCACAGAATTGGTCGGATTACGTGAAGAGCAGTGGGGAATTTTAAGAGAGTTAAAGCATGGCGGTTTGCACTACCTAGAAAAATCAGAAATCACATTTTATTCTGAGAAAACTTCCTTTGGGAGATTCTTGCTTCGCAAATATTACGGTGTTGCAGTCATTGGCATCATTTTATTGTTGCTCACACCTGCTGGTTGGATGGGGCGGTTCCTTCTAGAACAACAGCGAGTGCAACAAATGATCGAACGGACTGATCGATTGATTGAAGCAAAGATCCAACAGCTCCTCCCTCAAGAAACCGAACTTAGCATCCAAGCCGCTATGGTGCGCCTGGAAGAAAAAATTGAGAAGAAACAACAGCTGATTGAAAATGGAAAACAATTTCAAAAGAGAGACTATAAAAATTTAGAAATGCTTAGCAAACTCTCTCAGGTGATGAAGCAAAGTGCTGTCTTTCGAGTGGACCGCTTGGAATGGAGCAAGGATCAATTTCTGATGAACGGGCAAGTGGATAGCTACGACAGCTTGGAATTGCTTCGAACAGGGCTAGAGGAATTGGAAGAGTTTAAAAACCATGAGTTTTTGATCAACAACACAAAAACCAAGGAAGGCATTATCTATCGAATTTCAGTACGGTTTGATCAAACGCGAAGTTGAACTTTCCTCATATGAGGAGCAAGAGCTCTTCATTGATGCATGAACTTGCGCAGCAATTGCAAATTACGTTGACTACCTAAGGCGATCAAAATATCTCCTCCTTGTAATACAGAATATACAGGTGGATTATAGATGTTTTGATCTCCTCGCTTTATACTAATAATGTTGGTTTCAAAATTTCGATTGATGGCCAGCTTTTCCAAAGTTTTTCCAACCACATGAGATTCCTGAGACACTTGCAATTGTTCTAACTGGAAATCCTCATTTTCGACGCTCAAACCAAAATCCAGAAAGTCCATAACATTGGGCCTTAGTAACGCTTGTACGGTTTGGGCGCCTCCAAGTCCTCTACAAAATTGGCTCTGAGCAATCTGTATCCCATATACGCCAGCAGCTCACAGCGAGCAAGAATTCATTCCCAAGAGCGGGTCTTGTCATGCCTGCTGGGTATGCTACATTCGGGGCTTATTGCGTTGCCGGATATTCAGCATGTTAGAAGCTTCGGTATATCTCTAACTCTCCTACAAAAAGGTTCCTATGAGCATAATTATCGGATTGTTAGCGCTTGTTTGTATGGTTGGAAGTTTGTGGTCGGTGAATGGTTATTTCCGGTTATTGCAAGTCAGTGGACGCGATTGTGCCAAAGACCTTTACACATTAATTGGGGTAAGCCGGCCTCAGGCAACTTTGACAGCACCTCACACACTCTAGAACTAAAAAAACTATGGCTATTGTTTCCACCACTGAAGACGATTTTGATGTGCTCGAAGCGGTGATGGCAGTTCATCGAATCGTCATTGATCTGCATAGTATGTCCCATTTGATCGAAGACGAAGAACAAAAAAATTTTGTTCAAATTGTGGAAGTACTCACGGACCGTGATTTTCAAGTGCTGTTAGTCACTGAGCATGATGACCTCTTTCCAGAATGGCGACAGCGCAAAGATATCGGTTTCCTCAAACTGGAATCTGAGGACAACAGTGGTTTTTTACAAAACGATGCCCTTTTCCAGCCCGATGTATTTTGGATTACTGAATCCCCGTTGATCCAAAACCGCCTCACCGAACGTAAACAACTGTTTGCTTATGGTTCCGAGCAAACAGAAGGCATTCACGGTGTGCACTATCAATATTTTCGTGACCTTTTAGAACTGTTCCATCCCAGCCAGCATACATCGATTCTGTTAGGAGAAAAAATTCTAGAAATCAAAAGGAAATCTCCCAAACAGCCACTGATTGTAGCTGTTGGAGGCCCTGATCAATGCGGTCATGCCTATTTTATGGGACCCTTGGTAGAGGAGCTGGAAAAGAGCGAATTTTTGATCGAAGGGTTGGATTTGACAGAAATCATGGGTACCGAGTTTCAAAGTTCACAATATTGGAGATCACAACAAGCAAAACGTTGGATCATGGATCAGTTGCTCCTTCCATTTTCAGAAGGACAACGGGTATTTATCGAGGACCCACCTGTGTGGATTGTTCCTTATGAAACCAGTCCATTTCCCTTATTTTGGACACCAGAAATGATCCTACTGGTCTGGGGAACCACGTTGTTTCTTCCTGAAATCCAAGATTTGTCAGATTGGAATATCCTACTAGAACTTTCACCTCGCGTTGCAACTGCTCGTCTGTTTGGAATTGATGAGCGAGAGAACTTCAACCCGGAATTCGTGCAGAAGTATGAGTCAGCCGATGGCAAATTGTATCAAAACTACTTAGAGAAATTTGAGGTGCAGGAGGTGATTGACCAGCGCATTCGCTTCGACAATTTTCATGCGTTCCGAATGACCGAATAGTGAGAATAAGGTCCCCCTGAACGAAGCGAAACTGATTCATCGTTCAGGAGGTGTCCTTAGTGAGGAGGCTTACTTACTCTGAGGAACTTTTTGAGGATCTTGCGCGTGATAAAATGTGGAAAAAACATAGTCGCGCATATCGATATTAATGTGACACGAAGCACAACTCACCTTAGCAGCTTCATTTTTGCTATTGCCATTGATGATTACATTACCTGAAACATCATATTGCACATATTGCCAATCGCCAGCTTCAGGGTCATAACCTTTGGGATGCTTTATCATCAAAGTGACCGTTAGCGGAGTTTGAGGCACGCCATCAATCAACTGATAATTTTCTTTTAGCACCGCTGTACCTGCCGGATACTCTCGAAACGGGCTTTCACATTCGTCATCTTCCTCTTCATCACATTCCTCATCTTCGTCATCGAGTCCTTCGGACTGACGTAAATAATGAATGTAATTGTTGATGAATACTTTATGACTCTTGCTGATGTAGGTCACAATACCTTGGTTCCAATGCAAACCTGAGAATTGAATGTCGGTGAGTCGTGTCCAATTCTTTCGATAGTCCTTCAATAGTTCTTGAAATTCCTCAGGGATCTGAAATGGAGGAGCACTATTGGGATCCCAAGCCCCCACTTTATGGCCTTGTGCCCACATTGGAGTACCCCAGAGCAACACTATCAGACTGCAAAGTAACAATCGTTTTTTCATCCAATTCTCCCCAGTCTATTTTCGTGTAAGCGTGAGTGTGCCGCGAGTTTTCTTCTTTCGAATTAACTTCACTTCTTGGGTTTCTCCCGGCTTGATAGCAACATCAATCGGATCATATCCAGGCATCCATACGACTAGTTTCGATAGATTATCCGGTACGTCTTCAATTTCAAAATCAACTTTTTTCTGCTTCTTTTTGAAGGTTACCGTATGGTGATATTTGCTGGTTAGGGAAGCAACCCATGCCCGCATTTTAGGATGGATTTTACAACTGATTCTGATCATCTTGCCGGATTCCCAACTGATCGGCTGTTTGAATTCAGAACCTGGTGGGGCAAGACCGATATCAAAACTCACTCCTAACTCGGAGTCGTTTGCAAAGATATTATGATTGATAGAATCTGAGTTTTTGAAAATCGCTTCATTACCCTTAGCCCCCACCACAATCGACTCCACAAATGCGGTATTTTTTTGATCCACATTCGCGGGCGTACTGAGGCTTTGGTCTTCTGAAAAATAGATGAGTGCACCTTTCGGAGCTTTCTTTTTAAATGCAAAGTTTCCGGCTAAAGAACCGGCATGCAGTGTTTGGGCAAATCCGATTGAAAAACACACTGCAACGATTAGCCATATTTTATACATTGATCGCATTTTCCTCTTCCATATTGAAGGTTATAATTAAGGGATCTGCGGACGCTCTACTCGAAGCGGCTGAGTTAACGCCCCTAAAAATGCTACCAAATCATAGATTTCTTCATCCGTCAAATTCAGGGGCTTCATTAATGGGTCCAGTCCTTCAACCTGATTCCCTCCTTTATTATAGTGTTTGACCACGTCTTCTAGCGAACCTATCGACCCATCGTGCATGTAAGGAGCTGTCAGCAACGTATTCCGTAGGCCAGGTGTTTTAAACGCTCCTTGATTGCTAGCTCCCTCTTGAATTGTAGCACGTCCTGGATCGTCATCACCGATACCAATATTGTGAAAACCATTGTTCGTGAAGTTTGGTCCATCGTGGCACAAGATACACCGAGCTTTTCCTTCAAAAAGTTCCATTCCACGAATAGCAGCTGGACTCATTGCCGAAAAATCCCCTTGGATATAGCGATCAAACGGGGTGTCATCCACAATGATCGTTCTTTCGAAGGCTGCAATCGCTATTGCAATATTTTCTGCTGTGATGCCTTCATCAGGAAAAAGACGTGCAAAGGCCCGCTGATAATAGGTCACCTCTTCCAGTTTTCCTGTTAATTTGGACAGAGGCATATTCATTTCACCTTCTGCTTCAATCGGGCCTAAAGCCTGTTCCTCTAGCGTGCTAGCACGGCCATCCCAAAAAAAGGTGACATTCCATGCTAAATTGTAAATGTGAGGTGTGTTGCGCCCTACAGCTGCTCCCATTGTACCAAAAGCGGCTTTCACCCCCTCACCAAATCCAAGATCAGGATTATGACACGTCGCACAAGATTGATTGTCTTTAAGAGATAGGCGGGGATCAAAAAACAATACTTTGCCAAGGTGGACTAAATCTGCCGAGGGTGGTTCATCGTCAGGGTACTCAATCTCTTCTAAATCTGGAACTCCAAGTGGTTCTTGTGCCAAAATCATTGTCGGAAACATCATCAATAACGAGACAAACAAACACCAAAAGGAATATTGAATTTTCATAACAACCTCTAAATCAGAGCAGTGAACAAAAAGTCTAACGAATATGTCTTCAAGGCTTTATTTTTAAGAAAGGGTACTCTGGCTAAGTACGGAGGGATAATAACATAACTTTCAAATAAAACAACAACAAAAAAACAAATTTTTTTAAACAAAAAAACAAAAAGCTAATATGGACTGAAACAAAACTAAAAGAAGCGTCTGAACTTAAATTGACCTAACGTAAATTGAATGGTGTCTCTATGGACGATGCATTCGATCATCGACCTGACACCGTTCAAAATTTAGAGATGAAGGAAGGTGAAAACTTCAGAAGAGAAAAATTAGGGGAGCAGTTGGTGTGAGCCTGAGTACAACTTAAAACGAGCAACCATATGCTTTAAGTCAGCAGCTTGATTGGAAAGAGCCTTACTTGCCGAAGCAATTGAGTTTGCAACTTCACTGTTTTGTTGAGTCACCTGATTCACTCTTTCCAGTCCCTCTCGGATTTGTCGGATACCCTCTGATTGTCTTTCGCTCGCATCGGCAATTTCAGTGATGAGCGAGTTTTCTTGGGTTTCGCTTTTCACAATTTCTGCTAGCGATTTCGCAGTTTTTTGAGCAATGGCAGAACCATGATGTACTTTTTCCACCGATTGTTCGATCAATGAGGTGGTTTCTTGGGCTGCTTCTGAACTCCGCTGAGCCAGATTCCGGACTTCTTGAGCTACTACGGCAAACCCTTTTCCATGTTGGCCAGCCCGAGCTGCTTCAACAGCTGCATTCAAGGCAAGGAGGTTTGTCTGAAAGGCAATTTCATCAATCGACTTTATGATATCTGAAATATTAGAAGAAGAACCTTCGATCTGATCCATGGCTTGCAGCATTTCTTTCATGGAAGCATTGCCTGCTTCTGCACTGACATGTGCTATATTGGCAATTTCATGAGCGCGCTTGGTATTGGCTGCTGTCAATGCAATTTGCTCAGAAAGGTCACTCAATGAAGCTGTAATTTCTTCTAATGTTGCAGCCTGCTCACTGGCGCCTTGGGAAAGCGACGCACTGGAAAAAGAAACCTCTACTGAGTTTTTTGAAAGATGTTCTCCAACTCCATTGATGTTAGCTACAATCACATTAAGGCTTTGATTGGTACGGCGAAGTGGTTCTTTAATCACACCTTGTGTTTCGAATGTGAAATCACCTTCAGCTAATTTTTCAAACGCAGTGAGAATTTCCAGCTCCAGCCGGTCAGCAAAAGTATCGACAGCATCAGCCATTTGTCCGATTTCATCGGTACGTCCCATTTGAAGACGGTCTCGTAAATTGCCACTATTCAAGGCTTGTAGCATTTCCATGACCTTAGTTAATGGAGAAGTAATCGTGTTGGTAATCAGATAGGCACTAAAAATCGAGACCAACAGCACAATCGAACCAATGACAATGAGGAACATCCGGATTTGAAAAATCAATTGCGAAGACCCTTCAAGAGAACCTTGCACAAGCATATGTGCAATGGGGGTTCCGTGCACATTCTTCAAAGTTTGAACTGTAAAGATATAGTTTTCTGACTCGATAAAAACTGGCTTTGCTTGTTCTGCCTGTAGAGGTACTTCCTGTTCAGCTGTCTCTTGGGCATCGGAAGGCTCTATAGCCTCTTCGTTGGCAATAGTTTCTGCTGGATCGACTATGCTTTCTGGAATCAATTGAGGCAAGGTTTCCAATAGCATGGCATGATCTTCTTCAGGAAGTGAAGAACTGAGAATTTTATTCTTGGCAACAAAAGTGATATCAGCCTCAGTAAGTTCTTTGATTTTATTAGCAAAAGCGTTGTCAAGGAATGTACCAATGATCAAAACTCCAGAAGGTTCATCCGCCAGCCCAATTGGACCGCTTGTTAGCAAAGCCAGCTGTTCATCCCTTAAGGTTAGGGACAGTTCCACTTTTCCTTCTTCCATGATGTGACTGATAAGATGCTCAGTTTCCGGACTTCCATCCAGAGAAAAATTATCCGCTACACTCACTAACAGCTCTTCATCCGCATCTAGAATGTCAAAGATGGATAAATTCAACTGCTCTTGATAACTCTTTGCGCTAGCAAACACGGTGGCCTCATCACCATTTTCAACAACCGTTACGAGCGTAGGCAAAACTCCAACTAGCTCCGTTTGAGTTTTAAGAGTATTTTCGATGCTCTCGATCAAAGTATTGCTAGTTTGTACATTCCTAAGCAATGCCTCTTGTGTCGAACTTTGGCCAAAATTTTGTACAAGTATATCCGTTGACACTAGACTAGTGGCTAAACTGAACAAAATAAGGCTTGAGAAAATGAGGAGAAGTTTCGATTTGATAGAGTTAAACCAGCGCTTCTTTTTCGCCTTCATGGAATTTTCCTTCCGAATGTAAACTCAGCATAGAGGGTGAGTCACGGGCTAGATTTTAGTAGTTAGAATCAAAAATCTAAGAGTTTCAACTAAATTGTTTCTTTGTTGTGATTACGTTGACGATAACTCGAATGGTAACATTAATCAACAATTGTAGAACCGTCGTTGGTGAACTCCCAAAATATTCTGCTCTTGTGCATATAAAAGCAAATGGTTACTTTTCACAAACTTGCTATCAGGATTCGTGCCCAAAGATTCAGCCATGACCTCATTTTGTGCATGAAATCATGGGAACCTTTTTGCATTCGGAACATAGAAACGTAGAGACTTTTTGGAAAATGAGGGAAGGAAGGAAAGAAAAGATTAGCTGTTTTGAAAGCGTTTCATATCTGCCTCTAAAACTTGCTGCTCTTCGGCAGTCAAAGGATTAAGTTCTTCGGGTTCTTTACGGCTTTTCGCAGCCCATGTTTGGCTTTTTCTCCAAACTAGAATCAGGGCAAGTGCGATGCCAACTCCAGGGAGAATCCATAGTACTAAGTTAAAACCTTCTTTAGGGGGAGAACGCAAAATCCACTCTCCATACCGCTTAACAAAAAATGCGCGAATTTCCTCATCTGATTTTCCAGCATCTACTAACTCATCGACCTTGTTGCGGATTTGTACGGAAAACCCGGCTTCAGAATCTTTCACCGAAAGACCCTGGCACGTAGGGCATCGTAACTGATTGTATAGATTTTGCAGCCGTAGCTCTTTTGCATCCTGAGCAAGAAGTGGAGTAGAAAACAAGCACCCCATTGCAATGATTAGAACTAACCAAAAGTAACGCATAAAACTTTAGTAGGATAAGGGTTAGAGTTTTGAAAACTGTTCTTCCAAGATTTGTGGAGTGACTGCTCCCACATGCTTATGTTGAATGATTCCAGCTTTATCGATGAAAAAAGTCTCCGGAGCACCGTAGATCCCATAGTCTAGAGTGATATCACCACTTGGAGAATCTAATGCTAAAAAGTACGTTTTACGAAAGCGTTGTGCGAATGCTTGGGCCTTTTCAATAGTATCTTGAAAGGCGATACCAATCACGTGCACTTGATCTTGTTGAACACTATAATTCTGATAGAAGGCTTCCAATACATGGGCTTCATCACGGCAAGATGGGCACCAGGATCCCCAGAAATTCAGAACAACTGGCTTGCCACGTAGATCACTTAGGCTCAACTTTTGTTGCCCGTCGAGATGTGTGACCGTAAATTCTGGAGCGGCCTTCCCAATCCAGGGAGAGGGCACATTTTTAGGATCTGTTGTGAAACCATAAGCCAAAAGTGCAATGAAACATAAGATTCCACTAGAGATTGTCCAAAACTTCCAAGACTTGGCAAATTCCATACGTCCTCCTCACCAATACTATTTGATCGATTGAAACCGATTTTTGGCATACTGCAACTCTGCCATTTCTCGACGAATTGCCAAAGTCTTTGGCCTGTACAGCATCGCGACTCCAACACCCAACGTGAATATGGGAAGCGCCATCCATGCCCATGCCACGAATGGATTGATGTGGACTTTAATGGTAACCGATTTTTCTTCAGGATTTTCAGTAGACAAAACTAGATACAAATCTTCCCACATTGTTCGTCGAATCGAAACTTCTGTTAGCGGTTCTGGCTGCGTAGGATAAAAACTTTGAGCAGGTTTCATCACTTTCAGAAGTTCACCATCCTGATAAACTTCAATAATAGCAGCTCGATGTGTAGCATTACGTACAGGAAATTCATCCATCTGTTTAAAGACAAGTTGATAATTCCCCACTGTAACCGGCCTATTGACTTCTAGGGTGAGGTCTTTTTCAATATCAAAAAGCCGCCCTGCAAAGCCAATAAACATGAGAACCACTCCGACATGAATGATCAATCCTCCATAACGTCGAGAATTCCTTATTATCACATAGCCAAAGGCTACCAAAAAGTTCACAGACATCTGTTTAGATTTTACCGCAGTGGCCTTATATAATTCTCGTACAATGGTAGTCATGACAAAAATGGCTGTCCATAGAATCAACAAAGCTTCCCACTTCTTCGGGACTAAGAAAAATAAAATCATTGTACCTACGGAGGCAACGATCATAGGAAGCAAAAAATTCTTCTTAAGGCTTTCTATGCTCGAACGGCGCCAAGCAATTAGGGTTCCTATCCCCATTAACAAAAATAGAAGATAACCCATAGGAGAGGTCACGGTATTGAAAAATGGAGCTTGAATGGAAAGCTTGGTGCCTCGAACTGCTTCGGCCAACAGTGGAAACGTAGTTCCGAGTAGAACCGTAAAGGCAATTCCAACAAACAAAATGTTCTGTGCTAAAAAAGCATTTTCTCGACACAAGACAGATTCCAGTCGATGATCTGATTCCAACATTCGAATGCGTTTGAATATCAAAAACAACGCAAAAAGTAGGACGCCAGCTAAAAAAAACAAAAAGGCAGGTCCAATCTCTGATTGAGTGAAGGAATGCACGGAATTAACAACTCCAGAACGAGTTAAAAACGTTCCTAAAATGCTTAAGGCGAATGTTGAAATAATGAGTACCAGATTCCAAATTTTTAACATATTGCGCTTTTCTTGAACCATCACTGAATGCAAGAATGCGGTTCCTGTGAGCCAGGGCATGAATGCCGCGTTTTCTACCGGATCCCAAGCCCAATAGCCCCCCCAACCGAGTTCTTCATAAGCCCATTGCCCACCCAAAATGAGCCCAGCACTCAAAAAGTACCAAGAAAAGAGGGTCCAACGCCTTGTTGTTAAAATCCACTCGTTATCAAGCTTTCCTTTCATCAAGCCACCCATTGCAAAAGCAAATGGCACACTGAACCCGATGAATCCTAAATAAAGAGAGGGTGGATGAATTGTCATTGCAGGGTTTTGTAATAAAGGATTCAACCCACGCCCCTCCAACGGAACCACTGCCTGTGGTTCCAGCGGGTTGGACCAACCAACCAACAAGACCAAAAGAAACACCATGATTCCATTTAAAACAGCAATAACATAAGGAATGATTTCGCGATTGGAGTGTTGATAGCGCCATGCGACAATCATAGCAAACATGCTCTGTACCAATGCCCAGAATAATAGAGAGCCTTCTAACCCCCCCCAGAATGAAGTGACTTTATAGAATAAAGGCATGTCTGTACTTGAATGTCCCCACACGTAATAGATGCTGAAATCGCTAACGACCAAAGCGTGAATGAGAATCCCACTTGCCACAGCCATAAGGAAAAAATTCAGAATCGTTGCATATTGAGCCGAACGAACGAGGTTCCAGTTATTACGAGCGACTCCAAAGTGTGGAATGAGCATGCCATAGGTGGCGACCGCTAACGCAGTGACCATTGCAATGAAACCAAGATCTGCCATTCAAAACTCCCGTAAAATGAATGAATTAGGATTATGCCTATAGAAAGAAATTAATTAAAAATTACCCTAAGCCTCGCTATCACTACAAGTTATTTCGGGGAGGAATCCCAAAGTCTCTTTCGAGAAAAGACGGCACTTGTGGCATGAGAAGTATTTGTTCCCATAAGAGAATATTTATTTCACAAGGGGACTCTTACTTGATAAAATTTGTTTACTTATTTCAAGTAGTTGATAGCGAGATTCCGAGTCTTTTTTAGATATTCCTATTTTGGCATAGATTCTGTAAAATCATCTGAGAAAATTGTATGAAAACCAAATTTATAATAGAATCTTTAAACACAAAAAAACGAAAAATATTCTCGCTAAACTTGTCTTTATGGAGGACAAATCCTTACTCACCTTCAATCAATTGGGTTCTTATGAAAAGTCTTCCACTACTAGCCATCCTTGGGTTTTGTTTACTGAATAGTTCAGTTGTTGAGGCGCGTCAAAAATTGGAGGCGGTGGTGACTCCCGTAGTTGCTATCGGAGACATTTCCGTTGCTCAGCGCAATATTTTCTTGAATCGTTTGCAAGAGACTCTCTCTCAACACTTCACTCTTGTGCCGCAAGAAGATTTCAACAATGCACGAAGACAAGCATTTAAAGTCTTGGATGCGGAATCATGTACTGAAGATCAGTGCATTCAAAAAATCATGGAGTTTTTACAGGTAGAGCATTTGTTCTCCCTTCAAATCATCAAAGAAGAAGATTACACACAATTGAGTCTCACCCTTTCAGGGCTAGAATCGAAACGTGTGGTCACTGGAGACTGTGAAAGCTGTAAAATTAGTGAGTTGAGCGACCAAGTGGAATCGTTGGCCACTCAAATAATACCAGACACACCTGTTATTGCAGCGGCACAAAATCAGAGAATGGCCTATAACAGCCCGCAGACTCGAGGTGCAGCTCGCAACGCTCAGCCACCCGTTGCACCTGCCCTTCCTGGTATTCCCATTGAAGGTGGTGCCGCAGTTGCCGATGATTTTCCTGGGTTTGTAAAAATCTCTCCCGGAGAAAAAGGACGAATGCGCTATGAAAGAGGTGATCTCACAGGCCAATGGAAATCTTTCCCAAGACATGAAGTGATTTTGACCAAGCCTTTTTATATCGCTGAACGAGAAGTGACGGTTGCGGAATATACGGCTTTTGTCAAAGCAACCTTACAACGCCCTCCTAAATGTTCTGCTCAGTATGAAAATTGGGATCGTGATACTCGAAAAAAACATCCTATTAATTGTGTAACCTGGATCGAAACAAACGCTTACATCGAATGGTTGAACAAAACCCAGTCACCTCCTAATGATATGGTTTACCGAATGTGCACTGATGCGGAATGGGAATTTGCTGCACGAGCTGGGACCAACAGCAAGTGGAGTTGTGGTGATGATGCTACCTGTTTGTTCGATCACGCCTGGTACCGTCGAAATAGTGACGGCACTCGCGAAGTGAAGACAAAAAAACCGAATCCTTGGGGACTGTACGATATGCATGGAAATGTTTGGGAATGGGTTTCAGATTGGCACGGCGTGTATCCAGAAAGCACAGTTGTGGATCCTCCCGGACTGGAAAATGGCTCACACCGTACCTATCGTGGTGGTGGATTTGCCAGCAGTTCCAAGTTGGTTCGTTCTGCAATTCGTTCGAGTGTCCTTCCGGGTGATCGATTTTATGATTTAGGAATTCGAGTTTGCGCTTCACAACCTTAATAGAGTGAGAGTCTTATGAAACACTTACCCTGGTTTAGTTGCTTATTTCTTCTTTCTGCATGCACTATGTCAGTGGAACCGACCCGGTATCCAGAGTGGTATTTTGCCTGCCAAGATTTCGCTCAAGCTTATGAAATAGCCGGGTGCGGTTATGGCCGTTCTCAGGATGCTGCTAAATCGAAAGCTCGCAAGCAAATTGCCGAAGAAATCCGTGTGAAGGTGACTTCTGTGGTACGTGATGAAGCACGTGCGACAGAAGAGGAGATTTATTTAAAAACGGAATTTTCTACCGTTTCCGAGACAGATGTGACTTTGAGTGAATTGGATGAAATCAAGAAAATCAATGTGGATGACTGGTGGTTTGTTGCTTTAAAGTTCAACACGTTACCATTTACAAAACGCTTTGCTCGAAAATTGAACCTGGCTTTCTGCCCAGAAGGGGAAAAACAAAACCGTTATCTTTCCCAAACTCCTTTATTTGAGGAAATCAACAATGAGTTCCAATGCAAACTGGATATGCGTTTGATTTCTACACATGGCGAGTGGTCTCTATTTTATGGAAATGTGGCACAAGCTTTAGCAGCGGAAGATTTCTTGAAATTACTCAACACCTACCGCACACCCTCCCACGCTTTAACGTCACTAAAAAGCCACTACGTGGCAGGGGAAGAACTCTCCTTTCAAGTAAAGTCAGACCTTCCAGGAATGGTTTCTATTTTAAATGTCTACGAGAATGGGATAGTGACGTTGATGTCGGCAAATCAGCCGATTCCAGCAAAGAAATCGATTCGCTTTCCAAGCGGAGGCAACAAATTGATTACTCAAACTATCGACAATAAACCTACCTACGATCTTTACGTAGCTGTTTTCACCGATAGACCACTAGATTGGAGTTTGTTCCAGCAAACGGGGACCGAAATTTCGAAAGATGATCGGGCTAAACGTTTTGCAGAACTTTTGGAACTTATGAATCGACACGAATTTAGCACAGTGCGGATTCAAACTAACCCAAAACCAAAGTCGATTACTGCTGCCAATTCCGATCCTCAGTCGTGAATTCAAGGTTCTCTTAAAAACACAACACTACCAATCATGATGCGTCAAGCAGCACACGCAATTTATGTCGAATTGTTTGTGCTGTTTCTTCTTCTAGCCCGCCATACTCAAAAATAATTCCTTGTTTATATACTCCGATGATAGTGGGGAATTTTAATTCATTTCCCATAAACTTCCTCGCAATGTTTCGAAATACATCATGATAAACATAGTCAATTGGTATTTCCAATCGTTCTACAAATGCTTGAATAGTTGCAGGTGTGTCTTCTTCTGAGGAATCAATGAACAGCAAAGGCACATTGGGGAACTCTGAAGTCATCATTTTATACAACTCAGGCATCTCCTTCACACAGGGGGGGCATCCTACAAAGAAGAAACTAATCACATAGAGGTGCGGACCTTGGCGGGTATTAAAGCGTTTGCTATTGGGGGCTAAATTACTGATCCAAAAATCAGGAGCGCGTCTTTGAGCGTTTAGAGGAGCAGCTTGTAAGAACAGGAAGAATATTAGTGCAAACCCTAAGGAGCGTGCTACAAATTTGGTTCGAATCATAGGGGACTCTCTTGTAAGTGAAAATCAAGAACCCACAGATACCAACATTGTCAACTCGACGTATCTGCGGCGCAGCCATTTTACTTATCAAAAGTGTAAAAATGTCCCCTTAAGTCGCAAGCTATTAGCAGTAATTACAGTTGCAATTGACCTTCATTGAACAATTGAGGTTCTTGAAAATACAGTTGGCCTTTCTCCAACGAGTGGGCCATGACATTGGTGCGTACATCTTGGTAAATCTCGTTGACGTCAATATAAGACCGGGTCGCTAGGTTCTTAATCAGAAAATAGCTGAACATTCGGTGACCGGCTCGGTCGAAACTGTTAGAAAACTGATGTTGCGTACCTGCCGTCATCGCCAACATTTTCGTTGTATTAAAATTCACAACAGTGCCAAATACGCCAGGAGCAGTTCCCTCAAGAAGGTTTTGGTTGTCAGTGATACCACTAAAACAGGCATCGACAAATGAAATCACTTTGGAAGCCGGAGACCGATTTAGCATTCGATAGATATTTTCCAGGTTAAAATCCGGCTCTTTCACAATGGCACCGACAGGGTATTCTTGAGGAAGGATAAAAGATCCTTTGGTGGCTGGATCAGGGATCCCATGCCCACTGTAGTAAAAATATATAATGTCTCCCTCCTGAATGCTTCCCAACATTTGTGATAGCTGATTTTTGATATTTACAGCGGTGGCCGACTTGCCAACCAAAGCATAAGTACGACTGGGATCAATTCCAAAGGCCTTTTGTGCTGCTTGTTCAAATAGGATGGCACTACGTCTCGCAAATACCACGTCAAAGGTTTTCTCATATTCTTCCACAGCTACCATAAACAGCCACTTTCGGGATTGAGGAGGATTGGCAGGCATACTTTCTACTAAAATCGCGATATCATCGACGATAGTGCCCTCGTACATCTCTTCAAAGAAGTGGTTCATATTGGCTCGATTCCAATAATCTTTTAGCTTATCGGCTGTATCCATGTATTGCCGTTCACGGAATGCTGGGTTATCTTCCCAGGTACCAGTTCCAATTTTCATTTCATTGAACTCTTTATGCGAGGCTTTACGTACCGCTCGGTTGCTATCTAATTCATAGCCCACGAGATTCAAGGTAAGTTCCGAAAAACCTTCCCACATGATGTTGGGGGTGGCCAACCGTTTGATCTTTCCATCTAAAGTGTACACAAGTGCCAACGGCGCATGCCGTTCTCTCATTAAATTGGAGAGCTGAGTTTCAATTTGAGGCTTATAAAGCTCAAGTGATTCGTCCGAGACTAATGTGAGTGAAGACCCCTCTAAAGATTTTTTGAAGGCCTTTGCGAGGGCACGTCGTGACTCTGCAATATCGGATTCGAAATTAGCATCGTTTGATTTTTGGTATACAAGGAGGACTTTCAATTGCACGTTGTAGTCGGTATCAGCCCATGCATTAGGGGCCAACAATATCAGTCCACAGCTCCATAAGATCACACTCAGAAACCATCGTCGGAATTGCATGAAACCTCTTTTTAATTGGGTTAGGGTTGAATCAGTGAGATTGAATGAGCAACTTCGGCTCTTTTATTTTAACTGATTTTACGAAAAAGTGAGGGCGTTTTGTTTGACAAAAAAGAAGGACGCGCCTGAGCTATTAGACAATGCCGATGGGGAATTTTTAGTCGAATTTTTAAGGTTATAAATGGCAATGCCATCCCAAATAAGGCAATTTCTGTTTGCTGAGGTTTGTTGTATTTGCATGGAATGGAACAAACATTCGTTTGGTTGATGAACGTAATTCAAACCTGTTCAATGAAACAATTTTTACAAAATTTTCTATTACTTGGAGTAAGCCTAGCAGTTGGGCTAGGATTGATTGAAGCCACTCTTTGGTACCTGGATCTTCCTAAGTTTCACGAACCCCGCCAAATGACCCCTCAATTTCTGGCGCGTTTTGCTGAAAAAGAATTGATCTACTACACAAATATGACGGCGAGTCAGATTAAATTCGTATATTCGAGTAATCCCCGAGGCTATTTTGATGAAGAAAATGCTGTTTACCACCAAACCAATTCTTGGGGATTTCGGGGGGAAGATTTTGAAACGACAAAACCTCCAGGAACGGTCCGGATTGTTTTTTTGGGAGATTCTTTCACCTTTGGTGAGGGAGTCAAAGACCAGGATATCTTCCCCGTTCAGGTCGAAAAACTCTTAAATAGGCACTATGCCGAGCAAAATATAAAATTTGAGAGTTATAACTTTGGGGTGGGCGGCTACAATACACAACAGGCCTTGTTTTTACTAAAGAGCTTAGCCTGGACTACCTTGCCTGATGTGATTGTTTTGGGATACACACTCAATGACGCGGAACCTGCAATACTCTACAAAGGTGAAGACGGCAGTATTCAACAACGATTCTTTAGGGCGGAGCTTTTTCCCACACATCCAACTTCTTGGCCTTACCATTTCCGTCTTGTACGAACGGGGTGGCAATTGTGGCATCGTCAGCAAATTCACAAACGAACCTTGGAACACTATTCCACTCTGTATACTGATGCCAATCCTCATTGGTCCCAAACACGTAGTAGTCTGCGAGAACTGAAGCATATCTGCGATAGTCTGCCATTAGGGTGCTATATCCTTGTGTTTCCTCTATTGTATGAATTAAATGACGACTATCCCTTTTTATCTATCCATCAACTTATAGCAAAGGAGGTCAACTCTCCCTCTAAGCCGATTCATCTGATCGATCTTTTACCCGTCTTGAAGGGCTACAAAGATTCAGAATTATGGGTGCACCCTTCCGATCAGCACCCCAATGAAATGGTGCACCGATTAGTAGCCCAGCGGTTATTTGAAGAATTAATCCAAGAAAGAAATCCAACCGAAGGAAGTTCCCCCTAATTTCCAAAAAAAATCTTAGGATGAACTGGCAAGATCTTTCATATCATTAATCAGTTCATCAATACGGCTCGCAGCATTGATACGCTGCATAGGTGAAACCACTTTATCTAAATCCAACACAATCTGTTTGAAAGCAGCAGATAATTGTTTGCCGGTTTCACGGTATTCTGGGCGGTGAGTGCCATCTATAGGAATATACCATTTTTTCAATTGCGCTTCGATTTCTTGTGGCGATTTGCGAGCACGCAAAAACGCGACGAGTTCTTTTTGATGTGTTTGTCGATTTTTCAACCAGTTTGCAGTTCTGTCTGGGAACGCCTTACTAATTGAGGAGATTCTCTCTATTTGACTTTCATCAAATTCTCCAAACCATTCTTCTAGCCGTTCATGGGTTCGTCCAAATCTTTGATCCAAGCGTTCCTCCTTAGTCAAATTAGCCCGTTCTATAAATTTTTCATTTGATTCCGTCAGTTGCTCTTCCAGCCTTAGAATTTGGCTATCTTGTAGTGTCGAAAGAAATACAGCCGTGTCTGGCAAAACGCGTTCTAACAAGTTGATCCGTAAGCGTTGGGCTTCATTAAACAACTCATCGAACTCCTGGTCAGTCAAACCATCGCCTCCCTTGGCCTTCAGAAGTTGTAAGAAGTCAGCATAGGCTGTCAATTCTTCTTTCCGATGCCATACTAGAATTTTATCAAGACGTTCAGTTAGAAACTGTTCTTGTTCGGTAGTAAGATCAAAATAGTCGTCTACAGACCAGAGAATTACCCAGTCGGCGTAATCATAGGTCCATTTCAGGGTGCATCCAGAAAGCCATAGAACCAAAAGAACTCCCACAATAGTTAGTCTTTTCATAATTTC
The DNA here is from genome assembly GCA_028281495.1 of SAR324 cluster bacterium. GTDB lineage: Bacteria > SAR324 > SAR324 > SAR324 > NAC60-12 > JANQJU01. Next base: position 154,354 of record JANQJU010000023.1, read on the forward strand.
TCCAGCAGTTGAGGTAACATTTCCTGAGTTTGTTCCCGCCACTCTTCGTAAAGCATACGGATAGATTTACGGGAACGGGGATCGATCTGGTTTGGAGCCAATTCCAGTAGAGGGGTCAGCACAAAGCCACGATTTTGGAAATCGCGATGAGGAACGACCAAATCCGGAGTGTCTATTACCAGATCACCATAGAACAGAATATCAATATCGATTATACGAGATTCCCATCGGGTATGTCGAACCCGGCCTAGATGACGTTCGATTTCCAAACATCGCTTTAATAAATCCTGTGGTGACAAGTGCGTGAGGCCGGTAGCTGCCTGATTATAATAGGCTGGCTGATCCATTCCTCGGTAGGGTAATGTTTCATATACTGAGGATTGTTGAAACTGTTCCAACGGCAATTTTGCTAAAGCTCCACACGCCCGCTCTAACATGAGTCTCCGATCTCCCAAATTGGTTCCCATACCCAAAAACACGCGCACTGCCATATTGAGTATCCTAGCTGGAAGACGGTTGAAAACGTTTTACAGTGGCTTCAAAACGATCCATTCCCAAATCCAATTCTTCTTTAGTAATGGTCAGTGGTGGCAAGAAGCGCAATACATTTGGTCCTGCTTGTAGAATCAAAACCCCATGTCGCCTACAAACTTCTGTAATATTTTTCGCTTGGCCTATCCATTCTCCTTGCAATTCGACTCCAATCATAAGTCCAAGCCCTCGAATCTCTTTGAACTTGCCCAGTTCTGCATTCAAAGCATTTAGTCGAGATTTAAGGTATTCCCCTTGCTGTTGCACATTTTTCATCAGAGTAGGAGTGCGTAATTGACGCAATGCTTCCGCTGCTAATGCAGTAGCCACAGGATTTCCACCAAATGTCGAACCATGATCTCCCACTTTAAGAGTTTGAGCTACTTTTTCAGTGGTGAGCATTGCACCAATTGGTAGTCCTCCACCCAATGCTTTTGCCAAAGTCATAATATCGGGGAGCACTCCTTCCCACTCATGGGCAAATAATTTTCCAGTCCTCCCCATACCACATTGAATTTCATCAAAAATTAGCAAGGCTTCATATTGATCGCATAGCTTTCTTAATAATTTGAGAAATCCCGGTTGAGCAGGGGTGATACCTCCTTCTCCTTGAATCGGCTCTAACATCACCGCACAAGTTTTTTCTGAAATGAGCTGTGTGATTGCTTCTTCATCATTGAAATCACAGTAGGTGAATCCTCCTGGCAAAGGTTCGAAACCTTCATGATACTTTGGCTGGGCGGTTGCTGTAACCGTCGTGAGCGTCCGACCGTGAAATGAACCTTTAAAAGTGATGATTTCGCGCTTCTGAGGAGGGTGCTTTACACTAGAAAATTTGCGGGCCAATTTGATCGCTGCTTCGTTCGCTTCGGCTCCCGAGTTTGAAAAGAACACACGGTCTGCAAAAGACACCTTAGTGAGATCGGCTGCCAGTCGGATTGGTGGTTCTGTGAAATAGATATTACTCGTATGCCACAGCTTTTTCATTTGAGCCACCGCTACGCGAATCATATCAGGGTTACAGTGCCCCAAGTTATTGACAGAGATCCCAGTTCCTAAGTCGATATATTCATTCCCATCGATATCCCACACTCGCGAACCTTCTCCATGATCCAAAATCATTTCGCGTGGCGCGTAGACTGGTAAGTAGGTTTGTTGCCCCAATTCCACAAGGTCTTGAGTCACTTTCGTTGGATCGTCAATAGCTGATGGTTGTGTTGTAGTCATAGTTTTTCCTCCGTTCTTCAAGGTCGCATGACCATGCTAACATGATCAAGTATGGCTGAGTCAATTAATGAAAACTGTTCCCAGTTGGATTGAATTGGAACTATTGCCCTGCATAGACTTCGGCTCAACAATCGTTTGTATTGATCTAACGTGAGACAAAGGGGACGGTGTTTGCTGGGATCATATGCCGATTGAACAAATCTTGTGACAAAGTCCTATAAGGCTAGGAAGATTTTGCTTACCAAGACGCAGGTATCAGGCAAGGCAGGAAAGTATTTAGGGATTATGTAACAGGAGGAGATTCTTCTGATGAAGATTGTTGTGACTCAAATTCATGGACTGCCAATCGAATGCCCTCTTTTTTTCCCATTTGGTAAGCAATATTCCCGATCACTCCGGCCAATACCCCAATTGCCACTATATGAAAACTGAGTAACATCATAGTCGTTTCTAATGATGAGAAAGTTCTTTAATGTTTTCAATAATCACACGAACGTTGCTACGGATTTCCTCAACATTGAGTTCGCCTCCTTCACGAAAGTAAGGGTGGCCTTCCGGTTCGATTCCGAAACGATGCATGACTTTACTAATAAAAATACGTTCGTCTTCTTCAAATTTGCCATCTGCACTCGCCACCAATACGAGTACATCAATTAATACATTCTTGGCTTCTTCAGATTTAAGGTCGCGAATGGCTTTTGAAACCGATAAATTACTCCGCATCGCGCTGGATTCTTCCGGGGTGATATCCATTGCTTTGAAGAGAGCATGCAAAACCTTTTTTTCCATCGGATGGAGTTCACCGTCGGCGCCTGCCATGTGTCGTGCCAAGATCAAAATATCTAAAAATTCCTGCCTCGCTAAGCTCATAGGGCCTCCTGTGTGTCACTCGTCACTCGCGGTTTTTTTCTTAACTCCTCAAGTATAAATCGCTATACTAATTTCGTTGTTTTTGTGTTGTTCTTTAGATGTTACGACGTTTAAAATTTTAATTCTTTCCCCACCCTTGGATCGACCTCCTTCTAAGACAACAACTAACTGATTTAACACACAAACAGGGTTAAAGCTAATGAAATCTATATTGGCGATTGAGCGGGATAAACAATTTCGTTCATGGACCAAAAAACTGTCAGAAGGCAAATTCAAAATCCGCTTCAGCTCCAGTACAGGGGAAGGACTTCAGTCAGCAGTCAAGCACCCGACAAATTTAATTCTATTCGATATTGATAAGCAAGAAATCTCATTGGAGCAATTCGTAAAAGACATGAAATCGCTCCACCTTACCATTCCAGTAGTTGTCGTTTCCAGCCGTCGTAATTTGGATGCCTCTCCAGAAATCAAAACACCAGGTGTTGTCGGCAGCATCCAAAAGCCGTTCAGTCAAAACGATTTTTTAAAAAGGATTCACAAAGTATTCCAAGAACAAGATCATATTTTACAACAAGAGTTAACCAAGGGGCGAGAGTCCACTCACCTACATGAATCGGAGATTATGATTGGTTTTCGTAAAGAAGCGACCATTTATAAGGTGAGTAAGCATGGCATGGTACTTTTTCTCCCTACTGCAATTGCCAAGGATGCCCGAATATTGTTTAAAGGTTCTCCACTTTATCAACAACTGCACTTAGAAGAGCCTGGAATTGAAAGGATCGAATTACGGGTAGCCGATTGCATCTCGACAATCAATAATCGATTCAAAATCACAGCCCACTTTGCTGAAGAGTTCTCTACAAAGCATAAAGGCACATTGGACGAGTATATTGATAAACACGCGGAAAAGTGTGTCTCAGTTTCGCAATCTTCTCCTACCATCTTAATCACTGGAGACGATCCCTCGCAATGGAAAGCCTACCGTTTTTATTTCGAGAAGACTCAGTACCGATTGGAATTTGCCACTAATGGCAAAGAAATTTTTCAAAAATTGCAAAATCTTCATGTGGATATGCTGTTGCTGGATACCGATAATGCAAAAGACAAGGGACTCCCGATTTTGGATGAATTGCATAAACGTAAACTTCGTATGCCGACCATTGTGATCACGAGCGATAAAAACCCTGAAACGATTCAAAAAATTGCACCTCGCGTTCAAGATTTCCTGGTAAAACCTATCAACGGACGAGGTTTGGTAAAACGACTGACAAAAGTGTTCGACCGTTGGAAAGGCGAAATGCGTTTGGAACAAGAAATTGGCGAGAATGTAGGAGTGAATGTCCAAACCCGAATTCTTGTTGTGTTTAAGGACACGGCAGTGGTTCGCCGTGTACGAAAGGATGGATTACTACTATATAAAGAACAACCTATCATTCCTACAACTTCCATCTATTTCAAAGCAGGAACTCTATTTGAAACCATGGGGCTAGAAGATCGAAATGTAAGCCATCTCGAGTTGCTTGTTGCAAGTTGTGAGATATCTTCTAAAGGCCATAAATATCGAGTAATCGCAAAATTCAAGGATGTTCCGAACAATATTCAGAAAATGATCGAAGCTTTTGTGGATGGTAAACCGGTGCCGCCAGCTACTCAACCTCCACCCGCACCTTCTGAGGAAACCGCAGAAGAGGACGATCCTTTTGCTTTAGACTCTGGAAGCGAGTTTTTTGAAGACCCAGATGGTGTTCCAATCACTGCTGAAACGACACCGTCGGAATCTCAAGACAAAAGTCCTGAAGAAATTCGGACTGACAATTTTACAATTGCTGAATTGGAGCAGCAACTGCCGCAGTCCCAGGTTGAAGAGGTATTGGCAGAACAGACAGAGGATGCCTATTTTACCTCGAAGTCGGTCGAGTACGCGCGAAAAATCAAAGCACTACAAAGTGCAATGCGCGACTTCAAGGAACCCCTACAACAATTGGCAAACCGACGCATGCCCAAAGTGGACGATCAGTTCACCAAACGTAAATTTGATTACACCACGGGGCGAAGAGAACAGACCATCACATATAGAGTGCATTCTCCAAGTACGGAGGCATTCTTTCAACTCGGTGCCGTATTGACTAACATTCCAAAGGGAATGGGAATCTCTGCGAGTCTTGTAGAAGACCAATACAATTACGATCCCTATTTCGTATTCGGCTTACCCGGGGATCCCCGGCCAGAACTCGGAGCACCAATTGAAAAACGAACAATTGCGGGCAAAAATATACAAATTTACCAATTCACACAGGAAAAAGTTATTTCTCTGGTACAAACTATTGTTAATCTTATGGCGCAATGACGGATATTAAAGATCGTCCTATCCAGACTAAATTGAATCACCTTCCTGATTTACCAGGAGTTTATATCTATACAGATGAAAACGGAGACATTTTATATATTGGTAAGGCTAAATCACTCAAAAAAAGAGTTAGATCGTATTTCCAACCATCAGCCAATCATAATCTTCGTATCGCGATCATGGTTTCATTAGTGAATGATGTCAAAACGATCATCACCAATACAGAGGCCGAAGCTCTGATTTTAGAAGCGCAACTGATCAAAGCTAATCAACCCCGATATAACATTGCACTCAAAGACGATAAAACCTACCCATATTTCAAATTGACGATAGAAGAGATGTACCCTCGCCTCTACCTTGTGCGTGAAAAATTTAATAAATCTTCTGAGTATTATGGCCCCTATTCTTCAGTTCGAGATGCCCGCAGCGTTTTGCGTCTTATCAATAAGTTTTTTCAGTTAAGAACAAGCAAAATGGCTCTGGATGGAACCAAGACGTATCGCCCTTGTATCAATTTTCAGTTGAAACGCTGTTTGGCTCCCTGCCAAGGGACCGTGCCTCCAGAAAAATATCGGGAAGAAATGAAACGTATCCGACTATTCCTTCAAGGCAAGTATACGGAACTGATCGATCAGCTCGAAATTCGAATGCAGGCTGCCTCTCAAGAATTGGAATTCGAAAAGGCAGCTAAATTTCGCGATCAAATGCAAGCTATCCGTCGAACTTTCGAAAAACAGCTCGTTCTTTCTCCTGCAAACGAAAATTTGGATGTTTTTGCACTCTACCGAGAGTCTAATTTTGCAGGGGTTCAAGTGTTGTTCATTCGTTACGGGCGTTTATTGGCAACAGATTGTATTTATTTTGAAAGTGCAGACGAGGCTTCCGATGATAATTTGCTAGGACAGGTACTCAACCGTATCTATACAGGGGAAACTTACGTAATACCCCAAAAAATTTTATTGCCCTTTCCTTATTCAGACCAATCTGTGTTGGAAGCTACCCTCAATGAGAAAATCAAGAAGCGAGTATCCCTTCTTGTTCCCCAACGGGGACATAATCGAAAATTGGTCGAAATGGCTTACAGCAATGCCCAAGTGAATGTCACTGAAAAGAAACGACAAAATGTACAGATGGAGGAAGTACTGGAAAAAGTACAACAAACGTTGCACTTAAAACGCGTACCTCAAACCGTAGAAGCATTTGATATTTCGAATATTTCTGGAACAAACATTGTGGCTTCAATGGTTTGTTGGAGAGACAATAAACCCTATAAAGATGGCTATCGTAAATTTAAGATACAAACTGTCGAAGGTCCTAATGATTTCGCGAGCATGAAAGAGGTATTAACCCGTCGTTATAAACGAAGCCTCATGGGAGAATCTCCTTTACCAGATTTGATTCTTATCGATGGAGGGAAAGGCCAACTGAATATGGCGATACGAGTACTGACCGATTTGGGTATTGATCTACAAGATGTGGATGTGATTGGATTGGCTAAAGGGCGCTCCGAGAAGCGACGTGGTGTGCAACGTCCAGATAAAGAGGACTTTGAGTATGTGGTGAAGCCTAATCAAAAAAACGAAATTCGTTTAAATCGGAATTCTGCTGTTTTGTATTTTTTGCAAAATATCAGGGATGAGTCACATCGGTTTGCGATCACTTTCCATCGCAGCCTGCGAAGAAAAGAGACATTGCATTCTGTGTTAGATGAAATCGAAGGAATTGGTAAGCAACGAAGAAAAGCTCTATTAAAACACTTTGGAAGTTTAAAGAAGGTCCAGCAAGCTTCACTAGAAAATTTAAAGCAAGCTCCAGGAATTTCTCAGGATCTCGCAGAGAGGATTCATCAGTTCTTCAATCCTCCTTCTCAGGTTTGAGCCAGCTTAGAAACATACTTCAATTGCGTTCTGGAAGTACAATTTTGTAAACATCGGCTTCCACAAATACACGAAACAACTCGGCATCACATTTTCCATTATCAACCTCGTATTTAATAATATCCAAGGCTCTTTCTATAGGAACTGCTTTCTTGTATGGACGGTCGGAAGCGGTAAGAGCATCGAATATATCGGATATTGTCATCATACGAGATTCCACTGGAATTTCAGTGATTCCGTCGGGGTAACCACTTCCATCAAGCTTTTCGTGGTGAGATTTTGCAATTTCTGGAACTCGTTGAAAATCTTTCGTCCATGCAATTGTTTTAAGAAATTGATAGGTCACATTCACATGGTTTTCGATTTCTCTACGTTCTTCATTAGTTAACGTCCCACGTGGGATGGTCAGAAATTTATATTCTTCTTCCGAAATTAGTCCAATTTTATAAATTTCATCCAAATCAAACTGGATACCTGAAGGTAGAATGGACGGTTGATTAGCTTCTTCAATTTCAGTCCACCATTTTTGCCTCTCACCAGAACTGATATGTCCCAATGCTTCTTCCAAAGAAAACTTTAGCTGAATTTTTTCCAGCGTGCCCGGGTACAATTTTTTAGCCTTAACCAGCACATGTTCTCTCACCCCAATTTTACCAAAGTCATGCAACAGTGAGGCATAACGAATGGTTTCTAATTCATGTCGGTTGAAATGTAATTCAGCGTATGGGCCTATCTCCACCTTGTCCATCTGTTTTGCTAAGGCAACTGTTAGGCGCGCAACCCGTTCCGAATGGCCTGAGGTTGTCGGATCACGTGATTCGATCGCTTGTACCGACGCTTGAACAATGCTATCGAGCATTTTTTCAGTGCGCCTACGCTCGATCCATAAGCTGCTGAGAGACAAGGCCAACTGAGAAATCTCGGGCGAGTTGAATGGCTTGTTTAAATATACAAATTGAGATGGATCGTGGAAGAGAGAGATAATTTCATTAGGATTACGGTCAGTATCTGCAGTCACTACAACGCATTGTAAATCCGGCATATACTTCAGGACTTCCCGGATGGTGTCCACACCATCCATTCCAGGCATACGCATATCGAAAAATCCCACGGCAAACTTTTTCCCTTCTGCAAAAAAATTTTGCACAAGTTCAACAGCTTTTTCACCGGAATCTGCAAGCTCCACCTGATAACGATCTCGTAGATCATTTTTAGGCTTACCAGCAGCTCGACGCATGCGGGAAGAACGAACTTTTTTGGGGCTAAGAATGTCCTTATAAGCTGTCAGGATATGAGTTTCATCATCAACAGCTAAAATGTAGATATTTGTATCCATGGCTCGTTTTCAATCGATCATTGATGGAGAAGTTCTTGTTTTAGTGAGTCATGGTATTTTGTCGAGTTAGAAACGTATGAGATTTTGGGTCTTTTCCCACATGATACCGAAAATGGGTCAAGAATGCGTTATCTAGCTCGATAGTATTTTGAACGGTTGCTTGTACTTTAATTGTGTCTGGCTCGCTTTTGTGCTGTTCCAGATAGCGCAAATATGACAACGTGCCAGGAGATAAATCGATTGCATTCGCTTTTTCAAGGAAACAATCTGGACAACGAATCCCACCCTCGGCGCAATCCAATTGGTGTGCTTGTGAACAATTCAATTGTGGCAAGGCACTACTCCTCCTTTTCCATAAGGGTTTACCACAGATACAGCTTTCTAAGTTGGGAAAAATGCCTAACAATCGGAAGAGATGCACTTCGAATTGAATTTTGGTTTGTTCTAACGAGGGGGTATCTTGCAACATATGATAGGCTAATAGCAATAAGTCGAAAAATTGGTAAGCGGCTTCGGGATCAATGACACATAAGTGTACCAATTCAGTACAGTATGCAGCATAAACAATCTTATTGTAAGACTGTCGAATTGAATAAAAACTTTCAAGTAGATCAAACTTCCGAATAGTGACTAATTCGACATTTGCCTTTTCAACGTAAAAAATAGTGGCGTGAACAAACGGCTCAGAAGCGCCTACATGTCTCGATTTAAGTTTTTTCGCACCTCTTAATATCCCTGATTTTTTCCCCTGGTCTTTCGTTAAGAAAGTGATAATTTTATCGTTTTCTTTGAAGTCGATTTGTTTAAGAATAATACTTTCTGATGATTGCAATTTCATACAACAAAGAATTTGCTTAATAGAGGCTCTATGGATTTAGAATCAAAATATTATTTTAATAATATCTCTTTATTTAATATTCGTAATAGCAACGAAACCCGTATCATATCACTCTTGCCTAAGGTGTTAGCAGAATTCCCAGATTTTACACCAGAGCAATTAGATGTTGAAGATATTTATGCGTTGACTTTGAATAACCTCAAACCCCGTTATGTGCAAAGAGGTAGCATAGTACTGCGGAAGGAAGTAACCGATGAAATGATTGTCGAACAATTACGAAAGTCAATCCGGGTTGTGCTAAAACACCCAAAACATTGACTCCCTGTGATAGGAAAAATCGCTGAGCATTCAGGAAATTCCTGCTAAGTGGAGAGGAGCTAAGAGAAGCAAATAAGAAATCCGTCAGTGGTTTGATGCCGACTGACGGAGTGGCACCTTCAATTCAAACCGCAGCCATCGCTTCGTCCATAGTTTTATGGATTGTGATAACCTTGCTAAGATTTGTAATATCAAAAAGAGAGAGCACTTTTTTATTATTGCAAACTACAATAAGTTTTCCATTGCGTTGTGAAATATCTTTACTAGAGACTGCAATCACCCCGATGCCAGAACTGGAAATAAACTCAATCCCTGTGAAATCTAGAATGATATTAACCATTCCTTGTTCAATCAGACCTTCAATTTCCTTCAATAGCGTCGGTGAAGTACTCCCATCTAAATCGCCAAAGACTGAGACAGAACCGATTTTTTTATCTGCATCAATTACTTTAGTTTCCATAGAAACATCCTTCTCTTTAATGTTAAATGGAATGAGTTCAGTGGTTGTTATAACTTACTGAACCAAACTCCAGGATCACAGACCTTTATGCCTGGAAAGTAGTAGTTGTAGAATGGAGACACTCAACCCCAATATTCATCGTGACCTACTCCAACTTTTGCTAATATTCAAGTTGAAGTTGAATAGCATCGGAACCCTAGCATGATGGCAGGCGAGTGGCAAAAGTTTTATTTATCGTGGAGTTGCCCTGCTTTGTACCGCCAGAGCTTTCTGGATTTCTGTCGAACCGATGTACTCCAATTTGCCGAGAATCTCTCCCAAGAGATAAGGATGGCGCTTCTGAAGTAATAGTGCAATTTTCAATTGCTCCGAAGTAAGGTATTTATCATCCAACAGGATCTGACCTAACTGAGGCGTACTTTTGCGTGGAGACTGCAACCATTCCCATGTTCCTCTTAGTGGGGCAAATAAACTTCCCAAAAACGACTCGGTCTCATTCTGAAGTTGTTGAATAATTTTTACACGATTTTCTAATGTCATTTTCTCTAGAGATTTGACCGATTCTATCGCAATTTCAAAATCGGGACTTGATATCCAAGGTAACAAAGTCGCATAAGCTTGCCACAGGCTAACCTCGCCAAGAGTTCTTATGACATATCGTTGGGTATTTGTATCGGCTCGATGTAGTAAATCTCCCAAATACCGAACTGCCATAGGGTTATTTTTCAAAGCAACTGCTTCAATGGCGATCATTCTCACATACGGATTGTCTGTCTGTTCCAGATAGTGAATCAGAATCTCCATAGGAAGCTGAATGGTGGTTTGATCCACTTCTATTTTGGTCTTGGAACGACCCTGGGGCCTGGGTCGTGGAGGGGGCTGTCCAGGCGGTTGTCCGGCCTTTGGTGATGCAGAAGCTTTTTCGTATTTTCGTTGAAGAATACGATAGGCTTGCAGGACGGCATTAAATTTTTCTGGATCCCCTTGACCATGAGCCGAATCTGGATGGTATCGCAAAACGGCGCGGCGGTAGGCGTGTTTTAACTCATCCAAAGTTGCGGTTGGTCCAATCCCAAGTTCAACATAGGGGTTCATATATTCCTCCAACAAATAACCGGAAGTTTCATTTTTTATTAGGCCAGTGCGCTTTCCTTTCCTGAATTGCGCACAAATAAGCAAGAACTCTTCGAATGCACAGTGATCTCTTGTATAAACTCTCTGTTCACCGTATCTGCTAAGCCGAATACGTTCAAATCTGCCCTGGGAGCTCGATCTAGAAATTCCATGAATTGACTATGCACGACATGGATTTCGAATCCATCTGGAATCCGTGCCGTTTCCATAAGGTTGGCAAGATAACGTTCTGCGATCTCAACATCCTCAGCTCGCGAAGTCACACTAAGCAGCCGCAGCCGCCCATTCCAATTCATCAGGAGCTTATAGCTGATCAATAACGCTAAGTCGATATTTGCCATATTGAAGCTCAACTGCCATTTGGGGGACTGATCTCGAATCCATAAATTTATTGTACGTTCACGCCCTAAACCCACTTCAGGATGAGAAGCGTAAAAGAGTACCCCCAGCTGATTATCTCTTGCAACGTTCAGAATTCCTTGAAGGTCATTTTGGTTTCTGCCTTCTGTTGGAACAAAAATGGTATTTGGTTGAAAAAACGAACCCTTCATCACTGAAACGGATGTATCAAGACTGCTTAAGAAATCCGTTGAGTCGATAATCGCAGAAGCCGCAAATACTCCTTCATGTTGCATCTCTCGCACGACCTGCTTGACTCCTAATAGCGGCAAGATATCTCGTTCCTTCATCAACCCAACCACTTGTATTGATCCTTGCGGATAGACTAAGGATCGCAAAAAACGAAAATGTCCCTCTAGGATGGTTCTCCGTTCAACTGGCAACAACAGATCCGGCTTCCAGGAGCGAAAACTTTCTGACTCCGCACTGGTGGCAACTTTTTTTGCCGACCAATTGGCTATAGAAGCAAATAAGCCACTTCGAACCGTGTCCCACGGGTTATCCAAGTCCTGTCGACTTAAATAGATATAAATTGTGACAATCACCATAATCGATACCAGCCCCAGGAAAGGACTGATAATGATAATTGCGCTCAACGATGCCAAAGCCCCCAGGAGTGGAACCCACCATGGGATGCGGAAAGTTGGTCGGAAACTGATCAAATTCAGTCGTTCTTCTACCAATAGAACACTATTGATTGTCAAATAGGTCAATAAAAAAAACATCGTCAAAATTTGAGCAATGGCATTCAAATCTCCTAAAAATAACGCGACCAAAACCAAAACTCCGGTGAAGGCCATTGCATTTCGAGGTTCACCATTGTGGAGCCGTGCAAAAAACGAAGAATATGGAACAATTCGATGCGAACCCAAAGATTGAAGAATGCGGGGCGATGCCACAAAAGAACTTAACGCTGCCGTGAAACAAGATGACAAAATACCAATCAATACCGCTTTGTCCCAGTAGGCCCTTTCGACAGCGATTGTTAGTTGGCCTCTTAATTCTTCTGGTGTTGCAACCAGGGCGTACCAAACCGCTAGCGAAAGATAGACAAACATAGAACATCCCCAAGCCGCAATGGTCCCTCGAGGAATGCTGTTGCGAGGGTGTTTCAAGCTACCGGACATGCTAGCTCCAACCATGATTCCTGTCGCTGCGGGAAAAAAAACAGCAAATAATTTCCAAAAGCTTTCTTGTTCAAATGTGCCCCAAAGTTCTGGAACTTGAAGTTCTGAGACCTTATTTACACCCATATACATTGAGCTTAGAGCAATAATTACTCCAAACATCACAATAATTTGAACACGGAATGCCAAACTAGTGCTGAAGTAGGAACTCAAAAAAACAACACCAAATACTCCCAGTAAAACCAATACCTTTGGGTGATCAGGGAAAAGGTAAAGCCATCCCTCTAAGAATCCATAAATATACATGGCCGTGGAAAGTCCTTGCGCCAAATAGAAAGGGATCCCAATGCTTCCCCCCATTTCTAGGCCTAAGCTTTGGCTTACCATGGAAAAAACACCACCAGCCCCTAGACGAATATTCGTTGTAATGGATGCAATCGATAGAGAACTAGTGCCCGTAATCAGATAAGCCATCAAAATGATTAAAATAGTCCCGCCCAAACCTGCATTTCCTACAACCCAGCCTTCGCGCAGATACATCATTACGCCAAGAATCGTCAGAATTGTTGGACGGAAGACTCCATGAAAGGTTCCAAATTTTTTCCCCTCAACAGCATCGAGTTCACCTGTGGCAACATTTGCCGCCACTTGCGCATCTTCCTTTTTGGGAAGTGTCACCGCTTCGGTAGCCTTTGCTGGTTTGGAAGGCGTTTCTGAGGACTCAGTCATAATACTTTCCTTGATACGAGTCTTTCGAAGATAAGGATGACCCACTTTTTGCAAGACCCATACAAAACCTTTCTAGCCATGTAAAAAATACCAAAACATAAAAAATGATTTGTCTTTCATTGAACCTCTTCCGTCACTCTTCCCCCTTAAGTAAATAAATGATCTTTAGCTAAAAGAGGACGCATGCAACTACATGAACAAAGCATATCGTCACTAGGGCTTCCTTACCCGCCTCTTCCTAACTACTCCAATGAGAAATTTACGTATCATGCTTTGGCAGGATCCTGTACCGTCCAAGCATTGAAACAAAAAATCATGGGAATGCCTGAAGACATTTGGGATGCTTCTTGCCGGGAAACTTGCTCGATCACACACGCGCACGTAAAAACCATTTATTTACTTTCCCCATCTAATCGGCCTTCAACACCCCTTACCTATCACGAGTTTTACTATCTCCTTCAAGACGATTTACGGCCCATTTTGGCACGAATTGCCAACGCGTTTCCTTATCCAGGAACAGCATATCGAATCATATTGAACAAACTAGCAGCGCAACGTTCTGTGCGTTATCATCGAGATGGTGATATCGTAAATAAAAGGATTCATCGCGTTCATGTTCCTTTGATTACGAATCCTGGAGTGATTTTTACAGTTGGGGGTGAACCACGTTATCTGAAAGAAGGTGAGCTATGGGAAATCGATCAAACAACTTTACACGGTGTGGTAAACCATAGTTTAGAAGATCGAGTTCACTTAATCGTAGACTGGCTCTCCTCTTAAGACTCAGCCCTAGCAATTCTCTGAGCTTGTGTTTGACCTCTCTTCCCTTTTGGTTTACGGTTCGCTTTTGTTTTCCGACCCCTTCCCCGGAGTTTCACAGATTCCGGAACTCGTTTGCACCTTTAGTATCAAGCAATCATGGCCCAGCGTGCGAAAATATCCGATGTAGCTGAACGGGCAAAAGTTTCAGTCACGACGGTGTCACTTGTACTCAACGGTCGTGGAGAACAGATTCCCAAAGAAACTCAAAACCGTGTTTTCCAAGCAGCCGCCCAACTGAATTATCAACCTAATGAATTAGCCAGGTCGCTAAAAACCAATCAATCGATGACAATCGGTTGTATCACAGACCATATTGTAAGCGGCCCTCATGCGGGAGGGGTGATCATGGGGGCACAAGAGTTGGCTTGGGCCCAGGGACGGCTGCTTCTGGTTGTCAACACTGAAGATGATGCCGAACTTGAACAATCTGCCTTGGAAATGATGAAACGGCGACGAGTGGAAGGAATTCTATATACGACAGATTCAATGCACGTGATTCAGGTTCCGGCTGGTCTGACGGATTTACCGATCATTCTAGTCAATTGTTATGATCCCCATAGCCCGATTCCAGCAGTGATTCCAGATGAATTTAAAGGCGGCGAAACAGCGACCCAAACCTTGATAGACGAAGGGCATCGAAGAATTGCATTTATTGATGGAACCCCGCCACTAGAAGCAAATATCGAACGATTGGCCGGCTATCGAGCCGCTTTAGAAGCATCACAAGTTTCAGTTGAACAAGATCTAATTCCAGTGGTGCCTTGGACGCCCTCAGGAGGCTATCAAGCGACCAAATATTTGATGGAACTCACCCCTCCGCCGACGGCTTTATTGTGTGTGAATGACTGGGTTGCTTTGGGAGTATACGAAGCTCTCAAAGAACTAAACTTAAGAATCCCCGACGATGTAGCTGTGATGGGATATGACGATCAGCGTCTTGCTTCACTCATGATGCCAGGGTTGACGACAATGGCACTGCCCCACTATCAAATGGGACTCAAAGCAATTGAGTATTTGATGGAGATGTCTGCTAATCCAGAAAAGTCCAAGTCCATTCCATACCTGACGAAAATCCCCTGCCCTGTAATCCGAAGAGAATCCGTTTAATTTTCATGCCAATCGTACTTAGGTTCCTGATTATCCTCATTTTAGCAAGTCGGTTAGAGGAAGATGGACAGGTGTTTAAAGCAAGTTTCGCAATTCTTGGCACACCTTTTCATAAGTACTTTCTAATTGCTCGAGAAGGGTATCTAGACCAGAAAAATCGTGATTTTCTCCTTTGAGTTGAAGGGCTTTGCAAAGCTCAGCAAGTTCGCTTGCCCCGAAGGCTAAAGCGGAGCCTTTGAGAAAATGGGCACTATCTTCAAGCACGGTTGCATCCTGAGTATAAGCGGCGAGTTTAATCGCTTGAAGAGAGGAGGGTGCTTGCTCAAAAAACAACTCAACCAGTTCTTTCAACATATCAGGAGTCAATTGGGATAAAGCTTTTTTATTCAAAATTGGCTCTGTCTCAACCTCCGGTTTTGTCTCTGCGGTAGGTTTGAGAGGAAATCCCATGTCACCCCACTTAACAAGCATCGATTGAATGTCTTCTTTTACAATGGGTTTGCTCAAATAATCATTCATTCCTGCATCCAGGCACTTTTCTCGGTCTCCTTGCATGGCATTAGCGGTCATGGCAATAATGATAGGACGTTGTGCTACAGGCCAATTTTTAACGATAGTTCGAGTTGTTTCGAGTCCATCCATCAAGGGCATATGCATATCCATGAAGATGATATCATATTGATTACGTTTGAGTGCTTCAAACACCTCCAATCCGTTACTCACCACATCCACAAAATATCCGATCTCTTTAATCAAATTAACAGCAACGACTTGGTTGATGCGATTGTCTTCTGCAAGCAGAATCTTCAGATTATGCTTTGTTTTTTTCTGTGAAGGTGCTGTTTCGAAGAGTTCTTCGGCTTCATAGATTTCTCCGGTGATTCCACGAATCAGCATATCGAACAGTTGAGCGTGTTTAATAGGTCGAGATACGTGTGCATAAAAGATGTTTTGAAAATCTGCGGGACGGTCTCGATGAACCACAGATGACAATAAAAGCAGGGGCAAATCTTCTTTAGGATAGAGCTTTCGAATTTGACGTCCTAATTCTAAGCCGGACATTTCCGGCATGTCCATATCCATAATGGCAATATCAAACGCATTGTGGTGTTCCAACAATTCCAAGGCTTCATTGGGGGACGGGGTGACATGAGGAATCATCCCCCATTGTTCGCATTGAAGCTGCAAAATGCGAAGGTTGGTCTGGTTATCGTCCACAATCAACACGGTCTTGTCTGCCAATTCTTGAATATGGTCCTTGAGGTAACGCCGTGGGAGGGGTTTGGCTACTGGAAATCGTAAGATGAAGGAAACGGTCGTGCCAACTCCTTCAGTACTTTCCACTCCGATTTGACCTCCCATCAAACCAATCAACTCACGGCAAATGGCCAATCCCAACCCACTACCTCCATATTTTCGAGTCGTGGAAGTGTCGACTTGCGAAAAAGCGTCAAAGATCCGCTCCAGCTTATCGGGGGGAATGCCGATACCACTGTCCCGAACGGAAAACGCTAATATTACGTCGCCATTCACTCGTCTTTGGTGCCTTACGGAAAGACAAACCTCACCATGTTCTGTAAACTTCACAGCATTGCTGGTGAGATTGGCTAAAATTTGCCGAAGGCGTGTAACGTCTCCTACAAGAAAAGGCGGAATTTGCAGATCAAAATCGGTCAGCAATTCCACCTGCTTTTCAGAGGCTTTGGAAGCAAAGAGTACGGCAATGTCTTCCATTGCGACCTGCAACTCGAAAGGGAACTTTTCAAGCTCCAACTTGCCGGATTCAATTTTGGAGAAATCCAGAATATCGTTGATCACACTCAGCAAGTGATCTCCACTCACACGGATCACATCCACGAATTCTTTTTGCCGGGGTGAAAGTTTGGTGTTGAGGAGAAGGCTGGTCATCCCGATTACGCCATTCATAGGCGTGCGAATCTCATGGCTCATCGTCGCCAGAAATTCCGATTTAGCTTGGGTGGCAGATTCAGCCGCATTTTTTGCTTTTAACAGTTCTTCTTCAGCGTGCCTCCGCTCGGTGAAGTCTCGGAATACAAGCACGACTCCTAGCATATTGCCTTCACGATCTTGGATGGGAGCACCGCTATCGTCTATCGGAATCTCTTGTCCATCTTTAGTAATCAGCACAGTGTGGTTCGCTAAACCAACAACAATACCTTCTTCGATCACTCGTTCCACCGGGCTTTTCACTACTTGACGCGTATACTCGTTGATAATGTGGAAAACACTGCGAATGTTGCGACCTTCCGCTTCGGCTTGAGACCACCCGGTCAGGGTCTCTGCCACAGGGTTCATAAAGATGATGTTGGCATTTCCATCGGTGGTAATGATGCCATCACCGATGCTGGATAGGGTGACATACAACCATTCTCGTTGTTGTTCCACATTACGCTGAGCCGCGTATTGTTCAGTGAGATCTTGTGCCACACAGACGATCCCCTGAACCCTTTGATCAGGGCTGAATAACAATGCTGAGGATAAAGAGATTGGGATAGGCGTTCCGTCCTTCTTTTGATAGCTGACCATGAGCCGACTCCCCACGTAACCTTGCCTCATAAAATCTTCCACATTGAAAACCTCCTGTTCTTCCAGACGAATGATTTTATTAAAGGGAAGTCCCTTCAGTTCGTTTTCGGTGTACCCAAGTAGCTTCAGAGCAGAATTATTCACAAGAACGATGTGACTTTGAGAATCAAGGACGATCAACGCGTCGTTCATCGAGACTAGGATATTATGAAGGTATAAATTTGTTGAAGCAGCCTCTTCCTGAGCCACCATCAAACTACCCAGCATACGGTTGAAAGCTTGTGCCAATTGTCCCACTTCGTCTTTTGTCGCGGCTTCGACTTTCACGGAAAGGTCATTCTTTTCAGCAACAAGATGGACCGTTTTTGTGAGTCGTAACAGCGGCTGCATCAATCGGTTGCCCAGGAGAAAGGCCAAGACACTGCCAAAAATAATGGCTAACAGTCCAAACAACAAACTGTCATTCCTCATCTGAATGAGGGGCATGAAAAACTCAGCTTTAGGGAGGGCGGCAATGGCGGTCCAACCGTATTCGGGAATACGCAAAGCGGATACAAAACTCGTCGTGCCAAGGAGTTGATATTCTCCAAATACGTTTTCTTGAATTCGCATTAACCCTAACAGTTCTCGGCTGGTTTCAGGGGCTTGATGGAGTTTAGAAAAGTTGTGATCCGTTTTTCTCGTGTGGACGATATGCCCATGTTCGTCGATTAAGACAAGAAACCCTGTTTCCCCAATAGGAATGGATTCGAGCCGGTTTACCAACTCGTTTAGAGAGATGCCCCCTTCTAAGTAGCCCAGAGGTTCATCAAAATAGTTCAAGTTATGAATTCCCAGCCGCAACACGTCCTCTTCCAAATCTTCAGAATACTCAGGTTCGGAGTATAAAATGGTGTTGGTTTGTTCGACAGCGGCCAAATACAGTGCATCTTCGGAATAGTCTTTTGCTTCTTCTTGCTCCCGATTTCTCAGCAAACTCAATTCCACTTCTCCCTGAGGATTGACAAAATTGATGACAGGGAACTCTGCTTGGAAGTCGAGGAGGTAGGCTGTGAGGGCATCCACACTGTAGGATTTCAGGTAATTGCGAAAAACAGAGCCTCTGACTGCTTGGTGCAATACCGACTCTTTGTGTTGTAAATAGTGATAAGTGCTATCCGACAAAGCGAGAGAGATGGTTTGCAGTTGCTCCATTTGAGCCTTTTGCAATTGTTCTCCTAAACGAACATAAGTCACCCCTCCAACCATCGCGGTCACTATGAATGCGAGCAAAATTTGCAGTAAAATCAGTTTTGCGGTGAGTTTCTGAAACATAGTAACCGGAGCAAACGATATGCTACCTTAAGGTTGAGAAGATTGCGGAATGACACCAAATTCTTGCATCATGGAAGCCGCTTTTTGAGACATGACAAAGTCGATAAATTTTTGGGCAAATTTACTTAGAGTACGGTGTGATATTAAATACAAAGGGGTGGTATAGGGGTAATTGGGGTCGGTCGGAACAAGTTGATCAATGGCTAGCACTTTCAACTCAGTATCTCGAATTTCTGAATAGGGTACGTATCCGATGGTATATTCATGTTCACGCAGTGCACTTATGGTTTCAGGGACATTATAAAAGGCTTTTTTAGGTTGGATATCAGCGAATCCAGGAATCAGCTTTTCAAAAACTTTGCGAGAGGCACTTCCATTTTGTCGTTCGACGATATAAATTTTTTGTTTCCTGCCCCCGACATCCTGCCAATTGGTGTATCTTCTGGAAAACACTGCCATGAACTGCGTTTGGCTTAATCCGGTTACTTGAGAAACAGATGGATGGGCTACAACCGCAACGGGAGAACGTGCAAATAAATACTCGGTCAGCCCTTCCATTTCTTTCGATTTGAGAGGACGTGCGGTGCGCGCCAAATCCGCTTTCTGGGTCTTCAGCATTTTAATGCCACCACTCGAACCAACACTATCCGGCACAATCACTTGGGATCCTGGGTTTTGCTGTTCAAAGGCTTGTCCCAAAATTCTCAATAGAACTTGGCTCGAACCCGTTCCGGCAACAACGAGTCTTTCCTGGGCAAAGCTGCTTCCTGGAATGATGCCCAACCAAGTGATTAATACAAAAACAATCCAATACGGCTTCATTTGTTTCTCCTTGATTGATTTAGAGCTGATTCCAAGGTCTGTGCTAACCGTGACCTATATTTTAAAGGAAATCGGAGAGGCTAGAATGCCCCCTAAAATTCTGGGATTTTTTAAAAAATAAGATTGATAGGAGGGAACTCAAACCGAGCTTGTTGACTAGTGGTTTCTAACAAAAAGATGGATTTGTTTCAATGAAAGGTTAGGACTGATCCAATCGCCTTGAAGCAGGCAGAGTGGGTCACAATCATCCCCGTTATCGAGATACGAGGTAGTTGCCTAGAACGCGCATCCGCTTTTCAAATGTTTCCAGAAGTTTCCAGCGGACGATGGGAATATCTAACAAGACGTTTCCGGGAATATGATAGACTTCACTGTCGGTCACGGCTCTTACTTTAAACACGGTATGAGTATTGAATAGAACTCCCTCTTCTCCGAAGAATTGATTCATCGTTAGAATCTCGAAAATATCATCGTTGATATAGATTTCTAGTTTACCGCTACAAACCAGATAAATTTCAGTGAGTTGATCAATGGGAAGATTTTCGCCGCTTTTATAAGAAATGCAACGCATGACCTGAGCCAATTTGTTTTGCACAGTATAAGGAATAGCTTCCCCAAAAAGCCAGGTGCGGGAAAGGAATTCGCGACTATGGCGAAGCATCTCAATTTCCTTATAGAGACCATTCCGCTTCACAAATTCTAAGTAAAGATTACATGGCAAGCGCAAGGCTTTTACAAAACTTGCGGCCCGGTACGTTTCCGTCAAGGGAATTCCGATCAGGCCAGAAATTTCTCCGACTAATGAACCAGCTGACAAAATGCTACGAACTTTTGATTCTGATTGAATCAATTCCACATTGCCGGTGAGAATGAGGAAAATGTCCTGATTCACAGCTCCCTTCTTCAACAGAATCGAACCAGCATTGAAGGAGATCAAATGATTATTGAGTAAGATACGAATTTGATGCCGTGGAGCTGTAGGGAAGTAAGAATGCAGATAATTGAACGCATACTGCATTGCATAATCTTGATTGGCTGAAATCAACACATCCACCATGCCAAAAGGCGCATCTGAACCGATTTCTTTTTGTTGATCGGTGAGTTCTAAGGAGGTGTGCGAAAGAATGATCTTTTGAGATTTGTCTTCTCGAAAGTCTTCAGCCATACCGTGAATCAAACCACCCCCGATATCAATTTTCTTCAAATCGACGGTGCTGAGGTATTGGTCTCTGACTTGATTATAAAATTCTTGGGAAATACCAGCCTCCTCTTCTTCCGCTGTGATCATATTTTTCAAAACATCCAGTGACACGATATCTGCAAAGTGAGCATACGAACGATAGCCATTTTCCCAAAGCGTGCGGAACATAAAGATGCTGGTTTCTACGGGATGAGGAGAAAAAATAGGACGGACTTCCAGCCCATTGATGTCATTCCACTTATCAAAATCCAGATCATGAACATCAAAATATTCATCAAAACGACGTTCTTCGATGGAAACCAAGGCCGCTAGTTTTTTGGCAACCGACCGACGTACCAATGGAGTGGCATAGTATTTAATACGATGATCGGCCCGCATCAGAGTGGGCAACCCAGCAAAATGGTCATCATGTGCATGGGTATGGAAAATACCCTCGATTTCATTCACGCTGATGCCTAAGGCCATGAGGCTGTGCAAAATGTTAGGCCCCGCATCAATCAAATAAATCTTACCTTGGAACATCAAGATACTAGCCAT
Source organism: SAR324 cluster bacterium (assembly GCA_028281495.1). GTDB lineage: Bacteria > SAR324 > SAR324 > SAR324 > NAC60-12 > JANQJU01. Next base: position 175,897 of record JANQJU010000023.1, read on the forward strand.
GCAGGGGCGGTTGATGTCCCAGCCATCTCCCTCACCGGAATGAATCACGGCAAAGTATTCGCGCTTGATCTCGTGATAACTCAACTGATAGGGAACGCCATAGACTTCGTTCGATGTCAGGTTCATATCCACAGTCACGGTGGTGTCTTCATAACGGAATTCATACACATTGACGTGTAATTTTCGAATGAACACACCCCCTCGAATTTCGATAGGGTCATGATTCACCACACAGGTTTCGAGGAGTTCATCCGTTTGCCAAATCTTACCAAATGCAAACTTGAGCTTCATGCGCATCATGATGCGCGCCATCTCCTTAGAAATGCCCGCACTTTGAATTTCTTCTTCCGAAATCAAACCATAGTTGCCTCGGTAGATGTACTGCATCTGTGCTCTGACTTGGTCTTCAGCACCAATCAGTAGAGGTTTGATTCCTGTATTATTTGGGTGATTGGGGAGGATCATCCCTTGGCGATACAGCATTTGGAGAACAGGAAATTCCGGGAGATTGGAGAACATGCCGTTTTGTACCAACACATCTGAAAGCAGGATCGCATTGGGACCACTTTCATAGTTCACCCCATCTTTTTCTTTAGTAAGAATGAGGCCACGTTTCATTAGGTGCTTCACACTGTCGGCAGGGCAACCACAGAGTATGTAAAGCCCCGCATCGGGAATTGCGACCCAATAGACACCATTGGCTATCTGCACTTTTTCTAGTTTGGTCATGAGAGCAACTCCCCAAGTAAAGTTTCATCCAAGGCTTTCCTTCAACTCGCTTTCCGGAAGTAAGGAGTTTAGGAAAACGTGGCAAAGATTCAGTAATTAACAAATTGTAAACAGTTTTTTAAAGGATTTTTCATAAAACATCGGTCTCTGTTTCCTGGGCTGCCAAAGGCGGAGTCAGATCCGTTTTAAGCAAGGTGACCTGGTTTCCTTTTTCATTGTAGCGAACTTCATCAAACGCCAGCTTTGCCATAAGCACACCGCGTCCATGCTCGAGGAATAGGTTGTCTTGTGAAAATTGTTCCGGCAGCTTGCGCCAATTGAAACCAGACCCTTCATCTGTGATCGTAAAGCTGGCTTGACGAGAAGTATACTCCATACGCACGTGGATCGTACGATCCTGATATTGTGGATCCTGCAAACGCTCTTGCAGGAATTGAGAATAGCGCTGTTCGGCTTGAGCCTGTTCTTTCTCTTCGCTCGTGATTTCTAAGTTCCCATGTTCCAAAGCATTGACCAAAATTTCATATAGTCCCAATTCTAAGGAATTGAGTTCTTCCATTTGGGAAACATTTTGGAGGTTTTGCAGCAACACATGCACTGCGCCTGGAATGAGTGTGAGATCGTTGTTCAAGCGAATTTCATATTCAATACGCTCAATGAACTTATGATGGATGATCCGAGATTTTTTTTCTTCAATCAAATTGATGAATGGCAGGATGATTTGTCGGATCACATAGAGGTTTGTGGGTTTTCGGAAAAAATTATTCGCTCCAGCATGCAGGGCATCTAAGATAATTTGTTCGTCCCCATGACCACTCATCACGATCACTGGCAGGTCGGGATGGTTTTGTCGGACCTCCTTCAAAAATTCAATCCCTCCCATCACCGGCATTTTTACATCGGTAATAATGATATCAATTTTTTGCTGCTCTAAAATTTCCAAAGCTTCCCTACCTTCTTTAGCAGACACAGTATCCACTCCATGTTTTTGTAAAACACGGCTGAGGGCTTCACAGACAAAAGCTTCATCATCCACAATTAAAGCATTTACAGTTGGCATGCTCATTCCTTCCCCAAAAATTGGGCTGCAAAGATAGTGATGTCATCCCCTTGGACATTTCCTTGTCCAAAGCCTTTAAGGTGTTCCAAAAGCCGCTCCCATAATTGGGCGAAAGGTAAGTGTCGATGTTTGCATAAAAAATCATGGAAACGTTCTTCTCCGAAGGTATTTTCATGCGGGTCTAGCCACTCAACAATGCCATCGGTATACAAAAAAATACGGTCTCCAGGAACTAACCTGTATACTTGCTCTCGATATTGTACCAGTTCCGATCCATAAATTCCTAAGGCCAGCCCACTGGGCTCGATGTTGTAGGGTGGTTCTTCATTGTTAGGAATCACAAACATCATAGGATGACCAGCATGGCAAACTGACAAATAACCATTGGGAGCGATGCGTACATAGATGGCCGTCATGTATTTATCGGGCGGTAAACATGGGGCGAGTTGTTGGTTCAGGCGGCGAATCACTTCGTCCGTGGGTAGATTGGGTGGAAGCGTTGCTAGCCCCATACGAACCATCATGGTAATAAATGCTGCCGGAATGCCATGCCCCGTCGCATCGCCCAAGAACATATTCAGATCTCCCTCGCGGGTTGCTGATACATCGTAGATATCTCCCGATACCTCTCCATGCGGCAGATATAACATAGACGTTGCTAAAAACGGCATCTCTTGTAAATCATGCAAAATCGCTTGTTGCATCTCCTTCGCCATTCGCAGGTCAGATTGCATCCATTGATTCTGCAAGCGCAGCATGCTTTGTGTTTTTAAAATAGCACGATGCTGTCGATTGGAAGTTAAAGTGAGGTGAATGTTTCGAATATAAAGGGGTAGCAGGTCGATCCAATCATCCAGGGGACCTGTATGCAAGATTTCCATCAATAACTTTCCATCCTTGATATATTTTGGATTCAATTGCCGAAAAATCATGGAACTGGATGCTTGAAACACCTCTTGGATTGTCGAACATTTTTCTTCAGAAAGGTCTCTATCCACCTTTCCAAGAGGGATCACTCGGTCGTTAAAAAGTTCCCAAAATTGGACCTGGATTCCTAGTGTTTCTTGGAGGTGTTCTTCTGCTAAACGGAGGATGGAGGAGTCAGGATGATCGTGCTGAATGTCATCAATGAATTGGACGAGTTTTCCGTAATTCTCATTTTGTCGGATTTGTTTTTGCAACAATTGATGCACCGTATCTTTTTGGGACTGCACTTCTCGGATATATCGCTGCGAAGTTAGTACTGCATGCACCCTGGATTTGAGAACGATTTCGCTGATAGGCTTGTTGATAAAATCCGAAGCACCCTCTTCGAAACATTTCGCGAGTAAGCGTTCATCAATTTCACCTGTAATCATGATCACAGGGAGGTTTTGATAGCGCTCTTCGGATTTGAGTTGACGGAGCAAGGTGAGACCATCCCAGCCGGGCATGTGCAGATCCATGAGGAGCAAGTCGAATTCTTCCACAGCCAGACGCTGAAATAAAAATTCTGGTTTGGTAATGAAACCTGCATGATACCCAAACCCCGCAAGGAGCACTTTTAAGTGCTGCACGATTTGCGGTTCATCATCTAAAATGAGTATCGATGCCATGTCTTGCTTCTCCAGTCTCTCAATTCAACCTATATTCCTTTTATTTGTTCTATCAATATGAAGACAGGGCTTGCAATACATTAGGCAGAGATACGGGTCGGCTTGAAGGTAATAACGGATAGGCAAATTCGATTGCAATATGATATGCTTTTGCCTAAGTTCTTGAATATCCTATCGTTTACATTGAAGTCCTACCAAAACCAACAACTTCCAATTCCTTCCTGTAAAGGCAACTCTCATGGAAAAAGACATGGAAGAATTTCTAGAGATGATTCGGAAAGCGCGGGAAGAGTTTGACAAAAATTCAGATTTCCAAGCAGAGGAATGGGAGTGGGTCCACGAACTGGACAATGAGGGGTTTTTTATCTTTTGTTACCTTGTGGAAGATTTCAATCAGGACATTTTGACCCGAGAGAATTTTGAGGAAACCGTCTACACGTTGGTGATGCTGCGTCATAAATTGTTACCAATGGAAACGCAACACAGAATGGGCATCCCAATCCGTTGGCAGCTTCAATTGCTATTCAATCTATACGAAAAGCTTAAACACGAAGAAATGTCCTGGGAAGCCTGCCAAAACTTCTTAGATGCCCAAATCAAAACCTTGCCAAGCCTCCAAGGCAATTGAATAAAAAGCAAACACATCAACTGGCTTGAGCTAACACGATTTCTGGTTCCACCCGCTGAAGCTGTTCCATCAAGTGTAAAAAATCCGTTTCTGTTTTAACGGTCATCAGCAATTGCCGATAGCCTTTGGCATTGCGAAACCCTTGAACGTACTCCCCCAGGTATTTCCGGAATTCAACAAGCGCTACTCGTTCCGTCTTGATCTGGCGTAACAAGTGATAGTGTTCAATCGCTATAACGGAACGTTCAGCCAATGTGGGTTCAGGGTACTTCCGGCTATCTCGAAACACCCAAGGGTTGCCTATCGCTTTTCTCCCGATCATGAAGCCATCCAAGTTGTTCATTTTCCGAAGACCATCCACATGATTGGCAACGTCACCATTGCCCAACACAGGAATTCGGAGGTGCTCTTTCAGCTCATAAATTGGTCCCCAATTTGCTTCCCCTTTAAAGGCTTGTTTATAGGTGCGCCCATGAATAGTCAGCAAAGAAACTCCTGCAGCTTCTAAGGTTTTACCAAAACGTATCAAATTGTTCGCATTTTCCCATCCCAAACGAGTTTTGACTGAGACTTCCAAAGAACAGGCCCGTTTGATGGCTTCAATAATCCGGCAGGCCGTATCAACATCTTTCATCAAAGCGCTGCCATGCTGAGAGTGAACAATTTTTTTGGCTGGACACCCCATGTTGATGTCCACTCCCATAATACCGCGGTCCTCAATCATTTTGGCCGTTTCTGCAAAGTGAGCCGGATTGTTTCCGAACACTTGCATGAAAAACGGATGTTCCGAAGGATGGTAATCCAAACGCTGACGAACATGCTCACTTCGGAGCAATCCGTCTACACTGGTGAACTCACTGAATAAAATGACATGTTTATTCAACCTGCGAACAATTTGACGATATGCCGTATTCGTAATGCCATCCATTGGAGCTAAGCACACGAGTGGCTTTTTAAAATCTGACCAAGCCATAACCACTTTTAAGTTGAGGATTGTAAAAAGATAAATCGTGGGGAAATTCAGTGACTTGCCGTCCCTGAATTCTTCTTGCGAATCCGCGTAAAGTAGCGTACATGGTGATTCCTGTCCAGTCGTTAATCTCCATCACACCCCTTCCCACACCTCTTTCCTTACAAAAGTAGTCATGACTGAATGGACCATTGCACAAGCCGCTGAACTGTATAGCATCCAAAATTGGGGCAGTCGCTTTTTCAGTATCAACGAAAAAGGCCACGTGGTTGTGAACCCGATGAAAAACGGACACACCATCGACCTGAAAGAATTGGCCGATGACCTTCGTTCCCGTCGCATCACATTGCCGGTTCTTGTTCGTTTTTCGAATATTCTGCAAAAACGGATTGAAAAAGTCTGCTCGTGTTTTCGAATCGCTTCGGAGAAATACCAATATTCAGGCCAGTATTATGGCGTGTATCCGATCAAGGTAAATCAGCAGCGGCAACTTGTCGAAGAAGTGGTGAAATTTGGAAGACCCTATAATTTTGGACTGGAAGCCGGTTCCAAACCAGAATTGCATGCGGTCCTTGCTCTGATGAACAACCCGGAGGCCCTGATCGTTTGTAATGGTTACAAAGATGAAGCTTATATCCGCCTGGCATTGATAGGGCAAAAATTGGAACGTCAAATCATCATTGTTGTGGAAAAGCTGGCAGAGTTGCATTTGATCCTTCGCACCTCCAAATCTTTGAACATCCGCCCTAAAATTGGGCTACGGGTGAAGCTTTCTACGGTAGGGGCTGGCAGATGGCAATCGTCGGCAGGCGACTCTTCAAAGTTCGGATTAACTGCCGCTGAAATCATGAGTGCTGTGGAAATCATGACAACCGAGAACATGCTCGATTGCATCCAGTTGCTCCATTTTCACTTAGGGAGCCAAATCCCGGATATCCGCCAGATCAAAGATGGTATGAAGGAAATCCGCCGATTTTACGTGGAACTGATGCGGCTCGGTTGCAATATCCGTTTCATGGATGTGGGTGGAGGTCTTGGAGTAGACTATGATGGGTCTCGCTCCAACTCTAATTCGAGCGCCAACTATTCAGTACAAGAATATGCGGACGATGTCGTCTACCATCTCTACGAAATTTGTGAGGAAGAACAACTTCCCCATCCACATATCATCTCCGAATCGGGACGAGCCTTAACGGCTCATCATTCGGTGATTTTGTTTGATATTCTGGAAGCCACCACACACCCGTTGTGGGAAGATTCCCTGAAAGTCAATGCAGAGGATGACAAAACTATCCTTGACCTCTGGGAAATTGTGCAAGAATTCAAAGAATCCAAATTGCTGGAAGCCTGGCACGACGCACTCGAATTGAAAGACCAAGCACTCAATAAATTCAGTTTAGGCCTCCTCTCGCTCCAAGAACGAGCGAAAGCCGAAAGGTTGTTTTGGACCATTGCCCGGAAAATTCACGATCATGCACAGAATTTAGATCGTGTTCCCGAAGAGTTTGAACTTCTTCGCGAACAACTCGTGGATAAGTATTTTTGCAATTTTTCGATTTTTCAGTCTCTACCTGACCATTGGGCGATTGATCAGGCATTTCCAATCATGCCAATCCATCGGCTCAATACGCCACCGACCAAAGAAGCGACTTTACAAGACGTGACTTGTGATTCCGACGGGAATATCGACCAATTTGTGACGGAATGCAGCACGAATCCGGTGTTGCCAGTCCACGAATTCATTCCAGACCAACCCTATCTTTTTGGTGCTTTTTTAGTGGGAGCATATCAGGAAATTTTGGGGGACTTGCACAATCTGTTTGGCGACACCCATGCGGTTCATGTCGCGCTGAATCCTGATGGTTCTTGGCGTTACGAACAAATCATCACCGGAGAAAACGTGAAGGACGTTCTTGATTACGTACAATTCGAAGCAGATGATCTATTGGAAAGAATGGCACGACTCATTGGGATCAGCTTAGGCAAAGGGACCATTCAACAAGACGAAGCGGATGAACTCATGTCGCTGTATCGCCAAGGGCTATCAGGATATACTTATTTGGTTTCACAATGAGCCGGAGTTTTCTATTTAGCTGGATCATCGCATACTTATTGGGAAGCACTGCTTGGGCTTCTCCTCCTCCTTTATGGCAACCTGTTGAAGGCTACACAATTCAATCCGATTCCACTGGGTGGTCTCAGCCCATTGCCATCCAATTTCCCCCCAATTCCCATCCTGCTACCCAATCGGTACAGTATTATGTGTTAGAAAACGATGGCCGCCTAGTTGCCGTGAACAAAGCCCGAGATCCAGTCGAGGTGTATCGTTTCCAAGCATCCCAAAGCGCTACCAGCCTTTGCATGGACTCGCAAAGCGGTGAATTGTTCATACCTGTTATGGAAAAAACCGCTCCCCCTTCCATGATCCGCTATCAAGTTTTCCGTTTTGCTTTGTCAAAGACAGAAGTGAAAATACAACCGCACCTGATAGAAACATGGAACCTGCCTTTTCAAACGACACTGGAAGCCCCGGTTGAAATGGGGCAGTGTTTGATTAGCGCTTCACAGCATTTTTGGATTGGGTTGCATAGCCGTTTACCAGAGTATTCACAACAATTGGATCGTCCTGATGGAAAACTGCTGCGAATGAGTCCTAACGGTATATCTCTATTGGATAATCCGTTTTATGACGCCAATGCTCCACAAAAGTTACGAAGCTATATCTATGCTTATGGCCTAGCAGCTCCAATGGCCTTGACCGAGGGGAATCTGGGAGACTTCTATCTTGCCGAGTCCGAAGCAAACATTACACGGGTGCTGCACTTGATCCCTGGTCGCAATTATCTTTGGGATGGAAATCCGATGCGTTTGCGTATGAACAGCATTGTCAATTGGCCTGCCGGGGGACAGCCACCCATATTATTGTGGGCGAATTATCACTCGGCATTTCTGCCTTGGAATCAGCACCTCCTGATCCCAGAAGTACGAACTGGTCGTATCCGAGCCATTCATTTGGAAGCTGGCATCGCTCGTTCGCCGCTTCAGGTTTTACTAGATCATCCCCCTTCGGAAGCTGCTCCAAACGGAGCGCGCTTCCCTTTGGCTTGGGGAACAGACGGGTTATACTTCGCTTGGCCTAATATCGCTTCAAACGATACGATTTCTAGGCATACTTCAATTTTTAGAATGATAAAGGCCACTGGGGAAACGAACACAAACCAGGAATCTCCTGGTTTGAGTGGACAAGTTTGGTTTCAGCGATTGGAATGTAGCTCTTGTCATCGCTTGGGTGGACAAGGTGGACAAGCAGGTCCTGCGCTGGACAATTTGGTAGCTCGTTTGGAAGTTCGTTTAAACAGTGAAGAATATGCGACTCAATTGAACCAAGTGGATCAGCTCGTCGAAAATCCATTTGCTCAATATCGAGAAGCACGACAAAAGCTTCGTGAATTGGAAGGAATGGCGAAAGTAGAGCAGTGGATCAAATACCGTCTGACCGAACCGCGCTTTGATATGCCGGATTCCCAGATGCCCAACATGGGACTTTCGCAGGAACAGGTCGATGCACTCACTCAGTTTTTGGTATCTGCTACTCGTGTTCAAGAAACGGCAAAACCCTGGTGGAAACAGTGGGAAGAAGGTATAAAGTTGTATCTTACAACGCATTTGCCTGTTGGGTTTGGTTTGGCTTTTGGGATCGGAGTTCTGCTTGGGTGGGGGCTTCGTAAAGGGTTCCTGCGAGGGCTTCGGTTGGGACGAAAGTTGTGGTAGTCCAGAAACAACCACAGCCTTTTCTATTGGCAAGATAAAGGAGAAACATGCAGCTCGGCGATAAAAAGCGCGATCCAGTGCTTTTTCCCAATGAATTTTACAACTCCAATCAAAAGAAACCAAAACCTACTTCGCCAACAGATGGGGAGTGGCATCCTCGTTTTGCTCTGGTGTTGCTTTTGGTTTTTGGAGTGCTCACTTTGTTAATCTCGTTTGTGGGCGAATATGGCATTCTCTCTAGCTATCGCTTGGAAAACCAGGAAACAGAGTTGCAGCAAGAACTCCAAACCCTGTACTTTCGTGAACAAGAACTCATTCGAGAAGTGGAAGCCCTGAAAACCAATCCAGAGTATATCGAATCCATCGCTCGCCGTGAGTTGGGACTGGTGAGGCGGGGTGAAATCATCTATCATTTCCCTGAAGCTGAGGACACTGCAGAAAATTAAATCGGCTAACCCCCTCATTTCCGAAGGAGACATATTATGGTCCACATTGAAAACGAACAAGGAGTCTGTGTCGCCCGTTTGATCCCTCGCGTTTCGGTAGAAGATGTTCACAGTATTATCAACAAGGCTCAAAGCGATAAGGCTATCGGTGTGGTGGTGGATATGAAAAACTTGGATGTTCTCACCTCGTTGGTCACAGGTCTGTTGATTGCCTTGTATAAAGATTTAAAAGAAATCGAATTAGGGTTTGGCGTTTTGAACTTAGGCCCCGAAGGCCGAGAACAATTAGAGTTTTCGCAGCTCAACCGGCTTTTTCCCTACTTTGACACTCTCTCAGAAAGTATTCGTTATTTTAAAGGTAATAAGGAATCGCTGACGCTGCATCTGACAAGTGCCACGATGGAACGTCTCCGCAAACTTGCCCAAGCAGAAAACAATTCAGTGGAACAGACAGCAATCGATCTCCTGAAATCTGCGCTGGACCAAATGTCATAAGGAAGGCCCCCTTGCGCATCCTCATCAATGGCCTCTCGGCCCGCCAAGGAGGCGGCCAAACGTATCTATTGAACCTCCTCCGTTTTTACCCCTCAAACCTATCTCTTAAAATTTATCTAGCTGCTCCCGACTCTTTAAAAGTCTCCGAAACTCCAGCCAACCTCCATAGGCTTTCGATCCCTAAATGGGCACTCAATCCATTTCTACGGGTGGTGTGGGAAAAATGGGTCTTACCTCGTCATTTAAAAGCACTGCAAGTGGACGTGTTGTTTTGTCCGGGCGGGATGGTCAGTACACCCGCTCCAGAAGGATGCAAAACCGCAGTCACTTTTCAGAATATGCTGCCGTTTGCTCCGGAAGAGCGTCGTCGTTATCCATGGGGGTATATGCGTTTTCGCTTGTGGTTACTGCGTTTTCTGCAAGGTCATTCGTTCCAACAAACGGATCTGGTGATTTTCATTTCGCAATATGCCAAGCAAGTCATCGATCAAGCACTGCCCTACCGAAAAGGCAAATCTGTGGTGGTTCCGCATGGATTGAGCGACCATTTCCGCCGCGATCCCAATCGTTCATTTCCTAACGAGATGCCATCAGAATATGTCCTGTATGTGTCGATTTTAGATGTATACAAAGCTCAACTCGAAGTTGTGAGAGCATGGCATCGTTTACGGGAACAACGTGACACACCGGAAAAGCTGGTATTGGTAGGACCCAGCTACCCACCTTACAAACAGAAGGTACGGTTGTTAATTCAACAGCTGGGCCTGGAACAAGAAGTGATCCTGCGCGGCAGTGTGCCTTATGCCGAACTTCCCACGTATTATCAGCATGCCAAAGTCAACTTGTTTGCTTCCTCCTGTGAAAACTGCCCGAATATCCTATTGGAAGCCTTAGCTGCTGGACAGCCTCTGTTGTCTTCCAATTATCCACCCATGCCTGAATTTGGCGAAGATGCCGTTGCCTATTTTAATCCATACGATCCTAATGAATTGGCAGATCTTTTGGCACGTTATCTAGGTGATGCCGAGCTTCGTACTCAACGAGGGAAACAAGCTTTGGGAGTTTCCCTAAAATATCAATGGGCTGACGTAGCTCGGAAAACCTGGGAGGTACTGGAAAACCTGGGAGGTACTGGAAAGATTGGGAATTACTGATCCAACCAGTGCTTGAACGCCGAGGATTTTTCTCGGCTCACGGTGAGTGTGTTTTGGGTAGGAACAGTTAGGGAAACATAAAGTCTTCCTGCATCATTCTCTACGTTTTTAACGCTTTGGATGGAAATCACGGTTTGCCGATTCACACGAAAGAACATATCGGGAGATACGACACGCTCTACCTCATCTAAGGGGCAGTCGAGCGGAAAAATCTTTTTATCAAGGGTGACCAGATTCACGACCTTATATTCCGTATAGAAGTAAGCAATCTTTTCCACCGGTACCGATAACAACTTGGTTCCCACCTTGACCAGAAACCGCGTTTTGTATTCTTTCTTGGCTCCCGATAATTGCTGCATCAATTCTTGAAAGTCATACTGAACAGGATCCGTTTGCTGGCTATGGAGCTTCTGGTACTTTTCTAGACTTTTTTGGAGATCTTCCTGATGGATCGGCTTGAGCAAATAATCGATACTGTTCACCTTAAAAGCTTGGATCGCATATTTGTCGTAAGCCGTACAAAAAATGATAGGGACTTCCATGTCTACTTGCTCGAAAATTTCGAAGCTCAACCCATCCGCAAGTTGGATATCCATGAAAATCAAATCCGGTACCGGATGGGATTGCAACCAAGCCACCGAAGTAGATACGCTATCCAAGCTTTCGAGCACAGTGATGGATGAATCGCATTCAGCCAAGAGGCGTTTGAGTCGACGAACAGCGGTCAATTCATCTTCAACAATCAGTACTTGCATGCGAATGATTTCCTAAATGAGATTAGACCAACCAAGCCATAAGCCTTTCAATTGGATGACATGTTCTGACTAGGCTTCAGGCTTCTATCTGGATCACACAGCTTCTGTCTGGATCACACAGCCTCTACCCGGATCAATGGCACTTTCACTACAAAATCAGTAGGGGTTTCCATGATGTCCACCGATTGGTCGGAAATGAAACGATATCGATTGATGATATTTTGTAGGCCCGTTTTGGTGGAAGGGGCGGCTTTGCGTTTCTGAAGGTTATTTTTGAACACCAACTTGGAATCTTTAGATAATTCGATGTCGACTTTGAGGGGATTGTCCTTGGATACCACATTGTGCTTCAAGGCATTTTCCAACAGAATTTGTAAGGTGAGTGGGACAATATTGTAGTGACTCGGATTATTCCCCAGGTTGTAGTGAACCTGCAAATTTTCGCCGAAGCGGATCTTGAGGAGAAATAGGTAAGAATCGAGCACTTTCAATTCATCATCGAGTTCCACAACTTCGGTGTCCTTGTGTTCCAGCACGAAGCGGTATACACGGGAAAGTTGCTGCAAGAACTTGATTGCCAACTCTTTACTCTCGTCGATTAACTCAGTCAGTGTATTGAAGCTGTTGAACAAAAAGTGAGGGTTGATTTGATTTTTTAAGATTTCATATTGAGCTTTGATGTTCTCTTTTTGCAATTGTTCGCGGCGGAGATATTCGGCCTCCCACTCCCCATAATAATAAACACTTTCTTTCACACCATTGACAAAGATTGGAATGAAAAAAGCCATAATGAATAGATCCAACCAAGTGTCTTTGCCAATGGTAAATGGAAACAACACATTAAAAAAGAACTGCGTAAAAGAATAGACCGCGATCCAAGCATACAAAGTCGTCATGCCCATCTGGATTAAGAATCGTGTTGTGTGGCTCGTCCGAGCGGGGAATCGCTTTCGCAAGTAACGGACAACCAATTCATGCCCCACGACGACCAAGCTACTCATGCCAAAACCAAATGACAGGTCAATGAAAATACCCCAAGTGAAGATATCTCCTAACGTAAGTTGACCAATCAAATAGTACTTGGCTTTGAAATATGCGGGAATGCCCAGTCCCACCAAAACGAGAACCAAAATGTTAGCTTGTATTCGAGTAATCATGGCGACCTGTTTGTGATGATTAGCAATGGAAGAGAATTGATCGTTGCCTTACCATACCGCACCCCATTCGATTTCCGGAAAGTTTCCGACCGAACTGTCAATATTGCAGGTTCAATTGAAATTTTTTCCGGCTGAATCGTCTGCTCAAAGGCTAAAGGCTCCTTGAATCAGAGAATTTAACGCCAATCAATCGGGTGATGGGAATTGGTTGAATTGAATGATGTTGCTGAAAGGATCAATCACCTCCAAAATGCGAGCACCCCACGGAGCTTCTACGATACTCGGACGGTTGTATTTGTATTGTTTGGCAGAAAATTCTTCATAAAGTGCATCAATGCTATCGGTTTCTATGAAAATTCGAGTTCCAGGTGTTCCATCTCCCGAATGTTCGCTTAGATGAAATTGCATCGAATCTCGCGATACTTGAAAATAGACTGGCGTGTTCTCTTCAAATCGGTGTTCCCAATCAATCTGAAAACCGAGGAAGTCAACATAGAATTCTTTGGCTTTGGCTTCGTCAAAAATCCTTAGTATGGGAATGACTTGGAATTTCATAACTTCTCCTGCTGAGGGATCCTAAAAATCCTATTTTACTGACTCTGTGAACTGGAACATTAGATCTAATTTTAGATCTAGAAAGACGAATATTAGAAGAATATTAGCTCTGTTTTAAACGATTCACTTAGGGGTTATAGACAACGCCATATTGGGATACAGCCTGAAATTAAAGTTTGCATTTGGCGAAGGAAATGTCATATATTCTAGTGTTTTAATAATGTGTGAAAAACTGTCACCTGAATACCTTTATTTATATTTGAGTTCTTACACTCCTAATTATAAGTTGGTTAAAGCATTCAAGGGAGCACATTTTTCATTAACATTATTTTCTTGAATTCTATCACCAAAATAATAGGAGCTTTATGCAACAAGGTACTGTTAAGTGGTTCAATTCCCAAAAGGGATATGGTTTCATTTCTCGCCCTGGAGAAAATGATCTTTTTGTACATCATTCCGAAGTACAAGGTGGTTACTTACAAGAAGGTGATTCTGTCACATTCGAAATCGGTCAAGGAAAAAAAGGGCCTTGCGCTGTTAAGGTAAACTTAGCTTAAGAAGCCCGCCATGAAATAAGGGAAGAAGGGTTCTTAGTGGACTCTTCTTTCATTCTATTGATCCCCTCTTTAATTTCAGCCCATGCCCCTTCAGCAGCTTCCTCTCAAGGTTGTTCTCTTGTCAATCAACACTCTTTGTATGCAGTCTATCAACAGGTTCTTTGCAAGACGCATACAAGGTTACTGAAAACAAACGTTCATGCAGATAGTTTCATACGGGACCTGTATTCTTCAGAAAAAGAAGTGATATTCTTCAATTGAAACATGTGAGGGATCTGATGAAGTTAAACAAAAATTATATCGGGTTGGACTTCATCAAATCATCCATTTTTTAAACCATTTTTTCAGGGAATCTATATGCAAAAAGCACAACCAGTTAAGATCACACAAGCAGAACTTGATGCAGCAAAAGAAAAATATTTCAAGAACGGTGGAACCATTCAGGTATTGAAAGCCCAAGTCTCCAGTTTTGATAAACTTTCTTTAGCTCAGAAGAAGGAAAAACCTTCGGAAAACGATTCTCAATCTTAGAATGGTGTGACAGGGTTTTCTACCGTCCACTCACCTTCAATTCTCAAGCGGGCCAGTTCTTTGGCCCACTTGCTTACCCCATTCTTCTGTACCTACCCCTCGCTCGATTTTTGTATTTTTACGCTGCTACAGTCAGGACCACTGTTTACAAAAATCCAAATAATTATTCTCGGCTGGAGCAGATTGTATTGCTTGAAAAAATCGTTTTTGATCAGGCTCTGATAGATTCCAAAATGTTGCCAACACGATCAATTGATCTTCCAACGCAAGTCCTTGCAGTCTCACGTTGGCTTGATCAATGAAGTTGCGATAAGTCACCGAGAGTTGTTTGATGGAAAAGGGAGGTAAGGGGGTGTGTAACGATTGCCACCCGTTGAGAAATGAATCCCATGCTAGCAAGCGTGCAACTGTGGGCTGCGCTTTCAAGGACCAATAATTGCGGGAATCCTTAGGAACCACGGTTCGTTCATAATCAGTCAACAGTGGCAGCAAGAAGCAGGTTTCCCGTTGGGTCCAATCCCAAAAATCGGTAATCAACAGAGCATACTGTGGGGAGAGCAGTAAAAAAGCAGCATGATCTGGATGGATTTCTACCTCTCGACCTTGCCATTCCATCCGTTTAGGGAAACCATACCGCACCCCATTGACATGAGGAGTGTTGTTTTTGCGAGTCAGCTTTTTGGGCATCCATAACAAATTACCTAAGTCGGAGCAGCGTAAATTGATCCGACCATCGGCATATAACTCTTCTAGTCGAGCAGGGTATTCCATATGAATGGCATAGCTGATTTTTTGTTTCAGATAGTCGAACCCAATTTTCCGGTATTTGCCATCTTGATGTAACAAACATAGACATCCCATTTGAGAAATCCATGGTTTTAGGACCTTCGAGCGCCGTTGCTGCTTCACGTCCTCTTCTGTAAGCTGATGTTGCACTCCAGTTAAAATCAACCGTTGTGCTTGATGTTCTTTGAGGAATTCTCGGAATGTGTTTTTTCGATGCTGTAAACGTGCTTTTAAATTTTGTGGAGAAAGTGCCATTGCGCCTCTTTGATAGGAAGGTTTTGAAACAGGTTGTAACCCTTCCGCCACTATACACAAAATTTGAGGGAGAATGAAAGTCTCAATTTCGTTTTTTTTAGTTCAGGCTCTATTTGCTGACTTAGAAGAGGTATGATGTCATGATATCCGTTTCTTTAATCCTCTCTGATTTTCAAACGAAAAAACAGAGTCTTTTGCATACATTAATTGAGTGATTCGGTGCATGGTAAACTGTCCAAATCCCATCAACATAAAAGATAATATCGACTTTAACAAACGAAAAAAACTAGTTAAATCTATTAAAATATCTGATTGAATTCATTCTCTTTTTTTAGTTGTTATCTTGACTTTAGGTTGTTAGGATTACTCCTCAATTCGAACAACATTTACTGGTTATAAAACATGACTTGTACCATTTTGAAAACCGCGACCTATCGTTTCGAATTTAGATTTGAGGAACCTGTCCGTTTTGGCAATCATCCAGAAATTCCAGTCCGTAAATGGCTGGATCGTTCACTCAAACGCACTTTATGTTACGAGCCTCATGGTCGGTGCCAGGAATGTTCCTATCAAACACAGTGTTTTTTCTTTGATATGTTTGAAAAAACGGAATTGTCTCCGTTTGTCCTGGCAGTGCCTCGTGATGCCGTCAATCTTCGCCGCACCGATACGCTGATCGTTGAAATCACACTTTTTGGCAAATACCGTTCTTGTTTGCCCCAACTGATGGTGGCGTTTGAACATGCAGGAATCCAAGGGTACCAGAACGGTGGTCACTCCGTGGCGTTTTATCTCAATGCGATTGCCTACCGCACTCCTTCGGGCTGGCAACGACTCTGGGATGTCTATAATCCCATTTTGTTGGATGACTATACGGATTCTAATTCTGACGAGAAAACTTGGGAAACTCGTGAGGTGGAATCATTCCCGGTCCATCAGGCCACTTTGAAATTTCACACTCCCCTTTGTTTTCATTGGGTGGAATCGGATTCACCGGCTTCTCAAGAATTACAGTTTTCTAGTTTTTTCAGTCGATTGATGAATCGGGTCACTCAATTGAATCGGCTCTTCGGCGAAAAACAACCCGACTGGGATCACGTTGCTTTGTCCACAGCAAGCCAAGCGATAAAAATCGAAACCCAGGTTTGGGATCTTCAAACCGTTTCGTATTACTCGTTGCGTAAAAAAATGAAGATTCCTTTCAAAGGGGTGCATGCCCAATTTACTCTCAGTGGACCACTCACACCGCTCATGCCGTGGCTACGGTTGGGAGAATGGATTCATGTGGGGAGACATGTGAGTTTTGGGTTTGGGAAGTATCAACTTCACCCGAATTAATTGAGTCAATCACTCAGTGCAGCGATATTGATTTGTTCTTTAATAGGTAACGATACCATGCCTTACTTCGTCAGATTTGATACTCCGAGCGTTAAAAAATATGTCTTTGCGACCAAAAGCTTGAAAGAGATTCGAGGCGCAAGTGCGATTTTGGAAAACTTGACTCATGAAGATGCCAGAAAAGTGATCAATGAAACCAAGGGTGAGATTTTCTATTTAAGTGGAGGAAGTGGTTTAATAATGTTCAACCATGAAACTGCTGCAAAAGACTTCGCATCCAGATTACCGCAAGTATTTTTCCAACGAACCATTACAGCCCAAGTTAAAATAGCTAGCAAAGAATTTAAGGAAAGCACTCCTTTTGCTGAAGTTCGTGCTCAGCTCAACACGTTGCTGGCGACCACTCCTCCTATTGCACCGATAGGGGTTTCACTTAGTCCGGCAACGCCTCTATGTTCTGCATGCAAAGCGAATCCTGTTAAAAAGCTTCACGACTTTGATGCGGATTCGTCAGAATCTCTTTGCGAAGCTTGCCTTAAAAAAATCGACCACATGAAAAAGAGGAAGGATAAAATCTCTCATCTTCCTTACCTTCTTGGGATTGCCAAACATACGAATCAAAAAACAGCAACTTGGAATCCTCCAGAAAGTTTAGCTACCGTCGGCGAAGCTTGCGAAACGCGCAAGGGGTATGTGGGCTTGATCTATGCGGATGGAAATCAGATGGGGCGTGCGTTGGAAAGATTAGAAGACCATCAACCGGAGGACATTCTACAATTTCAAGAAATTGCTGAAAAATACCGCGAGTTTTCTCAAAACCTGAAAAATGCTTTGGAAGATGCAGTTTATTCTTCAATCATGGAAGCCCATCCTGAAGGTGTGATTGATGAAGAAGGCATAACGCAATTTGCCTCAGAGATTCTATTTCTTGGAGGAGACGATTTATTGCTCGTTTGCCCAGCGGATCACGCTTTAGCTATCGGAGCTAAAATTGCACAAAAGTTTGAGGATACGGCTTCAATAAAGAAAAAGGGTATGTCTTTGAGCGTCGGTATCTTGATTGCTCAATCCCAGATCCCTATTTACACGATGCAAGCTCAAGCTGAACAACTATTAAAATCTGCCAAAAAGCACTCCTTCTGGTTAGATAAAAAAGATGCTTCTTCTCGGGCCGCTATTGATTTTTCCGTACTCACGACTTCCTCTGCACAGGATCTATCTGACTCGCGTGAGTCAGAATGGCAACTCAAAGATGGAACATGGTTGACCGGGAGACCATATTCTGTACAGGGGATTCTCAATCTCATCGATTGGGCAAAGCGGATGAGAGACGAAAAAATTTCGGTTGGGCGTTTGAGCCAATTGCAGGCGGCTTGCCGGATATCAAAAGCCCAAGGAAATTTAGCCTTATTCAGTCTTTTGGGGCGTATGGAACCGCATAAACGTGACGTGATGATGCAAATTTTTCGAGAAGCTGGTGCAGGAAGCTATGAACAACCGATGTGGACTATGAAGCCACGATGGGGCCAAAAGACCCCCTATACTGTTATCAACGATATTCTCGAAATCTTTCCCTTCATTTAGAGGAATCATGATCGGGTTTGAACTTCATTATGAGATTCGATTGCTGACCGGTGTTCAAATCAGGACTGGCTATGGACACCAGCATCTCAACCAAGTCATAGTTCGTGATGCGAAAGACCAGTTGATTCTTCCGGGATCCTCACTCAAAGGAAGAATGCGTTATTGCACCACCTTGTTTGACGGTATTCTTTCCGGACGTGCTCGCCTCGGGACACCCGATGATCCCACAGCACCGCTCATCCAGGAGATGTTTGGGTCACGTCAAAACAAAGGCACGCTACTGTTTGAAGTTGGACGTTTGAAACCAGAATTCCAATCCGCTCGAATGAGATTTGGAGAGGAACGCACTGGAATTCATATCATGCGTTCTATTGGAAGCGTAAAAGGCCATCATTTGCGTTTTTACGAAGCCAGTCCTCGCGGTTTGGAATTTGAGAGTCAAATTGAAGGCTCCTTATCGGAGAATCAACCTCGTAATATTTCCGATGAACTGCACTACCTTCTCGGAGCCATGCGCCTGTTCAATAAGTTAGGTGCTGATAAAACTCGTGGGAATGGCAGCGTCCAGGTTCAACCAACCAAGTTGATTTGGGTCAACAGCAACGAAAAGGAATGGTCCGAGCGTGATTTACGACTGAGTTTGGAAGATTATGTGAGTATCAAGCTTGGAACTTGAGATAGAACGTCGTGGTACCGAGTATGAAACTGTTTAGAATCAAAGCAACTGCCAAACAATCACTCCTCTTAAACACAGAAGTAGGAGCTGACAGCAACGTCATAAGTTCCACAACTTATGTGCCGGGAAGTTCCGTCCGAGGTGCCTTTGCAGGAGAATGGTTGAAGCACGATCCTAATGATCAGTCTCAGGCGTTTCAAAAAGCCTTTATAGACGAACGTGTTGTGTTTTCAGCCTTATATCCTGTTTCCTCAAACCTAGAGCAACGGTCAATTTCCTCAACGATTGGTTGGCAATTTGGACCTGCTTTTCAAACCGCCATGACTTGCAAACGGTTTCCTGGTTTTGCCAAGACTGAGGAAAAGCACCAAGTGGTTGACTATTTGTTCCAAGGACCATCGAACGACCCAAGCTATAAAATGGCTTTTCAGAGTTGTCAGTATATCTTCCCCGACATTTCCATTGGACGTTGTGATGTTGGATTAGAATCGTTGAGTGATTATTTTCAATACAACCCAAACGATTTGAATACTGCTGAAAAAGTTTCACCTAAGACGAGTTTGAGCACAAAAACGGCGATCAACCCAATGGTTCAAAGCTCACAGGCAGCCCAATTGTATACAATAGAAACTATCAATGAAGGCACTTGTTTTTTAGGAACCATCAAATTGCATGAAGATATTGATATCAGACAAATACTCGAAACAAATTATATCCGCGTGGGAACAGGCAACACCCGGGGGCTGGGGAAACTAGAAATTGAAATCTGTGAAATGCCTAACACTGATCCTATTCCTAATATTACAAAAAGACTTCGCACTCTCAATGCCAACGCTCGAAAGGCAGGGGTTCCCTGTGAAGAGAAAACCTTCTGGGTGAGTCTCGATTTTACCAGCCCCATCATCTTGACCGATGAATGGATGCGGGATCAAGTCTCTATAAGAAGCAAAGACCTTGAACCTTATGGTTCTGGTCTAACATGGAAACCAGAGTCTCAAATGACTCGAACACGACGTATCGGAGGATGGAACGCCCTATTAAGAATGCCTAAACAAGAACGCATCGGCTTGGATGCTGGAGGCGTCGTCTTAGTAGCAGTTCAGGGTGAAGAATCTGACATTATAAATGCCTTAGAAAAAATCGAGCGCTACGGATTGGGAGAACGTTTGGGAGAAGGCTTTGGCCAAGTGATTCCTTGCCATCCGTTCCACAATGATTTTTTTCCTTCTATGGATTCAGAAACAATTACATGAATCTTTTACGACTAGGCGAATACTGAGTGAGCCTTTAATAAACGTGGAGGTGTAATGAGCGATAATGCTTTTGCTGATTTTTACAAACAACAATCATCGGGGCCACCCAACAAAAGCGACAAGGCGGGGGGGGCTTCGAAAAAGAAGAAGCGGCAAAATGATAATCCCCAACAAACTATTTTAACATCTGACGACTCGGCGAAACCCATCGGAACAAACACTACTCGTTCGTTTGCTGAAGAAATTAAATGGAGAAGCGAACTTACCTTGGAAATTGACAACGAAAAACGCATCCAAAAAATGCGTGAAATCGCCAAAGCAGCCAATAAAAACGGCATCAAACTTACACAGATTCGTCAGTTAGAAAATACTGCGTTTTCAGCAAGGAGTTGGAGCGAAATTCTAGACTTCATCTATCGACAAATTTCCAAGGACCGTTATTGGAAAGAATGGGGAGAGGAGTTGAAAAAAGAACTACAAGACTTGATTGAGCATTCAAAAGAAATTTGCAAAAGCTATTGGGACTCAGGCTCCTTATCGGATCGTTTGAAGATCCAGGAATCTACACTGATCCTGATGCGAGGCACAATTTCGCATCTCTCGGCTTTGTTTGCCTATGAACACAAGGCTCGACAGGTGCGTCACAAAGATCCACAAGGTGCAGAAAAAGGTCGATTATGAGCAACAAGGTTTCCAACGTTCCATTTCATTGGATCGAACAAGCATTGTTAGAGTATTCTGACCGTGTGATTTTTCCTATGGTCCAGGACACCCTTGAAGCGCATGGAAGGAGGCATCGTTTTCCCTCCAATGCTCAGCTCAGCGGTTTATTTCAGATAGCACGAGGGATTCAAAGGTCGGAAGATCTATTTAAGCAAGATCAGAACGATGAGTGTTTCCAAAATTTTTTAGAAGGTCGCATTCACCTAGCAAAGCGTCGGAGAGATGAACATCTGGAGCAGTTTTTTACCACAATTTATCAGATTCTGTTTGGCAACGATAAAGTTGCGCTTCGCCGAGCAGCCTCGGCCATTCTGGAAGAGGTCTATGTTAGAGAATTTGATCTGCCTAAGCACAAAATCTCCCCTGAGGAGCGAGAATCCAGTCGATTGTTTCTGTTCCAGGAATGGATCAAACACTTTTTTTTTGGCACCAAATATCGAATGCAAAATCACAGCTCTCACCATCACAAATCTCGAAGCCAAAACCCTCGAAAACCAAGTCAGCGTACCCCAGGCAATCCGAATTCAAACCGACCGAATTCGAAAAACCGTCGCCCTGACAAACACTCTGGATTGCATCGAAAGTAGGAGCCCTTCATGGAATTGCATCATCGATTGAACAATCGTACGGAAATCAAAGGAGAATTAGTCCTCGAAACCGCTTTGCACGTGGGAACCAGCCAGCAGGAAAGTCGCACCGATTCTCCCGTCGTGCGCACCCAATTTGGTGAAGCTTTTATCCCTGGAGCTTCTCTCAAAGGTGCTTTTCGGTCTCGTGTCGAAAGCCTCGCTCATATGTTAAAAGATCCAGTATGGGTTTGTTATCTTCAAAAAGGTTTGAGCACTGATGAGTCAAAAAAATGTTTATCCACTGATCAAGAGGGAGCTAAAGAAATTCAAAATAAGGCGGCTGAAGAAGAAATTACCTCTAAAAAACTCTCAGTCTTTTTAGACGAAAACCTTTGCTCTGCTTGTCAGTTGTTTGGAGGTGCTTCTTGGCAGGCGAAAGTTTTATTCGATGATGTTCACTTGATGCCTTCCTACAATTTTTCAACAGAATTGCGAGACGGGGTGGGTATTGATCGCGACTCTCGGAAGGCCGTAGATCGGGTTAAATATGATTTCGAGGCTGTTCCTGCGGGCAGTCGGTTTGAGGTACGATTACATGCAGAAAACTTGGTAGATCGGGACTGGGCCATGCTTTCTATTGGCTTACTGGAATTACTCCATGGCAACATTTCTTTGGGTGGCAAAACCAGTCGTGGCTTAGGTAGTTGTCGATTGGATTCCGAATCCCTTGAAATCCGATATACGGATTTCAAAGATAAAACTGCCATACTGAGTTACTTTGCTGCCGAGCCGCCAGTTCCCGTAGATAACCCTGAAAACTGGCTATTGAACAAACTGGAAAACTTTTTGAAAGGGTGAAGTCATGTTCAAACAATTACTCAATGAGTTCCAGGTGAAACTGAGTTTCAAACCGCAAGGTCCGATCTTGATCAAATCAGGAATTGCGGTATCTGCTAGAACGGATATGTCGTTTGTGCGTACTTTTCGAGGAGGCAGCAATGGGGAGGTCTATCTGCCCGGCAGTTCGCTCAAAGGAGTGATTCGCTCGCATGCAGAAAAAATTGGTCGTACTTTGAATGAAACTGCGGTCTGCAATCCTTTCAATACCTTATATACCGGAGGTGCAAAAAACCCCTCCCCATTGGGTGTGGCCAGTTGCAGTGATGCTTTTCGAAAATGCGAAAAAGATAAGATCCCTTTGACAAGCCATGAGGTTTACCAGGCGTCGTGCCCTGCTTGTAAGCTTTTTGGTTCGTTAGCAATGGGGGGGCGATTCAATATTGGTGATGCGTATGCTCAAGGTAAAAAGCCGACCACGGAGTATCGTGATGGCGTTGGAATTGATCGGTTCACCGGAGGTGCGGTGAATAAAGCGAAGTTCGATTTTGAGGTCATCACCAGCGGAGAATTCTCTGCCACACTCAACATCAAAAACTTCGAACTTTGGCAACTCTCGTTGATCAGCTACGTGCTTCGCGATTTTGAAGAGGGTTTGGTATCGATTGGTATGGGCACCTCACGGGGACTAGGACAAATCGTTGCCTCGCTTGATAGTATCCGCGTGGATGTCATTTCAGCTAAAATCCCAGACTCAATCAATGGCATCGGAGCACTTTACCAAGGATCGGATCACGCCCAATATGGTTTTGCTGAAGAACCCTCGGCGGCATTCAAAGACAGAATGGAATTCAAACGCACAGGCATTCGTCACAGCCTTGTAATTCCTTCCGATAAAAAGGAATCGTTTTATGAGTTGGTCCAAGATTATTTTCCCAACTTCATCCGGAAATTCAATGCTATGCAAACTTGGCGGCACAATCATAAAATGCCCTTGTCGGCTTAGATGAGAACGGCTTCAACGACATTTTATCAATCCTAAGGGGGTGGCCGTTTTTCACCTACCCCAAGTAATCAATGGATTCATCGAACTCTCAAATGAACGGAAGATGACAGCTCAACTGCTTTCCAAAACCACTTCCGACGCACCTTACAATGCGCCAGAAGATCTCAAAACGCTGTGGCAACACGTACCAGAAACCGCCATCGGCTATTTTGCCACCCTATGGACTGCCGATTTCTGTCTTAAATCGGATTTGGAAAAAAAAGCCATTCACGAAAAAAAACAGCCGGACTTCGAATGGGGGAATTTGATGGAAGGCCGTTTCTTTTGGCAAGACCGAGGGAACCCGATTGAGCTGCGATGGCGGCAGTATCGAAACTTTGAGGGCACACTTTGCTGGCAAATCCTGACTGCCGGAGACTTTCCTCCAGCAAATAACTTGGGTTTCGAGTCCGCTCAAGGAGTTGAGCCACCCAAAACTGACTCAGGCAGCTCTGATACCGAAACCAAAGTGTTTTTAAGAAAGCCTAAGGACATACCACGCACGTTTCATTATCCGGGAGCCAATTTAGACAACCAGCAACAGTTGGTGCAACGCATCTGGAAAAAAGGGGGGATGCCATTTTACTACCAATGGGTCGGTATCGAGGAATATCATTGAAAACATTGCGGGATATCATTGAAAACATTGAGGAACGTTATTGAAAAATCGAAACGTATGAATTTTTTTCTATTCTAAACTTCCATCCATTTGAAAAGGGACCATGCCACAAAAACTTCGAATTCCTTCCCCATTTGGCTTCATCCCATTTCCCGATACTCCCGTGCAGCGACAAAGTGTGGAAGCCTACCAACATCATCGATTTGAAGAATCGTTGTGCAGCGGAGAAATGACCTTCCACCTGAAGAATCTCACGATGCTGCTCATTGCATCCGGACGTGATGAAGAAGGGTTTCCTAAGCCTCGCAATTCCAAAAAAACATTTGTGACTTCCCAAGAAAAACCAATTGTACCGGGTTCAAGTCTCAAAGGGTTGTTCCGTTCCACGTATGAGCTAGTGACCCATTCGTGCCTTTGGATGTTGAGTGATTATTACAAAGCAACGGGCGTGGCTCCAGAAAACTATGAACCGTTACGATCCAATCGATCGAAGTTAAGACGCTGCAATCGTCTTCAATCGTTGTGTCCTGCCTGCTCGTTGTTTGGCTTCATGAGCCGAGACGAATCCTGGCGAGGTCGAATCAACATCAGCGATGGCATCTTGATCGGTGATCCTCGTTTTGAACGGCATCGAGCGTTGCCGATTCAAGGACAACCCCGCCCCAAAGCTCGTCCCAACAGCGACAAATTCATGGATTACCTTCCCAATGATCAGTTGGCGGGGCGGAAACACTATCACCATTGGAGCCAACCCCCTCGTACCGAACCGATTCCCAAAGACAAAGGCACCACAGGACAGCGTCCGATTGAAGCCGTGCCTCTATCCGAAGGCCATATTTTTGAATTCTCGATCCACTACACCAACCTCACTGAGTTGGAGTTGGCGCAATTGCTAGAATCTGTTCTCTTGAAGTCCGGGTGGGCACACCATCTCGGGACTGGCAAATCCTATGGCTGGGGTTCCTGTCGTGTCGAAATGACCGCTTGGAAAGAAATTGATATCCGCAATCGCTACGCTAGTTTGACCGGTTCCGATCAAAACCTTGACACGTCACAACGTGAAGCCCGCCGCCACGATTTGTCCCAGCATTTGCCGCAAGCCACCCATCAAGCTTTTGAAGCCTTAGAACCCTATCTGAACTGGGATGGAAGGCCCAAAGAAGGGTATGGGTTTCACAAGCGGTAGTGATTTTAAAACGCTACCTGATACTATTTGGTTCTTAAAGTTACTTTATTTGGTATCAGCTTTCCATCAAATAAATTAGTTAGAAAAATTATTATAGGCCGTTAAATGCTTAGGCTTTCAGCTTGCGTAGTTCACTGAAATAAGCATAAATATCCTGATAATAAAACCTGATATCCAGTAGTTGTTTAATCAACTTAATTACTGACTACAACAGGGTAAACCTTCAGAGAATTTTCATTGTATTTAAAGCTTCTTAAATGAAATTTCTATTCAACTATATGATTCTAAGTATAAAAAATGAGATACGCTTTTTTTGACGGTGATAATATTGGAAGCACCATAAATAGTTTACTTAACAATGGCCGGATCGAAGAAGCTACTTATCTTTCAGAATGCATTAAGAAAGCAATATCTCAAATTGAACAGTACGTTAACTCTATTCATGGGATAGAATTGATAATAGCTGGAGGTGACGATATTCTTATAAGTTATGAAAACAGAGAAAATGAAGCATTACTCTTAAAAAATATATCAAGTATTTTTATTAAAAAGACAGGACTCTCGATAAGCTGTGGTGTTGGCAACGATGTCTCAGAAGCTTTAGTTAACCTCACAAATGCAAAGCAAAAAGACAAAGGTAATATTTACATTACTAAGGAGTAGTATGCGATCTAACCAAATTGGTAATCAGACTCGATTATATATTTTTGCTACGTCTCATGGGCCTGATGTCTATATCAATGTATTGGGTCATTGTGTGGAATATTTTAACAATCTTGTAGATCCTGTTTTAGTAGGTATCGAACAAGATCGAGGAAAGGTACGTGATAAACGTCGTTTGTTGAATCAGATTAAAAATCAAATCTTTGAACAGGTTGATTGTTTACTTCAAGGAAAATACAGGAAAAAAGATAGCCAGCAATGTGAGGAGCCTACTAAGATAATTGAGGATCATGCCTTTGAAACATATGGAAAAATAGAACGGCTCGACTTACAATTAAAAGTCATTGTTTATGAAGATATGGAGAAGGACATAACTACCATTTTAGACGAAAGCAAATCCAATACCTGTATTTTTGATGTGAGTGGAATTCTCAACCGCCACCTCATTGATTTATATCATATTCTTAGATCAAAAGGTGTCAAAGAAATATTTTCATTTGAATTGCCATTAACAAACCAACCCCTTTCATATGATGATAGAGATTTAATTCATAACCGTACATACAACGAGACATATAAGTATATCTGTCATGCAGATAGTATGTTTACAAAAAATCAAATAATTACTAATGACATCAAGAATAGAAGTATTTCTGATAATAATATAGATCAAGGTATTCAAGCTTTTGTTATTATGCAGTATACGAAGGTTTATAATCAGCTATACGATGAAGTGATCGAACCAACTGTTAAAATGGAGCGTATACACTGTATTCGTGCTGATAGAGAATTTACTACTGGCTTAGTCACAACTAAGATAGCCCAATATATTGAGAAATCTGCATTTATTATTGCTGATATTACGCCTGATAATCCAAATGTTTTCTATGAATTAGGGTATGCTCACGCGATAAATAAGCCTGTCATTTTGCTGTCGAACTTAAAACGGAAAAAAGTGCCTTTTGATATCAATAATTATGATAAGCTTACCTATGAAAATAACTCTAATGGAAGGCAAGAATTAAAAGGAAAGCTCAAAGAATGTATCAAGAAAGTACTTTCTTAAGACAACTGGAATTTAGATATCTCGAGTTAGCCGGAATGGAGAGGAAATCTTGAACGCCTGCGGAGAAATTCAAACTTACGAACACCAAAATCCAGGCTATGCTCCTGCTTTTTTGTTAACTTATTAGTTCAGCTTCTTTCTTTGAATTTAGTGTATTAATCATCGTGCGTTCCTCCACGCGCTTGTTTTTTTGGCATAGGGATTAGCTTTCCAGCGTAGAGTCAATTTCCCTAACCTTGGGGAGTATCGTTGTCCGGATCAATCCGTACTCTCTTAGCGTAAGAGCCATTTGTAGCCCGCTTGAAGTTTGAGTTTGCCGTGATGAGTCACAATCTCGCCGTGTGCCATGATGACTGCTTCAAAAGGCCATTCCATAATTTTTTCGAGAGCTTTTTTTGTCTTTTCGGGATGCTTGATGGCTCGCTTTTCTAAAATACTAGGACCTAAGACATCATACATCCCCAAGATCTTTGTAAGCATCTTGGCAATGAATGAACTTGGAACAAAGTGAAAGGCTGAGTCTGTGAGGATTAAAGTTTTGCTTTCTTTATGGAAAAACACGACTTCATTGAGCACCACAGGACCTGATATTTCCTGCCCTGCATAACCATCAAAGAGTATCTGATCTACAAAGTCGCACCATTGTTCGGGAGCCGAAGAAGTCAGTACTGTGCATTTGAGATCGGTATACTTCGATTCAAGGCCTGACGCAACATAGACATCAGCTTTCGGATAACGCTGAGAACAGTCTCGCAAATAAAGATGATGGTAGATATTAGGAGCAATGATGAAATGGATTTCACCCAAAGCCGATAAAGCTTTTGAGATGGAATCTGTAATGATAATAGGAGAAATCAGGAGCAGTTTGTTATTATCCAAGCGGATAATGGTCATTCGAGTACCAATTTCAATTCCATGGTATTTCTGCTTTTGATCGATCACCCATAGGTTATCATTGATTTTTTGCATCGTTTTCCCTTGCTAATATCGACACTAATCGACACTAAAACGTGGGGTTACGGCTTGAAGCGCTCGGCATATTCAGCATCGTAAGTGTTCATGATCTCCTGTAGCAACTGAAAGAATTGCAGATCGGACCCGTCCATGGAACTCGCTTGGTTTTAATTGGTTAGAGATTCCCTTCTCCCCAAAATCCCTCATGGACGGCGCGGGCTTCTTCTTCCAATAGAGGTCCGATCACTTCGGGTTTGCGTTGACCGCAGGCGAACACGTCGCGGCAGGGCAACGAGAAGGTCGGATTTTCAGGGTGGGAGCCGGTCAAACGCAGCAATCCTTCCTCGCTCAGGGCATACACCACTCGTCCGATATTTCCCCAGTAGATCGCTCCAGAACACATGGCACAGGGTTCGGTGCTGGTATAGAGGGTACAATGTTGTAAGCTTTCCGCAGAAAACTGCTGGCTAGCCTTTCGCACCAGATTGAGTTCGGCATGGCCAGTCGCGTCTTTTTCAGTGACCACAGAATTTTCGGCCTCAGCCAATACATAGCCGGTAGCATCGACCAAAATGGCACCGAACGGATGATTTCCATTCTGACGGGATTGTTGAGCTAAGGCGATGGCACGACGCAAGAAAAAAAGGTCTGTTTCGTTCATGAGGTTACTCCTTAGATAACACGTTTTGTTGATTCATGATCATGTGACTTGCTGTCCCATCACTTTGGCACATGTGATCCGCTCCATATTTTTCCATGCGAATTTTATTTAGGGCATTATGTTGCTTATGGTGGATATGTTCATCAATCTTGCCGCATCAACACCGTGTGTGTCTTTTTCAAGGCGGTATTGACTTTCTTGAAAGCCTCGTACTGTTGGTCGATGTCATCAGGGTTCGAAACCACTGCTTGAGCAAACTGAAGAGTTGCTTTGACCAAGCTGAAAGTAGGAGTATGGAGGGGAGGTTGACCTCCCCCTCCTTTCAAGGTTTGGGCTTTTTTAGCTAAAGCATCGACTTCTTTTTTCCATGATTTGCTAGGCGATTGGGGAGTCTTCGGTGCTTCAATCGGGGAAGCAGGTCCCAAAGTCTCAATGATACGGTTGTTCTGCTTAGCGGCCAGATAAGATTCTTTAAGACGGTTTTTCACTCCACTGCCGAAAAACAATCGATATGATGTCACGAGACCATCGTAAACAATTTTGCCTTCAAATGGCAGCAACACTGTCCGTAACATGAAAGGCAGATGCGGTTTGGGAATCATGTCTTCTAGGTCATCACTCAATCCACATACCCCATACACTTGATCGTCATTTGAAATGAAGATGGAATACTTTTTCAAATGGCGCTCGAGGTAAAACGTTTCTTGTTGGAAATACTTCCACTTTTTCACTAAATCCAATTCAAAACTGGAAAAATCGTCTGGGTTGTCATCAACAAAGGAATCGATCACAGGGTGGGCATTTTGAAATAAAGCATCTCGTATTTGTATTTTCTGTTCTACAGAGGCGTCCTCATAAGACTTCACATCTTTTATCTCAGGAATGGTCTTGAGTTTTTGATTGGCATAACGGTGCAGTGAGTACATTAACTCAAAAAACAATTTGCATTCTTCAGGCGATAATTTCATAGGGCAACCCCCGATACATGAAGCAAACAATTCGAAAGCATATGGGAAAACCTAACGTGGATTATGCTTTCATAATTAATCTCTTCGTATTTTCAATTTGTCAAATAAAATCAAGCAGCTATAATAGAAATGGGTAAAATAGGCAGCACATTCGTCATAACTTCCAAAACGAGGAGGCAATATGAGAAAAATGATGCTAGTACCACTGGATTATCATGACGTGAGCAAACATGTAATCCAACTTGCCAAAGAACGATCCCAAAGGACTGGAGCGTTCATGCGGTTTCTTCACGTGGCCAAAGAAGAATTCCAAGACCGAGGCGATGTGCGTGAATCCATTGATCGGAATTTCAATAAATGGATTCAAGATCAGGGAATCGTCCCTGAGGACTATGAATTTGTAACCAGCTTTGGCAAACCTGCCTTGGTCATCAGTGATATGGCCAGGTTGACCGAAGCGGAACTCATCCTGATGGCTGCCCACGATCACACCATGGTGGGGCGTCTGTTTTTAGGCAGTAACACAGATTTTGTTCTGCATCATGCGACATGTCCTGTTTATGTCCATAAAAACGCAACGCATTCTCTTGAACGGATTATCGTTGTTCCTATTGACTACTCTGATGTCAGTGGGGCTTTAGCCTGTCAAGCGGATGCACTGGCACAAGACTTAGGAGCTGAACTTCATTTTGTTCATGTGGCAGATTATCCCGAGTACCCTAAGCATGCTTATGCCTTGGCAACGGGACTCTACCAAGCAGGCGATGAAAATGTTTTCGATCACATGGACGAAAAGGAGGCTGCCGGAATCAAAGAAGGCCATCTTCAAAAGCTAGAACATTTCATCGAAAGCAATCATCTAAAATCCCCTGCTCATGCCACCATAGAATTTGGTCGACCCTATGAAAAAATTTTAAAACTGCAAGAACGAAAAAATGCCATGATGATTGCGATTGTACCCCATTCCCACAATGTGATGCATCATTTGTTCATCGGTAGCAATACGGATTATCTCGTGCATCATGTCGCTTGTGATGTGTATGTCCATCGATGAAATTCTCTGATCATCGATAGCTTGAAAGATGCCGTTGCATCCAGATGGAGTGTTCCCAACCATCTGGATGCGATCACTCCTCGCTTCCACACTGTGCCTTAGCTACATGCCATTGGGTGCATTCTCCCAAATCACACGCACGCTTCCAATCTCGACAAGCGTTTCCTGGTTGTTTTTGGAGGTAATGGACATTCCCTCGACTCATATGAGCACCGGCGTGTTGTGGATCTAAGCGAATCACTTGATCGAAATCGGCTAAAGCTTCATCCAGACGGTTGATCGAAGCGTAAGCCAAACCTCGGTTGAGGAGGGCGTCGAAAAATTGAGGGGAGAGTTTTAAGGTTTGATTGTAATCGGCAATGGCATCTTCGAATTGTTGGAGGTCGTAGTAGGCATTTGCCCGGTTGTAATACCAGCCTGCGTCGAGGGAATACAGTTCGAGGGATCGGTTAAAATCTCGGAGGGCATTGTTATATTGTTCTAAGGCAAAGTAAGCATTCGCTCGATTTTGATAGGCTTTGGCATAATTCGTATCGAGTTCGATAGCTCTACTGTAATCAGCGATGGCGAGTTGATGCTGTTGCAGCTTTAAAAATAGATTACCACGGTTGAAATACGAGGCCGCGTACTCGGGATTGTGTTCTATAGCTTGAGAGTAGTCACGCAGTGCCCGTTCTTGCTGCCCCAATTCGACATAAGCGTTTCCTCGATTGAGGTAAGCCTTGTGCCGGTCTTTTCCAAATTCCAAAATGCGGTCAAAATGAGGGATCGCCTCTTCATATCGGCCTTGATGGATGTATTCGGCTCCCAAGTTGTGGTGCGCGAGCCACGATTGTGGATTCTTCACCAATGTGTCTTTCCATAGAATTTCGGGAGTTTCATAGATCTGTGTTTGCTGCCAAGTGAGTCCACCCAACACCAGCCCCACTAGGCATCGGAATCCCCATGGGTAGATCCGGGATGCCAGCCCAATCCGTTGAGCACACCATTGTTCTGCCAACACATATAAAATGAGAATCCCTACGGCTGCCAAATATAGAAAATGATCGGCTACAAACGAAAATCGGAAGTAATAGATGTTGAAGAATCCCAAAGCAGGCGAAAGCGTGATGCCAAAAAATAAAAGCGGGAACACTAGATAACGATGTCCCCGTAGCCATAGGAAAATCATGGTGCTGAATACAATCAACACAACACCGATCGGCCACAATGCCAACCACGAATCCCACTCTAGATCCCATCGGGGATAATTGAAAATCAGTGGATATGGAAACAACGTCTTTTGGAGATAAAAAAGCAAGGCTTTGCTGGCAACCCAAAACCGTTGTCCCCAGAGCAGATCAAACTCAGCTCCTTGAGCACCCACTTTGGTACTTTCTACCCAGATCGTCACTAAGGCGAGTCCGAGGCCTAAAAGAAAGAAGGGGATCAAGCGGATACCATCCTTCCAGGTGAGCCGCCCTTGTTGATAATACAGAATCAATCCCAAGGTCACGGGCAAGGTACAGATTGCGGTTTTGCTAAACAGAGCCAAGCCGAAGCAAAAGAGGGCTAAGGCATAAAATCGTTTTTGTTCTTCATGCACAAAACGCAGAAAGCTGAGAATCGATGCGCAATAAAATAGACCAGAAAGCACGTTCTTGCGTTCGGTGACCCATGCCACCGATTCCACGTTCACTGGATGCAGGGCAAATAAAATTGCCACCCACCACGCTCCCGGCATGTGAAGGCGACGTAAGATGAGGCCTACCATGAACGCCGTCATCGCATGCAACACGATATTGACCGCATGGTAGCCCATTGGTTGGAGTTCCCATAGTTGATACTCCAACCAAAAAGTTGTGAAGACGAGAGGATAATACTGAGGCGTGGCTGTGGTAGACCAAATCCACCACAGTCCAGATAGGCTTCTCAGGAGAGGATTTTCAAACACATATTCGGCATCATCCCAGACAAACCCAGCTTGTAATGCCGGTAGGTACACCAGAACAGTGAGAAGCAGAATGAAGGAAAAAATCGTAATATTCCGCTGCATGGGAGATCAGTCGGTCACCGCACCTTGTGAGGCAGAGCTGACGCTCTTGGCATATTTTGCCAACACCCCACGAGTGTAACGGGGGTCTGGTTTCTGCCAAGCATCGAGGCGTTTTTGAATTTCGGACTCTGGAATATTCAAGGTGAGTTGCCGGGTTTGACCGTCAATCACAATCGGGTCCCCATCTTCCACAATAGCAATCACACCCCCTTCATATGCTTCTGGGGTAACGTGTCCAATCACAAAACCATGACTGCCCCCCGAAAAACGTCCATCGGTGATCAAGGCCACTTCTTTGCCGAGTCCTTTGCCCATCACAGCAGAGGTGGGAGCGAGCATTTCGCGCATTCCAGGAGCACCTTTGGGACCTTCATAGCGAATCACGATCACGTCGCCTTTCACCACAGTGCCATCCAAAATGCGTTGCAAGGCTTCTTCTTCTGAATTGTACACTTTGGCGGTGCCACTAAAATGCTCTCCTTCTTTTCCAGAGATCTTGGCCACAGCCCCTTGGGACGCTAAGTTCCCATACAAGATCACCAAGTGGCTTTCCTTTTTGATGGGATTGTCCAAAGGACGAATGACCTGCTGCCCAACCGGATACGGTTTCACGTCTTTGAGGTTTTCAGCCACCGTTTGCCCTGTCACGGTCAGGCAATCGCCGTGGAGCATACCGGCATCTAGGAGTGTTCTCATCAGAGGCATCAAACCTCCGATTTTGATCAAATCGTTCATCAAGAACTTTCCACTCGGTTTGACGTCAGCCAGCACCGGCACCCGTTTGCCAATCTCCGTGAAGTCGTCAATGGCAAGCGGTACACCAATCGAATGAGCAATGGCTAATAGGTGCAAAACCGCATTGGTCGATCCACCCAAGGTGATAACCACTGTGATTGCATTTTCAAAGGCTTTCCGAGTCATGATGTCGGAAGGGCGTATTCCTTTTTGAATGAGGTTCACCACAGCAGCTCCCGCATTGCGGCAATCGAGTTCTTTAGCTTTGGAAATCGCAGATTGTGCCGAACTGTTAGGCAGACTCATGCCTAAAGCTTCAATCGCCGAAGCCATTGTGTTGGCCGTATACATACCTCCACAAGATCCCGGACCCGGGATGGCTTTTGATTCAATCGTATCCAATTCGGTATCGTCGATTTTTTGATTGGCATGCGCTCCCACGGCCTCAAAGATGGAAACGATATCGAGTTCCTTGTCTCCGCTCAATCCGGGCATAATGGTGCCGCCATACACGAATACAGCTGGACGATTCAAGCGAGCTAAAGCGATGAGGCATCCTGGCATATTTTTGTCGCAACCGCCTAAGGTCACCACACCATCATAACCCATACAACCAACCACGGTTTCGATGGAATCCGCAATGACTTCACGCGAAACCAGCGAATACTTCATGCCTTCGGTTCCCATCGAAATCCCGTCAGAGACGGTAATCGTATTGAAAGGCACAGCCTTGGCACCCGCTTCGTTCACCCCTTGAGTGGCGAATTCTGAGAGCTTATCAATGTGCATATTACAGGGCGTAACCATTCCCCATGTGGAGGCAATTCCAATTTGTGGTTTTTGGAAGTCATGCTTTTCGAAACCAACAGCATACAACATGCCCCGGCTCGGTGCTCGCTCAACGCCCTCGGTCACAATGGAGGAATACTTGCGATATTCCGGGGACGATAAATCGGAGTTTGAGGAATCTTGATTTTCACTTTGCTGCGTTTTCGTATCTTCGGCCATAGTATTCTCCTGTACTGTGAATCATTGTCGTTAAATCGGACCACTTCGGGCAATGCAACCAGTGCGGGTTTGCGGGGTTTTCATCAAGTCAGCATCTCGCGTTCATGGCAACACCAGATGACACTCCAAAATCAAATAAAACCACACGAAATGCGGGAATGAAAACCACACGAAATGCGGGAATGAAAACCACACGAAATGCGGGAATGAGGCGGAATGGTAGAAGGGGATTGAATTAAGTCAAGTGGAATATCTTCAGCTTATCATGTCCGTAAGCATCGCGGTCCCCATAGGCTTTGTTGACCATCTCTTTGGCAATGCGATGAGTTCGGGCTTCCGACGTTCCTGGATCTAAGGGGCCTTTGCGGTCGTAATCGTTTACAAAGCTCATGTACTTACTCACTTCTGAATTCTCTTTGAAATAAAGGTGAATTCCGAACAACAACGTGGCAGACCTCAAAATCACTTCGCCTTCCAAATGGGAAAAGATGGGTTCCAGAATGTCCTTAGTCTTTCGCAAATTGGTTTCAGCCGCCTCGCGATCCCCCAAATTCATCAGAATTTCAGCCTGTACCATCAACAACGACGTGATCAGCCGAGGGTGTTCGTAACCCGATTCCAAATTGGCCAGATACTCATGGGTCGCAATGGCAAAGTCGTAGGCAACGACCGATTGCTCCTCAGAACGGGTGTCATCATGAAAGCCCGAAGCGTGCTTATCATATTTTTCTTTGCGTTCTTTGACCCGGTCTAGCCAGGTTTCGTGCATGGCTTTCGCATCGTAGGGGCAGGTAGGGTCGTCTTCGCTGCGGAAAAAACGGATTTCATGAGAAGCAAAACAACAAGTTGGGCACACCCCCACTTGCACAATGTTGTAGTCCACGAAATCTCTTCCAGAGAGCGCTTTAGTATACGTCGTAATACCGAAGATATTGGGCTGCGTGATCAAACTTTTCGCACGCATCAACCAAAAAGGGATATCGGCTTGGCCGCACACATGACATTGCACCAATTTGCCTAATAGTGAGTTTTTGGTGGGTTTCAACTCTTTACGAGCTTTTTGTGGTTTGAACCGTTCCGGATACAGAATTTGTAAAATGCCATGATTGCTCTTGACCGTCTGTCGAAATTCCACTCGCACAACAAAGGTATTGTGGTCCGATTTACTAGGACGCGACCACTGCACTTGTCCCACAACCTGATCATAACTCTCTTCAGTGTTTTTTCCGCCACGTCCATAAAATTGCAGCATGATCCGGGTTTGAGGAGAGATCATTTTAGCATAACGAAACAAACAATGGCTTTCAGAAAGCTCCATTGCCCCTACCTCCGCTGTGGTGTCCCCAAAGGTGACATCAACTGGGGGTAATTTGGATTCCATACGCTGCCGTGCGGTGCTGATGATTTTTTGGAGGATGTTTTCCGGAAATCCCAATAACCCTCCTAATTTTTTGAAATACTTCACTTCAGAGTTGGTCAGCTTGCCATCTGTGATGGACAGCCCTGCCAAATGTTTCAGCAATACAAAAGCCAGTTGGTTGTCCATGCGGATTGGCTCGATGTGAGGCATTTGCTTCGATTTGACGGTTTTGACGAGCGCATTGATCTCGGCTTCGTCTTCCAAAAATCCGACTGCTTCTTTGAGATAAGCCAACTCGGAAGCATCCACAGCTCCATCCGCACAAATCATTCCGGCAATAGCATGCGCAAACCAACGCTTTTCGTCACGAGACATTGACTGGATAGGGGAATTGGCCATAGGAGTCTCCTTTCTTAATATCCTTACAGAAATTGCCTTTTTGTTTTTCTAACAAACCACCTCTGCCATGTCGAGGGGCTGCATTTTGTAGAAGGAGGCAAATCAATGAAAAAGGGCTTTTAGGAAGTCGAAAAATTCGGGGGGAAACGCAGAGGCTTGAGAGAACAAGACAATTCCTAAAGAAAGGAGGATGGTAAAAGTGAGCATACCGTGGACGGAACTTTTGCTATAGCGATAAGATTCATGAATGCCTTCACCTAAATTGCATATCCACTGAAGTGTTGTTCCTATTCCAAAGGGCAAATGGACCCAGGAATAAGGATGTAATTTGCTGTGAGCAAATGGGGCTGATTGGATTGCAAACTGGCGTTTGGCCCACAAGAGGCTTTTGTTTTGCTCGCGGGCTTCCCATAAACACTGGGCCGCTAATTGAAGTAGATAGGGATGTGATTTACCCCACTCCTTGGCCGTTTGTTGATCCGACCAACTCAGCAACGCTCTGTCCGCAGCAGGCCATTGAAGCAATTGTTTGGTTTCATCATGATTCAAAGCCCCCAAATGGATCACACTACCTTGTAGGAAAAACCGGGACGTGAAGCCATGAAGCCGAGCATAACGACTCAAAGCATGTCGTGAAGCAACAACCATCATCATGAGATTCTGGTTCAGCAGCTGATACAGGTCATCATAAAAACCGTTCCCCATTTGATGGGTTTGCTGAAACAAGACATCAAAATCATCCAAACAAATCACGGGAAAGACATGTTGAGCTTGCCACCATTCCAGAGCCACTCGGAAACTGTGATACTGCAACGGACGAATCTTAAGAGATTCGCGGAGGATAGGTTGTTGCTGTACCCACGGGTGGTCTAAAAAGGTTTGGGCTATGGCCTCATAAAACTCGGATTCGTTTTGACACTGAGCTGTTTCCAGAGAAAGATAGACGAAAAATCGATTATGAGAAGAGTCTCCTTCTTCTCCGTTTCGGGATAGATAGTGGAGGAGCGACGACTTACCAATCCGATCATCTCCTACTACGTTGATACTTGTAGGCAGTGCATCCTGGATACGTGAAATAATACGTTGCAATTCGGCTTTTCTTCCTACAAAACGGGTAGGGTCTTCAATCGGTAGTCCAGGGATAAACGGTGTGGAGGAAGGTGAGGTCATTACGGGTCTAGTTTATGGGGGCAAATCGATTGGTCAAACCTACTCATAACGATTCAAGTACAAGCTCATTTCACGTTAATCTTATTCCATAGAAATGACAAGTATTATACGTTAGAGCAGTTCATTTTATAGGTAAGGTGAAATAAACCTGACGGAGCGACTTCATACAATTATATCTACCGTAGAAGAGCTGATTGCTCGTCTTTTCCAGCCCCCACATTTACTAAGGTAGCGCCGATTTTTCACTTTCCAAAATGGAACACATGCGGTAGCAAAAGCGATAGCAAAGTTAGTCCTGTCTCACATTGTCCACGCCCTTTAAAAAGAGGAGGAAATATGGCTGTCAGCATCGGCAAAAATGAAAGTCTAGAGTTAGACGAACAACAATATGATTTGACCAAACTGACCTTAGGGCTAGGGTGGAGAGCAAAAAACAAGGGGGGCTTATTCAGCAGGCTCAAAGGAAGGGAAGCGGTGGACCTCGATGCGCTCGCCCTCATGCTCGGAACCAACGGCAAAGTCCGAGATGAAAATGATGTGATTTACTTCGGAAATCTCCGCTCTACAGATGGTTCTGTAGAGCATTCTGGTGATGACCTCAGTGGGAAGGGACGGGGCGATAGCGAACAGATTGTCATCCACTTACAAGCGCTGCCGAGTCACTTTCATAAAGTTGTATTTGCCGTCATCATCCACGAAGCTAAGAAACGAGAATTGCACTTCGGAATGCTCGATAATGCCTATGTTCGTGTGTTGGATGCGACTGCTCAGGAGGTCGTTCGTTTTGATTTATCTCACGACCCTTCTTATGATGGAGCTGCTTGTATCTTAATGGGAGAATTGAGCCGTTCTTCCACCAACTGGAGTTTCACAGGTTTAGGCACCACCTTGGATGTGGAACGGATTTCCGGTATTGCCATCAAATATGCATAGCTTCTTGACACGACCACCACTTCCTACAAGTTGGGTATCTTCGAATGCCCAACTTCCTGCCGAATGGAAATTGCCCCTCCCGAATCTTTCAATAATCTGGCTGTGTGAAGTAATATTATAAAGCAATATCATGTGTGTGCGAAGTACGGTGTAGCAATTCCAAAACAGCCATCCTGAGCGGCTTAATCACCGTTGTGAGTGCTGTATAATTTCAACAACCCATAAGTGTGGAGTATTATGTTACGATTTTGTTTTGATGTGGATGGTGTGATGTTGGATTTTGAGGGGAGCTATCTGCGAGCAATCATCCATTATTTCCAACTAGACCTCCCGGAAGACTACCGCTCCGACTGTTGGTCGTTTTCCGATATGCTGACAGAAACCCAAATGCAGGAAGGATGGGACTACTTTATTGAAAGTGAACATTTTTCACGATTGTCTCCTCTCATTGATTCAGAACGATTCAATGCGGTATTTGGGGCATATCCCGTGCATTTCATCACCAACATCCCCCCTCAATATTCGGAACAGCGGAAAACCAATCTACGTGACGTGGGCTTCCGGTTCAATTCCCTGCACTGCGGGGGATTCATGTCGTTTGACGATAGGCCGCCAGTCACGAAGGCAGAAATTATTCAGCAATTGGTCAACGAGCACGAAAGTTTGTTGTTTGTAGACGACCATCCCGACAACTGCCTCAATGTGCTTGAACAATTTCCTCAAGCGGTGGTTTGGCTCATGGCACGGTCTTTCAATCGTGACTTCACTCACCCACAAATTCGTCGTGCAGAACATTGGAATGACATTTTGGAGTTTGCAGAACAATGGATCCAAGCACATGCTCCAAAACGCTAGTCATCAATAGAAAACACCGGGAATGGATCCTGTAAACCAACGGGCAGAGCATGAAGATTTTTAAGCAAGGTAAAGCATGGCAGCGGTGGATGGTGATCCTTAGTTGCCTGATGCTGTTGGGAGCTTGTGACTTGCTTGCCCAAGAAGCTGAAGTAGAAGAAGAGGCCCCAGTTGCTGAAGAGGAGGGTGATCCCACCGCAGCTGGAGACGCCGCCCCAGCCGTGTTTGGAACTGGGACGAATGAACCCTTTTTTCGACTCGGTTTTTATGAATGGACGGCTCAACGTTTTTCCGGAAATCATCCATTCTATCAAATGACAGGCAATCAGTTTTTCAAAGATGGCAACACTTCGCTAAACTCCACTCAAGACAACACGGGGTTATTCATCGGCGGTAGTGAAAACCATGAAGAAGGTTCTAGTGTGTTTTTGAAAATCGCTCACGGCTTGCCTCCGTTTTCTTTAGAATATGTGATTCCTACCGATTTGGGACTTATTACAGGCAACAGCTTTCAATTTTACTACACAAACACATGGCTCACCGATCAAACGGCTCATACGGGTGCAGAGAGTGTTTCCGACATCCCGATCATTGAGCTGCGCTCTCATTACTATATTTTCACCTACAACCTGTATTGGGTGGTTCCTCCCGGGCCAAATCAAACCGAGATCTTTTATGGCATCGGGGCAGTGCATATCGAAAGCACGATTCGCAACGGACTGCGAGGACATGGTACCATTTTCCCCGAATCCAACCTCAGTATCCGAGATTTAGACCGGTCTAATGCGCCGCAGCCTCTCCTCGTTCAACGAGTTGGTATGATAACTTCTGCTGATAACTTTGGATTGACCTTTGAATTGTATTTAATCGGTGCTGGAAAAGCGTTCGAGAACCCACTTCACAATGAACGACTGATGCCCACTCGTTCCCTGAGTTCAGATATTGAGCTACAAGGTCTAATCCTCCGACTCAACTGGGGAGTTTATAGTTTCTGGGATTGATACGGCAATTAGAGCTTCAAATCTTCTAAAGCCTGAGTGGAAGGGGCGAGACGCCGGGTGCGCTTGCGTTGGATAAAATCTTGTTCATTACGACGATGTAACCCGCTGTCGTTCAGCACCAAGGAAAAGTGCCGGCGGGTGATATCTAACGAAGTGGTGAAATAGGTATACCAACGATCCGTGTTTTCATCTTGGCAGAACACATTGTCACGAATCATCAAACATTGCCCCCAACACGCTTCTAAAGACGTTCGGGCAGTGCCAGCCTTATTTGAAACAAATGGAGGACCATAACGCGAAGTCAATTTGTCTAGCAGATCTTGGACGACAACCGCCGCGTCAAACTTCTTTTTATAGACTAACTTGTACAATCGATTGTCGGCAGTGAACACAAAAAGAAACTGCTCTGGCCCGATGGCCAATTCTCCATGATATTCGTGTAGCACTCCCTCTTCTGAAACGGGTGTGATTGAAATATTGGGAAGTATGTTTTTCACCTCGCCGGAACTGATTCCCAAATACAGTCCTTGTAATGTATAGCGCCCCATTTTCGGAGGATCCTCATTGGGGGGGCCTTGTTCATCAGGAGGCAAGGGTTGGCAAACGGCTTGTGCCCATGTTGTTTGAAACGTGAGTCCCAATACAATCGATAGTGTCATCCAAAATACAATCCATCCCATCCATTTCATGTGCCTTGCTCCAAACATTGAATCAACCAAGTCACTGCTGCGTTGGCAAACATCAGTTGGTGTTCTTTCTTGGTGAAATAGGGATTGCTCTGAAAAAGCTGCGAGCGAACCCCATTTGAATCATGCAGTGCCAAATGGCATTGCCCATTCTTTTGACTATGCCGTTTGCCCTCCGGCAGTCCTGCCATTCCTGTTTCGCCTAATACAAAATCAGCGTTTGTGTGCCGAGACACCGCTTCGACCAATTGTTGAGCCATTTTTTCGGAAACAACGGAACCTTTTATTGGTTGGTCCAACAGGCGTTCTTGTGTGGTTCTGTCGTAAGCGATAATGCCTTCCAGAAAGTGTCGTGAAGCACCAGGGATTCCAGTAAAAACAGAGGCGATCTTCCCTCCAGTACTGGTTTCCACGACGGCCCACGTGTGGGTTAAGCCCTGATCTGCTCGTTGATCGAGCAATGTTTTCAATTGAATCGCAGTTTCTTCCAACTGCTGATCCAGTACGTAGCACTGATGCTCCCATTCGCGCAGACGAATCTGCATCGCGGAAGTTTGATACAAGCCATACGAAGCCACTCGTACAGCCGTTACCGACGGAACCATCGCAGTGAAAACGTGATGGGCCTGAATCGCTCGGCGAATTATCGTAGAAGATAAATTCAGCAAAGGCTTCAAAAGATCGGGCAAACGATGAATATCCACCCAATCGTATGTCAGTGAGATTCGTCGTGACCGTTCCAGTCGATGTTTTTCCGTTTCCCCAATGTAGCCGGGGCGGCTAGCGATCAGGAGTTTAGCCTGTTTACATAGGACAGACAGGTCATAGTCCGAAAAGATCTGAGAATTTCGCATCCGATGCACCAAATCAGTTCCTACAATCAATTGAACACGGGGTGGTTCTGGAAGGTTCATCGAATTCGCAGGACCGGAATCATTCAAGTTTTGTGGGGCTTCTGGAGGTTTGGCTGGCGAGAGGGCATGCTTTTGCAGCACCAGTAAATGTTCATTCAACCGAACCGCACGCGGCACATCAAATTCGGCAGTTGCTACGGAACTACAAGAGGGATTGAGCTTCAATTTGAATTTTTCCTGTTGAGCCAGTTGGGCCACATGGCTGGTTTCAGGATTTATATACTCCTTAAGAGCCATTTCCATGAGCTCGAGACGGATATATTTGTCAACAATACTCCGAGCCTTAGTGGGATCGGGGTGTTGTCCGTTGGAAAGGAGAAACACCACTTGCTCGATTGAATCGAACTGATGCAAGACGCACTCGGCCAACAGCAAATGATGAAAACCCACAGGGTTCCCTGTCAATGGCAGAAATGCCACCTTTGATAGGTCATATGCCTGATGTTCCATACCTCTTCTCCCAGCCAACAAAAACTCAATTGAAAACTTTATACTCCGGTTCGTATTGAACGAATTCCAAACCTTGAATGATTTGTTGTTGTCCTTGTGCCACCATTTGCAACGCCTCAATCACCCGCCCAATCACTTCATACACACCAGGGAGGTGATGCTGTTCCCAGATGACCGGCATCAAATCCAGCGCATCTAAATGCTGCGAATATCCTTTGTATTGCAAACGAAGGGCCTGAATCATCCAATCCAAGGAGGTCGGATCA
Organism: SAR324 cluster bacterium; assembly: GCA_028281495.1. Taxonomy (GTDB): domain Bacteria; phylum SAR324; class SAR324; order SAR324; family NAC60-12; genus JANQJU01. Next base: position 218,349 of record JANQJU010000023.1, read on the forward strand.
TCTACAGCCCCAGATTCTTGGATTTGTTGCAGCCCTTGGATCGTTTCGTGAGTGAGTCCTAATGTTTGATGGATTCGATCCCGAGTTGCCAAGACCCGGCTCAACCCATTGTCATGCCCTTCTTCAAAAACCATAGGCTGGTCGAGGTATTCCTGCAACGAGGCAATTTTGCCGTGAAGCCAATCCTGGGTCAGCCGCATGCTGTCCAAGAGGTGAGGGAAATGTTCGATCAGGTTCAACATACGCTTCTCCCAAGATGTGAGGAAGATCGATTACAACGATAAACCCGGAGGTAGTTTTTCCGGAACCTGAAGCCGATCTGCTTCTAACGACGCGACAGGATAGGCGCAATAATCCGCTGCATAATAGGCACTCGGACGATGATTGCCACTATCTCCAACACCGCCAAACGGCGCATTGCTACTCGCTCCCGTCAATGGGCGATTCCAATTGACAATTCCTGCTCGAATCCGGCGATAAAAAACCTGATATCGTTCCAATTTATCGCTGAATAATCCGGCGGATAGGCCGTAGCTGGTTCGATTGGCAATTTGGATCGCGTCTTCAAACGTAGGCACACGGAACACCGTTAAAAACGGACCAAAGATTTCCTGATCAGGTAATTTTGAAATTGCAGTCACATCCATCAAGCCAGGAGAAACAAAGGAAGGACCTAGATCCATTGATTTCATGGCAACCAATGGTTTTCCGCCTTGCTCAGTCAATTCAGCTTGTCGCGTCAGCAATTGTTCCACCACCTTGGATGAAATCACTGGGCCCATGAACGGCTCAGGGGAATCAGTGGGGGCTGCAACACGTATATTATGGATCAGTGCAGTGAGGCGTTCCAAAAATACGTCACCCTCCGAACCTTCTGGTAAGATCAGACGCCGGGCACAGGTACAACGCTGGCCAGAAGAAAGATAAGCCGATTGAATGGTATGGTAGGCTGCGGCATCCACATCCGGTGAATCCCAGATAATGAGCGGGTTATTGCCACCCAATTCCAAAGCCAAAATTTTGTGAGGTTGGTCGGCAAATTGCTTATGAAGCAATTGCCCCACGGCCACACTCCCTGTAAAAAACAAACCATCGATTTCTGGATGCGCTGCCAACGCTTTCCCAGTGTCGCGTTCACCTTGCACCAAATTGATCACTCCTTCCGGCAGTCCGGCTTCCAACCAGCATTCCAGCGTTTTTTGAGCAACCCACGGGGTGAGTTCGCTGGGCTTGAACACTACGGTATTGCCTGCCAACAGAGCTGGTACGATGTGTCCATTCGGAAGGTGCCCAGGAAAATTGTAAGGACCAAACACCGCCACCACTCCATGCGGTTTATGCCGTGTGACGGCGGTGAAACCTGCCATTTCTTTTTGGCGTTCTCCTGTGCGATCTTCGTAAGCTGCCGCTGAGATGGGAATCTTGTTGATCATCGCCCCCACTTCAGTGTCCGTTTCCCACCGAGCTTTTCCGGTTTCGGCAGAGATGCAATCAGCCAATTCTGAACGATGGGCTTCCAGTTGTTGTTTAAACCCTTCCACCAGGGACAACCGCTTCTCCCAAGGAGTGTCGGCCCACGATTCGGAGGCCTTTCGTGCTGCCTCGACCGCTTGGTTCACTTCATTTTCTGTTGCTGCTGCGCCTTGCCATAAAGTTTCCCCAGTAGCCGGGTTGATGGATTGAAAAACAGGACCACTTCCCGCAATCCACTGATTTTTGATCAAATGTGTCTGAGACATGTTGGCCTTTTTTTGTTAATTGGCGGAGTATGTTTCTGGAACAACTTTCGTGTTTCTAGAACAACTTTCGTATTTCTGAATTAGCTTACGGAAGACAATGATGCCTAAGCGTGGGAACTACGGAAAACTTCGGAAGCTGAGGCAAGAACATCGGAAGGACCTCAGCTTCCAAACAACGTGAGCTAGGGGGAAGTGAGATCAGGTCTTTTTGGGTTGCCGGTATTCCACGTGATCTCCGTCCACAATGGTACCTTTAGGAATCACGATCAGGCCGCTGTCGGAAACGAAGAAGCGTTGTCGGTCTTTTTCAGGATCGACTCCGATTTCTGTATCCGGTGCAATTTCCACATGTTTGTCAACAATCGCCCGATACACCTTGGCTCCATGACCGATACTCGTGTTGTCCATGATGACAGACTCGTTGACATGGGCAAAGCTATTCACATGCACGTTGTAGCCAAGCACAGAGCGCTCGACCAATCCGCCACTAATGACTGAGCCTTGTGCGACAATCGAATTCACAGCATGCCCGGTGCGGATGTCACTGTAATGAATGAATTTTGCAGGTGGGTATTCGGGGATATAAGTGTTGATAGGCCACTTGAAATTATAAAAATCGAAGGCAGGAGAAACTTCTACCAAGTCCATGTTGGCTTCCCAATAGGCTTCTAAAGTCCCCACGTCGCGCCAATAGCCTTGTCCGCGTCGTGTTCTTCCTGGCAGGTCATTCTGAGAAAAATCATACACATACACACCGCCTTGCGGATACAGGTTGGGAATCACATCGCGTCCGAAATCGTGAGACGATTCGGAATTTTGTGCATCTGCATTTAAATGGTCGACCAAAGTATGTCGATCAAAAATATAGTTTCCCATCGATGCCAACACAAGTTCGGGATTGCCTGGAAGTGTTTTGGGGTTGGCTTGCGGTTTTTCTTGGAACCCAATCATCCGCCATTCTTCATCCACTTCAATCACACCAAACTGGCTTGCTTGACGCACCGGCACCGGAATGGCTGCTACCGAGAGTACGGCTTTGCGTTTTTTATGAAATCTCACCATCTGCTGAACATCCATCTTGTAGATGTGATCCCCTCCAAAGATACAGACCAAATCCGGATCGTTCGAATGGATGAGTTTCAAGTTTTGATAGATCGCATCGGCAGTTCCTTCATACCATTTTTTCCCCGTTTGCATCTGGGCGGGAATGGGATCAATGAAGTTGTCAGGCAGCCCTGAAACCCGCCACCCTTGCCGTAAATGCTTCATCAACGAGTGCGATTTGAACTGCGTGAGTACAAAAATGCGAGACAGTCCTGAATTTACTAAATTACTCAGTACAAAATCGATGATTCGATAGTTCCCTCCAAATGGGACCGATGGAGTGGCCCGTAAGGTGGTGAGGGGATATAACTGCTCACTCGACCCACCAGCTAGAATCATAGAAAGGATGTTGTTGCTCATGAAAACCTCATCTCCAAAACGTTAATCGCGACTGAAGAAACCCCGCCTTCTCTTTCCAAGCACTGTGGAAGGCCGGAGTCTCGGTTCAGGGTTTGTACATGCTTTTCCTCCTATACCTGTTGCAGAATGGGTGATCTACAACAGAGGCCATTGTAGGCATGTGAAAAGCACATTACCAGCCGAGTTTGTGTGTTTTGTTAAATTTCAATTACGTCCTGATAGAGCAAGTTTTTCAGGTAGGATAAACGGGAAGAGGGGTGGGGAGGTTAACGAGGCCCAGATCACTTTTCTGAAATGAAATCGCTCTCGATATCGTCGGGATTCAGTTCATCACAAATTTTCCGAGCTTTCTCAAAACTTTGTATGGATTCCTGTTGGATGCGTTCGAACTCGCGTTTCATGTTTTTGCCACTCATTTGCACGCCTCCGTGTTGTAGGCCACGGAGGAACGATTCGAAACCCTTTCCATGATGATAGTATCCTTGTTGTGCAATCGCATAACGAGCCACTAATGATCGGCAGTTCAAGCACTGCACATACACATTCTGCGAATGCCCTGATTCTCGTACTAACAAATTTCTCATACTCCGTGAGCCACACTGCTGGCATGTTTGTCGATGAACCATCATGTTGCCTCCTCTGATTGCATATTAATCTCTATTTGCATTACACCCCAAGTAACGGCCAATACATCGGTCCGAACGCTAAAATCAGCACTCCGAAAATTAACATCAAGATCACTCCCGGTAGAATCATGTCCTTTGCCTCTAACAAACCGGACCCAAACGCGATTGCATTAGGCGGCGTGCTCACTGGTAGGGCCATTGCGGTGGAACACATCATAGCAATCGTCACCATAAGGATTGCTGCTGGTCCGTCCAACGAAGCCGCGAGCGGAATCAACAGGTTAGCGGTTGCCGTGTTGCTCATGAAGGTGGTCATGAGACCTGCGATGATCGCAAATAAGATGAGCAGCCATGCAAAGCCCATCTCGTCGGGAATGAATCCGACAACGGCTTCCGTGAAACCACTAACACGCAATCCCACCCCCAACGTGAGTCCGCCCCCAACCATGAATAACACGTCCCATGAGAGATTGCGGAAGTCTTCCACTTGCAGCATTCTGGCTCCAAAAGCTACCACTAACGGAAATAGACTCACGGTACCGGTGGAAAGTCCGTGATATTTAGTGGTGAACCACCCGATGCAAGTGATCGCAAAAATCCCAATCACAATCCAATGCTTGGTTTTGAGTTTCCCTTTGGTTTTTTCTGGTATGGCAATTTCCAAGTCACCTGGAGGATATAACACCAACAACAGTTTCCACAGGACTCCTAAAAAGAGAATCACAAACGGAACAGCACACAACATCCATTCTGCAAAGGAAAGCGATATCCCAATATTCTTGATGTAGGTGAGTGCGATTGCATTGGGGGGAGTCCCTATAGGCGTTCCCAACCCACCCAGATTGCATGCAAAGGGAACCGAAAGCATCAAAGCTTTCGAGAAAGGGTTCGTGTCTGGAATCTTGGCCACAATCGGCAAGATGATCGCAATCATCATGGCTGTGGTGGCTGTGTTGCTCATCCACATAGAAAGGACGGCACTCACAATCATGATCCCTGCGATGATATGGGATGGTTTGCTGCCCGTCTTGCCCAAGATCCATTGGGCCATGCGCTCATCAATCCGGTACCGATGGAGCAACGCGGAGAGCACAAACCCCCCTAAAAACAGCAAAATGATATTCGAAAAAAATGGTGATAAAAAATCTTGTTGTTTGATCGCAATATCGTGTGCTTTCAATACAGGAAGCAGCCACGTCAATTGCAATGCAACCACAATGAAGCTGGTTACATACAGAGGAACGAGTTCACTGATCCAAAGATAGGCGGTAGTCAGTAAAATGATGGCCGCGACTTCTTGAGGACGTGTGAACCCTAAATACGTTTGGAACACCTGAAACTGAGCTGCCATGAGCAGCAACAGAAAAAAGCCCCCCGCAATCAGATACGGACGGTAGGGGGCCGACGCTTCCATAAGCGGAAGCGTGTTTTCGGTAGAACCCATAAAATCTATTTCCTTTACGCCAAGGTTTATAAGGCATAGATGTCTTCCGGATGCAGAGGATCTTCCTCAAACAGGAAGTCATCACCACCAATTGGATGGGGCACTAAGACACGTTGAGGAGGCAATCTCTGAATATGTCCGCCGTGTTGAAAAAATTCGTCCATTGCCGCTTTGATTTCTTCATGTGTGATTTCTTCTCCGAGTTCTTGAATTCTTCGTCGCATGGTGCCTCCTTGTTTATCGAAAATGGGGTGACCTTCCCAGTGTTTTCCAACAACGAGTTGATCCTCCCAGTGTTTTCTATAAGTGAACCGAATCGGTAGACTGTGAGCTTTCAGTCTTAATTAAGGAATTAGAACAAAGTGGCTATGAGTTATATGCGTAGATTTACGTAGGGGTTCGCTTTTTCCTTATATTTACTTTTCCCCTCAACCTCGCTAAAGATGCACGTCAGGCGTGTTGCAGGCAGTATGAGACCGAAATAAAGGCACTCCCGCTTCTGCCTGCCCAACAAACCCTACCGCGCGATGGATGGGGCACAGACGCGAACGTGATGCCCTCGTTTCATCCAAATTTGGACAACATTTTATTCGAAGCATTCGATTAGCCGCAACTTAACGGAGGACTCTTATGAGTATGATTCAAAACGAAAAAGCGTATCACTTGTGGGATTTGGTTTCGGAGTACTTGGGGATGGATCCCAAGTCTATTGTTCAATCCGTTGCCTCTCATATGGAATTCACATTAGGCAAGAACCGGTTTACCGCTGAAGATTTCGATATTTATGAAAGCTTGGCCATGTCGATCCGCGACCGCTTGGTTGAACTCTGGAACGACACCCAACAAACCTACTACGATCAACACTGCAAGCGCGTGTATTACTTGTCCTTGGAATATTTGACAGGACGCAGCCTCCGCAACAACCTGATCAATTTAGGTATCGATGAGGTGTGTAAAAAAGCCATGGAACAAATTGGCTTCGACATCAACCTGTTGGAAGAAATGGAACAAGACGCTGGACTGGGCAACGGCGGCTTGGGACGCTTGGCTGCTTGTTTCTTGGATTCGATGGCCACTTTGCAACTCCCCGCCTACGGTTATGGCATCCGCTACGAATACGGTATCTTTAAACAGCAAATCGAAGAAAACCGCCAAGCCGAAAGCCCCGACAACTGGATAGAAAAAGGCTACCCGTGGGAAATGCCCCGCTGGGAACTGATGATTCCTGTGCACTACTATGGGCGAGTGATTACAGAAATCGGCCCCGATGGACGCGAGCATTTCAAATGGGTAGATACACAAAACGTCCTGGCAATGGCTTATGACATTCCAATTCCTGGCTATCGCAACCACACCGTGAACAATCTGCGACTTTGGTCCGCCAGAGCGGCCGAGGACTTCAACTTCCAATCCTTCGACGCCGGAGAGTACATGCGGGCTGTGGAAGAAAAGCAAAGCAGCGAAACAATTTCCAAAGTTCTGTATCCCAACGATAAAAATTTTTCTGGTAAAGAATTACGCCTCAAACAGCAGTACTTTTTTGTTGCAGCTTCGTTGCAAGACATCATGCGGCGTTTCAAAAAAGACTACAACCAGAACTGGGACATGCTTCCTGAAAAAATCGCTATCCAATTGAACGACACTCATCCTTCGATTGCCGTCCCCGAATTCATGCGCATTTTGGTGGATGACGAATACCTTTCTTGGGAGCATGCATGGCGTTTGACCCAAGGCGTGTTCGCTTACACCAACCATACAGTACTGCCGGAAGCCCTGGAAAAATGGCCTGTGGATATGATGTCTAACTTGCTGCCACGTCATATGCAGATCATCTTTGAAATCAATCACCGTTTCTTGGAAGAAGTGCGTCAATGGCGTCCAGGAGACGACGGCGTTCTCTCACGCATGTCCTTGATTGAGGAAGGCGGTTCCCAACAAATCCGCATGCCGAACTTAGCGATTGTGGGCAGTCATGCGGTCAATGGGGTCGCGGCACTGCATACGGATTTGTTGAAAGCTACAATTTTCAAAGACTTTTATGAAATGTATCCAGATCGGTTCCAAAACAAAACCAACGGCATCACACCCCGTCGATGGCTGCGAAGTTCTAATCCTGAATTGTCATCGTTGATTACCGAAAAAATTGGTGACTCATGGATCACTCACTTGGATGATCTGAAACAACTGATTCCATATGCGGACAAACCTCAGTTTCGAAAAGAGTGGCAAGAAGTGAAGCATTTGAAAAAAGTGCAATTTGCCGATTGGTTGAAAGATTACCAAGGTGTGGTGATTGATCCAAACACCTTGTTCGATATTCAGGTCAAACGGATTCACGAATACAAGCGTCAATTGCTGAATGTGTTGCATATCATCACCTTGTTCAACCGCATCCGAGAGAACCCCCAACAACCGGTCGTTCCCCGCACGATCATGATCGGAGGCAAAGCGGCTCCCGGCTACTACACCGCCAAATTGATCATTCAGCTGGCCAATGATGTGGCTCGCGTGGTCAACAACGACCCGGCAATGCAAGGAAAACTGAAAGTGGTATTCTTGGAAAACTACTGTGTTTCCATGGCCGAACGTTTGATTCCCGCAGCGGAACTTTCCCAGCATATTTCCACTGCCGGGATGGAAGCTTCAGGCACGAGCAACATGAAATTCTCGCTCAACGGCTCTCTGCTGATCGGAACGATGGATGGCGCTAATATCGAAATTCGCGAAGAAGTGGGTGACGACAATATTTTTATCTTCGGACTCACAACCCCAGAAGTGATGGGTTTACGCCACAAAGGTTATAATCCTAGAGTGTATTATCAGGCAAATCGCGAGGTTCGTGAAGCTTTGGAAATGATCAACACGGGTTATTTCAATCGTGACAATCCGTATTTGTACAACGATCTCTACAACCAACTGATTTATAATGATCACTACCTGCTGCTGGCAGATTATGCCAGCTACATCGAATGCCAAGAAAAAGTCAGTGAAGCCTATCTTGATCAAGAACGTTGGAACAAGATGTCCATTCTCAATACCGCCAACATGGGCAAATTCTCCACCGATCGTACGATTCATCAATATGCAGAAGACATCTGGGGTGTCGCCCCCGTACCAATTAAAGCACAAAAGGTTCGCTAACCTTGCCTGTTGAATATCCCCCACCCAGTGGCATGAACATCGGGTGGGGGGCTTCTCTATTGTCCCCGTACAGACTTCAAATACCTTTCAATTTCTTCAGGATCGAAATGTTTGAGGATCGTTTCCACCGGCATTTCTGATAAGTGATTCGTGACTGCAAGCTCTATCTCGTCAAGACTCAATCCTTTCAAACGGGATTGCGGGGAAAGTCCATCCAAACGATCTTCAGGAGGCAAATGTTTGATCCATCGTTTTCCTTCTTCAATGAGGCCTTCTTGATGTAATTCTTCTGTGCGCAGATTCAACATATCTTCCTTTCTCCATCGAATAGATAATAGTCTTCTTAGTCCGTTTAAGATCAAAATCATAGCTCGTGGCCATTCATGTTTGCTTTGATCAAGTTGATAAAACGCTTTTTCATATTCTTTCTGACGGCTTGCGAAACATTTGTAAGGAATGTTGTGAGGGGTATCGGCAAGTTGATTTAAATCCATCAATGTGATCCGCTGTAAAGCCACGTTGTAGCTCCGGTAGATGCCTGGAATGTCTGTGGAAACGAAATCCCATATCTTGAGAGTCTTGGCATGCGGGGTTTTGCTCGTTACCAAAAATGTCTGCAATTGCTTGTATCTTAAACCTTGGTTTTTTCGGTACAATGTGTCGTACATCAATGCTTGCAGAAACGCCTCGGCACTGATCGATTCGGTTTTCTTGAACTCGATCAAAATGTGAGAGGCCGCGCTGTCGCGAATCCCATCGGGAAGTCGAGAACGTTGTCGCTCGGTCCAACGCTTGTAATCAGGATGATTACGTAACAACACAATATCGGTTTTCATAGAATCAATCGAAAGAGGGAGTTCTATATTGACATCAATTCCTGTGGGGATGAGCCACCCCTGTAACACGACCCCCAAGATATTGTGCCACTTAGTTTTTAGGAAAATTTTATCAAAATTCATAATACGCCTAAGCCTCAAATAAAGTCATGAAATGCAAAAAAAACTGCTGAACCCAGCAGGTTTTCATGGATCCAAACCCTAGAATACATCAGTCCTAGATGGATTTGCATAGTGAAGCATTTCACAATTTTTTTATTCGAGTGTCAGCCTCGAAAAGCCTCTAGCAAATTGCAGATTAAGCTTCGTTTGCCAACCCTGCCAGATAGCGCTCGATGAAGGAATATGACAACGACCGTACCGAATGAATGCCTACAAAGTCTAGTGTCCCTGTCAATGCCAAATGGCAGATGCCATGAACTCCACTCCATAAAATTCGAGATTCTTCAGTGAGGTCTTCTGGTGGACACTGCGGCACCAATTGGGACAAAGGTTCCTCAATCAATTTGAACATTTCCGATATTGCGGTTCGGTATTCAGTCGGCACTTCCATCCCCTCCGGAAGCCTGTGATCAAACAGGAGAGTCCAACGATGGCTTTGCTCTAAAGCATATCGGGCATAGCCATCAGCCAAGGCAAATAATTGGGCTTTGGGGTCTGTATGAGCAGTCGATTGGCGGTGCAGTTCGAGATACAGTGACTTGACTGTGCGGGCATTCAACATAAAAAAGATTTCATCTAAGTTGCGGAATACCATATACAAACTGCCTACTGTGTATCCAATCGCCTTGGCCACTTTACGAGTGCTCACGCTGGCATAGCCTGACTCACAAACCATCTGTTCTGCTGCTTTTAGCGCCATTTCTCGAATTTCGTCTTGGGTGTGATCCCCGCGTCGTCCCATATTGATTTCTCCAAAAAAATTAAAAATGAACACTGTTTAATTATAGCTACTGTAATTGTGATTGACCTGTCAATGAAAAATCAAGTGTCGACTCGCCGGTTTTTATTAAAACTATTTTATTAAAGATTTTTATTGAACACTGCTCAATTATGGGATAGTAATTAAACAACGCTCAATTAGGATGAACTGTATTTTCTAAACACTGTTTATTTAGTGAAAACTTTTCGTGACACAGTGACTACAAATAGTTTTAATTGAGCATCGTTCATTTGTAAAAAATATTCACAGCGCAGTACATCGTGGCTATGGATGGTTTTAATTGAGCACTGTTCATTTCGATCAAAATGAAGCAATGGCGATATATATGGAGAGGTGACTATGGTTCTTACGGTTGCAGCAATAGGAGGTGGTTTTATGCTTTTAGAGCGAATCATTCCTGACCAAGTCTTGCCAAAAGTTTCTTATTGGTGGACGCGGGTTATTTTTATCAATTTGGTACAATTGGGGATCGTGTTATTGGGCGGTCTTGTGTGGGACACGTGGTTCCAACAAGTGAGTGTATTTTCATTAGGAGAGGCGGTGCCCGCCTTTGTGGAAGGTGTGATTGGTTATGTAATCACCACGTTTATATTCTATTGGTGGCACCGGTGGCGTCATGATTCGGACTGGCTTTGGTTAGGCTTGCATCAGTTGCATCACAGCGCGAGCCGTATCGAAACGATCACTTCATTTTTCAAACACCCACTGGAAATTTTATGCAACGCTTTGATCACGGGTGTCCTGGCTTATACTTTGTTGGGCCTCACCTTGGAGGGAGTGATGTGGCTCACCTTTTTCACGGGAGTGGGAGAGTATATTTATCATATGAACATCCGCACACCCCACTGGTTGGGATATTTTTTTCAGCGACCGGAAATGCACCGGATTCATCATCGCAAAGACAAACATTATAATAATTTTTCGGACCTCCCTCTTTGGGACATGTTGTTTGGCACCTACGAAAATCCTAAAAATGCTAATGTCCCTTGTGGCTTCACGGCCGAGCAGGAGGCTCGCTTTTGGGATATCTTGAAGTTTCGCAATGTGAACCCCGTGGGAGCTGCTAGAAAATTAAGAAAAGGTCTTTCTCCCGCAGCCCGCAAACAGATTTTTAAGGCTGCGAATGTGGCGTTAATTCTTATCGGAACGATCCAATTTGTAGGCTACTTTACGGATTCAAAAGTATTACGAGGCATCGGATTTGCGACTGCTGCCTCACCTTTGCCGTTGGTGTTTTCTCATTTTCGGGGCACAGAGCCGTTTTCCTCTCGTTTCGATTTGGAAATTCATATGGAAGGCGGCTTCCAGAGTACTCACCAAATCACACCTTCCTTTTACTCCCAGTTGAGCGGCCCTTATAACCGCAGAAATGTATATGGGGCGGCGATCGCTGGAGGTCCTGCATTGCAATCAGCTTCTGAAAAACAACTCTGGCAGAGCGTATTGCATTATGGTTTTTGCAAAAGCAGTCGGTTGCAACGAGACTTCCGCATCGAAAAACCCGTGACTCACGCCATCATTCATGTGACCTCGTCCACCCCTCAACCGCAAACCACTTGGAAATTGGAGGTATCATGCAATCGATAAATTATTCCTCTTATCAATTCACATTGTTTCGCATCGGTTTGGGAGTGTATCTGCTGATCCATTTTGCCATGCTGATTCCCTATGCCTCGGAATTGTTCAGTAGCCAAGGAATGCTACCCAACCCGATGTTGAATCCCACACATATCATTTTTCCAAATGTGCTGAACTGGTTGCATACTCCTGCGGAGACAATGGGGTTTATGGGAGCTTTGACTGTCTTGGCCCTCCTCTTCACCTGTGGCATCAACCGGCGCTTAGTGGCCTTGTTGCTGTGGTATGGTTGGGCTTGTTTGCTCAACCGGAATGTTTTTATCCTAAATCCAGGAATTCCATATGTCGGATGGTTGCTGCTCGCTTCAGCCTTAATTCCGAACGGCGAACCACTCTCTTTGTCTCCTCTCCGATCTTCGGGATCCAATCCTCCTTCAAATCCCAATTCAGCTTCCGACTCCAACTCGACGGCAGGAACCCAGTTCTCTTTGGATTCAAATTTGGCTTCGGCGTCCTGGAAGATGCCAACTTTATTGATATGGGGGGCTTGGCTCCTCATGGCAGGAGGTTACACGGTGAGCGGTTTACACAAATTGGGCAGCCCCAGTTGGTTGGATGGTTCTGCCATGCAGCATTTACTCGAAAATCCGTTGGCTCGTGACTGGTGGTTCCGTGAATTCCTGCTGGGACTGCCCTATGAACTCTTGCAAGGATTGACTTGGAGTGTCTTGGCTCTAGAGGTCGGATTCCTCTTGTTTTGCTTCCATTCCCAAACCCGGAAGTGGGCATGGTTCGCGATGGTCGGAATGCATATTGGTATTCTCTTAGTGATTGATTTTGCTGATCTCACCTTTGGGTTGCTGATGCTCCACTTATTCACCTTCGATGCGCGATGGTTGGGCGCGTCCTCAAAGCAAAATCAGACGGATGATTCTGCGGTTCCAAAAGCCCGACTCAATCCCCTCCGTCCAATTGTCTTTTTTGATGGCGATTGCGCTGCTTGCAACCGGTGGGTTCAATTTGTAGTGCAAGAAGATCAATCCCAACGATTTCAATTTGCTCCGCTCCAAGGCGAGACGGCACAATCGTATCTGAGGAACGCCAAGAATCTCAATTCCATCGTAGTAGTCGATACAATGGGGCAGCATCAGCAATCTGATGCCATTCTTCAAATTTTGATCGGATTGGGGGGAATCTGGAGGCTAGCGATGGCATTTCTAATCATTCCTCGTCGTTTCAGAAATGAGGCTTATGATTTTTTTTCACGCCATCGCTATAAATGGTTTAGGAGCAGCACCCGCTGCGCATTGTTATCCGCAGAAGCCAGGCAGCGGATATTGCCTTGATTCTCAGTCTAATCGACTTTTGGCAGCTTCCAATTCTTCGGCGGCTTGCTCCCATTCTTTCATGGTACCGGCAAGATTTTTTTCCAAACGTTCTTTGTTTTTTTGCAAAGTTTGGATTTGATTGGAGGGAGTGGTCGCATAAAAATCGGAAGCCCCGAACTTTTCATCAATCGCTGCTAGTTCACTTTCCTGAGTATCGATTTGCTTTTCCAGTTGTGCCGTTTTTTTGGTCAATTGAGACACTTTTCGACGTAATTCTTTACGTTCCTCATGAGATAAAGTTTCCGGAACGGGCTTGGAACGCGCAGCCTGCTTTTTCGCATGCAAACGAAGTTGCTCGCGGTCGAGGTAATCTTCACCAAATCGCTCCAAGTATTCATCATAGGTTCCTGAAAAATCGCGTATCCCGTCTGGAGTCAATGCCAAGATTCGTGTAGCAATGTTCGAAACAAATCGGCGATCATGGCTTACAAATAGGAGGGTGCCTTCATAGTCTCGTAGTGCATTTTCCAAAGCCTCAATGCCTTCCACGTCGAGGTGGTTAGTAGGTTCATCAAAAATCAAAACATTGCCCTGCTCCAGCATGATTTTCGCAAAGAGCAAGCGGGCCCCTTCTCCTCCACTCAGTGCTCCCACAGATTTGTGCACTTCATCTTTAGAAAACAAGACCTGTCCCAACAACCCTCGAATCCGACCAATCGTTTCTTGTGGCGCAAACTGATATAGCCAATCATAGACATTTATCTTTTTTGCAAAGGAAGATTTGTGGTCTTGCGCAAAATAAGAAATGTGCGCTTCGTGTCCCCATTGATGGAAGCCTTGGTCCGCATTCACCAGATCTAAACAGATTTTGAGCAAAGTCGATTTGCCAATGCCATTCGGACCAATAATGGCCAACTTGTCTCCACGGAACACGGTAAGATCCACATCCTTCAAGACCTGTCTCCCTCCATAACTTTTGCCAACCTCTTTGACGTTCAATACTTCTTTACCCGATGGACGCTTTTGCACAAACTTCAGATGCGGGGCCACACGGGAAGAACGTTTGACATCAGGGATCTCCATTTTTTCGATCTGCTTCACACGAGATTGAGCTTGCCGTGCTTTGCTCGCTTTGTAGCGGAAGCGATCCACAAAGGCTTGTTTCTCGGCAATTTTTTTCTCCACGTTTTCAATCTCTTTGAGTTTTTGTTCCATCGCTAGGTCTTTGGCGGCCATGAATTGATCAAAGTTGCCTTTATAAATTTGGATCGTGTCGTAATCGACATCGGCAATATAGGTAGAAACGGCATTGATGAAATCGCGGTCGTGCGAAATCAACAATAAGGTGCCTTGGAATGTATTTTTAAGGAATTGTTCAAGCCAATAAATCGAAACAATATCCAGATGGTTGGTTGGCTCGTCTAACAAGAGCACATCCGGTTCCTGAAACAGAACTTGAGCTAACAGCACCCGAAGCTTAAAACCTCCTGAAAGTGCAGTCATGGGTCCCCAATGTTGTTCTTCAGCAATGCCTAAGCCAGAAAGCAACTCTGCTGCGAAGCTTTCAGCATTGTAACCATCTTGGTCAGCAATCGTTTCTTCCAATTCCCCTAGCCGGTTCCCAATAGCCACATCAGTGGTGTCTTTAGCCAGCAATTGTTCTTTTTCCTCAAGTGCTTTCCACAATTTGGGTTTGCCTTGGAGCACCGCCTCAATCACACGACATGCTTCGTAGCGGAAATGATCCTGCTGCAACACACCCAGACGGATATCCTTTGGCACCAGCACGTCGCCTTCTACAGGACGCTCCTCTCCAGCAAACAGACGAAGGAGGGTGGATTTGCCGGAACCGTTGGCTCCTACAATGCCGTAACGTTTATTGGGGTCAAAACTTAAATTTACATTTTCAAATAAAACATGAGGACCATATTGCATGGTCAAATTCGTGACTGACAACATAAGATTTCTCGATCATTTTCGGTGTGAATTCAGGACAGCTTTCAAACGCCTCGTATTTAGCCAAAGTGCTGTGGGATTACAAGAAAGAACTCCGATGCCTCCCGGAAGAACTCCTTGCATTTTTTAACCGTAGTTACTAGGTTGCCCAATCAGTTGAGGCTCTTGCATTTCAGAAGCTTTGTCGCCATTTTAGTATTGCTTTTTTACAGTCGAATTTAGCTATTTCATCGATAATTGAATGACATTTTTTCACTGTCTTATTTAACTATTTCATCGCTGCCCAATGCTACTTTTTTATCATCCCAACAATCCACTAAGCAGCGATCCAAAAATTACGAATAGGGTCATCGAAGAGGGGAATACACCATGCCACAACCTTGGTTTTTAAGAGGAACGTTCAACGGATGGGAAACCAATCCATCTTACCAATTCCACGAAATCCATGAAGGTCGTTGGATTCTACAGGTAGCTATGCCCGCAGGCTGGCACGATTTCAAAATTGGAGATTTTCATTGGAGTGAAGATTTCGGACGCCACCCAAACACCCCACCTTCCCCCCATAGCGAAACCCATTCCCTTCATGCCAACGGTTGGAACTTCGAACTATATGTCGAAGGCGAAGGAAAAACGTACCAGTTTGAAATCAATTTTGCTGAACGCATTTTAACGTCTCGTCCGGTTGCCATTAGTTCTGCCCAAGAAAATGCCACAGATACCGAAGGCATTCCGAGTGAAGAAATCAACGAGGAACGGGAACCTGGAGAAGAAGCTACAGAAGAAAGCGAAGCAAAAGAATCAGGAGACGAAGTTGAAACCAAAGGCGAAGAACAGGAACAAGGAAAATCGGAAGGTGAAGAACAGGAACAAGGAAAATCGGAAGGCGAAAGCGAAGAACGACACGAAGAAAGCGAAATCGAAGGCGAAGCCCCAGAAGAAAGCGAAGAATCTGAGCTAGGAAGCGAAGGCACGGAAGAAACCGAAATAGAAACGAAAGCTGAAGAAGAAAACGAGGACGGAATCGAGGAAGAAGAACAAGAACAAGAGGAGACTGAGGACGGAACCGAGGAAGAAGAGCAAGAACAAGAGGAGACTGAGGGCGGAACCGAGGAAGAAGAGCAAGAACAAGAGAAAACTGAAGACGGAACCGAGGAAGAACAAGAGGAGGCTGAGGACGGAACCGAGGAAGAACAAGAAACCGAGAACAACGGAGAAAATGAAGATAAAAGCCATGATGAACAAGTGTCTTCATTAGCATTTACATTTGTTCCGGAATCTGCTGCTCCGCTGATTGAATCGATTGAACTCACGGCCTCTGATGTCTCCGCTCCTTCCTTAGAGCTGATTGAGTTGACGTTGCCAACAACTTCAACACCTTTGATTGAATCTATCGAGATTGCGACACCACCCACTTTAGATCAGCGTTGGGATGCTGTTTCCAAGCGTTTAGCAGAAAATTGGGACCATTACTCTCCCAGCAAAAAACAAAAAATTCGTGCACTCTTGGAAAAAGAACTAACGACTTTTCGTTAATAAATTTCTCATCAAAATTTAATCAATCTCGTATTTTTGGTTCATCCAGCTTTAATACAGCTAGGTTAATATTTTGTTAGACTCGTCCGAAAGGAGCTTGGCGACAGTTATCCACTTGGATGTGAAGTATGGAGCGGGCGGGGTTTTTGAGTGAATAGCCTCCATGTAGGGCAGAATACCTATCCTTAGCCTAGAAAGGTGCTGCCCTGCATTCCCTTACTCAAGATGAGCTTAAGTTATTTTGGTTTCTGTTGATGGGAGACAAGATCTAAAGAAGCAATGGGCTGCATCTCCGAAGAGATACAACCCAGTTGCCTCTAGAGAGAGTAGGGAGGGAGAAGTTTACTTTAGTGCAGCAATCCGGTCTTCTAAGGGTGGGTGACTCGAAAAAAAACGGGACCAGCCACCATGACGAGAAATTTTCATAGTTGCCATTTCTGGAGCACGTGTGTCTGCGGGCAATTCCTGAAGTTGCTTCAAACGTTGCAGTGCACGCCGCATTTTTTCCGTACCAACATATTTTGCAGAGCTGGCATCAGCCCGATACTCCCGAAAACGGGAAAACCACATCACAATCGTACTGGCGAGAATTCCAAAAAGGATCTCAAATACAATCGAAACTCCGAAGTATACCAAGCCAGAAAACCCTTCTCCTTCCTCATCACTGCTAAAGAACTGCGTCACAAAGTAAGCAGCAATCCGAGCGAAGAAAACAACAAAGGTATTCACGACTCCTTGCACCAGTGCCAAGGTGACCATATCGCCATTGGCCACGTGAGCGACTTCGTGTCCGAGTACTGCTTCCACTTCATCGGCATCCATATGGTCCAGCAAACCGGTAGAAACAGCAACCAACGCATTATTGCGATTCCAGCCGGTTGCAAAGGCATTGGGTTCCGGACTTTCGTAAATACCTACTTCCGGCATGCCAATTTTCATTTGATTTGAAAGTTCTTTTACTTTGTTCTGAAGCCAAGCTTCTGCATCGGAATTAGGTTGTTCGATAATATGGATGCCGTAAGTCCGCTTCGTCAGCCACTTTGAAATGAATAAAGATATGAATGAGCCTGTGAATCCAATCACCAATGCAAATACAAACAAGGCCTGATAATTCAAACCTTGGCTCGTTACATACGATCCTATACCAAACACGCTCATCACCGCCGATAACACCACGATGATTGCGAGATTGGTGCATAAAAAGATGCCTATCCGTAAAAACATAAAATCTCCTATAACATTTACAAACCACGGCTTCGTTCCACAGAGACAAGGACCTTTCATGTGACGAAGTTTTGTGAGTAATAATTCATATTGAGTCGAGTCAGTACACATCATTTATGGGGCGTATCGTTTCATAAGATTATTTAATTTTCAAACTAATTGATTAAAAAATCTATTAATTAATAGATTTTTTAATATAGCTTTCTTCAAAACTCTCACCACAAGGCAGATCTAATGGGGAATACTAGGTTTTTAAAGAAGTATATGAAATAATCGAACCTTACTTTTCGTCACGCCATATTTACAAACGTGTTTCCTCATACAAGGATGACATGCGCTCGACCAATCGTTGTCTAAAATCGATGTTTTGTATACTGGTATGTACCCTGTTGGGGGTGCCTTTGTTCACACAAGCGCAAACCCAAAATGTTACAGGCGGTTCTGGCAGCCAAAAAGCGACTACAAACAAACGTCCCAAGGCACTAGATCCTAGATTTCTGAGGCAACAAGCAAAACGCAAACCCAAAAAAGAAGTGGTGGATACGGCTAGTTTTTTTGGAGGCTCCATTCGTCGTGATCGAGAACGGCGCATCTTGGAAAAGCAAGCTGCACTACAAAAACGACGTCAGGAGTTGCATCAAGCGTATGTTGATCGATACCGGGATGTCCAAAGAAGAGGAGAAAAAGCAGAACGCACCCCCCCTCCATCCCTGCCCCCTCCACCGGAAGACGCTCCACCCACGCCTGTTGAACAAGCACAAGCACAACGCAATGCACGAAACAAGGAGATCTTAGAAGGCAAACGCAGGAGCAATGCGCGAGATGACCGCAAATATTTACAGTTCATTCAAGCCATCGAACGCAACAAACCCCGCTAAACCAAGCAAACTAGGAAGGGAAATATGCGAGGGATCTTGCTTTGGATTTTTTTGAGCTTATTTATTCTTGTGGGATGCCAAACCACCCATCTGCCCACTTCTGCCCGCTCTAAGTTTCCACAAAATCTCAGTGATGAAGAACTCGAGAGATTGAGCCGGTGTGAATTTTGGCAGGTTTGTCAATTTCTGGATCAGGAGGAATTGGAACCGTTTGGTCCCAATTTTTTACATGAAGGGAAGCCGCTTTATCAAACAAGGCAAACTTGTTATTTTCAAGATTGTGACCGCTTGGAACGATTTCGCAAGCGGCGTCCTTAAAACGCAGAGCCAATTCGGCTTAGGTCAGATCGTCAATCCTGGAATTTTAAGCCCACCAAACTGTTTTCCTACCTCTTCTTGAATCAGCTTTTGGCTTTGGCGGATGCCTTCATTGACAGCAGACAAAATCAGGTCTTGCAGCGTCTCTACATCGGCAGGATCGATCACTTCCGGATCGATATAAATTGCCAAAGCTTCTTGCTTCCCATTAAAAGTCATTTTGACCATTTCACCTCCGACGGATACATCGACACGTTTTTTGGCCAGTTCTTCTTGTTTTTCCTGCATGTTCTGAGTGATTTCCTGTGCTTTTTTAAGCAAATCTCCCATAGGTCCATCTAACATAATCGCTCCTTTATTCTCATTTTGTATCGTTTTTCTGCCTCGGATTCTACAAACACTTTGTCTTCAGATTGTTCGTCCTTTGGCTCTTCTTCAACCGCTATATCATCGAGATCAATATCGATAATCTCCGATTCAGGGAATAATCGCTTGATGGTTTCGAGTGCGGGATGATCCAGAAGAATCTGGCGCCGCCTCTCCCGGTTTTTAGCCTCTTCGATGATTTCTTTGTCTGCAATCGTGAGCAATTCCGTAGCTTTGGAAGACTCCGGAACGAACTCCACCTGCATGGGGTGTTGGTAGTGCTGGGAAGCCAATTGACTTAAGGTCTGCAACTTTTCGGTATCCATCATCGCGGCAAAGTTGTTGCCTTTGAACCCCAAAATCAAGCTGTCATCACTCTCATTCAATACCACCGCATGTTTCAAAATACTACACAATCTAGGATTCGGCTGTTTCAGGTACTGTACAAATGCCTCCCATTCGGGTGAAGGCATTTTGCCCGTGGGCAACTCAGGTTGTGAGGTTTCGCCTGGTATTTGAAACGGATGAGAAATTTCCGATGTTGGGGGAAAAGTTTCCGAGGTCTCAACGGTTTTCGACTCAGCTGTAAACATAGATTCGGATGCAGATGCACTGGCAGGCCCAGATGCATTAGTAGGTTCAGATGCATTAGTAGGTTCAGATGCACTAGTAGGTTCAGACGCAGATACAGGAGTAGTGACGGGTACAGAAACGGAATTTGAAGGCGGTGATTCCTCAGTTATCGGTTCATAATAAGGGGCTGGTATGGGTTCATGATTAGGGTCTGAAACAGGTTCGTATGCAGGGACCTGAGAAGACTTAGCAGGCTGAGAAAAATGTGGGGCCGGAGGTTGCTGCTTCTTTGTAATCGGCCGTGAAGTAGCTGGTTGAGGCTTGGGAGTTTGAGACTGCGGTGGGGGAGTCTCCCAAGCATTTTTCGGTCTCGGTGTCGAAGGCCTTTGTGCCACTGGAGCCTTGGGCATTTGTGGAGCAGGGGCCAAAGGTTGTGATGTGATGGGACGATGTTGAGTCTGTGGCGTTGGGGGTTGTTTGTTCAACTCCGATCTCAATTTGACTACTGCTCCAGCCCCCGCTGTTTGCGGCTGATATCTAGGGGAGGTTTCTGCAACGACAGCCCCAGTTGCCATTTGTCCACTTCGCAAGGTTTGGACCTGTTGGAGTAGCTCCGAAATACCAATCAATGGCTGCAACGCTGTGATTTGCATGATTGCCATTTCAAAACAGATTTGCGCATGGCTACTTCGCTTGATGCGTTCCTCCAATTCCAACAAGACATGAAAAATTTGTTGCACGATGTCTGGTGAAACCTTCGTTACTAAAGCTTGATATCGATCCAGATCACCCTGTGGAATATCTTGAAACAAGGTGGGTGGCAGGGGGGCTGAAGTTTGGGAAAATGTTTGTACTAACGAAAAATTTTTAACCGATTGCAACAAATCCGACAGGATATCTTGGAAATCATGTCCATGTTGCTGCATCTGAAAAAATTCTTCCATTGCTTGAGATGTATTTTTTTCTAGTAGGGCCTGAAGCAATCGAAAACGAGACTGCGTATCAATCATTCCTAAAGTTTTAGCCACTTCTTCATCGGAAGCCGATTCCCCTGTGTAGCTCAACACTTGATCGATAGCCGTGAGCGCATCCCGCATGCCCCCAATGGCATGTTGTGAAACCAATTCCAACGCCTTGCGAGAAAGTTGGATCCCTTCTTTTTCCACCACTTGCTCTAGATAATCGGCCATCTTGCTAATGGGAATGCGTATAAAATCATAACGTTGGCAACGTGAAATTATGGTCTGAGGAATTTTATGCGGGTCGGTAGTCGCCAGGATGAATTTCACATGGGGCGGAGGTTCCTCTAAGGTTTTGAGTAAGGCATTGAAGGACTCCAAGGTCAACATATGCGCTTCGTCGATGATATAGACTTTGTATTTGGATTTTGCTGGAGCAAACTTGATATTGGAGCGCAGCTCTCGAATGTTTTCAATCCCTCGGTTGGACGCTGCGTCAATCTCAAAAACGTCGGGTGAAGCGTTGTCGTGAATGTCGATGCAATTCTCACAGGCATTACATGGATCAGCCCCTTGAGGATTCAAGCAATTGATTGCTTTAGTAAGAATACGAGCGGCAGTGGTTTTGCCCACACCTCGCGATCCGGTGAATAAAAAAGCATGAGCAACTCGATTGGAAAGGATGGCGTTTTTGAGGATCTGAGCAATGGTTTCTTGACCGATGAGATCATCGAAGCGGGCGGGACGTAGCTTTCGGGCGAGAACTACATAAGACATGCCGAGTTTTTTAGGTCAAGTTTTCTGGATGCTTGGGAGGCTGAGTTCTGCGGCACATCTACGGAATCTTAGTGCTGCTTCCGTTAAGACCTGACACGGTTCGAAACTTTCGATTGCGCAGAACTCAACCAAACGAATGCTTGTGGGGCTGACTCATGGCGGAAAGGGAGGGATTCGAACCCTCGGTACGCTCACACGTACACACGCTTTCCAGGCGTGCTCCTTCGACCTCTCGGACACCTTTCCTGATACGTCAAAATTAGATGTAAAAACGGAAATTAATATATGAGCCTTGGCATGATATCAAGCCTTTTCATGGGTATCTTTTCCTTTCGCAATTTTAGTGATACTTTTGCTCTCTGTTCCTTTTATGGGAGCCATTTCTCGTGGTTTCCACAAACCTTGTTCATTTAACCTTTCACCCATTGAGATAGGTTGCTTATGAGCCAACATGTTGCAATTGTCGGGGCTACCGGAGCCGTGGGCACCGAATTTATCAAGTTGTTGGATGCGCGGGATTACCCGCTCAAAAGTTTGAAATTGTTAGCCTCTGCCCGATCTGCAGGTCAAAAAATCGAGTTCAAAGGCGAAGAGTTGGTGGTGGAAGAATTGACTACCGAATCCTTCAAAGGAGTGGACCTTGCTCTGTTTTCTGCCGGAGGTTCCCGGAGTAAAGAATTTGCACCCCATGCAGTCGATTCTGGAGCTCTCGTGATTGATAATAGTAGCGCTTTCCGTATGGAAGAAAATGTGCCTCTAGTGGTCCCGGAAGTGAATCCTGAAGCCGCAAAAACCCATCAGGGCTTGATCGCCAATCCAAACTGTTCCACCATCCAAATGGTTGTTGCTTTGAACCCCATTCACCAAGTGGCCACCATCAAGCGTGTGGTGGTTTCTACGTATCAGGCGGTTTCTGGGGCGGGAGCTGCGGGAATGCAAGAGTTGATTGATCAAGTGAAAGCCTATGCTGCTGGTGAAGCCTTAGAGGCCAAAGCCTTTCCAGTACAAATTGCTTTCAACGTGCTACCGCATATCGATGTCTTCCAAGAGAATGGCTACACCAAAGAAGAAATGAAAATGATCAATGAAACCCGAAAAATCATGTCAGTTCCAGACATGCAGATTACTGCGAACTGTGTGCGGGTCCCTGTTTTGAGATCCCATTCGGAAATGGTCAATGTGGAAACGGAAAAGAAACTCACGGTTCCTCAAGCTCGCAAGTTGTTTGAGAATGCACCAGGGATTGTGGTGAAAGATTCCCATGAAAATGGGGGTTACCCGCTGCCCTTGGAAGTTTCTGGAACCTTCGATACTTATATTGGGCGTATCCGAGAAGATCTTTCTACTGAAAATGGTCTCGCATTTTGGGTCGTGGCCGACCAACTCTTTAAAGGCGCCGCTTTAAATGCTGTTCAAATTGCTGAATACTTAAACGCACAATAATCCACCCGATCCTGCCAAGCTTTCCCAATTGTGAGTGGGATGCTTGGCTCTTCCAGCCAGCTTGTTCCCTCTTCCGTTATCTGAAACCCCCTGACGACCTAGTGAGACTTGTAAAAAGCGAGGCAGGTCTCTATGTATGGACAAGGATACAGCCCAACCAGAGCTAGCTGTATAACTTTCTGATACACAATCACCCCAACTCATCAACTTTCTCTCAACTGAAATCAAATGAGAAATCCCTGGAAAACTCAAACTACCCGTTTGGTTTATAAAAATCCTTGGATTCGTGTTCGTGAAGACCAAGTGATTCGCCCAGATGGTAAACCGGGAATCTACGGTGTGGTGGAAATCTCACCCTCCGTGGCTGTCGTCGCATTGAATGACTCCACCGAAGTCGTCTTGGTAGGACAGTGGCGTTACACTCATCACAAATATTCTTGGGAAATTCCGTCTGGTGCTGCTGACGAACAGGATGCTCTGTCGGCACATGCTTCTGGTCCTAATCCAGAAGCGCAACATACTCGCTCTATGCCAGATGTCATCTTACGGGCTGCCCACCGAGAGCTAGAAGAAGAGGCTGGGGTATTGGCGCAAAACTGGGCCGGACTCGGCACAGTGGATAACAGCAATGGCGTGACCACCGATGTCACTCATTTGTTTTTAGCGACCGAATTGACAATTCATCCTCCTCAACCAGAACCCGAGGAGGACCTAGTTCAGCGATGGGTTCCTCTGCAAGAAGCCGTGGAAATGGTGTTGAAAGGAGAGATTACTGAGTCAGGAAGCGTTGCTGCACTGCTAAAAGTGAATCACTACATCAATCATCAAGGAGGCATATGAAAAATCATGGGAAACCTGCCATTTTGCACGAGTCTCCTTCAACGACGTCATGGCTTCCGGTTCGATCAACGACATCGCGGCTTCCGGTTCGATCAACGACATCGTGGCTTCCAGTTCGATCAACGTCGTCATGGCTTCCAGCTCGATCTATGGCTATAATTTTATGGAGCTTCATTGCGTTTGGCTTGATGGGAAATGCTCAGGCACACTCACTAAATGACAATGCGTCGCCCTTAGAAAAAAAACAGGTGGCTCTATTTGCACCCCATTCGGAAGACGATAGCTTTTGGCCGTTGGTAGCAAGCTTTATGAGGGCAGCCGGGCATGATTTAGGAATCGAATTGCGTGTCTATTATGCCCATGATGATCGAGGCAAGATGCGCCAACAACTCCAGCGAGCCACTTCGGGGAAGAATCCTGTGGATGCCGTTGTTTTTCAGAGCTTTAAGCAGAATGGGGAATCCTTGATCAAAGTTGCCGAAAAAGCGCAGATTCCTGCATTTTTAATGAATGCCGGTGTGGATCACATGAAAACAGGAATCCCTCGCCAAAAGTACCAGTACTGGATTGGCGAAATGTTCCCTGATGATGAGCAAGCCGGATTCGATTTGGCCAACCAACTGATTGATATTGCCAAACAACGTGGTCATGTGGGGCCCGACGGAAAAGTCCGGCTCGCCGGAATTTCTGGAATTATATCAGACGGTGGCTCCATTCAGCGGGTAAACGGATTGCGTCGAGCCATTAAAGCGCGGAATGACGTGACCTTGAACCGTGTGGTTCCTGGAGATTGGCAGCAGAAGTTGGCGCATGAAAAGTTTTTGTTTTTACTCAAACGTTATCCCGAAACCACGACCGTCTGGGCGGCGAACGACCCGATGTCACTGGGGGTCGTGACGGGAGCTCAACAACTCGGATTATCCCCTGGACAAGAACTCATCACGGGCGGAGTGGATTGGACTCAAGAGGCTTTGGAATCCATTCGAGCTGGGCACATGTTAGTTTCTATCGGAGGCCATTTTATGGAAGGCGGTTGGGTAATGGTGTTGTTACATGACTACTTTCAGGGAAAAGATTTTGCTGAAGAAACCTTGCAAATGCGTACCAAGATGAGTGCGATTACCGCTAGCAACGTCCAAGACTACTTGCAAAAATTTGGGGACCAAAATTGGGAAGCGATCGATTTCAAAAAATTTTCGAAGGTACACAATCCGGAATTGACTCATTACGATTTCAGCTTAAACGCAATATTGCAGCAATTTTAAGGAAGGGCACTGAGCCACCCTGTCGAAACGAATTTTGTATGGATGAGGAGGAACCATGTATCAAGATTCAATTGCACCCACCCCTAGCACTCTTGCCACCGATTCAATTGTACCCATCAAAGATTCGATTGCGACCACGCTGCTCAAGGTCGTGTTTTCTCTCTATTTTCTGGTCGCATTTTTGGTCACGGCGAGCCATATGGTCGTGGAGTATTACCGCACCAAAGATGGCATTCTTGAAGATCTGAAGGGCATGCAACAAACCTTTGAACCGGGATTGGCCCGTGCGTTGTGGGAATTCAATCGGGATCAATTGCAATCGACTTTAGACGGGATGATCACCATGAACAGCATTGTGGGGGTGAAGGTGGAAGACATCACCAAAGAAACCATAGCGCAAGCAGGCTTTGTAATGACCGAAGAAGCAGGAAAACTCATGACAACGGGGCAAGATGGTATCTCGCGCCCGAAGGAATCCGTTAAAGGGCTTTCCAAGCTATTTGGCTATTCATTTCCTCTCATCTACAACAAAAATTCTGGGGAACACGCCCCACAAGGAAAGGTGACTCTATATTCCAGCAATGAAATTGTGTTTCAGAAGGTCCAATGGGGATTTCTGTTCTTGATCATCAACGCAGTGATCAAAACCCTAGCCTTATGGGCAATCTTTTTGTGGATCAGTCGGAGTTTGCTCAGTCGTCCCTTATCCACCCTGACTTCACTGACACGGCAGCTCGCCTTGGAAAATTTAGAAACGTCACGAGCACAGTTAGAGACATCTGGACGTAACGAATTGAAGGTACTGGAAGAATCGTTCAATGCGATGATTGAGAAGCTGTTGGACACTCGAAAAGAGTTGGAACGAATCAATCTCAGTTTAGAAGACCAAGTTCAAAAACGAACCCAAGAACTACAAGAGTCATTACAACGTCTAGAAACCCAGCATAACCAGTTGAAAGACGCACAAGCCCAGTTGATCCAAGCTGAAAAAATGGCAGGTTTAGGAATCTTAGTGGCAGGCGTGGCCCATGAGATCAATAATCCCTCAAATTTTATCAATTTGGGGGTCAGCCAATTGAAAGAGGACCTTCAGCAATTCAAATACTTTTTATTTGAGTTACTCGAAGACGATACGGATTCAGAAATCAATGAAGCATTTTCTGATGAATTCCATCGACTGGAAAGCGGTTTACGAGATGTCTCCGAAGGTTGTCAAAGGATCACCACCATAGTTGCGGACTTGCGCACATTTTCTCGACTGGATGAGGCAGAAAAAAAGCAAGCAAACATTGTGGAAGGATTGTGGTCTACGTTGCGCTTGATCAAAACCCAATATCGCGATTCGGTGGAATTCGAGTGCGATTTCCGAGTGGAGCCGGTTTTGGAATGCTGGCCTGCTCAGCTCAATCAAGTTTTTATGAATATGATGGTCAATGCCTGCCAAGCAATTCGGACCCGGCAGGCCAAAACAGGTGATTCCACAAAAGGCCAGCTGCACTTGCAAACACTTCAACAAGACAGCCATTGGGGAATCCGGTTTCGCGATACGGGGTGTGGTATTCCGCCAAACATCCTGAAACGCATTTTTGATCCGTTCTTTACCACCAAGCCGTCCGGGGAAGGAACGGGCATGGGCCTTTCCATTTCATTCAATATTATCAATCGGCATCATGGGAAAATTGAAGTCGACTCCCGACTCCGCGAAGGGACCACTATGACCATTTGGTTGCCGCAACAAACTTTCTCTGCTTAATCCTCCTTTTCCTTGCCGAAGCACTCCTACGGTCTGGCTACTCACAGATACGTTCGTAATATTTTTAATTTTCACTAAACTCAATCAGATATGTACGCTAAACGAAATCAAAAAATATATTAAAATTTAATGATTTCAAATAGATAGATTTCAAATAAAGTATCACTATAAAAAATCATTAAAATTCCTCACTTTTTAAAAAAAATATTATTTTTTAAAATACTGAAATTATTATTTTTTTACAAAATTGATTACTGATATTTTCGTTTATCAAACATATGGATCTTTTAAAAAATTAATGTTAGGTTTCGAAAAAAATCACTCTTTTCATCTTCTTTTCTAGTTATAAAATTAAGGATCTGAAAGAGATAAATATGTTAGAATCCTCAAACCCTCCGATTGGTTTTGAAGCTCATTTTGAAGCTCACGATCTTGCTCAGGAGTGGCAATCCGATTTCTATGCTTATTTCGAGGCCCCAGAAAATGCTTCGCGATACCTACCAGCGACTTCCTTTGTGACACAACGTTTTGGAGAAAAACTCACTTTGCTTGATCTGGCTTGCGGAAGTGGAGCCTTATTGCGTTATTTGCCCCGGCATTGCCAGTATTTAGGAGTCGATCACAATGCGGATGCCTTACGGTATTGCCAACAAATTTACCCTCATCGGCAGTTCATCGAATCCGATGTGTTGGACTATTTGGAAAACAGTGCTCGAGATGCTGCCCATTGGGAAGTGATCATGCTGTGTGGGTTGCTATTCAATAGTGTGCATAGAACAACTCGTGCAAAAGTGGATGATTTGCAAATCTTGCGTCAGGCTCTGCAATCCGTTCGGCCTGTACATGGAGTCGTTGTGTTGATCGTTCCATTTGTGTTCAGCAATCACCCTGAGTACTCACTCTTGAAACAAGCGGCTTGGAAGCTGGATTCGATTGAACGACTCATCCAAGCATGCCAACCCCAAATGATTGTGCAAAACATGTCCGTGCAGTTGGGATTGGAGCAACAGATCATGCAGCAAACGGTTTACCCAGATTGGTTCGTTCCACCGGGCGCCAAAACCTCACAAAAACTCAGCCGATGGCAAGGCCCGTATATGGGCAGTTGGACCATCATTGTGGAATGAGAGGACATTGATGCCACAGCCCTCTTGGAAACACGACCAAAGCCTTTCGTTGAATGCCTCCAATCTCGCTGCCTTATTGCACAATGAGCTTCCAGCAATCCGGCTTCCCAACCTGATCACAGCCCGGGACTGTCATGAGCTTGTCGTCGGACTCGAACAGATAGGATTTCGCAAACCCCACTATACCCCTACTCATGCAGTACAGCGTTTTGGACCGAGCTATTACGAATATCGCAACCAAGGAAAAGCAGCGTATTTTGCAACCGCTCAAAGGCATCGTGAAATCCGAAAATTGCTGTTCAGCACCATCAACGATCCAATCCAAACATTTGTGGAATGTGTCAGAAGGGAAACATCCATGACCTTGCAAGTCGCTCATGATGATCAAGAAGGGAACTACTTCGCAGGAGCAGCACGGTTTGGAGCGGCCCCCTTGCTCCACAACGATTCAGCTCCTCGTAAGATGCCCTCTGATTGGCAGATTGCTCACGTTACTTCGCAATTGGGTTGGAATGTGTATTTGCAAATCCCGCAACACGGAGGCGAATTGGTAATTTATGATAAACAATGGGAACCCGATGACGACCAGTTTGTGGATGCCAAGGGGTATTTCGATTGGGCTGTAGTGGAGGGTGTGGAATCCGTCCGTTTGAAACCGGCTATCGGGGAAGCCATTTTGTTCCATTCCTTCAATTATCATTACATTGTTCCCAGCTCAGAACCTCGAATCACAATGGCAATGTTTTTGGGGCAAACACCCGCTGGCGATCTCATCTATTGGTCGTAAACACTGAACATTTTTCTATAACTTAGTGAATAAGAACAAAGTTCATGATCGTATTTCGAACAATCGATCCTCAAGACCTGAATGGCCTTGCGCAATTGATACCTCGTTTGGGGCCTGGCAACAATGGAAGGTTTCAAACAGAGAAATTGGAATTGCAACAAATGCTTCGAGAGTCACACCATAGCTTTTTCTCGAATCCACAAAAACCTCAGAAAGCAACTTATGTGTTTATTCTGGAAGATCTAGCTCAACAAAAAATCGTTGGTTTTTCAAAGGTTCATGCTTTGGTGAATCATGGGAATCCGTTTTTCTATTATGAACTCCGGTTTGAGCATAAGCAGTCGGAAGCTTTGGGAATCTGCAAAAAGGTAGCATCCCTTCATTTAGTAGATGACGCGAGCCAATCTTCGGAACTGAGCGGTTCGTTTATTGTTCCAGAATACCGAGGAAAGCGCATCAGCCCTTTGTTGACGATTGGCCGACTCCTCTTTATGGCCGCCTTTCCTCGGCGTTTTGCCAATCGGGTTGTTGGGGAATTGCGAGGAGTTTATGATGCACAACAAAAGAATCCATTCTGGCAAAACTGTCTCAGCCATTTTGTCAAAGATTGGGATTACCCTGCTTATCTTGCTGCCATTCGTAGCGGCCTCGAATCTGAAATTCGGAAACTCCTTCCAATAGGTCCCATCTATCTTTCTACTTTATCACCGGAAACACAATCAGTGATTGGGGAGGCTCATCCCGAATCTCAATCCCAGATCCGGCTGATCCAGCGGTATGGATTCACTTATCGTCATCGAGTGGCTTACAGTTCGGGAGCGCCCATTGTCGAAGCCGATTTCGGTCAAATCCTTCCGATACGAAAAGTCCGGAAGGCCTCTGTCCAAGCAGTTCGCGACACACTGTCCGCAGATTGGTTTTACATGAGTAATAACCGAATACCATATCGTGCATGTTTAGGCCCCCTCGAACACAACCTGAACCAAACCGTCACGATCACTCATGAAGTGGCCCAAGCGCTTCAGATCCACGAAGGCGATTCCATTCAACTTTTTCCGCGATGAGGCCTGATGCCCTTGACGGGAATAAAAGTCTTGGACCTGTCACGTTTTGTATCCGGTCCATTTTGCTCCATGCTACTCGCTGATTTTGGAGCCGATGTCATTAAGATTGAATCCAAAACCGGAGATCCAGTACGGCGTATTGGGATGTTGAAAAATGGAGAGAATCCCTATTTTGTGAATCTCAATCGAAACAAGCGCAGCCTATGTCTCAATCTGAAGACGGAACCTGGCAAGGCCATTTTTCGAGAGTTGGTCAAAACCAGTGATGTGGTGATTGAAAACTTTCGCCCCAACGTGATGGAGCGTCTACAACTCAGCTACGACACGTTGAAAACCCTCAATCCTGCTTTGATTTATGCGGGGGTGAGTGGTTTTGGAAAATCGGGTCCCTATCGAGACCGTCCTGCCTTTGACTTTGTTGCCCAAGCACTTTCGGGGGTGATGAGTTTAACCGGAACCGAAGTCTCTGGCCCTCTGCGCACTGGTATCCCCATCGGAGATACCGTGGCGGGCTTGTACTCGGCATTTGGCATCGTCACGGCTTTGCACCATCGCTCCACTACCGGCCTTGGCAACGAAGTACAAACCGCGTTGGTGGATGGACTCATGAGCCTATTCACCTTTGCCTCAGGGGAATTTTTTGCCACTGGCAAGCAACCCGCTCCAACCGGCAATGACCATCTGATTGTCGCTCCGTACGGTGTGTACGAAGCACAAGACGGCCCTTTGGGATTAGCTCCCAGTGACCCCAACATGTGGCCTACTGTATGCCATGTGCTCCAACTCGACCATTTGATTGCCGATGCCCGATTTCATGACAACACGTCACGCCGTCAACACCGACAAGCCTTGAACAAACTCATTCAGGATAAGATCGGAGCATTCACGCGGGAGCATTGGATCTCAAAATTTCATGCTCATGACATCCCTTGTGCTCCCATACACAACTTGTCTGAAGCCTTTTCCGATCCACAGGTCCTGCATCAAGAAATGATCTTAGAGTCAAAACAGCCTACCGGCTCCATCCAGATGCCAGGGTTTCCAGTCAAACTCCACACCGCTTCTGCGCGTCTATATCGGGCTTCTCCTCAGTTGGGCGAGCATACCGATGAAATTTTGACCGCATTAGGATATGATCCAACCCACATTCAACAACTTAGAAAAAAAGGAGTGATATGAAAGTCATAGGGATGTTGTGGTTGACTATTTGCCTAAGCCTACCGGTGTGGGGAAAGGAGCGTTTGGTTGTCGGAGCCAAGACATTTACAGAACAATATATTCTGGGTTCAATGCTCAGTACCTTACTTCAAAAATCAGGGCATACAGTGAAAGAAAAACGGAATTTACGAACGCCTTTACTGCGGAAGGCTTTGGAAACCGGTGACGTTGATATTTACTGGGAATACACAGGCACCGCCTATCGCAATTTTTTCAGCGGCAAAGATAAAAAAATCGCCACCAATGCCAACTTGCTCCATGAAACGGTGAAACGCTTAGATCAAGCCAATGGAATTGTGTGGTTGGCTAAAGCTTCAGTAAACAATGCGTGGGTGTTTATTGCTCCACAATCCTTCGTAGAGCAACATCGATTGAACACAATTCAGGATTTGCAAGGCCTCGTAACACGCACTGAACCCATCGTTTTTGGACTGGGCAATGATTTTACAAAGCGTACGGATGGTTTGAAAGAGCTG
This sequence comes from SAR324 cluster bacterium, assembly GCA_028281495.1. Taxonomy (GTDB): domain Bacteria; phylum SAR324; class SAR324; order SAR324; family NAC60-12; genus JANQJU01. The sequence goes on from JANQJU010000023.1 coordinate 250,005, forward strand.
GAAAAACAATACGGGTTTAGCGTCCCGAAAAATAGCATCCAATTTGTCCCCCATTCCAGCGTATATGGCGCATTAAATCGAGGTCAGGTGCACATCGGCTTAGGCTATGCGACCGATCCTCAGATTAAAAAATTTCGACTCATTGCCTTAAAGGACAATCGTGCATTTTTTCCAAAATATAACCCAGCTCCGGTTCTTCGTTTGGAAACCGTCCAGAGGTTCCCTCATCTTGTGTCGCTTGTTCAAAACTTGGTTCCTCATCTCAACAATCAAGAAATGATCGAACTCAATTATCAGGTTGACATACTTGAAAAATCCGTGGAGCAGGTCGTTGCCGCTTGGCTTCAGGAGAAAGGATTGCTCCCGTGACCTATCTTCCCTATACAGAAAATCGATTTATTCTTTCTTTTGATTAAATGATCTGCTAGGGATGATACCTAATCTTTACAGATAGACTGTGCGTTAAATGGATAATTTAACGGTTCAAAAAAGTTCACTTGATGAGGTGATTGCCCGCATACCCATTGATTGAATTGAAAGGAATCACGCTATGAAAAATTTACCTACAACTTCTATATTTCGAAAAAGCTTAACCTTAGTATGCACGATGTCGATGCTTTCCGTACTCCTCGTTACTGTCGTGAGCACTTACCGTCATTATCAGGACTTGCTGGAGGACATGCGTACCAATGGTTTAGCCACCGCTTTGATGATTGAAAAACAAATCCTCACCGCAATGGACTGGAAAGCCTCCTTTGAAGAAATCGGCCAAGAGCAAACCGAATTGATCAGCAGCATTTATTTAGACGGGCGTTTCAACCAAATGCTCAATCATGTTGGGGTCATTACCTTGGAAGGAACTGTTTTATCTCACTCGGCTCCAGCGCAGATTGGCCAAGCACTGCCTCAATTCTCACAGCAGGACATCGCACAAAACAATCGAATCAGTGTCATCGCAAGGGATTCCAGCTATGACGTGTATATCCCTGTGATTCACCGCAATCATAAACAGGGTTTTATTGTGGTGGGATTCGACAACAATGTGGTGGATGAACGCATTCTCAATACGATTTTCACGTCGGCGGCAGTCACAGTCCTTTGTCTTATTTTGGCGGGCATTGTGTTTTCTCTTTTCGTTCGCTTCCACATTTCGGGGCCAATTCAGCAAATCCTCAACAGCATCCAAAAAATCCAAGATTCACAAGATCTTTCGATCCGAATTCCGATCACCACACGTGATGAAATTGGTTTTTTGTCTGAGCAGTTCAATCGTATGATGAATGGGCTGGAATCGGCTAAAAATGCGGTGGAACAATTATTAAAAAGCTATGAGAAAACGATTGAAGGCGTTCGTGAACAAGAACAAGAAACCTGGGAATTGAATGTGTTGATTCAAGATCTGCTTTCCAACACCCATCGTTCCTCTCGACAGGTGGCATTGGCCGTTAACACATGCAGCCGGGAATTGGCACAATCGGTGATCTCTCTCGAATTGCCACAAATCATTCAAGAAACATCGGGGCGTTGCCGTTCCTACCTCCGCAAATTTCGTCATTCCAATCCAAGTGCCTTAAGGAATGTTCAACATTTCGATACACTGTTCGAAATCGCCCAGGATATTTCCAATGCTGCCAATGGATTGGGTCTCATGATGGAAGAAATCAACGCCCGAGGTTCCAAGCAGATCAGCGATGGGGACCCCTTAGAATGGGGAAAATCGTTATTGGATGCGGACCGCCCCTTCAAACGGCAAATTCTCATTGTGGAAGATGACGAACGACAAGCCGATCTGCTGCAACGTTATCTGACATTTCGCCACTATTACGTTCAAACCGTCCCTACAGCCCAGCAATGTTTAGAGCTTCTCATGAAGCGAAGTTTCCAACCCGATTTGATCATTGTATCTGTGGAAATTGGCGGCGAGATCAGCGGTTTGTCGCTTGGAGAAAAGCTCCGGAGTCGACAAGAATACCAGCTCTTACCATTGCTGTTTACTTCGATTGACCCCAATAATGAGGCAGCGGTCCATCGTATTGGAGCAAATGGACTGCTCCTGAAGCCACTCAACATTTTCAACCTGCACAATATCATCTGGGATACCTTGCATCTGTTTGGTCAGTATGATTCCTAACGTGCTGATTTAAGCTGCCGCAAGATTGTTGTATCTTGTTGAATGATCAGCATGGCTAGGAGCACAAACAAAATGCCGGGTAGTGTCAACCATGCGGGAGTTCCTTTTCCAATCAAAACATTAATCAGGAGTACGCAGATTGGAGTCAAAAAGGTATAGGAAGCCACTTTCGTCGCTCCCAAACGAACCGTGCTGTATTGCACTAAAAAAAATGTACACAATGTCGAGAAGAAGGCTAGATACAGCACGCCTCCATATACGGTGAGTTCCACTTCTGCCCATTGGACATCCCATACCCTAGAGCCGGACAGCACTCCGAGCCACAAGCTTCCGGTAAACAAGGTCCAAAATGTCATAATCTCCGACGGTTCATTGCGATACAAACGTTTTACTAGTGGATTATACAACGCCATACCAAAGCACCCTGCCAAAAAAATTAAATCCCCTCGATTGAATTCAAACTGGATCATGCTTTCCAAATCTCCTCGAAAATTGATCCAGAGCGCTCCCAGAATTCCCAGAGCCAATCCAAGTGTGCGACGTCTTCCAATCCTTTCTTGATTGATCAAAAAGGCATATAGCCCTGTAATTCCAGGAACAATGGTATAAAGGGCACCTGTGTTCAACGCGCTTGTGTATCGTAGGCTTTCAAACATGCACCAGAAAAAGATGACTAAAGGCACACTTAAGGTGGCATATCGTCCAAAATCTTGCCAAGTGGGCAACTTCCACCCATGTTTTATAAAAACGTAGGGGGCAAATAACAGCACAGCGAGCACAAACCGCAAAAACATCAATACGGCGGGTTCTAACGCATGGGTGATTGCTGCTCCTACTGGAAACGAACTAGATGCCAATACTATGGTCAACAACATCATGCCATGTACATGAGTCATCGACTGCGAAGTGCTTGGATTCATTTTTCCTCCAATAATGTCAATGGGTATCAATTCAATGCGTCGAGCTTCACCTAACGGGCATTGGGCTAGGCTCGATGGATTTCAATTTCAGTATTCTTGATTTCAGTATTCTTGATTTCAGTATTCTTGATTTCAGTATTCTTTTATATGTGAATCTTAATTTCAATGTTCTTAATAAAAAGAATCTTTAAATAAAGATAAATTCAATATTGCGGTATTTTTTGTTTATGTCAAGTGTCTTTAGGTGAAGACACTTTCAACAACAGGTAAGGAGAACTATGGAGCGAGATCATGTGGACAGAATCATCGAGCAATGGAATCGGGAACGACCAGACTTAGACGTCTCACCGATGGGAGTGATCGGTCGCCTGTATCGAATCCGGAATCATATGGAAATTTCTCTGAAAGCAAATCTTCAAAATTCAGATTTGACGGTAGGGGAGTTTGATGTATTGGCAACGCTTCGTCGGTCGGGAGCGCCATTTCAACAAACCCCGACGCAATTGTTCAAATCGATTATGCTATCTTCTGGGGCCATGACCAATCGACTGGATCGGTTGGAAGAAAGGGGATTGATCGAGCGCATGCCTGATCCGGCAGATCGAAGAGGCACCCTTATTCTTTTAACGGAGGCGGGAAGAGAAAAGGTCGATCAAAGCGTCAATACGCATATTGAAACAGAAACGAAATTGCTTGAAGCCCTGTCGGAACAAGAACAGCAACAACTTGCGCTTCTGTTGAAAAAATTATCATTGGTTTATGAAAAGTAAAAGGAATGCTCTCATTCTTCCGGATACTTGAATTGTGCTTGATCCCGAATGGTGTCCATGATGCGCATCATTTCAAGCGTTTCCTGCCACGGCATCACACGGCTTTCCAAGCGCCCTTCCTGAATACAACGCATGGTTTCAGCGGCTTCAAATTGAAATCCGGAGGATTCATAAGGCACAGGGTGTACTTCGGCTTTTCCACGTTTGGGAAACAATTTTAATTCGGTTGGGTGAAAAAAATTGTCGAACTGCAAGATGCCTTCCGTGCCACAAATGGTTGCAATTCGGCTCTGGTCGAACCGGAAAGAACCGCCCAATGTGGCAGTGCGACGTTTGGAAAACTCTAATAAATAAGCGCCATGCTCATCCACCCCGGTTTCCCCAATGTGTAGGGTGCTTTGAATTTGAGCAGGGTATTCGCCAAATGCTATTTTTGCTAAAGTAATGGGGTAAATTCCGACATCTAACAATGAACCTCCGGCGAGTGCCCTATTGAACAAACGTCCGTTGGGATCATAGTCGGCAGCAAATCCAAATTCAGCGTGCACATACAGCACTTCTCCCAAACGCCCGGTGCGAAGCCATTCTCGGATTTTCACAAAGCCAGGCAGGAAACGACTCCATACTGCTTCCATTACAAAGCGTTGACGTTCGCGTGCCAAATTGAAAATAGCTTGGGCTTGCGATTCATTGATAGTGAGCGGTTTCTCGCACAACACATGTTTGTCATGTTCTAAACACAGCCTCATTTGCTCTGCATGGAAATTGTGTGTCGTTGCGATATACACCACATCGACTTCAGGATCGGCTACAAGTTCCTCATAGCTACCGTAAGCCCGAGTCGCATGATATTCCTGAGCAAACGCTTGAGCACGATTTAAGTTCCGTGCTGCCACCGCTGCCAAGTGAGCTCCTTCACAATGCTGCAAACCGGCTCCCATGGCTCTGGCTATATTTCCACATCCAAGAATTCCCCAATTCATTATTTTGCTTCCTTTCTTTTGACGGTTCACTAATGGTTACGCAGCCTTTGGGATGCACTAATGGGGCATGAGGGAGCCTTTATGAAAAGCACGGCCCCGAACTTTCACGAATCACAAACTCGGTGGACAGTACAATCTCCCGACTATTAGTCGCTGTCCCTCGAATTCGGGAAATGAGCAGATCACATGCGGTTCGTCCCCACGCCCTTTTGGGCATTCGGATCGTGGTGAGGGGGGGAGACACCACTTGTGAATAATACATGTCATCAAACCCCACGATGGAGATATCTTCAGGAATACGTAGTCCCATTTTTTTCAATTCATACATCGCTCCTATTGCCATTTCGTCATTATGACTGAAGATAGCGGTTGGTCGATGCGTTTTCATCATGAGTTGCGCAACCGCAACTCTCCCTGATTCGATACTAAAATCAGGCATATGCACTAAGCTTTCAGCGTCTCCAAAACCCGCTTGAGCCACCTTATCTGAAAACCCATGGGTTCGTTCTCGAAAGACCTGATCTTTCAAGGGACCACAGATTTGTCCCAATTTCTTATGCCCCAATTTGAGCAGGTGCTCTGCGGCCAATTTAGCAGATTCATAATTGTCAATTTTCACAGTCGGTAGGTTGCCGCCCGTTAGGGGGCTGCATGCTACCATGGCGAGGGACGAAAATTTGGAATCGTTTGCTGGATTGGGAGTCAGTCCAACCGGATAATAATCCGTGTTGAGGATCACGCCATCAGCTTTCCCGGATAGCATCATCGACACATAATTGGCCCCACTGCCGGCACCATCCGCTTCTCCAATGATCACGACAAAGCCTTCAGCGCGAGCAATCTCTTCCACTCCTTTGAAAAATTCTGAATAAAAAGGGTGTGATATATCGGAAACCAAAACAATGATGGCATTGGACCGCCCTTTCCTAAAATCAGAAGCTTGTCGATTGAACTCATATCCCAATTCCTTGGAAATTCTTTGAATCATTTCGATTGTTTTTTTTGAGACGAGTTCGGGTCGTCTCAAGGCTCGTGACACGGTGGAAATCGAAACTCCTGCGACGCGTGCCACTTCTCGAATTGTTGCTTTTTTATCTAAGCCTTTTACGTCATCCTCCAAAATACTTCCCTCCTCACAAATAAATCCTACGTTCGCTCTCGTTTCGCTCCACGAGACTCCTGTTTAAATCTTGGAGTCTCATCGATTCCCCAATAATCTGAAAGCCAATTGTCAATAAATGCAATCGATTGTGGGAATCAGATTCCAATTGAACAGGAGGGAACCCCAGCCCCTTCACTTCAAGGCTGGATTGGCGACTACTTTTTCTGCTGCAATCCGTTGATACACCGTCTTTGGCGAGGCCTTTTGCATGGCGGTGGGCGCCTGCCCGTCAATCATGGATTCGATATCATCGACCACCATCGTCCCGATGGCTTGTCGACCTCGATACAGTGCTGCTGCTCGATGGGCGGACAAGATCACGTTGGGCGCTTGGCGAATGCGATGGTCAACAGGAAACGGTTCCTGGGGAAACACATCAATGGCGGCTCGGATTTTCTTGGCATAAATCGCATCGGTCAACGCTTCGAAATCCACCAAGTGCGCACGACTGATCAATACCAAAAAGGTTCCTACCTTCATCTTGGAAAACGCATTGTGGTTGACCAACTGAAAGTTTTCACTGGTTGGTGAGGCTGCAATGATCAATGCTCGACTTTGCTGATACAACGTATCCAGATCACAAGGGGTGGCCTTGTAAGTGGCTAAAATATCGGGGGGTAACCACGGATCATAAGCCAAGAGTTTGCAGCCAAATGGCTCTAAGAGACGGGCACATTCTTGGGCAATCGACCCAAACCCAAGAAAGCCAATAGACTGATGATATAATGTGAAATCAAACACTTCGTCTTCTCCAAGCCAATGCTCGGATCCTTTACGAAAGTGTTCATGCTCTTCAACGATTCCCCGCCCTCCTGATATGAGGAACCCAACCATCATTTCTGCCAACAATTTTCGGAAAGCAGGTGCGCAGCTCAGCACTTCAATGCCACGCTCGAAACAGCATTCATAATCAATTTCTGTTGGAAACGCGCCCGCTACTTCGAGAATCGCCTTCAAGTTTTTGGTTTTTTCCATCGTTTCCCGGTTCAATTTTGGATAAGTTCCAATAACGAAATGAGCGGTTTCTAGGTAGGATTCGAATACCTCTTGGGGGATGGGTTCGTCACGAGCCCATTTGACAATGCACAACTCGGATAAACGTTCCAAATCCGATTGTGAAAATAACTCGTCGATGGTTCGAAAATGGGGGGATAGTATTGCAATTGGTTTTTCCATAGTCACCTCTACTTTCTGGCATAATGCCTCCATGCTACAGAAGAATTTTTGCTGAAAAACCGGAACCCATACGACGGCGAATACTTCGGCGGGCACTTCCCAAAGCATTTCTGTGGGCACTTCTGCGGGCACTTCTGCAAGTACTTCTGCGAGCACTTCTGCAAGCATTTCTATAATTGCCAATAGGTGTATTGAGACGACAGTTTCAGTCTATAACCATATCATTCGTCAATTGCAAACGTTTGCTTCAATTTTATTTTCATCTCTTGATTTTATTTATTTAAAAACTCTTTAATATCAATTGAATGGAAGGAATATGGTATCGTTGCGATCTTTGCAATAGGGCTTTTTTTTAATTTTGGGTAGGATTCTCTGAAAAATTTACAAACGTTTGCAAATTGATTGGACACAAATCCCTCAACCCACTGTTCATTCGGTGGGGTAAGGACCGTGTGCAAAACCGGTAGGATGATAGCCTTTGGAACCAACCCTACGGGCTAAGAAGCTGCGGGGTTCCTCATTGGCTTTCAAGCGATTTAGGATATGGTGGAAGTCATATCGGGGATTCCACCCCAATTCGTTTCTGGCTTTTTCATTGCTGTACACGCGATCAATACTGGGAAACATCTTCCAGCCGCGGCGTCTATATTCTGTTTCATAGCCAGGTACTCTGTGTTTCACAACGGCCGGAGTGTTCCGACGCAAGTCGACCAAATCCTCAGGTACGAACGGGGTTGTCGCACTGATGATGTAGCGGGAGAAACCGATGGTGGATGCCTTCTCAATGGCGAGCAAGTGAGCACTCACCACATCTTCGATATCCACACGTCGATGCAAAAACTCATTCACTTTGAGGTTGCTATCTTCGTAAGCCTCTCGTCTCTCTTTGCGGTCATCTTCTTCAGGAAAAAAACGAGAGGTTCGCAAAATGAGGCAAGGCAATTGGTGACTGCGATAGAAAAGTTCACATAGATTTTCAGCCGCCACTTTGGTCACACCATAGATATTCTTGGGAATGGGCATGACCTCTTCCGTGATCCATGCCGCAGGAAGATCTGCTGATGGGATCAAGGCGTTGCCAAAAGTGCTGGTTGTGCTTGTGAATACAAAAGCGCGTACACCTGCCACAGCGGCTTCTTCCAACAGATTGAGCGTTCCGGTGATGTTGGTATCGATGAAATTTTGGCGACTATGTGTCGCGACATGGGGTTTATGAAGTGTTGCTGTGTGGAGAATCACGTCCACACCTTCCACGCACTGTCTCACATGCTCTCGGTCGACGATCGATCCTACCTTGTCGGTGCAATCTGAAGGAATCAGATCGATCCCTCGAACCTCATTGTTCCGTTCTCGCAAGGTGAGCACCAAAGCTTCACCGAGGTGTCCGGCACTTCCTGTCACTAATATTTTCATAGCTTATTCTCCTTGCTCCGCTTGCTCAATGCTCACCAATAGGTTTTTAATTTCGAAGATCGAAAGGTTTGGATTAGCTTCTCCGATCCTCCCAAGTTTTGCCCAATATTCAATTTTTGACCATCTCCTGATGTGGGAAGACGGCCGGTTCCTGGTGTGGGAAGACGGCCGGTTCCCATCATACTCGAAGGTGCACTCCTTTTTCTTGGAGCTGTTGTGTGACTTCTCGAATGATGGTGTTACACGTGGCATTGATTTCCGCAGCAGAGGATTGATGTTCGTTGGAAAATTGGAATGAAAACGTCACGGCTCGGCTAGGATTTGGGAGTTTTTCTAAAGCATAGACTTGGGCAATTTCGATCCAATCTAAAGTCTCGATCTCCAATCGTTGAATACAGGCTTGGACTTGCTGCGCCTCGACCAATGGAGGCAACACAAACGTGAGATCTCGTTTGATCGGTTGCCACAAAGGAGGAAGGACTAAGGGGCGGTCCGTAGGCTGTTGAAGCAATGCTTGGGTTTCTATTTCTAGATAATACGGTTGAAACTCTGAAATTTGAAAATTTTGGCACAGCCGGGGATGAATTCGTCCTAAAATCCCCACGGGCTTTCCCTTGTGCATCAAAGTGAGATGCTGACTGGGATGGAACGCTTCCACTAAGCGATGTCCGGAATTCTCTTTCGTATAGTCGAACGCTAAACCCAGGTTCTCAGCATGGGTTTCTACAATACCTTTCAAAAACCATACGTCGATGTTGATTTGGCGTTGCCAATGGTTCACAGCATTTCCCATTGCCACAAGCCACAACACAGGAATCTCTTCACAAACGGGCTTTCCGGCCTTAGGTAGAAACACTTTGGTCCATTCGAACACTTTCAGGTCGTGCTGTTGCCTTCGTGTGTTTTGATGCACCAATTCGAGTGCTTGGGCCAAGCAATTATTTTTCAACAGTGCGCAATCTTTGTCCAAGGCATTGAGAGTCTCAACATGAGGCCACAACGGATGGGAGTCGGATTCCCACATGTTTTGTCGTAGCTGAGGAGAATAAAAGCAATCGGTGAAAATTTCGTAGAACCCTTGGCCGAGCAGAACAGATTCCACCTGGGATTGCATCGCTTCGCAAGGAGGTTGGGCCGCTCCAAGCGTATCCCACGGCAACTGCGCTGGAAGGCGATCATAGCTATAGGCACGGCATACCTCTTCATAGAGGTCTTCACAGTCCTTCACATCCCAATAGCGATGCGGTGGCACCGTAACCCACAAGGAATCTGATGACGATTGGACAGCCTCCATTACAAAACCATACCGTCGCAAGATCTCGGTGACTTCCTGTGGCGAAAAATCCATCCCGACGAACGCGTTCAAATGCGAAACCATCAACTGAATCTGTGTTGTTGGAAGGGGAGCGAGACTCAGCCATTCGACTGCACCACAATAGGAAACCGGGGTGTGTTGTTTCAACAAATGCACCATCCGTTCGACGGCGGGTTGGATCATCGCAACGTCACTTCCCCGTTCAAACCGGATCGAGGCGTCTGTGGTGAGACGCAACTGCTTGGCTGCTTTTCGAACTGCAACTGGGTCGAAACAGGCCGATTCGATGAGGAATCGTGTGGTTTCTGAAGTGGCTTTAGATGCTTCACATCCAATCACTCCAGCAATGGCCAGAATCTTTTCTTCATCCGCAATCACCAACGTTCCTTCAGTAATCACAATGGGTTCCGGTTGAAAAAGCAGGTGCGCTTTTTCACCAGGAAGGGACTCGCGCACCGTGATGTTGCCTTGAATGCAGTCCGCATCGAAGGCGTGTGTGGGTTGCCCATATTCTAAGTTCACCAGATTGCTGATATCCACGGCGAGATTTACCAACTGGCTTCCACTAGAGATCAGAGGGGACTGCCATTCTGAGGCCAGCGTATTGGCATTACTCGCAATATGGATCTCGGTCAGAGTGTACGCATGGCACAAAGGACTGGTCACCTGAAAACGGACGGCGGACGCTTGATTCAGTGTCGTTTGAGGAAGTGGTAAGACCGATCCCCCCAAACGTCCACAGAGTTCTTGGGCAATCCCGTGATAGCTATGATGGTCCCCCCGGTTGGCCAACAATTCCAGATGGAACAGAGGCCCCCACTCCGAAGTTTCCACGCGTTTGACTTCCAAACCCAAATCTTCGAACAAGTCTCGTATCTCTTTCGTTTCTTGGGGAATGGACGGCAGCCATTGTTGGAGATAGCTTCGTAAAATTTTCATAATGACCTCCTTTTCAGCGCACGAAACAGACGAATGTCCTGTTCATACAGACTTTTGATGTTGGAAAGTTGGAGCCATTGGGCTGCAATGCGTGTGGTGCCCCAGCCAAATGCCAAACCGGTGACCTGTTCCGGGTTGTAACCAAATTGCGTCAGAATATTGCGATGAATCATGCCCGCACCCATCAACGTGATCCAACCATTGTCGTGACAAGCGTCGCAGCCTTCTCCGCGACACGACGTGCAGCTCACATCCAACCCAATAGAAGGCTCGGTATAGGGATAATACTTCGGCTTGATGCGGAACAAATGTTGCGATCCTAATAAATGCTTTGCCAAAAAGAGCAAAATTCCTTTCAGGTGTGCAAACGTGATCCCTTGGTCTAGCCAAAACCCCTCGATTTGATGAAACATGGCCGTGTGGGTCGCATCTACAGCTTCATTGCGATAAACTCGCCCCGCAGAAGCAACCTTGATGGGTAATGGTGGGTGCTCACTCAAAACACGGGCCTGTACCGAGGTGGTGTGAGTGCGAAGCACCTTGTGTCCTTCCACCCAAAAGGTGTCTTGGAGGTCTCGTGCTGGATGGTGCGGGGGAATGTTCAGGGCATCGAAACAAAAATAGGGGTCCTCCACTTCAGGACCATCGACAAATTCAAACCCCAATTGACGCAATAGAGCCAATGACCGTTTTTCCAATTCGGCCACAGGATGTTTTGCCCCATACTCAGGCAGGGTGCCTGGCAGTGAAAGGTCCGCCCATTCCTGTGCCAAGGCCGTTTCCATATCCTGTTGAATCACTCGGTCTTTCTGATCTTTGAGGGCTTGTTCAAAATAGGTCTGAATGCGGTTTAACAGTTCCGCGCGTTGAGTTCGTTCTGCTGGCTGATAATCTTTTAAAAGACGGAATTGAGCCTTGAGCTGACTCTTTTTGCCTAAAAATTCTGATTTGCAATGGCGAAGGGCTTCTTGCGTTTGCAGGCCGGGAAGCTTCTGAACAAAGGCGGCAATCAAGGACTGCAAATGTTCCTCTTCGCAAAGAGGGGGGGATATCATGAACTCTCCTTACAAATTCCAACGCTCCGTTGGCGTTCCGACCGGCTGACACGATGCAAACGGATTGGTACTCAGACAAAAAACGCAAGAGCACATCAACCCCTTGGCAATTCCCGAACAGAACACGGCTCCGGAAATAACATCGGATGATTTTGGAAATTTAAATGAATGAAACGATTGAAATGGAAGTTGAGAACAGAGAGAGGATTATCGCGCCGACGGCGCGAAAAAAAAGAAAACAGCCGCAAAAAAGGAGGGAATGTGTGCGGTGGTGTGTTTCATGAGGACCTAAAGTTACCAAGATTGGAAGTGAAAAAAGTTAATGAAAAACTAAGGCAAGTGGCAGAGTTTGTCAAACCTTCACTCAAACCCCTTTTTTAGCAACTTGCGAATTCTGGCTTTGACAGATGCCGCTTCTTCGACCAAGGCCTGTTCCAAAAGGGGGCGGACTTCTTTCTGATATTCCGGATACTGCATCGCTAGCAAATACAAACCATTGTAGGACCATGCTCTCACAAATTTGTTTTTATTTGCTAAACCGTCTCTCAAGAAGCTTTCCACTGTTTGCTTATTCTCTACGGCGACTGGCATGAAATCCATGCATTGTAAAATGTGCAGCTTGGTTTCCCAATGCTCCAAGCGGGGCAATTGGTCATAAACTTTGAGAACTTCTTCCGCAGTGATTTTATGATGATTTTCCAAATGATGCTTCAAGAGCCATGTTGCGCCTTTTTGAAGCGGGACCTGTTGGATCAATTGGACGAGGTTTGCAGTGAATGCGGGTTCGTTTTTATATAGGTTGTAAATGAGAGTAATATGATCCGCTGACTTGCCGTCCCAATCGCTGATCTCTTGTTTCATCTCGAACCTCCTATGCGCTGACACGTCTTAGCAAGGCAATCGATGCTTCAATTTCTACTTTTCTGATCGCCACACTTTCAATATTGCATCCTATCGGGATGCCCTTTTCATCGGCAAAACTCTTCAACTCTCTCCAATTTTGTTCCGAAACATCAACCGATTTCTGAAGGATATCTTGGGAATGAATCAGATCATTTTCCAACCATTTGGGAATGCTAATTCCCAACCATTTCATAAATTGTAGCGTTTTGAGCGACCCACAAGGTGTGAGGGTAAAGAGTATCGGAACCAATGGAACCTCATGTTGCAGGCCGTAGTAATAGTATTCTGATAAAAAGTCTTTCGATGCATTCACATCATAAACCCCTTGTGAAACGAAGAAACTACAACCCTGAGAAATTTTTTTAAAAACCCGAATGTGCTCGTCACCTTTACTTCGATGCCGCTCTGGAATGGTCACCCCACCCAGCAAAATGTCATTTTTTGTTTCTGCTTTGAGTTGGTACGCCTCGTCGATTGACATGGTGACTGCTTGAGATTTCGAGGAGGCTCCCACAAATACCGTGGCATGATTTTTCGAAGAGGCTTTCTTCAAAAACTGGGATAGTTCGGACGGACTGTATTTTCCCACCGCCCGATAAACCACCTTAGGAATCGACAGCGTATGAAGATGAGTTTCACTGTAGGAGAAGGCATCTAGCGTTTCGATGAATGGAAAGGGACGCTCTTCTGAGGTTCGAGATTTTTCATCTTGGATATCATACAGAATCAAGCCATCCACATTCAAAGATTGCAGCCTTTGTATTTGTCGGGATGCAATTCCTTCTATTTTTTCCGGACTCGTTCCCCGTTTCGGTGGCGTGATCCCATATAAAATAATACCACTTGCTTTGTTCTTAATTTTTTCGATTAGCATTTTTCTTAATTTTTTCGATTAACATGTTGTTGATCTGTTGGTTGAATCAATCGGGTGGATTGGAAGGATTGAGTTTTTTGCTGTTACGGAAGCTCATATATCCTGCAAGTAAAAACGCACACCCCGCGGGTATGAGCAGATAAGCAAGCTCCAAGTCAATGATGAACAACCCATAGAGTATGAATAAAATTCCTAGAATGGTATAGACGATTGCACCTCCCGAGTGCGTCGATTGGACCAGTCGAGTTTGGAGCATTTGGTAAGACTTCTCCACTGTGAAATTGATTCTCTTTACATCTTCTTCGCATCGGTCCTTACACGCTAAGGACGTGTCTATTTCAGTCACACATTCCTTGCAAATGCCTTTCTGGCAATTTTTACAGATTCCTACTGCGTCATAGTCGGGGTGGTAATAACACTTCATACGTTTTCCTTACATTTGTTGTTCAGCGTATTTATGGAGCGATTTGTTCAACTATTTTTCATTTTTTTGCAATTTCTAACCGTAAAATACGATTCACAGTATCGGTGGGGGTATAGCAAATCCTTACATGCAAGCCTGCCTTGATAGGTCCTCCATGAGACTTGGTATTATTAAAGGCATTCGTCGCATCAAAATCGGAATAGGCAAATTCAACATCTTGCACACGAAAGGTCTCATTTTGATGTCCGTCCCATGGCATGGGGTTAAAGTTTTCTACTTTTCCTTCCACCATTTCACATGAATCTTCCAACACGACGTCTCGGAAATGAGCATACTCTGCGTAAGTGATGAAAAAGGAAATGAGGGTCCAGAAAAAAGAAAAGACTAACGCAATGGTAAGAATCACGAGATGGTTTGCGGGGTTCCATGGGGATTGGGAAAGATCCACGTTAAACTTCTTGGCTAACTCAGGTAGCAAGAACGTCAAATTACACACCACAAAAAAAATCAGGCCCACCGAAGCAAACCACCACGTGGTATACCCCGATTCCACAACATCAAAGACGGTTATCAATTCTACTTCCATGGCAGACCATTTTCCTGAAGTTCATACTCCCCCACCTGAAATCAAAATTTACCCTACCTCACGCATCAGAATTACAAATTCACGATGGGTATTCGGATTTCGAAACGTGTCGGTACGTCGATATCCAACCTTTTCACATGCTTTGATGGCACGTTGGTTAAACGCAGCAACGGTTGCACGGAAAGCTTGGGGATGAAAATGAAGTTTCGCAAACTCCATCGCCGCTTTCATAATTTTGGGCCCCAATCCGATACCGGTCAAATCGGGGCGGATCCCTCCACCCATATCGAGCGCATTGGCACTATAGTTTCCTCCTGGAACCTGAGCCTCTTTGCCAAAACACCGGAAACCGATGAACTCCTCCTGACTCCATACACTGTAGTAGTGATTCTCAGGTTGAAGGAACTCTTCTAGGTGACCTTCGACATCTTCCGAATTGCAATCATAGATATTGTAGGGAGGATCATACCTCCACCCCGATATCTGCCAGGCGATTGATTCATTCATTGGATGGAAATGGAATTGATTCATCCGCATAGTCCAAAACTTGAAAACGTAACAAACCACAAGGTCATGAGTTTTTTGTCCAATCGAACTCCATTTGCCGGGCGGTGCGTTCTGCCAATTCGGGGCTATGAAGTCGGCTCACCAAATGGAGGCTCATATCAATTCCAGCTGTGATCCCCCCAGAAGTGACAATCGCGCCTTGGTCCACCCAACGTTGATTTTCTAGTACGGTCAGTTGTGGATAATTTTTGCGAAGATCAGGAATATCTTCCCAGTGGGTCGTTACAGTCAGGGAGCCGAGCAATCCCGCTTCCGCAAGAAAAAACGCCCCGGTACACACCGATGCTACCAAATCGGTATGTTTTGCAGTCTCTGCAATCCATTGGATCACCGGAGCTTTGGTGACTTCCTTGGTATGGTCACCCCCAACCACAATCAGTACATCCATCGCAGGATGATTTTTGACGCTATAGGATGGATTCACACTATACCCACCCCGTGCTTGAACCGTGGTACCGGATTGGCTGATCATGAAAACTGTGAAGGGTTTGGGGGCTTCTCCACTGATTCGGGAAGCGGTGGAAAACACCTCAAAAGGTCCGGAAAAGTCAAGAACCTCGGCTTCGTCGTAAATATAAATTCCAATATTCATACATCTCTCTGTCGGTGAAGATTGATTTAGTTAAAGTTGTTTGAGAACACCCTGTATCGAAAAAGGGTATTGTTTCAAGGTGGGATTGTAAAAACGAGAGTAGTTTTTGAAATCCAATTGTTTATGGATATTTTGCAGTTCCATTTTTTTTTCCAAATCTCCAAATTCATTGATATTGTTTTTCGTCAAACTGAGCATTTTGGTTTTGAACACCGTGTCTCCCAATTCGGCAAAATCGACCCCTTTGGCATAATCGTGAAGCAACACAAGAGTGAAGGCTCCTTCTAAAAAATGTCCTCCGATGCTCACATTCATTTTCCCTTCTTTTATTAACTGGATGGCTTCTTCGGCCCAATCCACTCCACCATAAATGATCTCGGTTCCTGACTGTATTTCTTCTTGAACCATTGCATCGTACAAACCTAACGCCATGCCATCATTCGCCACCCAAAATATCTTTGCCGCCTCGTATCGAAACCAGATTTTTGAAAACATTGTTTGAACCTGTTCTCGCCCCCATTCTCCGTTGACATATTCCAAAAAGGTGTGTTGGGGAAAGTCTTTTAAGGCACGTTCGAAACCACGTTTCCGATTGATGTTCGCCGGATGTCCAACAGCTCCTTGAATGGCTACAATTTCGGTGGGGCTTTCTCCTTGATACTGATGGTATTCCTCGACTAACTTCCGCAATAGCAATTCGCCAGCATATTGATCATCAGGTGACATTTGACCAATCCAATACGGGTATTTCTGCCTTGGTTGGCCAAGGTTGGGATGAATGGATAAATCCGAATTGAAGGAGAACGCCGGAACGCCAGCTTCATTGAGAATGTGCAAAATTTTCAATCCCCGTTGCTTCAGATCATAAAACATAACCGCATCAAACCTTCCTTCCTTTCCCGAGGCGATTTGCTGAGCATGTTCAGTCATCAAAAGATGATCTCGACCTGAGAAATAGATTTTTAACTCCAAATCCAAGTCTTCCACAGCCGCCGCCATGAACTTATAAGAAAGAGGCCAAAACGGCGAAACATCGGTATAATCAGTTTGCATCGGACTCAACCAAGCGATACGTACCTGAGCCTCCACGTGGGTTGTTCCCAAATTCAACAAAACCAAGCAACAGACTAGACCAATCAATCGTTTCATTCTTTTACCTCATGTATAAGTTAGGTTTTTGGTTCGACGGAGCACCTGCGTTACTCATACCACAGGTAGGCGATATCTTGAGAGACTAATATCTTAAGAAACTGATATCTTGAGAGACTAGTATCTTGAGAAACTGATATCTTGAAAGACTAGTATCTTGAGAGACTAATAAGAGGGGGGCAAATTGAGATGCTGAGCCAGTTGAGTTAAAATTTGGCTGCACGAATCTTCGACTTTCAAGCTCAACAAGTCATCGGCTCGGGTTCGTCCTCGATTCAATGCTGCTAAGGGTTTGCCTTGCTCAGCCGCCGCACGACAAAAGCGAAAACTGGAATATACCATGAGGGAAGACCCCACCACCAACACCGCACTCACTTGTTCCAACTGTTGATACACGTAGTCCACTCTCGTTTTGGGCACATTGCCACCATAAAAGACGACATTGGGCATAATGACTCCTCCACAGACCAAACAGGGGGGAATGGCAAAGTCATCAAAGCTACCAAAATTTAAATCGGCATCGCCATCAGGAGCAATATGGGCGGATAGTTCGGCGTATCGTGGATTATGTTTTTCCAATCGGGTTTGGAATTCTTGGCGGTCTCCCATCACTCCACAGCGAATACAAACACAAGAAGCAATTTGCCCATGCAGTTCCACGACATGTTGACTTCCTGCCTGCTGATGCAATCCATCGACATTTTGTGTGACCACCAATTGCACATAACCCGCTTGTTCTAATTGCGCTAACACCCGATGCCCCACATTGGGACGGGCTTGATCCACGAAACGCCACCCCACCAGACTTCTGGCCCAATAACGCTTTCGTTGGTGTTCGTGTTTTACAAATTCCTGGTGAGTGATCGGAGGCTTACGTTTCCAGTTACCTTGAGGGTCTCGATAATCCGGAATGCCCGATTCTGTGCTGATTCCAGCGCCAGTGATGACCAAGAGGCGGTTGTGGTTGCGGAAAAAATCGATGAGGGGTTGCATGGTTTTTAAGGCGAATGGATCGAAACGAGGGCGATCATAATTCTTCATGAACAAACGGGCTATGCCGTTTGTTCAACATGCTTTGGCTTCTTCTCTTGGCTCAAATCGACAACTACCTCAAGCTCGGCTTCCAATTGTTTCAGTTCCGCACACATACTTTTCAAATCATAATTGTGACGTTCTGAATAGGATTCACGCATCTCTCGAAGCTCCTCAATTACTTCATCTCGTTCTATCTTCGTCTCCTATTAATTCTTGAGGGGTACAGATTTCAGGGCATTCATAACCATTGATCAAGCATAGATTCCGAAGCTTTGGTTTGATGTGACTTATTTTTTCCTAAAAGTGAATAATTGAAAAGTTCAATCTCAACCTTCAGAACTGAAACCACTTTAGCACTCTAAAACCAGGACTTTTAGCAGTCCCAATCTAAGCAAAACTCTTGCACCCGTTGACGTTCCTTGAAGCGGATATCGGTCGAATTTGAAGAGTGACGAGGCTCGTAACGGCTCCCTCACTGGGATTGAGAAACGGGAGGGAGCACGGCTGTAGGCGAGATTATTGCTCAGATGTTGATGCTTTGGGGAATATCTTCCGGCAAGAGGTAATTGTAAGGATCCATACCGACTTCTTTGGCTTGGGCATTGCGTTTTCCGATCTTGGTTTCAATGGATGCCAATTCTAGGTCGAAGTTACGCAAGTGTGGCAATACACGTTCATCATCGAATTGACGCAATTTGTATTGCCCCAGTTGGGTGTAGTTCACTCCCGATAACAACGCGGTAATCGAAAGCTGCAACTCTGCCATATTGAGGGGTGGCAAATAATCGAGATAATCTTGTTTCGTCAGTTCTTTTGAAGTGGGGATGGGGCGATAGCCTGCGGCTGGCATCGTGGGGGGATAGCCAGAAAAGTCGTATTGGGTGAAATTCACCGCCGCGTGCTGCACACTTGCTGTGAAAATGATCATCGTGATGGCATCGGCTAAGTAAGCGAGAGTGTGAATCTTTCCATCCGACTCATCGAAATTGCCCATTCGACCTCCATTGATCGAAATCATTTCAGCCACCCAGCTTTGCAATTCGATGTCGCGCTGCACGTCATTGTCGTCATGGTAGTAAACCGATAAGAAGCCTTCCATCCAACTATGAATCGCATCCCACAGCAGCCCCGCATCGTGTTGATATGGGGAGTACAGCGTTGGATTGTCCAACCCACGTGCGGCCATTTGGTGAGGAAACATTTCGGCTTTGAAGTCCCATTGAATCGTTTTAGACGCCAATTCCCGATAGGATTGAATGGTGCCTCCAAAGGCTTGATCGAACGTTCCACCATTGTTGACCAACCGCTGTTCGGCCTGCCAATTGATAAATAAGGTCCCTTCAAAGTGAGGAGTCAGCAGTTTGAATAACGGATGTTTTTCAGCCAACTGTCGATGGGTTGCGACTATAAACGGTTCGATGAACAAATGCGTTTTACACAGATGCGACACGATTTCATGATCACTGAAATCCGCCGATTGAACGATAGCCTTAGCCACGGACCACGCTTGGCCATCATTGGGCGTGAACAACAATCCATGAGAGCTTTCAGGAGTCTGGGCACATTGAATGGTGATGGGCATCAACGTTTCTGCGAGCGAGGCCGGATTCTGTGGAATGGCAAATAAGGCTTTGGGAGCATAGGCATATTTTTGACCAAATCCCGCATTGCCATTCTGGAGAATCGTCAACATGGAATAATCTGCAATGTAGAGACGATTCTGAGCAATGGCTTGTTGCAAGGTGTCTCCTCCAAATCCAGACACCGATTGATACAACTCGTCATTCACCGGAAAGCTCGCATCCAAGGCAGACACTTTTTTGAGCACCAAGGGATTTTGTCCTGCCACCCGCATGCGTCCAAACGCGGCATCCTCTTGAAAGAAATCCGCGCTCAATGGCTTCGAGAGCGTTTTGAACAGTTCATCATAATCTTTCAGATCTTGAGGACGTTTCGCTTCTGGGTTTCGGGTGAACAGGTCGATCACTTCCTGCGCGATGCTCATCACATCCGTCGGATTGATGAAAAGAAATTTCCGCCAGATGGATGCATCACGATGACTCACCCCTTCAGGCCGTCCTGGACTGTCGTCATTACGCAAATTGTTATCGAAAACGGCCAATGCCTTTTCCAACGCCAACCGAATCCACTTGAACGTCGGATATTGTGCCCATGGTACTTCACGGGCCATGGGCACTCCTGGTAAGGACTCAAAATCATAACGGAATTGATACGTCTGTCGACTGTTCAATAACTGTTCGTTTCGTTCGCTGGGGTTGGGGTCGTTTTGTGGTAAAGATGCCATACGCTTTCCTTTCAATTCAAATTAAGGGGAAATGCAATACCTTTTCATCTAACAACGAGTTTATTGGCTAACATAAGGTCTCCTGCACTGCAAGTGAGAGGATGCCCCATCTTGGCACAATATTCGAATGCGGTTGACGATAACGATTTCCTGATTGAGTACAACGTCATCCAACAATTTAGCTAAATTGGATCGGGCGTGAGTGTAGGTAGTTTGTACTGTCATGCAACCTCCTTATCTGTACAGGGTTACTGTACATTAAAAATGAAACAAGAAATCAATCTTTGAACCCACAAAACTGCCCCATTCACTCCGGGATACAAAAAAGTTGCGATTCGATCTCTTCCCAGGCTTCCGGTGACACGTGGGGCGCAGCTCGTTTACAAGTTTTGACAGAGCCGAGAGAGAATACCTCATGATGATGGACCCGATACTGATAGTCTTGAAAGAGAGCTGAAATCAACTCTCGATCTCCAACAACCATCACCTTATGGGTGCTTACATAACCGTAAATACCAATATCCAAACAGTCTGGCTGATGCTCGTCTTTGGAATACAATCAGACCACACCAACTTTTAGAGTATAAGCCTAAATTCTGCTGGGACCGTTAAAACGATATCCTTATCTAATGTCGGATCTAATTGTATCTAAATTAGAAACAGTAAAACTCTTTTTGACATGTTTATTAAACAAAAAGGCTATAGTAGTCTATATTCAGTTCGACACTAGTTGAGCTGCTTTTTGACCCTTAGATCATCGAGAACGGTTGAAGGCTTTTAGAGCGTAATAGCTCGAAGCTAAAATCATGACATCGAGGAAGAATAAGCCAATGGTGAGGCTCTGGATTTCATTTTAGAGCCTAGGAGGAAAGTTAATATTTCGTGAATACCTTCATTTAGATCTTAAAGCAAAACACGAGCAAAGGAGAAGGACATGACAAACTATACGATACACACAGTCGAAAGCGCACCGGAAGCTTCTAAACCAATCCTGAAATCGGCTAAGGCAAAATTCGGCTTTATACCGAATCTGATGGCAACAATGTCTGAGGCACCAGTGATGGTGGAAAGTTATCTGACGTTGATGGGATTGTTTGACAAAACGAACCTTAGCGAAACCGAGCGCCAGATAATCTTAATGACAAATAACCGATTGAATGGCTGTACCTATTGTATGGCTGCCCATACAGCCGTCTCGAAAATGTCAGGCGTAGACAATGACGTGATTGAAGCATTGCGCAGCGGATCACCAATAAAAGACCCTAAGCTCGAAGCTTTACGCACATTCGCAATCATTATTAACGAAACACGCGGATGGCCAACTGAGGAACAAGTCGAGGCATTCCTTGCAACCGGTTACACCAAACAAACGGTTTTGGAGGTGATCGTTGGAACGAGTCTGAAAGTGCTCTCGAACTATTCCACACATATCATCGAGCCAAAGCTTGATGATCGTTTTGCTTCAGTAGCCTGGAGTAAAGATATGGATAAATCCTCTTAAGGTTGCGGCAGCAGGTTGTGGTTGCCGCAAGCTTTCAATTCATTGAAGGAAGGGGGGGCTAACATGAAAAAGCTATTCTCTGTTATTTTCATCTTATTTTATATCGCCATAGGGGTGACCATTCACATTACCCTGCATTCTCTGCATATTGTGGACAGGTTGGCTATGGAAGGGAGAATGTTGGTACCGTCAAATCTTTTTATAGCCAAGTGGGTGACCAACGAAGCGAAAAATTGACCGTCTAATATGATCTCATTCCTCGATCAGTTTTAATCATGGAGGTCTTTTGCCAGTTTTAGTGACAATTCGTTTTACGGGATCTAGGAATTATCACCAAAAATATTTTGCAAAAATTCAATAAAGACTCTCGTCTTTTTAGGCATCAGATGCCCACTAGGAATAAGCGCATTGACGGGGGGACCATCTAATGAAAACTCTGGCAACACTTCGACTAAATCCTCATTGTCGATTAAATCCCTCACAGCTTTGTCATAAGTCTGAGCGATACCGAGACCTGATACGATCGCATCAATGAAGCTTCTTCCGTCATGAAATACCGCCAATGGCTCCATCGATTTTTCGGTAAAACCATGTTGCTTGCTTTTGAATTTCCAGTGTCTGATTTTACCCGTATGGGCAAGAAACATGACAGAGTCGTGCGACCTGAGTTCCTTTAAATCTTTAGGCATTCCTTTGCGGGCAATATAGTCGGGTGAGGCACAAAGAATGAGTCTTAACTGACATAACCTCTTTGCGACAAGCCCCGAATCACTCAGTTCTCCTATTCGAACAATAATATCCCATTTTCCCTGGATAACTTCTTCAAGCCGGTCACTCAAAGACAATTCCACTCTCACTTTGGGGTAGGTCTCAAGAAACTTAGGCAGCTCAAAAACGACCGAACGACCAATCCCTATGGGTAGATTAACCCGCAGATAACCAACAGGTTCGCTTTTCCTAGAGTCGAGTAGTAACTTTGTCTCGTTTATAGAATTGATGGCCGTTTTTGCTACATCAAAAAAGATCTGTCCCTCTTCTGTCAATTTAACGGAACGAGTGGATCGATTGAATAGTTTTACATTCAGATGTTTTTCCAACTTCTGAACAGCCTTGCCAGTACTCGATTTGGTTGAACGTAAGGATTCAGCTGCTTGGGTAAAGCTACCGTATTCTGCTACCGCTATAAAAGCGATTATTTCATTGAGAAGCGCATGTTGAAACATTTTATTGTATCCATTATAGAAATTTTCTTACTCCTTTTAGCATGTTTATCTATCGAGATAAATACAATATGATAAATTTAGTTCAGTTGTTAACTCATAAGCGCCCCCACTCAATAGGTCTCTCCGCTGTTGAAGCGCACATTATTTTTTAATTTTTAAAGGAGAACGACATGAAAACTAAACTCATCTTACCAATGTTTCTATCAAACATGCTTAGCGGCGTGGGATCTGAAATCATGATTTGGAAGAGGATGCTCAGCAGGTCATTGAGAAAATCCGCGATTTTTTAAAACAGAACCAATAATTGAAAACATAAATTTTAATTTTTAATTTCTAATCATGGAGAAAACTATGAAAGTCTCAAACAGCACAGCTCTTGTTACAGGAGCCAATCGAGGTATCGGCCTCGTTTTAGTCAAAGAATTATTAAACAGAGGGGCCTCAAAGGTTTATGCAACCTATCGTTCTGAAAGTAACCGCGCAGCGCTTGATGAGCTTGGTGATCGAGTTATTCCGGTTCATCTCGATCTCAGCGATAAAACAACGATTGCAAAACTTTCACAATCGGTGAGTTCGCTGAATATCCTCATCAACAATGCAGGTATTTTTACAGGCACAAATTTATTGGAGGATACTGAAGAACAATTGCGCAACGACATCGAGACGAACTTGTTCGGAACGCTTGCTGTCACCAAAGCTTTGTTGCCTGCTTTAAAGAAAGAAAGTTCAGCTGCAATCGTGAATGTCTCGAGCATCGCTGGGCTCGCAGCAATGCCAAGTTTCGGTGGCTACTCTGCTTCAAAAGCAGCTCTCCATTCATTGACTCAGTCGATCCGCGGCAAACTGAAAGCTGACGGTATCTCAGTGCATGGAGTTTACCCCGGACCAGTGGCAACACGGATGACGGAAGGCTTTGAAATGGATACCGCTCCACCTTCTGACGTGGCTAGAACAATTCTGGATGGTACTGAAAACGGTGTTGAGGAAATTTTCCCAGATCCGTTATCAGAACAAGTTGGACCAGTCTACCTTAGTTCGCCTAAAGGGTTAGAACAAAATTTTGCAGGCTTTTAATTTTCAAATTCTGCATCGCCAATACTCAATTTGGCTGAATGCAAAGATTCGACGGATTGGGTAAAACCGCCGGATTCAGCTACGATACCAAAAGAGAGTATTTGATTTAAAAGCAAATTTTGCAGAACCTCATTGTATCTAAATTTGAAACATTGAAGCTATATTAGGCGTTTTATTAATTAAAATTAATATAGTAGCCTATAATTAAATCAAAACTGGTTGATCTGTTAGCGAACCAATTCAACGTGAAGGACAGAATGCTTTTGAAGCAGATTAACCAGTTTGAAGATAGAACCAGTATTATGTAGCTGATGGGACTATCCTGTTCTGAATCCTCTGAATACCCATTGAATCGTGTCTGGCCTAGATTTTCCAAGTTTCACTTTGAAGTGGTCCGTCCCCACTCTGATTTTTGATTTCTGATTTCTCGGTCAAATGTATCCTTCCTACCGAGCGGTTGACCCATCGCTACGAAGCCGAACAACGGATTTACAGTCGTCGTCGAACTTTTAAGGACCGCGATAGTCATGGCTTCACACAGACCACCTCCTCTCCATTTTAGACTTTTCGGAAATTTGTAAACCAGAAGCTGAAACCCAACATGGTCTGATTGTCAATTGTGCACCGTTGAGACAGCAACCCCCAAAGACTTCCTTACCGAACGAGGCCGAGAACTCGATTTTCCGATGCGGTATCAGTTTGAGGATGGTTATGAGCTTTTGGTGCTGTATGAACCCCATCACGATAAACAAAGCTTCGATATTCACCGGATTGCTCATTATTCGCTCGACATGGATAAACGGTACCCTCACTTACCCAACCTAGCGATTGTAATCTTTACCGACAATGCAAAATGGCGAAAAAGCGCTTGGGTGCCGACCGAGCTAAAAATCGAAACCTTGGGCAAACGTCGAATCTTTTTCCAGTATGAACTTCGAAAACTGAAATTCATGTCAAAAATCTACCTGGCAAAAGGAAGGGAGGAAGGGTTCCGACAGGAATTGGTAGAAAACATTCGTTTTCTACAGCAAGTTCTGAAGCAGTCGGTTACCCCCTATGAGGAAATGCAAGCTTTCTCTTTGGAAGAACTGCGCCAGCGTTCCGAATCCTTGAAACGGCAACTCATGGAGTCGCATCGTTGAAAAGCATGCTCGGTCACGAGTGTCTACCCCAACACCGAGCGCATGGACAATGTCATTGAATTTTACGGATGGTGTTATTGTTGGTATCGCTCACATACAAATTCGTTCCATCCGTTGTGATTCCTTGGGGGTTTTTGAATTTAGCATTGGTTCCGGTGTCATCAGTGATCCCAAAACTCCCCGCGTCTCCAGCCAAAGTAGTGACGACCCCAGTGGCGATCACAATTTTACGGATGGTGTGGTTAATGATATCGGTCACATACAAATTCGTTCCATCCGTTGTGAGTTCTACGGGGGAACTGAATTTAGCATTGGTCCCCGTGCCATCGTCAGTCCCAGAATTCCCCGCGTTTCCAGCCAAAGTGGTGACTGCCCCGGTGGCGATCACAATTTTACGGATGGTGTGATTACTGGTATCGGCCACATACAAATTCGTTCCATCCGTTGTGAGTCCGCTGGGGAAAAGGAATTTAGCACTGGTGCCAGAGCCATCATCGGTCCCAGAACTCCCCGCGTTTCCAGCCAGAGTGGTGACTTCCTTGGTGGCGATCACAATTTTACGGACGGTGTGGTTATTGGTATCGACCACATACAGATTCGTTCCATCCGTTGTGACCCGTTCAGGTAGGTTGAATTTAGCATTGGTACCGATGCCATCGTCGGTCCCAGTATTCCCTACGTTTCCAGCCAAAGTGGTGACTTCCTTGGTGGCGATCACAATTTTACGAATGGTGTGGTTCCCGGTATCGGCCACATACACATTCGTTCCATCCGTCGTGACTCCTCGTGGGCTGTTGAATCTAGCACCGGAACCGGTGCCATCGTCAGCCCCAGAACCCATCGCGCTTCCTGCCAAAGTGGTGACGGCCCCGGTGGCGATCACAATTTTACGGATGCTGTTGTTATTGACGTCGGTTACATACAAATTCGTTC
The DNA here is from genome assembly GCA_028281495.1 of SAR324 cluster bacterium. GTDB lineage: Bacteria > SAR324 > SAR324 > SAR324 > NAC60-12 > JANQJU01. The sequence continues at coordinate 276,177 of JANQJU010000023.1, forward strand.
CATCTGTTGTGATGCCTCGAGGGTTGTTGAATCTAGCACTGGAACCGGTGCCTTCTATGCTCCCAAAACTCCCCGCAGATCCAGCGAATGTGGATACCGCAGCACTCAATGAAAGTTCAAATCCTTGTAATGCTCCTGCGATCAAGCTTTGTTCAGCCACATCGGTCACGAGAATGTTTTGTACTGAGGTAACCGTGTTCCCACCAAGGTCTGTTCCTTGGATTCGAATGGATTTGCTAGCAGCCGATTCGAAATCGAAACTTGCTGCCGAAGACAGTTTATTTCCCGATATCGAGAACGAACCATTGTCTGTATCACCCGTTCCACTCACCAAAGCAAAGCTTTGCGCGGTATCCCCGGAATCCGGGTCTCCCGTGAGAGACAAAGTACCGATCTCAGTACCTGAAGCGGAGTTTTCTGCGATGGAAGCACTGCTTAATGTCATTCCCAAGGGGGACTCATTCACCCCAGTTATCGTCACCGTAAAAGCTTGTTCAAAGCTTTGCTTGGTGAGGTCGGTCACATCATTGTCGATCACTTTCACGATGAGAAAATTGGAAGTGGTTGCAAGCACATCAAAATCAATGGCAGACGTATTGGCAACCGTGACCACACCTGTGGTACTCACGGCAAAGGCTCCAGAAAGAGATTGATGTGTCAGTGAAAAACTCGTTAAGGATTTGCCCGTAAACGTGCTGGTGCTCGCTAAGTTGCCAATGATTGTGTTCAAAGACGTAGTTTCCTCTATCGATTTGTTAGACAAGGTTATTTCGATAGGGGCACTTTCTTGAGCAGAAGAGCCATTTGAATCGTTGTTGAGTCCTCCTTCTTTAAAAGTATGGAGGGCTTCCGAAGCATTCACCACATCGGATCTCACTACGGAATTGGAAGCGGTCAAAGCCGAGATCGAATTGGCCAATTGGGTTTGGTAGGTCGCAATTGGCATGTCAAAATTAAGCTGTGTTATATTGAGAGCATTGATTTGTGTTTTAGTCGCATCGGTGATGGTGATCCCATCGGTTGCGCTTCCATTGTCATCAAGGGATTGGAAGAACACGGCCATATTGACCACCGTAGGGTCGGTTTCATCCGTCACACCCGCCAAGTCGAGAAGCGTGGTTTGTGATTGAGCCGATAACGAATCAACATTTTCAATCTTCACTCCACCAACAGAAAAGCTGATGGTTTCTCCGGATATATATTGATATTGGCCATTGGTATCGGTGGTGCCAGATTGAGTGGGAGTGGTGTAATCGACTCCTCCAATAGGAGAGTCAATTAAGACTCCTGTCAGAACGTTTGGAGTGTTATCGGTAGAGTCAGTAGAGTCATCATTATTGGTGGAGTCATCATTATCGGTGGATGGTCCTGAAGTTTCGCTGATAATCGTTGAGTGGTGGTTGATGAGGATTGTTTCACTCGACGTATTCTCTCCGTCTTTTTCGATAGCACCAGAGCAACTGATTAAAAGGAGGGAAAAAACGATTGCTGCTATCTCGAATTTAGTCCACATACTTATCCCTTTTTTGAGTGAAATAGTTGACTTTAAAGAGGTCGTTCTATGATTTTTCTTCTATTAAATAGTTAGAAAAAACATAGTTTTTAACCTACGATGGCTAAAGCCGTTCCTTTTCTTTAAACCCTAATTTCGTTCACCAAAAAAATCGAAGCTGAAGCGAGGCTATTTTGGGGTAAAATTCCGAAAAACTCATTCAAATCAGTTGCTTAAATCCACGAATGGACTTTGGCGAAAATGGGCAAAAATGCACAAAGTTTCCCGATATTTGCCCGTTTTTGCCTGAATTGAGTGTCTTGAGTCAAGTAGCTGAATTAATAAGATATTTTTTGGTTTTCGCCTCAAGTTTGCCTCGGAAAAAAGTCGATTCCTTGACGAGATAAGGCTAGCGTTTTTGTCAATACGTCACTTTGAGAGAAAGGCCGTTAAAATGTTGGAAAAACAACATGCGTATCCTTCAAAGCTAGCAAACGCACCCAGTCGAAAATTGATCGTGACTCCTGGCGAGGTTTTGATGCCGCGTCATGTCATTGCGCTTCAGAGCTTGTTGATGAAACCATCCTCAGAAGTCAACCAAGTCATTTTAGACCTGAAAAACTGCACGGATCTTTCCGATGAATCCGCCCGACGGCTCTGGCAACTTTTCAAGGCCTGCCAAAATCGATACATCCAGTTCACGGTAGTGCGTTGTTCCAGTGGTCTACTGAAGGTTCTGGTTCAAGAGTCGATCGAATTCCTAGACATCCTTTCCTCTGAAAACGGCATACCAGCTTAGGAAAGGTGGCGTTGATGGATGAGTTGGGTCAATTGGTTGAGGATTTCATTCAATTGATGGTGTTTATCGGGAGGCAGGGGGCAATGCCCCAAAACGTAGTTGGCGGTATTCACAACGTTCCGCCAGCGTGGTTTTTGGGGCAACCTTTTGACTTCTAAATAGCGTTCTGCGGTGCGAGCACGCAGACGGTTTTCTTCGGTGTGCACGGCCCACAAGCCACTTTCTTGAGCGAGTTCAACCATTGTGGTGCCCGTGGCAAATTCCCAACACAATAGAGCCTGTTGCATGACTTTGACGAGGGTTTGCCGAAATCGGGTTTCCGGATTGGGTTCTGGCTTGGCCGAAATGAGGTTGGATAACGTGGCGTCTAGCTGCTTCAACCCTTCAATCACTTTGGGTTGGTCTTGATAAAGATCCGGGGTGAGGTCGGCCAACAGGTCAATCAACTGCAACAAGCGTTGACGGTTTACGTTCAACTCCTGCACCCATCGGGGGGTCTGGGTGGTCATAGAAGATGGTGTGTTTGCGTTGATGGGAGCTAGGGTCAGTATGCGAAGGGGTTCATCCGTTTCTAAAGAAGTTTGCCACATTTGCCCTTCCCATTGATGCCCTTTGTCTCCTTCCAAGGTCAGATGCGGATAGTGGCTGTTCGAGACTTGGGCTAACGAGGAGTTGGTGTCCAACGCAATAGGATGCTGGTCGACATCGGGTGGTATCAAGCGGGACACGGGTTGATTCAACCAATCGTCAACCGAAATATTCAACCACTGGCTGGCCAATTGGTTGATAAACACGATGTGCTGTTTTTCATCCACAGCAATGATAGCTTCTTGGCTGGCATCCAAAATCAAAGTGAGACGTTCCTGTGTCTGTCGGTAGAGTCGTTCTTGGCGATGCGCCCGGTCGATTTCCCATTGCAGACGCTGATTTTCCTGCAACAACTCCGTCGCTGCTTTCTGCTGCAATTGGCTGCGAACCCTCGCCACCAGTTCTTCCTTGTGAAAGGGTTTGGTCAGGTAGTCATTGGCTCCGGCTTGCAATCCTTTCACCGTGTCGGCCACTTGGGTGCGAGCGGTTAACATGATGATGGGAACTTGGGCAGGGTTGTAGGTTTCTCTCAATTGACGACACACTTCGTAACCATTGAGCCTGGGCATCATGATATCCAGCAATATCAAATCAGGCCGTTGAAGCTTCACTTCTTCCAAGGCCCGGAACCCATCAATAGCGGTGCGGACCCAATAGCCTTCAGCAGCTAATTGAGTTTCGACCACCTTCAGGTTTACGGGTTCGTCATCCACAACCAAGATCGTAGCTTGGGGAGAGACAGAAGCCCTTTCGACCGGTTTCGACTCTTCTGTAGTCATATCCGGCTTGTCCGTTGGCTTGGCACCCAAAGGCGAGTTGGACGTGGTGTCAATGACAATCGATTCTTCAACTCTTGCGGAATCTTTCCCAGCTTTGGGCAAGATCACCGAAAATTCCGAGCCTTTCCCAGGTTTACTTTTCAAGTGAAGCTCACCATTGTGCAACTCAATCAATTGTTTCGTGATGGCCAGCCCCAATCCGGTTCCTGCATATCGACGGCTGATGGAACCATCTGCCTGAAAAAATGGTTTGAAAATCTGTTCCTGCTTGTCGAACGGGATTCCAATACCGGTGTCTCGCACGCTTATCGTGACGTTGGCTTCTGATTGCGTCAGTTTGATGTAAATTTCTCCTTCATGAGTGAACTTTGCGGCGTTACTCAGCAGGTTGATTAAGATTTGTTGCAAACGATTTTCATCCGCCACCAACCACACGGATTGCTGGGGAACTTCCAAAAGAATGACCACGGGTTTGTTGCCTAGCATGGGTTGGCAAATTCCCTCGACCAAGCGTAACAAACTCAACATCTCCACCTGCCGTTTTTGCAATTGGAGGTCATGATTACGAATCCTAGAAAAATCCAAAATGTCGTTCACCAGCGTGGCCAAACGTTGAGCACTGGTGATGATCAGTTGCATGTTTTCCCGATGTGCCGGTTGGGTGAGGACACCCTCTGTTTGAAACGCTTGTCCCAACCCAATGATTCCATGCAGTGGTGTGCGCAGTTCATGAGAAACATTGGCTAAGAATTCGTCTTTGAGTTGATCTGCGCGTTTCAACTCATCCACAATTTGTTGTTGGAGCTGAATGGCTTGGTTCTGCGCCTGTTCTTTTTCGCGTCGTAAAATGCTATGGCGGCTACTCAATCCCATTGAAAATAGAACGAACTCCAATCCAATACTGGCTAAAAATGCAACCAACATCAGCTCCGAATCGGTATCGATGACTTGTCCTGCAACCGCCGTGATTCCGATTCCAATCACGAGTCCGGAACTGCTAAAAAACAACCAATAGGCCGGAACGTACCGTTGCCAAGAGCGCAGTCCGCTCATGATGAGAACGAGGACGAAAGTGACTGGATGCCACAAATTGCCAAACGAACTCAGGGCAAAGGAATGGAAGAATAAGGTCCACACTCCAAGGCACCCCAATCCCCAAGCAATGAAACGAAGTGCTTGGTCAAAACGCGGGAAAAACTTGTCGAAATTCAGCAAGCTGCGAGCATACTGAATATAAAAAGCGAGGAAAAAGTATTTGGGAGGCGTATTGAAATCCTCGTTCCACCATCCCGTGTACGGCTGAACATAGATGTAGCCCCATCCCGACACAAATGCGATAGAACCCATCCCCGACAAAATGAACAGGACGTAGTAGAGATAGCTCCGGTCGCGGAGCAGAAAAAAATGGAGCAAATTGTAGAGACCTAAAAAGATCAAGCCCCCCATCAAAAGTCCCCACCCCGTATGCGATCCTTGGAAATATTCAAACACCCCGTGGGTATTGCGCAAGGTCAACGCGAGGCGAACCAACCCACCCAAAGGATTCACTTCGATCAAAAACGTGCGTTCCGTGTTGGGGGGCAACCGGATATCAAAGGTGATTTCACTATGAATCAGCCCTTTTTCATGAGCTGGAATATAGGCCCCGTTGCGCTGTGTTTGAATTCCACCTCCCGGGAAGATTTCATACAAATGCATGTAGCGAATGTAGCCAAAGCGCTGGAACAGAATGAGATGTTGGAGCGTGTCGGTCGGATTTTGAATCGTGAAACGGACCCAATACTTGGCGTGAGTGAATCCAAAATTGAGAGTCTTTTTTTTTTGACTGGGTGTGAATTGATCAACCCATTCGGGAAGCAATACTTGTTCTACAGACAAATCCCCTGATTCATCAGCAAGATAACTGACATGAGGCCCCACATCATATTGGTGGATGTTGTCGCTCAGGATAATTGGGGCTTGTGCGACCGCATTTCCCAAAAACCCCTGGCAAGCCAACAAAACATAAAGATTCAACACCAAGAATTGCTGTATCTTCGTCCACGCATTCCCTTGCAGCATCTGTCTCCATTGAATTCTGTTAAAAACCTGTCAAGTGACTCAACTTTAAACTTGTTAGATATGTTCTATCACATGATTAGGGGCAAATTTATAGAATCATAGGAATCGCTACAAAGGAAGAGAAAAAGGAGTCTCGATAAACCTCACTGCTTGAGCCACGCCGTCTTCTTGACGGAGTTGTTCTCCGAGTATTTCAGCATTGTGTTGATAGGAAGGGGTGGTGATCAATTCCCGGAGGGCGGTGGCCAGTTTTTCCGCAGTCAACTGTTTTTGAGGAATGGGGGCACATCCAACACCGAGCGCATGGACACGTTTCCCCCAAAACGGTTGGTCCCCGAAAAATGGACAAATGAGCGTGGGACGACCTGCTCGTAATCCGGCAGCCGTGGTCCCCGCCCCTCCATGATGCACCACAGCAGCCATTCGCGGGAACAGCCAGTCATGAGGAGCTTGTTCGATTTTGAAGATCGTGTCGGGCAGCGATGTGGCACTCAATCCGCCCCACCCGGTTGCGAGAATCCCTCGAACACCCGCCTGTTGTAAGCCTTCAATGATCAACTGGGTCAGTCGTTGGGGGTTGCGTCCGGAAATGCTACCAAATCCCACATAAATCGGTGGATCGCCCGCATCCAAAAACGCTTGGAGTTCGCGAGGAGGTTGCCAAGTATCGATCCGGTCTAAAAACCAGTACCCAGTGGCAACCGCCGTATTCGGCCAATCTTTGGGGGTTGGAACCACATGAGGGCTGTGGCCATGTAGCACGGGAATGGCCTTCCCATCCTGAGTATGAAGCACATCGATTCCACGGGACAATGGAGGCAATTCATGAGTCGCTCGCCATTCTTTGACAAATTTCCCAATGGAAGCTTTGGTGATTCCCAGGATGAGGGAATAGCTCAGTCGATTATACCAACCTCCCAGTTTCCAGTTGGGAAAACCCGCGCCCGGAAATTCTGCTGTGGGCACATAGGTCGGCTGGAGCACGGCCGTCATCACTGGGATGTTTAACTTTTCTGCAAAGTGAGGTGCCCCAAAGGCTTTGGGATGGTAGAGAATCAAGTCCGGTTGGAGGCTTTGTGTGACTTGCCAACTGTCCTGGAGCATCTGTCGTTGCAAGGGAGCGACCTGTTGATACAGCTTGCGTACTGTTTTGACCCACTCCCAAATATTCGTTGTATTTTCCATTGCATCTCGACCCGCTTCAGAGTCCATCAGTTTGAGAAGCTCATTGGTCATGTAGCCGTAGTTCAAACCATGTTCGACAATAAAAGATTCAAACTGGGAACTGGTGCAGATCGTCACCGCATGCCCTACGGATTGAAGGCCCTTTCCCAAGGCCACGTAAGGCTGCACATCCCCGCGAGAGCCGAATGTCAGGATTAAAATGTTCATGATTTCAAAGAGTCGTCAGTTGTTGATCGAGCTGTCGGGCAGTCTCGTTGATAATCCACGGCCCAATAGGGGGTGATTTCACGATCAATTCCTTTCACATGAATCTGCCCTCTCGGTTTGCACTGAATGCAGTCTTTCACGAGGTGGAAGGTGGATTCGGCAATCAAAATTTGTCCCGGCTCGGAACTGGATTCCAGGCGAGAGGCCAAATTGACGGTCCGTCCTACAATCGTGTAATCCATGCGGTTTTCTGAACCGAAATTGCCCACTGTGCATTCGCCGGTATTGATTCCGATGCGAATATCAATCCCCATCAACCGGGCGCGTTCTCTCATTTCGAGTGCCATCAAGACACATTTCAGAGCATCTTGGCGTTCTCCTGAAGTTTGAGGGTCTCCAAAGAAGACCATCACGGCATCTCCAATGAATTTATCCAGGGTGCCTCCATAGCGTAAGGCAATGTCGGCCATGTCATTGAGGTACGTGTTCAACCAGTGTGAAAGTTCTTTTTCATCCATCCGTTCGACCCGGGCGGTGAATCCAACGATATCGGAAAAACAAACAGTGAGTTTTTTCCGGGTGGTTGCGATTCGCACGTCGTTTTCCCCGGAAAAGATAGAATCATAGACTTGGGGGGGAAGATACTTTGAAAGCTTCGAGGACAAGGTTTGCAAATGGGTATTTTTTAAGGCGATTTCTTGATTAGCGGCTTCGAGTTGATGATTCCTCAGTTTCAGATGGGCTTCGTTTTCTTGCAACGCGTTTTCAAAGCGTTTCCTTTCGGTAATGTCTCGAATGATCCCTCCAAAAAAGAGTTCTCCTTCAAGTTCCCAACATGAGATCGACAGTTCGAGGGGGAACACCTCCCCTGTTTTCCGGACACCTTCTAGTTCGGCCGTTTGCCCCACGATATGGATATGGCCTTTTTTGACGCGCTCCATTCCGTTGATATGGGCTTGTTTGTATTTGTCCGGGATCAAGATCGTTAATGGTTCTCCCAACACCTCACTTGCTTCGTAACCGAATATGACTTTGGCTCCGTGGTTCCAGGAGAGTATCGTTCCACTCGAATCCGACATAATAATGGCATCCACCGATGTGTGCATCACCGCACGCAATTGATACTCTACGTTTTTTGAAAGGTCTCCTTTCAGCGCGAGCTTTTCTAACTCTTGTTGAAATGTCTGTACGGTGTTTTTCATTTTTTTGCTTTGAATGAACCTGGTTTGCTTAAAACAAGCGTTGTGATCCCAATCCTTTAATGAATATTCAAAAATTAGCAGGTACGCCTGCTTAAACAATATCTATTTGATTGGTTTTCGAATCGACCCTTCATTGGCAAATTGATCTTTCATTGCCAAACTGAGCCTGCATCGGCAAATCGATCCTGTACTGCCAAACTGATCCTGCATTGGCAGATTGACCCTTCATTGGCAGATTGACCCTTCATTGGCAGATCGACCCTACATTGCCAAAAAAGGGGGGCGTGCTATAAGGAAAGAACCCCTTCATCTGTCCCCTTCCATTCACAATCCACTCGAAAGGAACTCATGGAAATTGTCGAAGATCTGGAGTCGTGGACACTCGACTACCAACAAAGATGGCTGGCCGATCTGGAGAAAAACGGTCAACAGAATTGGAAACTGTATTCCTATGTCAAAAACAAAGAAAGCGTTGCAGGCAAAGCGGTGGATCTCTCGAAAAGCCGTCTTGCTTTGATTTCAACCGCAGGGGCCTATCTCAAAGATTCCCACGAGCCGTTTGATGCGGCGAATATGTTAGGAGACTACACCATCCGATGTTTCCCCTCCTCTACGGATTTTACTGAACTGGACTACGCACATGAGCATTACGATCAAACCGCGGTGCGTGCTGACGCCCAAGTGCTATTGCCACTACGACATTTGGAAGAACTCACACAAACAGGCAAAGTGAGCGAACTTGCTCCTTCGGTGATCAGCTATTCCGGCTACCAACCGGATGTGTCGAAGATTGTTCATGAACTGGTGCCAGCGGTGATTGAACTGGCCCAACAAGACCGCATTGAAGCTGCATTGCTGGTGCCCTCCTGACCGCTTTGTGCGCAGTCCGTGGGACTGCTGGCCCGTGGCCTGGAACTGGCTGGAATAGCAACTGCTCTCACGAGCTGGAGTCCGGGCATCACCCGCCCCACTCGTCCCCCTCGTGTGACATTCACACGTCTTGGAAAAGGAAGCACCTTGGGAAATCCTCACGATGGGGAACAACAGCGTCGTGTTCTAAAGGCCACCTTGGACCTTTTCCAACAAGATGCCCCGGTGAATCCGGTGCGCCTCGATGAAAAACACCATCGCGCTCCAAACAATCGGGAGACGCGGCCATAATCACCGAAGTTTCAGCGAGCTTCCGAGCTATGAGATTGGGAGCGGGTGCGCCAAGTCTTTGCTCCTGAGGTGGTGTTCGATATGTCGAGTATGACCCAGCAACCGCCCGTCACGATGGCAGCTCAAGCCATTACCGATGCTTGGGATGCGGGATTAAAACCCTTGAAAGCCGTGCATCACCAGTATGGGAATCTGAAGGTGACTCTTCAAGGAGAGGAAGCCACAGCATTTGCGTATGGAATTGCATTGCATTATCTCCCCAATGCCACCAACCGCAATACCCGGACCTTTGTAGGCACTTACGATTTCCATTTGGTAAAGATTGACGGAACGTGGAAAATCGATCAGTTCAAATTCAACTTGAAATACATCGATGGCAACATGGAACTGGAGAAAAGTTAATGGTGCGTTTTATTCGTCTTCGTCCTCGTCTTCCGGAAACACAACTTCCAACACGGCCTCAAACACTTTTGTTTCATGGATGGAGACTCTACCGGACTTGGCTATGATGCGATGGTCATCCGTGTTGTGCCACCCGGATTCGGCTTCATCGAAGTCTTCACGCACGCGGAACAATGTGAGCGGCTGGCCGTTAAAAGTGACTTGGGTTGCCTGATAGCCTTCAATCTCACGTTCGTTGTAAGCAACTGGTATGATCCATTCCACCATGTGATTGCGAGCATCCGGTGCACCCCGATAGTTCCCCGTCGAAGGATCGATGGTCGCGGTTACGGTCATTCCTTCTTCGCGCTGATGAATCACCGTGGAGCGGACGGCTCCGGTTTGGTAGGCAATCGACTGTCCATCGTCTTCCAATAGAGTGAACTCGGAAGGTGCGGCTCCGGCAAAGATCTTCACCCACAAAGGTTCTTCGGGTGGCGCTAAAGCTTGGATGGGGCTGGCGTCCTCTTCATCAATCGGAATGAAGCGCGTTGGAATGATGGCCCCGGCTCGCACCAACAAGGGGAGACGCAAACGTTTCTCAGCATACAGTTTGAAGTAAGGCGACCATTCGCCGTCACTTGGGAAAGCCTTGCCCGTGTGGTAGTCAACCCAGGTTCCAGCTGGGAGGTACAGGCGACGATCTTTGGTGAACTTTTCCACCGCAATACCGGCCATCATGTCTTGCCCAATCATCTTTTGGTGGCCAAGGTTCCGGACGTTGTCATCGCTTTGATAATAATACACCAGGGGTGGAAAGATTGGCTCGGCATGACGATACGCTCGATGAGCCAGGGTGTAGAGGTAAGGCATCAGCTCATAGCGCAGCCGGATATTGGCCCGATTGCTGAGGACATCTCCCACAAGGGCTGGAGACGTGTCATGGCAATTGCACAAATTCATCGCATGAGGGCGTACCGGCACATCAAATAGAGCCGAGTAAGCAAACCACCGGGTATACAAGTCGTCGATGACCTCTTTACGCATCCAACTTTGTCGAAAAAAACCACCGATGTCGGAGCCATAATAATCGATTCCTGAAAAAGACAGATGCAGTTGGGCATTGGCATGGGCAGCCAAACTGCCCAAGTTGGAGCCGATATCGCCTGACCACAAACTGGCTCCCCACCGTTGCATGCCTGGTCCACCGGAACGAGACATCATGAAAGGGCGTTGTTGTGTTTGATTGCGTTGGTATCCACGCCAAATGCTTTCCAGCCAAGCAAAGTTGTATAGATTGTGTACTTCAGGATGGAGTTTCCCTCCAAAATACCATCCGGCACCATAGTATTCGGGTTCACCCAAATCCGTCCAATGCCCCAAGACGCCCATGTCAATCAAGGGTTGCCGCTTCCAGTCGTGCCAATGAGCCGCTCCATTGGGGTTTGTCCAGTCGACCATCCCTCCGCGGCCCCACCAAGTGTTCATTTTTACGGGATCACAATCTTTACAGCCTAAAACTAGAAAGTTTTTTTCGCGAAGGTGCTCGTGCTCCGTCAGAGAATCGTTGATGTAGGACTCTTCGATCAACATCAGTCCCACGCCATAGCGGTCGTGCAGCTCTTGAATTTTCTGTTCGGGTTCAGGAAATTCTTCTCGATCCCATGTCAGTTTTCCCATGGAACTGGGTTCCTCTTTTTCACGATTCCCTAAACCGCCAAACCATTGCAGATCCATCACAAAGCCATCGATTGGAAAGTTCAAACGACGCAAGCCCGAATGCACATAATCCAATTCGTCCCAATTTTCGTAACCGAACTCTGACACCCAAAGCCCCCACATTTTTTTAGGGGGCATCAAGGGGTGTCCCACCAATTCCATATAATCTTGGCGTAAATCAGGCAGATCCTTTCCCGTCAAAAGGTACATACGGATGGGATCACTTTCGAATTCCACATCCCAGGTTCTGCCGTTCAAATCCCAGGTCTGCACGCTCGCGTCATCCAGATAAAATGCATAGTTTTGGAATTCGGGTCCTACGGCATACAACACGGGCATTTGCGTGTTACCAACGTTGCCCCCTTTGAACTTTTCTAAGATGTTGCCAAACTTTCCCCCCTCTCGCACGTTTCCCAACCAATCGTTGTCGGTTTCCGCGTGGCGCATGAATTGTTGCCCCAGTCCATAGACATGGGTGGTGTCGTTTCGAGTCAAGGTGAGCTGCTTGGTTTCGGAATCCAGATCCTTCGGGCATATCGTTGTCATCTCAAATTGTCGAATACGATCCGTTGCCATGATACACAGCGTGGCAAGATCGATTTGAAGCGTGAACTCCTCGGTACGAATTTCAGGATTGGATTGGTCTTTCGTATTTGCGGGTGCTGACGTTTGCAGAGAGTTGGAAGGATCTATCTTCATCGCAGAATGCGGCGTGTATTCCAGGCCGGCGGCTCCTGAATATTCCGTCTTGGCTACGAAGAGCGAGACCGGAATCCCCTGTTGGAGGGCGTTGGTAGACTGCGAAGCGTATTCCACATGAAGGAGGTCATCATCCAAAACTTCCAAAGTGAGATGCATTCCCCGCGATTCGCTGGAAACAGCAAATCGAACCGGCGATCCGGCTGGGGCCGAGACAAACGGACTTTGCGCCAAAGCATTCGGGACCTTCACGAATAGCGACAGTACTATGAATAGCGAGAGCACCATGAATAGCGAGACCACCAACGCGATGGCCGATGCTCCCCAAGCATAGCAACGCGAAGCAGATAATTTGGCACTAAGGAAAACGTAGGACATCATTGATACGCCATTTTGTAGATAGGTTAATCAAAGGTTCCGGGCAGTCCATCGCCCAATCGATTCGTCAGCAATTTCTATTGAAGGCAAATTTTATTTTGGAGACCGGTATGTTAATGAATCCCGCGAGTCAGACCAGCGATGATCCGTTTTTGGTAGATCAGGATGAGGAGCAAGACCGGCAGGGACACGATGGCCGACCCGGCCATATCGATTCCGGCAAAGGGGCCTCCGAAAATCATGAGCGTTCCGACCGAAACGGTGCGAGTTTCCTCGGTAAACGAAAAAGTCATGGCAAACATGACTTCTTTCCACGTTTCGATAAAAATCACGACCCCCACCGCAGTACTCACCGGGCGCATCACCGGGGCAATGACCGCAATCAACACTTCTAAAGGATTGCACCCATCCAGCATCGCGGCTTCGGCTAAGGACTTGGGCAAATCCTTCATGAAATACATCATCACCAACACAGCAAACGGCACCCCGTTGATGAGATTGACCAATACCAGCCCGACTAATGTGTCATACAGACGAGTGAGCGAAAGCATCTCAAACAAACCCGAAATCACCGCCACGCGTGGGAAGCACACAATGGCAAAGAGAATGGCCATTACCAAAATTCGGGTACGTGGACGTATCGCAAATTGAGAAAGCGCATAAGCCGCCGGTAAGCCGATACTCACACTCACATAGGTTGTCATCCCAGCCAAGAATATCGAGTTCAGCAGCAGACTAGTAAAGTCAGTGAAGTTCCACACAGCGCGGTAAAAATTCCAGGTGATCTCGCTGAGGGTGAAAGGCAAATAGGCTTCATCCGGAAGCTTCACACTGAGAAGTAAGCCATACGCCAATGGTCCCCAAAACAGGAACAACACCAACAATCGAAAGATCCAATCCCAAACGGTTGATTTTTTTCGCATCGGAAATTTCTCCAGTCGGATTTATTAAAAATAATTCACCAAGGCCCGATAGGCATCGGCTTCCAACGCAAACCACAAAAATGGAACCATGAGGAAGTAGATCCCCAACAAACTCCAAACTCGTGTTCGGGTGGTTTCCGGTGGCAAAGCAAGATTGCGTACATAGCGTCGTGCTGGGATTTCCACCCAGCGATAGAGTCCCCAGGAAACCAACACCACGGTTCCTACCATGAGAAAGTAAAACAATACTTTCCAGGCATCATGCACATAGATTTCGATGTATCGACGCCATTGCCCCCAAGCGGCGGCCACAGTAAAATGAACCAAATAGATCGAGTAGGAAATCTCTCCCAAGAACACCATCGGTCGCGACTCCAGTACGTGCCAGGAGGTCCCTTGAGCTAAGGCCAAAGCCAGGATCAATGGAGGAATCATGGACACAATGAGTAGATCGTCATAACCTCGAAAGAACAGGAACGCGAGCAACAAAAGACAAATGTTGGCAATTTGGGCACTCGCTGCAGTCACCACAATTTCTCGATCCCATTGCTGCATTTGAAAGACTCGAAAAATTTTATACACCATCATTCCACTGAAGAACTCGCACATCGCGCGCACCAGTCCAAAGTCGCCGGTCAGATCGAAACGACCGGAAGAACCAGTGGCAATCCCTGCCCCAGCAAACTCGTGAAATCCCCAGATGGGTAACAGACTTAAAATCAGCACCACCGGCCACCATCTCCGTTTTTCCTGCAAAAAGGTGGTCCCCCATGCCATCACAGGAAACAGCATGTACACGAACCATTCACAGCTGATCGACCACGATGGGAAGTTCATCGTGAGCTGACTGTTGAACCCCCACGAGTGGGTCATCATGAGATTGCTGAGCAAAATGCTGGGGGGGAGGTCTTTGATGGTTCCCACGTGCCAGTCCATCGATTGCCCAAACACGTAGCTCACGAATGCTAGCAAAAACAGTGTGAATACATGCAAAGGGTAAATTCGAGCCAAGCGGTTGACTATAAATCGATGGTACGTCCCATAGGATACGGTTCGAAATTCTTGCACATACACATAGGAAAGAATGAAACCGCTCAGGATGAAAAAGAAATCCACCGCGAGATATCCCTTTTTAAAAAAACTGGGGAAATTGAGATCTGGGTAGAAGTATTGAAAGTGAAAAAACACCACTACCAGGGCAAACACCCCTCGCAACGACGTCAGGCTATTCAGTGTCTCCGGTGCCGATGTTGTGGCCACAGCGGAGCTAGTTTTCGCAGGTTTGGGAGACATGAAGCCAATGGGAAAGTGTGGAAAGTAAAACAAATCTACCACCTGTATGCATCAACATAGCCATATTTGGCAAGTGGCAAGGGATGAGATGGAAATGCTTGGGATGAGTTGGAGTGGACTGTTTTGTTGGCTTTTTGTTACATTTATTTTTGCTTTGTGTTGTCTGAAACGATATAGAAAATTATTAGCAAATTGTGTTCATTCCATTTCAATAGCTGTGTTATCAAATGCTTATGAAAACCGACGCCCTCTCCGAAGCCCAGGAATTGTCTCTTCTTCGTCAGACCAATCGTCTTTATGAAAGCATTCTGCACAGCCTTCCTAACTTAGTAGGGATTATGGATGCGAACTTTTGTCTCACCTTTGTGAATGCCACCTTTTGTCAATATTTCAATTGTGAGGCCGAAACCGTGATGCAGAAATCCATCTTGGAATTTTTTGCATCGTCTGAACAAGAACGCATCCGAAGTCATCTTGAGTCGGTGAAGGACAACCTGCCCATCGAATATCTGGAGTATCAAGTCCTTCAATCTGCCGAATACACGGCTTGGCATGAGGGGACTCTGAGTCAATTGAAAGATGAAAAAGATCAATTGATGGGCCTGCAATGGATCAGCCGCGACGTCAGTGAGCGCAAACGCAAAGAAGAACAGCTCCGTAAAAACGAAGAACGCTTTCAAGAGCTTTATGAACGCACTCCCGTCATGGTGCATTCGATTGATCAATCGGGACGTATCCTGAGTGTGAGCGACCGTTGGCTCCAAGCCTTAGGCTATGAACGCAGTGAAGTCATTGGTAAACCCTCCACCGCCCTTTTGACAGAAGAATCCAGACGCTATGCCAAAGAAGTCGTGCTGCCATTGTATTTTGAAAAAGGGGTGGTCCAAGACGTGCCTTACCAGATGGTCAAAAAAAATGGAGATGTGATTGATGTGGAACTATCCGCCACTGCCGAACGCAACGAGGACGGTGAATTTGTGCGTTCTCTTGCCGTTTTGCTCGATGTCACCGGTCGTAAACGGGCCGAAGCCGAGTTGGATCGTAACGCCGACCAAATGCAGCAATATATTGTGAACCTGGAACGAACCAATAAAGAACTGGCTTCTTTTGTTTATGTGGCCTCGCATGATTTGCAGTCTCCGTTGCGAGCGATCAGCAGTTTGCTTCAAATCCTTCAAATCGATTACCAAGACCAATTGGATCAAATGGCTCATGACCTGATGGAACGAGCCGTCAATGCGACGGCTCGGATGAAAGAACTCATCGGGGATCTCTTGGACTATACGCAAGTGGGTCAAGACAATCAGTCGTGGAAAGCCGTGGATCTGGAAGACGTTTTGAGTGGCGTACTGGAAGATCTGAATGATCTGATCCATGAGACGGGGATGCGTATCACGTATTCTGATTTGCCCCAAGTTCGGGGAGACCACCACCAATTGAAACAACTGTTTCAAAATTTACTCACCAATGGCATCAAGTTCCGCGATGCTCAAACCCCAACGATCCATATTGAGGGCGCGGACCAATCCACAGAGTGGCAAGTCTCGGTTTCCGATAATGGTATTGGCATCGATCCAGAATACACCGAGCGAATCTTTGAAATTTTCCAACGATTGCATACCCAAACGGAATACCCCGGAACCGGTATCGGTTTGGCCATCTGCAAGAAAATTGTGGAATTGCATAATGGCCGGATTTGGGTAGAATCAAAGTTAGGAGAAGGGTCCACCTTTTACTTCACGTTTCCGCAATCAATCGATGGGCACTAGGCGACCCACAAGGCGGACTTGCGTAACTTCATTATCAAAAGAGAACCATGACGATGGCTAAACAATCAGTCGAAATATTGATGGTGGAAGACAATGATGATGACATCTTGCTGGCGCAGCATGCTTTCAAAAAAAGCACGATGTCGCATCGGTTGAGTATTGTTACCAATGGAGCCGAAGCCTTGGCATTTTTAAGAAAAGATGGCCCATACCAGAATGCACCCACTCCTGACTTGGTCTTGCTGGATTTGAATCTTCCCAAAAAGGGAGGACGCGAAGTCCTGCATGAAATCAAAGCAGACGAACACTTGCGTACCATTCCCATTGTCGTCTTAACCACCTCGGACACTCAAGAAGACATTCGAGGAGCTTATCACGATCATGCCAACGCCTATATCACCAAACCCATTGACATCAAACGCTTCATCGAAATCGTTCAATCGCTTCAAAATTTTTGGTTTTCGACGGCAGCCCTTCCTGACAATGTAGTAGCGAATTAGCCTGCGGATAAGTTTTCATGCCTGACCCGTCATCTCCTCTTGCCCTGCGGATTCGCAATCTCACTCTCCTATTGGGAAGTACCATGACGGTTATGGCTGGAGCCACGATTGCCCCCGCCATTCCTCAAATCAAAGATCACTTCCACTCGGTTCAAAATGTCGACTTATTGGTCAAAATGGTATTGACCATTCCGGCCTTGTTTATTGCCTTCGGTTCTCTATTTGCGGGGGTGCTGCTTGATCGCTGGGGACGGAAACCTGTGCTCGCCTGGGCTATGGTCTTATATGGGTTGGCCGGAACCTCCGGTTTCATCCTAGAATCCTTGGAACATATTTTATGGGGGCGTGCTTTGTTGGGCATTGCCGTGGCGGGCATCATGACTGGATGCACCACCTTGATTGCAGACTACTTTGATGGCCAGGAGATGCGCCGTTTCATGGGGTTGCAAGCCTCTTTCATGGGATTTGGTGGTGTGTTGTTTCTGTTGGGAGGAGGGTTTTTGGCAGATTTAGGGTGGCGATTTCCGTTTCTGATCTACCTGTTCGCTTTTGCCATTTTGCCGGGCGCACTGTTCTTTGTGAAAGAACCCACCATCCATCAGCACCAACGTATTGATGAAGAAGCGGATACACCGGAAGATTCGCCCTTTCCCTTCCTTCCTTTGATGCTGGTCTGTGCTTTAGCGTTTGTGGGGATGGTGGTGTTTTATATGATTCCGGTACAGTTTCCTCTGTATATGCAATCCATCGAATCCGTCCCCGATAGCCGAGTGGGGATTGCGCTCGCTTCACTCACTTTGTCTGTGGCCTTGACCGCTTCGCAGTACCAAAAAATCAAAGCCCGCCTTTCGTTTTCGGCCATTTTCACGGTCTCCTTTTTATTGAATGGGGTGGCCTATTACTTGATCGGAAATATCGGTACGTATGCCCACAGTTTTACCGGTTTGATTTTAGCCGGGATTGGATTGGGGATGATGATGCCCAATCTGAATGTGCTCCTGGTTTCCTTCACTTCACCCGCGTTCCGAGGACGGGCCGTGGGGTCCATGAATACCTTTCTGTTTTTAGGACAGTTCTTCTCACCGATTGTGCTCCAGCCCATTGTTGAATATGCCGATATGGCCTTTGCGTTCCAGCTCGTGGGCGTGTTCGTGGGGTCGGCAGGTCTCGTGGGGATCGGAATCACCTTGCGGAATGGGGTGGCGGCTCACTCCTAAGAGGCGCACTCGTTGGCACTTCCATTGCAGCAATAGCTACACCCGTAATCTCCTGGATGGTCATCCTAAATAACCCATTGAAATCGTAGGCTTACTTACGACTATTTTACGTCTATTGACCGTCAGGAGTGGGATCAAAACGCCCCGTCCTTTCAAACTCAGAGCAAGTGTGGGTTGAAAACGACCCAGCCCTGAAGCAGAAGGCCGTGTCTTCAGTAAAAGTAGAAAATATAGGAAATCAGAAGAGGGCAAATGAGGAATTATCAAAAAATTTTGACACAAGAGGGATCACGAACGGGCCGAGTGGGAATCGCGATCTTCATTTTGATCACCACTTTGATCACTGCCTGGGGTTGCACACGGATCGAATCGGAAGCGAAAGTTGGACAGATCGATCTATTGAACAACAAGCTCAAGGGGTTGAAACAGGAATCGACGCGATTGTTGGATCAGAATCAGAAAACCCGGAAAGAAACCCAAAGCTTGCAGAAGCAATTGGAGGAAACGCAAAAGAAGTACGAACAACTCACGCAAGATGCGTTGTTGCAAGAGCAGTCTTACCGGAAATTGATTGCCTCGCAGATGGCGGCTTATGAGAAGTTGACCACACTCGACGAACTCAACAAAGAAGTGGATGCGGTTCAGAAAAAGCTCAAAACCCTGAAAGCCGAAGAACAGAAACTCACCCAGTCTATTGACACCAAAACCCAATCGTATCAGCAGTTGATCGCTACCGAATCGGCGAAGTACCAAAAGATTCAGAAAGAGACCGATCAATTGCAGGCGAAAAACCAGAAACTTTCAAAAAGCATTGCTGCCCATGAATCGTATTACGAAGGGCTGGTGCAAAAAATCAACTATTCCAATGAAACCCTGAAAACGTTGAGCGAACAGATCCGTCAACAAGAGGCGCAGCTCTTCGAGATTGAACGGCAGAACACACCGCTCCCTGTGGGCGGTGCAGTCAAATATCGGCGAGAAATCAATCAACTGAAACGCCAAGTGTTGACCCTCCAACAAGAATACGAAACCACCAAGTTGGACTATTTGAAGAAGCTATTGGACTACCAAGGGTTGTCGGTTTCGGTTGCTCAGAAACAAAAAACACTCACCGAATTACAAAAAGCCATTGCCTTGAATCAAACGCTCCAAGACACTTTTCGAAATCAAGATGGTTTGTTCAATTCAGCCCGTTTTGTTTATCGAACTCACCTACCGGAATACCAAGGGGTTCGTGTCGTCTTTTATGCGGCCCATCCCGGCGATGCCCAAGCCTACCAACAGGAATTGGAAATGCGGTTTGAGGTGCAATTCCAGACCGACTATCAACGTTTTGCCAAAGCCAAACTTTCCCAAGTAAAACAAGGTTTATTTGTGGTGGATCTGATTCCAGAAACCTCCCTGGCTACTTATCGGGAGCAAGAGTTGAACGACTAGATTGCGTGCGTCTCGCCATACGTTGGCGGAGATTTCGGATACCACGCTCACTGTGTTGCTGGGCCACCAACTGGCTCGGAGAGATGGCATGGCGAGTGTCCACAGGATCCTCTTCGAAATGATCCTCGCCACTGTGGTCTTGAAGCACTTGTGCATGATGCCGCAATTCGGCTTGGGGGTTGTTGCCTTCATAAACCTCAGCAGTTTCCACCAGATTGAAGAAATGCCGTCCGGCCTCAGCCGACTCGGTCAAGTGTTGATGTGACATTTGATTTCTTTCATCCGCTGCATCTCGGCGAGCTTCTTGATTGAGATTGGGGTCGGAACTCTTTTCATGGACATCCGTAATTTGCGCACGGTGTTCCCCAGCTTCATTTCTCAGAAAGTTATACCCCTGATTCACTTGGCTGGCAATTTCGGTTAGGGAAGCTCCGATGAGCGCGCTGGAAGGATCAACGGCTTTTGTCATGCTCAACGTCTTTTTTCGGGTCGCTTCTTTGATTTGTCCCTCATAAGCTTCTTTCACTTCGGGATCCTCCGTAGCGGCTTGTTTGTCCGATAGTTCTTTCCGTTCTACGTGGGCATCAAATGCATCAAATGCCGCTTTGATATTGCTGGCCACGGGGACGTGCGCTGCTATGGCTTCGGTGATACCTGATCGAACCTCTTCGGATTTGGCGGCTTTCTTGACTCCTTTGACTAAGGGATTATTGCTCAATGTGCTTCGCTGTTGTTTTTCCGAGGATTGTGATCGGGTCGCTTCTTTATTTAGCCTTTTTCCGGCGTCTTGGTCATGTTTATTGGAGCTTTCCTCCCGTTGGTCCTCCCCACTGGGTTTGAGTTCGCCATATGCATTTTTGGCTGTGTCGTAATTGTCTTCTCCGACGACCCCTTTACCCATATCCTCTGCTTCTTCTTTGATTTTTCTGCCCATATACTTGCCTAGAGCAGTGCTCCATTGATTGACAGTACTTTGTCGCTTTTTGGCTTTATCGAGTCCTTGATGTTCTTGGTAAACCCCTTTGGCGTCTTTGTAACCTGGAAGATTTTCTTCCAAAGATTCGTCAATTTTTTCTTGGGCCCGTTTTAACAGTTCTTTACCGGAATGCTTCCATGCCGAATCCCGATCTCCCGGACGGTTCAAGGGGTATCCTGAACGAACATCTTGCATCGCGGTTCCGAAATCGCGAAAGGGATCGTCTCGTCCTGCTTCCGGGCGAAAACGGATCTCCTCCCGGCCAAAATCTTCGGGAAACCGGCGTTGATTGACATCATCAGGTGTAGAAGCGAGCGTGCTGGTTTGTGGGGAAGTCCCTCCTGTGGAAGTTGACGGAGTGCTAGTTTGTCTTCCTGATAGATACCCCCCGCCCCGCTGATTTCGCATGATTCTGTTGATTCGCTCCATCGAAGGGGCTTCTCTATCCAAATGGCCGGGTTCCCTGGGACCCAAGTCACCCGGGCCTTCGCCACCGGGAAGTTGTTCGGGTCTCAAAATCTCGGCCAATAGGACTTGAAGATGGGCGTTGTCCCCCGTAACGGCATTGCTTCGCGATCGTCGACCTGCTCCGGCACGAGGACGGCCCTGCACCTGATTGGCATCAATATCCGGCAAAAATTGGTTGGTGAACGGAGCACCGTGATTTTCGCGTTGTAGGCTCCGGTTGTCGGCAACACTGCTGGCGCGCGGTCTTTGGAGATGTTCTTCGGTGTTTTCTAGGTGCCGGCTCACACTGCGGGATCGGTTCCTGTTGTTATAGGGTGGCATGGATCTCCTTCAGTCATTTCGTTTTCAGGGGTCTTGTTTGTTGGTCACTTTGACATGAGTCCCTCGAATCACTGGGTCTCGTCCCCCGCGGTCCACTAAATGGGATGTCGCGTCAGGTTCATGCATGTGAGGATCGCCGCCAGCAAAGCGGGTTTTGTATTTTGTAACGGGAAGGTCGAAGTGATACTCCGTCGAGGCTTCCCATGGGAGTTCGAAAGAGGCGCGGAGGTGGTCTTGATCACGCAACAACCCCATCGTGTGCTGCCGTTGATCTGGTTTGTGTTGGCTAGATTTAAATTCGATTGCAGAGGCATGGTATTCAGTTCCCGCTTCACCACGCTTCCGCTTCAACTTGATCAAGTCGGGTCTACGAAATTCAGCAGGCCGTCCTTCCCGATAAATATTCATCTGAGGCAGATACACGCGATCAGCCCGTTCTTCTGGGGTCATGCGTTCGTATTTCGTTAAGACGGCATGAAATTCGCGCGCTTCATTGACAAAACCCGCCCGGGTTTCGTAGTCCCTCTCAGGAGTGTCCCGATACGCGGCTTGGTTGTTCCGGATGGCGGCCAACAATCGACGTTGGTTGGCATCATGTCCTGGCTGTTCGTCGAAGGCGTGAGGGTCGGCAAACGCTCCCGTGGCAAATTCCCGATGGGGAATCAATCTGGGCCGGGTCCCCCGCCCGGTAGTTCTGGGTCTTCCTCCAAAATGGGCAAATAGCGTTCCTTTTTCTTCTCGTGCTCGTTTCATGCGATCCTTTCTTCCTTATCGGAGATTTGTGTTGGGACTTGCAGCCAGCACCCTAGACTTTGCAGCCCTTAGACGATGCCCAAACGCCCTTGCTTCATTTGTTGTACCGTTTCGACACTCGAAGATGGGGACGGCGCCGCCCCGTGGCATATCGTCCTCCTTTCTCCAATGGAGACACGTAGCAATCGGAAGGGCTTTAGGTTTGCCTCCGTACTGGAATTTTCAGCAAGTGCCATACCAGGAGGTTGTTGCTTTATGAAATCGTAGTTAATATATTGAAATTATTAAATTATTAGAGGAGCTTTAAAAAAGTAATTGGGTTGAAATCCACCCAGTTTTATAAATCGTAACGAGGAGGGAAAGCCGGAAAATCCAAGGGAAATCGCATTTGAAGATTTCCCAGTTCATTGATTTTTTAGAAGAATTTGTGAGGTGGGTTGAAGAAATGACAAATAGGGAAGCTCTGCGCCGATTTGATCCCATTCACGAGAGGAGAGGAAGACAGGAAAATTGAAAAGCGATCTTAAAATACGGTTAAAAACTACTGGCACGGCCTCGGTTGCCGGACGAATCATCGACGTAGTTTCCCACGGTTGAGGCTCGCCGTCGCATCCCGGAGTTGGCTGCTGAGGGTTGATTGACGGTGGTGCTTTCGTTGGGGCTGGAATGGCTCTTGCGGGAAGAAGACAAATCCACCATTTCCAGTTCGACGGGTTGACGTTCTGTGGATTGACGGCCCGTCGGTTTTTCTTCAGAGGGAGATTGGCGAGCGGGCTTCTGGTTTTTATACAATTTGTCGTAGTCTTTGGAAAACTGCTTGAATTCTTTGATCAAGTCCTTCCGAGGGGTGTTGTTGACCTTGTCGGCCGCGTGTTGCAGGTGTTGGCTGGAGACGGCCGGATCCAAGGCTTTGACATCGCGGGAAATGGGAGCGGGTTCGTTTTCGTCTTCTTTTTCTTTTTCGCGATGGAGGCCATGACGGCTGAGAAAATAGTTGGATTCCGATTCGCCAAACGCTCCCGTTCGTTTGAATTGGATTTGGATGCCAAACGTTCGTTTTTTATAGGCTGCCTTGGCTTTTTGAGCGATGGAGGATCCTAAATTTTTGAATCGTTGTGTTCGTGATAGTTTGGGAGCCGCTCCAGAACCGGCTTCTTTGTGCGCCGCGGAAGGCTTGGCACTGGAATGCGAGGACCCCTCGTGTTCCGATGAAGAGCTAGAAGAATGTTCAGACGAAGCCATGGTTTAACTTTCCGGGATATCGGGCGCATCCAATCCCAAAACCTCAAAAATGTTGAGTTGTCCCTGAAATTGAATGAACAGGTGCTGGTAGAGTTGCCGGGTGTCCAAACTCCCCCAATAGATTGCCCGTTTGAGCAGGTATGGCACGGGGCTGTGCGGCTCCAAACGCATCAGGAAGTTGGCAATTTCCTCCAGCTTGGCATAGGCCTCGGCGCGAGTCTTCACTGGACCGCCCCCCCCTCCACTTCCTCCGCTTCCCTCACCACCGCTACCATCGGAGGCGTCGTCGGCATCATCAAGCGTGCCGTCGCTGGCTTCAATGGTTCCATCGGACCCTACGGTGTAGAGGGGGATTCCGCGATTGGCCAATTGTGAGGCAATCATGGAATGGATATCAGTGAGCAACTGGGTCAGATTGTGGAGTGTGGGGGCATCCCGGCCACACAAATGATCCAAGATTTCTTCCAATGATTGCAGGGCATCCAGCGCTGCGGAAATGTGCTGGTACTGGTCCACATAAAAATCAGTGGAGGAGGACGCCACGTACGAAAAAAATTCTTGGGTGCTCATCACCGCATCGGCAGGCGGCTCATTGAGCTTTTTGCGGAGTTGTTCGTGACGCAAGGCCATCTCCCAATCCGCCCAACTGAATTCCCGGTCGTCCCGTTGGCTTTGGGTGATGGGAATGAGCCGGATCACGGGTTGCAATTTCTCATTCACCCAACTGATCAAATTGGTTCGATACTCCACATCCCCATCATCCAAACTGGGATAGAGGCCTGTTTCCCAATACAACTCACACAGCTTTTGCAACACAAACACACCGGGGGCAATTCCTGCAAACCCCTGTTGATGGATATGGGCTTCGAGCAGCCACACCGCAATCTGAAGGTCCTTGCTTTGGTGACTCAAGGCATCGATTCCCACCTGGACCACTTTGGACCAATCCGCCCGTTTCAATTCATAAGTCCACACGCCTTGGGGGAGGGTGGCGTCATCATTCCGGCGTGCTTCTTTGAGAGCTGAATACACACCATTGCCTCGGAGATCCTCCCCACTGGGCTGGGTGTCCGAAATTGGTTCTAGCAAGGTGTCTAAATCCACCCCCAATTGCTGTTGGACGCGTTGGGCTAAGACGGCTTCCCATTCGGCTGTTTGCATAGCTTGCTCTCCACAGTTTAATGATAATCACGGATAAGGTTCAGTATTGGTTCGACCTTGTCATTGCAGCAAATCCCCATCTGTGAATTCCAATTCCGGAGCGTAGTGCGGAAACGTGTTCGGGAAGGTCAACAAGACATTTTTTTGGGTTTTGGCATCTTTCCCCTGAAACCATATCCGTACAAACACCTCAGCCGGATTCACTTCAGACGGAATGACGACACGGGACGTTTCTGAATTTCCCGAAGCTTTCGAATTTCCCGAAGCTCCTGAGTTGCCCGAAGCCCTTGAGTCGCCCGCTCCCGAGTTTCCGAAGAGGGTTTTGTTTTGCCGGACCGGGACGGTAAATCCTAAAATGCGACTGGTGGGAAAACGATAACGTTGCGCATCGCCCGACATCTGGAACTCACGCACAAGTCGGAACAAGGCCCAATTGCCTTGACGTGAAAACGTCACCTTGGATTGGTTCACCTGAGGATACTGCCCGCCTTGTTGGACTTCCGGTAGGATGGCTGCATCTTTTTTCCAAGTCAGGGCAAACGAGATGGGCGCCCCGTATTCCCAGGAAAATGGGGTGGATTCGGTGTTCGGATACATCAGCAAATTGCCTTCCGACACCAGTTCCCAAAATAAGATTTGATTGAGTCCCAACGAACGCTTGGGCAATACACGGAATTTGGCTTTGATGCCCACAGCGGGTGGTTTCCCGGTGGTGAGCAGTCCAGTTTGGGATAGAAAATGAGACACCACATCCAAATCTCGAATGAAGGCTTGCGGGGCACGGTATTGGGGGTTCTGCTGTGCCAATTCCTGGAGTTCTTCCACCAAGTTGGTCGCATTTTTTTGGTAATTGGCGAAAAACACAGTGGCCGTTTGTAGAGGCACCTCGGCACGTTCTTGAGGTTGATCAGAAAATGGGAATTGCCCTGCCAGTTGCTGATTGAAGGCTTGGGAGATTTGTTGATAGCGCTGCCGGGTCTTCTGCTCTTGTAAAGCGTAACAGGCGAGCAAACCTTCTTCGTGCAGCAACACGCTTGCTTGTGAAAACCAATCTGCACCTACGGCTTTGCTGGACACCTTCTGCCACGCTGGTAGGCACTGAGCGGGGGCGATGGAACTCAAGGTTTTTTGGAAGAATGTTTCCAAATGGGTCAATTCGCTGGTGGGGTCTTTTTTCTGGTATTTGTCCAGTTCGATCAAAGTGGCATGCCACAGTGCCCACGCTTCTTGGTCGTTTTGTCCTTGGTGCCCGACCGGTTGAGTATTGATGAGATACGATACCGGGGCAGCCGCATATTGTGAGGACAGCAAACTCATGCGTTCTCGCTGAGTGGCCAAGTATTTCTGGATTTGGCCCTTCCCCGATAGATTGAACAGGATGCCGGCAAAGTCTTTCCCTTTCCAATAAAACTGAGCGGGCGCCCGATACAGCCCATTGCTTTCGGCCAAATCGGTCAATTGTTGCAGAAGCCGCAACGCGTTGTTCCGCGAAGTTTGGGTGAACTGGGTATAGAGGGTTTCAAACTTTTCTTGTCCCAATAAAGTCCGAAGCTGGAGCAGGGTAGGCATCACCTCCCGCAGGTTGCTCACTTGAGTTGCCAATTGGGCTTCAAAAACCGACAGCGGTTGCAAGAGCGATTCTGGGTCTCCTGGGGATAGTAGGGGTTGACGAGTCCTGGCTAGAATTTGAGCGAGAGAGGTTTGCCAACGATTCCGCATTTTTTGCTTCACCGTTTCCCGCCACTGTTCGGGAATGCGTGGCAACATGGAACCGGAGAAGGTTTGGAAATTGCGTAGGGTTCTCACCGCCAATTGCAGATTTTCCACATCCCAAAGCACGGGGTCGAGATCCGAAACCTGAGGAGCCGGAGCGGTGAACACGGGAAATTCCATCCGGCTCATGAACTGGAGGGTTTGCATCAAGGCATCGGCCCCACTATCGATCACCAACTCGCTTTTATCTAAGGTGACGAGTTGTTCCACACCACTGCCTTGGAGTTGTTGTAACTGCTGTCGTGCAACGTTCCGACAATCTTCATCTTGAAACGAAATCGAGAAGGCAGCCAGCATGTCCTGTAAGTTACGAGGATAATCGTATTCGGTTTGCAGCCTCCCCCATTGTAAGGCTAAGGGACCGAACACCTCTCCACAAGGAGTTCGGGGAGTCGCACGGCTGTCGAACTTGGTTTGGCTTTCCGTGATCCATTGCTGTTCGGGAGCATTCACCCAATCACGGAATCGGTTGATGTCTTGCTGCACTTCGGCTCGCAAATCCGATGAAAGGACCATTTCCTGTGATTCGGTCAATATCGACAATTTTTCAGGCAATTGACCGAACTGCGGCGGTTCCTTCATGATCCGGGCATACAACCGTTGCCCCAATAAAGAAAGGGGCGATTCGACTTTCGACTCATAGGCCGAAGGCCCCAAATACAGGGGAGCATTGTGGGGCGTGCAGTCCGAGGAAGGCACCACGGCAAAGGGAGGACAGGGTTGATACAAGGCGTTGTGCAACGCCGCTCGATACAGCGTGTTTTGATTCGCAAATTTGCCATCCAAATCCACGTCGTATAGGTAATTGATCAAGTGAGACAGATGTTTCAGTTTATCCAGGTCGGCGTCTTCATCATCGTGATTTGCGATACGGAGGTACCGTTTGCGATTGGTTTCAAAATTGAGGATCTGTTGAAAATAATGGGAGACCGCATGAAACTCAGGCGTATGGAGCGCCGAATCGACCGCTCCTGAAAGATCCGATACCACCTCATCCAGCACCTCCTGATGCTGGCTGGTTTCCGATTCTTGAGTGGCTTGTTTCAGGTCGGTTGTCAGACGGTCCACTGGGGAAGCGGACGATACCGGTGTGGCGTTCGCATGTCGGATGATTCGGTTCAGACGATTCACCAGATCGTCGTCGATGGTGTTCAAGATACCTTCCTCAAACACATCGGTCGTCAAATAATTCACGAGTTCCCCATCCAGATCCACGAACCAAGAATAAGGCATCGCGAGCCTTCCCAGCGGCTCGGCATTCATCGAAGTCATTTCCCGCAACAGGGCAGGGATGAACGGGGACGGAGCGGTTTCAAAAGGAACGTCGCCCTGCTCCCTTAACGCGGTCCGGACTTTGTTTTGTTCCTCTTGTTGATGACGGTATCGGGCCATCTGATTCAAAGACTGCTGCACCGATTGCACTTGGTTATGCAATCCCAGACTATCCACGATGCCCCAGCCGAACAAGAGCGTGAAGGCCACCAACATCGTGATCTGAAGATTTCGCACATAACGATTGCGGGAAATCACCCGTTGGAAGGTCGGCCGGGCAATATTGGGTTCTGCAAAAATCTTTTGGGTGAACAGTTGTTTGAGGAATTTGGGACTCCGCCACGCGGAATCGGAGATCGTGTTCGATTCGGCAGGTTCGGTTTCCAAATGGCCACTGAAAAACATCCCTCGGAATACAAAAGATTCGTGATAGGTCGTTTCGGGAAAAGCTTTGTGTAGAAATCGTTTCAACGGAGTATGCAGCCGACGGAAGCGTTGAGGAAACAGAAAAAACGCATCAGGAGCATCAATCTCCGCCCCACCCGAGGCGACTTGGATTTGGGACTTACGGAGTTGTTGGGTTGTGTAATCAAAGGCTTCGTCTACCCACTCGGGTACAAAGGGGACGTCCAAGGAATAGGGGGAGGACCATCCCCACATTTCATCAAAGCGTTCGGGAGCAAAGGCTTGCCAGAAGGCGTCGAAATCATCCAACCGATCGCATTGGGTTACGATCAGATACACGGGCAGGACAAAGGCGTAATGTTTTTGAATTTGCCAGAGTCGTTGATAAAAGCGCTCTCCCAAATCATCCAGTCGGTCCGGGGGCAGGGATTGGAGGGTTTCGGCAGAAACCGTCAGGAGAATGCCATCCATGGGACGTTCTGACCGAAACGAAAAAAACACATCCAACAACTGATGCCACCATTGATCCGCGTCGCTTTCCTCTTCCGCATCGAAGTATTGGCCTTCCACATCCAACACCACCCCTTTGCTGAAAAACCATCCCTTGACCCCCCGGGCTTTGAGGTGATTGAGTTTGGTCAGCAAGTGGGCTTGCGGCTGTTCCAAATCGAGATGGGTCAACAGGGTGGATTTTCCGGCCCCGGCACTGCCGAGCATCAGATACCACGGGGTGCGATACCGCCATTCTTTGCCCGTACCCAATTGTTGAAGGGTGGTGAGCAAGGGGCGCAGCAATCGACGCGCATCGAACAAACTCAGCACATGAGTGGGAACCAACACCCGGAACCAACTCCATTGGATTCGACGACTGGCCTGCACGATGATCAGCAGAATCCAGATCAACAGAATCGCCGAGGCTACCACCACGAATGCCAGCACCCAATTCCGATCCAACGGAAGGGCCTGCAGCCATGCTCGGAATTGTTCCACATAGGGTCGCAAATCCATAAACGTCTCTATTGGCGAACAAAGGTCCAGAGGTCTTGCACCAACCACTGCCACATCAAGGAAGCGGAAGCCACATACCCTACAATCAACCAGAATGACAACTTCCACCATTTGCCCAACGGAGCCAAACGTTCGGCGATGGAAGGATTGACCACAGCACGATAAGCTTCTTCAAACAACGGAACCTGTTGGTCATGGCGACGGTTGCCCAACAGTTGATAAATTTTTTGTCGATAATTTCGCAATACGGGCTTCCCGGCGTCCCCTCGATACTGTCCTTGGAAGCCCAACCGCATGGCAAACAAGAACACTCCGGCTAGGCTCGCCGCGAGTTCGTCGCCGTCTCGATTTTCTAACAAGTGGTCGAGTTTTTCGAAAAATACAGTTCCCGAGGATTGTGTTCGAAACAGAGCCATTTCCAGGAGGTAGTTTTCCCAGCCGTCGTTTCCCGGCCATTCCAGTTCCAGGAGTAGGATTTCATCCGTCATGGCAGCCATCACGTATTGCGCTTCTTGATAGGCTTCGATTTCGGACACGGTGCGGGTGCGTTCGACATCCTGGGCTTGCTGGCGCAACAAGGTCACCAACCGTCGATGGACGGCAGGGAGGAGTTGTGCCTCGGATTCGGGTTCTTCTGTGGGGGAAAGTTCCGAAATTTCCGCCCCCGGTTGATCCATCAAGTCCCGTTTGAGGTCCACCACCTCGAGGTAAAACGTTCGAAATAGCTCCATTAAGAAATCCGGTCGATTCATCCCTAGCTTCCTGATTCACGGGGAATATACAGCAAGATCGCCGTTGGGGTTTTTTCCAAGTTATCGGGACGGGTGTTGGCTATATAGAGTTTCTCTCCAGCCTGCACCACGCCCTCCTGCAGCTTGATTTCAAACAAAGCGCGTCCTGGAGCAGAAACGACTCCCAAGTGATCATCCCGAGCGAGAAACTCGGCACTCGCCCCAGGCATCCGCTGACGAATCAGGGATTTGATGATCGACACCGAAGCGATACGACACCCGGCCATCCACGTTTGAAAATCTTGCAAACTCCGCTCGGCCGACCCTTGCAGTTCCACGAGTATCCGGTCGCCTTCCCAGTTTTCGGGAACGGGGAACGAAAACACCCCGGTTTTTTCTTCCGTCCACATTTCGGTGGAATAGGCCAATTGAATCTCATTCAGCAAGCCTTGCACAAAGCGGAGGGCTTGTTCCATGCCTGGCCCCACATCGTTGTGTTGATAGGGAGGCAATGCCGAAGGCACGGGGTTGGCTGCCACAAAACTCATTTGTCCCAGCAAGCGTGCCAAGGATTGATACACCGCAAACGGATGGGCGGCGTCGCTTCCAATCAACACCTCCAATTCTGGCAAAGCGACCACCATTTGATGGATCCGTTGCCGCTGCTCCAAACTCAAGCTTGCCCCTGCTGTGCTCCCGGCCGAGGACGACTTGGCCAGATTGAGCACTTTGTCTCGGAGCTGATAAGCGACTTGGCTCACCTTCTCTCCAATCGAATGCGTGCCTAAAAACGGCTTGCGGCGCACCTGCAACAACGGCGGCACATACGAGGTGGGTTTGAACGCTCCATCGTCATCCTGTTGAATTTCAAACAGAGGAATCCAAGAGTACTGTGGCGAGGGTTCCACGCCAGCCATCAGCACCAACCGAGGTCGCAGCCGTTCCACACTCACTTGGCCTTGTCCGGTATTGTCATCCACAGTGGGTTCATCCCGATAGGAATCAAAGCGTTGGATCATGGCATTGGAACTGGCAGCCCCTGGCTTTCGAATCGGCACCGCCAAATACACCTTGTGGACCTTCCCCGGCAACTTGCTCAGAGCCGGAGTCAGATCCAATTCCAGCGGAGTATGGCGTTCCGCATCGTGGACCACGATCAAACCATCGGGCATCACCGCCTGCATGAGCTGGATTTTGACCATTCCCGCGAGGAGTGCATTTTCATCCAGCTCCAGCGCTTGGAGTCCCCAATAAAAAGGCAGGACCTGCTCCATTTGATGCCGTAGGAGGCTTTCCCAATAGATTTGGTTTTGTTGAAAATGTTGAGGAGAAAGCAACATCCCCTCCGACCATTGAATCGGATGAATCGTCGGTGTGTGTGGCTGCATCATGGCTTCATTTTGGTAAATATGTGGACAAATCGGGGTTCTACACAAAGTTCAACACGCGATCACTTTCACTTGGCTAGGGGTGATCGTGATTCCGATCATATTGGGCAACGGCCCATTGTGTCCGGTGGGCATGAGCAAAGTGGTCACCGGCATCGCCCCACTGAAAATTTTGGGATTTCCAATGATGTGTCGCTGGATACTAAAATCCAGTTGCGAGATCAGCCCACCCATGACCCCCGCATCGTCTCCTTCGGTCATCATCACTATCGTCAATATGTTGTGAATTGGCATGCACTCGATGAATTGATTCAACACGATGGGGATGGCCATCGTGCTTTCGCCTAAATTGGGATAGGGGATGGGTTCGGCAAATGGAGGGGTTTTGCACACATCCGGGAAGGCAATACTGAGAGCCATCATTTGAGTGTTGGTGAAGCACATAGGGTCCTCCCTTGGTTGAAGTGGGTAATGAGCACAGATGGAGCATACCAATCGATCAACCCATGTTGATCCGTTCTCCATCGATTTTGATGTCTTGGTCTGCGGTGATGAATTGGTGTTTGCCATGCAAACGCAGCAACTGGGTGGCTTCCAAGGCAAACTGGCGGACCCGTTGCAAGTGATGATTCACCTGCTGAACCCAATTGCCTGTGACGGTGCTAAACACATGATGCGCATTCCACCGCAGGGTTCCCAAAGGCACATTCAATTCCATTTCAGCCAGCGAGCTGAGCTTCAAAGATTGCTCGGCCTGCAAGCTCAAGTCCTGGTTTCGCAACGTGAGTGGGTCGTCGGTAGGCAGTTGCAAACACGCCGGTTGTGGCTGGGTCCGCTCCAATACGGCCACGATGAATGGTTCCGTGGAGGAACTCACCAGCACTCGGTCGCCTACACAAGGCTGAATGAGGCAGGAATACGCCTGACGCGCCACTCGGTTTTGATCGATTTCATATCCGGCCTCCGGTTCTAAAACGCGGGTGACCGTTCCCTGATACAAGGAAATGGATTGCTGGTTGGGATCTCCCTGGTGGGGGGTGATTCCGGCTACAGAGAACTCACTGGGTTTCATCAGACTATCTCCCTTTGAAGAATACGTTGTTGGGCTTTGGCTAGCTTTTTGTCGGTTCCAAACGAGCCCCGGCGATTGGCTCCCCGCCACCGGGTATGCGGGTCTTGGGTGAGGTGAAAGCGTGCCCATTGCAAGTGGCTGTGGGAAAAATCGCAATGATTCAGTTGGGCATGCGAAAAATCCGAACGCTGCATGGAAGTGTGCGAAAAGTCGCTATTTTCACATACCATGTGGGCTAGCCACGATTTTTCAAAATCGGCTTGGGCAAACGTGGAGTCCACCACCGAGGCCTTCTGAAAATTCGAACGTTGCAGGTCACACTTCTGGAAATCACAGTTGTGAATCTCAGTTTCGAGGAACAAACTGGATCGCAGCTTGGCTCCAGCAAATTGGGTCCGGTCTAAATGGCATTGACTGAAATTGCTTTGAGTGAGATCCGCCCCGCGTAAATCGGTCTCGGTGAAATCGCTTCCTTGGAGTGTGCAGCGGGCTAGCTTCCCGTTGCGTAGCGACATCCCGGCAAAGTTGGATTCTGCCAACAGCCCGGTATCGAATTGGCAATCTTCCATCTCCAACTGGGTGAAATCTGTGCGTATCCAGAGGATGTTACGGAAGTGGCAGTGTTTCAGTTGACTCTTAGGAAAGGTACAGGACAAAAACCCAGTGGAATCCACCGTCACCTGATTCCATTTCACCTGAGACAAGGCGCACTCGGTCCACATGCTTTTAGTGATCGGTACGGTTTCAAACACGGCCTCTCGGAAATCACATTGCGTGAGAGTGCCTCGAATCATCTCAGCGTGTTGCCACTGCGATTCGGTCAGGACGCTATTCACAAAATGCACGCCATCCAGATGGGTTTGCTCCCAACGACTCCCCTCCAATTGGCATCGCAGGAAGTGCGTTTGAGCGAGTTGATTGTTGTGGAAGATCGCCCCACGCAAATCGCTTTCGTGAAAGGTCACCCCGTGGAGATCCACTTGGGAAAAATCCATACCGCGCAAGTCTTCTTGGTGAATCGGCTGGGCATGGGCTGCCAACTGTTGAATGCGTGCGATGCTGATCATCGTGGCTCCCGATTGAGGGTGGGATGCGATGGAATCGTGGCTCCGCGCACCGTGGCTTTATGGAAACAAGCTTCGTGTACATTGGCATTGTGCAAATTGGCTTGTTCCAAGTTGGCGTCTGAAAAATCGGCTTTGTGGAGCACCGCTTCCAGCATGTCAGCTTTTTGCAAATCCGCTCCGTGAAGTTGCGCTTTCACAAAGATCGAACGATAAAACACGCCGTCTCGCAGATTGGCCCCGTGCAGTCGGCTTTCTCCAAAATCCGACGAGGCCATGACTGCCCCTTGGAAGCTCGCTCCTTCCAGATCCACCTGCCGCCACCCACAGACTTTCCCCACTGCCCCATCAAATCGGGCTTTGCGGAAGCAGGCTTTGCTGGTGGATTGCACGGTGTCGAAATGGGCCTTGCGGAAATCACTGCCCTCGGCTTGGGCATTGACCAACAAACAACGCTGAAGTTGGCTTTCTTGAAACTGAGCTTCCTGCAACCCCGCTTCCACGAAAATACTTTTGAGCAATTGGCTTCGATTCCAGGAACTGCGTTTGGCTTGTGCTTCGATGAAAAAGCTATTTTCCACCTGGCATCCTTCCAATCGGCACTCGATCAACTCTGCATTCAAGGCTTGGGTCCGCACCCAGCGGCTTCCGGAAAAATCACACCGGAGGCACTTCGCTTCGATCAAGCGAGCTTCGCGGAAGTCGCATTCTTGCCATTGCACCTGCTCGGCTTGCACGTGACATAAATTTGCATTGCGCAAGTTCGCCCGATGGAATCGAGCCTGGTCGAGACGTGCACCGGTCAACGTGGCGTTTTCCAGATTGGCTTCCGAAAAATTGCAACCGGAAAGATCTGCTTGCTCCAGCAGCACTCCCCGTAAATCCATCCCTCGAAAATCCTGCCCTTGGAGGTTGGCTCCGGCCAAATCTCGTCCTGCCAAGGACTCTCCTCGCTGGCACAATTCCTTCACCCATTGAGCAATCCACTCGCCTTCATCAGGCTGATGCTCTGCCGAGTTCACTGTGACCGTGGTGGCGTACAATCTCCCTTGGCGAGCTTGGCTTTCGCCCCAAATCTGTTGATGGGCAAAGAGCTGATTGGTGGCTTCTTCCGTTCGTTTCGTTGCGGATTGAAAGCGTTGCAATTCGCTAAAAAACGCGTCTTGGAAGGCCTCCTGATGATCGGGATGCAAGGCCTCAGGCTGTTCCATGATGCGATGGTGGAGTGCCTGCCGCCGGGCCGCTCGTTGCAAGGCTTGTTGTTGTTGCTGTTCCTCAGGAGACAGGCGAGGCACTTCCGAAACCTGTGCCGCCGTGTCGGCTTCGAGCTTAGCCCATTGCGCTTCAGCTTCCTGGTACAATTGATCACCTTTTTCAAGCAGCGGAGCGAGTGAGAAATCCCCCCGTTCAATGGCTTCGGGAGCAATCACTCCCAAAGGATTGGGCTGGGGAGTGGGCTTCTCCAATTGGGGAAAAGTCCCACCTGATGCCTGAGTCATCTCTGCCAAATGGAAATCGATATGGCGTTGTTGTTCCGCAAGTGCTCGTTGTTCGGCTGCCGTTTGTTCGGCTTGTTCTTGCTCTCGTTGGGCATCCGATTTCACCGGACTGAGTGGTGTTTCGTTGAAGAAGTGCGCCATCCGGCTTTTTGTATCCCGCCGGGTTTCAATCACGTCTCGATAATGGTCCGGTTCTCGAGGTTGTGAGGGATGTTCATAGGCCATCAACAGGGTTTTCACATCCAAACCATCACTATCCTGAATCGGGATTTGCCCTCGATGAATCAGGACACCCATCGAATGCTCGGGGAAAAACCAGACGGTCTCGGGATGCGTGGGAATTTCTTGGAAGTGCAACCCCGCTTTTTGTTCCACTTCCACGAAAACCCGCGTGGTCCATGCTGGCAAATGGCCTTCGATCACAGGAAAATCGGGATGCATGCCCGTGAGGCAATACGGTTCTCCTCCTTTCCAAAATCCGGGGTGCTGTTGATCGTCTGCCGCAGCATTGTGAATCGACCAGTCGACATCTTTGGGATAGCCGGGAAAATCGTGTTTCAGCCAACGGTCATTGTAGGTTCCGGCTTTTTTCTGACGATGAGGCCACCCCAGATCAAGCGGACCAAATCCCGCTGGCATCTCGCGTTGTCCTGGCCGTTTGATTCTTTTGCCTGGGGTTTCAATATTGGGCAACGGGACTTCCGAATCCTTGTTCAGCGACATCCGAGGTTCGTATCCCTTGCCTGTTGGATTGTGTGCATAACCGGGTCCCCCAAAGGCACGGGTGTAGGTCAACGGCATCCGGACAAACGGTTCCGGTGGAGTGATTCGGAAGCTGGGCACCAAACCTCGGATGAGTTGCCGATCCCCAGTCACGCTCAATCGTTTTTTTAAGGGTCCCACCTGAAGGGAAACTTCCATGTGGCGCACGGGCTGACCTTTTGGAGCAAAAGCGGCACCGGCCAACAACACTTCGGAATGGGGTTTGGGCATGCCCATATCGAGTATTTGGAGTGGCTCCAAGCTCTTCATCACCTGAGGCCATTGCCGGTGTTCGAGAAGCAATTCCCCGCTCTGCAAATGGAAAAACAGCAGCGGAGAAATGACAAAATGCGGTTGTTGCTGAAACACGTACGCGCGCTTCAAATACCCCACTTTTTGGGATTTGATCACCATCATAATTGCACCTTTAATTCATCAATGACTTCCGCAGACATGCCACTCATCTTGGCTTTCAAATCCTGTTCTTTTTCGACCTTTGAGCCTAAGGCCATATTGAGTTCCAAGCCCCCTCCTTTCAAACTGATCGATTGTGTGGAACCGGTCAGATCCAAGGTGTTGGAGGTGCCGAGCAAGTTAATGGAATTGTGCATGCCGGTCATATTGATCATGTCGATTTTACCCGTTTGGTTTTTTCCTGATTGTGATCCCACTTGCATATGCGTGTCTTGGGAACCAATGTTGGTCGTGTCGTTTTGACTGCCCATATGGGTTTTGTTTGTGCTGGATCCCACATGCGTTTCGGTGTTTTGGGTGCCCATCTTGGTGTAGCTGGTACTCGAATCGATATTAGTATGGTCTTTTTGGGTCGTGATTTTGGTGGTGTTCGTGCTGGTTCCGACCGTGGTGTTGCTGGTCTGGGTGGTGATATTGCTGGTGCTGTTACTCGTTTTGATCTTTGTATTGTCGGTCTGGTCGGTGATGTTGGTGGTGTTGGTGCTCGTATCCACCGTGGTTTTGTTGGTCTGGGTTCCAATGTTGGTAGTGCTGTTTTGGGTGCCAATGTTGGTGGTGCTGTTGCTGGTCCCAATGGTGCTGGTATCGGTTTGACTGCCAATCTTTGTCACACTGGTGCTGGATCCAATCGTGGTGTTGCTGTTTTGAACCCCAATATCCGTTTTGCTGGTGCTGACTCCGATGGTGGAGGTGTCGGTTTGAGTGTCGATTTTGGTGGTACTGGTGCTTTCTCCAATGGTGGTGTTGCTGGTCTGGGTTCCAATTTTGCTGGTACTGGTCTGGGTTCCAATGGTGGTGTTGCTGGTGCTGGTTCCGATCTTCGAAGTGTCCGTGCTGGTTCCGACCTGCGACACACTTGTATTGTTTTGAGCAATCGAATAGCTGTAGTTACTGGCCTGATTGTACGAGGCATCGTTGTATTTTCCGGTCTGGTAGGCCGATTCAACCAGATTTTTGGCCGTTGCCAGATCCGCATTGATCGTGCGTCCATAATGAATGCTGAGGGTATCGCCATAGCTGGTGGAATAGGTGTCTCCCACACTGGTGTTGGCCACGGCTTGGGCCAATGGGGGATCCAAGGGCACCACATTTTTATTGCCCAATTCTTTGACAATGCCTTGGATGACGGGAATCTCCGATTCATCTTGCGACCGCGATACGATGACCGTCGCTCCAATCTCAGGAGCAGTTTGGGAGCTATCCGAAAGTTGGACCCACGCCTTTTGGGTGGTTCCTTTTCCTGTGATCAACTCCACATGCACCCCTTGCCGGGAAGACGCCGCGGCATAATCCGATTCAAATTGATTGCTCACATTCCCAAAGTTTCCCTTTTCCAAAAACTTGTGTGACGTGGGGGACTGTCCTGGAGGACTCACCACCCATCCCAAAATGCTGCCCTGGTGGGTCTGACTGATGTTGAAACCCGCAATATTGAATCCTTGGGGCACTGCCTGAAATTGATTGCTGTACTCGCCCGAAGCACTGGCCTTGTGCTGAACCTGAGTGGTCACAAAAATTTGATTGTTCAATTCGGGACGTGGACTCGGCACATCATCTGGGCTGTAAAACTTCTCCGCATAAAAATCGCCATTCTGCTGCACTTGAAATTGAAACCCCGGACGCAAATAAGGCGACGTGCTGGAACCGCTGAACTGCATGGCCGAAGCTTGCATACGGCTCGTGGTTTCGCTTTCCAGATCCAACGCCTCGGAGGAACTGCTGCCATATTGATACACATACAAATCTTTAAACCCTTCCAAGGGTTCATTCGATGACGGCGTGGGCGGGAAAGCCTGAAGTTCGGGTTGGGTCGTTTCCCAAGCCGCTTCGGGTTGCGCAACGAAGGTCTCCACGGCCGAAGGCACCATCGTTTGCTCTAAGTTGAAGGAGGTGATCCAGTTATCTTGATTCAAGGCTTCCACTTGGGTGAAGCTGTAAAACAATGGTTTCCCGCTTTCGATAGTCGGATAGGACGCGTTATCCGAAAGCACCAACGTGTGATTCCCCGCTGAGTGTTGAAAATAATAATGAATGCCCGTTTTCGTCATCAAATTGGTGATGAATTCTAGATCCGTTTCCCCCGCTTGCATCCAGTCTTGGTCCCGGGTGGTTGCCATATGGGTCACGTTGCTGGCATCGAAGGGCACGTCATGTTCGCCTAAGATGGTGGTGATGACCCCCAGAATCGTGGATTTGCTGAAAATCCGATAATTGTTGCTCAAACTGAGCTTCCATAACAGCGGACGTAGCGTGACGGAATACACCCCCGGTTGGGCCAACCCCATGCTGGAAATCATGCCATTGAAATACACCGACCTTGTGGATGAAGGGGCGCCTGGTGGCAACACGACCTTATCGGGAGGAGTCACAGGAAGTTCTAAGGCCACCGTGGCCAACCGACCCAGCAACGCTGAAAAATCCAAAGCGACTTGTTTTTTGGTCAATGCGGCATCGTCAGCACGAAGGGTGACCTGATAGCTGAACAATTGGGTGGCTTGTTCGGTGCCTGTGAACTCGTCGATTCGTAAATAGTTTTGGTCCAGCACCTTTTGTCCATCCAAATGGATCGCAAAGCTCAGTATGCACTGATAGCTCTGCTTCAAGATAGTTGGGCTGATTTGAGGCAAATTGCTCATGACACAATCCTGATGGGTTGATCTTGGCGCACCTCCAGTTGAACAGAAGCAGGAGGCAGTGGATGCTCAGCAGAGGCATTCAACCAGGACGTCCAGCCCAGTTCCATGCCTTCATTTCGATTGGGTTGACTGCGAACGGCTCCGGCCCCCACTCGAAGTCCCCACCCCAACCGGTCCTGCACTTGGGTGGACAGTTGAGACGGTTGACGGGCTTGGGGGTCGAGCGTGAGCACCAATCGATAATGAAAACTCCGCTGGGTGAGGAAATCCAACAGAGTTTTCAGTTGTTGCAATTCTTGGCTTTCGTAGTTTTGCGAAGGCAGCAAATACGCAGTGTACTTTTCATAAGGCAAAGGACCGATCTCCAGTTGTAGCACCCCTTGTTGATTCCAGACTCGCTGGCCCACCACGGTATTGCGCCCCAAGTGTTGATTCGTTCCTGATTCTCCCAAACGTATCCACTGCCGGGGTTGCATGGGTTCCCAACACCCCTGAAACACCCTGACTGTGACGGCCGTTTGTAGGTGCAGTGCTAAAACATTCTGTACCACAGGCAAGCTGACACGTCGGTTGGCTAAGAGTCCTGCAATCGCGAGGACCTGCCGTTTGCCCACAGGCAGCAAGCGTTCCAGTTGGGGAGTCGCAATGCCGATCAGGGCGGCTAAGTAGTGGGCCATCGAAGTTTGGGTGGGCGTGCCCTGCATCAAACCGACCTGAAATCGTTGGCGCACGCGATAAAAAAGATCGATCAAGCGATGATTGAATATGTCTAAGAAATCCGCCATGGCCGAATCTCCATTCCGCAGATTGTCGATCATCCATTGTCGGTAGGGGTCCGGCAATGGACCATTGGGCAAGGTCAATCCCAAGAAAGCGACGCACAATTCCCAATGGGTGCCGCGTGCTTTTAAGGACTTGAGGCTCCCTGAAGGAAATCCAGGGTCCGGGGTGGAGCGTAAACGCAGTTCTGCGGTGGAAGTCCATTGTTTGAGGAGGCGCATTGCCTGGAAAAAATCGAAATGTTGCACGTCCTCCAATAGGCCTCGAATCAAGGTCTGCTGGGTCCGCCATCCAAAACTCTCCATACCTTACTCCCTGACAGTGCGATTGCGTTGCCTTTGGTTCAAAATCAATCATTCCCTTTTCAGCAACGAGCATGCCACTCGCTTAACCTGTTGTTTTGTAAGAGCAATTTTGGGAAATCGTAGGGGTGTAGGGCGAAATCGACCCAACGTCTTAGGAAACGCAATGTGGATCAACGTGCAGGAAGGTAGGCCCGGAGCAGGCTAGGAAACCCGCGTCTGGGCTGGGATGCCGTTAGCCCAGATTTCTAAAAAGTGCGCCTTGAACGTCCCACTTCCCTCGAAAATTGGGGAATCGCCACCGGGTGCGTTGAAAACACCCCGCTGGGTCGCATTTGTCCCACCTTCTAAACCTATTGAAATCATTGGTTTTTTCTCAAACTGAAGATTTTCATGTTGGGGCATTTCCACCCCCAAGTCGAATTACCTTTCAATAAATATCCATAAAATCAGTGAGTTATAAATATTTTTTAGGCTGGTACGCTCATTGCTGAAAGAGAAAGTCGTGACTATTTTGGGGATCAACCCCGCAACCATTCAAATGAGTGAAGCCTATGGGAAACTCAGAACACATCGCTTCAACAGCAGAAGCCATACGACGCTACCTAGCCCAGCGTCCGAATGCTTCGGAAACAGTAGAAGGCGTGGCGAAGTGGTGGCTAACACAACAACGGTATGACGATTCGGTCATGCTTGTTCAACGAGCATTGGATTTTCTCGAATCCCAAGGAGAAGTCGTCAAGATGGAACTTCAAGGGGGTAAGGTCCTGTATCGTCGGTCAATTACAGTCAACTGACCCACGACCTTCAGGGCGGCTGCCTGCTTTAATTTCTGAACAACTAGTATGGAGCAACGTGAATGGCGGAAAGTATGCAAAAACAACTCGGTCGGGTTCGCCCACCGAGGGTTCAAATCACCTATGAAGTAGAAACGGGGGGGGCGATTGAAATGGTGGAATTGCCCTTCATTGTTGGAATTCTAGCCAATTTATCCGGGAAGCCCAAAGAGCCGTTGCCTCCGTTGAAAGAGCGCAAGTTCACTGAGATTGACCGGGATAACTTTGACGAAATTCTAGCCGCTTCGAACCCCCGTTTGGCCTTTCGAGTGGAAAATGTGCTCGAAGCTGCCGGAGCCGGAGAGGCGGCCGAAGGTGGCGAAGGAGGAGAAGGAGGAGAAGGCGAAGCTGCTGCTTTGGGAACTCCAAAAATGATGACGGTCGAACTCAATTTTTCCAGTTTCGACGACTTTTATCCCACACGCATTGTGGTGCAAGTGGGCGCTCTCAATGCCTTGTACACGGCACGGAATCACTTCCGGGATTTCCTGGCCAAGTTAGACGGCAACGACAAACTGGAAGCCTTGCTCGAAGAAGTGTTGAGCACTTCCGAATTGGTGGAAGAAATCAAAACCGCGTACCAGGATAAAACCGATCCCGAAGCGTGGGAAACGGTCACTCCCACCGACACTATCGAACGGTTCTTGCAGCCCGGCTTGATGATTCAAGACGACAGCCAAAAACCCTATGCGTTGGTGCTGTTGGGGCAATTCACCCAAGATATCTTGAACTCGTTGTCCGATGGCCCCCAAGATGCCACCTCCCTCATGACCGACAAAGTGGCAGAAGTGGACAGTGTCATTGGCAGCCAGCTCAATCGGATCATGCACCATCCTGAGTTCCAACGCTTGGAAGCCACCTGGACCGGCCTACGCTATTTGGTGATGAATACCGAAACCGGGACCCAACTCAAACTCAAGATCCTCAATGTCACCAAGGAGGAATTGTTGAAGGACCTCCAAAAAGCCGTGGAATTCGACCAAAGCACCCTGTTCCGCTTGGTCTACGAATGGGAATACGGCACCTACGGCGGAAGTCCGTATAGCTGCCTTGTGGGCGACTACGAGTTTGGACGCTTGCCCGCGGATAGCGAACTGCTGGAACGGATTTCTGGAGTGGCCGCTGCTGCCCATGCTCCCTTCGTCGCAGGCGCTTATGCCAAGTTGTTTGATCTGGATGACTTTTCCAAACTGTACAAACCGCGCGATCTTTCCAAAATCTTTGAAAGTGCAGAATTGATCAAATGGCGCAGTTTCCGCGACAGCGAAGACTCCCGATATGTGACGCTCGCGCTGCCTCGTGTGATGTTGCGTTTGCCATATGGGCCAGAAACCGTGGCAGTGGAAGGACTCAGTTTTGTGGAAGATGCCGACGGCAAAGATCCCTCGAAATACCTCTGGGGCAACCCAGCTTTCATTTTGGCACAGCGGATCACCAATGCGTTTTCTTTGTATGGCTGGACTGCGGCCATTCGTGGTGTGGAAGGCGGTGGGTTGATCGAAGGCCTCCCCACGCACACCTTCAAAACTGATGATGGTGACATCGAAGTGGCGTGCCCTACCGAAGTGAGCATCACCGACCGTCGCGAAAAAGAACTCAATGATCTGGGATTCATGGCCATTTGCCACTGCAAAGGCACTGACAAAGCCGCCTTTTTTGGAGGGCAAACCACCAACAAACCCAAGATCTACAACACCAACGAAGCCAATGCGAATGCCCGCATTTCCGCGATGTTGCCTTACATTCTCGCGGCCTCTCGGTTTGCGCATTACATCAAAGTCATCATGCGAGAAAAAATTGGAAGCTTCATGACGGGAGGGCAGGTGGAACAATTTCTCAATACGTGGATTGCCAACTACATCCTCCTCGACGATGGGGCACCGCAAGAAGTGAAAGCGCAATTTCCGTTACGAGAAGCCAAAGTTTCGGTAACCGATGTTCCCGGAAAACCGGGATCGTATTCGGCCACTGTGTTTTTGCGTCCCCATTTTCAATTGGAAGAATTGACGACTTCGATCCGCTTGGTCGCTCAGCTTCCGGGATAACCCGTCTTTTTTATCATTTGCTAGGAGGATTTTATGGATCTCATTCTTTTGAAGCCTGGAGATGACACCATTGTGGGTTCCGGTCCGGGAGCCAGTATGATCGGTGGCGAGTTTTCTGGCCCCCCCAGCCTCAATTTGGAAAACTGTATCGAGCTGGTCACCTGCAACTTTTCCATGCAGCAACAAATGACCACCGATGTGAGCAACTCCGCCCGGACTTCGGGACGCCCTGTGTTGCATGACATCACCTGTGTGAAGTACGTCGATAAGACTTCCCCCAAGCTGTACCATTATTGCTTGGGGG
Organism: SAR324 cluster bacterium; assembly: GCA_028281495.1. GTDB lineage: Bacteria > SAR324 > SAR324 > SAR324 > NAC60-12 > JANQJU01. The sequence goes on from JANQJU010000023.1 coordinate 319,239, forward strand.
CGATTCCTGTCGGTACCAAGAAACCCACGTACATCTACATGTGCCGCAACAACCGGGGCACGGATCCCAAAGATGGCATCATCAACATCATGACGCTGGAGTTGTCCAATGCCATGGTCAGTTCGATTGCGTTGCAATCGCATCCGAATGACATGCCGACGGAACAATTCACGCTGAACTTTACGGAAATCAAGTGGATCTTCACGGTCCAAACCAACGAGGCAGAAACTCAGGGGCAAGTCGCTGCTGCCTGGAGCGTGTCCAAGAACCGAGCAGCCAAAGCCTAATGCGGCCGATGTCGAGTCCTAATGCGCCGCAAGCAGGGCTTCGCAAACTGCTATGGGAACGATTGACGGGCGACTGTCCTCCCCGAACCCACCGGCAGTCGATCCAAGAAGAATTGGATCTTTTGTTCAACACTCGTCGTTTTCGGATTCCAGACGAAGAAGCCGAACGCACGGTGTTGGACTATGGCATGGCCACGCTCGAAATGATCAAACACCGTCATCCTGTGTTGGCGGTGGGGATCGAATTAGAAATTCAGGCTGTAATCCAAAGTTTCGAACCCCGGTTGCAGCATGTCCAGGTGGAAGTTCTGCCTGACCTTGACGAGGAAGGACGCACCCAAGTCCACATCAGCGGACAGGTGCAATTGGAAACCCAAATGGAACACTTCCGGTTTCCTATGACCTTGTCATAACCCATTCGGAATAAAGGCGGTTATGGAAAGTGGCACCCGTCACGAACTGCGCAATTACTTTCAACAAGAGCTGGATTTCTTACGGCTCCGGGCCGTCGAGTTTTCTCAGGACAATCCGGATATCGCTGAAGAGTTGGAACTCAGCCAAGGCAAGTCGTCGGACCCTCACATCGAAGCGTTGCTCCAGTCTTTCGCGTTTCTGACGGGACGCATTCAATACAATTTGGAAGCAGAATCTCCTAAAATCTCCAACACCCTGCTTTCCAGTCTCTGTCCTCACTTAGAAGTGCCTATTCCCTCAATGGCGATTGCCGAGTTCGATGTGGATCCCAATGGTGCCAATTTCGCTGGAGGCGTGACCCTAACACGAGGACGAGCGATCACCAGCCAAGGACAAACGGCTTCGGGAGACACCCGGTTGTGTACGTTCCAAAACTGCTACGATACTGAACTCTGGCCCATGCAGGTGAGCGAGGTTCAACGTCTGCCGAGCAATCACTATAGTTTTCTCGCTCGACGGTTAGACATCCAATCGGCCTTGCGCGTGCGGATTCATAATGAGGGCGGAGATCCCATCACGAGTTATAATCTGTCGTCGCTGCGTTTCTATATCAACGGCTTGGAAACCCAACAATATCCGCTGTACGAGCTGTTGCTCCATCAAGCAAAAGCCGTGGTGTTGCGCACGGACCTTTCTGAACAACCCGTATGGTTTCCCGCATCAGCGATTGTCGGGCAAGGTTTTGAATCCGATCAAGCGGTGCTGCCTTACACCGTGTTTTCTCATGATGGTTACCGCTATTTGCATGAGTACTTTTTGTTTCCACAAAAATTCATGTTTTTTGATCTGAAGTTCGACAAACCCGTGGTGGCCAATCGCACTATGGAGTTTTTGTTTTTATTTGATCAAGAATTTCGGTTGTCGGGACTGTCTTCCGATTCTTTGCGGCTGAACTGTTTTCCGGTGGTGAATCTGTTTTCCAAGACCTCCACTCCCATTCGTCTGGATCACCGTCACTACGAGTATCGTCTGATTCCAGATGATCACAATTATCGTTACTGCGAAGTCCATACTGTGCAAGAGGTGTATGCCAAGAAACCAGGACAACCCCGGATGCGCATCGAACCCATGTTTCAATTCGAGCAATCGGCCACTCACACGGCTGCTGATTACTATTGGAGCGCCCGTCGCGAATTGAGCCAACTGAAGTCTTTAGCCGGAACCGAATTTTGGCTCTCATTCCACGACATGCATCTTTCCTTGGCCGTGCCGCCCTCTGAAACCGTGTATGCCAAAACGCTATGCACCAATCGGGATCTCCCCGAACGCATGGCAGTAGGGACGGTTTGCAAACTGGATGGTGTGGGGCCTGGCAGCCGGACCCTCTTGCGAACCAAACCCACGCCCCATCGCAATCCACCGATTTATGGGTATCAGCCGTGGCAGTTGATTTCCCATCTGAGTTTGAATCACCTGTCGTTAGATGAAAATGAATCGAGCGTGTCTGCTTTTCGTGAACTGCTCAAATTGTATGTCGGATCAGACTCTCCCCAACTGGCGCGTCAAATTGCCTGCATTCGTCAATTAGAAACCCAGCCCATGGTGACTCAGATTGGCCAAGAGGCCTGGCGGGGATTTTGCCGGGGTCGAGAAATCACTGTGACGATAGATGAAAAGAATTTTGAAGGAGGCAGTCCGTTGTTATTCGGAGAAGTCTTGAGCTGTTTCTTTGCTCTGTACAGCAGTTTGCATTCCTTCACTCAATTGATAATACAACGTGAACAGCAGCAAGGGATCTGGAAACGTTGGCCTATCAAAATTGGAGAGCAAACTTTACTGTGAAGTGGTACTGAATTTGCTTCTAACGCTTTTTTGGATGTCAACCCAAAGGAGTGTTCGTTTCCAACAAGGAGAATCCATGCCTCAAGTCGATTTGCTGGATTGCTGTGAAGTTTCGAAGTGCAACGAATTTATCCCCATCTTCCAAGAACTCAATTGGGACTTCCAAACTTACCGCCAAGTGAGCGAAATTTGGTTCCACACGCGCAGCCACACGAACCTGTTGATTGTGATGGTCGATTCGAGTGGTCCTCAGGCCGCTTGGTCGGTCCTTTGTAACACCAAGGTGACAATCCATCTGCTCATTTTGCTCGATCCCCAGCCCGAACACTATCAAACGCTCTTAGCCCAGTGTCAAAATGTCTTGGTTGCACCGATCACCCGGCAAGACTTGCTGCACCAACTGAGTCAGCTTCGAAATGTCCCCGATGCGGGTCGTTTTCAACCTGCATTCTCTTCTGCTCCGGTATCCGGCTTGACCATGATTGGCGAGTCGGCTCGGTTTCAACAAATGCTCGAAGAACTCACCCAAATTGCGCCCTATGACCAAGTTCCCGTGCTGATCAAGGGGGAAACCGGAACCGGAAAAGAACTGGTCGCTCGTGGTATCCATTATGAAAGCTCTCGGCGAGACGGTCCTTTCGTGCCCGTCAACTGCGGAGCACTCAATGACGAACTGTTCTTGAGCGAACTGTTCGGACACGAAAAGGGGGCCTTCACCGATGCCAAACAAACCCATAAAGGCCTGTTAGAACAAGCTTCCGATGGCACGGTGTTTTTAGACGAGGTGGACAGTCTCTCTCCCAAAGCGCAAGTGGCCTTATTGCGATTTTTGCAGGAACAGGAATTTCGACCATTGGGCAGTCAAAAAGTAAAAAAAGCAGATGTGCGGGTGATCAGTGCATCGAACCAAGACCTGTATGCCTTTGTGCAACATGGTCGATTTCGGGAGGATTTGTACTATCGGCTCGATATTCTGGATATCCTTCTTCCTCCCCTCCGTGAGCGTAAAGGGGATATTGAGTTGCTGAGTGAATACTTCCTTCGCCAATTCGGTCGTCAGTACCAAGAACCCGAAAAAAACCTGCATCCGGAAACCATTGCTTGGATGCTGGAGTATCCGTGGCCCGGCAATGTGCGCGAACTGGAGAACTACCTACATCGCGTTTTCATTCTCACCCAAGGAAACACCATCTACGTTCCGCAAATCAAAGGACGCCCCTTTCAGGTCCAAATCCTCTCCGGTGGCGAAGGGGGCGATGCCATGAAAGTCGGCGACTTCAATGAGGAAAAAGCCAAAGCCATTGCTCACTTCGAGAAGCAATACATCCACCGCGTCCTTAAAGCCAGCAAAGGCAACGTCACCTTGGCCGCGAAACAAGCAGGAAAAGAACGCCGGGCTTTCGGACGCCTCATCAAAAAATACGGAATCAATCGTGAAATGTATCTGGCAGGAGAACTGTAAATTATGTTGGCTTGGCTGATCAAATTGGCATTGGTCATTGCTGTCGTGCTGTTTGGCGGCTTCATGATGGCTTTTGGGCTTGTGCTCTCTGGCGCCGACCTCAGTAGGCTGACTTTGAATTCTCTTACGGAAAACTTCACTGCCACAGAACCTTCCAAAAAATCGGTTCATCCAACCGACACGACTTCCACAAAAGCAGCAGACTCATCTGCGGCACAACCTCCTTTGACCAGCACAGACTCTGCCCCTGAAAAAAAAGCCGCTACGTCAAAAACTAAATCGAAATCATCGATTCCTATCGCCGCCGTAATGTTGCCTCAGGTACCCACATCCAAAACCGAGTATAGTTTGCAAATCGGTTTGTATGCTCAACTCGAACAAGCGGCTGGTCCTTTGCAGCAGTTGAAGGCTGCCAAACAGAAACCACAATGGTTCACCGTCACTGACGAACAACACATGATTTGGCATTTGCTGAGCGTCGGGAAATATCACACGACGGAAGAAGCCCAGCAGCAGGCCTATCACTTACTCAACCACTACGGACTACCCAGCCAACTGATGCAGCTTCCTACACCGCCCTCCAAAGGAAAGTAAGCGATATCATCTACGCATTTTTAAGGTTTCGTAAATCTGTTGTAACTCTTCAATTGGCAAATCGGCTAGTTCGACTTTGGGGGTGACAGGCAATTCTAAAAATTCTTGAGCAGCATGGATTTTACCTATCCATTCTCCGCGTCTTTCACCTTCGGCGGCAAACTCGCGCGCAATTCTTGTATCTTTTAAGGCGGGCATCCGGACAGCTTCCATAATTTCCTCTCTTGATAGGTGTTTGAATCTTTCTCCAATAATCGCGATCATCAATTTTAACAAAGCCATTTCTGCCTTTCTAGAAATTTGTGATGACACGATTTCACTACGCCACTCCTTTGCTGCGTTTGGCAATGTCGACTCATCTTCATAAAAGAGGGACTTTAACACAGACCAAGCCCCTGGGTGAGGTTCCATACGGTCCAAAAAGTCCCTTAAATTGATCCTTAAAAGTCGATTTGGAGCTTTGAGATCTATGGGACAATTTCCTGGATCGTATTTAGCTTCGACAAACAGAAGTACCATTATAAAAGTCCCCTCATATCCTTCTTTATTGAGTAAGGTAAATGTCTCACTAAGAGCGCGCAAATAAATAAATTTGTCCAAGTAGCCCTGTGCTTCCAAAAATATAATTGGGTCTTCAGGATGAGATGGACGAAACACACCGTCGATTTGATTGGTTGGGGTTTTTACGATTTCACTGGCAAATCTATATTCATGTTGGCTATCAAGCTCGGCCAGATCTCGTACTAAATTGGGAACAGCCTGGAAAAATTCATGAAAAAAGGGGTCCGTCAGCATCGATATCCTTTCTGAATGAGAATGAGTTAATAACAGCAACGTTCAGGATAACCGAAGTGGTTCAAGAAGATAACAGTGAAGTATTTCACAAGTTTTTAAATTGAGTCTTGATGCAAAACGAACTCATATGAAAGGGCATTCAATATAAATCGGAGAAAACTTTAAGGATCAAAAAAACAGAATGGAGACTTTGGAAGGAAATTAACCAAATAATTTTAAAAACCTTGAATAATACATTTAGCATAATCTTACGGCCTGCACAAGTCGATAAAAATGGAATAATCTACTGGGGCCTGATGAGGGTTTTTAGCCATTGTATTGAGTCGAATTTCTCAACAAAATCTCAGAAAGGAATGCATCATGACATACCCTGAAACCCAGCTCTCTGAAGCCAAATACTCCGAAATCAAAACAATCAACGGCATGGAAATGTATTATGAAATTCATGGCAAGGGAGAACCGCTCTTGCTTCTGCACGGATTCACCGGATCGAGTTCGGATTGGGAAACCATCATCCCGAGTTTGCCTTCAGAATATCAATTCATCATTCCCGATTTGCGAGGGCATGGTCGGTCTACCAATCCTTTAGAAACCTACACACACCGTCAAGCGGCACTTGATGTCTTAGCACTATTGGAACACTTGAATGTTGAGCAATTCAAAGCCCTGGGGATCAGTGGAGGGGGCTTGGCTTTACTCCATATAGCGACTCAGCAGCCAGAGCGTGTTCAAGCTATGGTTTTGGTCAGTGCAACGAGCCATTACCCCACCCAAGCCCGAACGATTATGAAACAGATGACCGAGTCGAACCGAACCGAAGAAGAATGGAACTTCATGCGACAACGTCACAAACAAGGAGATTCTCAAATCCGTGCGTTGTGGAAACAAGGTCATGCCTTCAAGGACAGCTACGACGATATGAATTTCACACCACCGTACCTTTCTACCATCACGGCATCCACCTTGATTATACATGGCGATCAAGACCCGCTCTATCCGATAAATATTCCAGTAGAGATGCACACCGCCATTCCCCATTCCTACCTTTGGGTCATTCCAAACGAAGGCCATGTGCCCATTTTTGGCAAGATGATGTCCCAATTTCTCACAACGGTTTCTTCTTTCTTAAACGGTGAATTCTAACGAAACAAGTAGCTTATCCCCTTGACACAAAACAGGAGTATAAGGGCCTCCTCTGTTGAGGTCGTCTGATCGACAGAAAGAATAGAAATATGGGATAGCTATAAGGAAAGCAAAGGAGGATGTATGCTAATTCTCAGTAGGGAAGCTATGGAAGAACCGTCTATAAAGACGCAGCTTTCTTCTAAATTAGGTCAATCATTGTAGATTTTCTTCTTAGCTCTCAAAAAACCAATGATAGTTTTCTGAATAATTTTAGTTTAGAAATTATGAACTAATTTAGTTAACTATCTGAAGTTAAAAGAGTCAATGAGTAAATTATTGAGAATTAGCGAACATGTTTTTTGATCGTTCTTCAGGGAAGCCTTTAATCATAATTCTTTTTAATAGAGGTGCTTATGAAGAAAATAGTAATTGCAATATTTTGTCTTTTTCTTTCTGTTCCTGCAATGGCAGGTGGCTGGACGAATTGGTTCACGATTGACACATTAGGGTACGACTTTCATCATCACGACACGAGTCATGCATATTTCTATGTCGTTCCTGCCGGAACTGTAGAAAACCCGGATTCATGCACTTCCACTACCAGATATGCGGCTGGGGCGAACCACACAACTAATAGTGTAGCAACCTCAGTCAATGCCAGAGAAATTTCTAAACTGCCCACTTTAGCTTACACGGCTGGTTGGCAAATGCGTGTTTACTTAAATGGGTGTGCTTTCAATGCCTTCCCCGATGCTCGAATTATAGAAATTAAAAAGCCCTAGCCACAGCATTGATAAGAAGTCTCGAAGAGGGAAGAACGTTTTTTGTGGCGTTCTTCTCCTCCGGTTATGCTTCAAGCCGCTTCCTGTTTCTTAAACAACAAACTTAAGTGCAGTAACTCATCGCAACCCTTCCCGACAGGCGGTGAGATTTCTAAACCATTCTGGTTCTTCAGAAGACTCGGAGTTGGACCAGGTGCCCAATTGAGTCAAGTTGCCATCTGCATCGATGGAAAAGCCATAGTAAGTTTCAGAGATACATCCGGAAGGACAATCTCCAAATCCTTCATTAAAAATGTAAGAATGCACCTCTCCCTCAATCGAGAGGCAAATGTCATTGGAGTCTCCGGCCAAGTAGTTTGGATCCGCTGACGTGATATGAGAAAGCTTTGCATACTCTTGACTCAACTTCTCGATATTCACCACAGCGTCTGAGCCAAGGATGACAAAAGAACTGTTTAAAATGGTTTGAATAGGATTCATTCGAAAAAACTGATTCAGTTCGTTCCAATCTGTATAAGTATCTGATTCTATTTTTGTTTGACCCTCCTCATCAAATCCTACAACCAATGGTTCATCGGATGACCAATCGGTGCGCACTGTGATCGGGCAATTCAATGCTGTTAGGTCGCAATTCTCTTCTCCATTCACTTCACTATTTTGCTCACGAATCATCGCCAATTCGGTAACCACCCGCTCATACAACTGTTGAGGTGCAACCATTTCCCCAGAAGCTTCCATTGCCAGATACTCTGCATCGAAATTTGCTCTAGGGGTTAGGGCTAAATCCGACTCATCGGCCAATGCCAGAATTTCTTCACTCACCGAGTCGGCTCCCGCTCCAGGAGTCCCCGGTGTCATTTCTGCCGTTGATACGTCATCATTGTCATCACTATCAGAACCTTGACACCCTCCAACGGCAAGGAGGAGTCCCAAGGTAATTAGGATTGTAATGAGGTGTAATTTCATAAATATTCTCCAAAATGTTGCTTTGGCAAAGATAAACAAATTTTTCATTCGTCATTGCTAAACATAACGGTAAAGCCATTGCACGTCTTACAAAATAAAGCATCCCTATGTTCGCAATGACGAGTTTTTAAAAACCAGGTACCATGCCTAACTATTGCAGGAACCAAGTCCAACTATTGCAGGAACCAAGTCCAACTATTGCAGACACTAGGTCTAACTATTGAATGTTAAACCAATCTGGCTGCCATGCACTTGCACCGTTTTTGCTTTTGGTAGCAATATGGGTCCAATAGTGCCCAGGGGTTGACAGAAGAGAACTCGTGTATTGAATCCCATCCGGATTAAACGGTGGGGTCAAGCTTTGAGCATTCGGTTGCCAATTCCCCCAAAAAAGGTATTCAGTTGCACCGGGATCGGGAACCCAAATCCAAGTGAAAAAACCTGAAGGTTCCGTACTATTGTTATAGCGTTTGATCAAGGTCGGTGGTTCAGGAACAATAACATGGAACCCATCGTTAATCCAACCACTCCAAACTCCATTGACCAATGCCGACACATTCACCCAATACGTACCGGGTGACAATGCTTGTGTCGACGGAGTGGTCCAAGACGTATTGCCATTGCCTACCAATGTCACACTATGAATATTTCCATTTTCGTCTGGCCAACTGGGGAAAAAAGCATACAGGGTTGCTCCCGGAACCTTCGCCCAGCTGAAAGAAGGCTCGGCCTCCGAGGTGTAATCCCAATTGTATCCTTTGGTATAAGTCACCCCCGTTAAGGCCGCTTGTGCTTGTTGGACTGCTCGGAGCGCGTTGAGGCGGCCATATCCTGTTTGGACCTCAAACACTTTGGTTGCTCCATTGATATCTTCGGCAGTCTGTCGCAAAATGCCTCGAACTTCTGCAGGAGACAAATTGGAATTGACAGAGAGCATCAAGGCAATCGTTCCCGATACTTGGGGGGCCGCAAGAGACGTTCCTCCAGTCGTTGTATATCCGCCTCCATTGGCCGTGGTACGAATGAAAGCGCCTGGTGCAACAATATCGAGATGAACTCCATAATTGGAGTTGCCCACTCGATTGTCACTTTGATCGGAGCTTCCCACCGCAATAACACTCGAATAACTAGCTGGTCTCGAAATAAATGGTTCGCCTTCATTGCCTGTAGAAGCCACAACCACGACCCCTGCGTTCACAGCCGCTTGGGTAGCATTGTTAAGCACTTGAACAAATCCACTCCCTCCTGAACTGATATTAATGACATCAGCTCCTTTCGATACGGCGTAATCCACCCCTTCGGCAATATCGGTCTGCTGCCCGTCCGTTGCGGTATTTGAAATCCTCACGGGCATGATCTGAGCACCCCAACTGACACCCGCAATGCCTTGTCCATTGTTAGTTTTTGCAGCAATGACACCTGCAACACTGGTCCCATGACCATTGTTATCGGAGACATTGGAAGTGGGAACGACACTGGTAAAATTGGCGCCGTGGATATCATCGACTATTTGATTGCCATCGTCATCCACTCCGTTCCCCGCGATTTCACCAGGATTGGTCCAAATTTTATCCACTAAATCCGGATGGTCCAAATCGACTCCTGAATCCAAGACAGCCACGATGACGTTGGAAGAACCTGTGGTGATGTCCCAAGCATCCTTGGCCTGGATTTTGTCTAAAAACCATTGTTGTCCTAATTCTGGATCATTAGGAATCGTGGCATGGGATTCCAGCTTTCTTTGAAATTCCACAGACTCGATTTCTCCGCTGTTAGAATACATTTCACGGATTTCTTTTGTATCGTAGTCCTGTTCAAACTCAACGAGGAAAAATCGATCTTGCCCCAGAGCCAACAGTTCTTGATGGAATTTCTTCGCCCGCTCTGCCTTTTTTTTGCTCAAATGCGAGAAATCACTGGAGCTGGGGGGAGTGTACAACTGGGTGATCTGTTTGATTTGATATCGGGATTTCAGTTGATCCAAACTCGCGATTCCAAATTCTTTTCTTGCCTGGGCACTTTTACCGGAAAACGCATTCTGGGATTTCGCAGCGGCGGGTAATGATTTCAATTTCAGGATCGCATGATTGTTCTGTTTGGCTTCTGGAATCGCAGGTTGTTGGTTCATCATCAGCAATTGTTCTGCTGGAATCTTGATTGCGTCTGTGATTTCTGATGCCGGTGGTGGCTCCGAATACCCCGGAGGGAGAAGTGTCGCTTCGGGAGGAAGGTTTACCAAGCTTTCGTTGCCGGGAGATGGTGCGGGATGTAGTGGTGTGGGGACCGAAGGCAATTCGGGCAATTCGGGAATCTCTCGGAGTTTCATTTGTGTCAAATTTCTCACGTGGTACTTCCCATGTTGGACCCCTTCTGTATTTTCGCTCCGTGCATTAGATCGGGTTTCTAAAGACGAAGGTTCTTGAGTTTCTGCCGGGGTCAAGCGGACCGTTTCTTCATCAGACTTCTCGTTACATGCAGCCATTGTAACGATGGAAGCGAGGACTAATCCATAGAATAAGCATTTCTTACGGGTGTCTTTCTTAGGTATCATTAGTTTCCTTTCACTCTGGAAAAAATTAAAAAAATTCATCAAGTGAATCACTCTGTGCCAATATAGCTGAATGTTAGGCGGATTAACTTTGGACCTATGAATTAATCCTAGATAGTTAGAACTATCATTTGATTACATTCCACTACAGGTAAAAAAGTTAAACCAAATTGAATGAGAGTCAAGAAAACTGATGGTAACGATGGTAATGTTCTTCAACGTGATAGCCTCATTTGATTTTATTTAAATTGACCTGATTTTGAAGTTGTCGAAGTTGAGATTCCAAGGTTTTCCGTAGCTCTGGATGCGTGGAAGGGCAATGTGCCAGCACATATTCTGCTGTCTTGATTACACTCGAAACACGTGGTTTTTTGGGTAGTGTTTCGCATTGAAGATACTTGTCTAACCCACGAGTACGACATGTATTTTTATCCAATTGAACCTTCCAAACCTGGCTAGCCTCCGCCAGTTCCACTTTCCCATTTCCAGTGGTTGCCTCCCAATAGATTAGGGCAGTTTGCATCACGTCCACTATCTGTTGTGATAATGTCGTCTCTGTAGAGTTGGAAAAGATTTGTTGGAGCACGCCTTCCAACACACTTTCCAATTTCCTAACTTTTTTTTTAAGCAAATCGATTTCTTTTGCTTGTTCGGATTCTGAGGATTTCATAGAAAGATATTATTTACATTTCGATAAAGATGATCGTTCACATCACGAATGTGATGAGTGGTATGGGTCCATTGAACCGTTTCAACCCAATTTGGTTCAACAAGCCCTGATGAGACAACTCAATTTTTGCGTTTGAATCAATTTTAATTCCCTGTGACTTCTTTCAGATGCTCTCTATGGACTTAGGGAGCTTTTTGATCGTAGAACTTACTAAGACCTGCTGAGACAAAATCGATGTCAAGAAATCTTAAAAAAAGTAATAAATTTGACACAATACTTACTCAGGATTTTATAAGATCATGAAATCGTTAACTCTATTTTTTTAGAAAAAGTGGAGTTGAATCCAAGAAAAGGAATGGGGGTACAATAAAAAATTACGATTCTTCAATCAACCGAAGTACGTTGCGTGCCGATAGGTTGCCTTGGGACATGATGGCCCCTTGTTGGTTCAATTTGATTTGATGACGAAGTTGTTCCATCGTTTCGTGGGCATAATCGGTATCGGCCACCTGAGATTCTCCTTGAGTCACATCCAGGACCAGGCTTTGGAGGGCAGCGACATTCGATTCGAGGTTTTTGGCAAACGATCCCATCAATCCACGCAATTGACTGATTTCATTGTTTGCAGCATCCAACAGCAATAGCGCATCAGTTGCCCCGTCTGAAGAACTTAAGTCGATATCGGCCAAACTTCGATACGAGCTGGCATTGGCAATACCTTGAGCCAACTGGGTGGTATCGATTTGCGGAAAACCAAAAAATTCGAGCTGTTCTGCTTGATGGCCCACTTGAAATTCCAGCCCCGGTCTTTCGAATTTTAAGGAACCCTGTCCGGTTTCTCCTTCGTCTAATTTGTCATTGAATCCAATCAAGACGCCTTGAAAGCGATTCGTTCCCCGCAGGCGTGTTCCATCGCCGATGAGCTGTTCTCCACCGATGGAACCAATGGCATCCCGTCCATTATTGATAAAGAAACTGGTTCGACCGTCCGTCGGTTGTTGCGGTATAAATCCGCTATCGGGTCGCGAAGGGTCGAGCACGGCGATCACTTCTCCTAAATCAATGGGAATCTGCGCTGGAGTGACCGGAGTCGATGTGGTTTCGGTGACCGTGCGAGTCGTGGTTTGGGTGGTGGGTTGTCCATCAGGTCCCGTCACGGTTTGCGTTTCGGTGACCGTACGAGTCGTCGTCTTGGGGGCGCTGGCTGTGGAGGCACGGCTATTTTCAGCCTCTTGTTCTTGCCGTTGTTTTTCCAAAGCAGTAGCGACAAAGCGAGGGAGCCGTTTGTCCAAAGCCAATCCCAATTGGGACGACGGCTCTTTTCCAAGCAAAAACCGAAGTCCTTTTTCGATTTCAGGCGCCAATCGTTCCGCAACCTTTTGGCCAATGGAGAGCAGATCCAAAGGATTGGGAAAAAACAAATTAACCTCCCCGCTCTGATTTTGTAGTTCTTCCACCGCGGCAGACACCAAATTTCCAAAATTTGTCGAGTCGATGCCTAAGGCTTTGTTGGCCTCAGAAATCCCAAAAAGGATGAGTTGGGTTTCATTCAACCGGATGATTTCTTGAGGTTGAGACACCAATCGAGAGGGAGCTAAAAATCCAAACTGGTCCAAAATCTCTAGGTTTTCTTGAAGGGTTTCGAGCACCCTCGCCTTGTTGTTGCCTTGGAAAGCACTTTGTAGATTTTCCTTAAGCCCCACATAGGAATCGACGGCGGCAAAGACATCATTGGGTAAGTGGGTCAAGGATCCTACGTTTTCCGCACTGGCCAAAACCAAATCATTTAAAACATCAATGGCCCGTCCCAATAGCATTTCGCCTTCATCTTGAAATTTCTCCTGGACAACACCACGGGTTTCGATATCGCCCGACAACAATCCAGGGGTCGTACTTTCCACTTGAAACACGTGTCGACTTCCAAACTCTTTGTGGGTTACTCGCAACGCACCGTCGTCCAATTCAACCTTCACATTCAGTCCTGCCTTTTCGACCGTTTGTTGCAACCCTCTCAAGTTTTCTTCTTCAGAAGCTTCCGGATTCACCACATATTGGGCAATGCGGCCTGCTTCGGAAATGAGAATGTTTTCGGGACCATCCAATACACTCGAAAACGAAATTCTCCCCCGTGTCGTATTGCGGGTCGCGGATTGATCAATCAGCACATCATGGGATTGATTCAACAGCGTTTTGTCGATTCGGGCCTCACCTTTGACAAATTCCAAACCCGACCCTTCGGCTTCGGCTTGCAGAGAAGACGACCCATCAAACAAGTGTTTCGACCCAAACAAGGTGTCTTTGGCAGTGCGGTCAATGCTTTCCAACGCTGCTTCGGTTTCGGACTGGATCACTTCCAAGGAGGTTCGATTTTGGATGCCCTCGTTGGCTGCGCGGATTGCCAATGCGCGCATGTTTTGAATTTGCAGATTGATTTCTTGCAATGACTTTTCGGCAGTTTGAATCAAAGAATTGGCAATTTCCGTGTTTTCACTGGCCTGTTCCAAGCCCGCGATATCGGCCCGCAACCGTTCGCTCAACGACACCACAGCTCCCCCATCCACCGCTGCCGACGCCGAAACTCCGGACGCCAACCGATCATTGGAAATGTGGAGTGCTTGGGATGTCTCTCCCACACGACGTACCATCTGCTGAGGAATGACATCGTGGTTGATTTTGAGACTCATGAGTCGATTTCGTAAAAAGGGGCGGTTTCAGGACAACACGGGGGTGTCCGCTTCAAAAATTCTTTCAATTTCGGAGAACAACGAAGTCCTCTTTCAAAGGAGTTGGCTTGAGGCCAAACTCCCCCGTTTCTGGTATCGGCCACAATTTTTAAAGCTTGAGAGAAAAATTAGAGAAAGGCGAAGGAAGGGGAAATTCATTCCACCACGTGGATTGTCACCACGTTGCTTGCTACATGGGCATGGGGGAAAAAGGCTTGGATGGTATGGGTGCCGGGAGATAACGGCAGGCGCGTTTCGTAAGGATAGGGCGTTTGATCAAAAACCTCGCCATCGACTTTCCATAAAACTTGAGCGATTTCTGGAATCGTTTGAGCCTGCAAACCGATGGTTTGAGAAGATCGCGGGGTTTCAGGATCGAGCAGGAATCGACTGCCTGAAGAGGGAAATGTGATGTGAACGGCAAATCCACCGGTTCGTTCATTGACTGCCAACGCGGCTTGGCTCTGAAAATACGTCACAGGCTCTGTCCCTGGATAAAAATATTCGATGACCGTCTCAGGACAATTGTCCCCTGCCAACTCCCCGGAAAGTGAACAAAGCCGGACGCCTTTAAAATCGCGAGGTGGGGGGAACGGGAATTCAGCAACGCCTCGCGTTTCTTGAGGATGTAGAAACTCCATCAGGGTTTTTACAATTTCTGCGGAAGCCAAACCGTTGACGTGTTTCATTGAATCGTTTTGGGGGTGTCCCATCCACACTCCCACCACAAATTTGGAAGAGTAGGCCAGTGCCCACGCATCCCGAAACCCTTGAGAGGTTCCTGTTTTAATCGCAACGGGAAAGGAATGTTCCAAGGCGCCCATCCGAGGAAAACTCGGCAACCGTGCCGACGGATCGGATAAAAACAAAGCCAATTGACGTGCTGTTGCTTCCGAAAGGTAGCGTTCCTCAATCGAAGGCGCTGCCTCTTCAAACCAACGCAACTGAAATGCTTTTCCTTCATTGGCCAGCATTCCATACACTTGGATCAAGTCTTCCAGTGTCACATACAGTCCGCCAATCGCCAGCCCCACCCCATAGTGCTGGGCAGGTTGGTTGGCATGAACCAACCCCAGTTGCTTAAAAAAGTTAAAGGTTTCGTCAATACCAACGCGTTCTAGCACTTCAATCGCCGGGATATTCCTACTGTTAGCCAAAGCTTTGCGGTAAAGGATCGGCCCCAGATAGCGATCATCATAATTGCTGACAAAATAATTCCCTTTTTGATGCACAAACTCTCGGGGGATGTCCGACAACATACTGGCAGGCGTGTAAAGCTTGTGTTCCAAACCCAAAGCAAAAATTAAAGGTTTGAGGGTGCTGCCTGACGAACGAGGCGTGGTGGCATAATTGATCGCACCGGAATACAAGGCGTCATGATACGAATGAGACCCCACATATCCTCGGATCAAGCCGGATTCTTTGGAGGCCACCACAATGGCCACATTTCCAGCTCCCAAGGGGCGATAGCGATCCATCGCTTCGTTTGCTAAAGCGGCCAGCTTTTCCTGAAGCTCCAAATCGATTCCTGTTCGTAGAGAACGAGTGTAGGTCTTTCGATTTGGCAGTGGGGTGAGTTTTTGTTGGATGCGTAAAATGGCATGATAGCTGTGGCTAGGACGGATTTCACGAACGGGAGGGGCCATGCGTTTCAACTGTCGGAGGCTGGCTTGATAGTCTTCTTGAGAAAGCGTTCCGTTATGAACGAGGAGCTTGAGAACCACTTGAGCACGGTTTGTGACGCGTTCGAACCCCGGCGCTTTGTAGGGATTGAGATGGGTGGGAGATTTGGGCAAGGCGGCCAAAATAGCTGACTCCGCCCAGCTCAGATCTGCCAAGGGTTTACGAAAATAACGCCGTGCAGCATAAGCCACCCCATGAATGCGATTGCCCTGGGGCAAGAGTTTCAAATAGTGACGCAGCACCGACTCGTGACCAAATTGGGAAATGAGATGCCAAGCCACCCCCATTTCCACAAGTTTGTTCCAATACGTTCGCGGGCGGGGATGTTGCAGTCGTGCCACTTGCATCGCAATGGTCGAAGCGCCTTGACGAGTGGAGTGAGAAAGATTGTGAACAAAGGCTCTCACGAGAGACCGGACATCAATACCGGAATGTTCATAAAATCGCTTATCTTCAATGGCCAACATGGCCCTTGTAATGCGGGGGGGCAGGCCCTCTGGCAAATCCCAAAAGCCAATCAAGTCCGAATGGCTGGCTCCGCCTTCTGCTAAAAATTGGCCATACCGGTCTTCGAACAGCGGTGTTGCTGGAGGAGTGATCAGGTGAACATGGGTTTGGACTTCATAAACGAACGTGCCTCCGAGGCCCAAGGTAAGCAGGATTCCTAGCAAGCCTATCGAAATTCCGAATGGCTTGGAATGCTTACGAAGAGTCTGACGCCACTGGGTCCACATGTTAAG
The DNA here is from genome assembly GCA_028281495.1 of SAR324 cluster bacterium. Lineage (GTDB taxonomy): Bacteria > SAR324 > SAR324 > SAR324 > NAC60-12 > JANQJU01. Next base: position 335,870 of record JANQJU010000023.1, read on the forward strand.
GCCTGGCTTCGATTTGAATCTGAGTTCCATTGGAACGACCGCGAACCGCTTGACGGTACATCATTTCCGCAATGGCGGCTGGATGCACAAATTGTCCTTCAAAGTTGGCCCGCAATCGAAAGTAAAAATCATACGTCCCTTTGGGCAGGGTGTCGTAATAAAATGTCACTTGATCGTCTTCATACAAGGAGTAATCGGGTTTTAAAGAAAACGTGCCTTGAGGTTGAGCTGCTTTGGGGGCGGTTGCCAGGTTCGGGTTCAATGGTTCAAATCCAGCCGCAAAGGGAGCACGAATGGCAACAAAATTTCGGCTTTCGGGATTGATCACCCGGATGTGTTCTTCGACAATGCCTCCCATGGGCAAAGTGATGGTTTCGCGCGGCTGGACCGGCTGTTTGACCGGCGGGGCGTTGTCCTCAGGAATCACCAGTATTTCCCGTTCCACCACAAACCCCTCATTTTTTTGAGTGACGGTATCGCCGGATCGACTGGGAAGATAACTCAACGTGAGCCACGCTAAAGGGGGAGCTTGAGGATCTCCGGATAGCATCGTAATTTTTCCTGGATTGGCTTGATTGACAGTCATCCGACTCACGGCTTTGCCTGTCGTGTCCATCGTGTCTTGATGATGCCCAAAGTCGAATTGAAACTGATGGCCTTGTTGAGGCAATCGGGGTTGTTTCAAAATCGCTCCCAAGGCGAGCAACGCCGAGGCATTTGCATTGGTGCTCCCCCATCCTTCTCCTTCGCCAAGATTCACCAACTGGTCCACAAGCAATCGAACTCGTTCGTTTTGAGGTTCGCTCAGGAAAAGAGCATGGGCCACATTGGCCAAGGTTTTGATCTCCCCTGAATGAACCAAGCCACCCCATCGACCCGTTCGATATTGCAAGCCTTCATAAACTTCCTCACCATCACGGAGTTTGAAAATGACACTTTTCCACAGGTCTTGTTTCAAGTTGTCGATCATGGAATGTTGATTCTCCGAGTGTTTCAACACAGCCTGAAGGATGCGGGCTTCGCTATATAAATCCAAAAGACGCGCTTGAACGGAAAAGTCTCGTGCATAGTCTTCCTGAAATTCTCCCACATAGGCCAAGGCCCTCAGGGCTTCTGCCCGTTCAAGATAGGAAGCGCCATCAATGAAATGTGAATAATCGGAGCGCAATGCCTCTTTCAGCGCTTGGATTCCCTGTTCGAGCAATTGTTCATTGATTGCATGTCCGTGCTCTTTCGCTAACGATAAAAACTCCACCACATAAGCCGTTAACGAAACATACCCTTGGGACCCAGGCCAGTATCCGAACAGTCCATTGGATTGAACCACGCTTTCCAGATATTGCATGGTTTCTTGTAAAGGTTGTTCCAATTCTTGGGTGCGTCGTTCGATGCCGATATGGTCAAACAAGCCTTTTAACGCCAATTCGGGGATCACGCGGCTGATACGCTGTTCTGTGCAGCCATGAGGATATTCTGCCAAATATTCCAAGCCTGCCAACATTTTCACTAAAGCAGGCTCATACGTGAGCAATGCAGTTTGTTCTACCGTTCCGGGGCGCATCGGTTCTTCGGGGACGGGAAACTCCAAGGCTTCTTCTGCGGAAAGCAACGCAAAGCGTTCTTGACGGATCCGCGAACGGTCCTTTTTCACCGGTAGTTTGATTTCAAACGCATCGGCCGATTCATCGGTGAGGCGTTGGACTGCCAATCGAATCGTGACCGTATTCTCAGGACCTTGGGGGGCCGCTTCTTGAACAACCGTCATGGGAAAATAAATTGTTTCGGCACGGTCAGGGACCCACGTGATCGATTGCGTCTTTTGGGTCTCCACATCCAATCCCTCCACTTGCAATTCGACGATTCCAGGACCCCCATCCCCCTCGACGATGCGCCCAATGCCCCCTGCAACGAAACGATCTCCCGGTCTCACGAAACGCGGCAAGGCGGACTGGACGATCACCGGCAAACGCACTTGAACGGTCGATTTTGTCACGCCAAACCGAGCGAGCCCATCCGTCGCCACGGCACGAACCGCAAATTCAGTCAGATTGTCTGGCATCGGAATTTCCACTTCCGCTTCTCCATCCACCACGGCCAGCGTTGGATTGTAATACGGCACCGTTTTGAAGTTCCGACGTACTGTCACGTTTTCAAACAAGTTTTGTTTTTTCCCCGATCCATCGCCCCCTGCAAATTCTTCCAAGGGAAATTCTCCTAAAGTTTCATTGCGCATATCAAGAAATCGCAAACGGGAATTCACCGGATCAATGAAGCTGGGAATCGGGTCCAACCGTTGCTCTTTGCCTAAGGCCAATACAGCACGATCAACCAACCACAGGGTGACCTCGCCATCCAGAGGTGCCCCGTTGAGGTCAAACAATTTGACCTTCATCTGCAAGGTGTCTCCCGGAAGCACTTTGGGCAGATGTTCCACTGCCACCGTCATTTGATGATCGGAAGGATTCACTCGCACCCAGGTGGTGTTGGCCATGGCAACCGGCTTTGCACGATCTTCTGAACGAATGAGGGAAGTGGACTTGGAAGGAACGCGACCTCGCATGAGCAATGTGTGCACCGCCACGCGAGGGGTCATGTCTCCCGAAATTGGTAATGTAAAAATGCCCTGTCCGTTTTTGATTTCCACCCAATGGTAGCGGTTGCGTTTGGGGCCTTCCACCACCACAAATGCTTCTGCGGTTTGAAACGGGCTCTGTAACAACAATTGAGCTTCTTCTCCCGCATTGTAACGCACCTTATCTAACACCGTACTGAACACACGGGTTTTGGGCTTTTTCCAAGTGACAGGCGTTTCTCCGGAAACATATAAATCGGCACTGACTTTTTGAAGACGACCCAATTCATCACGCGCCAAAATTTCGACCACATACACTCCCGCTTCTTCCACGGGCAACTTGGGCAACAAGGCTTGTTGGGTCGAGGTGAGGGTGGTTTCAAAAATTGGTTTATCGACCACTTCGTTGACATATTTGGTGGCTCCTGTGGTGAAATCGCTCTCTTTCAAATACGAATGCCACTGGCGATGGAACAACCGGAGTTGAAACGTTTTCCCTGCCAATGGTTTTCCGCGATGGTCCAACACTAACAATTGGGGCTGAATGATCTTCGAATCCGTCAAGAAACGCTCCAACTGAATCCCTAAAACAAAAGGGGGCAAGGCCAAGACCTGCTTGGTGGTGCTGACGGTTTGTTCATCAGCCCCTCGCACGGTCACTTCCACCACATAACGCCGAGGACGGCCATCCACTTCCGTGGCTGGATTTAAGGTCAACTCGGAACTTCCCTGTTCATCGGTTTTTTCCCGTTGGGTGTGGGTGCCTGAGGAGCGAAACGGTTTTTGGTCACTGAATCGGCTATCGGTGGAAAACAAATAACCGGGAAAGGCAGGAGGTTGAAACCGATACGGGAATTGGGTCACACGCCACGTGACATCTTGGTCGATCACCCGGCCCCCCGCATAGTAATCTGCAACCATGCTTAAGGAAAAGGGACGGTCGAGAGGGACTTTGCTGGGGCCATGCAGGTTGATTTCAAAACGAGGGATGCGGTAGCTTTCTTTTTTGAACGTGACCGACCCCAACTGTTGATCATGATAATAATCGTACACATAGGCTTGATAACTCCCGGTTGGCAAATCCTCTTCATCAAATTTAACATAAAAACTTCCCGCTTCCGTCAAATCAATGGGATAGGTCCAACTTTTACCGCCTGGACCTTCGACCTCCAATTCTCGATCCCGATGTCGAGCGAGTGACAATTCGCCTTGTTGACGGAGGCGGAGGTATCCCTTGATATGCACTGGTTCTTCAGGCCGATAGATAGGCCGCTCGGTGAATAAGTGCACTTTGTGAGAGATTTCTTCGCGTTTACGTCTGGGGGCTTCACGAAGCCATTGCAACCATCGAGTTCGTGACGTGTACCAGTGGTTGTCGATAAATTTGGGAGGAGGACGTTCAGGATCTAGGGTGAGCACATCATTACCCGAACGAACGGTGATGCGAGTGACATCCCCTTCAATATCGGTTTGGTGCTCATAATGGAAAACTCCCTCCGCATTGGTCCTTCCTTCAATCAATGGAACCCAATCCCTGCCCGAAGCATGAGGACTTGTCCCTTCTACGATCACCTGGGCATCCGAAATGGGGTGTCCTGTTCGAAGTGAGGTGACGACAAACAGAATGCCCGATTCTTCTTCCACAGTGCTCAAGTTCAAATCGGTGACTTGAACTCGGACAAATTGGCGTTTCGTCGTGCTTCCCACCCTACGGTACCCCACCAAGTAGGTTCCCGGTTGGCCCACTCCAGAAATTTGAGCAAAAAACGGTTTGAGGTCTAAACCGAATTTTAAGCGATAGCTATTGCTCTTCATGGGCAGGGGCACCATTCGAGACACCAACGGGCTGCCCAGCAACTGGATATGTTGCGCAAGGTTCTTGGTAAATGCCGGTTCTTCTCCTGGGCCAGGAGGGCGTTGACTTTCGTCCACCAAAACTGGGTGGGTCGGGTAAGGCCAAAAATTTCGATCCTGAGAATCGATTTTAAAAATCCGAATATCCAACTGTTCATCACCCCGGCCTTCCATAGGAAATTGCTGAGGGCCGTAACGTTCCACAAGCCCTTGGCTCAGCAGCCACTTCAGATAGGGATTGCTTTGTGGGCGGTAGAAAAACAGCTCCGCCTTTTCAAACGAAGCAAGGGTGCGTCCCGCTTGATCCAGCAACGGTTCGTCCATGACTTGCATCCGATACGGTTTGTCTCGTTGGGCATCGAACTTTAAATGAATTCGTTTATTGGAAGTGGAGAATTCAAAATTTTGCACGGCAGGTTCAAAACGCACCATCCGTTTGACAGCCGCCAAAGAAACGGCTCCCAATTGATCACTGAATTGTAAGAACAATTCCGCCCGCTGATCTCCACAATTGATGGCTTGTTCCACCGAATAAATGCTGCCTTGAACCGCAACCGGGTACACCGTCGAACCGCATCCCATTCCAGTGAGACGGAATAAGGGTTTGGTAGAAAACGAATATTGAGCCACCGATCCGGTCACTTGGGCACTCAGCGATAAATGCAGATGCATGGTGACTTTTTTTCCGTAAGGAATGGGGCTCGAAAAGGTGAGTTGGTATTGCACGGGGGCACTGGGTAAGGTGCGTTCTACTTGTTTGATTGTGAAATCACGTTGAGTTAACCAATACCGTTTTTCTTCTCCTACCCCTGGTAACGGTTTCACTTCAAAGCTCAACATTTGACTGAGTTCGTCTGCGCCCAAACGATGATCAAAGCTCAAGGTCATTTCTTGGAAGGGTTCGAGATTCTTGCTACCAGGACTCGGTTGAATGCGGTTCGGAGTGGTCATCAGGGTGACCAATGAGTGGTCCAGATTGGCAACACGCACGGTGTAACGTTCCAAAGCAGGCCACGGAATGGTCGGTATGAACTGTAAAGTGGTGTCGTCCAACCAACGGTACTCCCCCGGATGATCGGGATGCAGGCTTATAATTCCTGTTGGATCATCTAAAGGTTCTCCCCCTTCCAATACTTTCCCTTTTCCCAGGCGGGGTTGAGAATCTGCCTTAAAAAACACGGTGATGGGATCGTAGCCACGTAAATAAGTTTCTGGCACCACCGTTGTTTTTTGAATATTGAGGACATGATCCACTGGTGATTGCGCCCACAACAACCGGTCCTCAAAAATCCCACCCAAACATAGGTAAAATCCAAATACGGCCACAAAAAACGATTTCATCGAATAGCGCAAAAAAGTTGAGGTCTGTCGGTTTTCAAGCTTCATCTTCAGATCGGTTGGAAGTTAGTTTAAAGTTAATTGGGGATAAGTTGAAAGTTAGTTGGGAATAAGCTGGAAGTTAGCTAGAAACTAGTGAGAAGGCGTGTACTGACGCATCACACTTTCGGGTACCTGTTGTTGACTGCCTTGATGCCCCAGCAATACCGGGGTGTACTGGACAGGCAACGTGTCTCGATGGTGTGTTTTGACCGTGAATAAATAGTATCCAGGTGCCAAATTTCGAAAAACTAACGGTCCTTTACCCAAGAGTTGAAAATTCTTATCAAACAATCGCCCGTCAAGGGCATCGGTTTCCGCCTGCACCCCGATGCCGACATTACTTTGAGTCGCCACATGAAACGCAAAGACTTGAATTTCACCCGAACGCAACAACCACGGTTGGGATGTGTTGGACGAGTCGGACAATAAATGGGGTCTTATTTTTCGAAGTCGGAGTTTTCCCGTATGCGGCAGTCCTCGTACCGGACGAGTCCAGAGTTCGTAGTTTCCAGGTTGGGCAAAATAGATCAACTGGGCCCCCTCGGTTTGAGTGGCAACGGTGGTGCGAAGCACCTGCTGCTGCCACAAGGCCAAAGCTCCCGGCGTATCGGTATCGACTACAATATAAATCGGTTCGTCAATCTGAAATTTCCAGCGTTGGGCTTGGTTGGATAAATCACTTGCCCCAACAATCGGTTGTGGACTGACCTCCTCTGGAGACATTGCCATAAACCGTTGTTTTTCCGCTTCCAAGGGGGCGGTCCAAATGCGCACATACCCAGGGGCATAATGGAGTTCCAAGACCCCTTGTTCGGTTTGGGGTGGCAATTCAAACGACTCGCCTTCTAGAATATAACCCGTCGTTGTCAACAGTCGGCCTTGAGCCTGATTCGCTTGGAAAAATAAGCGTTGCCCTTTTGGAATGTTTTGAATTTTGAGTCGGAGAATTCCTGAAGTGGAAAAAATGGATTCAAAGCCGGAGTGGGGATCTAAGGTGGACAGGCTTTGAGATAAGTTCCCACGACGTTCTACACGATACGGAGCGGACCGCTCTCCACGATTGATGAGGATGAGATGGTTCTTTGTTACAGCAAGCATTCGACTTTGATTTTGGTGGGTCGCCGCAACGACACCATCCAACTGCTGGCCGTTCCAACTTGCCGCTACCATTTGTTTTGAGAGCAAGATTTCAGATCGGTGGGGAGGGCCTTCAATAACAATGCGGTGCGACCTGCCCGGTGCAATCACTCCATCCAATTTTGACTCTTGGTTGGTGAGTGATGTTTGCGACTCTACGGGGTAAGGTTTCAATATCAGCCTTGTTTTGAGGGTGGTTGCTGGAGGGCGGGCTTGCCATACTTTTCCTCGGAAAGTTCCTGGCCCAGGAAATACGGTGAGCGTATTGGGGCCTTCACGCCACATCCCCTCCCAATTGAATAATGCCGAATTCTCTTCATTGGAGCGCATTGCCATTGCGCCTAAACTGGAATCCACAGAAGAGAACTCCAGGAGTATGGGCGCATCTTCCAGTTGTGTGAGATCAAAAAAGAGAGGCTCCTTTTCAAGATCCAAGGTCACCGCGGCATCGGGTTGCAACGTGAACGGGACCAAGGTGATCGATTGCCCCGAGCATTGAGAAGTACAAACCAACCACCCCTCTTGACGCCGTAGACTGAAAGGTCCCGTCCCAATCGATTGGCATGGCTGATGGATTTCAGGGCAAAGCAGGGCGGAGCCAAGTCGGGTTTGAGTTTGATACGTGATGTGAGAGGCATGAGTGAGCCACAGCACTGGGGGAACCTCTTCTGAAAAAGGAGGGAGTGTGTTTGAGGATTGCATGGAATGTTCGACCTCTGGAAGCACACGTCCTTGAATGGTTGTCCTGCTGGCGATCTGGCTCGTGCCCCAAACCAACAAAACATACGAATCATGAGCGCGTAACGGGATCCACATTTCATTGGAGCCTTCTGCAACCACTTGATTTTGATGGAGCAGTGCCAATCGGATGGGATGAGTACTGGTTGACTGAAAATGCACCACTCGCGTTTTTTCGATAGCCTGGAGGGGGATTTTCAACACTTCTTGATTCAGAGCTTGATCGATGGAAAACGGAAGCCCTTGTTGGGACATTTGGCGTTCATTTCGTGCCACCATCGACACGGCAATGCTTCCATATTGTCTACCAATTCCGACCAGTTTGAGTTGGTATTGTTGAGGCTTCAAATGCTGGGAGATATGGAAATTCCAATCGTTGGGGCTATCGTCACTTTCCACAATTTTTTGCTGAGTGTTAGCATCCCACAAACTGGCCTTCACATCAGAATTACCAAAGCTGCTTAAATCCACTAAGGCTGCTTTGCTGAGATTCACATTGAACGTGGCGGGTAGTGACCGAACCGTTTGGGTGAGCCCGGGAACCAAATCCTGGGTTGTCATGCTCAGGGTGTAATCCACAAAATCGTCGTTTTCGATACCCGTGACTTCTAGCGTGTAGGTTCCCTCAGAGAGGGTCCCCTTCCACTGAGCCATCTGTTCAACAAGGGATTGCTTCGTTTGGGTAGACCTCAAAGTGAACTGCATTTTTTCAGATAGTTTGATCTGGACGTCGGTTGCCGCAGTCAATGTCACTTCATAGCGATCTGGATTCCTGGGGGTGGATTCTCGCCACGTATTGGAAACGGATTGATTGAGTGTCAGGGAATGAGGTCCTTTACCAGAAATCGAGGCTGCTTTTTCGACTGCGGCGAGCTGTGTGATACGCCTACTTTCTAACGGTTCTGGCAACGAATAATACTCATAATGCCCCGGTTGGAAGTATCGAACAATCGCACCTCGTCCGCCGGGAGAGAGGAAGGGCCACCCTTGGGAATCATCCAAACGATAGGCAAATTGTTTTCCCAAGCCATGCGTGGTCAAGTGGTATCGGCCTCCTTCGTGAATCTGAAACCGATAGCGCACCGCTTCATCGGGATTCAAGTGCAGGCGCTGCAAAATGCCCGGAGCCAGACCCTCTTTTGTGATCAACGGCGCACGACGCAAATGCACGCCCATCCGTCCGGTCGAACGCCCTCGAGGCTGCACCGTCACCAGATACTCTCCCAGTTTGAGATATTGTTGAATCAACGCATTGCGGCCAATCCCATTTTGGGTTTCGGTGAACAAAGACGTGATCAAACGAGTACGAACCTTCAAACGGGTCGCCAGACGCCCACTGGTTTCTAGCCGGTACAACCCTGGCTCCTTCACAATTAAGGTGAAGTGTTTCTGTTCGGTCCGATCATAATGACTGAAGTGCGGAGACTCCGCCGTCAAGATGGGCAAGGGGGTCGTTTGATCTCGAATTTGAGACAGGGGTGGAGGGTCGGGTTGGATGGGGGCTGTTTTGAGAGTGAAATCAGCGGCTTGTTGGCTCGTATTCTTGAGTTCCAGTTGATAGTGCCCCGGAATCAGACGTTGCCCGGTTTGGAAAACGCGATCTCCCTCAGTCAGTTCAAAGGGAACGGGCTGATCTTGCAACACCTGAAGGATGGAGTCGGTGGGGACTTGAATGCTAATCGGTACGTGTTGCCCTGGGGACAAATTGACTGTCAATGGGGTTTCTAAGTTGAGCGGTAACGAACGAATGATCACCCCACTTTCCACTTCATGACGTTCGTTCATGTTCAATTCATAACTTGAATTGTAGGAAGGCAACGAGACCTCGGGCCATAAAATTCCTGAGTATTGCACGCTGGGAGAGGGTTGTTCCCAATCAGGCAGTGGGGTTGCTTGCCACTGCAATGAAAACTCTAAAATGCCTTTCGATTCCGGAACAATGGTCAACACGTGATAGCCTGCACTCAGGTTCAATACTTGGTTGGCCGACTGAAATTCAGGTGGACGATAATTCCAAGGATATCGCATCAAAAAGGGTTCTATTCGATATTCGCCTTGTGCTCCCAATTTGGAGTTCTCTCGAACAATATAGGCCCCCGATTCCTGGATATATAAATGTACTTGTATCTTGCCTAAAAGATTCACTTTGCGTCTCAATGCCTGCTGAGAACCGATGTCTAATTTTTGTGTAGCAACGGGGCTGCCTGAGGACGGATGCCCTAAGATCGAGGTGGCATCGATGGCATCCCTTCCTGAAGCTGAGTTCAATGAAGAGATCCAGTAAGCCCCGGTTTGGGGGTGAAAGGTATATTCGTGGCGTTTGACAAAAAAACTGAGTACGGGCGAATCCCCAGGTTGTCCTTGCACCGTCACCCATTGATCGTAACCGGAATACTGAGACAAGGACACCCAAGGGTCCTTTGACTTTTTATGAATAGCCGCTTCCTGTCCTCCTCGCGAATGTCTTGAATCCTCCGAGACCCTCTTGAGTGCAATGCTCGTTGGAATTTTTTCCTTTTGTTGCAATTGAAAAAATGTCGTTTGCCCTGATACCCGATAGACATCACGACCGAATGGAGAAATGGCCACGACTTGCCTTCCGTTGGCAGGCAATGTGGGGATGCCTCTGCGTATGAAAAACGGTTGCCCCTTTTCCTCATTGGCCCAAGACAAGGCGGGGCCGCCATAACACGTCAGCAAATACAAACCTGCGTTGAGATCATGAAAGAACTCCACATAGGTCATCGGTTGCCCCGAGACGGGTTCAAACACATCCATTTCTGGGGAGACATCCACCAACCATTCCCCATCTTTCCAAAAGCGACAATCCGAGAGGTTGCGTCCAAGGGCTTCGATACGCAACCGTTGACGGTCTTTTAAATGAATCCAATAGGATCGTTGTTGGAGATCTTGTAAACTTTCTTGTTGTAAGGTGAGTTCCTGCAATTGAGGAGAGTCGAGTGGGTCCGAAACCGGTTGGGCTTCTTGATAAGCATACACTTGGAGTTGAATGGGTTCTGAACTCCGTTCATGGGAACGCAGACGAACTTTATACTCCCCTTTCTCCAAAAAGATATCGATCCGACCATCTCGACTGCCGGTCGATCCTCCGTGCGCGATCACACCGGCCATCCGGTCGATGAGTTCGATGGCCGTTCCTTGCGAACTGGATACTTGTAAGCTGTACCGACCGGTTTGGGTAATGTGCAGGAGGGTTTCATTCTGAGGCTGTGGGGTGAATTGGGTTTGATCCAAGCGGAGCGCCTGTACTGACGGGATATGAAGGATCCCTCCTATCACGACCAAAATGATGTAAAATGCCTTTCGTGCTAACAATTCTCCTCCTATTGCAACTATTTCAATGCTCCAGATTGTGCATCGCCGTAATAGAGACTGACTCGGTGGAGGATGGCGAGAATCACCTTTGTTCTAAGATAAAATCGCGAATCCAATGTGCTGCTAGACGATGTCCGTTTTCGGTCATATGAATATCGAACTCTAAAAAGATGGGAGCTTCTTGTTTTCGAACCTTTTGGTAGTTTTCAGTGAGATTAAGGAATGGAATTTGAGTTTTTCGGAAAAATTCATCCAATTTGTGACTCACCGTTAGATTTGGGTTTAAAGAGGTTGTGTTCAAGACTGAAGGTACCTCTTGATAGTATACTTCTACTTTAGAGGGAAAGTAAGTAGCTAGCAGTTTCAGACCATGCTGATTGCAATACTCTTGAATTTGTTGAATCATTTCAAAGGTAATTTCAAATCCGTTTCGATAATGTGCCTCAAAATTCTTGATTGATCTGTATTCCAATAGTTTATTTTCTTTGAAAAAATAGGTTTGACTACTTTCATCAAAGACCCATTGTGAAAAATCGTGAATCTCTTTTAGAAATTCGTCACCTCTCAATAATTTTTCTTTGATGTGCACTATACTCGCAAAATTATAGGATTTAATATAGTAGCACTCAGATTTTAAAAACCAGGTCGCATCCCAACAGCTATGTAAACCTGTACTGACAATCGATCTGATTTTGTCCTGAAAAAAAAGATGTCCTTTTTCCCCAAGCTTTTGAACTGCATGGATGTTGTCCACTACATCATTTTCATAAATATTCAGGACAATCGTGTCTACACTGGAGGGAAGTGGTACATTTTTAAGTAATAAGAGTTCTGCAAGAGTAGAAAGCCCCCCGACGCCCAGATTGAACACATTCGCCGAAACCTCCTCCTGTACGATAGAAGCCCAGTCATACCCAATCGGAACTTCCGCACCCCGAGTAAACGAGTCTCCAATTAACAATATATGGGGACGTTTAGATTCCAAATACCCTGCTTCCGATAAAGACCTTGCTAGCTCAGAATAATGATTTCTAACGTGCCAGTGATAGGCATAGGGCATAACTTGAGGAAACAATCTCTGAATGACCTCAAGACCTACAAAAATTGAAGTAATATTTATCAAAAAAACTAAAAATCCAGTTCTGACGGAGCGTAGTGTCATGCGAACTCACAAAATTCAATAACAACCATTCCATTGGTTGAAAACACTTCTCATCTGTGTCCCTTCCTCAGTGTGCGTACATCCATTTCGGTTGGAAAAAATTAGGTTTTTTAGCAGAAAATTTGAGAAGCATAACAAGCTATTGATGCACACATTAGATTCTTTAGCGGAAAGCGCGAGAATTCTAATAATCTATGGATGTACACACTACGTGCTCTCTAAATGAAGAGAAAATAGTAAGGTGCAAATGACTGGTTGTGTTCGTAATCTGATTCTGATTTTTATTTACTATGTGCCAGGTAAATTCTCATTGTCTCCTTGATGATCTCCAGTGCTTTCGACACTTTTGCTTGTCCCTTATTGAGATTGAGGGTCGTCGGTCAAGGTGTGGAAACTACAGCAACCCCTTGGCGCCTTGTTTAGTTATCGTTCTTGGAGTTCAAGGAACGGTTCATCGGCATTGCTAATTTCCGCTGGAATCGAATTGGATGTGGTTCGTTTCAACCCCATCCACGACAATCAAAAGACGATCACTTTCTTTCTCCTGAAGAATGAATTCATCAAGAACTGAACCTTTCAATTGTTCCAATTCTTGTAAATACTTTTCGACAATATCAGCCACATTTTCATGAAGGGACGCTGTACTCATATTTTCTCCTTAGTTCAAATTATGGCAATTCTCCGTAAGGTGCTATTCACGACTATTCCTACGCTCTCTTCCATCTTCAAGTAAAATGGATTTTACCTGAATCGGGTTTTAGCTCGTAAAGGACATCAGGGACGCCTTCCTCATTCTCGGAGCCGTCGCCCCAGGCAATCGCGACGAATCCGCGTTGCTCATAGAAGCGTCTGGCCAGTTCGTTTTCCTGAAAGGTGTATAACCGGACTGGCAACGTCAGATGCTTGAGGGCTTCCGCCAACAAGGCACTCCCGATGCCGTTATGAACCCTTTCTGGTTTGAGATACAGGTGATCGATCCAACCGACGGTTTCAGTTTGCGAGAAGGCGCACATTCCCACGATGGCCTTTCCTATTTCTGCCACCAAGACTTTTTCGGAGGGGATGAGCGTGTGTTTGATCCAGTTTCGTACTTCCTCATCGGAATGGACCAAAGGGGCAAATGGCATCAAGGCTTTCCTAGAACTGAGATACACATCTCCGATGGAGCCAGCATCTTGTGCTGTTGCGATCCGAAGCAATGGGAAGGTCTTGAGCAACTCAAAATGATTGATCATCATTTCAAAATCATCATTAATTTTGTATTCAGACCAACAAAATCGATGGTCTGCTTGGAACTCTTCAGCACTGATGTTTCCTTCGCCTTTCCACAGTTTTTCGGGAATGTTTCCAAACGTTGTTGAGTAGACTTCGGTAATTTTGATCAAGCATCTTCGTCTTTTTTTCAGATCATACACCTCGACAATATCTCCCACTTCGAATCCTCCGTCTTCGTATTCTCCATCGGGCAGGTCATATTCATCGGCAGGGCAGGCCGTGGCGGTTTTTTGTCCTTCAATGATCTCTACGATCAGCCGATCGTCGTTTTCATCCATGCCCCAAAATTGGGTCCGTTTTAATCGATCCATCGTGTCCTTTCCTAGATACATAGCCTTAATGTCGGCTCCGCTTTCCGGTTTCTTTTTCTCGTTGCTTGCATGATTTGAAAACATGGGTTAAACACAAAACTATGCCTCGATGAGGGCTGGAAGTTGCCCATACATGCAAAACCTTATTAGGTATCATCAACCCTATCTCTCTTCTCAAGTAAGTACTATTTTTTTCTGGTTGGTACTTTAATAAGTGGGCCGTTGAAGTTGAACAAATAACTAGAAGAAAATGGGCTTATGTCAAATTTGTCTCCCGATTCGATTGATGAAAAGGGAGTCCGACATTTCAAAATTCTGGCAAAACGCTTAAGGAAAGAAACAGGTTGCAAGAGCACTGCTGCGCTTGACCAAATCGCACAAGCTCATGGTTTCAAAAACTGGAATAATGTGCTCCGCTTTGCCCAGAAAAATCAAGCAAGCCGATTCTCTTCTCTGCATCAGGAGAACCAAATGAACACCAATCCATCCAATGAATCTCAACAAGAAATCAAAGGGTACGATCCCAATGAAGTCATTCCCCTCGATTTAACGAAAACGTTGATCCCTGCCAATAGTTTTGGCAGTCTATTGCCTCTTCTATTTGAAGTCGGTCGTCGCGAACTACCCTTAAATGAGATCCTCCAACTGAAGGTAGGATCGGTGATTGAGTTGCATAAGTATGTGGGGGAAGATTTAGAGGTTATTTTAGCCGATCAAGTGGTTGCTGGTGGAATGTCGGTTGCCATAGAGCACAATTTGGGAGTTCAAATTTTACAGGTGGGTTCCTTTCAATCCAAAGGAAGTTATCGACTGGATTCTAAAAAAGGTTTAACTGCGATTGTAACAGTTGAAATTGGAAGACGGCTCGCCCTGGTTGAAAAAATCATGCAACTCAAACCAGGGGCCGTGATTCCGTTTGACAAACCTGCGGGAAGTCCGATGGACATCCGAATCGGCGGCCATTTGGTCGCGCAAGGAGAGACCGTGGTCTTGAAAGACAAATATGGCGTTCGGATTGATACCATCATTCCGTTTGCTGGAAAAAACTGGTGAACAACACTGGTGAAATAACCGGTGAAAAAACTGGTGAACAACACTGGTGAAAAAACTGGTGAATAAAATTGTTGAATAAAGCTGGTTGAGAATGGTTTCCTGCCTCAATCATGAGGCACCTATTCCTTAAAACCTCATTGGAGAAAACCTCATTGGAGAATACATATGGATCGTTCAGACCGAGAATTGTTTGATATTCCTCAAGAGATCACCTACCTCAATACCGCCAATATTGGTCCTCGATTGAAGGCGGTTTCCAAAGCGGGGCAGGAAGCCATTCAAACCTTTGCCACTCCCTGGAACATCACGGCCCAAGATTGGTTCGAAGGACCGGAAACATTGCGAGATGCCGTTGCCCAGTTTTTAGGGACTCGTTCCGATGCGGTGGCCTTGGTTCCTTCAGCGAGCTATGGAATTTCCATTGCCGCTAAGAATCTGCCCATTGCCGCGAGCGCCAATATTGTGGTTGTGGAAGAACAATACCCTTCCAATATTTATGCTTGGCGACGGCGTGCTCAAGAATCCAATGCTGAGATACGAGTGGCCCAACGAACCGAAACTCGATCACTGACTGAATCGGTTTTAGCTCAGATCGATTCGAAGACGGCGGTGGTTGCCATTCCGAACTGCCATTGGACCGATGGTGAGGTATTGGATCTCGTCGCCATCAGCGAGGCAGCGCATACCCAAGAAGCGGCGTTGGTCATCGACGCTAGCCAGTCTTTGGGAGCATTACCCATCGATCTTGAAAAGGTCGCACCCGACTTCATGGTCTCCGTTGGATATAAGTGGTTGCTGGGACCCTATGGTTTGGGTTATTTGTATGCCCACCAGAAATGGCATCTTGAAGGAACTCCGCTGGAAGAGTCTTGGTTGACTCGTCGTGGAAGTGAAGACTTTTCAAAATTGGTGGAATATGTGGATGAGTATCGGGAGGGCGCCCGACGGTTCGACTTCGGAGAATTCCCCCAATTCATTTCTGTTCCCATGGCCATCGCGGCTATTTCGCAACTGAATCGCTGGGGAGCTTCCTACATCCAAACCGAATTATCCAAACGCACCCAGCATATTCGAGTGCTTTGTGAGTCGTTGGGGCTTGACACATTATCGACAGAACGGAGTGCTCAACATATCGTGGGCTTTCGGCTGCCCCCAGGTCGATCCCCTGAAGAACTGAATCATGCTCTGAGATCAGCCAACATCTATGTGAGTGTCCGAGGGGACAAGATTCGCGTTGCGCCTCACCTGCACACGGATGAAACTGATTTGGAACGACTGGGTTCGGTGCTCAAAACACAGCTTGCTTGATCGGGCTTTTAGTAAGCTTCTTGGCCAATATTTTATTTCAACAAATCCATTTTTTGTTTCAGCAAATCCATTTTTTGTTTCAGCAAATCCATTTTTGTTTCACAACCCCATTATTCGCTGCACACTGTTTCAGGACCAACATGCTGTATAAACTCTACTTAGTCATCCGTAACATCTTCTTGGTGCTGAAAGTCAAAAAGGTGCTAGATGCTACCGAGAAAAGAACTCTCATCGCTTTGGGCCTCATGGTGTTCCTACTGGTTTCGATAGGAGGTCTTGCGTGGATGAGTTTTGATATCGTTCGACCTGGGGAAAGGGGAGTTTATGTATTCCTGGGGAAATCCGATGAGGAAGCACTGCCCGAAGGGTTTCATTGGAAAGTTCCGTTGATGGCCAAGATCGTCAAAATCAATGTGCGCCAGGTGGTTTTTGATCAAAAGGCAGAAGCCTCCTCCAAAGATTTGCAAACCGTTTACACGGGCATTGCCGTGAACTATTTTCCCACTCCGGACGTCGTTTGGAAACTGTTCCTTGATGTAGGACACGCTAACGCAACCTGGGAAAATGTGTTGCTTCGGCCTGCCATCCAAGAAATCACGAAAGCGATCACTGCCCGCTTCACCGCCGAAGAGTTGATTACCAAACGCGCGGAAGCCAAACGTCAAATCACCAAAGAAATCATCGGCCGATTGGTCCGAGAAAACATCAATGTCAGTGAGGTTTCGATCACCGATTTTAAATTCAATAAACCGTTCAACGACGCCATTGAAGCCAAACAGATTGCAGAACAACGAGCCAAGCAGGCAGAAAACGAATTGATCCAGGTGGAAGTGGATGCCAAGCAACTCATCGTCAAAGCCAATGCAGAACGGCAGGCCACGATCCATATTGCGGAAGGCAAAGCACGGGAAATCGAACTCTTGACCGAAGCCGAAGCCAAATTTCATGCAACTTTGGCCAAAGTCCTCACCCCGTCCAGTTTGCAACTCCGCTTCATCGAACGCTGGAATGGCATCCTTCCTAAAGTGTCGGCCGGGAACGAACCCTTTGAAGTCACATTGCCTCAATCCCTGCTGGAGTCGACTCCACCTGTGCCGAAAACCCAACCGGTTCTCTCAGAAAAA
The DNA here is from genome assembly GCA_028281495.1 of SAR324 cluster bacterium. Lineage (GTDB taxonomy): Bacteria > SAR324 > SAR324 > SAR324 > NAC60-12 > JANQJU01. Next base: position 353,120 of record JANQJU010000023.1, read on the forward strand.
AAATAACTGGCCTGCCCTATTAGAAGCGGATTCCTGTTCCCCTTAAAACATAAATTGTCAGTGGATGGATTCGCTTTCAAATAATATTCTATAAAATAGATAAAATAAGTTGAAACATGAATCTATTTATTTTATTTTGTAGAAAAAATTCATCAACGCCAGTTTCACTCAAAGACAGCTTTTGGAGGAAAAGATGCCTCACCCTTCCTTTTATAAATCCTTAACGAGTTGGTGCCTTTTGGTCTGCTTTTTTTGTGCATGGAATGCTTCTCCACTCGGGGCTTCCCCTGATTATTGGCCGACCAACGGTTGGCGTGCCTCCACTCCCGAAGCGCAAGGGATGGATTCGGGAAAGCTCATTGAAATGATCGAGGCCGTCCGTCAGGAAGGTTATGCGCTCGACAATATTACTGTCATCCGAAACGGGTATGTGGTGATGGATGCATATCGAAATCCATTTCCGAAAGACACCAAACATGTGGTGCATTCCATCGAGTAGTTCAACTCATTTTGCTTTTCTATTAGTTCAATCCGTTTTGATTTGGATTGCCGGAGGAACCAAAGGCGGTTCCCCAACCAAATAGGGTCGCATCCGTTCGAGCCAAGCGAGCACCATGGGCCATTCCCCAATATCTTCTGTTCCACGCAACCCCACAGCCCGGTAGATCGTGAACAATGGGTACACGGAAAAATCAGGGAGAGATGGCACCGGGCGTTGTCCCAAAAAAGGACCTTGGCCAAGATGAGTTAAGAATTCCTCATATAATCTCCGTTTTGCGATTTGCAACGGCAGCTCGGTGTCTGTCATGGCAATCAGCCGTCGAATGAATCCCACCTGTTTGAGAATGAGCGGCCACATCCAGCGAAAAATTGGGGGCAACCCCCCTTGAGCGGTTCGATGCATCACCTTCCCTAATGTCCAACCATTAATCCATGAATCAAACCCTTCTCCAGGGTAAGCCCGAAACCAACCCGGAATCAATCGGTTCGACACCCACGTGTCAATCGCTAGCAAGGCGTTCCGTTCTTTCTCATTTTTAGGGAGCAGCAATGGGTGTTCTGGGAACAACTCATCCAACCACAATCCAATGGGGGTGGAATCCGTGCGGCTCACACGATCAACCGTTAATACTGGAACTTGGGTTCCCATCGGAAGTTCTGCTTTCAAACGCAATGGATTGACGTAGACACACTCGAAAGGAATTTGCTTGTACAACAAAAAACAATGCACCTTCGCGGCATAAGGACTCATCGCATAGGTGTAGAGACGGATCACGGGGTACTCTTGGAGGGCTTGCGCATCAGAACAATCAGTCATGAGGGTTTCTCGGGTATAAGGAGCCAATCCGGTTTCGAAACAGGCAGTCTATCGCTTTTCACGAAAATCTACGAATCCTGAAACCGGTTTCTGGATTTTTGATCCGTTTTCAATAATAAAATCAATACACTCGCTTTTTCCAAGAAATTTCTACCGAATTTTCAGTTGACAGACCGTTAGAGGTTTACTAGTTTTGAAACTGAAACCGGTTTTAGATATTGTTTGTCTACAACTGAAACCGGTTTTAGTAAGAGTCTTTTAAATCAAACATATTCTTTTGATAAATGAAGCCTATTGGCCACTTCTGAAACCGATTTTAGTACAACAAGGCAAATGGGGCACGGGAAGTTATCTAAGTGACTTTAGAAAAATTTGCCAATCTCTACAATCTACTCAATGGGAGGGTGTGATGCGTTTAAACAAAAATTCTTGGAAAACTTGGCTAGTGGGCCTGTCGGCAACGGTGCTTTCAGGCTGCTATGCGACGGCTGACAGCAATTCGACCAAAGTCGATACGGCCTCGGTCGATTTCTTATCGTATACTTGTCCTTATGAAACCACGGCGTTGGCAGCGGATCCTGCCGACCTCGAAAGTCGGGTACAAAGCTTATTGGCAGGGATGACGTTGGATCAAAAAATTGGGCAGATGGTGCAACCGGAAATCAAGAGTATTACTCCGGAAGAGGCTCAAGAGTTTTTTATCGGATCCGTACTCAATGGAGGTGGATCTTGGCCTGATGACAACAAAGACGCCAGCTTGCAAGACTGGTTGGATCTCAATCAAGCGTACTGGGAGGCTTCCACTCATCAAGGTACCTTTCAGCGGGAAGATGGCACACCAGCGATTCCAATCATTTGGGGAACGGATGCGGTGCATGGCCATAACAATGTGAAAGGGGCCACGCTGTTTCCCCACAATATTGGATTGGGGGCTGCACGAACTCCTGATTTGATGGGGTGTATCGGCGCGGTGACCGCCCGAGAAGTCGCTGTAACCGGCTTAGATTGGGCTTTTGCACCCACCTTGGCAGTGGCTCGGGATGACCGATGGGGACGCACCTATGAAGGTTTTTCTGAAGAACCTTCTATCGTGAAAGCCTACGCTGGAAAAATTGTAGAAGGACTGCAAGGGAATTTGAGCGATGCCCATGTCGTGGCCACAGCGAAACATTGGATTGGTGATGGCGGTACGACAAGTGGCAAAGACCAAGGGAATACGGAAGTGACCGAAGACACCCTGCGATCCCTTCACATGCAAGGTTACATCACTGCCTTGGAAGCGGGTGTACAAACGGTCATGGCTTCCTTCAATAGCTGGAACGGCGAGAAAGCTCACGGTCATGAGTATTTGCTCACCGATCTCCTCAAACGAGAATTGGGCTTCGAGGGTTACATCATTTCCGACTGGAACGGCCACGGCCAAGTGGAAGGATGTAGCAATGAAAGCTGTGCTCAAGCCATCAATGCGGGCATTGATATGATCATGGTCCCCAATGATTGGAAAGCCTTCATTGAAAATACCAAGCAGCAAGTCGAAGACGGCACCATCCCCGTCTCTCGGATTGATGACGCGGTCAGCCGCATCTTGCGAGTCAAACTCCGAGCAGGATTGATGGACCAAAGCCCATCCCAACGCGCTTTAGCTGGAGAAACTTCGATTGTGGGGTCCGATACCCATCGCGAAGTGGCACGAGAAGCTGTACGCCGTTCCTTGGTCCTGCTGAAAAACAAGAACAACCTTTTGCCTTTGGGCGCGGATCGCAAAGTGTTGGTTGCTGGGAAAGGGGCTGACAGCCTCATGATGCAAACCGGAGGCTGGACTCTCAGTTGGCAAGGGACTGGCAACACCAACGACGACTTTCCTGGAGCCACTTCGATTTGGGAAGGAATCAACGCATCGGCATCGCAAGCAACATTGAGCGAAGATGGTTCTGCCGCAGAGACCGAAAGCTTTGATGTGGCCATCGTGGTGATTGGTGAGACTCCCTATGCCGAAGGGCAAGGCGATATCAGTAAATTCGGCACACTGACTCATAACGAACGTCATCCTGAAGACCTCGCTTTAGTTGAAAAAATTGCAGATCAAGGGATTCCAGTCGTGACGGTTTTTTTGACGGGTCGCCCATTGCACGTCAATGGCATCTTGAATCGTTCTGATGCGTTTGTATCCGCATGGTTGCCTGGGAGTGAAGGCACCGGAGTGGCCGATGTGTTGTTCCGAGATGCCTCTGGAAACATTCAACACGATTTCCAAGGAAGGCTTTCGTTTTCTTGGCCAAGAACAGCTTGCCAAACCCCATTGAACGTTGGTGATGACGATTACGATGCGTTGTTTCCGTTTGGTTATGGGTTGACCTATAGCGATACGGATACCTTGGGAGATGGCCTCCCGGCAGGCACTTCCGACATCGGGTGTGATGCTCCCGACCCCAGTGAAGCCGGCACTACCGAAGAACCCCAAGAGGTGTATTCTGGGGGAGCTGTTCAAGAGCCGTGGACTTTATATGTTGGCGATCCATCCAACTGGGGCGGATCTCCTGTGGGAGAAACCGGTGGTTTGGAAAATTTGAGCGTGACGACGGTGGATGGCTCTATTCAAGGCAGTGCCAAAAGAGTGGTACACACCGGTACTGGTCAGTTTTATGCTCAAAACGGTACAGAACAAGGACTGGATTTGGCAGCCTATGGCAATTCCAATACCTCGATCCAGTTCCGCATCCAGATGCGTCAATACCCCTCCGAGTTGGTCAATCTGGCGGTCCATTGTGTGTGGCCTTGTGCTTCCGAATTGGCTTTGGATGGAGTGCTCAGTGCGCTACCACTCAATACCTGGAGCGACGTGAGCGTGCCGTTGCAGTGTTTTCTGAGTTCATTGGATCTAACGAATGTCAACACGCCCTTTTTGATGTATACGGAAGGCACTCTGGAATACGATATTGAAAACATCCGTTGGGTTCCCAATACGGCAGACGCGGAACCGGATTGCAGTGTGTACCAGCGAGCCGCCGTGACCACGGGAGAAGCTGTGGATGTTGGAAATACCTTGGAAGTTTATACCGATGGAGTGGGTGCTCTGTGGGATTCCGGCTTGGGTAAGTTTGAGGAAAATGCCGACAAAATCACGATCCAAGAAGTGGCTGAAACCAATCGAGGCACCGTGTTGGATTTGAATTTCAGTTCGAGTGTGGAAGGGAGCGGGGTCGTGTATATCCGAACCACGACTGCTAAAGACTTGAGTGCCTGGGGAACCACAGGCACCTTAGAGTTCGATTTGAAGGTCCTGGATTTTGGAAGCAATACCAACGGATTGATCGTCAAGATTGAATGTGGTTTTCCGTGTCAAACAGGCGATTTTCCCATCACGTCTCCCACCGTAGGTGAATGGACCTCTTACAGTCTGTCCTTGCAAGAGATGGCAACCAACCCGAATGCCTCGACGGACCCTGCCTTTACGTATAATTTGATAGACACTCCCTTTGTCATTTTCCCCGCTTGGGGTGATCAAAATGGGGTGCATCTTCAGGTCGATAATATCCGGTGGGTTCTGCCAGAATGATTGGTTGGAGATTCCGCTGCTCGCGCATCGTCACGGTGCAATGCGGAATCTCAGATCTGTTGGCTTGAATGTTCATTTGATCCGCCTTAGTCCACACCGATCCATATCCAATGGAATATTGTGAACAACTTAAGAAAGGTAAGGTGCAAATGACTTCTCAAGAACAACTGATTCAACAACTGCATCAACTGGGTGTGATTCCTGGCTGCGTGCTGGTGGTGCATTGTGCATTTTCAAAAGTGAAACCTGTTGAAAATGGCCCCTTGGGATTGATTGCATCACTACAACAGGCCTTGGAAGATGAAGGGACCTTGGTCATGCCCAGCATGATGGGGGATGAGCCGGTCCCGTTTGATCCCAAAACCACGCAATGTTTGGACATGGGCGTGGTGGCAAATACATTTTGGCAACAACCCGGCATTTTGCGCAGCGACTGTCCTCATGCGTTTTCTGCGACCGGGCCTCAAGCCGAATGGATCACCTCAGCTCACCCCATCGATCCTCCTCATGGTTTGGATAGCCCCGTCGGGCGTGTCTACGAACTGGATGGCTATGTGTTGCTGCTGGGAGTGGGACACGATGCCAATACCACCGTCCATTTAGCAGAGGATATGGCAGGAGTCCGTTATCGCCGCCAAACGTCGGTGCCTTTGTATCAAGACGGCAAATTGATCCAATTCGACTATGAAGAAATCGACCATTGTTGCGAAAATTTCAATAAAGTCGATCAATGGTTGGATGCCGAACAATTGCAGCGCAAAGGGACGGTAGGCCATGCAAAAGCCCGTTTGATGCGGTCTCGGGACGTTGTGAACGTGGTCACCGCTCGATTGCAACAGGAAGAGACGATTTTCCTCCATCCCTATGGAGTCGACGAAGAATGCGACGAAGCCCGTGCGAGTATCGGGATCGGCAGTCTTGGCTCAATTTCGGGTGAAGGTAAAAGTTCCCAATGAAGGGACGGTGCCGTTCACTTCAAATACACCTGTCGTCAATCGTGCAATGGCTTCGCGAGGACTGGTATTGCTATTGACAGAGGTGTATTCAGTCCCGCTATCCGTTCCTGCATCATAAGCGAAAAGCTCCACGGTCTTGGAACTCAGCCATTCATTGTTTTCACAAAATTCCAATCCCGAAACCCCCACGAACCAATCGGGGCTGGGGGCAATCATGGAAACCAGGCTGACTCTGGAAAACTCGGAAGTCATCTCAAAATCCAAAGTGACGGACCCTGGCGAAGAACTGATCCCACCACCGGAAAGCTCAGAGCCTGCGGTCTGTGCTGTAATGGCGGTAGCCACTTCGCTACTAAGCAAGCTTTTGCCCCCCGTTTCTGCCATGAGTTCAATGCCATCCGAGGCGGTGGCACCACTGGCCCAAAACGTGACGTCAGCATTATGTGTCGCCCCAATCAGGCCGGAAAAATGAGCCCCGGTTGGAAAATCAGTCGGGTGGGTGGTGGAACTCCAAGTGCTTTGAAAGACAACCGTATAATTGGCAGTTCCCGAGCACCCAGTAGCAGTGTCCGCGGTGTTTGTGGAATCTTCCGTTGTGGAACCCTCCATTGTAGAATCTCCAGTTGCAGTATCCTCCATCATGGCATCTTCCTGGGAATCTAAGTCATCGTCGTCATCATTACCCGATGATCCTGCGCATCCCCAGCATGCGAGACTCACGGCCACGATCAACAACATTTGCGTGATTACAGATTTCCATTTTGCTGATTTGATTTCAAAGTCCATCATGTTCCTCCATAAGGCGATTCAATGTTTAGCATTAACCTGAATTCGAGATACGAGCCTCCTTTGTAGAGAAGTGTTCAGGAGTTATTTGCGACTTAACTCAAAACACATCAATGAGAAGGCAAGATGAATTTATTGGAATTGTTTTATGATGTCGATGATTTCGGAGGAGATACCGATGGCCACAGCCTTCATAAACGGTGGTAACGATCCTCCGTTCATGCGCTATCATATTCTTTAAGAATTTTTTCGTTTTTTGCATCTTGGATCTGGTTGATCAATTTTTGTGCTTCGTGTTCGTCTCGCATCGTCTTCGAGAGCATGAAGGAAGATCCGGTTAAAAAGAGCGTTCCCATTGCCATGTAGCCTTTCGCCCAATAGTCAGCAGGTAAGAAAAAAATACCGACACCCACAGCAGCAAGTGCCACCGCGAAACACATTTTGACAAAGAATAACCACGCTGCTGAGTCTTTTTGTATTCCATTAGTTTCCATAATTCGTCTCCATTTTTATAGTGGTGAATTGATTGATTTTAAATTAAGCACTGTTCAATTATGTGCAAAATCACTTTCTGATTTGTTCAAGAAAGTCACTTCTTTCTCAAACAGATTCAAACTAATTGAACAATGTTTAATTTAAATTTGATGGCACGTCAAGGCAAAAGTTCATCTTCCGCAATCGCTTGATTCAAATTGTCTCGTTAATCAAGCTGTTCTGTTCGATCAGGTGGTACCAATTATTGTACTTGTACTGATTATTGTACTTGTACTGATTATTGTACGTAATCCATAATAGGCCTTTTATCCAAAATATAGAGAATCCATCGCAGTTGGGACATTTGAGTATTTCTCTGTCACTCTTACACTCAATAGAAACCCGATAATCAAAGCATACGAACGTACAATACGTTCAAGAACGAGAGATTGGAAAGAAACCATGAAAGCGTATGACTACCAAGACTATCAAAATTACAGATTCAAGCGTTTCGAGCCTTTGAATTTTGAGAGCCACACCGTTTATCTTTCACAAACATTTGGGGCAGACAAAGAGAAACAATGGGTCCCTTACTATCATTTTAAAATAAAAAATAATGAGAGAGACCTGGGACACGTGAATTTTAGGGCAGGTTACTCCAAGCAAATCATGGAGTACGATGGACATATTGGTTATGAGATCTTACCCGCATATCGTGGCAATCATCTTTCGCTAAAAGCGACAAAAGCCTTATTACCCTTCATCTACAGTCTGGGGTTTCATTGCATTGTTTTGACCTGTGCTCCCCACAACATTGCTTCGATGAAAATCATTCAAAAGTTGGGAGCTGTGTTTCAGGAAACAAAATCGTTTCCTCATATAAACGCTCCTGAGGATAAGGAAAAAAATATTTACTTTTTAAACCTGATTAAGGTGCAGGGACAAACGTCGTCACAGGATGGTTGACCGGTTGGAGAGAGCGTAAATAAGTATAGATCGCGCCTAAATCTTGTTCGGTCATTCCTGCATACATCGTCCACGGCATGACGGTATTGAACGTGTTGGGAGATACCGGCTGGTTTTGGGCTTGCTCCGACGCAAATGATTTGAATTTTTGGATGAATTGCTCACGACTCCAAGACCCGATGCCTGTTTCAGAATCCGGTGTGATGTTGGAGGAAAACACCGTCCCCCCCGAAGGCAACGGAAATTTGAAGCCCCCCGCAAAATCTAGGCCTTCGATTTTATCCCCACGTTGGGTCGGGGTGTGGCAGGCTTCGCAGGCCGCGATGGTCGTGAGATACTTTCCGTAACTCAATTCATCATTCGGGTTTACAGTGGGAGTCGGGGTGGCAGGTCGAGGCATAGTGCGTACAATAATATTCAAGGGGAAATTGAGTTCCGTATCGGGCACCTCGTTTTGGAGGGGGGGAAGAGTCCTCAAGTACGCGACCACCGCGTGGGCATCTTCTTGAGTCATGGTGCCATACCAAGGGTAGGGCATGATGGGGAACTGGGCGCCATGTTCTTTGGAATAACCTTCCGTAATTGCCTGCACAAGCTCTCCATCGGTCCAAGAACGCATGCGTGTCGGAGTGATGTTTTTCGAATAGATATTTCCTGGAAGTCCTATAGCTTCGGTAAACGCTTCTCCTCCTTGACCTTCCGTACCGGGAACGATAGGAGCCGAAAAGAAGTCCCAATTGCGTGTGGAGTGGCAATCCATGCACACCGAAACATGATGCGACAAATACCTCCCGCGTTCCACTTGCTTTGGCGAGGAGTCGATTTGCACAGGCACCGGATCACCCACTTTAAGACAACCCACCATCGTGATAAGCATTCCCCAAGCTGCTAAAAATTGGATCAGTGTTCGCATAACGCCCCCCTGGTGTGCGGTTCAGAAATGGTGATCTGAAGAAATTCCATCCAATGTTGAAACGATTGTATTTGACTAGACACCGCTACCTTATTTCTATTTTAGGTGATATCGCTTGAAGCACGTTTGGCAAACCATGCGTGAATAAGCCCTGCCTGAAAGAATTGTACGGGTGTGTCAAAGCCTCCAGACTCAATGATTGATGCAACCACTGTTGGTGGCAGAACCGCTACGTCCTTTGCATACATTGCTTTCATTCGGCTTAACCCTTCAGGAGAAACATCTGATGTTGACATCACTCTCTGCCATACACCAAGGAGTGCCTCATAGTTTTCTGAATCCACCTCAAACGATAAATCTGAACTCACCAGCATCCCCTCTGGCTGAAGCCTATTAGCAATTTGCTGAAAAAACGCGGAGCGAGCTTCTTGTTCTAGAATGAACTGAGACACGAGAAAGCATGTTGCCGCATCATGCATTTCCTCGACCTGCAGTGTGTCAAGATAACCTTCGTGAAAATAGCATCGAGAGGTAACTCCTTCTTCTTCAACTCTGCGGCGGCAGATATCGAGCATAGCCCCTGAGGGTTCTACCACAGTAAAGCGCCACTCAGGAAATCTTTTGGCTAAGTGGGTCAATTCTTTTCCTGTTCCCACGCCAACACAGAGAACCCGAGCTTCTGATGGTAACTCAGCAAAAATAGGCTCCAGAAGAAAGTACAGACCATTGCTGATTGGTGCCATCCTTGTCCACTGCTTATCATAGCTTGAGGCTTGCTGGTCAAAAATACGTTTAAGCTCGTCGTTGTTCACTGTATTTCCTCTTTCACCATCTATTCAGAAATGTGATTTTTAATTTAGAACTTTTAGGGGCTTCCGATGTCCTTTTGGCTCAGGCACCCATTGGAACAAAGGCATTTATGAGTTGTCAGCCAGGAGTGTCGGCCAATTTTTATTCCCTTTTTGGATATTGCCAGGAATATCCTGAGACCAGGTTCTTTGCACGCCTTTGCTATAATTGAGATACAACTTGTTTTCGTGGATGTGCCACGCCTCAGGATCGATGCTGGCCGTATATCCTTGACTGACGGCCCAGGCGCAGTACCCTCCATATTGAGGGGCATATTTCTCTGGGGATTGGATAAAATCTTCCCGATTTTGCTGAGAGGCAAAATACCATGTGGCTCCTTTCCATTCATAGACAAACTGTTTCTCCCCCTCCGTGGCTTTGCGTTCTTTGAAATAAGCCACGGGATCATATCCCCGAATCGCTTGTCCTAGAAAATTCGAGAAAATAGGCTCCAACCCAAATGCAGGGCTAGCCTGGAAAACAAAAACGAAGAGTAAGCTCAACAAAAAATAATTGAAGCGATATGGTGTTTTCATAATGTCCTTTCATGAGTGGTATCGAGAACTCTAAAAATTTATTTATCAGTAAAACTCTTTAGAAGCTTGTCCTAAACCTAAGGTCATAACTGAAAAGTTGGTGTCCACCCGAACGGGAATCTTACGAGTGAGCCACATCTGGGCATTTTGTCTTGGTTTCTTGTGCCGTAGCCCCTCTTGAATCTGAGTTTGTTCAGCGAAACCTGCCTATTACACAAAAAAGTACAACAAACGTGTCCCTTCGGCTAGTAATCGTGCTTTTCGTTTGGAAAGAGATCGGTCGATGAGAGAGAACTTGAGATGTATTGATATCATCATGGTTTACATTTTAGAAGTTGGAAACCCTCTTACTCTAAAGCAATGAAGTCTTTAGAAACAAAGACAGTAACCAAAGAAAACATGATCTATTGTGTTGTGAAGTGAATTTGATTTTTGATCAAATGACGCAATTCTATCAAAAAGACTAAGATTGGAGAGTTTGAAAAGTCGATCAAATAAAAGGCAGGCTTTGGAAAGCAATGGAACGAAGGAAGATGATTCAAATTAATTATTATATTCTTGTTATCAGTCTATTTTTAGAAATAGATTTGACATGGATGGAATTAAACTGAATCAAATCACTATAAAAATTATATTTTTAATTAAGCAACTATTTAGAAAGTTATCATTTAATAAAAAATGATATTAAACAAAGTTTGCATGATTTTGTATTAAAGCACGAAATTTAAATTTATAGTTTTAATAGGCAAGAAAATTTAAAAAAATATGTGAAAACACTTACTTGGAAATTTAAAGTAAGTGTTTTCACAATTTGATTATAATAATTTATCAATAATGTTTATCATACATAGTAATTTCGGTGATTTTACAGAAATTATTGCTGGTATAGGTTGTGCCAGTATCTACGTAAATCAAAACTTTCTTGTTATGCAGTAAGGCTTCTTTAGCAACTGCCACTAATTCATCGCGAGATCCATCACTGGGGGCGATTGCACCACCACCAGCAAAGCAACTGCCTGCTCCCCAAGCACTAGTATCCGAAATACCTACTAAGACTAGATTATTGTAAGTGCCGTAGTTTGGGCGTGAAGAGGAGTTTGCGCCAACAGAGGTGATATAAACTCCATTTTTTGCTGGTTCGGCTGCAAACGCGGATTGGCCCAACCCTGCAATCATTAAACCTGTAACACCCATGACTACTGCTTTTTTTATTGATTTCAACATAAATACCTCAATAAATAATTAGATTTAGAAATTTATACATACAGAAAAAATCTCTGTATATAAACTGAGAGATTTTAAAGTATCATTACTTTTTCCTCAGTAATTAAACTAAAAATCGGACATTTTGAATGCCTTTTATTTTACATAAAACATAGGCATGAAAAATTAATTTCGAATTATCTGATGTCTGAAAAAATAAATGACACAGCCTAATTAGAAACCGTTTTAATGAATTTTGATTTCATCAAGTCCGAGTAATTATATAGACAACAGTTAATTCATTTCTTCGATTTTTTTCCAAAATTAAATTTTTTTTATGAATTATGATTCATAAGATAGCCTGTCATTGTAAGCTCGAACTTAGTGTGATCTCTTTGAAATCAATGGTCCTTTGCGGAATGGGGATAACCCGATTGGGAGAAGGCGGGTAATAAATAGAGTGGTAGTGTTCTATCAAAGCAGTGGTTGGCTTGAACTTGAAATACGGGATAAATTGTACGCTGTGATGATTCACTTGTTGGTTTGGAATTTTCACGATCCCTCACCATTCATTAGGAATTGTAAACCTATCTTTCAATTTTATGATGTGGAAAAGAATAGGCCCTTAAAATGTATTGGCAACGAGGAGCCTACACCGTTAAACGGATCGCCACTTTAAGAGGAAGAGAGAAGGAATATTTTTGTAGGTTGTCCACACTGGAGAAAAATATTATTGGCCTACTAAGACAGTTATCGAACGCGTGATCGAGTATATGCTTGGTGAGAAAGAGCGATAAACTTGGCTATCGAACTTGGATACTGACATAATCTAAATTCTTTCTCTCACAGCAAACTAATTGAGAACATAGCATTCCCTGATCCGTATGGATGGTTTTGGAGCAACTATGCAAAAAGAATTCAACACGACGGGCCCTTGTCTTCCAAACGAACATTATATGTTGCCCGCGCAAAGTCGTTGTCCAAGTGCAATGAGGCTGATTGAGCGAAAAAAATATTTCGTAATCCACGCGGCAAGGCAAACGGGAAAAACTACGATGCTGCTAGATATGGCCAATCAGATCAATTCGTCTGGAGACTACTATGGGCTGTATTGTACCCTCGAAGCCCTGCAAGACATTCATGATGCCAAAGAAGGAATCCCCATTGTTATCCAGCAACTGCAATATTGTATTGAATTCAACCCTGTCCTTAGTCAGTTCCCGTTTGCTTCAGACCTCGATTCTTCCCAATATGGAAATCTGGTGAATCGGTCTTTGGCCCGTTTTTGCCAATTGTTGGACAAACCCTTAGTGATTCTATTCGATGAAGTCGATTGCTTATCGAACCAAACCCTGATTTCGTTTTTAAGGCAACTACGAACTGGCTACGTCAACCGTGGAACCATTCCTTTTATGCATTCCGTCGCTTTGGTTGGAATGAGAAACGTCCGAGACTTCAAAGCAAAAATCCGAGAAGAGCAAGATACCTTAGGAAGTGCTAGCCCATTCAATATTATTGCAGAAGCATTGACGATTCGGAACTTCACACACCAAGAGGTAGCCGATTTGTGCGATCAGCATACTCAAGAGACCGGACAAGTCTTTCCTGCTGATGTGATTGAATCGGTATTTGAAAATACTCAGGGACAACCTTGGTTGGTCAACGCCATTGCACATCAAATCGTCGAAAAAACTCAAACCAACGAATTATCGACTCCTATTGCCCTAGATCACGTTGACCGAGCCATTCAAGCCTTAATCAAACGCCGCGATACTCATATCGACAGTCTCTTAGAACGCTTGAAAGAAACCCGTGTGCAAAAGATTGTCGAACCCCTGATTTTGGGTGAACAACGCGAATATGATTCATTGCATGATGACTACCGCTATGTGTTGGATTTGGGGTTGCTTGCCGAGAGGAATAAAAAGCTTGTTCCAGCCAATCCCATCTATACGGAAGTGATTCTGTGGGTACTCACTCATCAAGCACAAACCAAACTAGACGATGCCGATTTTCCTCCGGAAGCTCCCGCTTATTTGGTGGATGGACGTTTGGACATGAAGCACCTGCTCAATGATTTTCAGGAATTTTGGCGGGAGAACAGTGAGATTTGGATCGAACGGTATTGGTACAAAGAGGCAGCTCCGCATCTGATCCTACAAGCATTTTTACAACGGGTGATTAACTCAGGGGGAGCCATCATTCGAGAAATGGCATCCGGCACACAGCGGCTCGATTTATGCGTAATATTTGACAATCAACGCTATCCCCTGGAACTCAAATTGCGCTACTCCGATAAAACTTACAACGAGGGAAAACATCAGCTTGTGGGATATATGGACCGATTGGGTTGCGAAGAAGGTTGGTTGATCGTGTTTGATCGACGACCGGAAATCGACTGGAAACAAAAATTGTTTTGGCAAACCGAATCGATCCGCAGCCACTTGATACATATTGTGGGGTGTTAAGAAAACGCCCTTTTCAGATCGTTATTAACAGCTTGGGGCAACTTCTGACGATATGGGACGATATGGGACGACTTGGGACGAGTCGCTCCATTTTCATAACTGAATTAAGAGAGTAAGACAGGTTTGAACCCCTCACGGAGAATTAAGAATTTTCCGTCATCATTCGTCATTTCTTACGGCGAAGAGATAGGGTGGTTCAAAACCCTCAACTCTTTATTAATCAGGAGAACCCTATGAAAAAATTTAAGAAAAAGTATCTACCGTTTTTCAAAAAACTGATGGTGATGCTAATCATTCAAACATTTCTGTATGCCACGGTTCCTTTACCCGTTGGTGCTAATCCCAACGTAGCAGATTTTCCAAATTCTCCCACTCAGATGTCGGGATTCCCAAACTATCAATCCGATCCCAGTGACGGCTTACAAACCATCTCGCCTGCTGAAAATATTCTAGAACTGGAAGGCTTGGATTCCAATTCGTTTGGATCGGCTCAATTTAGTCTCCCGTTGATTCTTCCACCTGGAAGGCAGGAAATGATGCCTCCCCTTTCGATCAACTACGGTTCGGACAGTGAAAACGGATGGCTAGGAGTCGATTTTAGCATCACCATTCCTATGGTAACGATTGATACTCGATTTGGCGTTCCCAGTTATGACGGGCAAGATCGATATCTATTGAACGGAAGCCAATTGATCGAAGTGGATACGATTGGCGACACCACAACCTATCGAGAACGGGTGGAAGGTGCCTTCCAACGGATCGAACGCATTGGCACCAACCCTTCCAATTACCGCTTCGAAATCACCGATAAACTCGGAATCAAAAGCATCTATGGAGTCAACTCGGCCGTCTTGCGTAGCTATCGAAATATCAATGGAACGCAGCCGATCTACATGTGGTATTTGAGTCAAACGGTCGACCCCAATGGAAACACGATCCGCTATGAATACACGGTAGATACCAATACCACTGGCGTGGGAGAAGACTGGCGAATGCTGTACCTCAGCACGATTCGCTACACTGGGCACACCAGCGGCGAGATGGGCAATTACACCGTGCATTTCCTCAACGACCCCCAAGTACGTCAAGATATCATTAGTGACGCGAGGGGGCGGTTCCAAATGAAAACCCGCTTTCGCCTTCAAGAAATCCAGATCAAATACAAAAACGATCTGATTCGAAAATACCGGTTGGATTACATCTACGGGGATTTCGGCAAGTCAAAGATTTCAAGCATCCGAGAACTCGATGCTGCTGGAAACGAATTCTACGCCTATTCCTTCGACTATTACCGAATGCCTACCAAAAATGGTGGTTTTGATGGATTTCAATCCGTTGAAAAATGGAACAATGCTGAACGGAACATCAGTGAAAATCAAACCTTCAGTGGAGGGGCAGAGATCTTTGCGGGAGTGGGTCCGAGCGGCAATGGAGAAAACTCGATTGGAGCCGGAATCAATTTTCAGTACGAACGCGGTAATGACTTGGCCACCTTTTTGGATATCGATGGCGATGGCCTACCCGATCAGATTTTTCAAGATAGTGCTGGCTCTCCCATCGGCTATCGTTTGAACACGGGAAGCAGCTTCTCTCCCTTCCAAAACTTGACGTCTTTGGGGGGCCAAATGAATTCCGATGAACAATTTGATATCGGATTCAAATTCAGTGTGGGGTTGGCTGCTTTGCAAGCGAACATTGGGGGAAACTTCAGTTTCAACAAAGGGTTGACCTCTTTGGAAGACATCAATGGCGACGGCTTTATTGATTTCATCCCTGGTGCTGGGGATTCGGTATTTAAACAAGGCAGTGGTTTAGGGGGGTTTGTGTCCACTCCTTGGACCATTCCTGGTGGTGCGTTGAATTTGGATCTCGATATGGGGATCAGCGACCTCGAAGAAATGGAAGACTTGGAAGCCGCGTATCACCCATTAGATGCCGTTCGCAAATGGAAACCGTATCACGCCGGCACGATTTTGCTGACCAGCGAGATCGAAAAAACCGACAACGGGGATGGCATCAGCGACGGTGTCGAAGTGAATTTGTACAAAGAGGCGCAGAGTCTCTTCACCAATCCAGTTGTCTTGAACGAAGGAGCACAAACGACCCATTCCTTTCAGGAATCCATTGAAATCACACTCGATGAGGCAATTTATTTTCAAGTGAATGCCGTGGACGGCATCAATAATGACACCATTGTGTGGGATGCCGAAATTACGTACACGGCGATTCAGTTTCATGACGACATGGAGGGATATTTTCTATCGAGTCAACCCTACCCATACAATGGAAACACATATCCGGTATTTCAAGAAGGGAATCGATTTTATATCGAAGTCTCCCATGGCACCCAATCCTTCCGAGTGTACTCCGACACATCCTATCCGGTCACACAAGCCCCGTATGCGCCTGGAATTCAGGAAGCGGTTGTGATCGATGCGACGACCGAAAACACAGGCAATCAGATCAAAACCAGTTTCATTCTCTTAGACGACTTCGACACCAACGGAGATCTCATCAGTGTGCGTCAGTATCTGCATGTTTTTGATGCGGCAACAGATTTCAATGTGACGGATATTCGAGATGCTGCTGGACTCACTGACGAGTTTTTTGGTGGGGGGGTTTACAACTGGTATTACGGAGAATGGAACGGTGCCTTAAGTTGGGACCCGACCTTGATCGGGGCCGAACCTGAAAATGAAGACGACCCCATTCCCTTTGTTTCCATGTCTGCTCTTGAAGCAAATGATGCTCAAAATCCGACGGGAGAAGACCTCTGGAAAGGGACCGAAACCTCGTACAAGGATCGTTCGGTGGATTCCAATGGTGATGTCGTGGAGGTACAAAAGTTCTTTGCAAGCTTGGTTTCTTTTGGAGAAATGACTCCTTCCAAAAAAGGGGGGGATGCGACTGAGAATATCCCTACTGGAGAAATTTCCATTCAAGCGGGCGGCATTTCTGTGCTGCCCAAAAGCTTCAACTATTCGATCAATGCCGGTGGAGGGGTTGCTGGAATTCCAGCACCGACGATCAACTTCAGCAAATCCAAAACCTATGTCGAACTGATCGACATGAATGGAGACCAATACCCCGACCAACTGCTTTCGAGTGTGGACAATGGCACGATGACCGCCATTCAAAATGTAGGCGGCACAGGTTACGGAAAAACGGCGGTTTATGAAGGGTTTGGAAACATCCGCGAAAGCATTACCCAAGTTTATGGAGGAGGTTACAATCCCGGGGGAACTGGAAGTGACATTGAGATTCGACAGACCCCCGAAGGAGAGATCATTTCCGCCAGCTCCGACAACGCATCCTATGGTCCCGCCCCCTCGTTCAATTGGAGTTTAGGTGAGAATATCACCCAGACCGATCTGATTGATATCAACGGAGACGGACTTCCTGACCATATTCAACGGGATTCGGAGCAAGAGTATCGCGTGAGGTTGAATTTGGGGGATGGCTTCGGTGTGGAAGAGAGTTTTTCCACAGCAGGTTTTGACGATGCTCCCCTGCAATCGGATCTCATCGATTTGTTGATGACGGTCAACTCCGCAGTTTCCGGATTCCCAGACAATGGGGCCGATAGTGTGCGTTATACCAACACCGTGAGTGGCGGGGTCAACATCAGTTTTGGTGCTGACAAGGTGAATGCCAATGGCAGTTTGACCCTCTCAGGAAGCCGCACCAAGTCGGACTTAGTGGATATGAATGGCGACGGTTTGGTGGATCAAGTGTTCAAGCTGAATCGCAATGACTATTTTTTAGTACGGTTCAACTATGGGGATCATTTTGGGCCGGTGGTCCAATGGTTCACCCCGGGTTGGACAATCGACGGGGACAACTTTCAAATCGACAATTTTGCTTCTGCCATCATTCAACAAGTGGCTGAAGAATTGTTTGCCAAAAATGGAGCTGACGACATTGATACCAGTGCCATCAATATCGATTTTAGTGCCATCGAAGGGATTGCAGGAGATCTGGCCGAGGACCTCAACATTTTGGGAGCAGGCGATGTGATCAACTGGAACGGTAGCTTCAGTGCCTCGGTAGGTTTAGGAGGGACTGTGGAAATCCCGTTGGGTCCCACCGGATTTTCCGTTTATGTTTCGCCGAGCGGAAACTTTGCCTACAGCCTTTCCTCAGCTCAATTGCAAATGAGCGATGTGGATGGCGATAACCTTCCCGACCACATTTTCAAATACGGTTTGGATGAATTTTTTCGCGTCAAACTCAACAATGCAAAGAAGGTAGGTTTGTTGAAGACCATCCACTCGCCCTTGGGGAGTGTGACCCATTTAGATTACGACCGGATTCGTCATTCGGTGACCTCTCCCAATCACCAGTATGTTCTAGCAGAGGTGACCCATGAGGATGGCATGGGGAACAGCTATGGGGTTCGATACGATTATTTCGACTCCGGTTTCTATGATCGAAGCGAACGCGAGTTTTACGGTTTTGCCCAAGTGCGGGAAATCTATACCGATCAAACGTATCGGGATCAGTTTTTTCACAATCAGGATTTTTATCGCAAAGGGCTCATGGTGTTGGAAGAACGCCGAGATGCTTCAGATCGTATCATGTTTCAATCGGAGCATGAGTATGAGTTGGTGCTGGTCGATGTCGGAAGCAAACCGGTGTATTTCCCCGCCAATACCCTCAATACTGAACGATTTTACGATCTGAACAATCCACAAGAACTACCCAAGGCTCAACAAACCTTGTTCGAGTATGATCAGTACGGCAATATCGTGGAAGTGTTTGACCGGGCAGATATCGAATTCCTCGACGACGACAATTTTACCTTCACCGCCTATTATCAAGATCTGGACAACTACATTGTCGCCAACCCCTCTTCCAATAAAGTCACCGATGCTTCGGGAGTGACTTTCCGTCAACAATTCCATACTTACGATGCACGCGGCAATCTTCTGGAAACCCAGCATCTTTTAAATACAAGCCTCACCAATCCCATTTATTCGTTCCGTTATGATCAATATGGCAACATGGTGGAGCAAACGGATCCTTCGGGTTTTCAAATCACGTATGAATACGATACCGAAAATCATACTTACCCCACATTCACCAACGACTCGTTCGGACATATCACGACTGCCGAATATGATTTCCAGTTTGGGGTGAATCTGGTTTCTACCGATCCGAACGGCAACACCACGCTCTCCGAGTACGATTCTGTTGGGAGGTTGACCAAAGTATGGTCGCCTTATGACGATCCTCTGACTGGTATTCCTTCCGTGGAATATCAGTATTTCACCGATTCTTTTCCTTTGAGAGCCGTCACCAAAAACAAGCAACATTTCGATCCCACCAACTCCAAAACCATCGATGTGGTCACCATCATTGATGGTCTGGACAGACCTCTGCAAACCAAAACCGAAGCGGATGTCGACCTCGGTGGAAACGAGCAGTATGGGATGATCGTTTCCGGAAACACAGAATACGACAACATGGGGCGTGTGAAACGGCAAGGACAACCTGTTTTTGAAGCCGGTTACAATCTGTCGTTGAGTACGATTCCTACAAAAAATCCAGTGGTCAGTTCCTACGACGCCTTGGGTCGACTCATTACGGAAGAACTGCCCGATGGGGAGGAAATCCATACGGAGTATTCGATTGACACACGACTGTTTAAGACGCTGACGATCGATCCGCTTGGAAACAAAACCGCACATTATCAGGACGTGTACACCAACATTCGTCAGGTGGAGGAAATCCTTCAAGGAACTCCCCTTCTCACCACGTATGCTTATAACGTGCTGAGTGAATTGGTGGAAATCACCGATGATCAAGGCCATCTCACCAACATCGAATACGACACGATGGGGCGGCAAATCTCTGTAACCAATCCTGATCGAGGATTGCAGGAATTCCGTTACGACTTGCTAGGCAATCTGGTTGAAAAAATAGATGCGAACCTTCGCGAGAAATCTCAATCGATTCAATACGAATACGACTTCTTTCGGCTGCGTAAAATCGACTATCCCGAAAGTCCCGATGTCGAGTTCACCTATGGTGATGTTGGAGCGACCGACAACCGTGTGGGCGAAGTAGCAAGCGTTACTGACGCCTCTGGAATCACGGAACTGTATTACGGAAAATTAGGGGACATCACGAAGGTGGAAAAAACCTTAAATTTCCTGGTTCCGGGTCATGCCCCTGAAATGTTCACGAACGAGTATCGTTACGATTATATGGGCCGAATCGAATGGCAACGTTTCCCTGACAACGAAGAAATTTTTTATCAGTTCGACGAAGGGGGAATGATGGATTCGGTTTATGGGATCCACAAAGGAGCACGTTTCGATTATGTCAAACAGTCGGGGTATGATGAGTTCGGTCAAAAGGTGTTTGTTCAATTCGGGAATGATGTGGAAACCCGTTACACTTACGACCCCCATCGACGTTGGGTGGACGCCATTCAAACGAACACGGCTTCGGGAACCACCTTCCAAGATTTCACGTATCAACGGGATGCAGTGGGCAATATCCTCTTGGCGCAAAATCAAGGAGAAAAACAAAGCGAACAAACCTACCAGTATGATGATCTATACCGTCTCGTGAGTGCTGAAGGGTTTTACCAGGCCCCAAAACCCAATTTCACGAGCTATTACCAGCAAAATCTTAACTACGACACCATTGGAAATATCATCCAAAAAACCAGTGTTGGAATTGAGAACCCAGGCAATCGAGACATCAAAGACCTGAGTTATGACCTGGTCTATCAAATGGATGCTCAGCGCCCTCACCAAGCTTCTTATATTGGAGACCACTTTTATGAGTACGATGGAAATGGCAACCTGATTGGAGTGTATCTGGACCGATCTTTGTCCAGCAATGGCAATGCAGGAGGCAATTCCAACAACTCCAATGGCAAGAAAAACGGTCACAACAATCCCAACAACCCGCATAGTGGCAATGGGAATTCCTCAGGTTCCTCTCAATTGGATCTTGAAGAAACCTATGTTTGGGATGAAGACAATCGTCTCATGCAGGTCCAGTTTGAAGGCCGAACGGTCGACTTTTTGTATGATGCCAGCGGACGCCGAACGGTGAAACGAGGACAGCAAGGGGAAGTTCTTTATGTGGAGGACACGTTCCAGATACAAAATGGAAACGAGGTGACCAAGCATATTTTCGTGGGAGACACCAAGGTCGTTTCCAAAATTTCCAAGTTTCAAGAAAATGGAAGTCTGAACTTTGAGCAAAAGAACGTTCATTTCTATCACCCCGATCACTTGGGCAGTACGTCTTTTGTCAGCCTTCCTGATGGAGACGAGTGGGAGCACACCGAATACACCCCCTATGGAGAAACATGGGTCGATGAAGTGACCAATTCCAATAAGATTCGCTGGTTTTTCAATTCGAAGGAACTCGATGAATCCACCGGATTTTATTATTACGGCGCTCGCTATTACCATCAGAAAACGGGACGCTGGGTCAGCCCCGACCCAGCCTTCGTTGACTACTTGCCTGATCAAGACAACGATGGAATTTTGCCAGCAGGAGGGGTCTTCACACCCGTCAATTTGGCCCTTTATCATTACGCGGCCAACAATCCGATCAATTTTGTAGACCCCGATGGTCGAGAAGATATTGTCTTGGGGTTGAATAGTGAGATTGGATTCTTCCACAGTAATCTTGGCAACCAAGGCATCAAGGCATATTTCTACAACGATTGGGAGGATGCGGGAATTATCAGTCCTGGAACCAGTGTCGACAGCGACGCATTCTTTGACCAAGGAGGGGCTTTTGACCAAGCCTTGAAAAATGCAGACAATATACATTTTACGATAGAGGGTTTTACAGGAGATACTCGTGAGGAAATGTTGCGAGAAGCCTATCAAAAAGGACTCCAGGAAAATGGCATGACCAATCGTGAATTGTATAGAGTTCTCAGCAGTGACGAGGCTTTCGATAAAACCACGTTTTATGTTTACGACAAGGGACAGGATAAATTCGTGGAACTCGATAAAAATCAGGTTCGCGAAGCGGCAGGTGCTAGCCGGAATCGAGGGGCTGCTGCTGATCCTGACTCAGCGCAATCCTCCCAAGACAACGACACCCGTCGATCCCGTTCGTTAACCAGACAGCAAAACACCAACCGTGGACCGAGGTCTGAGGCTCCTCAAAGAAACTCTCAAAGGGGTTCGTCGCCTCCGTCTCCTTCAAAAGCCTCGAATTAACCTCTGCTGATCTATGGTGCGCTCACTTTGCTGGAGCGCACCATTTCCAAACAATAAAATTACCTTCTCCCGGGTTTGGGGGTGCCAAACTTAAGATCGGATTTTTTGATACTTGTCATTCTGGTGATGAGGTTGATCATGTCGTTCGGTAGGGTTCGTTGCCTCAGTTCATTGGTCGCCCGACGGCTGGTGGCTTTTCCAACGGGGGTGGCGAGCGCATCGTAATCAAACGTGGCGTATTCCACCTCATAGACCTTGATATTGTAATCCGGTTTGCCTTCCGTCAATTCGACCCACGTGACTGATCGAGGGATGGGCGTCCCATTTTGAGTTCGGAGCGGATGGGCATCATACCGTTCAAATTGAAATACCGTGATTTCGTTGGCTCGTGCCTTGGCTTCTCGGTGTCTCCGTTGCTGTTCCCCCCACCCCTCCGGTTCGGCATAATAGTTGTTGGCATCATACGTTGAGAGCACCGACGAAGCGGGGCTGATTCGCATTGTATCGGCATGAGGCAATCGGTGTCCTCGAATATACCCTCGAATGTTAGCCGCGAGGTTTTTGAAGGCCGTTCGCACCGTTCGTGCCGGTACCGTTCTATTGGTCACGACATCCCCTCGAAAAGCTTCAGAAGTCATGGGATAAATACGTTGCAGCCCCACCCCATTGTTGGTTTTCAACGGAGTATACGCGGACCAGACCAGTCTGGGATCACTCAAATCCACGGTGCCCCCCCAACCCACATCGCCTGGTATCGCCTTCTGTCTTCCATAGCTGGTCACGTTCTGCCTTTCCAATCGTTTCAGTATCCCTTTTCTTTTTATCGGACCGGTCGTCTTTTCCACTCCAAACCCAAGGTGGTCGCGATGGGTCACCGGATTCCCACGCACGAAGGAATACAGATTGAGATCGTCCAAGTCTCCTAAGGGGTCTGGCGTCATCCAACGGCCTAGAAAAGGAACATAGTACCGTGCCCCATAGTAGTACAATCCGGTAGTAGGATCGTATTCTTCTCCAGAGAACAGAATTTGGGGTTCCATATCAGACGAGACACTCAGATCAGCATTCATGGAAAACGAACCGTAGGGAAAGTAGTCCACGTAGCGGAGGATCGTCCCATTCACATCCAAGTCCAGAGCCACCGAGCCTTGATGATTGGTCAACGGATAAGTGAGCGTGGGATTGGCCGAATTTTTGTCGACACGGTGGCTGAGGATCAGTTTGTCAAATGCGACAATTTGCAGTTCGGAACTGGAGTGGCTCGGCTTGGACTGGAGCGCGGTTTGGGGAGTCGCCCCCGTAAAGGTCTCGGTGACGTGGACGTGCCCCATGATAAAAGTCTCCTCAATTTCAACTCCGGTGCCAGACGGCTTTTGGGTTTGTTTGCGGGTCCGTTTGCGCTGAAAATCGTAGGCATATCGGGAAATGTCAGCAGCCGTCGTTTTCGAGATTTGATTGCGATAATCGTATTCGGAAGAAAAATGGGAGAGCTGTAAAAGATTTCCATTGGGATCGTAAAAATCATCGACAGTTTTTTTAGGAGTGATCATGAATTGAGGAACGGCACGATTGGAATCAGGCGCCACTTTGACCGTGTGAGTCTCCTTTTTTTTGAGAACCTCATGCGTCCATTGAGTGAGATTGTTGGCTCGGTCGTAGTGGTATTGTTGGGTATAGGTTGTCAATTGCACGGCAGTCAGTGATTTGACTGGGGTGGGTGCTCCAATCTGTTGCATGCCTTTCGCCGATATCAGGCGATACAACGCATCATAGACGTAATGACTGGAAACGGATGGAGGCGCTCCTCCTGGCAACAGAGTGGCTTTGGCATGATCGATAATGTCCGTGATATTGCCAACCGGATCATACACATATTCGAAGTTTTGGAACGTTTCCTTCGTGTTTTTGCTGACGGTTTTGCGAAGGCGTAAATCCAACGGATCATAGGTATGGGTGGTTTCCAAGCCATTGTTATATTGAAAGGACAACGGTTCGCTGTGCGCATTGTATCGGATGCTTTTCAAAATAGAGTCAAACGGACTCTTCCCCACCCATTTGGCCTCAATGGAACGGAGCCAGCCATTGGCATAAGTGTGATGCCGAGTGACACTTCCATCGGCATGTCCCTCTTCGATCAAATGCCCCAAGGCATCATAAGTCCACGTTTGTGACCACTTTTTAGCAAAGAGGGGCACAGAAGCCGGGGTGTTCCAATTCACTTCGGGTTCGATCTCCTTTCGAAAGGTCCGGAATGTTTGAGTCGGATTTCCAAAAAGATCACGCTTCGGAATTTCAAGCAGACCCGATTGATCATAATGTTTGACCACCGCATTGACCGTATTGTGCTGGGGGGAGTTGCCATATTCTAAGCGTTCCGTGATTTGGTTGAGTCCGTTGCCGTTCACCGTCATCGAAGCAGGACGCCGGATGACCGATTCATAGCTGGTTTTGCGGTGATACCCCTTTGCATCCCAAATCGAAAGAATCATCTCCATTGTGTCATGCAGCGACCATTGCGTTCCGGAATCGCAATTCCAATGACTTAAGGTTTGCGAACGCATATCGAATTGATTGATCGCCTGATAATGCTGCGGCGACAAGACTTGCTTTGGGTCATAAAACCGAGGATCGATCACCTTCAACGGATTTCCCGCAATGTCCAACTCGTAGTATTGAGAATACGTTTCCGGCTGTACCTTCCCCGGCTTTGGAGTCAGATTGATCTGGGATTCTTGAATCAGCTGCTCTTGGCAATTGAAGTGCTTGGTGTGCCAGGCATGCTGAAACAATTCGGTTTGTTGCAACGCGGCTAATTCGGTCGGAGGGAGCTTGGGATTGTGGATATTCTGTTGATAATACGTCGATTCCATCATCGTGTTGTTGAGATCATACTCCACTTCCTCCCACGCATTGGGATGCACGACTTTATGAAAAAAACCTTTGGGCGTATTGATTCGGATGGGTCTTTCCAAAGCATCGTAGGCGTAGGAAGTAGCTCCGACCTGAATAGTGGAGTCAAACGCCACGTCACTTTGGAAATAGGGCAAGTATTGCTTCAGAACCTGCCCTTTCTCGTCATACACTTGATGCAAAGTGGTGCACCATATCGTGGTGCCTGCGCCTTTCGGAAGATGTGCTGAATCCGTTGCATCGGACTCCACTTGGGTCTTTTGGCAGAGATGTCGGGCAAATCCATCAGCATAATACACCACGATTTCAATCGGGCCAGGTTGGGTTCCAGCAACAAACTTGGCAGAATGGGTAAAAACTTTACGTTTCAACCCAATACTATGAATGGGTTGTTTCGGTTTTCCGCTCCATGACTGGGCATCGTAAAAAAAGTAAAAGCTCGCTCCTTGTAAATACGTTTCAGGATTTTTCAGGATCTTGGATAAGGAAGGGGCCGCCTGCCATTGATAGCCCTTTAGCTCCATGTTTCCTTCATAAACCCCATTGTTGATGCCATGACGGGAGGTGACCATCACTTGTCCTAAGGGATTGTAGATCACCTCCGACGTATTCTGATTGATGTCCGTCAACGCGGAATATTCCATCGTCTGATAGTCAATCGTGTAGGAGGTGACTTGTCCCAACGGATTTGTCGAATCGGTCGCTTTGGTGCCATAGGCATCGTATGTCAACTGGGTTTTTGAAGCCGTGTTGACTTGAAAAGGATTTTGGATGGCATCGGTCAAGTAATACTGGAGCGGGTCGTAGGAATGCACTCCACTCGTTCTCCAATAGTAGCCGTCTTTCAGCACATACGCTCCATCGCTGGTGAGCATGAATGGGGGGACTTTGGAACCGTATACTGTTTGAACATAGCCTTGGGGAAAGATGGCTTCTAAGGTGTGGTGCACGAGGGCTTGAGCGGAGGTTGTTCCTAAAAGTGCGTCTTGTTTCAGATTGGCATCCCAATACAAGGTTCGAGACCACTTGAATCGACGAGCCTGCATGCCTTTGGTGAAGTCGACCCCGTAGTCGAGATACGTTTTCGACGCCAAAATCGGATCTATCGCGGTCTTGAATGCGTCATAGTCAAAATACAACGATTTGCTGGGAGAAATGCCGTTGAGTTCAAACGATTCCGATTGTGCGGGTTTCCCCAATAAATACACATCCTTTCCCGTCAGGTTGATGACCGTCTCGGTCTCCAAGATCACTTTCAGCGCGTGTTGTCCAGGAAGAATCGGGGGTGTCGTTTTCCGGCGAGGATAATACGCGGTTGCGGTGGTCAAAATATTTCCAGAGTGATCCCAATCCAAGGTGAGATGGTGTTGAATGCAAGGGTCGGCTGCGGTCTTTTCGTATGCACTATGGACGGTTTCTCGCGGTACCACCCAAAACGAGGCGTGATGCCTGGATTGGGTGGGTTGCTCCAGTTGGACTGTGTAATTGTATTCTTCTACCGAGTAGGGATGGAGGTCGGTTACCCCTTGGGCCGATACTCCATACACTTCTTGCCGAATCATCTGATGACTTAAAGCAACATAAGCTTGCCGAAGGGTGGCGCTGGAACCCGAAACGATATCGGAGTCCAACACGCTGTCTCCCAAAACCAAGGCCTGTGGATCGCGTGAGTAATATTGCGCTTCAAATTGTTTTGAGACCACACCTCGTTCCAAGAAGGCTCCCGTGTGGTTCCACGTCTTGGTGAGCGTGGGAGCCACCAAGGGCAAATCCGATGCTTTTTTAACACTAGGAAAATGCCAAATCTTGGGGTCAAAGGTGTGGGTGTCTTGAGTCTGAACATAACCGAATCCCCGAAATTCCCGTTCGACCGGATCATAATACCCGTCACGATACTGAAAATTTTGGATGGTTTGGGTTCCGGAAATCTCATCGGTGTGAACGATTTGATCCACCACCATCACAGGATGAGCGAGGCGAGTGACCCACGGTGCCCCAGCTTCGCGATCTTTCAGATAAAATTCGGTAGAGCTGCGGAACGTGAGGTCGGTTTTCCGTCCCATATTGTTGGTGCTGGAGGTCATCATGTAAGGGAGCAAATCCCCACAGAAATCATAATAGGTGTGCTGGGTCGGGCGGGAGGTCACCTGACTGAGCACCACACACGCATTCCCTTTGCCCAGCACATCGGTCACATTCACTTGGTCCAAATGAGTGACGCGAAACGGCAAAGGAATCGAGATCTCTGGCGCAAACGAATTCCCACTTTCGTTCAGATACAACTCCAGGTGTCGTTCGTATACAAACAACAAATCCGCCGTCCCTGAACCATTGCAGTCGGCTAAAAAAATACGGTCCTTTGGTAAGTTGTCTGAAAACTGCGGGGACCCTGCCATGATCCATTTCTGTCCGAAATGCCCATATCCCAGATTGGGCCACACCTCCACACGTCCACTGTGGATGCGGACACAATGCGCCAGTCCGTCCCCCACCATATCGGCAAAAGTAATCACACTTCTGGCAGAGTCTCCGCCTAGCTCAGGAAATCCCGTTACGGTGGGAAGCGTGATGGGCTTGGAAAAACCTTTGTCCCCTTTGGAAAGATAGAAGCGCAGGCCTTGTTTCACGGGAATCAGCAGATCGGATAAACCGTCCCCATTGAGGTCCACCCACTGTTGGGCTGGTTCCTGCGATTCGGTGGGATAGGATTCAAACGGACGAAACGGTTCCCATTCTCCATTGTTTCGATTGTAGAAAAAGCCTTTGTCGGCATCGCCGTGTACCACCAAATCCAAATGTCCATTTCCGGAGACGTCCTTCAGTTGGTAGTGGGATGGGCTTTCTCCTTGAACATCTGGAAAACGTGGTAAGGGACGGGGCGGACTGAACCGACCGTGGCCTTCGGGGGGAAAGTACAACACCGACTCGGAATCGTTGTACAAAATTCCGGGCAACCCTTCTCCGTACAGATCCGCCCATTGGAGGTAACCTTGTGGGAAGGTCCCTTCCAAGGGGGAGCCTTCTTTGAGGTGAAGGGGATGGAACGATGACTTTTCTGGCGAAAACGAATCGTACTGGACTTCTACCGGAGCGAGCGATTGGGTCCAATAGCTTTGGTTGGGCTGCATCCGGTAGCCCGTTTGTTGAGCGGACTTCAGTAAGCTATGGATGGCATCGGAGTGATATTCCAACCGGATTTCATTGACGAGGCAGTCGTCGGCGGGCAATTCCTTGGGAAAGTGATGCACCATCAAAATGCTTTGACACAAGCGCTGGGTGCGGATTTCAAATCCTGCTCGATAGTCGGAAAAGCAATCTTTGCGGATGGCCCAATCCTGTTGAGGAACGAGGGGAACCGAGGTTGGAGAATATTCACCATAGTTGAACAGAACCTCGAAGGCGAAGTGTTCGGCTTTTTGGGAGTCCAGATAATTCCCGTAAAAAACCTTCTCGATATACTTTTGTGCATACGCCGTCCGACCTTGATTGTAAGAGGTGTTTGGCACGTTTTGATGATTTTCGGTCTTGTAGACATAGCGCGTTTTGTTGCCAAAGCGGTCGAGGGAATGGTCGATCAGCCATTGGTAGATATGGGTAGGATGCTCAGGATCAAAAACGCGAGATTGGTCTGAAAAACCATACCAAGATTGTTTGTTTTCGCGGTCGGTGGTTTTCCAAAACGACTTCCGGGTTTTCGGGTCGCGCCAATGCTCGATCTTGAGGAACGGGCCTTCCGACCGAGGACGAAAGCGTGTGACTCGATAGCTCACTTTGAGGAAGATCTGGTCGGTTTGATCGAGGGTCCACCCCGTGGTGGGATGGTGGGTATAGCGGGGAGTCAGTTCTTTCGAATCCAGTAAAAAGATATCATCGTCTTGGTATTGGGGAATGCCTTTGGTGGTGCGTCGGCTGATTTGGGACAGGTTCAATGAAAATCCCAAACCAAAGGCCCCATTGGCGGTTCCGTGATTGTAGCGGAGTACCAAGTCCGGCTCTCCTCTTCCGGGGGTCGTGGGAAGCGGGATGTTCAAGTTGGCAGTTCCGGTGAAGGTGTTGGGACTGAAAGTCTCTCCAAAAGATTTGCTGACCCCCCCTTGGGGCAGATCCACTGGGTTGGGATTCGAGGGGTGCGAAGGCTGTTTGGTTTTCATAAAAACTCCGTCCAATTTGAGTGAACCACATCAGAAATCTCTGGTTGGGTACAAAGAAAAAACTCCACTCGGTGAAGTGGACGTTGCTTAAAGCTTCCCGGTGAAGGTCGCGAGCAGGCCAATGTTATGGAGATTGTTCGCATTCAATCCAGTGCCCTGAGAGGTGAGGGTCCACACGGCGTTTTCAAAGGAGGCACCCGTCACACTTTGGATTTTGAGAGATGTGCCTTGGCTTCCAGAAAGGGAAAAGGTGGGGTTTGTCGTCAGGAGGTTGTTCCCCGAACGGTCTTGGATGGATAAGACCAACGTGGCATTTGTTTGGGAATCCTGAGGAGCGAGTTGCAAATACACCTTGGTGAGCTTCAATGAATGCAAAGCAGGCAGGAGGGAGACCGGTGTGGTGAAAGACAGCACTTGGTTTGTTGCTTTTGGGGCAGGGTTAAGAAATTGGAACCATTCATTGGAAAACAACGTGGCTAAGTCGTAATAGCGTTCGGATTCCATGAGTTGTTTTTTGAGGAGCCCGATAATGGTTTTACGGTACGCATCGCCGCCTTCTTGAGCGGTGTAGCGGAGTTTGATGATCACATCCGTTAAGTTCCTCATCAGATCGGGCGAGACAAATTCAGACATCTCCAACAGCCATGAGGAAACCACTCCGGTGTTTTCAAACGGCAAATAGCGTGCATCGTGGAAATTCAACTCAAACAATCCTGCATCATTCATCCCTTGGGAAAGCGCGATTTGTTGATTGTGCCCCCAATTCTGCCGAATGTTTTCGGGGACTCCGCTTTTGTGGCTTTTGGGGTCGATCAGGTAATTGGCTGCGGCTCCAGTGGCATCGGGTTTCTCCACCAAGCGGTTGACGGTCTGGGTTAAGGTGGCGTTGATGTTTTGATAAGGCCCTACGACCGTTGGGAACGATAGGGAGATGCTTTTGATCTGTCGGCCATAGTGTCCAGGAAAGTCCAAATCAAACATCAGTTCAGTTAAATCGAAGACGCACTTTTTCGTTGATTTCAAATTCACGACGGAGAGGGGTTGGTGTTCCAGCAATGACACGGTTTTTTCGATTTCGAACCGTCGCTGATTTTGGTCCAGGTAGGCCTTTTCCATGCGTTGGAGATCCACTCGTAGGGATTCGGCGGCCAAGAGTCCTTTTTTAGAGCCGTTCCAATAGCCAGATCCGAGATAAGGCTCCTCCACGTTCAACTCAAACTGCATGGCTTTTTGTGCCAATTGTGCCCATTGATGGGCCATCTGAAACGTTTGGTAGTACAAGCTTTGAAGTCGACCGATCATCCACTCGTACAGTTCTTTATTGGTGAATTTGGACTTCAAGAAACTAGTAATGGAGGAAGCTTGTTCAATTTGTTTTTGCAAGAGCTGGAGTTCTTTTTCCGATAAAGTGAGCCGACTTTTGGCTCCCTGAATTTGCGCGTTGATTTGTTCGATGTCACGGGTGGTCAATGCCAACTGCAACTCCCAATTCTTCTCGCGGCGATGGTGTTCCCCTTTCAAGCCACTGAGCGAACTATCCAAGGAATGGAGAGATCCTTCGATTTGTATAGCTCCAGCGGCTGCATTGGCGGCAGCACCCAGTTGGCTGCCTCCATAGTTCAGCGAGAGGGGACTGCCCAATTGGGGAATCAAGGAAGCCACCCCTGCCGCAACCTGGGCAACCTGGGCACCTCTGGAAAATTTTTTAGCGGTTTTCAACGCATCCATCTGGGACTCTTCGAACGCATTCAGTGGGGTATGCATTAACTGTTGATAGTACTTCAACCGGGATTTCGCATTTTCCAAACTGATTTCGAGCGCGAGATACGTGGCATGATTTTCCTTAATTTGTTCGGTTTTGAGCGCTTGGTTCATGTCAAAGATTTGTTGCTCTTGACGTTCTTTGAGCAAGGCGAAGTCAGCGGCATCCTTTTTCTCCAGGGCGCTCAACAAGGACATTTCCAGTTGCTCCAGCGAGGATAAGATCTCTTTCGATTTTTCCACCAGCACCGCAAATCGATAATAGGGAACCGGCGAGGATAAGTCCGCCACGGCACTGTCCAAACCTTCCCCAGCGGCTGTCGCTTCCACCAAGGCTAAAGGATTGAGGGGCGGTTGGAACAAGGGCAAGTGTTGAGGTTTGCCATCGATGTTCAGATTATGGCGAATGTTGAACAAATTCTTTTGAATCGTATGCCAATACGCGACCAGATGATCGTTTTCTGGAAAACAAAAATAGCTGTTGACCAACATCTGATTGGGATCGGCGGGAAGCGAGCCTTGATTGACGGAACCGGACGCCGGAGCATTTTCCAGTTCCACCAAAAACGATTGGATCGCCGTGTTTTGTTCCAATTGTTGATACGTCTGAGCCGACGAAGACGAACAGGGCGGTGACTCAGCAGGTTTGTCGCCCAACAAGTTATACGCGGTGATGTAGAGCAACGTGGCTTCGTGAATGGTTTCGCGAGTGTCTTGTTGATACAAAGTGTTCGCCCAATCGATCAAAGAATTGATGTAATTCATGAAGATCGTTTTCTTAAATGCAAGGGGCCTCAATTGGGCAATCCTCTGTGGGTCAAACGGGTCGTTTTTGTAAAGTTCCAACTCCGCCTTGTAGTGAGTCGGAGGACCGAGAGGCGTCAAAGTCGGTTGGATGTCCCAAATCCAATCCCCCCCTCCTTTGTTCAAAGGGAGATACCGGATCAACCCCTGGGAAACGGCCTGTTCCAACCCAATGTGGATCAAACAGGTATTCATGAGGTCTTGGATTTCTTGTTGCGTTTTTTCACGATTCCACACTCGAATTTCGGCATAATTTCCTGAAGTGTTGCTGGCGCTGCGAAATCCTTCCAACGAAAACGGTCCCATCTGTTGAAAATCGGGTTTTCCTTTTTTGCCTCCTGCTGGATCGGGTTTTCCATTGACATACAAGAGAAACATTTGGGTCGTCGCATTCCACGTAACACAGACGTGATACCATTGCAGACCCACAACATTGGTCGATTGGGTGAACAAGGAGAGACTCGTTTTTGCTGATTCAACAACCGTGAAAAACAACGCATGTTTTTGGTTTTTGTCGAGACCCGACCCAAAATTAGGCCCGGATGTGAGCATTATCAGATTA
The DNA here is from genome assembly GCA_028281495.1 of SAR324 cluster bacterium. Lineage (GTDB taxonomy): Bacteria > SAR324 > SAR324 > SAR324 > NAC60-12 > JANQJU01. The sequence goes on from JANQJU010000023.1 coordinate 385,534, forward strand.
TCCATCATTTCAAACAGAACCCAACACTCGATCGTAAACCCCTGACTGATTCCTTGGAGGTTGCCAATGGTCAGCCTCTCGTTGCCATTCATGTGAAAGGAATAGGCCCAGTGATCCGGGATGTTTTGAAAGGGTGTCTTGGCTTCCCAGGTGCCCACTCCGTTGAGGGGCAAGATATTTCGAGATTGCTCTTGGGCATGGAGGGCAAATGTCTCTCCGACTCCCATATATTTTCGTTTGAACGGTAAGAAGTTCCAACACCGGAACAAGTATTGGTGTTCTGCTAAGATGGTATAAACTTCGAAATTATATTGGTCGTAGGGAGCCTTTAAATTTAAGATTTCATTGGGTGGGAGTTGCACAAAGTCGGGTTGGATGTCTCCAGAGGCATTGAGATATCCTTGGGTTTGGAGTTCTTTCCATAAGCCTTCTGGCGTGGCTCGGTTGTCATAGGAAAGATGATACAAATCACTTTCGGCCACATTCCCTTGATTGAGGGTGGGGTCAAAAATGTAGTGGAACCATTTTTGGACTTGGAAGGCCGTCTGGTTATCCAAGCGAGCACGGCTCAAGCTATTAGCGATGAGGAACGGCGCATAGAAATAGATTTCCCAATAGTACACCCCATCGGCTCCATAAAAATCCAGGGCGTTGCTTTCTGGGGCCGAATCGACGGCATGCGTGTTGTAAATGATATCGGCAGAGACTTTGGAGGATTGGGGGACAAACGTCGGGGCCGCTTGGGTCCTCTGAGATGACAAACTGAGCAAGCCGTCGATTCCCTCCACAAACAGTGTTTTGCTCAATGAAGACGTGGAATTGGAAGTCAATCCCACCAGCTCAAAATGAGGATTTCCCTTATACCGGATGGAATAATAATCAGCGACATGCGTGCGAATCGATTGCTTCGCCGACAAGACATCTAAATTGGTAGAAAGGGGGAGTAAGTTGTTATTGGGCTTGATTAAGAAGCTCCCTGCTTTGCTTTTGCCAATCAACCAGTCCGGTTGATTTTGCACACTCGCAAAAGAAAAGGTGGACTTCGTTGTTTTGAGAACCTCCGTATCTTGGTCGAGCTGTTGGTCATAAAGCATTTTGAAAGTGTTGTTGAATATTATGCTTTGGGAATAGACCACCAAGTCACTGATTTCAAAATCGTTGTAATAATGGGGAATCGTTGCCCCTCCTTGCAGGGTCCATGTTGGACTCAACTTCGGTTTGCCAATGGTGGCCAGACCGATTTGTTGCATAAACGTCGAGTATGTTGCGCTGGTGAAAATGGGAGTATGCATGAGTTTCCCATTCAGAGCGCAAATGAACCAATGATCCTTCGGATTGCCTGTACCGTAGTAGTTTGAGATGGAAATGATGAGTTGATTCCAAACCCCTTTGGAAACAGGAACCGAAGAATTTGCCCATCCCCAATTGACATAATCAAATACTAACTGCCCATTTTGATAGTAGAAGGTGCTCAATTTCTGCATTCCTTTTTGCATCAAAAAGAACAGACAGATGGGTTCTTGTTGGGATTGAGGGATTTTAAACCAAAAGGAGATGCCTTTTCCAATGAGATTTTGATTGGTCAAGTCGAGGCTAGAATTTTTATCGAGATATAGAACTTTCCCGGAGGGAAAAAAACGAGGCCGGTAGTGTGCATTTCCGTGGAGCGTCAGTGTATTTTTCGAGTTGATTTCCCCGGTTAATTTATTATCCAGCGGATAATATTCCTCCAACAAACCGCGAGCTTTCCAGTATTTCATATGGGAGGTAATCCAAGTATCTTTGGCATAGATGATGGGCAAGTCATCTCGAATATAGTCGACATCCAGCAACCAAGGTTTTTGAAGCAATGTGGCCTCCAGACGATTGTCTAACGTGTAAACGGTTTGATACTGATCTTTGGTCTTTGTTTTTCCATACAAGATATACAGCAGTCCCACCCCGTTTCCGGCATTTGCATCAAACACCGCTTGCACTGTCTGTGGGGCGTCGCTTCCTATGGGAGCCGTTTCCAGGAACTCTTGGGGATGGACCCATTTTTTGTTGAAGTCATAAAACGAATAGTAGTGCTTGATGTGAACCGAGTTTGTACTTGAAAACTGGGTGCTCATGATCGGTCCCGGCGCCACACTGCCAATTTGTTGTTTCGTGATTTCCGCCCAAAAAATGAACAGTTTGCCAAAGGCAAAAGCCAGGGCCACTTGATCGGAATGAATGGTTAAATTCACTTTTTCCCAAGCTTCCCATAAGAACGTGGCGGGTTGGGATTCTTCATTGGGAACGATCCGAGCCGTGCGATAGTACGAGGTGACAGGATGGATCTTGGTTTGCCCAAACAGTACCAAGATTTTGTCGCTATCTTGGCGATCCTTCTCGTTGTAGACATAGGCCCCCACGATGTTTAAATTGGCGACCTCTGCAAAACCATCCAAGTAGGTTTTAAACGCCTCTTCCACCACCTCATTGGTGATGTTGGATTGCAATAACGTTTCTTGTAGTTCAGCGAATAGTTTGGATTTGTTTTTCCTCAACTGCGGAAGAATGTAGTTCTCTGGATAAAGAAACACTTCGCGATTGGCTCTCCAGGTTTGATACGTCCCCATCCAGCGCCACCATTTTTCCAGCTCTGCATTCCACACAATCCCCAGTTCCAAGTTGAGACGGCATCGGTTGATATAAATTTGCAGGGCTGAAATCGCTTCCTTCACCCGCGAGGTTTTCATGGTTTTGCCCATTTCCACATCAATCAATAAAAAGTCGTACAGATCCCGCGAGGTTTTGATCCATGACAAACCGGGCAATTGACTCAACAGGAAGATGGCATAGTGCACCCGTTCCTCCCGCCCCAGCTGATTGAGGGATTGCTGAGGCAGAGGCTCCTTATTCGCTTTTAACAAGCCATAGAGTTGTTGGGCTGCGTCTTTCGTCTTTAGAAATGTGGCTTGAGGCCACAAGCGGTTAGTGACCTGATGGATCAACACGGTCGGTTGGGTACCGAAGGCTTGGGCCAGATCGAACCTTTCCTGCGCTTGCATCAGGATTTGGGTTTTGATCAAAACGCCTCGTAGCCCGACCTCCTTGGGTGGGAAAGGAGCCACGACCTTGATTTCATCAAGCGTCCACCCGGTGATTTGAGGCAACTGAGCCATGGCTTCTTCCAAGGGATGCGTGAAAAACGTAGCGAGTTTCTGGTGGGGCTTCGAGTACCGTTCTGACAATTTTTTCAGTTGATACAACACGCGAACGGAATGGATCGAAAACCGGGAGAATGGCACGGAGGGGGACTGCCTAAAAATCGGAAACAAAACCTCCGCATCCGCAGGCGCAAGGCCTAATGTCGAAATCAAGTCATCGTACTGCTGGATGAAATTCAAAGTACTGATCAGGTATTCGTTTTGGAGCACATCCTCCAGGTTCGATGTATTGAGCAAGGTGGTCAGCACAAATCCTGTGAAAATGGACACAGTGCCGTGGCTGGAGAGAGTTGCTCCCGAATACGCTGGAACGGCAATTGCGCGAAACAAAGAGGCCTCGATGCCAAACAGACTGGCCAAGGGCAGATCCACCAGGGTGGACTGCCGTATGTAGGCATCTTCCACCGTTGGATCGGCCAAGAGTGACCAATACCCCACCAGGCCCTGAAGTCGGTCTGCGCTGATGCTGCGAGGCGTGTCTGGGATTTTTAGACTCGCTTGAATCTGAGCAACGGTTCGGGCCACCTTCCATATTTTGACGTTGCAAATGAAACCTTCAAACAGTCGATCATTTTGAGGATACCCGTACCGTGAATCGGTCCCAATCAGAAGGTTGAGCGAGTCGGTTTCGAGTTTGGAAAAATTATTCACGGTTTGAGATGCCGCCAGGACTCCATCCACGTAGAGAGAAAGGAGGCTCTTCCCATCCCAAATCCCTGCCGCATGGTGCCACATCCCGTCGTTGTACATTTTGGGGCTAATCACTACGGCAGCCTTAAGTAAGGAATCGTTGATCGAAAATCCCAATCCCTTTGTACTCCAACCCAACGTAAAGGTTCCTTCGACACCCGCACTGTACCATTTGCTGACTAAGGTCTTGTAGTTGCCTAATTTCGCAGAGGTTCGGAACCAGCATTCCACGGTGATAGCCCCCGTGATTTGGAGCGATGAAGGGTTGCCACAGTTGATATTTGCACTGATTCCATCAAAAAACAGGGCGTACCCCGTGGAACCCGGCCACGGCAAGCTCGCAGGAAACCAAGATGTCTCTGAATTGGTCAGCGCATCACTTCCGTCAGTTACTGAGAAACTGTCGCGTTTCAACACCACCCCTTGTGGAGAAATCGCTTTCGCTGTGACTAATTTTTGCATGATTTGAGTGGCCGAGGCCTCATCGATGGCCAAACGATTGGCTAGGTAAGACGGGGTGACCAACGCGTCGTTGATTTGTCGTTTGATGGTTCTCAATCGATTCATCAAGGCATGTGAATTTACCGAATCAGGCCGTCCTCCGATACACAGATAGCGGAGTTGAGGGGTGCTGAGATTGATTTCCCTCAACCATTGGGTGATCGAAAGCAACAGTTCTATCAGAAGCAGGACTTGCGCTACCGTCCCTATGGTCAATGATTGGTAGCCGTTGACGGGGGCGGCTGGCATGGGATTGAACGTGTCAAAAGGGAAGAGATTCACCTGCCTTAGGTCAAGGACCAATAAATCGAGCAGAATCATAAAGTCTGGCACCGAGATTTGTAAAACCGCCGGCAGCTTACAAAAGCGATATAAGATGGAGAGGTTTTTCAAATTGTACGTGAAGTTCTTTCCCCCTGGATTCCACAACTTCTTTTGAGTGACCGTCTCTAAGATGAGATTCAAGTCCGTTTCACTGACACCCAATGCAGGGATCAGCCGTTGCTTCCAACTCGGATCGGTTTTGAGAATTTTGAGGGGGAGGACATCGTGTTGTATATAAAGTTTTTTCAGCTCCGCATTCAGCTTTTGGGGGTTATGCGGGACATACGTCTTGTACTCGTTTGCCAACGCGTTGTTGAAAACGTGATCAAACAAATCGGGCATCTCGAATATGTTGTGTAAGGACGTGCCCCAGCCTTGTGTTTTGAGGGGAGACCAAAAGCTACAAAGCACATCCAATGGCAGCTTGGTACGCTGCTGAATGGCTTTGATGCTGGCAAGGAGATTCAGAACATTCGTATCCAGTTGGGAATTGAAACTAGAACTCAAGACCCAATTCAAATCACTAAAACTCCAGCCAAGGAGTTGGGCCAAACGAATGAAGCGGTTGAGACGATCCAAGTTCTCTAACTTCAGAGGTTGCGGTGTGGCGTTTGCTGTAGAGGGCATCAATTCCAACATCCCTTCCTTCTCGCGGAGAAATGGGTCGTTCGTTCCTGTCACCGCATTGATAAAAAAGGTGCTGGCTGCTCCGGCTTCCAGTTCCTGCCCATTGAGATTGCCTTGGAGCAATTCCTTCAATTGGGGTCGCGTGAGTTGGGTGCTGGAAAGGAAGGCATCCACCTTGGACAAGACTTGGATGGGATTGGCTGTGGCGTCCAAACCGAAGACGCGGTTGATTTGAGCTGGGGTTGTGCTGGGTTGAGTGAGGAGGGCTTCTTCCACAGGGCCAATTTGCAAAAAAGCTTTGGCCACATCCTCCAAACTAGGCGACAGCATCGTTGTGGTACAAAGTTGATAGAGATCGACCGACTTCTGGTTGAGATAGAGTTGGCACTTGGCTAAGTAAGCATCAAACGGCATGCAGAAGGGATAGGTGGCTTCCAACATGGCGGCTTCGGAGGAGTTTTGTTTGGCTTGGGTTTGAATCAACTGGTCCAATACCTGACGCACGAGGTCCAAATACAGCACTTCGGTGAATGTGTTTTCACTGTCCAAGGGGATGGTGGTCAAATCTGGTCTCCGGAAGGAAAGCTGAAGGTGGGCTTCGGAGGGTTCCCCGATTTGTGTTTCAATCAATTGCATCAAGTCCACAAAATAAGCCGGAGCAGACAACACGGATTGTCCGGAATCACACAAGCAATGAAACGACTTCCCAAACAAGGCTTCATAGCTGATGGGAACCCGCCCGCCGGGAGGGGCCTTGAGAATGCTCGCTGCCAAAGTGTGAGGTTGCCCCGTCTGCTGCAAATCCGTCGACACGAGATTGAGACGGGTCACTTGATGGGTCGCGTTGAGATAGGTTTGATCAACAAGCCGTTTTCCCAGCTTTGACGGAAATAATTTTCCATATTTGGCATTGAACTGAGGTAAGGATAGTTGAGTCACCTTAAATATGGAATCGATCCCTTTGGAAACCAAGGTGGCGGCGAGATTGATGGCCTGCGACTCCGTGAGATAGACAGAGGAGATGGGGAGAAACCGAATCACTCGTTGAATGGATTGGAGATACGGTAAAAAAGACGAGGGCTTCGACGTGCCCCAAACGAAGGCTTTGATCTGATAAGGCGATTTCAAATTCACCTTCAACAGGTCAACATTGGGGTTTTGCTTTAGAAATTGATTGAGCTGCGTTTTGAGTGAGGGTTTTTTGGGTGCTGCGGGAGGGGCTGCCATTTGCTTCCTTTCTGTAGCGACATTTGGCGAAATTTGAGCCAGTTGTTCTAACTGTCGTCTTTTATTTCAACCAATGATCTCAGATTGAAGCAATGGCTCAAAACAACATACGCCACTATCCTTAGGTTATGGTTTGCCTGATGATGTTTAACCGTTATTGATTAAATAGTTGATGACAGCTTAACAAATCAAGTTGGATCTGTGGTTTCAACTTTCTTACGGGTGATAACGGTGATTTCAAACTATTTTGAAGCAGGGTAAGAAAGTCTGTCATGAATTGCCTCAGTTGTGACTCTCTTGAAACAACTGCCAAAGTCTTTGACCAATGGGACCGACAGGCTCATTGATCAACCGAGCAATTCGAACTTCGGCTTCTCCCACCTCAACACGATCTTCCACTTTAAGGGGAGCCAGGGATCCCCGTGCCAACTCTTCTTTGATCAAATGTTCAGGTAGGTTTCCCCACCCGATCCCCTGCATGATAATTTCTTTTTTCGTTTGATAATCATTGACTCTCCACTGGTCTCCCCCCTCCAGGACTCCATAGGTTTGATTCGCTGATTCACGACTGGTGTCACTCAGGATCACCTGAGAATAGTTCCTTAGGACTTCTTTGGGAACGACCTGATATTCCCGTAACAAGGGAGAGCTTGCCGCAATAACAGTCATGAAGCGCACATTCATGAAATGGATCGATTCCAATTTCTCAAGAGGCTTGATCCAGGGAATGATGAGAATCGATGCTTTGCCGTCCTCTAATAGATCCAATGGGCCGTAACCATTTTCAGAATAAACTTCCAGTCGAGTCCGTGGAAACTCGATTTTGCACTGTTTGATCGTTTTGAGAATCGGATGAACTGGAATTGCGGAGGTAAACGCAATGCTCACCTCCGTTTCTTCTCCAACAGAAAGCTGATATGCCAGATGCTCAAAGGATTGTGCCTGATCCAGGATCAATTTGGCTTTTTCATACAGAGCCTTGCCTTGCGGTGTCAGTTGGTTCCGATATTGGTTTCGATCAAAAATCGTTAGGTCAAATTCATTTTCCAAATTCTTGATTGCTACGCTGATCGTTGGTTGGGTTCGTTGTAGAGTTTGGGAAGCTGCTCTTAGAGACCCGCCTTCGACAATTGCTCGTAATGCTTTCAATTGATCGAGTGTCATCTTATCTCATTAGAAAAAATGTTATAAGAACATAGAAATTTAATAATTTAATTAGAAAAAATCTAATGATAGGCTACAACCACAGTCAGGCAAACGCAATAAAAATTGAGTCAGGCAAACAGTCAAAATGAGGTTTGAGTGAGATTTTTACAAGGTGTTTGGCCTTTTATGCAAAACAGAGCATGTTTGTTCCGTTTTGAATTTTCTTAAAAAACATCAACAACAAAAGGGTATTATGGACAAGGCAGGAAAACTATTTTTGGGAGTTCCCGCAGGGGACACAAAGAAGCTGAGTGAAAAGCTGTTGTATTGGATTCCAACCATCTTGTTTTCGGTCCTCATGGCATTTTCGGCAACGATGTATTTTGTCATGAACGAAATGGTAAGCGAGACTTTCGTTAGGTTGGGATTTCCATCATATATTATCTATCCATTAGGGATAGCCAAGATTCTGGGAATCATTGCCATCATCACGAAAAAATCTCAGATTTTGAAAGAATGGGCTTATGCAGGGTTCTTTTTTGATCTCATCCTGGCAGCATCTGCTCATTTTATGATTGGTGATGGGGAATATTTCTCACCTCTGGTAGCCATTGCGATCATGTCGATTTCATATTATTACGACAAAAAATTATTTCCTCAGAAATAAGCTCAGCGTACGGATTGAAAGGAACACTATGAAAATTTTCCGTAGATGGTGAAACTGATGCCCGACCAGACCGATAAACTCTCCAAACTCATCGCAGTTGATACATTCCAAATCCGTTCATTATCTGAAACCCGTTTTATCAACTGTGATTCCGCACCTGGAGTTGCAGTTTTTTGAAATATCCGTTCTGATGGGGAAAGAGTATCCCCCCCTTGTTTTCATTCCTTCTCAAACGGATGAAACCTTTAAAAATCAATTCAACATTTAGGCTTACAAACCCGTTTTGGTCACTTAGATTCAACGAGTTTTCATGTGGATGGTCAGTACAACTCTACGTCGGAAGTGAGTGAAGAAAATGTCATTCATCGATCCCATTCCCAAAACTTGGAATGGTCCTTATCTGAAGGGAACGATTCCCAAAGACGGTTGGAACAAACCGTTTGTCTATTTTAGTGATGGTCAGGACTATGAAATCATTTCCTATGGGTGCGGATGGAGAAGTCGGGGGAGACGGTGCCAAAGCGGATATCAGTTCCAAACATCAATATTCAATTGTCAAAAGAGAAAGATGTCAATCAACCTATGGAATCATCGTTTCGCTCGCCGTTTTCTCGTGGCCACAGGGGGCATAGTGTTACTGGCAATTGCCGGAGTGAACATTTTGGCCTGGAATCATGCGGATGCGATGATGACCTTTACTTCAAGCGGCCAAAAGACAGCAAAACCAGAAAACCTCAACTTTCAAGAAAAGCTAAACATCCTCTTCTTCGGGGTGAACGTTCCCAAGCCACGCAATTTGCAAAATCCCACCCACTACGGACTCCCGTTTGAAACCCATAAGTTGACCAATCCATCAGGGCATACCGTTGAGGGATGGTATATTCCCAAGCCACACTCCAACAAAGTCATCCTATTGTTTCATGGCTATGCTTCAAGCAAAGCCAGCCTCTTACCGATAGCCCAAGAACTGCATCATCTTGGCTATGCCACCTTCCTCGTCGATTTTTACGGATCAGGTGGTTCGAGTGGTTCAACCACTACCATCGGTATCAAAGAAGCTGAAGATGTGGCCCAGACAACTCACTATATCCAAGAGAGGCTGCCGGATCACAAGATAGTTTTATACGGAGTATCGATGGGAGGAGCGGCCATCCTACGATCCATTGCCACCCACAACATCAAGCCATCCGCAATCATCATCGAAAGCACCTTTGACCGTTTATTGATCACCACCCAAAATCGATTTCGCAGCATGAACCTGCCACCGTCTCCCTTAGCAGAACTATTGATCTTCTGGGGAGGTGTGCAGCAAGGAGTCAATCCATTCGTACACAACCCCGCTGAATACTCAGCCTTTGTTTCATGTCCGTCGCTGGTGCTACACGGAGCGAAGGATCAACGAGTCTCAGTAGAGGAAGCCAATCATATTTTCCAGAACCTACCTGAAAGAAAGCAGTTCCAGTTGTATGAAGGCGTTGGCCATCAATTGTTAGTGGATGCCGCGAAGGAAAAATGGACTTCCGATGTCTTGAAATTCTTGTCAAAAATCTAGTCAGCAGCATAGCCTTAGATAACCAACGAAACCCTCAACCTCAGAGTAAAGAAACGGATACGACCCAAATCATCCGAGCTACCAACCGCATCGCTGTATTTTTCATTGGCCTCCTCATCTATTGGATATTCATTTTTATCAGCATCCAAGTTTTTGATTTTAAGGTTTTCCGAGAGAACATCACTCAAAGTTTCTTTTTCAGCATTATCGGTATATTTGCTGTTTTAGGGGAAGCAGTCGTTGTGAACATCATGTTCAACTTAACCAAGATTGCGGACCACATCGGCAAAACCGAAACAACTCCCCCAAAAAACATTCGAACGTCGAATTGGCGTTGGGGGTTGTTCATTGCCTCATTTCCCCTTCTATTCGGATTGCTGTACCATTGAAGGTCGGCCTATTTTATTGGAATTCGACCCCGTCTATTATGCTGGGGAGGACTACAGAATGGAAAAAGCCGACTTCATTTTCTCCACGTCCCAAGAGGAACGAACGTATTTGAACCGTGTGTTTGAGGGGAATACCAGCGAGGTGAAATTCAGTGCCAGTGACGGGAATTATGAACTCTATTACCCCATCAAAAAGGAGACTCAATGAAACCTCTTCAATCGAAACGACTCCCAAAATCTGAACTAAGGAAACTCCGTCGGCAAGCGGAAAGTTTGAAACACAATTAATGAGATGATTGCAGAGGCGGAAAGTAATTTAGTAGGTGACAGTGAGGATTTGTAGGTGGAAGGGGTTTGCGTTGGCTGTTGTGTTCCATTAAACTATGGGTAGTTTGTAATTTATTTTTTTATGGCCACCAGTACAGTGCTGCATTCGCCTCGGCGAAAACCTTTTGACGCATCGGTATTTATGGAAACCACGCTCGCTATCGATCCCAAAACCATTATTCATGTAGATCCTGAAATCATGGGGGGAACCCCGTGTTTCACTGGAACACGAGTGCCCATCAAGAACTTGTTTGACTATTTGGAAACGGGAGAAACGTTGGAATCGTTTTTTGAAGATTTCCCTCGTGTCACTCAGGAGCAAATTGAAGGTGTTTTGGAATTATCCCGTTTATCCTTACTAAAAGACTATGAATATACTGCTTGATGAATGTATGCCGAAACGCTTCGCACGACAATTGCCTCAGCATACGGTCAAAACCGTTGCTCAGATGGGCTGGCGGAGTTTAAAAAACGGACATTTGTTAACCCAAGCTCAAACGCAGTTTGATGTGCTCATCACAGCAGATCAAAATGTCCGGCATCAACAAAATATGGAAAAATATGACATCGCCATCATTGTATTGGAGGTATTCAGAAACAGCCTGCCTCACATGACTCCGCTGCGCCCCCAGATTGAACAACGGCTGCTCACCATAGAACCTCACCAACTGATTACCATTTCCGGGATTAACCAAATATGAAACCACTAATTTTTATCAGTCACATCCATGAACATCGGCATCTTGGCACTGCCATCAAGGACGAGATCGCCACCCTTCTATTAAACGGTGTAGATTTCTTCGTGTCTTCAGATCGTGTAAGTATTGTTGGTGGTGATCGATGGCTTGATCAAGTTGAGGGCGCATTAAACACCGCAGCAATTGTTCTGGTGGTTTGCACACCTGAATCTGTACACCGTCCTTGGGTTAATTTCGAAGCAGGTGGTGCATGGATGGCAAAGAAACGTGTTGTGCCTCTGTGCTGTGGTGGTCTAAGCCCATCAAATTTACCTCAACCTTTAGCGAGCCGACAAGCATACAATATTACAATCGCCGAAGACTTAAAGGATCTAGTAGCATTGATTGCCCGTGAAGCTGGACTAAATGCTCCCAATTTTGCCGAAAAGAATCTGGTTCAAAAATTCACAGAAGCCCTTTCAGCTCCGGCGGACATGTCCGATGAAGTAATCTCCGAAAAGGAAATACAAGATAATCCTCAATCTATCCGTGTGGAAATGAAACACCAGGATCACGATTTTTTTGATGATGTTTACGAACATGATGCCCGAGATAATGCTCGTTCCCGTGTTGACAAACAAGAAGAAGACATTTTGTCTCAATTGCGAGCTTTGTTGGCAATGCGTTTCGGACCGAAATTTGTCTCACTCAATTACTCTGGCATCAAGTTTCCCTCTGGATCAATCCGAGCTGCACGCAAAGAAGATTTACAGTCGTCTGGTCGCGAAAGTTCAGTTTGGTGTGAAGTCACAATAGAGATTGGCGGCCAAGAGTTACCACTGCTAAAAGATATTTTGACACATGCTTCACTTCGATATGCGAAATGCACTTTGGTGAGCTACATTTTTCCTGGAATGATTGATCTGGAGGAATTTGCAGAGGACCTTTTCAATCGCAAAGTTGAGATCAAACGTTTCGGCAAACAGGAGATCGCATTTGGAAAATTGGATGAGGTGGACGCTGAGGTGGCAGTACAAACGTCAAACAATAAAGTTTCTGTTCAATTCTCTGATTATGATTTTAATAAATTAGAACTTAACAGTACGATTGGGCCAATTTACAATTATTTGAAAATCGCTGATCATATTAAGCCCCTCAATGATGAAAATGCTAGCTAACAAAAGCATTCAACGGACCTTGACCACAACGATCAAACCAGTAGCTACCAAGAGTTTCCTGTGATGTTTTGAAGCCCCTACCAATACGATTCCCAAATGCCTCACCTACGTTTTGCTCAGAATCGACATATTGTTCGTGAGTGAAAAGTGAATTTAATCACTTGCTCGCCGTTTCCAATAAGCGACTCTGTTTTTTTGCCAGTAATATGGAATAACTCTCTTCAATCCAGCGAATGTTTACTAAAAACATAACTAATATTCTAATCGCTTTTGGGCATGCTGGCGGTTCGTAGAAAGAATGAGGAAGATTGGAAATTACCGGTCGGAATGAAAGATACAAGGGGCAGGTATGAAAAATTCAAGGTGCGTCGAGGAAGGACACAATTGACTGACACGTGGTATAAAGAACCGTATAAAGACACAATTAGAATTTTTCTATTTTCTCTAAATTACTGATCTTATTGATTTTTTGAAGAGAAGAAATGGTGGAGACGAGGGGGGTCGAACCCCTGACTCTACGAAAATTAATTTATGATAAATTTATTCTATCTATTTAATATCCTTGAATAAATCTAATACACCTAACAATGTGAGACACTCTCAAGAAATTTATATGTAACAAACTGTGTAACAAGATTTTAGGAAATGAGAGGATGGTCAAAGAAAACGGCATGCTGTTGTGTAGCCTCTTAAAAATTAACTGGGTTATTTGTCCTCACAAGAGTTTGGATCGGTTGATTACCGTTCTCTTTTTATGAGCACCCACTAATTCTTGTCATTTCTTGTGTAGTCGATGGTTTGGACTCTTACGAATTTGGAACTGCAGAACATTTCAAACAATTGCAGACAGCTTTAAAGGGTATTGAGTTAAAAAATTTGAAGTTAGCCTGTCGGGACCAGGACTCGAACCTGCGACCCCTTGCTCCCAAAGCGGAGCTAAAGAAAATCTTCGATTTTCTGGAAATGCCTTTTAGATCAAGGTTTACACGGGATGGGGCTATTGCGTAATCCGCTCCACCTCGATCACTCAATCCACCGCAGTTGGATCACCGAATCCAGTAAACCTGGATCACTCAATCCAATCCGTTGGATCACC
>JANQJU010000029.1 GCA_028281495.1 SAR324 cluster bacterium
TGGCGGAGGATGCCAGAGTCGAACTGGGGTCCAAAGACCAAAGGTTTAGCAAACCTTCATGTACCACCTGTACCCATCCTCCTGAAAGCTACTACTGGAGGACGATGATGTTTCCTGCGTATTCATTTTTGTCACTTAGCTAAAATTTTTATTAAAATGGTATTCTTTATTTGGAGAGGGTGACGGGCACGGTCCGCCGCCGCGGTCGATCCCGCATAAGATGGGTTGCAACCATCTGCCTATCCAATTCAGCCACACCCTCATCAAAGAGACGGTCCGCCGCTGCGGCGGAACAACACATTTCCATAATCTCTCTCTTGTACTAATTGAGACTTTAAAGAATGGAGCGTCCGGTGGGAGCGGTCCGCCGCCGCGGTTGAACCCACATAACCCCGATTAAAAATCGGGTGCTTCCATCCATTCAGCCACGGACACAGTCGATTGAATCAACGATACGCCGAGCTTAATACTGCCGATCCCTACCATCACAGACGGGATCAGCCAGACTCCTGGTATGGTTATTGTCACTTCCATCTTCTTTCTCATTTTCATAGCATTTTGGCGGGGGCGGAGGGAGCGGTCCGCCGCCGCGGTTGAACCCTCAACACCAAAATCAAAATCTGGGATGTTGCCAATTACACCACGCCCCTACGCAAAAGGGGCACTGTTGATATTCCATTTGGTTGTCTTTCTGAGGATTGGTACGGCCAGCCGGAGCGGAACGCCGCTCGATTGAACCGCGCATCCTCGACCGGCACCGACCCGGTATCCCCTTCCTTGACAGAGAAGTGCTTTGCCCAATTAAGCTACGGGGCCTGTGATCGTCGTTGTCGTCCATTTAAAGCCTTATAAAATGGTTGTTTGTACTTTTTAAGCGGTTGTTTGTATCCGAAGGTTGGTGGGAGCAGCAGGAACGGTCCGCCGCCGCGGTCGAACCTGCACAGCTGAAGCCACTGTTTTACAGACAGCTATCCTCACCACATGGTTAAAGTGCTCCCACATTGAGAGCGATAGTACGGTTCCATTATGGCCCTTGTAAGAAATCTAAAGGGGATTCAGGAGAGTAACACTCGGAGGGATGGGACCAGCTTTTATTGCTTCGCGGCTCCCCTCACTCCGAGGGTCACCGCCTTCCAGATTATGGAAGTGGGTTCCCTCGATCTATAATTTGGAGCAAATAACTAAAATCCTCGGACGGCCAACTCTCCAATCCCTTCAAATGGCTCTGGATCGACACGTTCTTGCCTGTGAAGGCGGATGGGAAGATCTCATTACCGTGACATAATGATATTTCCAACAGATTAGCGAATGTGTGTTGAATCAGAGTAAACGTCATCAGAGGTGCCTTCCTTTGATCAAATCAATTGCTCAACTATGAAGTGGTATCGGTTTCGCAATAAAGCGGGGTGCCGCCCAACCGAAAATTTGTTTCATAGAATGCCTACGACTTGTTTCGTTTCTGTCAGCGGACAAGAGGTTCTCAATCGGGCGGTGTTTCGCAAGTATGATGCGAAGTGCCGCCTAGCGGGGTGCCGCCCAGCGGAACGCTCTTGTTTGAAACTATTTACGAGATATGCGCCAAGTTGGAATAGCTTTAACGAAAAAAAATAAACATCAATCTAAGTAACTAATTATAAAAGATAAAATGAGTTTTTTAATGAGGGATTTTTTTTTCGAGGGTTGTTAAGGGCGATCAAAAATTTTCAAATTTATAGTTTTTTATCTATTTTTATAGAAATTAATCTATTTCATGCCAAATTTTGAAATGAAACAAACCTCTTCTAGTCGCCAAGAATAGAGCCGACTGGTGGTTTCGACGAAAGGCCTCGATCAAGCAGCCGAGGCAAAATGAAAGCTGATGTTTGAGGCGATACTAGAGTTTTTTAAGATAAGATGGTTGAACCATTGGAAAAAAATTTATTCTCAAAAATCGTTAGGCTAACTTCTCACGACTTATACATCTGATTATATATCTCCCTATAAATTCGAATTCAAAAAACATTTTATATTCAGTAAACTAACCTTAAATTAGTCCGCTTATCTCATACAAATCACGTTGAGTATTTTCGAAATCGAGTGTTGCATCCACACACAGAAATCCCCCTAAGTCTATTCTTTCTCATCCAAAAATTCCATGTTATAGCTGAATTATGTGCTGGAAAAACTCACACTTTCCGCACTCCTCTCGGTTGGAAACTTGGCTGTTTTACGGCTCCGATTTTGAGAGTAAAAACGGACCTCGTTTCTGGTGATAGCGTTGGAACTCCTTCCGGTGTAGAACGCGAAGCACAACCCTCCTCAAGGGAAAACCGCATTTCAGGAAGCTATCTTTGGATAGCTTCCACCCCTTCTTCATAATGCGATTCAATCCATCCTCATTCCCAAGGAGCCAATCATGCAAACTGAGTGTATGACGGCGTTTGCCTTCGAGTGGGTCGCACCATCATTGTCGCGGTTCCGCAAGTCGTGTCTCGTCCGGTGGTGTGGAAGGGGTACCGTTTCTTGTCCAAGCAACTCACAGGGAGTCCGCAACATGGTATTCAAGAGACGGCACACGGACAGGTGGCTGAGGTCGAACGGGCAATCCTAGACCTTCTCTACTTTGGATACGAGCCAGACAACATAGAATTTGAGATGATTGATTCCCACAAACTGCACACATATGCCCAAACCTTTCCGCCCCGAGTCAGGAATACGATATGCCTATGATCATTCCTGTGTCCCTCGCAGAAAACCATGCCGATAGCGATGAACAGCTTCGTGAAGTAGCGCAAATTGGTTTGCTCCAAGAACTCCAACAATTTCCCTTAGTCTTCAAGGGGGGGACAGCATTGCGCTTCTTACATGGGAGCCGTCGTTTTTCTGAGGATTTAGATTTTGATGTGGCAGCAGATCTGTCTGATGGAGCACGACACGAACTGGCTGAACACAGACCAAGTCGGAAGGCATCCCTTACATCCCCATACGGGTGCCTCTCATGAGCCGGTGTGTGCGTATGACTTGGATATGCTGCTTACCGGGAAGCTCAACGCCCTGTTTACACGCCATAATCCCGCTATGCTAGGGGGGCACGAACGATCAAAGGACGGGATATTTTTGATTTCATCCACTTTGGCAAAGATAGGAACATTCAGTGGGAACACTTGGATCACTATGAGAGAAGAGATTAGCTCGCTGCTCTCATCGACGGCCTCCACTTGAAACTACCAGGAAGACCAAATTGGATAGGAATGGCTGGTGATGGTGCAATTGATAAAAACAATCCCAATTCATTATCTGAAGAGGGGAAGACAGGATTCAAACCTGCGATCCTTGGATTAAATTGTAGTGATAAACTCAGATGGCATTGGAGATTAATGTGTGCTGCGTGACAACTATTGGTACAATTGCTACGAGAACACCCGTCCATCTTATCGTTACACTGACTGGCCTAGCGTTTCTTAGGTTGTTGTTTGTTGCCTTCGGCGTCTCATTCCACCCTCCGGTCAAACCGGAGGGCATGCTTAACCTTGAAACGCTCTTGGGACTAGGTGGCACCCTGCTGTTCCAGCCATTTTAAAATCGCTTGGTTTGTTTCTTCCGGCTTTTCTTGCTGGATCCAATGACCGCAATCCAGATTGACCACTTCCACATTGGGCACGAATTCTGTTAGTTTTTCAGACTTCGGAACCGCATCCCGGTCGCCATAGATCATGAGTGTGGGCTGTTGGATGATTGGGTTCACTTCTGCCAATAAGCGCCAGTTGCGGTCAAGATTTCTGTACCAATTTATGCTGCCAGTGAACCCTGTCGATTCGAAGGCAGATACGAAAACGGCCAGTTCGCTGTCGCTCATTAAGGGTTCACCGAGTGGTGTTTCTGTTCTGGCGAGATTGATCATCGTCATGCCCAGCTCTGGTTCTCTCAGTGGCTCGTTTTTCCTGTAAAGGTTGCGAAGGAATCGGAACGTATTCTCTTCCAATATGGCGTCTGCGACGCCTGGCTGTCGATTGAAGTGGACAAAATAGTAGTCACTGCCAAGTATTTGTTCCATGAACTCGATCCAGGGAGTTTCTCCGCGTTCTTGGTAAGGCAAGCTCAGATTTATCACTTTATTGACATGGTTTGGATGCAATAAGGCCAGCCCCCAAACGACCATTGCCCCCCAATCATGACCGACAAAGGTGGCATCTTCGTATTCGTAGTGATTGAGAAGTGCGATGAGATCACCCGACAAGTGTTCAATGTCATAGGCAGCTACTTCCGTCGGGCGGGATGAGTTGCCATAACCCCGCTGGTTTGGGACGATGACATGGTAGCCCGCTGCGGCAAGGGCAGGCACCTGATGGCGCCAAGAAAAGGCATGCTCTGGCCAGCCGTGACAGAGTACAATAGGTTTTCCTGCATTTTGCTGACCTGCTTCAAAGACTTCGAGTTCCGCACCGTTGACTGAAATAAGGGTGGGCTTGGGAAAATCGATTGGATTAAACATTACATTTCCTCTCTATCTTTTCGGGGGAATCAGGCGACGCCTATGTTTAGGATAGCGCTTTTCCACTCCCCAGTTTGTGGTGATATGCTCACGTTTGAGTCATCATTGAGAAATGATGTGACCCTATTCAACCACATCCGAGTGACACCCCTATGTCAGTTGCTCTACATTTTTTTTGAAAATTTATGGATCTTGATAGAGATCTCGGAAACCTTGGGCTTCTTGGAGAAACTTTTGTCGAAGTTCCACCGGAGAAAGCACTTCAATGGCAGTTCCAAATCCGAGAAGCCAATGGAAGATCCATTTGAAAGAAGGAACTAAGAAGCTCACCCGATAGCCATCGGCAACTTCGACGGTTTCCACAAATCCATAAAAATAGTGCTCCTTTAGATTTTCATAGATGGACTTCGGAAATCGGACTTCAATGGGAATCGGAGATTCGAGTCTTTGTGAGGCTTTGAAATAGTCTTTGAGAGAGAAATCTTCTCTAGGATCAAATTGTATTTCTTGAGGAGCAAGAGATTGAATACGATCCGTCCGAAAATCTCGGAGATCTTGTCGCAATTGACAAAACGCAATCAAATGCCAGTGATGAGAATAAAATAACAGTCCAAGGGGTTCGATTTTTCGATTCGAAACTTCCTGGGAACGATAAGAAAGATATTGAATGGCTAAGACTTGTCGGTGAATGATTGCGTTTTGCAATTGAATGATCATTGGAGGATATTTTGGAAGCATAGAAGAGGCTTCTGGCTCAATTTCCACAATCTGCTCCAACTGAGTCCAATGCTCTTTATGCTCATTCGGCAAAACTGCGCGAATTTTTAACAAGGCAGAGTTCATATGTCGATTCAGAGCAGGATCGGTGAACAGATCAACAAACTTTCCACCAATACACAAAGCACTTGCTTCATCAGGAGTGAAGACAATCGGAGGCAAGCGATAGTCTTGCACCAAACTATATCCTTTTCCAACCTCTGCAAAAATGGGGATTCCAGCATTTTCTATCGTTCGAATGTCCCGATAGACGGTCCGCAGAGAAATGCCAAAATATTCAGCGATCTCTTGTGCCCGAAGAGTCCGGCCGCTTTGCAACATAATCACAATGGTAGTCAATCGATCAATTCGGTTCATATTCGAGATTCACTTCGGAATTCGTGCAAATTCATGGGTTTCTTCTAGATTCGGGCGTTTGCAACTGTACTCGCTCTGATGTAGACCAAAAAGCAAACCATATTTGGAGTAGTGTCCTTTTATGAACTACGGAAATCACACCGATTAGTAGGGGAGTGTTTGAAGATAAAACGTTAACGTTGTGGGAGAACTATCATCAAGCCATTCAAACCATATGGCAAAAAAGGAGTATGGCCCGCTCATCGTTTTGTTGAAACGGGTGATTTTTCAGCGTTTTCGAATTCAAGATGAAGGTGCATTGGATGGGAAACCTTCTACAAAAGGTCTGGACGATGTTGAATCGTCCAGAGAATGGCGTTGATTTTCAGAAGAAGAGTTTTTGTTTTTTTTGCGGATTGGGTGGACGGTTTCTATACTATTTCCATAAAGTAAATAATGTCTCAATTTGCTGCCACGCAAAACCTCATGAAAATCGAGCAACGCTTCCAATTCGGAGATTTGGTGACTATTCAATTTCTGTAAACCTTGACCTGAAGAATTGCCGGTTGCCTTAGTCGAATTTTCGTCGAGCCTTACAACATTTTTGATCCCTTGGGGGTCGGGTTGTATTCCACAAAACTTGCACAAGTCGAGCAACGTTTCTTCAACATGCTCTGTATGCTGATCATAACATACATACTTGATATCAATCTGATCTTCTAGGGACATCCAACTGGTGAAGAAGCGGATATACCAGGGGGCAATGAATTTGATGAAGTAGTCATATTGAGATTCCTCTGATAACTTTTCAAAATTTGGGCAACAGTCGATCAATCCCGGTACACGCCAATCAATAGAATTAACCCCTTTCTTGAGCATCTTGGTTCGTTCACTTACAAAGATATCGGGCAAAGAGCGTAGACTGATAATCACTTTGAGAATCCGAAATCGTCGCAAGAGTTCCAAATTATAAGCGTTTGGTGGAAAATGACCGTAGAGTAGATTGGTATTCCGAGGGTTAAATTTCGAGCGAAAGGTAGCGTGATTCAGAAAATTATGACCGTATCCTTGGCAGGTTTTTGCAGTGAATTCCACAATATCGGGATGGCAGTTGGCAAAGTTGTCAACTAAGTTTGTGCTTGCAGATCAAGGGTAGTTGGCAAACGCAATGAGCGGTTTGTTTTTATTATTATAAGCCCATAATTTAGCCTCAAAAACTAAATCTTTTCTTGTAGCGAATCTGCGAAATTTGCTCAGAATTTCCATTTTTACTCTACTTTTTAATAATTTTAGCCATATAGATCTGGAGCAATTGACTGGAATATAGATTGTTTTAAGGGTTTGGAAAGTAAATTGAGCCATACCTGGTTAGGCGTTTTTACCTGCTCCATATCCCTGAGCTGCTATCACTGGTCATCTTCTTTTGAGAAAATCATCTCAGAATTTGTTCATTTAGAGCGATAGTTTCGCTCCAATCTACACTTCTTTCGATGGAGGCAACACAAAGAAGAGGCCAAAAATCATGCAAGGTCGAAAATAACGCCCTGCCGTATATTTTAAGCCGGTTTCGTGCAAGGTACGAAATAGGGCTTGGGGATCAATGCCTTCAATCACGCGATTTCCTTCAGCTACGTGATCTGTCCCCAGCTCTTTCTCAAAAACTTGAACATCTGTAGTCAAGTGAGGAGAAATGCGAAAATCCTCTAATAAGAAACCTTGTTGTTGTAGGAAATTACGAAATTCAGACGCTTGTTGAGAATCCAAATTTCCCAGGCTTTCCAATTGTTCTATTTCTAGGCAGCAACTAGCGTTAAACCCTTCGGGAGCACCAAAAGGTATCCGAGCCTCCCAATATAAATTCAAATAGAGCTTCTGAAGTAACTCACGGGCAGCTTGCTTCATGTCGGCGAGGATCAGCGCACAAACAATACTGTCTTGCACCCCAATCCATACATCTTGCGCTTGAAAGGCTTCGAGTGGAGAACCGGAAGCACTCACTGAATTGGCAGCTCCTACGTTGGGACTATGTCGACGATAATTCTTTTCAAGAATGGTTTCCAATATCCGTTTCCGTTGCGGGGGAGTGGTGATGGGATCTAAGCCTAATACTTGCAAATAGGTATCGGCAAGGAGCTGATCGGCAAAGATGTCATCGGAATCTAGAAACAACTTCTGACGAAATTTTTCTGTCCATGCCTCTGGATTGAGAAAATAGAGCCACAACTTCCGTAAGGTGCGTGAGGCCTTGCGGCTTTTTCCTTGAGGCAAGGTTTCATGAGGAAAGGCTTCTTGAAACTGCGAGGCATAGTGAGTGGTTTCTGCACTGATCCCGGATTCGTCTCCTGTCCCAGACAGAAAAGCGTTGAGGGATTTGATCCAACTTTCTGCTTTAGGAAATGAGTCGATCTTTTCGTAAACCTGTTGTTGCAATGCCACCTCGTTTTCAGCAACCAAGTCATCTTGACTAATAGGAGTTGCGTAAAAGTGAAAATATCCTGCCTCTTCATCCCACAATGTGGCTAAGAATTCTTCTTGAGCGGCTCTTGCTTTTTGTTGGTATTCTTCCGCTTTTTCATGCTTTTCAAGAAGGGCTGCAATTTGTGAAGCTGCCTTGAGTCCTGCAATCCATAAGGAACCGCAATAGACGGATATCCCAAATGAAGAAAGGTTATCAAACGTATCGTCTGTTCCAGTGGTGAGGGGAAAGTTTTCTCCCGGAGCAATCATATGGGCAATATACTCCAGTGATTCCTCGACCGCCTCCCAGCATTCGGTTAAAATTTTAGGATTTTGAGTGAAATGATAATGACGCAATACCATGAGAATGAATTTTGGCGCGAGATCCTTCCAGTGTTTAACATTGTGCCAATCGTAGGCGTCAGGTTGTGTATCAAAGGGAGAGCCTAAGTCGTGAATGACCGCACCACGTATAGCGCGCGGTCCTTCTAGTTTGGCTGTCGGCAGTTCGGCATGAGGTTCGTAGGCATAGCTATAGTGTCGTCGTAAAGTTGGGTCTTCCGCCAAGATGGCTTGGGCAAAAGCCTTGATCACTTCGCCATCCAGCCGCGGAAAGCTGTGAAGCAAATAAAACGATCCATAAAAGTAAACATCCAACGAATTAAAAAAAGGATAATCAGCACACTCTCTCACTAAAAAACGGTCTTCTATATCCCACACGGTTGCGTCAGCCATGAAAGAGGCAGTGTTGAGTGCCAAGGTGATCAGTTCTCGCTGTTCTTGGATATTTTCTTGAGGAATCAACGGATCGAGAGAACCTTCTGGAATCAATTGTTGATATCCTTGGATAATTTGTTCTTGGATGTCTTCAAATTCATTCCATGCCAATCGAGTGATTTCTCGTCCCCTTTGCTCTGTATTTGTAAAGAAACGAGCATATTGTTTCTCACTTTGCCATCCGGGCAAGTCAATCTTCGGGAAGTCCAACACTAAGGCAAAAGAAATTTCTTGATGCCCTCCAGGAGGTAAGAGGCAACTGACGCATAAAGCACCGCTAATCAGCTCGCGCCCCGTATAAATTTGATGATTGAAACGATTATTCAATCGACCCGTGTAAAGGGCTTCTTCAACATAGTTTGGCAAGTCTGAAGAATAACAAGATGACTTTGAGGAAGCCCAGGCATCTTGATCATTTTCCACACAACAACTCAGAACCATTTTTCCTTGAAAGTCCCCACAATAGTGACCGGTTTGATTCTCAAACACGATCCCACAAACCTGGCGTCCATCCTCCGTAGACTCTTGGAACGGTGTGTTTTTTAAATACCGAGCCGTTTTGACGAAAGTGAATGCGGCGTCTTGAGAACCAGGTCGCTTTTTGATCACCTGAGAATCCACAATGTTTTCCAACACCTGCAATAGCGTTATTTCGAGAGGGGTATCCGTCGGGTTTTCTAAAATAAAAGTCGTATAGTTTAACGGAAGGCCACTCAATTTTTCATTTCCGGGAACCACCGGACTATACTGAATTTTAGTCAGCTGGCATTGTTGTTGCCCCGAATACTGAGTGGACCCAATCGGATAGAGAGCTTGAAACTCCATGTTGTCGACGGAATAGCAGGAGATTTGATGTTCTGTCTCGTGTTCCCAATTTCCAGTTAATGCATGGGCTGCGGAAACGGGTAAATAGAGATGCCCTTGATAGAAGTCTAATAGCAGCCATTGTAGAAACAGAGGTGAATTCATATTTTCACGCCCTATTTGTTCTTGAACCCGCAGAGAAAATTCCACGTCCCAGCGTTTGAACCGCTCTGCATTCCACTGATAAATTCCTGGATCGGTCTGTAATTGATGAATGCGTTGGAGACACATATCTTCAGTATCTCCCGCGGCAAACAGCAAATCACCGTTGCCGTCAACCAGTGGATACATTTGATTGAACGATTGAAATTTTGTGAAATTCCGAATTTGAAGTAATTCGTCTGGATCATGCTTCCGTTCTGACATGAAAAACTGATTGAACGACAAGGAGCCGCTTTCAATATGATATCCAGGAATCATACTCAGGATGGGGGTGGTACCGGCAGCAGTCACCGTATAGGCATTGCCGATGCCACCGAGAGCCATGCCTGTGGTGCTGGGGTTCGTCGGCAAAGGAATATACCAAGGCTGCTGGAACTCCGTTGCGAGTCCTGGGGTCATCAGTTCTCGAACCTTGCCTCGAAAAGTGGAATGCGCGATAGCTTGTTGTAGTTTCATGGATCACCTCCTTTTGCCTTGTTATTGTTTTCCCATCGTCACTTCTACATCGTGCTCTCCAGCAGAAAAAACCGGAATGGTCTGTCCTGCGTTAGGCTCTCCATTCACCGTCATGGATTTGACACCTTTCGAAATCCCATCGGGGTTTTTGACGGTAATCCGATACAACGCACCTCGAAATTTTCGTTGGATTTTAAACTCTTCCCAAGATGAGGGAACACAAGGATCAATGGTCAATCCGTCAAATTCGGCTCTCACGCCCAAAAGATATTGGGTTCCTGCAATGTAAGTCCACGAGGACGTTCCGGACAACCAAGCGTTTCTGGCGAGACCAAATTGAGGGTGTTCATCGCCTAGAATGTTTTGCGGATAGCAGTAAGGTTCTGACTGAAATGTGTCGAGTTTGTCATTTTTGGAGGCAGGATTGATTTGTTGATAATATTGAAAAGCGCGTTCTCCATTGCCCATCATCGTTTCCGCAATCATGACCCAAGGATTGGAATGTAAAAAAATTCCTCCATTTTCTTTTGCTCCTGGAGGATAGGATGTAATGCCCCCTACTTTCGGGTCGTATTCGTCATAACCGGGGGTGGATAATTTGATTCCATTTTGGGTATTGAGCATTTCATAAACTGAATTCAGGGCTTGTTTGGCTCTCTCTTCAGAGGCAAATCCTGAAATAACGGGCCAGGATTGACCATTGGTGAAGATCTTTCCTTTTTCGTTTAACTGACTGCCCAATGGTGCACTGTCGTGGTTGAAGTAACGAACGTACCATTGGCCATCCCAGGCTACTTCATTGATCCGTTGTTGCATCGTTTGATAATAAGTCTCTAATTTTTGGCGATAGGGTTCGTTGCGAGTGACTTTGCAAATGTCGATGGTTTCTAAGAGGGCTTTTCCAAACAGGTTGGCCACCATCAAAGATTCGGCCCCCTTCGGCAAGTTCACCGTATCATTCCAATCGGCAAAACCGAGCAAAGGCACACCATGTTGCCCACAGTGGTTCCATGTGAATTCGATGGCACGGACAACATGCTCCCAAACGGTTCCAGGTTCTTCCTGTTGATAAAAAGGAATCTCTTTTTCAAGGAAGGCTAAATTTCCGGTCTCTTTCAGATATTGCGCAACAGTTAACACAATCCACAGATGGTCATCGCCGTAATAATAAGGCCCGTCTTCACTTTCTCTAGAATCTCCTGCATTCGCTTCCATGGTCGAAGGGAAAAATTGATGCATCGCCGACCCATCTGGATTTTGTACAGAAAGCAACCGTTCAATAAATTCCCTCGCTTCTTCTGGCATGTGAGAAACAACCCCTAATAAATCTTGGGAAGAATCACGAAAACCAATTCCTCTGGCACCATAACCTAACTGATAGAGCGAGAGGTAACGCGACCAGTTTTTGGTTGTGTGACACTGCCGTGGGTTGTGAATATTGATCATGGAATTCATGTTCGCATCGGGAGTCTCCACTTGGAGTACTTGCAGATACTCTTCCCAAAAAACCTTTAATTCTTGGAAGGCCTGATCCACAGCGTCATGGTTTCTATATTTTTCAATGGCAGGGCGCGCCACTTCCAAGGATTCTTCCTGCCCCAGGTGTGTCACGGCGCGTTGTGTTTCCTGAGGTGCCAGTGGGCCTAAGTGGAGCATCAATGCACCGATGTTATCGCCACGGTAACATTCGCTATTGCTTAATTCCGTATTTTCCAAAGACAGTGGGTACTGCCAAGACCCGTATTCGTTGTTACCTAAAAAGCAATAACGATCTGCATCCCAAGAAGACGCAGGAACACTGGAGGTGAAATAGTTCACCGCAACATTCTTCTTCGGAAAGGCGCGTTGTTCCAAAATGACATGGCCGGAGTCTTCTCGGTGAGCGAAGCTTTGCATGGTTTGGGGAACCCAATCCGCATTGGTGAGCTGTTTTAAAGCATCAAAGTGGGTGTATTCAACAACAGGAATGAGATCGACAGTTTGTGGCTGGTCACTGAGGTTCGTGATTTGGATGTCTTGTAAAAGAGTGTTGGAACCAACGGGAACAAAGATGGTGATGCGAGCCTGAATACCAAAAGCTTCCGTGACCCAAGTCGAATAGGACAACCCAACTCGACACTGAAATGAGTCTAACTTTTTCAAGGTGGGTGTAAAAAATGGAGAAAAAACGTGAACGTTGTTTTGAGAATCCTTGACCCGAATATATAAGGTGTTCCCTTTGAAATCGGATGCAGGCAATTGAGCAATGTATTTGGTTATTCGATTCAATGCGGGGTCGCCCTTACACAATAAGCACCCTCCCGTATTGTCAACAATTCCACCGAAATTCAAAGTCCCCACATAATTGATCCATTTGATCGGCGTAAACGGTGTCGTAATCACATATTCTTTTTGGGTGTCATCGAAATAACCATATTTCATATTGCTCTCCTTATTGATCGCTGGGTTAGAAAACGAGTTGTCATTCCTAGAAAAAAAGTTGTTAGGAGAAGTGACTAGACCATCGTTAAATGATCTATGAAAACGATTCCTTAAGATATTCACTCTGTTACTGTTTTACATGCCTCAGAGGAGATATTTAAATTTGAAACCGGTTTCATGAGACGATTTTATAAGGTTATTGTCAAACTGAAAAGCACTTTTTTGTTAAGGGAAGATTTTCTCGTACCGATGTGATCGCATGCTTGGACGGGTGTTGGCGTTTTCCATATCACGCCTATAGCTTACTCGATGTATAGAATTTGCATTTCCTTCCTGTCGCAGCATCCTCGCATTCACGGTGGATGATTGGATGAATGAAGCACGATAATCAGAGCCATCCTAAATCAGACCAAAATATGAGACACAATCGTTTCACTCTTTTTCTCATCAGCTTTTTGTTGATCAGCATTTTTGTCTTCCTAATTCCACATTCTCTATTGAGCGCCTCTCCAGATGCCGACCAGCCGCTACCCCAACCCGCACCAGTGACCTTAGAAGCAAAGAAAACACTGTATTCGCTTGGGACCCATCTAGAATATTTGGAGGATCCAACCGGAGCACTAAATATTGAAGACGTCAGCTCTCCTGAACTGGAAGCTCAGTTCAGCCCAAGCCAACAGGAAGTGCTCGATTTTGGAGTCACATCTTCAGCTTATTGGGTGAGGTTTGAATTACAGACTACCGGTAAAGATCAAAAAACATGGGTGGTTGATACAGGGAGGAATGATTGGCGCACCGTCCAGCTATATTTCCCAGTAGAGTCAAAATCTTGGGCCATTGAAAAAACAGGAAAGGGGCATAAATTCGATCAGCCGGACTATGACGATTACTATGTGACTTTGCGATTACCCACACCGTTGCAACCAACTCAAACGATTTACCTTAGGTTCGACTCAGATCACGAGATGGCGTTGGATTTGCGTCTTTGGCCGATTGAAAATCCTCAATTGGATATGGATTGGAATCTCTATCTCAGTGGGATTTTTCATGGCATTTTAGTGATCATGGTGATTTACAATTTGTTCCTGTTTGTCTCAATCCGTGAAAAAAGCTACCTATATTATGCACTCTACGTATCAGCATTAACCTCCTACATCATGTTAATAGATGGAGTTGGAATCCATCTATTATGGCGTCACTCCATTTGGACCTTAGAACACCAAGATGCTTTTTCAATTGGTGTCTTTCATTTTTCTTTTGCCTTGTTTGTAAAAGCTTTTTTACAAACTCCCAAATATGCCCCCCGAGTCGATAAAGTCTTATCCTTCTTAGTCGTTGTTAACATTGGCGTGACTATTTTACTTTTATTCGCCCCCTATGATTCTAAATTGCCTGGGTTCATTCTACCGCCACTGGCGCTTGCTGGAGTGCCCGTTTTCATTACGGCTGCGGTGATCGGAATTAAAAAAGGGTACTCTCCTGCAAAGTTTTTTCTTATCGCTGGCTCCACTTTTTATGCAGGAGGCATCCTGTTTGGTTTGCAGCTCCTCAAAGTCATTCCAGGTACGATAGAGACTGGCTTTCTTTATATGAAGCTAGGCGTCCTCATTGAGGCTGTCTTATATTCTTTCGCGCTGGCGGATCGATTGAAGTATGAGAAGCGACTGAAGGCGGAGGCACAGAAGCAAGCTTTGGAAAACTTACAAAAAGCGGATCAGATCAAAGATGAATTTCTCGCAAACACGTCCCATGAACTCAGGACTCCCTTGAATGGGATCATCGGCTTGGCCGAAACCACGATCCATGACTTAGAACATGGATCTGTACAGAAGATGTATTCCAATTTGTTATTGATCATTGCCAGTGGTCGCCGATTGTCGTTGTTGGTCAATGATATCCTCGACTTTTCAAAGCTGAAGCATAAAGAAATCCATTTAAATCGACGCCCCATTTCTCTCCATCGTGTGGTGGAATCAGTATTGATTTTGAATCAAACATCCATCAGTCAAAAACCGATACAGTTAGTCAACCATGTCGACAAACTGAAAACCCCTCTTGTGTTGGCCGATGAAGCACGCTTAGAGCAGATTCTGTATAACCTGGTGAGTAATGCAATTAAATTCACTCATGAAGGCGCTGTCACCATCTCGGCTCAACAACTGGAACAGCATATTGTTATCTCGGTTGCAGATACTGGAATCGGGATTCCAAAGGCAAAGCAAGCCCATATTTTTAATGCTTTTGAGCAAATCGATGGAACGGAAACTAGGCAGTATGAAGGCACGGGGTTGGGGCTGACTATCGTGAAACAGCTGGTAGAACTCCATCAGAGCGAATTGATAGTGGAAAGTGAAGAGCATCATGGAAGTGTGTTTTCTTTTAGCTTACCTGTAGCATCCGATACGGAGATTGATTTAGACCTGGATCCACTCCTTCAAAAGATACCTGAAATCTCTCAGATCAGCCTTTCGCGATCAACACCACATTTTGAACCAGAAAGCTTCAAAATTGAGCTTCAGTCTACGGAAGATTCTGAGGCGCAGGCCCTCCCAAGTACTTTTGTTTCCAAAGGATTTTTAGACATCCTTGTTGTGGATGATGATCCGCTGAATATTGAAGTGATTTGCCAACATTTGAATTCAAGACATTATACGTTGCAAGTGGCTCGCAATGGTTCGGAGGCACTCCATTTGGTGGAGCAGAAAAAACCAGATTTGATCTTGCTGGATGTCATGATGCCAGAAGTATCGGGGTTTGAGGTGTGCAAGTTCTTGAGAAAACAACACCATCAAAACCACCTGCCCATTATCTTTTTAACGGCAAAAAACCGAGAAGCCGATGTGCTTCGAGGGTTGGAAATAGGAGGAAACGATTATTTGACCAAGCCTTTTTTTCGATCTGAATTGATCCAACGGGTCGAAACTCAGCTAGAAATCACGCTCTATCAAAAACAATCGGATACGTTAAAAACCTTTGCCAATAACATCAGTCAATACGTGAGCCATGAAGAGATGGTGCAAGCGGCGTTTGAACAAATCACACATTGGAGTTTGGTCGATGAAGCCGGTTTATTCCAAGGAAACCAACGGCTCCTGCACAAGAAATTGGGAAATGCGGAAAGTGAAGAAATTCTCAAAGCCCCGACACAAGTCCTACTCAACAAAGTAAATTTCGACCTTCAGACCCCTCAGATGATGGTTGTGAATTCTGTGGGTCACAACCATCCTGTCGGTGAATTTTACCATCCAGGGCATTTTTTATTTATCAGCCCTCAGCACTTGCCCGATCATTTGTTGGTCTTTTATCGCAACTTGGAACGAAAGCCATTTGATGACTCCAAAGCCGTCTCTTATGTGCAAAGCATGATCAGTCAGATCCAAATCACTCAAAACAATCTCGAATCTCTCTTTGAAGACGATAAATTGGTTTCCGTGATTGGCCAAATTCAACCACGCTTGTCCGAAATCACCCATGTCAAATCCACGTCTCCCACCTTAGAACTCCATTTCGATTCGGACAAACGACCTGAATATATTGATGGGTGTTCGCTTGAAAAATTGAGTCTCTATTTTAAAGAGACCCTGCTCATACGAAACCATAAGTCCTATCTCGTGAATCCTGCAAAAGTGGTCTCGCTTCAAAAAGCGTCAAAATCCCGACTTCTCAAGATGGAGCTTTCATCGGGTGAAATCATCCCCGTGGGGCGCACCTATATGGAGAAAATTCGTCAGGGTTTTGCTGAGTTTTTGCAGTAAATGTCCCCCCTTCATTGCAGTCCTTTCGCTAATCTAGCTTTTTTTATTCCTATCCGAATTCTGTCTTACCCACTGATTTTAAAATAAAAATTCAAAAAAATGCTTCCGCTTTTCCGGGACAAAATTCCCCCTTTCAGGTTTCTACCAAGGCTTTCGCCGCTGATTCAATTTACTGTTTTTACATGCCCTCGTTCCTTTCCTTGATTACAGGGGATTGGAACTTTTAACGGAACATTTTGAAGGAAATCATGCAGTTCCTTTACGCAGCGAGACAAGCAATATGGCGCATATGACTCTACGAATTGTTCTAATTACTTTCCTCATGGGTATGGTGGTGATTGGGTATACGAGCTTCCCTGAAACGGAGTGGATCAAAGCTTGGTTCGGTGAAATGCAAACTCAGTGGAGTAGTAGCAACTTCTTCATCTTAGGAGGGGTGATTTATATTATTTTACTCAGCTTACCTTTTATTCCTGGGGTTGAATTGGGGCTGCTTCTCATGTGCTTGATTGGAAAAGAAGGCATTTTCTTCGTCTACCTATGCACAATCATTGGATTACACGTCTCCTTTGCGATGGGGCGATTTCTGCCAGAAGCATGGATCAGCTCGTGGGTGAAATCTCTCGGAGTTGCCTCATCCTGTTCTACAAATCTCAACTGGATGAAATCCATGTTGAATCATTCTCCTCTAGGCAATCGTTTCAATCATAAACTGGGAAAGCATCTCACCAAATACCGATACTTCGCGTTGGCTCTCTTATTTAATTTGCCAGGAAATTTCATCTTCGGAGGAGGGGGAGGTATTGCGTTAATCAGCGGAATGAATCGGCGATTTGTCTCCTGGAAAGGTTTTTTCTGCACCGTTTCCATTGCAACGGCTCCGGTTCCGGCTTTGGCTTATATAGGACTGATTCAAATTGAGAACTTTCTTTAGGTCGAAACATGAAATGTTTAAGCGCTTTCTCTCGCGGTTGGGGGAGCCGATTCAATCCGGTTTTGATCCCGCTCAGTGGGATACCCTATTGAATAGCATGGGGTATGAATTGATTGACAACTTGTCGCCTGAAGA
The DNA here is from genome assembly GCA_028281495.1 of SAR324 cluster bacterium. GTDB lineage: Bacteria > SAR324 > SAR324 > SAR324 > NAC60-12 > JANQJU01. Next base: position 17,546 of record JANQJU010000029.1, read on the forward strand.
ATTGAAGCAGCGTTACTTTCAAAGACGTGATGATTGAGTACTATTCCCGCATCAGTCCGCAGAAAACAGCGCTGATTGATTCGGCAAACGATCAATCCATTAGCTACCTCTCTTTATACGAACGGGTAGAGATATTAGCCGCTCGCTTGAATAGTTTTATACATCCCCATGATCTAGTTGTAGCCATCAGTAGGAGCCGCTTGACGCTAGTAGAGCTGATACTTGCTTGTTCTAGGATAGGCGTTCGTTGTTTACCCATTGTAGAACCCGATGCGATAGAACCCACCTTGGTTTCTACAAGAAGGCAGCAGGTTCCTACGGTTTTTTATTCCAACCATGAAGACTGTAAATTTTTCAACACGGGAGAGAGATGGGTCCATATCGAACAGTTCAATTCAGCAAAAACCCCCCTGTTGGATCAGAAACCACCGCAATTTGTTCCCGATGCGGATTCTCCGTTTTATGTCAACACAACCGGGGGAACTACAGGGTTTCCAAAGCTCGTGGTTGCCTCGCATCGTCACGTTCTCAGTAATACCCTATTTGCCTTGAAAGCATTTGATTTCAATCAAGAGGATATTCACCTGTCGACGTTTCAGTTCCATTCAAAAATTGGTAGATCGATTTGGTTTAAAAAAAGCGCTGGAAATTGGTACGCTCTTGGAGCCAGCGGGATGTTCCTACAATGCCCTGATGATTGATGTCTATGGAAACACGGTTTCGAAGGTCCATCCAGGAAGCCATGTTGCCGTATTTGGATGTGGTCCGATCGGCTTGCTCAATATTGCATTGGCAAAAGCTCAAGGAGCCGGAGCTATTATTGCATTTGATAAAGTGAGATCGAAAGTAGACTTGGCTTTAAAAATGGGAGCGACGGACACCTTTGTAGCGGATGAATCTGTGGGGAAAAATTTTTTGAACGCAACCGGCGGGCAAAAAGCGAATGTGGTGATGGAAGCTTCAGGAAATCCCGAAGCCATGGTATCGGCCTTGTCTCTCATTGCTCCGCGTGGTGTATTGCTACTTCAAGGCCGGATGTCGGTTCCTCAAATTCCGCTTGATCCTAATTTTTTAGTCAGTGAGGCCATCTCGGTCATTGGTGTCCGTGGGCATGCGGGATATCGAATTTTTGAGGACCTGATCAATTGGTTCTCGGAAAGTTCGATTGATTTCGATGATTTGATCCATTCCAAAAAGTTTTCTTTCTTTGAAGTGATGGAAGCCGTCAAATTAGCAAAAACCCAACCTGGAAAAGTACTTTGCATCAATCCAAAATATGCAAAGAGGTTAAATTAAAAAGATTTTTGGTGGAGGTTGATCCATGTCAATATCTTCCAGTATCACAAGCCATTTCGTCACGGTTCAAGGTTTACAGATCCACTATTTGTCTATTGGTACTGGAACTCCCATTCTGCTGTTGCATGGATGGCCTACGTCTTCCTATTTGTGGCGCAACATCATGGTTCCTCTTTCACAAACCCGGCAAGTGATTGCGATGGATCTTCCTGGATTTGGCCAATCGAGCAAGTCCTTGGAGGGGTCTTATAGCTTCAATTACTATGATCGAATGATCGATGGTTTTGTGAATCAGTTGGGAATCTCTAAAACGGGGCTAGTCGTTCACGATTTGGGAGGGCCGGTTGGACTAATGTGGGCGGTTCGGCATCCTGAAAAGGTTGATCGCTTAACCCTGTTGAATACCTTGGTGTATCCCGAATTTTCATGGGCGGTTCGATTATTTCTGTTGGCCACTTTTGTTCCTGGAATCAAGGACTGGTTGGTGAGTACTTCAGGCCTTGTGAAGGCGATGCAGATTGGTGTGAAGAACCAAAAGAATTTAACCAAAGAAGTTTTGAGGAATTATTACTCGCCGTTTCAGACAGCAGAAAACCGCAAAGTGTTGCTGAAAACGGCCCAACGTTTAAGCCCCAAAGGGTTTCAGGAAATTGCTGAAAAGCTGCCCCAGTTTAAGATTCCGATCCGTTTGATCTATGGTGAAAATGACAAAATTTTGCCCGATGTGGCGAATACGATGCGGCGGCTTAAACAAGATATCCCCCAAGCTCAATTGACAGCACTCCCCCAGTGTGGCCACTTCCTGCAAGAAGATGCCCCCGAGCAATTGAGCCAATTGTTATTAGAGTTTTTCACCGATCAGTAACATCTTTCCTTAACGTGATAGTCAAGACATGCGGGTATCTCTCATCAGCAGGCTCTTCATCATGAAGGGCAAGTGCATAATGGTGAAGTGATTGGCTTTTTTGAATACCCGTGGGTCGGGATTTTTAATTCATGGTTGTTATAATCGACCTAAAAGTTCTGACTTTTTTTCTGTAAATTCCGCATCTGTGAGTATTCCTTTTTCGTGTAAGTCAGCAAGTTTCTGAATCATAGTAAAAATATCCAACCCTGGCGAAGGCTCCCCATTGCCTAATTTTGGCGAAGGTTCCCTATTGCCTAATTCTGGCGAAGGTTCCCCATTGCCTAGTTCTGGCGGAGCCTCTGCAATATCAGACTTTGGCGAAACGTCGACAATGTTCGATGTTGGTGGAGCTTCCTTGGGACTTTGAGGGGGGGGAGGGTGCGGATCCGGTGTCCCCGCAGCCACACCATTTTCAGATACCACAGGTAACTGCGAAACATCCACGAAGCCTTTTTGACTCGTGAACGTCACTGAGGTGCCAGCTCCTTGCTGTTGGGATACGCCCCCAATTTGATAGTCAAGCGTGTCATAAATCTGAATCTTTCCGTTGATCTCGACAACCAAACGTTGAGCATTTGAAAAAACAGCATAGCGGACATGATTTTGTGAACCTGTTGAGCTGGGGACCCCTAGATCGGCAGGCCACCAATTTCCAAAACTCCCGTTTGATTCAGGAACAAACAGGCTGACTTGTACGGGACCATTTCCCTGTTGTTGCTGTTGTGTCCCTTTAGGTTGTGAGGGGCTGTTCCTAAATGGTTGGTCGGCGAGAAGAGTCGATAACTCGGAACATAGACCGTCGACTGTGGCTTTCAGAGCATTATTAAACATATCACTGACCATTGTCATTCCCCCTTGCATCCATTGGCCAGAACCCCCTAAATCGGGATGATTGAATTGTGCCATTGTCCCATTGCCGTTGACTAATGCCTGCAATAAGTTGATCGTGGCTTCGGTGCTCACTCCATACCGGAGTGCCAGTTCGTTGAGTTTCTGTTCGCCTTGACGTGTGAGTTTTTGCATTTTTATAACCTTTAGGTATAATTTTATTATTTTTTATATAATTGTCGTGAGCTGCATTCGAAATCGAGAATGAGTAAGATTCTATGATATATCATCGTTTTCGTAAAAATTCCCTTTGGGCACGCTATCTGGCATCTTTTTGTGATGGCTGGGAGCGTCCTGCATTTTCTTGCAGTCATGTACAATGTAGTGCCTACCAAACTCATTTGAGCAGTGTTGGCAACCTCAGCATTCAAATATGATATTGTGGGTGTGTCAATAATCTACCACCCTGCCTCCAGAGGGGATGACCTATCCAACGCTATAAAATCCTTCATCGCACCTATTATAATTTTTCTGCTGCTGTGCAGCTAGAATCGCATTTTTTGCGTCTACGCCCGAGAGAAAGCCACGAACTGCGTATCGAATCTTCGATTTTGCAAATCACACCTGCAGCCACGCTGCGTTGGAGCCGTGATGTTGAAGACAATTCAGTGGCGATTGCAACCTTCAAAACACCTGCCCGCCAGCTTGCGATTGAGAGCGAAATTATCATTCAGCAATACAACGAGGCTCCTCTAGACTTTCTGGTAGCTGATTATGCGATGAACTATCCGTTTGCCTATACCCCTGAGGACTGGATTGTATTGGCCCCTTATACAAATTTTGCAGAACATACCGTTCGAAACGAATTGGCCGAGTGGCTTGCACCGATATGGAAGCCAGGCGATTTGTTTCAAACGTACAGCTTGCTGAAAAACTTGAGCACTTATATTCACCGAACCTTGTCGTATCAATTACGTGAGGAACCGGGTGTGCAAACCGTAACAGAAACGCTCTCTTACGGTACTGGCTCTTGCCGTGACTTTGCGCATCTATTCATAGAAGCAGCGCGGCACTTTGGTTTTGCCTCCCGTTTTGTGAGCGGTTATCTTCATGCTCCCCCCTCCGCGGTTAATTTTGGTGCCACTCATGCCTGGGCGGAAGTTTATTTGCCTGGCGCAGGTTGGAAAGGGTTTGATCCCACCATCGGGGAAATCGTGGGAACGGACCACATTGTGGTGGCTGTTTCGAGATTGCCTGAATCCGTCCCCCCTATCAGCGGTTCTTTTGTGGGGCTTCCGGGGGCAAGCCTTGATGTCGGTGTTTGGGTGAGTGAATTGTAGAATTTAGCTTACCTTGATTCCTTCAGTACCCTACGTCCTCTCATTCAAATAATGGGTAAATGCTCGAAGTATCCCCAATATTGGATTTACCTTCACCTTGTGACAGATAGGATTGTTGAGACGCTACAATGGCTAGAAATACAGTCACTTCTTAGAAAACCAGGGAAATGTGGTGATTGTGGGTTTACCTCTGTACAGTAAAAGGAAACCTATTGTTGAAAGTGATGAGGAAATGATGAACCTGCAACAACTCGAATCAATTGTCCTACAATCGTGGCCTGCGTTCCAGCAGCAAGAGCTGGATGGATGGCTTCTGCGTTTTGCAGAAGGCTATACAAAGCGAGCCAATTCCGTGAATATTTTGAAATCCGGCACCCTTCCTTTGGATGAAAAAATTGCTCTATGTGAGAACTATTATCAGGAGAAGCATCTCCCCGTAGTGTTCCGACTCACATCGTTAGTCACAAACAGTGGGCTGGATCAACGGTTGGCCCAAATGGCGTATCAACATGTGGACCTGACCAGTGTGCAGGTATTGGATCTGCATACTCTAGAAGGGCGTCTTGTTACCGATTTGGAACCATGTAAGCACTCCGTTCCTGATTGGGTTCATATTTTTCATCAATGGCACAAAGTGCCTCACGAGAAGCAGGCTTTGCATCAACGTTTAATCGAAAACATTGCATCCCGCAAAGTGTTGATGACTGTCTCTCATGAAGGAAAGATGGTGGCGGCAGGTATGGGAGTCGCTGAAGGGGCCTATGTGGGGCTATTTGATTTGATCACATCCATTTCAGAACGGCGTCGGGGATTTGGTGCACAACTTCTGAAGTGTCTTTTGAATTGGGGAAAACAGGTGGGAGCTTCGCATGCGTATTTACAAGTGACGCATTCCAATACAGCTGCCAAACAGTTGTATGCCAAATTGGGGTTTTCGGAGGTGTATCACTATTGGTATCGGGTGAAGCCTAAGCCTGAAGATACCTTAATAAGGTGATGCAAAAGTGGAAGGTTCCCTCAAAAGAATTTTCTTGCGGCACAAAAAGAGAAATTTTTTAATTTAAGGGGCGATGAGGAGATTAAAAAACAAAAATACAACAAAATAATTTAATATAATTAATAGCTTATGTAATTAAAACCAACATAAAACAAACAATGGTCTTCCAAGTGCAGAAGGTAAGGGTAAAGCGTCATACAACCCCAACAAACCACTTTCTCACATTAAGGAGACCCCATGAAACTGATTCATTCTCTTAAAATTGCTTTTGTTCTTGTTACTTTGGGATTGGCTGCCAATGCTTACGCGGGAGATGCAAAAGTGGAAGCCGATGTTACTTCAGAGCTAACTATTTCCACACTAGAAACTTATTCTGACAATGGCGAAGCAGAAACCCACATCGGTAGCATCGTCGCTCATGGTGACAGTCAAGTGAAAGCCAATGTAAGGTCCAAGATCCGGTTGAACCAAGTGCGAACTGGCACGGATGGCGGTACAGCAATCGCCTCTGTTGGCAGCATCATTGCTGGAAATTGATCGCTTCCTGAGTTTTCCCCTTCCCCCACGAAAAATCCGTATAGCTGCTCAAACAACTATACGGATTTTGAAAATCTTGCATCGTAGCCTGCCAAATCCTCCTGACCCATTCAAATTTTGCTTCACTTGTGGATCATTCCGAGCCAGTCAATAAACTCCACTTGGAATAATTCTTGCCAGGCGTTAAGACTAGGCAAACCTCACATTTGAGCAAATCATCATGCGATTCATCCCATTAACTCTTTTCGCTTTAGTTTTCCTGTTCGTCAGTTTGGGTTCTGCACCCCTGATCGACTGGGACGAGAATATCTACGCCGAAGCCAGCCGTCAGATGGTCGAGCGGGGCGACTACCTCAACATCTATATCAACAATCATCCCTTTGCCGAAAAACCCCCCTTCTTTTTTTGGGAGCAATCCCTCAGTTATCACTTGTTTGGGGTGAATGAATTTGCGGCTCGCTTTCCTACGGCAATTGCAGGGCTATTGACGGTTTGGCTATGCTTCGCGTTTGGAACGAGGGTGGCGTCTTCTCAGTTCGGATTGCTCTGGGGAATGATCTATCTCACGAGCTTTTTGCCAGGATTGTTCAGCCGTTCAGCTGTAATTGACCATACGTTCAATTTCTTTATCGCATTGGCAACATTTGCTTTGTATTCCTACGACGTGTCCTATGGGCGGAGTCAGGCTCGATATAAAAACACCTCTCGAAGTTATGCGTTGTGGCTCACGCTAGCCAGTGTGGCGATGGGGTTGGGCGTCTTGACCAAAGGGCCTCTAGGAGGAGTCATCCCGCTGGTCGCGTTTGGAACCTATAAAATATTCTATCGGAAACCATCGATTTCCATATTGCATTTTATCTACTGTGGTGTGCTGTCATTGGCGGTGGCCACTTCATGGTATGTGGTCAATGCGATGGTGCATGGAATTCAATTTATTGAGGGGTTTATCGAATTCCAGTTGTTGTTGTTTTCCAAGCCATTGGAAGGGCATGTGGGGCCATTTTATTTTCATTTTGCCGTAGCCATTGTGGGATTAGCACCGTGGACTGCTTTTTTGTGGATGGGACGTCCTAGTATGATTCCAAGTCAGCATGAACACTTTCGGCCAATGTTTATAATGGGAGCCGGTTGGGTGACCTTTGTATTGATTTTGTTTTCACTGGTCACCACCAAACTTCCACACTATTCGGCATCAATATATATTCCGTTATCTTTTATTGTTGCTTTGGGGTTGTTCCAAGCAATTCAGACACGAAAGTCGATTTCTTGGCTGTGGATTGGAGTGTTTGTGGTGTTGGGAGGGGGATTGGCTGCCTTTCAACTCATCTTTCCGATGGTAGTGAAATGGTATAGCGAACAACAAAGCCTTCTTCTGAACTTAGCAGTATCTCCTTTCATATATGTGACGGGGGGTGGGATGCTGTTGAGCCTATTGATTGCAGCCTTCCTATTTGCAAGGCGCTCTATTGAGATTGCCTGCTGGATCACGGCGATTGCAATGTTACTTTCGTCGCAAGGATTGTGGCGATTTCAGATTCCAGTGTATTTGCAATACATTCAGCAACCGATGCTAGAATTGGTGAAAGAAGCCCATGCGGAAAAAGGAAAATTAGTATTCTATCGCTATGTATCCTTTGCCGCTTTGTTTTATGGTAAGCAACCGATTGAGATGCTACACACCTATAAATTTCCTGGAGATCCGGAAGTTTTGAACAGTCGGGGTGAAAACAATATTTTTGTTGTGACCGAGGTGAAACATAAAAAACGTCTGCAAGACGAACATCCATTGGTGGAACATCGTAAAGATGCTGGGGGATTTACGATGTATGTGATTCCTAAAGAAGAGACTGTGATTCCTAAAGAAGAGACTGTGATTCCTAAAGAAGAGACTGTGATTCCCGAAGAAAAACAGGAATGAGCACATGGCCCGACCCAATTTTTTTGAGCAGAACACAGAACAACGATTAGCAAGTATTCAGGCGCAATGGAATCAGCTGCCGGAAGCCATTCAGTATGCGCTGGAAGCCATTTTTTCTGGCCTCAACGACCATTCAGATCAACTGACGGATGCTCAAAAAACAGCGCTTCATCGTATTACGGAACATTATGGAAATGTGCTTTCCAAACACTTGGGGGAAGATGAGCGCACCAAACAACAAGTTGCCGAAGAGCAAAAGCGGCGGATTCTCCTCTTAGAGAAGACTCCTTTGTTTCAGGGACTGACTCCCTCAGGGCTGCTCAATCTCACCGAACGCATGGAGCGTCTCACTGTGGAGTCTGAAACGGATTTGATGACTGAAGGGCAACCCGCTGACGGTGTGTATTTCATTCAAACGGGACGGGTGCAGATTTTGGTGAATGAAGAATTGATTGCTCATCGCAGTGATGGTGATTGCTTTGGAGAGATGTCTTGTTTGAGAGGAGAACCCAATGCATCCGCCACGGTGAGAACCGTCACAGAATGTGAAATTTTCCGGATTCCTCGGGATCGTTTCATGGTGGCCATTCGGCGCGCACCGCAATTGTGGAATAACGTGTTTCGAGAGATGACCAGCCGCTTCCGGGATATCAATCAACGCTTGAGTGAAGTGTTACAACACACCCCACAAGGGATTTTGAAGCTTGATCCAGAAGGTAGGATCACCAATGAGTATTCATTGAAATGTATGGATTATCTAGGAATGACTCATTTAAGAGACCAGCAATTTCATCGTTTGCTTTTTCCTAATGCAGAAGCGGTTCAATTGGGATGGGAAATGTCATACCCTTTGCTATTTTCCGATGTGGTGTCGGAAGAAGCAGTGATTGCGATGCTGCCGAAAGATGTTGTGTTTCTGCACCCGAACGGACAGGAACGCTTTTATTCATTGTCATATTATTTATGCCGGGATTCGGAAGGGCAAATTGTTGCAGTTGATATAGGTTTAGAAGACCATACCCAGGCCCATGAGTTGGCTAAAAAAAGCGAGGCGCTAGAAGCGGAACGTTCTATTTTGAAAAAGCTTTACGATGATCCAGAAGGCTACCTGAATCTGCTAGATTTGTTGGCTTCCACACTGGAACTATTGCATCAAATCCAAACCGACTTCATGGAGGAACCACTGGCGGATCATACAGAAGGCTTTCAGCGCCTAGAGCAACGGCTCTATACTGTCAATCAACTTGGACAGGTTTATACCATTCACGAGTTGACTCCCCTGACCACACAAGTTCTTCAAACCCTAGCAACTTTGGAGGATGCTCCTATCTTACTCACCCACAAACTCCGACAACTACAAGAAACCATTGATGATTTTTCTGCTCAATGGGAGCGCTTGCGATTGCTATTTGATGCCCTCAGTGACGAATTGCGTCGACGCCTACGAGGGGTTGCTTTCACAAGAGATAGTTTTTCCGAGCTGAAACAACTGGCAGAAAATCGATTCGCTGCTGATGTGGACATGGCCTTGCTGCATCTTGATAAAGTGCCGGCCCGCAAACTATTTCGCCACTGGCCCCAGTTGGCCGAAAAACAGAGTCAGCGTTTTGGCAAACAGGTGAAGCTCCACATCGAAGATGTTGACTTAACCATCTCCTATTATTTGTTTCAACAACTGAAATGGGCTTTGGACCCTATGCTTCAAAATTGTTTAGAGCATGGATTGGAACGACCCGAGCAACGAAAAGAGAAGCAAAAATCAAATTGGGGAATGATTCGTGTAAAATTTTATCAGCAGGAACAAGTTTTTGTATTGGAACTTGCAGACGATGGTGTGGGGTTGAATGCAGACCAAATTCTTGAACGCGCACGGTCGCTTCCCAAGATGAAACCAGAGCATATAGAAAAGTATCTTGCCAACAATCAGCCTTTTCATTTGCTATTGCTTCCCGGTTTTAGCTCCTCCGATACCCACGAAGGCAAAGGCCTCAACGAACTCCGCGATGTTTTAATTACTTTACACGGAACCCTCGATATTCAAAGTGAATGGGGGCAAGGCACCACCTTCACGCTCCAGATACCAATGGATCAAGAATAATTTCTTGTGCTCTTGCATAGAAGTGTCTATTCCTGCATCCGTTTTCTCCTTCATGAGCCAGAAGTCTGGCTAAACAACCACTCTATTTTAAGGAGGTTTTATGAAACGACTGGTTCTCATAATTACAGTCGCTATGTTTGGAATGTGGAATGTTTACACTCCATTGGGAGTGCCATCTGTCAATGCACAAACGTTTCGATTCACAGCAATCCCAGATCAGGATACGGCAAGGCTACAGCAAAGGTTTAGTAAGGTGGCGGATTACCTTTCTAAAAATTTAGGGGTGTCTGTCGAATACGTGCCGGTCAAATCCTATAGTGCCTCTGTGAATGCATTCAAATACGATCAAGTGCAATTGGCTTGGTTTGGAGGGCTTTCGGGCGTGAGAGCACGGCTTGCTGTCCCCGATTCTAAGGCTATTGCGCAAGGTGAAGAAGATCAATATTTCGAGACCTATTTCATCGCACATGCTTCCAGTGGTTTGAAACCATCAGAGGGCTTTCCAAAAGATCTCCAAGGTAAGACCTTTACCTTTGGTTCCAAAGGTTCCACTTCCGGGAGGCTGATGCCTGAGTTTTACATCCGACAAAATTTAGACAAAGCGCCTGAAGCCATCTTTAAACGGGTCGGGTTCAGCGGTGACCATTCCAAAACAATCGCGTTGGTACAATCCGGTAGCTATCAGGTAGGGGCCGTGAACTTTAAAGTCTGGGAACGGGAATTGAAAGAAGGAAAGATTGATTCGAAAAAAGTGCAAGTAATCTGGAAGACCCCCTCTTATGTTGATTATAACTGGTCGATTCGAGGTGATGTGGATCAAAAGTTTGGGTCTGGCTTTACTCAAAAAGTTCAAGAGAGCCTATTGAATATGAAGGATACTGATTTATTGGAATCGTTTCCTCGTAGCAAATTTATCACGGCTGACAATGCCATGTATCAACCTATTCTCGATACAGCCATAAAGATTGGAATCTTGAATAACTGAGTGAAAGCACCCCCGACGGGGCCGTCGGCCCCGTCTGTTACCTAATTCGCTTTTTTCCTGCTACATCATTCGCATCCACACTTCCTTTCGCATTCACACCGTCTCCTCACCCACACTTCTCTTCGCATCCACACTTTCTCTTTGTATCCACACTTTCTCTTCGCATTCACACCGTCCCGTTCTAGCATCCGAAGTTAGGTCTGGTTTCTTGCTTTTCCTTCTTCTATCGTTATCGTTTATCTCTGTTGTGATCCATTTGCAGCAAAGAAGAGTGGCTTTTGCCCGCAGCAATTCCCTTTTTTTGTGATTTTTTCTCAACCGTTAGAAGGAAAAGGTCCTATGAAGCTTTCCACGAAGTTATATCTCAGTTTGGTTTATGGAATTTTCATTGTTCTGGCGATAGCTGTAGTGAGCTACGTTTTGATGGGAAACATGGAGAAACATTTGGGGGCGATCCTCGAACGCCAAGTGGATCCGCTCTTAACGGCCAATATGATTGAACAAAAAGCAAATGAAGTCGTGTTGCTCGCAATGCGCCATGTTTCCACAACCGAAACTGAGGACATGACCACCCTTGAACAAGAGCTGGATAGCAAACTCAAAGATTTGGACCAGATTGCTCGAAGCTACATAAAAAGTGTTCCCCAAGAATCCTCCGTTGCAGCCCTCATTCAAGACTTCAATGAGCGGTGGTCATCATTTCAGGAGGTGATGAAAACTGCCTTGGAGGCCAATAAGGGATTTGATCAAGAAAGTGCCTTGTTGATCATGACCAGCGAAGCACAACAACATTTCCAAGCCTCCCGGAAAATTCTTGGCGATTTGGTGCAGGTGCATCGTCAAAACATGACCGAACTGCGCAACGATACGGAAAGTTTGATTTTTCAGTTCGTGTTTTTCATGGCCGGCATCTTGATATTTACTGGGGTGGTTTATGTGGTAGTGCTTTTCATGATACGGGCAGCATTCGGTGCTCTACGCCGGGTGATTGCTTCTTTGGACAGTGGAGCGGATCAAGTGTCGGAGGTGGCAAATCGGATTTCAAGCTCCAGCCAAACCTTAGCCGATGGGGCATCCCAGCAAGCGGCCTCATTGGAAAACACCAGCTCGTCATTAGAAGAAATGTCGTCCATGACTCGGAACAATGCAGAAAATGCGATCCAAGTGCGGAATCTGGCAGAGGAAACTTCTTCAGAAGTCAACAAGCTCATGGATGCAATGGATGATATCATGAAGGCAAGCACCACTATTGCGGGAATCACCAAGGTGATTGATAGCATTGCTTTTCAAACCAATATTTTGTCCTTAAATGCTGCTGTTGAAGCAGCCCGTGCTGGAGAAGCAGGGATGGGGTTTGCTGTGGTTGCCGATGAAGTTCGTAATTTGGCTTTGAAGAGTGCCGAATCAGCTCAAGACATTGCCAATAGTATCGAAAACAGTGTGCAAAAGACCAAAGCGGGTGGGGATTTGACCAAGCGGGTTGTGGATACCTTTGAATTGATCACGCAACGCATCGCAGAAATATCTGCGGCCAGCCAAGAGCAGTCCAGCGGTATCAATCAGGTGAATCAAGCGGTTACCCAAATCGATCAGGTCACTCAACACACGGCCTCTGCTGCTGCGGACAATACCCAAGCCGTTTCTCGCTTGCATGGGCAAGTGGAAAATCTTCGTAGCATTATCCATAATCTTTCAGATTTGGCAGGAACCAGTGTGCCAGCCACCTCTTCAGAAAAGGTAGCAGCTGTCTCCACATCGGTCTCTACAAATTCGAGGCGAGCTTCTGCGGTGACGAGACCTTTGCCATCTCAAGCTTCTCCTCCTTCAAGCCATTCGACTCCAGCCTCAGCACCGCATTCGTCAGCGCCCACCCCACCCGTAAGGGATGCAAAAAAATTGATTCCGATGGATGATGAGTCTTTTGAAGATTTCTAGAGCTGAAAAGCGTTGTTAGCCTGGGAGTGGTTGTCGATGCCTAAAACGCTGTTGACATTTCGAGATGTGAGCCACCGGTACGAAGATGAGCCTTGGGATGTATGCCATTTTTCATGGAAACTTGCCTATGGAGCGCGAGTGAGGGTGTTTGCTTCAACCCAGAGACAATATGAAGTGCTCTGGAGATTTTTTCATAGAAATCTCCGACCACAGTCTGGAGTGATTGAAGAAATTCACCCGGTTCTCACTGCTTCTGACGAAATGATCACCTCGCGTCTAAATCTTGACACGTCCCTATACGATTCCCTCCAATCTCGTTTATTTGATGAGCGCATTTGGATTGGTGGACGTTTCCGGCATATCCATAACATCATGGATCACTTGCAAATTCCTTTGGTTGAACGGCGTAAACCTCTACGGAAACTCGAACCTCAGTTGTTTCAACGCTGTCGTTCCGTATTTTGTATGGCTGCTCGAGTGAAAATGCTGTTGGGATGGGATCTTTTTGAAAAGATGGACAACGTGATGATTGCTGAGGTGCAAGCCTGGAGCGAAAATTTTTCTGGAGCCTTAGTCGTGTTTGGAGATGATGTCACATATCCAGGACCATTTGACACCACATTGACCATCCAACTGGATGGGACGGTCGACATTTCCGCTTAGTGCATGAATGAACAGCTATTTTTTTAACCATGGCCGCGGGTTGACTGATTTTCCGCGATCACGAATTTCGAAATAGGCTTGGGATTTTCCTGATACCGGATCAGCACCAACAATACCGATGGGGTCTCCAGTGTCTACATAGGTTCCCTCTTCAATTTTGAGCTCGGCTAAATTTCCGTAAACTGAGAAGCTTTCCTTACCATGATCGACAATCACTAATTGTTGATAGCCTTCTAGAACTTCGGCAAACACGACGTGCCCTGGTGCAACCGCACTTACAAAAGCACGTTCTGCAGTTTCTAAAAGAATCCCTCGGTAAGCCGATTGCTTTGTAGAGCGTTTGGTTTCAAAAGAAGAAATCACCTTGCCATCGACAGGTAATGAAATTTTTCGCTTCCACGCTTTCAAACCAGGGCTCACTTGGAATTGTTGGGCGAGACGTTGTTGTTTCTCGAAATAGTCAAGATCGGTAGAAACGGCTTCCATCGATTGTTGAAGCTCTTCTAAATAGCGATAATAGACTTGTTGATCTTGCTGGATGGTAATCAGCAGGCGCTCCTGAGCCTGTTGCTTTTGCTCTAACAGTTGCTTGAGTTGGGTTTTTTCTTGATACAGCTTTTGTTGAAGATGATCTGTCTGCTGAGATGGCTCAAGGCCTGATCCCAAAGCCTCTTGTTGATGCTGCAAGTCAGCCAATGCCTGCATTTCATGGCGTAGTAGAATTTTTAGGTAATGGGTTGACTTAGACGGAGCTTGTTCTGCTCTCAAAAGTTTGTATATAGAACGGATTCTTTGCTCGATGGGATATTGATTCGCTTCCAGTTGGTGTTTGAGGCGAGCAATCGTTGCACTCTGCTCGGAAAGACGCTGCTGGGCAAGTTGCTGCTGCTGCGTGATCTGAACAATTTGAGTTTGCAATTGCTCCATTTCTTCAGAGACCTGTTTTAATTTTTGATGCACATCTTGTTCAGCAACATAGCTTTCCTTGAGGTGTAACTGGATTTCTTGTTTCCGGGTTTCCATCTGCTTCAGCATATTTCGTTTCTGCTGAATTTGTGTCATCACGGTTTGAGTTGTTTCAGCCCCCCATCCCTCATTTCCCTGGGCTACCCAGAGACACAGTCCTAGCCATCCCACAAGCCAGAGCATTTGTTTCGAATCAAAAATCGAAGTCATCAAAGAGAACCTATGCGCTTTAGTCGTGAATTTATTGAAAGGGTGGAACAAGCCACTGATATCGTTGCCGTGATTTCAGAACGGGGAGTTGCCCTTAAACGAGCTGGTGCTAACTATAAAGGGCTATGCCCCTTTCATGGAGAAAAAACACCATCCTTCAATGTCAATCCTCAGAAAGGGTTTTATTATTGTTTTGGATGTGGTGCTGGTGGCAATGCCATTAAATTTCTCATGCAGTATGAGCGCATCACGTTTGTAGAAGCGGTCAAAGATTTAGCACATCGATTTGCCATCCCTTTAGAAAATGAGCCTGCTTCAAAGTCCAATCAACAGAACGACCGAATATTACAATGTTTACAAGCGACCGCCATCTTTTATCATGCATTTCTTGTGCAGAACCCGTCAGCTGAGGTCGCTCGAAGTTATTTGCATCAAAGGAAGGTTCCTGAATCCACTTGGAAGACTTTTCAATTGGGGTTCGCCCCTGATGACTGGCAGACGCTCTTTCTCCATCTAACCAGCCAAGGGTTTTCGCAAAATGAATTGGCTGCTGCGGGGCTGGTTAAATTTTCACCTAAATCGGGGCGACCTTACGATACCTTCCGCAACCGCATTATATTTCCAATTCGTGATCGAAGAGGCCGAAGCATTGCCTTTGGTGGTCGAGCCATTGCAGTGGATCAACAGCCTAAATACCTCAATAGCCCAGAAACCCAATATTATCAAAAAAGCAAAGTTTTGTATGGCTTCTACGAAGGCCTAGAAAGTATTCGGCAAACGCGGCAAGCAATTTTAGTAGAAGGATATTTAGACGTTACCCGGCTTCATGAGTTTGGGTTTGCTCAGGCTATCGCGACCTGTGGTACTTCGCTCACGATGCAGCATATTCACTCCATGCAACAATATAATATGGTGGAACATGTGGTTTTGCTCCTGGATGGAGATCAGGCTGGGCAGAAAGCGGCTTTACGGAGTTGCCCTCTTTTTTTAGCGGCTAATATGGAAGCCTCTATCGCAATCTTACCCGCAAATGAGGATCCAGATACATTTCTGTTGAATCAAGGTGCTGAGAATTTTTCCAGACTTCTCAAACAAAACACTCGTGTTTTTGAGTTTTTAGTCCAGCAAAGCCTTGCGAAGTATAACCCAAATGTGCAAGGTCGTACTAAGGCCCTTGAAGAGTTGCTACCGATCATTGCCCAAATTCAAAGGAGTGATTTGCAACAAATGACTTTGGTTCATCTAGCGGAAATGATTCATCTACCGATACCGGCTGTGATGGAATTGGCATCTAAGGCTTTGCAAAACTC
The DNA here is from genome assembly GCA_028281495.1 of SAR324 cluster bacterium. GTDB lineage: Bacteria > SAR324 > SAR324 > SAR324 > NAC60-12 > JANQJU01. The sequence goes on from JANQJU010000029.1 coordinate 33,536, forward strand.
AATGAGCTATGATAGACTACAAAATTTCCGTTTAGCCAACTCGAGTTCTGAGAGCGACCCACATGAGCAATTTGTCCTACAAGCATTGCTCAAATCCAGAAGTCTGATGCAGATCGCCCGGAAATACCTTGACCCTAACGAACTGAATACCCCCCACTTGCGACAAATATATGAAGGCTTGCTCCAATTCACCGATGAGGAATTTCAAACGTTAGCCATTGAAGACTTCGGACGATACACCCCGGAGATACAACCACAAATCATGGATCTCTATCTTGATGATACGACTCTCGGTAATGAAGAGCAGTTTAAGATGTCATTGCGTCGATTGAAGGAGCGGAATCTAAAATTTCAGTTTACTGAGAAACGAGCGATTGCCCAAACCGAAGAAGAAATTTTGAGGCTGAGTGTCGAAGAACGAAAACAACAAGCAGCCCTTGATGAATTTTTTCCAATAACCTCAACTCCCAGGAGGAAGTTTTTATGAGCACTCAAAGCGCCCAGACGACAACTGAGGCTTCCGTACAGGAAGCTCCCAAAAACCATGCAAAAATCATCAAAGAGTTGATTGCAGAAGGGAAAGAAAAGGGGTTTGTGACATTAGATGAAATCAATTCACATCTTTCCTCTAGCAACCCTACACCAGAACAACTGGAGCGGATTTTTGACATTTTGGGAGAAATCGACATTGAGGTGGTAGATTCCACAAAAAATGTGAGTCTCAATAAAAAAGAGAAAAGTTACGACACAGAAACCACAGAGTTTAAAGAAGAGTTAGATCTGGAACCTGGTGTGGATACTTCTACGGATGATCCAGTCAGAATGTATCTTCGTGAGATGGGGGGGATTGAGTTATTAAGTCGAGATGGAGAAGTCGAAGTCGCCAAGCGGATTGAAGAGGGACAGTTTGAACTCATTGAAATTTTTTCTCAGTCCAATCTGATTATTAACTATCTGTTCGAGCTATCTAAAAAACTGAAGCAAAACAAGTTGCGAGCACGTCATGTCGTTTCCGGGTTGGATGAAGATGACAATGTGATTGAAGATGAAGCTGCCGCAGGTGAACATGTTGTGGAAGTGCTCACGCAGGCCCAAGAGTATTATGACAATATTCAACAGCTTCGTGCAGACTTGGAGAATACTTCGGATGAAGGACTATCGACAGATATTACAGAGAACCGCCAAAAATTACGTGAATTGATCAAAAGTGTGAATTTCAACTCGCGACAAATCGAAACCATGTGCAGTGTGATGCTGCAACATAAAGAGAAAATTGACCTGACTTTCAAGCAATTGGGGAAATATTCAAAAGACCTCAAAGCACCTGTGGATGAAATGGATAAGCTCTTTGTGCAATGGGAGAAGTCGAAAACTCCAGACCGCCGTGTGAAAATTGCTGTCAAAATTGAGAAAAAAACGGGCTATCGCTTCAATATTGCACGACGGATTTTTGAGAAAATTCAAGCTTGCCAAAATCGGATCGATACCATGATTAATCGTACTGCTTTGAATTGGAAGCAGTTTCAAGAAGAAGTCAACCGCTTGAAAATCGCAGAACGCAAAGTGAAGCTGGCAAAAAGTCAATTGGTGGAAGCGAACCTGAGACTTGTGATCAGTATCGCGAAAAAATATACTAATCGTGGGTTACAATTCTTGGATCTGATTCAGGAGGGTAATATCGGTTTGATGAAAGCTGTAGATAAATTTGAATATCGCCGAGGATATAAATTTTCAACTTACGCAACATGGTGGATTCGACAATCCATTACACGAGCTATTGCAGACCAAGCACGTACGATTCGAATTCCAGTCCATATGATTGAAACCATCAACAAGCTTTCGAGAACTTCGCGGGCTTTGGTCCAAGAATACGGTCGAGAACCCACACCAGAAGAATTGGCTCATCACATGGACATGCCTCTAAATAAAGTGAGAAAAGTCCTAAAAATTGCGAAAGAACCCATTTCTTTGGACACTCCAATTGGCGATGATGAAGATTCTCAGTTAAAAGATTTTATTGCTGATGAAAAAGCAAGCAATCCTGGGGAGGCGACTTCCTATTCTAATCTTAGTGAGCTTACACGTTTTGCTTTAAGCACCTTGACACCTCGGGAGGAAAAAGTTCTTCGCATGCGGTTTGGCATTGATGAAAAGAAAGACCATACGTTAGAAGAGGTCGGTCAAGACTTCGATGTCACACGGGAGCGTATCCGACAGATTGAGGCAAAAGCTTTACGGAAATTACGCCATCCTACTCGCAGCCGCTTGTTGAATTCCTTCTATGAAGGCTAACCCATCCATTGCATTGCTTAGAAAGTCTATTTTCTAGGCAATGCTTCGAACTATGTGTCTGATTCTTCTTTCCTACCGTCAGTATCCGCAATATCCTCTTATTCTTATTTCGAATCGGGATGAATTTTATAATCGCCCAACGAGCAATGCTGCTTTTTGGCAAGACAATCCCAATGTTTTGGCGGGTCGTGATTTGGAGCAGAATGGTACTTGGCTCGGAATAACCCGCCAAGGGCGGATTGCGATGGTGACTAATTTCCGAGATCTTCAACCAGAACCAGACGATGCCTTGAGTCGAGGTTGGTTGGTCAGCAATTTTTTGACAGCGACACAAGAACCAGTTTCTTATCTTAAACAAATCTCCCAACAAAAATTCAGATATCGAGGGTTCAATCTTCTAGTAGGTGATCAACAGACATTGGGTTATTTTTCTAACCGTAGCGAAGAGGTTAAAGTCTTAGCGCCGGGGCTATATGGCCTGAGCAATCACCTTCTTGACACCCCTTGGCCCAAACTAGTTTTTGGGAAAACAGAGCTTGACCACTTGTTATCTGCGCATTCTACGCCGCCCACTGAAAAGTTGTTTCAACTGCTGGCAGAGTCAACTCCCTTCCCTGATCATGAGCTTCCGAACACTGGAATCGGTTTAGAGCTAGAACAAAAATTGTCCCCTCTTTGTATAGAAACCCCCACGTATGGCACACGAACGTCAACGATTGTAATTCTTCAAAAAGGCGGTAAAGTGACGTTTCTTGAACGTGCACGCGACCCTCAGTCTCTTCAGTGGCAAGAGACGAGCAAATTTTGCTTCCAGTTGAATTGAACACCCTTTCCTATGCTCAATCCACAGAATTTTATTGTAGGTACTGCGGGGCATATTGATCATGGAAAAACCACTCTGGTCAAAGCTCTGACAGGAATTGATACTGATCGCTGGGATGAAGAGAAAAAACGCGGTATTACAATCGATCTTGGATTTGCTCATTACCGAGATGAAAATGGAACCCAACTAGCCTTTATTGATGCACCGGGGCACGAAAAATTCGTGCATAATATGCTTGCAGGAGCAGCTGGATTAGATGCTGTTATGTTAGTAGTGGCAGCAGATGAAGGGGTGATGCCTCAAACCCGTGAACATTTAGATATCTGTAATTTTTTGGGAATTTCCTCCGGGATAGTTGTGCTGACTCGTTGTGATTTGGTAGAAGATCCTGAACTTATTGAGCTTTGCGAGGAGGAGGTCCGAGAATTGACAACAGGGACATTTCTCGATTCTGCTCCTATCCATTCCGTCTCTGCTATTTCTGGATCGGGGTTGGATGGATTAAAAAATACCCTATCCCAGCTTTGTCAGAAGCTTCAGCCCCGGCATTACGATAAACCCTTCCGAAGCATCATTGATCGTTCGTTCACTATCAAAGGGTTTGGTACGGTAGTCACTGGAACCGTATTGACAGGCCGTTGGAACAAGGGTGATGATTTGTGGCAATATCCACACCATCAACCAATAAGGGTGAGAGGGCTACAAGTACACGGACAAGCGACTGAACAAGCAGAGGCTGGCCAGCGTGTGGCCTTCAATTTAGCGGGTCTGAGTAAAGAGGATATTCAACGTGGAGATCAACTAGCTTCCCCTCATTCTTTGATGAATAGCTACATGTTAAACGTTGAGCTGTCAGTATTGGCAACCATACCATTCTCCTTACACCGCCGAGATCGAGTCCGGCTCCATTTAGGTACTCAAGAAGTGATCGGCAGAATCATTCCATTAGAACAAGAATCTATAGAGCCAGGAGATTCCCAACTTGCTCAATTGCGCTTAGAAAAGCCTGTTAGTGGGCGTTTTGGAGATCCGCTTATTATCCGTCAGTTTTCGCCTGTTCGCACTCTAGGAGGGGGGCGTATTATTGATCCTGCTCCTAGCAAGTCTCGAAGAATTCGGGCTGAGTTAAAGAAACGCCTAGATCTAGTCCGTGGTCAAGACAAGCAACAACAAATTGAACAAGTAATTTATTTACAAGCAACTCAGGGAGTTTGGCAAAAAGATTTGACCAGTCGTTCTGGTCTATCAGAAAAGCAAGTCAGAAACATCTTACAGAACCTGTTGTCACAACGTCGATTGCTATGTATTGACCCCGACGGGAAACGTTATTTGCATATTGAGCACGTCAATCGAATGGGAAAATTTGTTTATCGATTGGTCGAAATGTACCATCGTAATCATCCTGACAGGGAAGGAGTGACACGTGCTGAATTGCAGGGTAAGCTTGCTCCAATTGTTTACAATGAACGTGAAGCCGAGGCACTACTTGCTTACTTGGTAAAACTCGGAAAATTGATACTAGATCAGTCTTATTATCATACTCCAAACCATCAAAAGAAGTTTTCCCAAGATCAGGAACAAGCCCTTGTTCGTCTGCTCGAATTAGTGGAGCAAGGAAAATATCAGCCGCCTCGGAAAACGCATCTTTTAGAGCAAAGCCAACTTGATGAGAAGGAAGGGATGGCTATATTAAAAATTGCATGCCATGACCGGTTATTAGTACGAGTTGCCTCAGATTTATACTATCTACCTCATCAGCTAGATGAAATTGCAGACAAGATTCAAGAATATTTTTGCACACATGAGAGACTGACTGTAATTGACTTCAAGAGCGAACTCGATATTAGTCGCAAACATGCTGTTGATCTATTGGAATATTTTGATTCCCAGCGGGTCACGATTCGTATCGATAATCATCGTGTGCTATGTTAATTTTAATAGTGAATCAGTTTTTTTATGTTTTTTGCAGTAATGGTGATTCAGCCAAAGTGACTGCACTGTTCCCAAGTATTACTCAAGCAGATTTTAGGAGAAAAATATGGCTCTTAAATGGATTGCTCCGCAATCAAGATTCATCCTAAAGGTTTTCTTTAAAAGAAATTTTGATTATATGAACGAAGCAGCGCAAAGCATGGTTAACCGTGCTATGTTAGTGACCGATGTCGCGGTTGTTGTAGGGGTTTTTATGCTTCTATAATTCTTGATTTCATACCTCATTTATCTCTAGCCTTCTACCATTCTATCCCTCTTCATCTCTACAACTCATGAAACGGATTATTATTGCAATTACAGGTGCAACTGGTGTCATTTATGGCATTCGTTTGCTCCAGACTTTTCAAGAAATTGAAGACATTGAAGCACATTTAGTGATTTCCAAGCCAGGCATGCAAACCTTGGCTTATGAAACAGAGTGGAGGGTGAAAGATCTGCAACAATTAGCTGACCGTGTATACTCGAATAATGATATCGGCGCTGCTATTTCAAGTGGTTCATTCCAAACTTCGGGTATGATCATTGCGCCGTGTTCGATGAACACACTTGCCTCAATATCACAAGGAATCTGCGACAAATTAATACCCAGAGCCGCTGATGTAATGTTGAAAGAACGCCGTCGTTTGGTATTGATGGTACGAGAGACTCCTCTCCATTATGGGCATCTGAAAAATATGTTGCTAGTTACCCAAATGGGGGCTATTGTTGCTCCGCCTGTGCCAGCATTTTATCACCAGCCTCAATCGGTCAACGATATTGTAGATCATAGCATTGGCCGCATCCTCGATTTATTTTACATCGAACATGATTTGGTTTCACGTTGGAAAGAAACTCCAGCCTCCTTTGACAAAACTCTATCGTGACATACAAAGTCCAGGCACATCAGATAAAATCTTCAGGGAAGTAGTATTTTAGAAAAATGTTGTTTAATGATGAACAACTCGATTTGAGACAGATATAGTGAATTGAAGAGGGAAGGTGGGAATCTTATCTTCGGTTACCAACTACTTTTCCCATGATTTAGCAATAGATCTGGGGACTGCAAACACATTAGTTTATATTAAAGGACAAGGAATTGTCATCCGGGAGCCTTCCGTGGTTGCCGTTCAAAAAGACAATAAAGGCGGATACAAAGTATTAGCTGTGGGTGAGGAAGCAAAATTAATGTTGGGACGGACCCCTGGCAATATTACAGCCATTCGCCCTATGAAAGACGGCGTTATTTCTGACTTTGATGTCACACAGGAAATGCTCCGGTATTTCATCAAACAGGTTCAGAAAAAGAATTCACTCCTCCGTTTTAAACCCCGCATTATTATTGCCGTACCTTCTGGTATCACACAGGTAGAGAAACGTGCTGTTCGTGAGTCTGCTGAATCAGCAGGTGCTAAAGAAATATTTCTCATTGAAGAACCCATGGCCGCCGCAATTGGGGCTGGTCTGCCAATCACTGAAGCAAATGGGAATATGATTGTTGATATCGGGGGTGGAACCACAGAGGTCGCTGTAATTTCTTTAGCTGGAATAGTTTATAGTGATTCTGCCAGAGTAGGTGGAGATGCGATGGATGAAACTATTGTCCAGTTTGTGAAAAAGAAATACAATCTATTGATTGGAGAACGCACCGCTGAAGAAATCAAAATTCATGTAGGGTCAGCGTATCCAATGAGCGAGCCGAAGACACAAGAAATTAAGGGGCGTGATTTGGTAACTGGCATCCCAAAGACATTAGTACTCAGTGATGAAGAAATACGCGAAGCTCTGGCTGATGTTTGTAGCGAAATTGTCCAAACCGTTAGGAATGCCCTAGAGCGAACTCCACCCGAATTGGCGTCGGATATTGTAGATAAAGGAATAGTGCTAGCTGGTGGTGGTTCTTTGCTATCTGGCTTAGATGTCCTACTTCGTGAGCAAACAGGATTGCCTGTATTTCATGCAGAAGACCCTTTAACCTGCGTTGCAATGGGAACGGGTAAAGTTTTGGACGAAATCGATTTGCTTTCTTCAATTGCGATTGATTGACGCCTTGTCCCTACCCACCTCGCCATGTCCTAATAGCTTTCATTCTGCTCTTCCCGATACGCTGTGTCTATCATCCAATTTTCTTAATCAAAGTTTGAACAATGTTTGACTGGATCAAAAGACACCGTCTCTCCTTTGCGATTGCGGTCGTTCTGGTTGGAACTCTTGTTCTACTATTTCAAGCTAGGCAGGCATCTGATGGTTCTCGCATTCAGAGTATAGCCCAGACAGTGACTTATCCGATACAAATTGTGTTTCATCACCTTTTCTCTGTTACAAGTGAGGTAGCGAATTCGTACTTATATCTGGTGCAATTGCAGAAAGAAAATAAAGAATTGCGCCAGCAGATTTCATCACTTCAGGAAGAAGTGAATCAGTACATTGAAGAGTCGATTCAGTACCATCGACTGAAAGTCCAGCTAGAATTCGCCGAACAGAATCCCAACCGCAAGATCTTTACTGAAGTCATTGGTGAGTCGATTGATAACTTCCACCAAACGCTGCAAATAAACCGAGGTTCCATCCATGGTATACAACGCAATTTTGCGGTGATTTTGAAAGAAGGAGTGGTCGGTCGCATTCAGACGGTCAGCCCTTTCCAATCTACCGTTCAGTTAATTTTGGATCGCCGTATGCGATTTCCTGCAATTATTCAGCGTACTCGTGCCAAAGGGTTGGTTTACGGAACCCATGAGGGTTTAGAGTTACGACGTATCCATTTAAGGGCTGATATAAAAGAAGGAGATCGGATTGTCACAAATGGATTAAGTGCATTATTTCCTAAAGGGCTTTTGGTAGGGATTGTCACGTCTATCGAAAGTGAAGAACATGAATTGTTTCAAACAGCAAAGATTCGTCCCGTGGTTGACTTTGACAAAATCGAAGGGGCATTCGTAGTCTTGGAACATGTTGAACCTCCACCCCCCCCTCCTACGATACCCAACCAATGAAAGTTATATTTTGGATTCTTATCGGCCTCATAAGTCTATGGACCGAAGCAACAGCTAGTAGCTACCTTCGAATTTGGGATCTCAAGATTGATTTGGTTTTCATAGTCCTTCTATTGTTGATGCTACGTTGGAAATCCTCGTTCCTTTTGTTTTATGGTCTGGTTCTTGGGATTATAACTGATGCTTTGTCTCATTCGATGCTTGGAGTCTATGGTTTGTCTTATTTCCTCATTCTGTCTTTGACGCGGTGGATTGGAGAATGGTTTTACGACAATAATATTTTTTCTACATTTTTGTTTGTCGCCTTGCTTTCATTATTAGAAGGTATCTGTGCACTTACATTGCTCAAGCTGTTGACTCCTACACTGTCTTGGAATACGCTTTTTATAAGCGTCTTAGTACCTCTGTCTTTGATACACGGTTTGCTTTCTCCTCCGCTTTTGATGATTATCATTCGAGTGGAACGAATATTGAAGCTAGCTCCAGAAGATAATATTCAGACTTCTTCTTCAAGCCCATGAGCAAATGATGAAAATCAGCCCTCTACAACCTAATGAGATACAACTTTTTCGGAGTAGGGTAACCGTAATTGGTGTCATAATCACCCTGCTCTTTTCTTTGTTGGGATCCCGTTTATGGTATTTACAGATTCTTAATGGAAAAGATTACGAGGAAATTTCACAAGGAAATCGTATTCGGCTAGTCCCACAAGCAGCACCACGCGGAGTAATTTATGACAGAAATGGAGTTGCCCTAGCAGATAATCGTCCAGCATATCAACTACAGCTCATTCGGGAAGATACAAGAAATTTAGAGCAAACCCTTCAAAACCTTTCGAATGCTTTACAAATTCCTTATGCATCTTTACGCAAAAAGGTTCATGATAATCGTTCCCAAGCTCCATTTAAGCCCATTATCCTTGACGAAGATCTTGGCTATCGAAAGGCAGTAATTGTAGAGACATACCAAGAAGATTTTCCTGGGATATCGATTGTCATTCAATCTAGACGATTTTACCCTCACAATAAAATCGCTTCTCATCTCTTAGGATATGTGGGTGTTCGTTCCGAAGAACAAGAAAATGCTTTGCCAAAAAATCAAGACCGCTCAGGGCTAATCATTGGCCAAGCGGGTATGGAACTTTTGAACAATGAGATTTTAATAGGTAAGGACGGTGGCAAACAAATCGAAGTAGATAATGTTGGCCGAGAGTTGCGAATTTTGAATAAACCAGTCAATCCGATTTCGGGCGATGACTTGTATTTAACAATCGATACTCGACTCCAAAAGTTCGTCCATACAACCATGCAAGGGCAGAGTGGTGCAGTTGTTGTGATGCGTCCTAAGACTGGTGAAATTTTAGCAATGGCGAGTTTTCCTAATTTCAATCCAAATCTTTTTGCAGCAGGCATTAGCCGTAAAAATTGGAACCGTTTAACTAATAATCCGGACCATCCCTTGGAAAATAAAGCCATTCAAGGAGCTTATCCGCCTGGTTCTCCATTCAAACTTGTGACAGGTTATGCAGGTCTAGATATGGGAGTGATCAACGAATATACTACTTATGTTTGTAATGGATTTTACTACCTTAAAGGTCGACGAACTCCCTATAAATGTTGGTCTTGGGAGCGAGGAGGCCATGGAATTGTTGATATTCGGAAAGCTGTCCAGATGTCTTGTAATGTTTTCTTCTATCAGGTCGCTCAAGAAATTGGGGTAGATCGACTGCATGATTATGCAAAGAAATTTGGATTTGGTTTAGCGACCAGAATCAATCTTCCGAATGAAAAACAAGGACTAGTACCAAGCGAAGCGTGGAAGTTAAATACATTTGGTGAGAGGTGGTATCGTGGAGAAACGCCTCCAGTCTCTATAGGTCAAGGCTATCTTAGTGCGACTCCGATGCAGCTGATCAACTTTATCAATATTATTGCGAATAATGGTATGGGAGTGCAGCCGCAGCTAGTTATGAATCGAGAATCGCTTCCTGTCCCGAAGCCCTTAGGTTTTAACAAAGAATATTTACAATTACTCCGTGAAGGAATGGTTTTGGCCGTCAATGAGCGTGGTGGGACTGCCCGTGTGAGTCAATCTGAAAAAATGCTTATTGCTGCTAAAACTGGAACAGCTCAGGTGGTAAGCCATAAGACTACCAAAAATTGGGATAAACAAAAAAAATCTCTTCGTGCATTTCAAAATCACGCTTGGTTTGTTGCCTTTGGCCCCGCAGAGAATCCAGAAATATCAGTAGCCGTTTTAGTAGAGCATGGCGGTGGGGGAGCTAAAGCAGCAGGGCCAGTAGCCAAAAAAATATTCGACTATTACATCGAAAATTTCTATGAACCAGAAGCTGCAACAGAAGAAGACCGTCCTCAAAGTGCGTTTACGCAGCAGCTCCAGCAAGCATTCCTGCCCAATTGAATCCTTTCTTGATGAATAGAATCCATGATTGTGCAAACCCGAAAGTTTTGCCTCGCTTCTTCCTCTCCTCGCCGCCACGAATTGTTACAACGCTATGGAATTCAGTTTGAGGGCTGCTCACCAGATATTGATGAGGCCGTACTGCAAAATGAAGAAGTGACGGCCTATGTACTTCGGCTTTCCTACGAGAAAGCAATAGCTGCAAAACCTAAGTTTGCCGATTCTATTATTTTAGCTGGAGACACAAGCGTATTCTACAATCAACAGATTTTGGGTAAACCAAAAGATGCTGCTGAAGCAATACTTATGCTAGAAGCTTTGAGTGACCAACTTCACCTTGTGTATTCTGCTTACACGATTTTGGATGCTTTGTCTGGGCACTATATACAAGACTTTGTTGCCACGGAGGTGCAGTTTGCTGTTTTATCTTCTGAATGGATACGTTGGTATGTGGAAACCGGTGATGCAATGGATAAAGCTGGGGCTTATTCCTTCCAGGGGATAGGAACTGTAATGGTGGAAGAAATTAAAGGTTCTTATAATAATGTAATTGGATTCCCCATAGAAAAAATCTTTTGGCATCTGATTCGTGAAGGTTGGTTAAAATTTTCTAAGTGAGTGTTTCTCAATTAATCTCTTTAGTGCTTCAACTTATGTTACAAAATTTTATTCGGTTTCATTTCTTATTTGCACTATTAATTTGTTTTTTAAATCTTCAGCTTTCAGCTGTTTGGGCATCCGAGGAAGAGCTTCTTCCTCCTTCGGTATGGCAAGTATATTTGAAGTGGCAGCAGACTCCAGAGTATAGTAAAGCTTATGGGAATAGTGGACAGCAGATTCCGCTTGACGAGTTGTTGATTCGGGATAGAGATGTCCGTAAGCGTATAGGAGGTAAGCTCACTCGAAAAGAATCTCGTTTTGATTTTCGCCTTCGCTACGGAATATCACATGATTGGTCAATTTCTCTTCAAATTCCTATCATTTCTAAAATGCAAAGCTCATCTCTCTTTGTGGAAGAGGTCGCTGGAGGGGAAGACCTATTAGAATTGAATCAGAAGTCTCAAAAGACTGTAGACAACTTGAAATCAGATTCAACATCGGGAATAGGAGATAGCGTTATCCGGGTAATTTATACTCTTTCTTCAACGAATGATGGATTGTTTCAAGGTGGATTCTCGCTGACTTTGCCAACTGGCGAGACGGGGACACCCCGAGGAGTTTTCTCAAACTCAATTGGTGACCGTCAGACTGACTTGTCAGGTTTTGTGAATTATATTTTTTATCCCTATATCCGGGGTTTTCGCCACGGTCCTTATCTGGAGCTTACGAATCAGTTTGAAGGTGAAAGAGAAACTTTGGAAGGGATTAAGGGAAGCTATTTTGGCCATACACTAATAAATATACGTTATCATCTGAACTATGAATGGTCGAATTGGTTCGCTGGAGGGCGTTTCGATTACTTGGGCGGTGGAGGAAGTTCGATTGATGGAGAAAGCCAGAATGATACATTTTTTATTACTAGCATCCAGGCACAATTAGGGTACGGTAATCTTAGTGATTTGGAAAAGGCATTTGTGAGCTTCCCTTATCAACTACGTATAGGGGCAACTACACCTCTCCAAGGGAGAAATTATCCCACAATGTCACATATTCAGATTACTGGGATATTTTACTTTTAAAAACTGAATCCATTCTGAAAGCATTTATGAAAGAACTTTCCGTCCGAATTCCTGGGAATGAATATAAAATCCAAATTGGATCTCGCATTGCTGAACAATACTTACCACAGGCCGTGCAAAGATTTGCATCAGAGCTTATCGTGATTGTAACGAACAAAACTATTCATGAGCTGTATCCTTCCTATTTGGAAGCTATTTTAGAGCCTATTGGTGTATCGATAGAGACCTGTATCTTGCCCGATGGAGAACAATACAAAAGTTTAGAGACATTGAATCATATTTTTGATTTTCTGATAGAAAAAAGGGCCAATAGACAGACTCTGTTAATTGCATTTGGCGGGGGAGTGATCGGTGACATGACGGGCTTTGCCGCTGCTATTTTTATGCGTGGTATTTCTTACCTCCAGATTCCTACAACACTATTAGCCCAGGTTGATAGCAGTGTTGGGGGAAAAACTGCTGTGAATCATGCCTTAGGCAAGAATACAATCGGGGCTTTCAAACAACCGGTTTATGTATGCATGGAACTTGATTTCCTGCGTACTCTTCCAAGACGTGAGATGTATGCAGGTTTTTTGGAACTGGTAAAACATGGCATTATTCACGACGTAGCTTTGTTTTCATTTTTAGAAGAACATACTAACCTGCTCGATACGTTCGATTTAAGTGCAATAGAACAAGCAATTTATGCTTCGTGCCGGGTTAAATCTCAAGTAGTTGAAAAAGATGAAAAAGAAAAAGGGTTGCGTGCTACGTTGAACTTTGGACATACACTGGGCCATCTTTTGGAAACACATACACATTATAAAACTTATTTGCATGGAGAAGCTGTAGGTGTTGGAATGGTTTTCGCTACGTATGTTTCACAGAAATTGAAACTCTTGCCAGATGATAAAGCAGATCGAATAGTTAATTTTCTAAAACCCTTTATTGTTTCTAAAGAATTGCCCTCTATTAATGAAGTTATATTCAAAGATCTTATTCTACATGATAAAAAATCTGAGAAAGAATATATCAATTTTGTTGCAATCCAGGATATAGGGCAGTCTTTTATTCAAACCGAAATGCGGCCGGAACAGCTATGGGAATGGTTTGGAGAATTTGTTGTAGAGTACTCTTGGGCGTGCCAAGTATCGTTTGGATAGGGGTTAATCTCTCGATCAATTTAGTTTTTACTGGCTGTGTTTTGCAAGAGCGCTTGAGAGATCGTAAGAAACAACCAGTCTCTATCCAGCAAACTGGTATTTTTTACGGAAAAGGAGTTCTTCGCAACAAAAAAAAGAAAGAATTGGAGTTACAAAACAAGTTTCGCTTATATCAAAATCAGGCGAAGCAGGGCAATATCGAAGCACAGATGCAATTAGGGAGGTTTTACTATCATGGGTATGGAGTGAAACAGAATTTTTCGAAAGCGATGAACTGGTTTTTTAGAGCCGCTTCACAAGATCATGCAGATGCTCAATTTCAACTAGGCTGGATGCGTTTATACGGATATGGAACAGAATCTAATTCATTAGGAGCGGTCCGTTGGTTTTATCAAGCTGCCACCCAAGGGCATACTTCAGCGCAACATCAGCTAATATCTTTATATTGGAGACAACCAAAATTACAATCAAATGCTGGGGATATCTGGAAATGGTTACGAGCGGCAGCAAAGGCTGGTCATTTCAAAGCTAAACAAAGACTTCAAAGGGTTGATGCTACCAACTTCCCAGAAGTTTTTTCGATGTTTTTCCCGCCTTCTAAACATTCATCTTTTTATCCTAATTCAGGTGGACAACAATCACAGCCTCTTCATCTGTCTCACCAGGCTTTATCAAAGCCATCCCCAAAAAACACACTTGAAAACAAAGCTGGAAAATCGGAAATTAAAAAATCCTTAGACACGTGGGCATTGGCACAGCAAGGACGTGAAGATGCTCAATATCGATTGGGATGGATGTATTATCATGGTTATGGAGTTAGAAAAAATTATAAAAAAGCAAGGCAATGGCTGCTGTTAGCTGCTGAGCAAAAACATCTGAAGGCACAATCCAAATTGGGTTGGATGTATTACTATGGCCACGGAACTAGTAAAAATTTGGTTGAAGCTGCCAGATGGTTTCGAATGGCAGCAGAGCAGGGGGATGCTGCAGCCCAGTATATGCTTGGAGAAATGCACTACTATGGGAAGGGAGTCATTCAAGATTCTCAGCAAGCTTCTCACTTGATTCAAAATAATATGGAAGATCAGAAGGAATAGTATGCCTAGATTATTTGCAATTGATTCTATGGCAATTTTGTATAGAGGTTATTTTGCCATGATTCGCAATCCACTAATTAATTCTCAAGGAATTAATACAAGTGGAATTTACGGTTTTCTGAATCAATTGGTCCGCATCATTGAAGCTGAAAAACCTGATTACTTGGCAGTAGTAGCTGATACTCCAGACCCAACATTTCGGCATCGAAAATTTCCAGCATACAAAGCCACCCGTGAGAAGATGCCAGAAGATTTAGTAGAACAGCTTCCATATTTGCCCAGACTAGTAAACGCACTAAATCTTCCCTATTTGATTTTATCTGGTTATGAAGCAGACGATATTGTGGGAACGCTTATGCGTATGTGTAGCGAGCAAGGATTGGAAGGAGTAATGGTAACCAGTGATAAAGACTATATGCAACTGGTTTCGAAGCACAATGTTATGTTGAATCATGAAGGAAAATTTCTTGGTGAAGATGCAGTCCTAGAAAAATTTGGCGGCCCTCCTAGCCAGGTAATCGAGGTTTTAGGCTTGATGGGCGATAGCTCTGATAATGTGCCTGGTGTCCGAGGAATTGGTGAGAAGACAGCAAAGAAGCTGATCCAGCAATATGGCTCAATCGATGAAGTTTATGCCCATCTTGAGGATATTAAAGGAAAGAAGTTGAAAGAAAACTTAATTATTGGACAGGACAGTGCCTATCTATCAAGAGAGCTTGTGACTATTGATTGTCAAGTCCCTCTAGATTTAAATTTGGAAGCATTGCAGTTCAACCATACAGAGCTATATAAAAATTCAGAATTTCATGAGATTCTTGGAGAGTTGGAATTCAAATCTTTTCTCAAGCGGTTTCAATCAGGTTCCATTGTTTCTAAAAATGACCCTGATCCTGTTTCAAAAGTTAAGACAACTTATAATATTGTCGATTCTTTAGAGTCGTTCAAGGCCTTGGAAAAACAACTAGAAACAGCAAAATGTATAGCTTTTGATTTATCAGCAACAGGAAGCAATCCAGTGGATGATAGAATCACTGGAATCGCTTTTTGTATGGAGACAGGGAGTGCTTTTTTCTTGCCTATACAGTCACAAGAATTGTTTTCTTATAGAAATGAAATCCAATCTTTCCTAAATAAGATATTTGGCTCACGACATCTACGCAAAATAGGCCATAATCTGAAGTTAGCAAATCAATTGTTGCAATGTGAAGATATCAACGTTCAGGGGATGGAATTTGATACAATGATTGCGGCCCACCTTGTTGATTCGGAGCGTGATCATAGTTTGGCTAAACTCGCGATTCGTAAATTACGTCGTGAAAGATTTCACCAAAGAGAGAGTGCAGGGAAAAACCAACAGCTGGTAATGATTGAGTCCGATAGTATCGCACACTATAACTATCATTGTGAAAATGCGGATTTGATTTTTCAATTGTATCAGATGCTACAGAATCAACTTTCTCAAACAAATATGCTTTCATCTTTTCAGCATATTGAAATGCCTTTAGTGAAAGTCTTAGCAGATATGGAAATAACGGGAGTTTCCTTTGATCAAAGGAATGTCCAAGAAATTGCAGAAGATTTGGAAGAACGTTTGGAAGAGCTTAGCAATTCAATTTACAAGGAAGCTGATGAAACATTTAACATAAACTCAGTGATAGAGTTGCAACAGGTTTTATATGAAAAACTAGCTTTACACAAAGCCTGTGGTGTCCGCCCAAAAAAAATAAAATTAGGAAATGGAATGTCTACAGATGAAGAGACATTGGAGAAAATGAGCAAATACCCTTTGCCTCATATGATTCTTCGATACAGAGAACTCAACAAACTGAAAAATACTTATGTTGACCAACTTCCTACTTTTGTTAATCGTACGACACAACGCATTCATTCCTCATTTCGTCAAACAGTTGCTGCAACGGGACGTTTAGCATCGGATAAGCCAAATCTGCAAAATATACCTATCCGAAAAATTGATGGTCAAAGAATTCGTAAATTGTTTATTCCTTCAAGTGATGACCACGTTCTCATCTCGGCTGACTACAGTCAAATAGAACTGAGAATTGTAGCCCACTACTCAAAGGACCCTGTCTTTTTGGAAGCTTATCATCAAAACCTTGACATTCACGCTTTAACGGCATCTGCAATTTTTAATGTGTCATTGGAGCAAGTGAATCGTGAAATGCGCTCAGCTGCAAAAGAAGTAAATTTTGGTTTGATTTATCGAATGGGGCCCGAACGATTAGCGATAGTGACCCAAACCTCAAGAAACGAAGCAAAGCAGTTTATCGAGAAGTATTTCCAGAAATATGCAACCATTCATGCTTTACAAGAGCTATTTCTCGAACAGGCGAGAAAAGAAGGGTATGCCTCGACTTTAATGGGTCGAAGACGTTATCTACCTGATATCAATGGAAAAGGTCTTGCAAAAAGAATGGCTGAAGGGGCGGCGATTAATACACCAATTCAGGGAAGTGCTGCTGAAATAATCAAGATGGCGATGGTTGCGATTCATCATCGTCTTAAAGAAGAGGAACTGCAAGCACGCATGATTTTAACAGTGCATGACGAACTGGTTTTTGATACACTGCAAACAGATCAAGACCGGATATGCATATTAGTTAAGGAGGAAATGGAAAACGTTGTGGACCTGGAAGTGCCATTGGTCACAGAGATTGGCACAGGTCAGAATTGGTTGGAAGCCCACTAAGCTGATGCCAATTTATACTGTAAAAAAATACCTATTGTGGGATAGCTTGGTTTCTATTAAAATGCGCGAAGTTAACTCTCTAGAAGTTGATTTCTAATGTAAATAAAGGTATTGATCCTCTTACGTGGAAGTGTTAGGCCTACTAATTGCTATTGTTCATCTTTGTAGCTAATTCATATGACTTTATGTTCTACATCAGGATGTACAGATAAGCTGATTTAGATTAACTTTCTCATTACGGGTGATGGAAACGATATGGAATTAAAAATCACGCAAGAAGACAATAGGTTTTATCTGAAAGGTGTGATTAACGAATTTGCGAAATTTGACCCTTTATTTGAGTTCAAAGGGGCTTCAATGATATTAAATTTAAAAGATGTCACTCGGATTAATTCTACTGGAGTTCGCGAATGGATTACTGCTATCGAGAAGGTTGAGCCAAGTATCGAAATGATTTTTGAAGAATGTCCTCCTGTTGTAGTCTATCAAATGACTATGATTCCCAACTTTACTTCCCGTGTCAAAGTTAAGTCCGTTTACGCTCCTCACTATTGCGAAGAAGGTGATATTCAAAAAGATTTTCTTATCGAAATGTCTGAATATGATCGTGAAGAAGGTTTACCAGAATTTTGGTGTGAAGAATACGATGCACCTTATGTATTCGATGATGATGAAGAGTCTTACTTTTATTTTGTAGATCTAGCAGCAGCTGAACAACCTCAAAGATAATGTCATTTCCATCCCTTTCTCTCCTTTAAACTGATACAATTGTTTTCTCATATTGATGACATATCGTTCATTTAATAATCGTAATTTATCACCCAATATCTTTGAGCATAGAGTTCGTAGTAATCCATACACCTCACATATTTATTCTTATCCAGATATTATTTTCCCTGATCCTGAACCTAGACAACTACAAAATATATGGTTGGAAAGAGGTTTTGTAAATTACAAAGTTCATGTAGAAATTGGTTGTGGTTCAGGGAAATATATATCAGAAATGGCTCTGAGGTTTACAGAACATTATTTCATAGGTCTTGAGCTTCGTTATAAACGCCTTGTGAAGGCTGCTAATAAAATTAGGAGAAATGGATGTACAAATATATTTCTATTGAGAGAGAGGGGAGAGAATTTGGAGAAGTATCTAAAACAAGATTCAATTGATTATATCCATATTAACTTTCCAGATCCTTGGGCAAAAAAATCTCAAAAAAAGCATCGATTGCTGAATCCTTTTTTTTTTAAAACTGCTTCCAGTTTACTTAAATCTAAAGGGATCCTTTTTTTTAAAACGGACCATAGAGAATACTTTGAATCTGTTTTGGAGATGTTAAAGAGTTTTCCAGAGTACAAAATTGTAGAACAAACTGAAGATTTGCATTGTAGTGTTTACAATGAAAACAACATCGAAACAGAGTTTGAAATGTTATTTAAATCTAAATCTAATCCACCGATAAACTACATGCAAGTTCAACTTATTAGATGAAACACAACTTCATACTATGGAAGGCGGTTGATAAATTTGTGCATGAGGATATCTCTGGACAATTTTTTTAACTTCATGAACAAAAATGTTTACTTGTGTACTTGCTGAAGCTAAATAACGGTTTGTATCTTGTAATATGTCGTGAATTTCTTTTTTATTCAGTGGTAGACGTTCGTCAGCTGCTAGTCGCTCTGGCAGGTCGTTTATTTGATGAGGCTGGTTACGCATATCATTTGCCGTTGCAACTGCATGTTCTTTAATAATTTCGTGAGCAAATTCTCGACCAATACCACGCCGAACTGATTCCATAAGAATAGTAGTGGTAGCTAAAAAAGGTAGGTACTTGGAAAGTTCTTGCTCGATCATAGCTTCATAAAATCCCATTTCTTTGAGAATTGTCAGCATTGTATCTAACTGTCCATCCATAGCAAACATGGCCCCTGGTAAGGCTACCCTTCGAACTATTGAATCTGCAACATCTCCTTCATTCCATTGATCTCCAGCTAAACCCATGAGCATATTAACATATCCATTAAGAATTTGATGAAATCCGTTGATACGTTCTGAGCTTCTCATATTAGTCTTATGTGGCATTGCTGAAGAGCCTACTTGCCCCATCTGAAATCCCTCTGTTGCGAGTTCATGCCCCGCCATCAACCTAAGTGTTTTTGCAAAGTTAGCAATGCCTGAGCTAAGTAAATAAAGACAACTAACAACTTCATAATCTAGGCTGCGAGGGTAAACCTGACCAACTGCATTCAAAGTATGGGTAAAACCTAAATAATGGCGTACTTTTTGACTTAGCTCCCTAACGCTTTCGGAGCTATTGTTTAGAAGTACCCATTGGTCAAGTTGTGTACCGACTGCTCCTTGTATGCCCCGTATGGGGTAATTGGTAAGCTGATGCTCTAGTCGTCGAAATGCGAGCAACATTTCTTGGCCAAACATAGCAATGCGTTTTCCAAGTGTTGTGGGTTGGGCTGGAACATTGTGAGTCCTGCCAACAATAATAGTTTCTTGATAGCGCAAAGACCATGCGGACATATGGTGCAAGATAGTAGCATATTTATTAGAAATCAGCT
This sequence comes from SAR324 cluster bacterium, assembly GCA_028281495.1. GTDB lineage: Bacteria > SAR324 > SAR324 > SAR324 > NAC60-12 > JANQJU01. The sequence continues at coordinate 53,235 of JANQJU010000029.1, forward strand.
TCAATGAGTTGTATATCTGAAGTTGCTCTACATTATCTGTCAAATCACGGCTAGTCATACCTTTGTGGATATGCTGATGGCCAGCAAGCTCACAAAACTCCTCTAACCGTGCTTTCACGTCATGCTTAAGAATTCGTTCTCGATTTTCAATACTTGGTATATCAATTTTGCCCTTCACGAGCTCATACGCTTGAATTGCTTCTTGTGGAATGTCCACTCCTAAATCACGTTGGGCCTTCATAACTGCAATCCAAAACTCACGTTCTAACAAATACTTGCCTTGTGGTGACCATAACTGGCACATCTCTTGGCTAGCATAACGATGCGCAAGAACATCAGGAATAATGTTTGTTTTCAGGCTCATTAGTACGAAAACTTTATAAAAAGATTAAAGGCCGACCTTCATTCGAGTACGATCCAAAACTTCTTGTGCAATTTTTTTTGCCTTATTGCATCCTTGTCTCAATATTTGATTAAGTTTTTCTTCATCGCTGCGAATGGAAAAGTAAGTATTACGTGCTGTTTTTAATTCTCTATTGATGACTTCAAAACAAATCTGCTTCGCTTCGCCATATCCTAAACCACCTGCTTGGTATTGATTGGAGAGCAAGAGGTGCTCTTCTGGAGTTGCAAAAAATTTAAAAAGTGAAAATACATTGCAGGTATTAGGATCTTTCGGATCATCTACAGATTTCGAATCTGTGACAATTTTCATAATCAATTTTCGAAGCTTTTTTTCTGGCAGGAAAAGTGGGATAGTGTTGTTGTAGGATTTACTCATTTTTTGACCATCCAAGCCAGGAATGGTAGCAACTTCCGGTGCAATCACAGGCTCTGGAATTACTAGAGTGTCCCCATAAATATGGTTAAATCGGCTAGCAATATCTCGTGTGATTTCTAAATGTTGCTTTTGATCCTTGCCAACGGGGACGTAATCCGAATCGTAGATTAAAATATCCGCTGCCATCAACGCAGGGTAGCTAAACAAACCGTGATTTGCATCAATGTTCTTGGCAATAGCATCTTTGTACGCATGGGCCCGTTCTAAAAGCCCTTTTGGAGTAACACAAGAAAGCAACCAAGTTAACTCTGTGACCTCTGGAATGTCAGATTGCTTAAATAAAGTATGCTTCTCAATATCCATACCTAGTGCAACAAAGGTAGCTACTAAGTCATAAGTATGAGAGCGCAGTTTTTGTGGGTCTGGTTGAGTGGTCAAAGCATGGTAGTCTGCAATGAAATAAAAGGTCTCATGGGTTTCTTGCAGCTTCAAAGCAGGCTTGATCATACCTAAGTAATTCCCCAGATGAGGCATACCTGTAGGTTTGATCCCTGAAAGAGCACGTGGAAGCATTTTCATAATTGGACGGGAACGATATGAACAAATTTACGAGTCCTCTGCTTAGAAAATGTTACAAACCCATCTATGGTTGCAAATAGGGTATAGTCTCTACCAGTCCCAACATTTTTCCCCGCATGAAATGTTGAGCCAACTTGTCTGACTAATATGGTTCCTCCTTTTACAAATTCTCCTCCAAACTTTTTTACTCCTCGCCGTTTTCCACAGGAATCTCTTCCGTTGCGACTACTTCCACCTGCTTTTTTATGGGCCATGGTGCTACTCCTACTGTTTAGTTAATATCAATGGAATCAATTTTGACGTCTGTGTACTGGTGTCGATGCCCTTGGGTACGACGATATCCTTTCCTACGTTTCATTTTAAATACAATAATTTTTTTGCCTTTTATGTGTTTAACAATGGTACCTTTTACTGAAACGCCTGGAACCACAGGGGTCCCGACCTTGATTTCCGAGTCATTGTTCAAAAGCAATACTTGATCTGTTGTAAACTGTGCTCCAGGGTCGTTATGGAGAAATTCCATCCGAATCACACTACCCGGTTCTACTTGATATTGTTTGCCTCCTGTCTGAATAATGGCGTACATATTTCTCCTATTCACATTTGCACTACAATAAATTTTGGATTTAGCCAAAATCAGAAAAATCCACATTAATATACAGTATATGTGGTGAGTACAAGCTTTTTATTGAATAGATGCAGTAGAAACTGTGGATATGTTTATAAGAATAAGCCTTGGATACTTCCTTTCATGAATGATTATCTGCAATCGTAAAGTAAACATAGCGGCGACTACATCCCACCCTTTGAGCTATTTGTTGCACAGGAATGCCTTGTTTGTGCATTTCATTGATTCTCTCTTTCCGACGTTCTTGAAAAGGTCTATTCCACATTGGCAACTCTACATTATCTCCTCCAAAACGTTCTGCAAGTTTGTCCGCAGCTTCTTGACCAATAGCTAAGGTGATAGCATGGTTTTGTTTTAGTTTTTTAGGAATATATATCTGTAATCCTCCGTAACGAGAGAGCAGTCTCATTGTTGCTTCGTTTCCTAATAATTTGTTCAGTTCTTTTATCATGGTCCCTCTCCAGCCTTCGTTTAAGGGAGTCAGAATGAGATATGGAATACAAGGTTAGACCCGAGAATTTATAGCCTAAATCCCGTATTTTTGCTCCAGTATCCAACTCCGTATCGCTCCCAGGTTTTCTATTGTTCTCAAACTGTAGGTCTGCTACCGTTCGCCCCAGCGTATGGTTGAGAACAGTGATTAAATTCATCCTTAAACATTGTCGATATGGTTGTATGAGATACCAGCAATAAATTGCCGTTTGAATTAATTCAATATCGGCAAAATATTGCTGGTTGTCAAGGGCAAAATAAGTAATTCATTCTCTAAAAAAACCAATGTCTCAAGGACAAAGGCTTCGATACATTAGGAAAAAACTAGGGTTGAATCAAAGCCAGCTTGCAAAAATGATCGATATTTCAGAAAGAACTCTTCGTTATTATGAGAAAGATCAGATTTTGATCAATAGTGAAATTATGTATAGAATCACGAAAGAGTTCAATATTAGCCTGCCTTGGTTGATGGATGGCTCGGGGCCGATGCAGCTAGGAACACTTAATCCCAGTATCTCAGTAAGTGGAGGGGTTTCTGTTAATCGAGCAGAGTTGAGGAGAGCAGTGGGAGTGAGAATTCGACAAGTACGTCAAGTCAATAGTATGTCTCAGGCTGAGTTTGCGAAAGTATTACACACTTCAATGGCATATATTAGCAAAGTAGAGAGTGGCAAAAATATGCCAGGAGGAGAATTCTTTTATTCGCTAAAATTGGCGTTTAATATCAGTATTGATTGGGTTTTGACAGGTGAAGGGCGAGCAATGGCAAAAAGTGACAATAGACCCACCTAAACAGAAGGTTATTTCTGTATGCTTTTGATCATTTTTTAGTCATCTGTCTAAATTTTGGGAGTTGCTTGTCAATAAATTTTAGGATGTGATGTCTTTTTACTATACTTATAAGTTTGGTTTTCTTTGAATAGGTATTATCCAATTGACCCTATCTGGCATTGTTGCCTGTCGAAAGCTCTTCGTATCAATTGGAATAGATAATGCAGCCAATCTCTTCTACTAAAATTCTAAATAAAGTCTTCCCATTAATATTAATGACAAAATTATGGAAAATTACCTAGATATTTTGTGGATTGCAATTAGTGCTGGGCTCGTTTTTCTGATGCAGCCAGGGTTTTTATGTTTAGAGGCAGGGTTCACTCGAAGTAAAAACAACATCAATGTTGCAATGAAAAACATGAGTGATGTGGGACTCTCCATTCTATTGTTTTGGGCTGTCGGATATGCCTTGATGTTTGGCAGTTCCTACAACGGTTGGATTGGAACCACCTCCTTCTTTCCTGAAGTAGGAGAAGGTGATTACTGGACAGCAGTTCTATTTCTATTCCAGGTGATGTTTTGTAGCACAGCAGTTACGATTCTTTCTGGAGCAGTTGCAGAAAGAATGAAGTTTACAGGATACCTTGTCATTACAATATGGGTATCGACAATTGTATATCCTATATTTGGCCATTGGGTTTGGAATTCAGCAGGTGACACGGGAACTTCTGGTTGGCTGGCTCAAAAAGGTTTTGTGGATTTTGCTGGCTCTACAGTAGTGCATAGTGTTGGAGGATGGGTTAGCTTAGCCACACTAGCTATTTTAGGTTCGAGAACAGGAAGATTTGCACCTGATGGCAAACCCCGAAAAATCCCTGGCTCCAACATACCTCTTGCCATGTTAGGAGCTTTGTTGCTTTGGTTTGGGTGGTTTGGATTTAATGGGGGCAGCACACTTGCACTCAATGAACAAGTCCCTGGGATTATTGCGAATACACTGCTGGGGGGAGCTGCTGGGTTGTTTGCTCCAGTTGCAATAGCATTTGTACGAAAAGAGATTATCGAAGTAAATTTGGGAATCAATGGTGCCTTAGCCGGACTAGTTGCAGTAACTGCTTCCTGCCATGCAATAGAAGCAACAGGGGCAGTATTGATTGGAGGCATTGGTGGGCTAATCATGTGGATAACCGATAAAGTTCTCATTCGTTTAAGGATTGATGATGCGGTTGGAGCGATTCCAGTACACTTAGGTGCAGGAATATGGGGAACTTTAGCTGTAGGGATATTTGGTAACCTGGAAAAGCTTGGCACAGGACTATCACGATTGGAACAGATTCAGAGCCAAATACTTGGTATTTTGGTTTGTGGTCTGTGGACCTTTTCCCTGACCTACATGTTCGTTAAATTCTATAATTACCGCTATCCTTTGAGGGTCTCAAGAGACAACGAATACCAAGGGCTGAATATCACGGAACATGGGGCGAGTACCGAATTGTATGATCTATTTAGAACGTTGGAGAATCAGGCAAGAACCGGAGACTTAAGCCTTCGTATTCCAGTAGAGCCATTCACTGAGGTAGGGCAGATTGCTCTGCACTATAACGCCGTGATGGATGAACTGGAGCTTGCAATCAATCACAACAATTTGATCGTTGATACAGTCCGTGATGGAATTGTCTCGTTTTCTAGAAAAGATCTAGAAATTCTGAGTTTTAATCCTGCTGCTGAGACCTTGTTTGGCTATCCTGAATCGCAAGTGAAGGAAAAAAGTATTAAAATACTATTGGACAATTCAACGGTTTTCTCTCAGCGGTCGTATTACGATTTTTTTGCTCCAGAACGCCTAGATATTCTGGTGGCAAATACAGTGCGTGAAATGATTGGCTTGCGTGCGGACGGCACGATGTTTCCTATGGAAGTGATGGTTTCGAAAACCAAGGATGTGACCCAACCGTTCTATGTAGCTACGTTTCGAGATATCACGGAGAGAAAGAAACACGACTCTATCAAAAATGACTTCATTTCTACGGTTAATCATGAGTTGCGAACCCCTTTGACATCGATTCGCGGAGCATTGGGATTGTTAAAAGGCGGAGTGGTTGGAGAAATTCCTAAAGCCGCCAAAGAGCTAGTCGAAATTGCAGATAGAAATAGTAATCTATTACTGCGTTTAATCAGTGACATCTTAGAAATCAATAAAATCCAGTCAGGTGCCAAAGATTTCCATCTCAAGCCAATCTCGCTCGTGAATCTTTTGAAAGAGTCGGTTTCTGGCAATCATGCCTATGCGATTCAGTTCGGAGTCCATCTTGAACTGGCGACTAATTCAGATGTGACAGTGAATGTTGATAGTGATCGACTGATACAGGTTCTCAACAATCTCATTTCCAATGCTATCAAATTCTCTCCTCAGAAAGGGACCGTTACGATTCGAACTGAACATAACGATAAATTCGTTTCTGTGGCCGTTCAGGATGAAGGCAGCGGCATCCCTGAGAGCTTCAAAGACCGGATTTTTAAGAAGTTCTCTCAGGCAAAATCTTCTCAGCAGAAGAAGGGGGGAACCGGGCTGGGTCTTTATATCAGTAAGACTATTATTGAAACGTTGGGAGGTGAAATCGGATTCGAATCAATCGAGAACCAAGGCTCTACATTCTTTTTTATATTACCCATTTGGAATGATAGAAAATCGCTTCAAGATTGACCCCTCTATCAACAGCATTCTTCTTACGGAAAGGAAGTGCGTATGATGTCAGAAAGTTTAAAAAGTATCCTCTACGTTGATGATGATTTGGATATTCAAGCAATAGCACGTGTCGTGCTGGAAAAAATAGGTGGGTTCAGCGTGGAAATCTGTGACTCGGGGTTATCTGCTTTAGAACGGTTGCAATCTTTTGCGCCTGACATGGTTCTGATGGATGTGATGATGCCAGATATGGATGGACTTACCACCTTACAGAAATTGAGAGAAGACCCAACGACTTCTCAAATTCCTGTTGTTTTTATGACGGCCAAAGTGCAATCACATGAGGTTGCAGAATACCGTGAGAAAGGGGCCTTAGGCGTGATCTATAAACCTTTTGACCCCATGATATTACCAGAAACAATCCAAGAAATTTGGAGAGAACGTTTGGATTCGCTATCTGCTTAACCCAAGCTAATCTTCATTCAAGAGGGAAGCTCCATCAAACAATCATTTGGGAAAGACGTTTGTCACCAGAAATCGATTCAGTGGTTTCCAGTGGAACGGCTCGAAATGTTTGCTCCGCATGAACACGGTTCAATGCACTTAAAATTGCTTTGATAGAAGCAATTGTGATATCGGAATCTTCTCCTACACCAAAATATTCGTTTCCATTTTCAGCCTCGATTTGGATATAGGCCACTGCTTGTGAATTGGATCCTGTACTGAGGGCATGTTCATCATAGGAAAGCAATTTATAATGGGCCAGACCTGCTTCCTTGATACCATGTGAAAAGGCATCAATGGGGCCATTTCCCGTTCCTACGATTTTATGTCCTTGATTGTCCACCGTAACCCAAGCCTGCACTTGTACTTGCACCTGCGTTTCTGCTTGGTTGGAAGGAATGGTATGCAATTGACACCGCTTCAGAAAAATTGGACTGGTCGCATCCAGGTATTCTTGTTTGAAACATTGAAAGATTTCATGTGGAAGGACTTCTCTTTCAACTTTGTCAGAGTAGGCTTGCACCACTTTACCAAACTCTGGATGCATCGATTTAGGGAGTTTATAACCTAGTTCTTGCTCCATAATGTAGGCGACCCCACCTTTGCCAGACTGACTGTTGATCCGAATAATTGCTTCATAAGTGCGTCCCACGTCGCGAGGATCGATAGGCAGGTATGGTACTTCCCACAATTCGGAATCCGGTGATTCTGATGCTTTAAGATTGTAGGATTGCATCCCTTTATTAATCGCATCTTGGTGAGAACCAGAAAAAGCAGTATACACCAACTGTCCGGCGTAGGGATGGCGATCATGAACTGGCAATTGGGTACAACGTTGGTAAACATCAATGAGTTTTTGGATATTGTGTACATCCAAATGCGGGTCAACCCCTTGGGAGAAGAGATTGAGGGCGAGAGTCAGTATATCCAAATTGCCAGTACGTTCTCCATTGCCAAACAGGGTGCCTTCAACGCGATCTGCCCCTGCCATTAAAGCCAATTCGGCAGCTGCGATGGCAGTCCCTCGATCATTGTGAGGGTGAACACTGAGTATAATGGACTCTCGATTCTTGACATTTTTGCTGAACCACTCAATACGGTCGGCAAATATATTGGGAGTGGACATTTCTACAGTCGCGGGCAGATTGATGATAGCTCGTTTTTCTGGTGTCGGTTGCCATACATCTAAAACGGCTTCACAGATTTCGAGCGAAAAATCCAACTCCGTCCCGGTGAAGCTTTCGGGGGAATATTGAAATACGATCTCCGTACCTTCTATAGCCTCTGCTAGTGATTTCACAAGCTTCGCTCCGTTAGCAGCAATTTCGATGATCTCGGATTTATCTTTGCGAAAAACAACCCGGCGCTGCAATTCTGAAGTGGAATTATAAATATGCACAATTGCGCGATGGGTGCCTCTCAAAGCCTCAAAGGTTTTGCGTATCAAATGCTCTCGGCATTGGACCAGCACTTGGACAGTGACATCTTCTGGAATGAGGTTGTCATCAATTAATTTGCGTAGGAAGTCCCATTCAACTTGAGCAGCAGAAGGAAAGCCAACTTCAATTTCTTTGAATCCCATGTTGACCAGTAACTGAAACATCTCCAATTTTTGGGTGAGTGTCATGGGATTGATTAAGGCTTGATTGCCGTCCCGCAAATCGACACTACACCATATGGGAGCGGTACTAATCGTTTGAGTTGGCCATTGACGATCGGGCAGATCAACCTTGGGGTAAGGTTGATATTTTTGAATTGGCATTCTGTTCATGGAAACCTCCTATGAAAAAGGGCAAAAAAAAAGCCGTGGGGGATGCCCACGGCTTTTTTAAACTGTGGGCAGAACCCACAGTGTATTCGATTGTTCCGCACTGAGGCTCTCTTCATTCAGATGAAGCTAAGAGTAATAAAAATAAGAGTGCGGATAATCGAGCGTTCATGAGAAAATTCTTTCAAGCAGTTGTTGAGAAAATCGAACGATGTGAAATTTTGAGTATTCTGGGTTAGGATTTTGGGGTTGTCAAGTGAAAAAAATAACTTTCGATTTGTAGTTTTTGTTCCAAATGTCCTTTAATATTGCCAGTCATGATTCGATATATCTATCTAGAAAATACGTAACTTTATCTAAGCTAGGAAACAAAAATGCAGGAGTCGAACCAAACCAACTCAAACGAAAATTATGGAATTGTCATTGCAGGGCACGGCAGTCGAGATAAAGATGGTGTCCGTGAATTTGAAGAAACGGTTTCGCTATTCAAGCAACAAAACAGAAGGCACGTTATAACCCATGGTTTCTTGGAGTTTGCGACACCAACGATTGATGAAGCCATTCGAGAAAATATTCGTAGGGGTTCCAAAAAAGTAGTCATGGTTCCTGGTATTTTGTTTGCTGCCAGTCATGGCAAAAATGATATGCCAGTGGAATTACTGAGTATGAAAAAAGAATTTCCAGATATTGAATTTTTTTACAGTGCCGAAATGGGGATCAGTCCGTTACTGTTACAACTCTTCCAAGAACGCATCATCCAGGCAGAAGCGCAAGCTCAACGTATGATCAAACGAGAAGACACCTTGCTCGTTGTGGTAGGTAGGGGAACCACAGATTCCGATGTCAATTCAAACGTTTATAAGCTCGCTCGAATGGTGGAAGAGGGAATGGGATTTGGCGCGTCTTACGTTTGTTATTCAGGGACAGCAAGACCTAAAGTGCAAAGTGGTTTGGAATTTGCGGCAAAAATGGGATTTTCTCGTCTCATTGTGATTCCATACTTTCTGTTCACTGGAGTCTTGATCAAGCGTATTTATCAGGCTGCCGATGTGGTCAGTCAAGAGCATCCACAAATCGAAATTTTAAAAGCTGGATACTTAGGAGTTCACTCGCATGTCGCTAATGTTTGGGCTGAACGGGCTGAGGAAGGCGTAGAAGGAAAAGCTGCGATGAATTGTAGTCTTTGTAAGTATCGTGTGCAAATTATCGGTTATGAAAACGAAGTTGGGAAAGTCCAGGAAGCACACCATCATCACGTTCGTGGATTGAATGCAAAACACTCCCATAATTACTCCAATGGTAAGGACTCCCATCACAGGCATTCTCACCAAGACGCCTCGCATCACACGCACTCCCACCACGAGCCGCAACCGGAAATCGTTCCATATCAACCCCATCCAATAGAACAAGAAAGCTTTGGGATCATTGAAACCGGAATGGACTGGAGTTCTTACCCAGAGAATCATCGTCCTGTGCTGCAACGCCTTGTACACACCACAGGGGATTTTTCGATTATCAAAGAAATCCGTATTACACCGGGTGCTGTAGGGATTGGGGTTAATTCACTGAGTCAAGGGATACGAATTATCACTGATGTGACTATGGTACAAAGTGGTCTGAAACGATTGTTGCTGCAACAATTAGGAGTGGATGTTGTATGTGGTGTCCATGATCGAGAAACTCATCTTTTGGCAGAAGCTTCCACGATCACAAGGTCTGCTGCAGGAATCCGAAGAGCCTGGGAAAAGTATGGTGATGAGGTCATTGTGGCAATCGGAGATGCACCTACAGCAGTTTTTGAAACCGTCCGGTTGATTCAGGAACAACAATGGCGTCCGCATTTGGTGATTGGGCTTCCAGTGGGATTTGTTGGAACGGAAGACTGTAAAGAAGCACTGCATCAATGTGTGGACACACCACAAATTACGAATTATGGAAATCGTGGAGGGTCACCTTGGGCTGCTGCGGCAGTGAATGCCTTACTGATCCAAGCTGTCAATCGTCTCGCATTATCTTGATTATTTCACCTATTGATTCACCCCCCCAAGGCATGACCTCCTCTGAGCGCAAGCCCTTTGATTTTAATATACGTGCTGACAATGGCTTACGTCGTGGTATCACGACTGGCACTTGTGCAACGGCTGCCTCGAAGGCAGCGTTATTAAAGTTGTTACTCGACCAAGAGCCGTCTGTGGTGCAGGTGAATCTGGTAGATGGCTTGCACTATGTAACGGTGCCGATTCAACAAATCGAACAACAAAGTGATGGAAGAATCAAAGCCTCTGTCGTGAAAGATGCTGGAGATGATCCTGATGTGACACATAGGGCAACAATTTTTGTCTTGGTTCGTCCCAACAACCTCCAAATCCTTCGTTTCTTTGCCGGTGTCGGGGTTGGTACGATCACCCAACCCGGGTTTGCATTTCCTGTTGGCGAACCGGCAATCAATCCCATTCCTCGACAAATGATGCGAAATGCAGTTGAAGAAGTGCTTGTCATAACAGGAGGTGATGCTGCGCAGGGTTTTGATTTAGAAGTAGGATGTGACAATGGAGTAGAACTCGCTAAAAAGACATATAACCCTCGATTAGGGATTGTGGGTGGGATCTCGATTTTAGGGACCACTGGAATTGTGGAACCGAAGTCCTTATCTTCGTGGTTGGCGTCAATTGATTTATACATCCGTATTGCCTTGGCAAATCATCCAGAATCCATAGTATTCGCTCCGGGAAACTTAGGCCAAAAGTTTGCGCTGAAAACTTTAGGGCTCCCCCTGACACACGTTGTGCAAATGGCCAACTTTGTTGGATTTGCGCTCGATGCTTTGGATCGGCAACTGAAGGACGCTGGATACACGTTGCCCCAATTATGGATTGCTGGGCATCCAGGCAAATTAGCCAAGTTACTCAATGGCGATTGGGATACTCACTCTGGAGTGAGCCAAATGGCAATGCCCGCAGTGTGTCAAGCAGCGGAATCATTTGGTTTTGATCAAAAACTCATCGAACAATGCCAACAGGCAACCACAGTGGAACAGGTCATTCGGATTTTAGAAATGGAAAGGTCATCAACTGCTTTTTGGGATTATGTCGAAATGCAGATTGCGGCTTTGGTGCAAGAACGTGTTTTTGCCATAGAACAGGTAAACATCCGACTCTTCAAAATTGATGGAACATTACTGCGGGGGCGATCTAGCTAAATGATTTGTAGTTCGTGTTTTTAGCAATCCCTCTCATGTGAAAGACAGGAAAATGACAATAAATCCCAATTCAACATTAGGAACGTTTTATGGCGTCGGAGTGGGACCCGGTATTTCAGGAATGATCCCTGTTGCAGCACTGCAAGCGTTGCAGACATGCGAGGTGATTGTATACCCGCGTGCGACCTCTCAAGAAACGTCGGCAGCACTCTGGTGTTTACGAGGGTTGGAACTACCTAAAGCTGAGTTCCAGGAGGTCGCATTTAAGATGGATCCGGATCGGAACGTTTTGCGTCAACACTACTTGGAACTAGCTCAAGAGCTTGCTGAATTACTCAAACAACAAAAAAATGTGGGATATCTCACCTTAGGGGATGCATTAACGTATTCGACCTATGGTTACACCATCGCTGCTCTACAGGATGTACTTCCAGATGTTCCCCATAAAACGTTTCCTGGAATCACGAGTTATGCCTCTGTAGCAGCAGCCTTGAATTGGCCTTTGGGTGAGGGGAAAGAACGTACCTTGATTCTACCTTGTCCAGACGACATGGAATATCTACGTCGTGATATCGAAACGCATGATATTGTTGTACTGATGAAAATCGGGAAGCGGCTTCCTCAAGTTTTGGCACTTTTGCACTCGATGGGGATTGCGCAGCATTGTGTGTTTGCCCGGCGGCTTGGTTTTGAAGAGGAACGGTTATGTGCGGATGTGTCTCAGTTGTCTGCTGAAGCAGATTCTGGGTATTTGTCCACCATGTTGATTCGTCGCGCTCCTAGAGAAAAGCGTCATTCATGAGAAAGGAAAGAGTGGTATCTATGAAAGTGTACTTTATTGGAGCCGGACCCGGTGCGGCTGATTTGATCACAGTTCGCGGGGTCAAGGTTTTAGAACGAGTTCCGATGGTGATGTATGCCGGTTCATTGGTGAGTGAAGATATTTTGGATTACTGCAAGTCGAACGCGGAAATTGTCAATACCGCCTCGCTCAACCTAGAAGAGCAAATGGCTTGTTATGAGCGTGCGCAGCAAAATGGATGGGATGTGGCTCGTGTCCATTCAGGAGACCCCGCAATTTATGGAGCCACGGCAGAGCAAATGCGGCGTCTGGAAGCGATGCAGATACCTTATGAAGTGGTGCCTGGTGTGTCATCGTTTACAGCAGCAGCATCGTGTTTATCGACCGAATTGACGAAACCTAATGTATCGCAATCGATCATACTCACGCGAACTGCTGGGAGAGCGTCTAGTGTCCCCGATGGAGAAACGTTGGATACTTTGGCATCTCACAACGCAACGTTATGTATTTTTCTTTCAGGACCGCATCTTCCTAAAATCGTACAAACACTACGGGAACATTATGAGGAAGATACTCCGATCGCATTGATCTACAAAGCCACTTGGCCAGAACAACGAATACACCGAAGCACTTTAGCCAAAGTGGTTGATGAAGTGCGGGTCCAAGAGTGGTCTCTGACCACGATGATGCTGGTGGGAGATGTCTTGCGTTCCGATCTGCCTGAAGAATCCAAGTTATATTCTGCACACTATACCCATCGCTTTCGTAAAAAAGTAGCCAACGACTGAAATGAGCCATGCAACTTGGAATTTGGTTAGTACGTGAAGAAGCCTTGGAATTAGGTCTGTGGTTGCAAAAACATTTGCAGGGCGACTTATTCTGCCCTTGGAAATTTCCCGAAATGTCGGGCCACTCCCAATTTGTGCAAAAGTTCTATGGCTACCCCGGTTGGGTATTGGTTATGACAACGGGGATTGCCGTGCGCTATCTGGAAGGTTTACCGCAGAGTAAATATACGGATCCAGCAGTCGTCGTCTTAGATGAAGGAGGACGATTTGCAGTGTCCTTGTTGAGTGGACATGAAGGCGGGGCCAATCAACTGGCTTACCAGGTTACGAATGTGACTGGAGCGATTCCAGTGATCACTACAGCAACGGAAAGTTTAAAACCCCTTGTATTGGGTATTGGGTGTCGTAAAGGGGTGAGCGAGGCCCAGATTGACTTCGCGATTCAACAAGCATTGGAAAATGTGAATCGGCATGTGAGAGAAATTCGTGAGATTGCCACGATTGATCATAAGGCCCAAGAACCTGGTCTGAAGGCTTGGTGTGAACGACGGAATCTTCCGTTGCGGATCATTACTCAAGCACTGATTCAAAAACGTCCTTGGGTCACGAAACCTTCAGAGTGGGTACAAAAAACATTGGGAGTGGATGGGGTGTGTGAACCCTCTGCCTTATTGGCAAGTATCCGTGGAGAATTGATTTTGAAAAAGACCGCCTGGGATGGTGTTACCGTAGCCATTGTAGACGATGCAGCAGGAAATTTATGGGAAAACTCTTTTTAGTATCAGTCGGTCCTGGATTTCGGGATTTGATTCCCCCGTTGGCAGAAAAGGCTATTCAAGCCAGTGATGCCTTGGTGAGTTATGATTTATATCTACGATGGATCGAACCTTGGACCCGCCATAAAGCGATTCATTCATTTCCCCTCACCCAAGAACGGGGTCGCGCGCTCAAAGCCATCGCCTTAGCTCGCGAAGGCCATACTGTGAGTCTAATTTCGAGCGGAGATATCGGGGTTTATGCCATGGGGACCTTGGCTTTTGAACTGATGGAAGAACAGGAACCTTTCTCTGTTGAGGTCATTCCTGGCATTACCGCCGCCAATGCGTGTGCGTCTCTTTTGGGAGCACCACTTTCCCACGATTTTGCCACGCTTTCTCTTTCTGATCTATTATGTCCTTGGGAATGGATCGAAAAGCGAGCAAGCCACATTGCTCAGGCAGATCTAGCAGCGGTATTTTACAATGTACAAAGCCGAACACGTCGAGAAGGAGTATATCGAATTCTCCAAATTTTATTGGAACACAAGACGCCCGATACGCTCTGCGGCATCGTGCGGAATGCCTTCCGAGAAGATCAAGAGGTGCAAATCTGTACTTTGTACGATTTGTTAGAACGCCGATTCGACATGCTCACCACACTTGTCATTGGCAATCGGTTCACACGTAGGCGGGGTGTCTATTTATTCACTCCTCGGGGTTATGAAGGGTGGCAACGTTCAACCAATGGGAACGTCGATGAACCGGCGAACCGCAGTGACTCTGCGGGTCCTCTTTCGATCCATAGTGAAATCCCGGAACGAGCAATATGGGTCTTTTCGGGCACGAGTGATGGCAACACCTTGGCACAGCAGATTCAAGAAGAGGGAATGCCAGTAGTTATCTCAACAGCTTCAGAATATGGCAAACGGGTGGTGCAACAACAGCATCCGGAAATCCCTGTAATCACAGGGTATAAAGGGCAATCCATGCGTCGTAAGTTGCTTCAAAAAACAATGGCTCGTGTGATCGTTGATGGGACGCACCCCTTTGCTGTTGGGATATCCCAACAATTGATGCAGTTGGCAGGTGAGCTTCATATTCCCTATGTTCGTTACGAACGTGCGCCTAGCCCGATGTTAACCGATGCTCATTACTGCAGTTCGATGATAGATGCAGCAGAAACAGCTGTGGAACTCGGACATCGCATTTTTTTAGCAACGGGATCTAAAGACTTGTCCATTTTTTTGCAAACAGCTCAGACGACTCAATGTGAGTGGTTCGTGCGTCTTACTCCAGATCCTGGGATGTTGCAGAACGCTCTCGATGCAGGAATCGCATATAACCATATATGCGCGATGCAAGGACCGTTTTCTCAAGCGCAAAATGAGCAGCTTTGGAAAGATTGGCAAATCGATTGTGTGGTGACCAAAGATTCTGGTGAAGCCGGAGGGTTTCCTGCAAAGGCCTCAGCCGCACAAAACTTGAAAATTCCGCTCGTGGTTGTCCAACGTCCTCAATTGTCGTATCCGTTGGTGATGGAGCGGATGGGAGATATTGTGCGGCATGTGCGTGGTTTATGACGAAGAAAGCTCATTGAATGGCTAGTTCAGGACTTAACGCATGGTGCTCAATGTGGTCAGCTAGCGACGCATAGCCGGCGGCATTGTAATGAAAACTACAGTGCCGCAAGGGAAAATAAGCAAGAGGGTCCTCCCATTGAGCCATAATCTCATCAAAGTCAATGAGAGGAATCTGGAGTTCACGTACAATTTCGCGGACTGTTTGAGAAGCTTCTACATAGCCTGACCGATTGCATCCAGGAATGAAAACAAAATGGATTTCACTTTCCAAGGCTTGGGCTTCCTGTTTGGCTAATTGGAGGATATGACGGAAGTTTTTAGTGGCTTCCTCATGATTATTTTTTTGTTGTTTCAATAAAGACGGGTCATCACGGTGCAATGCCAATAAATTACGGACATTGCTCAAACTCACCAAGTTGCGAAAAATACCCGTGATCTTGTCGCTTTTTTGTTCATTCCACAATTTCAAATTTTCTGTCATCGAATCTGAAATTTTATTCAAGGTCTCAAACCAGAAAGCATCCACTTCTTGCTGTCGCAGGACTAGGTTTTGAGAATGTTCCTGTTGCAGGTATTGGCGCAATGGTGGAAATTGATATTCCGCATTCACCTGGAAGAAATCATTGGAGTAGTACATCCAAAGGACCACTTTGGTGTCGAGTTGCTTTCCATACTCCCGGATCGCAGCCAATTGACCTAAAGGACCATTCCCCCCGATACCCAAGCTAATCGCTTTATATTTTTTTTGTTGTAACTGGCCTGCAACAGAGTTTTCCGTTTCAACACAAGCCCCTTGGGTGAAGGAATCGCCCACTAAAATGATAGTTTCCCCTGGTTTATCGTAAATCGTGTCATCGTTGTTGAAACCATATCGGTCTGCTTGATAGATGGCGCGCTGCCCACTTTCATTGCAGAAAACGGTCGTAACCTTAGAAATTCCACTGAGAGGAAAGAAATTATCTGCCTCAAATTGGAGTCCATAGTTTTGTTCAAAAAAAGCCGGATTATCCAGGAATGCATGAAAGGTGACTGCTGGATAAGATTGGATCCCTTCTTCTTTTAAATCAGCAACCACTTCCATTTTATCCCGTTGATCGAACTCAACTCCCATCGACTCCGCGAGATCGGCGATGTTGAATGAGGTTTCTTGCCACTCTTCCCATATTAGAAGGGATGCGTTGAAAATAAATAAGGTGATTAAGAAAAAGAAATGAGTGAGCGCGAGATTGATCCGCGTTTCTATCTTAAACAGCAGAATGCTGAGCGTCCCAAATGTGGCCAATATTCCCAAAATCAACAGGGTGTTGAAAACTTGGTTGTGTAAGGTGAGGTTGGTATAAAGTATATAACCACAGGCGAGGAGGCCAAAAAAGCTGATCGTTAGTAAGTAGATCAAGCTAAACATTTCAATTCTGTGCGTGCTAGTAGACATGGGTCCGATACAAAATGAGTTTATGGAAAATGAGTTTATGGAAAATGGCTGAGATTGTGTAATTACAATTGGCTGGGCATAGGGTGAAGTGTGCGGATAAGCATAATACTCATGTCACTGAAGTCACGGTTGCATTCGGCGAGAGTGCCTTGCCAACTGGCTTCTCGTTGTGTGAGGTGTTCCCAAACCTCAACCTGATGGGAAGGGTCAATGCCTTGTTCAATCAAAAAAAAGGAGATGTCTTTTGGCATGAATTTCCAAGGGAGGGGAATGACAATCGCGTTCCGATGATCTTGTAGCGCATGAACGAGATGCTGTTTAAACGGTTCGATATCCCCACGACGATGGAAAGTCAGAAACGTGGTTTCATCAAAACAGACCTTCGCTTTCGAGGCTAAAACTTGGGCGGAACTGATTCCAGGTAGAGTATCAACTGAGTGGCCACAAGCACGTTCCACACGCTCCAAAAATTGGAAGCCGGAAAAATGAATATCCCCCATAAACACGACCACACAAACTTTCCCCTCATGATGCAACTGGGCCGTCTTTTCCAACTGGGCGACCTGATCTTTGTATCCCATCGTAATGACTTCCGCATGCTGAGAAAATAGCGGACGGACCAAATCTACGACGGTGGTAAAACCTGCAACAACCTCAGCTTTCTGAATCAATTCCTGCCCTTTTTGGGTTAGGTATTCTAGGCTCCCGGGTCCAATTCCTACACAAATGATCATAAATTTCTCCTGAAGAAAACAGTAAATAAATTCAGCTAAGGACACGCTCCTTGCGCCTTTGCTGCTTGATACGGTTCGCACAAACCCAATTGACAAGCCTGTTGCCAATCACCACAAGCCAGGTCAGGACGCGATGCCTGAAAATAGGCTTGCCCGCGTGATTGATAGACGGCTGCTGGTGTTTGAGCCGTTCCCAATTGCAGTGATCGTGTGAAGTCGTTGATAGCAGAGGCATATTGCTGAAGGAATAAATATTTACGACCCCGTTGATAATAAAGCTCTGCTTGTTGAGGATAAATTTGTAAGAGGCGCTCGTAATCTTGGAAAGCAGTTTCGTAGTCTTGCAATAAGAAATAGGATTCTCCTCGATAAAGCAGTGCCTCCGGATGATTGGGAATATAACGCAGGACTTCGTTGAAATCGGTAATGGCTTCTGCGTAGGCTTCTGTTCGGTAGTAAGCAAATCCACGTTGGGCATATGTTTCGATATCCGAAGCATTCAGTTGCAGGGCTGTTGAATAATCGGTGATTGCTTGAGGAAGCTGTCCTAGTTGATCGTGCAATTTCCCACGATTTTTGTGATTGAGGCGAAATCGAGCTTCGAGGGCAATCGATTGATTATAATGGGCTAATGCCGAATCCCATTCATTGCGTCGATGATGCATCACAGCGAGTTGATGATGCCCCATCCACGACTTAGGATTGTATTGAAGCGTGTGCGTCCACAGTGTGTCTAAATTTTGATAAATTCGGGTTTGGTTCCATGTGAGCCAAACCAGTAGAATCAAAAAACCTCCCCCGGCGAAACCCCCGAAACGTGAGAAATTGGGGTTTGAAGAAACGGTCCAAACCCCTCCTACAACTGCCAAAATCAGCAAAGGAATGCTGGGTAAATGTCCCCAATGGTCGGCGACATACGATGCGCTAAACCAACCATTGTGAAATAGGCCGGACACCGGGAACAATCCTAATCCGAATGCGGATAAGGCTAAAAATAGAGGTTTTCCCCACGTTTGATATTTCCAGAGCAAGCATCCAAAAATGAAAACAATGCTAAACAAAGGCAAATATAAAGAAAGCGTTTCCACATCCAATGTCCATCGAGGATAATTGAACATCAATGGGTAGGGCAAGATCAGTTTTTTGAGATAAAAAAATGGAACATGTCCGAACACTTGCAAACGTTCAAGGAAGCTCAGTTGCACAAAGCCTTCAAGTGGATTGATCGCATGGGTTTCAAACCAAATTCGAGCGATCCCTGCGACAGCGGCTATTCCGAATAAAGGGATGAGCAAGAGGGTATCCCTACGTTTCCAAGGAAGACGCAACCACCAGCAAACCAAGACCAGCATCGGAGGGAGCATGATTGTTGAAGTCTTGCTGAGAAGCGCACAAACAAGAAACAGACAAGTGATGGCATACCAGTGCCACCTTGGTTTGAGAGCAAACTTCCAAAAACTCCATACGCACAGCAGAAAAAAAATTGCTGCGACTCCATTTTTCCGTTGAGCAATCCAGGCTACGGATTGTACGTAAATGGGGTGCAACGCGAACAACATGCCAACCCACCAGGCTCCCCGTATCCGAAACTGAAGCAAGATCCTCCACAACAATAATGCTGCTAGCCCATGTAGGATGATGTTGATCGTATGAGCAATTGTGAGATTGCCTCCAAACAATTGGTATTCTAACCAAAACGTGGTTCGCGTGATGGGCAGGTAAGGCCAGACCCCGTTGTCATTGAGAGGGTTCAGCCATACCTGAAAGAGTCCGTCGGCCGCCTTGACCACCGGATCTTCTAGAAAAAAATCAGCATCGTCGATGATGAAGCCTGCTTGAAATGCGGGAGAATAGGCAATGCCGGTGAGTACCAACAGAATCCCACCCAACACCCAGTGAGAGGTTACAATCTCATGGAGGGACTTAGAGCTTCTTGGCATGAATACTCGTATAGTTGGTCGTGCAAGCCCCTTCTTGTTCCAAATCAAATGTCCAACGGTGGCGAGGGCAGACCAAGTGGTGTTTGCCTTCGACCCATGCCATCTTCAGATCGGCTCCTTGATGAGGACAATATCGGTCTACCTCATAACGGCACCCTTCTGCTTCCACTATCATTCGTTCGTTATGGGCTTCTCGTTCTAGGGTTTTGGCGCAAAAGGCGTTCAAATCTTCTGCTTCCAGAATTAAAAAACCATGAATTAAAGGGTGGTATTCATCAGGATGCCGTTCCAAATGAATACGGAATGTCAAACACCAATCTTCCCAAGTGAGATGGCGGTCCAACACCCTCTGAATTTGCCACGCGGGACTGCGCATGGAATAGAATTGATCTTCACTGATCTCATGGACGCGTTCGATGCGTTTGTGGACAAAATCAATCTTGAGCATAGGATCCACACCCGTCAAACTCACATAAAGGGGAAGCTGTATGCGCTCGTGCAATGTGAATTGATCGAGTTTTTTTTGCATTTCGTCACTCAGCCGATGCAAGACTTGCTGATTTTCTTCTTCAGAAAATGTGTGATGCAGTTTGGTAAAATAGTCGCGATAACGCTTTGCATAATTTTCAATATATTCTTGTGCATGAGCTTCATCAACTCGTTCTTGCGCGTGGTGAATGAACTGACCCGTATGAATGTCCAAGATATCCCCTGGCATCATTTCTGGGCAGGTTACGGGGATTTTAAGGCGTTTCTCTAAATACTTCAAAAAGACAGGTGTTCTAGGAAAGATATTCACCGTTTCAAAGTTTTTCTGAATCAGAGTGGGGTCTAAAAAGCAGGGTGGCCCGGCTGATGGGATGTAGAAGCGCGGGGCGAGTGTTTCAATCGAACGGGCCACTGTGTTGAATTTGCCCATCATCTTTTTCCGCGACAATTTGGAATAGTGATCCTGAGGATAGTCATAACACGTGGGATGCCACGTCGCTCCAGAAAATTGAGCACTGAAGACATCAATGTGTCCGTATTCTTGTTTGATGTTTGGTAGCTCATCGTTGATTTTGCAGTCATTGAGGTTCAGCATTCGAAACCCTTCGGCCTCAATGAATAATGCCGAATCTCGATTGTGTTCCGAATCGTCGAGATACAATTCTAAGTAGCCGCTTGGAATGGCCACTTTTTGACGGTGGGTGCATGCAAGGATGGATTTGCACTGATAATGATCGAAGATGGCATGCAGGTGATCTCGTCGAAATTTGGGGAGAACGAGAGTGAAATCACGCGCGTGCAAACTGTTCATGAATTCGAGGTCTAAATGGTCTTTGTGCTCATGACTGATGTAAATGAATTTTTCTTTGTTGGGCAAGGCCAGTTTGTGTTGAACATAATCGGCCATGTGATGATTACAAGGGTATTGAAACCAAGCGGAATCGAAGGCTCCTTTGTCAGAAAGCCATGGGTCGGTGATGACAATATCGGTTGATGTTTCGAGCAGGAAGCTAGCATGTCCTAAATAGGTGAGTTGCATGATGGATTGGTCCTTATGTGAGGTTGAATAAATTGTTTCAGTACGCTTCTCTCCCGCCGACGAATAAATCATATAAATTGCGCAATTGCAGCACAGAAGCGAATGCTGCAATAGGTGCCCTATTTTTGCATACATAAAACCCGGCAAATGCGATACACTATACCGCTGTTGGGTTATGAACCGGAACGTCAACTTTGAATCAAAGGAGAAGCTATGGGTGTAGGGAAACTGACCGGACCAAAAAAGGCCGCAATTCTGCTCCTCGCAATGGGAGAAGAAGGGGCGGCAGAAGTGATCAAAAACCTGGAAGAAACCGAAATCCAGCAGGTGGGATACTACATGACTCGATTCACCGACGTGTCCCCAGAAGAATTAGACATCGTGCTGGAAGAGTTTTACAGAAAATCCGTCATGCAAGATGAAGGGGTAGGGATCAATGCCACAGGTGATTTTGTAAAAAACGCCTTGATCAAGGCGATGGGGACCGATCGTGCCTCTGGTATTGTGGACAACTTGAAAGCGCATCAAGAGGAAGGTGCTCTAGATTCCTTGAAGTTTATGGATCCCAAAATCATTGCTAGTTATATTTCGCATGAGCATCCCCAAACCATTGCGCTGATCATGGCGCACCTCACCGATCTGGAACAAGCCTCAATGGTGCTTCGAGAATTGCCTGAAAACCTGCAAGCTGATGTAGTTTATCGGATGGCGGTTCTAGAAAGTATTCCTCCTGGAATTATTTCAGAAATGGACGATGTTCTTTCGGAAGAGATGAAATCAGCTGCTGCGGTTGGAACCAAAGTAGGGGGTGTTGAATCTGTCGCAGAAATTCTCAACTCGCTCGACAAATCCACAGAAACCCGCATTCTAGCAACCATTGAAGAAAGTAATCCCGATTTAGCGGAACAGATTCGTGAACTGATGTTCACCTTCGAAGATTTGGTACTCATCGACAGCAGTCAAATGCAGATCGTACTCAAAGAGATCGAGCAACAAGATCTGGTTTTAGCGATGAAGACGGCAAGCGACGCAGTCAAGGAGTTGATCTTCAGTAGCATGTCCTCACGGGCCGCCGATATGATCCGTGAAGACTTGGAGGTGATGGGACCTGTCAAGGTTTCCGACGTGGAATCTGCTCAACAAAAAATCATCAAAACCGTCAGCCGCTTGGAAGAAGAAGGTAAGATCGTGATTAGTGGCCGTGGCGGTGGTAGCGAAGTAGTTTAAGCGGTTCTTGTCCGGAGCAATCGCGCCATCACATACAAAATTTCCGCAGCGGTGAATGCGAGTAAAATCCATAGCAGCCATTCACGGAGTTTATCCGCAGAAGGTAAGAAATTTCGCATTTGTTCCTGTTCTGCTTTCCGTTCAAAGTATTGACGCATTTCCAACAGTTCCTCATCGGTTAACAACCGAGGTAAGCTCTCCGAGGACGGCAGATTGATCGAAAAATGATAAGTCTTCTGCTGTCCCTCATTTCCTACCGAATAATGCCCAGGTTTCCATTGGGTCCAGCGTGAGCTTTGACCCACTGCCGATGGAAGCGGATTTCCTGCTTCAAACGTTCCCAAGTATTGCTGGGAATGGGCTTCCACTATATGAGTCAGCCACTCTTGCAATACATCTGCAAACACCACATCTTTGTATAAAGGTCCCCAGGCAGGAGAAATACCGGTAGCCAGCAGCCACATGTTGCGGCTTTCGGAATAATAAAGATGGTCATTCACTTTCTGAATGCCCCACGGTTCTGCCAATTCGGTTTGTGACCAATCGACCACCCATTGTCCCACTGGGAAGTCAGGAGTGTCTTCATTTGTAGCGTCCGCTTCTGTAGTGCCGGTATTCGCGTTTGTATCCCCTAACAAAGATCCGGTAGTTTCATCGGAGAGATCGGCGACGGGCTGTGCAAAAGCACGCCAGTCCCCCAAACGAGTGGGGATGAACAGCTTACTTTCTACTGTTTTTAAGGAATCTTCCCAACGAATGGGGTGATCGCCTAACAGGAGTAGCACATCGGGTTGGTATGTCTGTACATCGGTTGCTGTGGTGCTTAGGAAGGAAAACACTTGATTCGCATTAAGGGCAGACTTCAGTTGATGCAATCCATGACGATAAATTCCAGCATTTCCTTCAGATGTGAAGATCGCTGCCCAAAGTGGGTTCAGCCGAGATTGTTGGTAGAATCGAACGTTATCGAGACGATTCTCATTTTGTGGATGGTCGAGGATCACTTCAATTGGTTTATGCCGTTCGAAATTCTTATCCAGTTTCACTTCTACAAGCTGTGCATCTCTCCCTTTCCACTCGACTTCCTGCGAACCGATGGTTTGTCCCGACTGCAAGACTTTGACCTGAAGAGGGAAGGTCTGTGGGTAGTGCCCGTAAATTTCCGCTTGTAGCTGGAAATTAAACAAATCTCCATTTTGTACATGCAGCTTACGTAGACCCAAGTTGACTGATGTGAGCAATGCTTCTGGTCGATGAAATTCCCACTCGATATTTTGAGTGGCCGATCGATAAAACTGAAATTGAGACCACTGAAAGTCGGAAATGAGGTGCACTCGGAGCAATTGTTGCTCTTCTTGAGTATCGATACGCTGCAAGACTAAACTAGCAATTTGAGCCAGCGTTGGAGACCCAGAAGCGACTTCTTCCCAATTGCCTGTTGTGATCACCGGGGTTTTTTCAGCAAGAGGCAGCAATTCCGACAAGCGCAACACGTCATTGTTGACTAATGAGAGACCTTGGTTTTGCAGATAGCGACTTAGCGCTTCATCAGTTTCAGGGAAATACCGACTGAGGGTGTCATCCACTATCCAAACTTCGGTGGGACGAACGCGTTCTAACCAAACGGGTTGAGCCAAAATGAGAAACAAAAATAGAATGATGAGAGAACGCAAGAGTTTCAATAGCCATTCTTCTAAGGAAAAAAGAAATCTTTTGCGACGCGTGTCTGTGGGAAGCAGAAAAAAGGCTGAAAATAAAAAGGGCTTTTTTTGACGGCGCAGCATGGGCCAAATCCAAGGCAGGATTGCCAAGGGAAGACCCAACAACCAAAGGGGAGTCAAGAATTGGATCATTAGGGGGTCCTTATGAAAAAAAATTAAAAATTCCGGTACGCATTTTGTATTTCATTAAACAATGACAAACCTTTTTTTGAGAAGCACATCCTTTGAAGGAGGACCCCATGTCAGCCACATTGCAGCGTCGTTTCATGTTGTCGCAAGTCAAAGCGATTCGTCGTTATGTTCAGCAATATCCTAACGAAAATCCTAATCTTGTTATCATGCGTTGGGTGGAATTATATGCCGAAGATTATCGTAGAACTTGGGAAGAAAATCACATTGGTGCATAATCGCGTCGGTTGAAAAATGTATGGCTTCCTCAGAACGTCATGGTTTCTTCAGACCCTGTTTTCCTCTGGACGATCAATAGCAATTTTCCTTCCTCTATTGTAATTCTCACCGGTACTGATTCCACTCGATTGGAAACACCTGAGGGAACTTTCCCCATTTCCAAAGTATTGCTGCAGAGCGGATAGGCCAAGCCCGTTGTGGTAATACCATATACCGGACCGAACATTGGCAGCAACGACACCGTTGTTCCAATACGAAACACACCTTCCCATTTTTGCTCAATCACTTCGATCCAATCCAAGGCTGTCCACAAGCGTATTTTCAATTGGGATGAGTATTTATACAGTAGCTCGACGTTGGCAAAAAACTGATCGCTACGTCCGCCAGATGCCCCTAACATGTGGACTTCCGAAACATTCTGCTGTAGGCAGTATCGCACCGTTTTGTCGCCATCATTGGTGTCTTGTTCCTCAACGGAGATGAGGCAATCCGATCCCAAAGCCTGCCGAGTTGCGGAAGCAATAGAGTCTAAGTCGCCAACCACGACATCGGGTCGCAAGCCTTGTTGTATCACAAAATTTGCACCGCCATCTGCACAGATCCTGAGGTCTGCTTGATTCCACAAATTTTGTAGTAGATCGAGGGAAGGCGGTTCTCCATTGCAAACAATCACAGCAGTTTTTGAAGTCATGTCAAATTCCTTAGGAACCCTATACCTTGTTTCGACGCCAATTGGTCATCCAGACGATATAACACTCCGTGCGATTCATCTCTTGAAGGAAGTGCCGCATCTGGTGTGTGAAGAACGTAAAGTCGGGTCGCGATTACTGAAGCATTTGGAAATTTCGAAATCGATTCGCCTGCTGAACGAGCATAATGAAGCGGAGGGGGTTCCCGAACTGATTCAATTGCTCAAACAAGGGGAATCCATCGTATTGATTTCTGACTGTGGTACTCCTGTTTTTGCCGATCCAGGAACGCTTTTAGTACAAGCTGCAACAGCAGCTGAGATTCCGGTAGCTCCAGTTCCAGGAGCCTCTTCTTTGATGGCAGCTCTCGTGGTGAGTGCGTTGGATTTGAAGGAATTCCACTATGCGGGCTTCTTGCCAAGACAATCCGAAGATCGTTTGAAAGCTCTGCGTCGTTTACAAACAATTTTAGTGCCCTTGGTGATCTATGAGGCCCCGTACCGGTTGATCCCATTATTGAATGACTTGGTCTCTGTATTTGGAGAAAAGACACCAGCCGTTCTGTGCGTGCAGCTTACAATGGCAGGAGAGCAAATCCATCGAGGAGCATTAGGAAAACTCCAACAACATTTTGCAGAAAATCCGATCAAGGCAGAGTTTGTGCTAATTGTGGACAACACCAAAGAACCTAAAAAATTTCGTCGAAGCAAGCCACGCAACAAGTCTTATGCAAGATCTCGCTCACGCACCACTTCTCGTAAATACCATTCGTAAACGATCTTCAAACCCGCTCGTAACGAAGTCTTCGAATGCCATCCCAAGGCATTGATCTTTTCCACATCCAGGACTTTTCGGGGAGCACCGTCTGGCTTGGAGGAATCAAAGATTAACTCAGCAGGGCACCCTACGACGTCACGGATACACTCAGCAAGTTCGCGGATGGCCATATCATTGCCTGTTCCAATATTGATCACCTCCGAGCCATTGTAATGCTCCATCAGGAACAAGCAGGCTTCGGCGAGGTCATCGACAAACAAGAGCTCTCGCTGGGGGGTTCCAGTACCCCACACCACCACTTCTGGAGTGCCCTTCAGTTTGGCCTCATGAAACCGGCGAATCAAACCAGGCACCACGTGTGAATTTTCCGGATGAAAATTATCTTGTGTGCCATACAAATTGGTCGGCATGACCGCAATAAAGTTGGTGTTGTATTGATGGTTGTAACTTTGACACATTTTAATGCCTGCAATTTTCGCAATGCCATAAGCCTCGTTGGTGGGTTCTAGTGGGCTGGTGAGGAGGTATTCTTCCTTGATCGGTTGTGGGCTGAGTTTTGGGTAAATGCATGAACTTCCTAGAAACAATAGTTTTTGCACGTTGTGTGAGTAAGCTTGGTGGATCAGGTGGTTTTGGATCTGCAAGTTTTGATAGATGAATTCGGCAGGGTAGGTGCTATTGGCATGAATTCCCCCCACTTTGGCTGCGGCAATGAAGACATAGTCTGGGCGTTCTTGATCAAAGAAACGGGCTACAGCCCGTTCATCCAACAAGTCGAGTTCTTGCCGAGATCGTGTCAACAAGTTGGTATAGCTTTGTTGTTTCAATTGGCGCATAATCGCTGAACCCACCATCCCGCGATGTCCTGCTACATAAATCTTAGCCTGTTGTTCCATGAAACCTCCGGAGATTGGGCAGCCATTACCCTGGGTCGTCGCTATCTACGTTTTTTGCCTTATGCTGTGTCAGCAGATGTTGCCGTTGTTTGTCATCCGACTGTTTGTCGTCTTGCTCCAGCAATTCGAGTCAAGAGCGATCATTTCAATCCAATCGGCATTGCCTGTCAATAGCTTTCGAGGAGTCACACACGATAAGGCATCTTCCTTGAATAGGTATTGCATTTCTAGTAGAACGGTCTGTCCGTAAACTGACTGTTCACCCCCGCCTTACGACGACTATGTATACTGTCCGTTTCATTTGGGTCGGTAAAACCCAAGAAGCTTATCTCAAAACAGGAATTGAGGCATATCTCTCTAAGCTGAAGCGTTATGTGGTGGTGGAGCTTTTGGAAGTCAAACCAGCCAATTATTCGGGGGGAGATGCATCGCACTGGCGTGTTCAAGAAACCCAAGCCATTCTGAAGAAGGTACGCTCCTCGGAAACTACGATTGTATTGGATGAACGAGGGAAGCAATCCACGTCAAAGCAATTTGCCCATCGTTTAGAAGATCTGAAATCCCTCCAATATGAGCGGGTCAACTTTGTGATTGGAGGAGCCTTTGGTTTAGACGCTGCCTTGCTCAAACCCTCGGAAATGCTCAGTTTGTCGGCAATGACTTTCACGCATCAAATGGTACGGTTGGTTTTATTGGAACAGGTTTATCGTGCATTCACGATCCTCAATGGA
Source organism: SAR324 cluster bacterium (assembly GCA_028281495.1). GTDB lineage: Bacteria > SAR324 > SAR324 > SAR324 > NAC60-12 > JANQJU01. The sequence goes on from JANQJU010000029.1 coordinate 80,654, forward strand.
GAATCGTACCATCATGAATAATTTTTACTTGAGTTGATAGCTTATGCGATTTCTTTACAAGCTTATCGGAGCATTATTAGCGCTGAGTATTTTGGGTTATTTTGGGTTCTTAAACAATCACAGCTTTCCCGTCTATATTTGGGGGGATTATTCGTTACACCTCCCCGCATGGTTTATCATTTATGGCCTGTTTTTACTCGGGCTGTTGCTCTCATGGTGTTATCACGTTCTGCTTCATCCCGCACGTTGGTTGCAACGTGCTAAACATGCCTATATGAACTACCGCGATACAAAACATGAGGATTGGAATCATGAATTTCGAGAGGCCTGTCTGCGTCGGGATGTGCGAGCTATCCGGCAAGTATTTGGTAAACTGAAACGCTTTGGAACACCGCCATTGTATCTGCAAGTCCAGCAGCTTCAGCAATTGCGCTACCAATATTCGGGAACCAAGATGTTAGAAGAATTTTCCCAGCTCAAGCAACAGTTTCCGAATCATCTCCAAGTGTTACTGCCTTATTTGCAATTGGCATTAGAAGTCAAAGATTGGGGGCGAGCTGAGTTGTTGAGCCACGAAATCCTTCAATTAGCTCCGGAACATCCCGAAGCATTGGATGGTTTGAGCCTCGTGTATGCCCATCGTCAGGACTGGGATCAATGTATTGCCCAAGAAAAAAAGTTACTCACTCGATACGCACAAAGTATGGTTGCCGAACAACTTCTTTCGCAACACGAAGCCCATTTATTGCAGCGTGTCGAAGTCAAACCACAAACCTTTCAAAAAGCTGAATTGAAATATCTGCCTAATGCGTCTTCTTTCCGAGAATTTCATGAAGTACCACTGACCATCAGCCATGCAAAGACGCTTTCCGAGGCAGGGCAGTATCTCAAAGCAGCTCAACAGTTGAAGCGCTGTTACGAAAAAACGGCTTCTCCCGCAGTCTTGGATGCTTTAGAAACGGTTTTTGACCAAACTGGCAAAAGTGAGAAAGTCTGGCAAACTCTTCAAGAATTGCAAAATTCTTCTTCAGTTACCCTATACGTTCAATTAGTGAATGCTCGGATTCTTTACCGTTGGGGAAAAATCGAGGAGGCATGGAGCTTACTTGATTCGATTCAAGCTTCACAAACCCAACTTCCCCCCCTATATCATGCACTACGATTTCTGATTGCACAGCAAAAAGACAACACATCCCAGCAATTGGAAGCAGCCCAATCTCTCATTGCAGCAGAGGATGTACTCAACAATCCTCTCCGTTTTCCAAAATGATGGTGTTTTCCGGTTGTATTGCTTGCAATTCGCCGGATTACTTTTTATCTAAAAAGTAGGGCATTCAACCAATTTTCGATTTTCCAGCTCGTTCTCCAGGTCTTTCAAGGAGGGTCTTCCATGACCGATAAAGCTGCTGAACGCATCTTTCAAGAAAATGAAAGCGTGGTGAATTTTTTAAAGACATCACGCCTCTTTGGACATTTTCCCGAAGAATTTTTACTCCAGTTGGCTCCGTTGTGTGAGTTAGAAGACTATCCTCAAGGTGCTCGAATACTTAGTGAGGGGCAAATCAACAAAAAAGTATTTTTTTTGATCATGGGGGTTGTGAATATTTATGGAAAAGGGGAACTGCTCGCAACGCTGTATCGAACGGGAGATATTTTTGGAGAAATGAGTGTGATCAGCTCCAAGCCCGTCTCCGCCGAAGTGGTAGCGGAGACTCCCGTGGAAGTATTCAGTGTTCGTGCTCAGGATATCGGAAAATACACGGATATCGATGCCGAAGTGGTACAGCATATTCTGTATCGAATCTTCGCATTGATTTTGACGGAAAAGCTCGAACTCACGAACCAAAAAGCAATGCAGTTTGAGACCACCAATCGGCAGTTGGAGGAAGCCCAAACCGCCTTGCAAAAGATCAACGAAGAACTGGAAGCCAAGGTGGAGCAACGCACCGCCGATCTGACAAAAAGAAAGTTGGAACTCAAACAACAAAATCTGGAACTCCTCGCCAGCCATCGCAAACTAGAAGATCTGATCAGTACGAAAGAACAACTCCTCAAACAGCTAGAAACGATCCACGAAACGCACCTGAGGCAGTTAGATGAAACGCTTGGCACTCTCCATGATCATGACGATATGAAAGTGCAAACTTCCGTACGGCAAGCTGAACGGATTGTGCATCACATCCAAGAGTTGTTGAAGCCCATCAAGTCATTGCACTTTTCGGAGCAAGCTATTCACAGCAAACGTGTTTTATTGGCAGAAAATAATAAGAAGCAACAAATTATTGCCAAAATGGCGCTTGGTGGAACAGGAGTGAAATTAGATATTGTGGATGAACTAGAACAAGGTCGGGAGCGATTAGCACAGCAGCAATACGATATCATCTGCACAAATGAAGAATTGATTGAACTCACCCCCATCGCACGCGAGCTTCAACCGGACATTCGAAGTGTTTTCATTACTTCCGAATCAGCTCCCGCTTATCTACCGAAGCTACGTCAGTATTCCTTTTTATCGAACATTGTGACTCGCAGCGAGGAAGATCGATCTTTTACCTTAAAGAATATTTTGACCACGGTGAGTAAGCTCGTCAGTGGTGATTTCTTTGGTTTGGAAAAATATATCAGTTGGGGAGTAGAGGTGCAGGAACTCGCCATTGAAAATAGCCAAACCCGTCACCAGTCGGTGGAAGAGATGGCAGACTATTTTCGAAAATTGGGGGTCCGTCGACCCATGCTAGAAAAATGCGAAATGGTTGCCGAAGAGCTGTTGATGAATGCAATCTACGATGCACCCGTCGATGCGAAAGGAAAAAGCCTGTATAATCATCTTCCTCGGACCACTACCGTCGTGCTTAAATCACAAGAACAAGGTCGGTTTCGTTATGCCTCCGATGGACTGCTGCTCGCGATTTCCGTGGAAGATCCCTTTGGAGTATTTGATCGAAAAACGATTCTCAACTATTTGGAAAGCTGTTACTCCGGAGAAAAAGGGCAACATCACAATGATGCCGGGACCTCATCGGATCGTAAAGCCGGGGCAGGGCGGGGTTTGTTTCAGATCATGGAAACAGCGGACTTGGTAGTGTTCAATGTGAAAGTGAACGTTAGAACCGAAGTGATCGCTCTATTCAATATTGATCCGGATGTACCCAAGGTGAGCCAAGCGACCTCCTTTCATTATTTCTACGCATGATTTCTGCATGTCCTCCGTATTATCCGCAAAACAAGTTCGTGACATTCTTCAACAAAATGGAGTTCTCATTACCGACTCTCAATGGGATCTGCTGAAGCAATGGCATGATTTGTTGATCCAGCAAAATCAGAAACTCAACCTCATTTCACGAAAAGACACAGATCGTATTTGGGAAAAACACCTGTTGCATTGTTTCGCGCTATTGGCTTGTCGTTCCCTGCCGGAAGGCTCTGAAGTTTGTGATTTTGGAACGGGTGGTGGCTTGCCTGGCATTCCCCTCGCAATCATTCGGCCAGATTCACGATTCACATTGATTGATTCGATTGGGAAAAAAATTCATGCCGTGCAAACCATCCTTGCCGATCTACAATTGTCCAATGTCGAAGCCGTTTTGGGAAGAGGGGAAGATCTTGGGAAACAGCGGAAATATTCACGTCGCTTCTCAGTGTTCACCGCAAAAGCTGTAGCACCTTTGAAATCTTTGGAGTTTTGGACGAGGCACCTTCGGAAAAAAAAGGCGGTGTTGCATGCATATAAAGGGGGGGATCTTGGAGAAGAAATTCAAGAGGTCATGTCATATCCATACATTCGGCACATTGAAGAGACCTTGCTGGCTTTGGACGGGTACCCATTGTTAGCAGAAGATCAAAAAAAAATAGTTACTCTTGACTTTGTTTAACCTTTTGAGATTTCAAAACCTGCATGTTAAGTTCCCTGCTTTCCGAACCGCAGCACCACAACCTGCTGTTTTATGGAGGCTGGGTTTATACAATTTTGATCGGCCTAGCCATTGGGAGTTTTTTAAACGTATGCATTGATCGGCTTCCACTTCAATTCCTTTCCGCAACTGAGAAACAAGCACTGCTATCGAATCCCGGTTTGAGCGAAACCTTTAAACAGCACTTACAAGCAAACCGCCTCACCATTGCCACGCCTATCCGTTCGTTTTGCTTCCAATGTGGACACACTTTAGCTTGGTATGAGAATATCCCGGTGGTGTCGTATTTCTACTTGAAAGGGCGCTGTCGGCAGTGTCATGTATCTTATGGAATGCGGTCAGTTTGGATCGAGTTGCTCAATGGCGCCATTTACGGAATGCTTTATGGAATCTTGGGTGTGTCGGTTGCCTTAGCCCTTGGGGCATTGAACAGTTCCGTGGCTTTGATGTATGGCGGACTATGGTGGTCACAACAGCCCATTACCAAACAATTGGCTCGTCCTCTGATCGGTGTGGGTGCTCTTGATCTCGGTACCGCCGTTTGGTTTTTTCATTAATTTTTATGACCCACCACTAGACAAATTTTATGAAGTTGCCTTACCAAAAAATTCTGATCAATCTCGCCAAAATTTCTTTAGTTGCCGGAATTCTCTATTACTTGATCGAAACGGATAAACTGAATTTCGAGCGACTCTTTCTGTTTTTAGAACACCCTTCCACCTTAGCCCTGTTGGTATTAGTTCAAATTTTTTGGATTGTGCCCTTGGCTGCAGGACGGTGGTGGTTGCTGCTCAAAGCGATCGGACTGGAGGTGCCTATCTTCCGTGCCAACGTATTGACTTGGATTGGCAACTTCTTCAATACGACCTTACCGGGAGCTGTGAGTGGTGACTTGGTCAAAGGCTACTACATCGTGAAAGCTCAAGAAAAAGAAGGGAAGACTCGCGCATTTACGACGGTTTTGATTGACCGATTTGTGGGGTTGTTTGGATTGATCGTCATGGCATTCTTAGCGCTAGTTTTTAATTTGGATTTCATTTTAGGCCAGCCCGCTCTGTTCGATCTTGCCATTATGATTTTTGCCTTATTTGCAGGCACGGTTGTGTTTTATGGGATTGTGATTTTTCCCTTCAAAGAAGGTAAGGATCCTTTCATTCGCCTTTTTGCCAAGCTCCCTGGTAGCAAAGTTCTGATCAAAGTATACCAAGCATTTAAAACCTATCAGAATCAGAAGTTAACGCTGGTTTACACGCTATTGATGTCAGTCGTCTTGCACTGCTCGGTGGCTTTTTTGTTTTTTCAGGTGGCCCAAATGATTGGGGTGCAGGATTTAAATCTTGGGACACAGCTTTTCATCATGCCGATTGGATTGATCGCCATTGCCGTCCCTGTCGCTCCTGGGGGTTTGGGCATTGGTCATGCGGCTTTTGGTGTGCTTTATGATAAAGTTGGGATTGCGGGTGGAGCCGATATTTTCAATCTCTACATCATCATCCAATTGTCCGTGTACCTATTGGGTTTATTCCCCTACCTATTCTACCGTAGCGAATACAAGCTTCCTGATGAGGCTGAAGCTGAAGCCATGCTGAATGACGAGGCAACTCCCACTGATACGACACAAAACGTAACGCTTCAGGAAGAAACTACGACCAAATAACCATCCCTTTGAATTCATTCTGATCATGCCGTCTTCTTTACCTGGCCTTGTCATTGCCGTTTATAATGAAGCGGCAAATCTTAAAAGATGCCTTCCACAGCTCATTGATTTATTTGAGGAAATTGTTGTTGTGGATAACCACAGCCGCGACGAAAGCGCTACCATCTGTCAACAATTCCCGGTTCAATTGATTCAGCCCCCTCCTAGAAGACGATGGACACGCGGGCAATGTTGGAATGAAGGAGCCAAGTACATTACCTCAGAAAGTGTATTGTTCCTTCATGTCGATACAGAAATTCCTCAAACCAGTGTGGAAGAACTACAACAAGTGTGGCAATCAGAAGCATGTGACTACACTTGTTTCCGAATTCGATTTCCCACAGACGCTGTGAAATATCGGGGATTGGAAACCATTTCTAATTTTCGCAGTCAACATTTACAGATCGTGTATGGAGACCAAGGTTTTTGTATCCGCAAAACTGTATTCGACGCTATCGGAGGGTTTCCCAATGAATACTTGTTGGAAGATCTGAAGATCAATCGTCTGCTCCGCTCCTACCGGTTTCGATTCATCGAAGCTCCGGTTTATCCTTCCATTCGTAAATTCGAAAAAATTGGGTTTTACCGCTATCTATTCCTCATGAATCGAGTGCTATGGCTCAATTTTCGAGGGGTTCCTACCAAAGACATCTATCAGTTGTATTATGGGAAACCAAAATGAGACGACCTCTCAAGAGGTGTGTTATCATAGAGGCGATTTCAGCCTTGAGGTATTGGAAGCATGGATTGGGATGATGAAAAAACGTTTGATGGAATCTTAGAAATCCTAATGGAAAGGGTTCTTCGAGGAAGACCAAGGCCAACCCAAACCTGATTTCAAGAGAAGTCCGATTCCGATTCCATATAGCAGCACTGTCGGAATCACTTTGCATAATGGATTGAGATACCGGGCATAAAGCGGCCAATCGGGAGAAGGGTCCCAAACTTGGACATCTTGTGCTGTATCAAACCAGGCATAGGGAGTCGGCAAAGCCAACATCAGCAAAGCCAGGACACAGCCCACAATCAGAATTTTTGAAGGGTGTGAGCGACATAAAACATCCCACAACACCAGCAATCCCATAAGGATCACCCCACTCATATGATGTTCCCACACATGAATGTAGCTCACGAAATGTGCCAATATTAGCGTTGCTGCTCCTAAGACGACACTCGGATGCCGTGAGAAGAGTACAAGGAACGCTGTCAATCCAATCATTCCCCAATGAAAAGCACTGGCAAATGGATAAAAAATTTCGAGCCACCAGCGAATTTCAAGATAGCTGATGGTGAGAGCAATCAAGTAAACCAGCCCGTGGTTTCCCGCGTCCATCCCACCAAGAGGTCTGGAAAAGTTCGCTTGATAAAACGCAGTCCAATCCAGTGGATGACTGAGGAAATAAGGCAGGCTCACCAGAACGATCAAAGGAATCGGAATGACTACATGCCACCAATACCGTCGCTGCTTTAGAAATGCCGCACCTGTGACCAAAGGAAAGGTCTTGATCACCACGGCCCCTGTGTAGCTCAACACGCTTAAGGCTCCCATAACCCACAATACCATGTTCTGCCTTCTAGGGACGGCACTGTTGTCTGTCTTTTGAACATTGCCTTTTCTCCCGTCTTTGCTTCCGGTGAAGGCAGAGGGTCGAACCAACGATTGCACTGGCAACTGCCGTTCCCAGAGCAAGAGTCCGATTCCAAGTAAGGCCAAGGTGATGAAGGTGAACTGTCCCATATGGACTTCTAAAAAATAGGGGCTGTTCACCAATAATAGGCAGGTCGCGAAATTTCGGAAAAGGCGTGGTGTTTTTGTAAGGTAGATCAGCACGATGAGCAGACCAAGACAGAGTTCTAATAATCCAATCCAAAGCCAATAGGCCGTTTGAGGATCAAATTGAACGGACAGAACTCCTAAGGTTTGGGCAATGATGGGAAGATATCGGAAGTTAGAAAAATAGGGAGTGAAACGCGGTTCCTCAGTCGGGGCATAAGGACTCAAACCTTGCTGAAGTTGATGTCCGGCATGGTAGAGGCTAAAGAAATCAGCCGCAGGTCCACCCCGATGGATCGTGTCGTTGTGCCACGACCAAATCACCGCACGTTCGGAGGCAGGTTGAAAATTCACGGGAAGGGGTTGTTGAGCAATCGAATAAATGATGTAACCGTGAAAAAACAAAGCAAGCGAGCAGCAGATGATCGTACTACGATAGTTGTGCAGAAAGTGATGGATGGTCATTGGCGAGGATTAGGTCATGAGCAGGTGATGGTAAGGGCAAATGCTAAAATCGGAAGCAAGCGGAGGGGAAGTCAGGTGTTTTGTGGAAACACCCGACTCAAAAGTCAACAAGAGGCAAACGATTCATGCTTCACAGGCCCTGGTTGGGGCAGTCATCAATGGCTGGCAAGATATTGAGCAACGCCGTCGTGAGTGGCGGACATGGCCTCTTTGTCTTTAGCCCAATTGGCGGGACAGACTTCTCCATGTTCTTCCACATGTTGTAACGCATCGACCATGCGCAAGACCTCAGCAACATTGCGGCCCAAAGGCATGTTATTGACCACCTGATGTTGCACAATGCCCTCCTTGTCAATCAAAAACAATCCTCGGTAGGCCACCAATTCACCTTCGATAATCACATCGTCTTCGTCGGTGGTGATATAGTCTCCTGCCAACACATCATAGTCGAAAGAAATGGTTTTATTGGTATCGGCTACCAAGGGGTACGTGACACCTTGAATGCCGCCTTTGTTTTTCGGCGTTTGCAACCATGCCCAATGGGAGAATTCTGTATCGGTGGAACATCCGATCACCTGCACATTGCGCTCTTCAAAAGCGGGGAGGTGCTCTTGAAACGCATGCAATTCGGTGGGGCACACGAATGTGAAATCCTTGGGGTAGAAAAATAATACCACGTATTGATTTTCGTAAAACTGGCTGATGTTGAAGTCCGACACGATTTCGTTTCCATTGATCACGGCATTGGCATCGAAATCCGGTGCGGGTTTTCCAACTAACACTGACATACTCACTCCTTCATGGGGGTATCGGAGAGAAGCCAAGAATCGCGGCTTCGGTTCACAAAAAAGCGGGTGTCCGAGCACCCACCCAATGGAATCGGGTTTAGAATGGTTGGGGGAATTAATCAATCTCAAATCAAGGGATTGGACGCCTGCGGAAGGACGAGGACAGTTGTCATTCTTGTGGTCCCAACTGCTGCTTGGCCCATTCGAGGATTTGCTCATACCGATTTTGACCCGGAGGGGGTGGGCGTGTGAGCGATTCATACGCTTCAGGAGGAAACAGAGGCGGTGGTTCCGAAGAACGGACAATTTCCAAACCCTCGACTTTCATTTCCAACGCGAATTGCAAACCCGCATAAAAGGCTTTGTAGAGGGGGGTGGCTTTTCCGTCTTTTAAAAACATGAGAAATGGCTCCAGATTCCATAGACGAACCGAGTCGTCTGATGAAGCTGAAGCGATGAGTTTTCCATCAGGACTGAAGGCGACTCCCCAAACGTTGGATTGATGCCCTCTGAAAATGTTGAGAGGCTGTCCTGTATCTCGATCCCAAAGTCGGACGGTGTTGTCAAAGGAGGCAGAGGCTACGAGTTCTCCATCGGGACTGAAGGCGACTTCTAAAACACTAGATTGGTGCCCATGGATAACCCTGTGAGTGCTTCCATCCGCCCAATTCCAGAGTCGAACAGTGTTGTCGGAGGAGGCAGAGGCAATGAGATTTCCATCAGGACTAAAAGTCACACTATTGACGTTACCCCAATGCCCTCTAAGAATGCGTTGGATTTTTTTATTTTCCCAATCCCAAAGTCGGACGGTGTTGTCATCAGAGGCAAAAGCGATGAGGTTTCCTTCAGGGCTGAAAGCCACGCTTCTGACGTTACTTCGATTATTCTCTAAAACACTTAGGAGTGCTCCAGTTTCATAATCCCAGAGTCGAACGGAATCATCGTTGGAAGCGGTCACTATTAATTTTTGATTAGGGCTGAAATCGACTCCATATACGTCACCCTGATGGCCTCTAAGAGTTTTTAGAAGTTTCCCAGTTTTGGGGTTCCATAGACGCACCGTGTCATCATGAGACGCAGAAGCAATGATGTTGCCGTCAGGACTGAACGCAACATGATTTATTGTATTCCTATGTCCCTCTAAGATTCGTTGCACCCCTCCAGTTTTTCTATCCCATAGATATATATCGTTATCGACAGACGAGGAAGCAACCAGTTCTCCGTCCGGACTAAAGGCCACACCATATACAGGTGACCGATGGCCTTTTAGGATGTTTGGAGGGTTGAAGAAATTTCGGTCCCATAGACGTACCGTGTTATCCGCAGATGCAGAGACCACAAGTTCTCCATTGGGGCTGAAATCGACACTACGAACAGTGTCTTGATGACCTTTGAGTGTTTTGAGGATTTCTCCAGTCTGTCGATGCCATAAGTAGATTGCATTGTCGTCAGAGCCAGTGGCAGTAACTTGCCCTTTCGGAGCAAAGGTTATGCTACGAGTGGAGTCGAAATTTCCTTCAAGTGTTTTTTCCGTTTTTAAGGTCCTTCGATTCCAAAGACGCACAGTGCCATCGGCAGAAGAGGAGGCGATGAATTTTCCACCAGGACTAAAGTCTACACTGAAGACAAGATTTTTATGACCTCGGAAAGTCGCTTGGTGATCGCCCGTGTATTGGTTCCAAACGCGCACTGTTTGGTCCGCGGAAGCAGATGCAATAAGTTCTCCGTTGGGGCTGAATGCCACGCTATATACATGGCCTGTATGTCCTCTAAGGATTCTTAGATTGCTTCCGGTATTTTGATCCCATAAGAAAACGGCATTGCTGGAAGCCGATGCTAATGTTGCGCCATCGGGACTGAAGGCTACATCCGAGGCAGATTGCCAATGTCCACTAATGGTTTTTATGAGCTTGCCAGTATGTCGGTTCCAAAGACGCACAGTTTTATCCCTGGAGGCTGAAGCAATAACTTGCCCGTCTTTGCTAAAAGCAACCGCATTCACGGTGTTCCGATGGCCTTTCAAAATGTTGATAATTTCACCCGTCGTTGGGGACCATAGACGTATGGTCCGGTCCTGGGAAGCGGACGCGATGAGTTGCCCATCAGGACTAAAGGCAACACTATGGACGTCAGATTTATGAGAGTCTTGAAGGCGGGAAACCCATTTTTCATGAGAAAAATCATGAAACCACTGAGAATCAAAAAGTTGTTGGATCAATTCAGGTTCTATGAGGCTCAAGTCGGAAGGGATATCTTGAGTCAATGCTGCTCCTGTGAACAGCAACCCATGTTTGAGATCATTTAAGTTTTGAGTTTGGGAATAGGCATTGAAGGCATTCAATGCTTTTGCTTCATAAAATTTAGCTAGATTGTAATTGGCTGCAAAAGCCTGCTTTTTTGCTTCTTCGCTTTTCTGAAAAGTAATTTCTTTTTGCTTTTCGGCTTCAACTCGATTCGTTTTTGCTTCTTCGCTTTTCTGAATCGCAAGGTCTCTTTGTTTTGCCGCTTCGGTTCGATTGGCCTCGGCTTCAAGAATTTTCCGTATTGCAATGTCTTTTTGTTTCTCCGCTTCGATTCGATTAGCCTCCGCTTCTAGGCTTTTTTGAATTGCGATATCTTTTTGTTTTTCGGCTTCTTGACTACTTCTAAAGGCAAAGCCTGCAGCTAACAGCGCAAGCACCAAAAAGACGGTCACGATGATAGTCAGTAGTCGGAAATTTCTTAGGGCTTTTTGTTGCTGTTGTGCCAACGTTTCGCTGACTCGTGCTTTTTCTTCCAGCAGGGCTTCGCGTTCTTTTTGTTGTCGCAGTTGTTTGTGCAGTTGAACGGCTTCCTGTTCTTCGCTCTTTAGCAAGAATCTACGGGCTGTATGATAATCTGGATGATATTGTTCTGCCCAAGTAGCGTAGCCAAATGGTCCTTCCTTCCACTGTAAAGCGATTTGTAGATCCCTACCATGATATAAGGCCGCTTGGCCTTGCTCGTAAAGCACAGCAGTTTCTGCCAATCGTCGATAAATGGTTGCCGCTTCCGATTCTTCCTCGACCCAAGCTCCTAGTGTCTTCCATTGGCGGATCAGGCTTTCATGAGAAATATCCACCAATGGGTTTTGGCTTTGGCTTTCGGTAGATAAGACCAAAAAATTGCGCCCTTGTACCCGGAAAGTATCGATGAGCTTGGACAGCGTTTTAGCGGGGATTTGTATAATATTCGCTATCTCATAGAGGTGCTTCGGTCGACGAATCAGGCGATTTTCCGAATCGATTTCTGTAATAGTTTGGAAAAGGCGTTTGACACGATCCTGGTCTGTTTCTTCTAAGTCCGTCAGCACTTCGCTCAAATGTTTGTCCAATGCCTGAGAGATTGTGAACACTTGTTTGTAATCAGGAATATCGAGTGTATTTCTACCTTCGTGGACACATCGCTCCCAAGTACGCATCAGGACATGCTGCAATAGGGGCAAGTCATCCCGATTTTCACCGCTTTCGTTGAGTAATCGATCTAGCAAGCGAGGTGTGATTTCGTATTTAGCTAATTGGAGTGGACCGAGAATGGCCTCTTGTCGTTGTTGACGAGTGAGGCGGGGTACCAAATATTGACTGCGATTCATCGCTTCTGGCAAACCATAGAATTGGTCGCAGTCGCCTAAAAAATCCGAACGCATGGTCAAGCATACAAAAATGGGGCAATCATTTTGTTCGATCAATCTAAGTAGCAACCCCATAAACTCTTCAGCATGATCTTGATCGGTTTCATAACGATAGCGAAAAATTTCTTCGAACTGATCGACGAGGAGCAACATGTTGGCATCGAAGGCATTTAGGGCGGGTTGGATCGTTCGGATAAGTGCTGTGATTCCTTCTTGGCGAATTGCTTGAAAGAATTCTTCCAGGGTATCGGAGGGCATAGCGAGGGCTTGATGCATTGCAACGGCCAGATTGTGTAGTGGGTTCCCCCCTGGTTTCATCTTCGCAATTTTCCATAAATCTCGATCTTGAATCAAAAATCCTGCTTCAAGGTTGGGAATCAATCCGGCACGCACCAACGAAGATTTTCCAGCACCGGAACTACCGACTATGGATAAAAACCGTGTTTGATGTAACCGTTCCAGCAAAGCTCGCAGTTGTTTCTTACGACCGAAATAATAAAGGTTGTCCTCACTCTCAAAAGGGCGCAATCCCACAAATGGATTTCTTGGCAAGCTGGTTTCGGTCATGAGGAGCCTCCTGAAAATAAGGGAGAAATGCGATCTGGGTCGATCTCCTCACGATGTGTGTTGTCCAACATACGGATATTCAATAGTGGCGGAAGCTTGGGTAATTGATCGGGACCTTCGTTGCCAGGAAGCAATAGAATCCAGACCGTTTCCAACATCGTATCGCTATCTTTCATGAACTGTTCAGCAGCGATTTTGACAACTTTTTCAATCCGACGTTTGAGCCATGTGGCCTCTACCCTACCGAACAAGAAAATCAGATTTTTGACACGCTGGGCCATTTCTTCGAAAAGATCCAAGCTTCGGACAGGGTCATAAGATTCCTGGCTAAATTCTACATGCACTCTTTGTTGTGCTAGCAATTGAGCCAATTGGAATGCTTGAAACTGGTCCTTCTGGTGAGTGTCCACCAAAAATGAAGCAGGAGCTTCTGACGGTGATAACTCGACTTGCAGCATTTGAATTCTTTCACAAACATGATCAATCAATTCGAGAGGAGATGATCGGATGAATTCATAGCTTCTATTCGTGCGTTTCCCAGTTTCCAAGCCTTCTATCAATTGGCGTTGTATGGGTTCCTCAATGTGTTCAAGTTGGAGGGTTTTTGGAACCCATATGAGCTGAGGCAGGGGGCTATTTAAGGCAAACTTCAGTTGAGATTGAGGGTAGGTAGTATTTTCTTGGCCCTCTATTTCTCGACCTGGCCATTCGTCGAGCAAATGCACTGTGAGTTGTGCTTCCTCCAAGGCCTTCTGCATTTGGTCGTTGTGTGATTGAGCGGAATAAGGAGGAGGAATTTTTTTAATATCAGTGATGCCTAATTGTTTTGTCTCAGCAATCAGTTTTTTCCGTTGATAGGTCAAGGAGTCTGCAACATCGGCAAAAAACACGGTGAGTGAAGAAGACTCAGAACTTTCTGGTGTTGCAACAGGAGGAAATTCTGCTTCCTGTTGTTGGTGAGAAGTCGGGGGCAGCGAGGGGTCGGCTAAGATCTGATCGACGGCATCCACGACCTTGCGGAGTTGAGATTCAAAAAGTTCGGAACGTGGATTAGTGAAATCCCCCAATTCGTCAGGGCTATTGGCATCATGCAGTACAAATCCGGTAGTATCTTGAAATGCCTCAGGCCACTGCTGATGGTGGAAATTTCCAAGCAGCAAATTGAAAATGCGTAAGTGGTCTCCAACACGCAAGGATCGGAGAGATTTTTGATGGAACTCGTGAAACCAACGCAACTCTTTCTGGCAATAATCGGATTGTTGATAGTTTCGCGAGTGGAACGCAAAAAAGAGAAATGAGGACTGAATTGCTTTTTCAATGGAATCGTTAAACACAACGGCTCCATCCATTCGCAACTCGTCTTGCCAGATCGAGAGGTTTTTGAACCCACGTCGACGTTTCAGTTGATTTTCAAATTCTTCCAGAAATCGATCAATCCAACCCCGCCGTTCAGATGTCGGACCATTGTCATCTCGCGCATAGCTGATAAAAATGTCGTGTTCATAGCCCGATACTTCACCCATTTCTTGACTCCAAACGACAGTAAAAGTGCCAGCCTCACTTGTTGTTGTATTACCTCACTTTGGTGCGGTTTTACAAGTGAGCCTCGCTTCAAAAGCTCGGAATGGGCCAATTTCGACAATGCAAAATCAATTCTGCTGCATATGCAGCACGCCATCCCAATCATCATCGGGGGGATGGGTTTGGTAGTGTTGGCAACGGTCGAGGTAGATTTGGGAAACGGTGTCGTCAGGATAAAAATCGAGGCATTGCTGGAAGAAAGGAATGGCAGCATCCCATTGTTGGGCATAATAGTGTTGTTTGGCTTTTTTGTAAGGGGAGAGCAAGAGCTGTTTTTGGTAGTGGAGGGCGGATGTCGGTTCGCACAGGACTTCAAAGATCCATTCTGGTTTTTGTTTGCCTTTCACAGAAATCAGGCCGAGTTCACGACAGATGATGCCGCGTTGTTTCAGAGCTTCGTAGGTGGCAAAAGTGATAATAATGGGCACACGATACAGCTTGGTCAATTGTTCAACCCGTGAGGCCAAATTGACGTTGTCGCCAAGAACGGTGGAATCCATGCGATCTTCAGATCCGACGGTGCCGATGATCACCTCGCCCGTATGGACCCCCAAGCCAATTTCGATAGGGGGATAACCCGATTTGGCACGATGGACATTGTATTTGTGGGTCGCCTGAATCATGCCGATGGCGGCATGCACCGCATCGTCAGCAGAATCGTAGGGACGGTCGAACAACGCCATGATTCCATCGCCAATGAATTTGTCGATGAAGCCGTGGTACTTGTGAATGGGGTCGTTCATCCGCTGTAAAAACGAATTGAGAAAGTTCATCACCTCTTGAGGGCTCAACGTTTCCGACAATTTGGTAAAGGCCCGAATATCCGAAAAGAGCACAGTGATCGTTTCTGTTTTGGCCTGACCCAATTTGATGTTTTCAAGGCCTCCAGAAGCAATGCGTTTTAAAAATTGCCGTGGTACGAATTTTTCAAAAGTCTCATTCATGGTTTGCAAACCACTGAAAGCTTGTTTTTGTTGGTTTTGAGCCTCTTGAACCGCAGAAACCATTTGGTTGAATGAATCGGCAAGCGTGCCAATTTCATCTCTCGATTCCACCTGCACACGCAACGCCAGATTCCCTTGAATGATCCCATTCACACCTTCCATGACATCGCTCAATGGATTTTCCACCAAACGACGCACGAGGAAACGAGTGAGCATCATCAAGATCACGAGCAAAAACAAAACAATCACACCAATCACCAAGATAATCTCCTGTGTTGCTTGTTGGATAAAATCAGCATTGGACAATGTGATGGGGTAGATCGAATCGGAACCTTCTTGAAAATACGGTTCCTGCGTTTGTGCACCGAGATATTGGGCTTCATTCAAGGTGACCCATCCGGAACGATTGATTTGCAGTGGAGCATCTTCGATTCCTAAAGAAGAAAATCCCAATATCCCTGCCTTCACAAAGCCAAAATCCCCCTCTAATTTTTTTTTGATGCTCTGCAACCACGACGAATCCAGCCGTTTTTCAAAGATCAAGATGGCCAAAGGCGATACATGGGTTTGTTCGGTGATTGGATTGAAGATATTTCCTGAAAGAACCGTTTCGATATGTAAGACGATGCTGTCACCGTTCCAGTATTGCTCAAAAAGCTGTCTTTGGTGGTTAGGGTCGATTTGAAATGCGGTGTCTAAGGAAACATTGCCTGGAGACAATCCGCTATCGGCCAACACTTGATTAGCTGTGTTGTCATTAAATCCCAAGAATTTCATTTTTTGGGCGATGGATAAAAACTCATTTGGAGAGTACGGGTGAACCAAGGCAGTTGGCCCCAAATAGCTTTGAGGGTGGTTTTTGCCTTTATGATAAAAAAAGTTCAAATGGACATTTTGAGAATCCATTTGGATGAAAGGCAGCGCGGGCAAATCGTCGAAAATTTGATGAGGAGAGAGGAAGATCAACTCCAACTTGGAAAGCTGTTCGATTCTCAAAAAATGGAATAGGCTCTGAAACAGCTCATATTGATGTTGAAAAACAATGGCCTTTTTTGTGTTATTGAGCGGAATACGTTGATTCTGAATGCGGGAATACAAGGCACTATTCTTTGCCAATTCTTGAAGGGGGGGGGTGAAAGTGGGTTCTGAAGTGAAATTTTGAATGATATCCCTGGAATGTTCTGAAATCTCATGTAAAGCCCCTTGAAACCGGCTCAATTGCAACTGCAATTCTTGTTGCTTTTGTTTAATGATATGGTTTTGAAAAATGTAAACACTGATACTGACGGTTGCGATTGTAAACACGAAGAATAGCAGGCTGAAAAAGAAGGCAATTTTTTGATGTAGCCGTAAGTGGGTTAATAGATTTTGAGAAGCCATCCGATTCCATTTTGTAGTTCTTGACCCGTTCTAATCTATGCAATTGAAAGGAAGGTCTTATGAGGAAATCCACAAACATTCTGTTAGGGTTTATCGCCACATTGCTCTTCTTCATGTACCCACATCGGAGCATGGCTCAAGAGGAGCGTCCTCAAGGGGGAACGTTGGTCGCAATATGTGAGCATACCCAAGGGTGGACTCGGAACTTTAATCCTTTCTTACAAAATGCCCTACAAACTGCAAAGGATTATATTTTTGAGCCTTTGGTCGTTTATAACATCATCGGAGGCAGTTATATCGTGCCTCGTCTGGCAACCAAGTTTAGCTATTCGCACGATCTCACTAGCATTACGTATAGTTTGCGCCAAGGCGTCCAATGGTCCGACGGTATGCCCTTTGATGCGGATGATGTGGTGTATACCTTTGAATTGATCCAAAGATTCCCTTCTCTAGACCGATCGGGAATCAATAGCGCTTTGGAAAGGGTGGTGAAACTCGACAGTCATACTGTGCGGTTTGAATTGAAAGAACCCGACTCTACTATCGAATGGCTGTTGGGAGAACACCCGATTGTCCCGGAACACCAGTGGCGCGATATCGAAAATCCTGCGAATTTTACCAACCCGAACCCGGTGGGGGTCGGACCATTTACCGAAATAAAGGAATTTTCATCTAGCAGTTACACACAGTGTCGGAATCCTCATTATTGGGACCTAGGAAAGCCTTTTATCGATTGTATGAAGTTTCCTGCGATGCATGGCAACGACACCATTTTAGCCGAGTTGTTAAAAGGAGAAGTCGATTGGACCGGCATTTTCATCCCTGATATCGAAGCCACGTATGTTCAGAAAAACCCTAAACACTTTCACTATTGGTTTCCACCTAACGATAACATTTCACTTTACCTCAATACGACAAAGCAGCCCACGGACCACTTAGCCTTTCGTCGCGCTTTAAGTATGAGTCTCGACCGTGACAATATTGTGCAGATCGCCACCTATGGCTATGCCACGGTGAGCAAATACCCCACCGGCTTGGGAGAACTCTACAAAGATTGGTATGACCCTGAAGTCAATGCCGCGGTGGGTAACGTGGGAAAATATGCCCCTGAAGCAGCTCAGCGTCTGTTGGATGAACTGGGCTACCAGGATCAAAATGGGGATGGTTTTCGAGAGCTTCCTGATGGATCCCCCCTCACCCTCAAGGTAGGAGTGGTGCAAGGTTGGACCGATTGGGAAGCAGCGGTGAGGATGGTGACGGAATACTGGCAGGAAATCGGAATTCACGCCGAACGAGAGTCACTGGGCTTCCAAGAGTGGTTGGAAGAATTGCAGCGGGGTGAATTTCAGGTATCGATAGGGTGGGGGAACATCAGCCAAAGCCCGTGGCGTTACTATTACAACTTATTGAGTAAAGACCTCATGAAAGAAAGAGCAGCAGGTTTGAGTTGGCCCCGTTGGACTTCTCCCGAATCCGAAGACCTGTTGGATGCTTACAAGCTAACCACTAACTTGGAAGAGCAACGGCGTATTATTGGAAAATTGCAACGTTTGATTGCTGACAATGTTCCTCTCATTCCTTTGTTTTCGAACCCCTCTTGGTATCAATACAACGATACCCGATTTGTGGGGTGGGCCACTGCGGATAATCCGTATGTGCGCCCCATGTGTTTCCATGAAAATCGTGAAAGGTTGCTGCATGTCCTAAATCTTTCCTTGCGTCCTAATGATCCGAGCCTGATGGCTCCTGCGAATTAATCCGTGTGAGTTTTGTTGACTTTTTACTGACATGTCAGTAAAAATAGAAATAATTTGCGAGGTGATTATGAGAGAAAAAATATTAAATTTAGCGATGGCACAGCTCAAGGCGGGGGGGTATGAAAGCCTCAATTTTGCCAAGATTGCAGAAGCATTATCAACAACTCGTCCTAATATTCACTATCACTTTAAAAACAAAGAAGGGTTGGCTTTTGAGGTCACTAAAATTTACGCGGCGAAAAAGTTGGAGATGATGCAACAACTTGCTCAGGCCAATGCCGGAAACTTTCCTGGATTTCTCGCAGATTTAGAAGAAATTTTGATCACTCAGATCAACACAAGTAATGGCACAATCGGGTGTGTCTGCAATCAAATGATCAAAGAAATCAACATTCCTAGTCATTTAAAAGCCGTAGCTCAAACCAACTTTGATGAGGTTTGTGAGGTTTTCCACGGTTTGATTAAAGACTCACAAGCCGCAGGAACGATTTCGAAAATCGTCGATCCAGAAAGTTTGGCATTCATGACTCAGGCCATGATAATGGGAATCGTCCAAGTTTCGTTAACCAAAGAAGATCCCCATCGCTTTACCGAGAAGATCAAAGGTACACTGGTCAATTGGGTTCGTCTGTATTCAGGCTAAAAAATTTTGATCAATTTATTTACTTTCATGTAAGTAAAATTGGAGAGAAAATTATGAAAAAAAAAGAAGGAAAGGAATTTTCGGTCAAGTGGGCCGAATGGGTATTGAACCACAAACTGTTGGTGACGATTGGAGTTCTACTGATTGTGGCCGCAGCAGGAAGTGGTATGGCGCGATTAACCATGTCTTCCGATTACCGTTATTTTTTTAAAGAGGGCAATGAGCAACGGTTGGCGTTTGATCAACTCCAAAAGATTTATACCAAAGATGACACGGCAATTGTGGCCATTCAAGCGCCTGAAGGGGATGTGTTTAATCCGAAGACGCTTGCTTTAGTTCAGGAGTTTACGGATGCGGCGTGGCAAGCGCCCTATTCTTATCGAGTGGACAGCATCACGAATTTTCAGAATACCGTTGCGACGGAGGACGAGTTGGTGGTCCGTGATCTTTTCCGGGAGGGGGATGTGTTGGACCAAGCACAGCTCGATTATATTCGGAACACGGCATTGAATGAGCCGTTGCTAGCGGGCCAGTTAGTCTCTACGGATGGAAAAGCAACTGCGATTAATGTCCGATTCAATCTCCCTGGAAAGACGCCTTTTGAGGTGAGTGAAGTTGCTACCTATATTCGAGAATTGGCGGCAAGTTTTCAAAAGGACTATCCTGAGCACCAGTTCCGCTTCTCCGGAATCATCATGATGAACAATGCCTTCAATGAAGCAGGCTTGAAGGACATGATGACGCTGACTCCACTGATGTACCTAGTTTTGATCGGGATCACGGTTTTTTTCTTGAAGAGCTTTTTTGGAACGCTGGCCACTTTGGCCGTGCTTTTTCTTTCCGTGATTGCAGGAATGGGAATCGGGGGATACTTAGGGATTCCAATCACCCCCCCTTCTGCTATCGCGCCAACTGTGATTCTCACACTGGCCATTGCCGATTCCGTGCATGTTCTCAAATCCATTTTTTTCTTGATGGGGCGCGGAGTTGCCAAACGAGAAGCCATCATTGAAGGGGTACGGGTCAACTTTCAGCCTGTTTTCTTGACGAGTTTGACGACCGCGATTGGATTTCTTGCACTCAATAGTGCTGATACGCCACCCTTGCATGATCTGGGTAATCTCACTGCGGTAGGGGTTGGGTTTGCCTTCTTGTTTTCGGTCACGATTCTTCCCGTGATGATCAGCGTGCTTCCGATCAAAGTCAAACAAGTCGGTTTTGTGGATGAGAGTAAACGATGGTCGGGAAAGTTGAGTCAATTTGTACACATCAATCGTTTTCCAGTCCTGATTGTGACTATGCTGGGAGCCATCGCCCTGTTTTTTCAGGTTCCGAACATTCGGTTGAATGACCAATTCGTTCGATATTTTTCGGAGGAGCTGGAATTCAGACAGCATTCGGATTGGATCATCGACAACATGGCAGGTATCTACCAGGTAGAGTTTCATCTCCAATCTTCAGGACCACAGGGGTTGACCGATCCGGAATTTCTCAAAACAGTGGATGACTTTGTGAACATGTATCGTGAAATACCCGAAGTGACTCATGTGAATTCCATCACGGATACATTCAAGCGATTGAACAAAAACATGCATGGTGATGACGCGTTGTATTATGCCCTCCCCGAACAATCGGATTTGGCTTCTCAGTATTTGCTCCTCTATGAAATGAGTTTGCCTTACGGGTTGGATCTGAACAATCAGATCGATATTGACAAGTCTTCCACTCGCGTCATCGTGACATTCACCGACGTGGATACCAATAAAATGATTGAAATTGGAAAAGCGGGGGAAGACTGGCTCAAAGCCAATGCACCAGAATACATGCATACGATTGCTACAAGTCCCACGGTGATGTTCTCCCGGATCACTCATAACAATGTGAAATCGATGTTTTGGGGAACACTTCTCGCTTTTGGACTGATCACCTTGACGCTCATCGTGGCACTGAGAAGTATCAAGTATGGTCTTATCAGCCTCTTTCCCAATTTGATTCCCGCAGGAATGGCCCTCGGTGTGTGGAGCCTTGGTATTGGGCAAGCCGGGTTCGCCATTTCTGTGGTTGCCTCAGTCACTTTAGGGGTTGTGGTGGATGATACCGTCCACTTTTTGACCAAATATGTTCGGGCCAAACGTGAAAAAGAACTTCAGGCGGTGGAAGCGATCCGGGATTCTTTTGCGAATGTCGGTTCTGCTTTGGTTGCCACAAGCACCATCCTGGTGGCGGGATTTGGGGTGATGATGATGTCGACTTTCAAAATGAATTGGGTGTTAGGGGCGTTGTCTGCAATGACGATTGCTTTGGCTTTGTTTATCGATTTTTCGTTTCTACCGGCCCTCTTGTCTATTGTGGATAATGACAAAAAGGCCGCTAAGAAAGCATAATCAGAGAGGAGTCACCTGGAGGGCATCTTCCAAATCGTCAACGGAAGGGTCCCCTACAAAGCGGTAGCGTTGGCCGGTGGTGAGGGTGATGATGAATTCGATGCGACTTTCGGTATTGAAGGTATACACATTGTTTTCAAGGATGCCGTCCCCCTCGATGACTTCAACAGAAACCACGGAGTCACCAAAACGGATTTCTTGCTCATCGAAAAACAGGTCAATGGTTCCATCTCCATTCAAATCGATGGGGTCGGGGCTGCCATCCTCGGTATTAGATGCTCCTCCACTCGTCCCATTGGGATTGTCTTCGACGGTGACAGTGAGGTTCACCGAAAAACCAGACGTGTCGCGTCCAGGTTGAGCGGCTAGGTCATAGGCGGCGATCATATGCGCAGTGCTTGTCCAGGTGCTGGGATCGGATGTAAAGATTACGGCCTGATTGATTTGAAAGTCAGCCGTGAAAGTCCAAGCGTTGGTGGAGTCTTCTAACTGTGAACGGGTGAGTTGGATGTCCTCGTGGTCTTGTGTGAGTTCTGCCGCGACCGTGGGAATCGTCGGACTGCCAAAGCTATCATTCACAAATGTGGACACACTCGATAGTTGAATGGGGGTATCAGGACGTGTGCTGTGAGTGCAGCCTGAATCGGTGGTGCACCACACAAAATCGCCGCTACTCCCGCTTTGGTAAAGGAGATCACCGCGTCGCAAATCGGTATCGGTGATATCAGCAAACACCAAACGAACCGTGTGGGTGCCTTGCAAAGCTTCGGCAATGCCTGAGGTGCCCAGGATGAATGTGGTGTCAATGTAACCAAAATAGATTTCCAATCGGGTTACGAACGCTTCTTCATCAGATGGAAAAGGAGAGCCGTCGCAACAAGTAAAAGACCCTGGGGTTTGGATGCCCTGTGCTAAATCAAACTCATGCAGATCGCTCTCGACATACGACGTGGCTTGAGACGGATCGATCACATCTCCTAAAATCGGACCTACACTGTAGCCCAGATTCCTACCCACCATGACACCCGCATAATAGGATTTTCCAGAAACGGCGGATGGCGTCACACACGCGATGGCATCAGGTGACGTGCAATTCGTTTCCACCGATTGTGCCGTGGATGGGGTAGCTTGCGCGGTAGATAAGTCAGTTTGCAGGGTGGATGGACCCGAAGCAAGTCCTGTGGATTGCACCAAAGATGAGGAGACCGAACGAATTTGAGGTGCTACGGCCAAGTGACTGCTAGTGAAGACGGTGGTGGAAACGCCTCGGGTGGATTCGGAGTCATCACTGTCAAAATTGTTGTTGTCTCCAGAGCTATCGTTGCCTCCGCCATCGCTGCCCCCACAGGCGACAGCGGTGACAACGAGAAAAGCCAAAGCGATTCGGGAAAGCCAGGTTGATGATGAGATTTTGAATGAGAAAAACATACGCCCTCCTGTATAGAATAATCGGATAGTAAAATGCTGGATGAACCGGGAAAGAGAACACGATAGCTTCAGCTTTTGTGCCAAGTTCTACACAAGGAATTTCAGAGGGATCGACGCGATACAACGGGAGCCGTATCATGTTGAAACAAGAAATCCCTTGCCTAAAAAGATGTGAAACAAGAATAGACTTGTTTCCTATCGAACTCGTTTCTTATCGGATTAGACGTTTTTCACAAACCCCACATTGCGGTCTGTGAAGCGATACACCAGATATTTGATCCCCTCGAGAACATAGGTGGTGATGCCCAGATCGACGGTCCACCAATTGGATTCATCAAATAAAATATTGGGTGCTCCCATCGCTTCCACCCGAATACCACTACCATCCAGTACCTTTTCAAAGGCATACAGGGCGCGGCGTGAATGAAAAGCATCTGTGACCAAAATGAGGTGCTTGAGGTTGTGTTCCTGAGAAAATTTTAGCAAATCGTAGGCTTCGTCAAAGGTGGAAGTGGCTCCCCCTTTCAACGAGGGCACAACGCGGTACGGCACATCGGCCTTCATGATTTTTAAAATGCGTTTGGCCCGGTCGGCCGGGCGTTTGACCATATCTTTAAATTCTTCTGCGACCATGCGTTTACTTTCGTCGGTGATCAGGAGTTCCTTGGCATAGCCTTCCTTATGCAATTGGACGGCATAGGGCATCCGTGTGAACAGATTTCCCCCCAGCATGACCAAGGCATCTGCGCCTTTTGTGCCATTTTTGATAGTGAAAAAATGAGCGTATTGCGTCAGGAAAAAAGCGTGCTGCCAGATCACCACACCCCCCATAAGTGTAAGAATTCCAAGGATAATCAAAAACTTTCGCATGATTCCTGCTTTCCTTTTAAATAGATTGTGATTTTGAAAGGTTGGACTAAAGAAGTTTGGAGTTTGAAGTTAGAAATACGACATGGACACCAATCCAGGAGGCTTCTCTTGAAAACTTTTTTAGATCAAGTTTGTGAACAAAAATTTACCGAAATCGCACTGCATCAGGAACAAATCTCAGAAGCTGACTTGCGTCAGCAAGTGGAACAACTCCCCCCAGTTCCTTCCTTTTCACAAGCGCTGTTGAGACCCCCCGGAGCGCCACTTTCCATCATTGCCGAGGTGAAGGCCAAAGCACCTGGACGAGAGAATGTGAAAGTCTTGGATCTTGATCAAATCGTCACCGAGTATCAAGCAGGGGGGGTGCAAGCGCTATCGGTGTTGACTGATGAATCCCACTTCGGTGGGTCGCTGGAAACATTAGCCACGGTTCGGCAAAAAACGACATTACCACTCTTGCATAAGGAATTCATTGTAGACCCGTATCAATTGTTGCAAGGACGGCTTCGAGGAGCCAGCGCTGCTTTGATTTTGGTGTATTACTTCTCAGAAATTGAATTGGAGCAGATGATCGAACACGCTCGCCAGATGGGAGTGCAAGCAGTAGTGGAATGCTCATTGTCCGAAGAACTCCCTCGTGCCTTGAGCGCGAATCCCGATATTTTATTGATCAACAATCGTCCGATTGCTGCCATTCCCGCAAATCCCTCGCGCACCTATCAGCAGGGGAGTGTGGAGGTGAGCGTTCAGTGGTGGAGCGACACTCCAGAACTACGCGAATGGAAGGCACAGGACGGCAAGTGCCTGATTAGTGCCAGTTGTATCAGCGAGCCTAGCCATGTGCAGAAATTGGTCGATTTACCCTATGATGCGATCTTGATTGGCAATGCGGCCATGAAGGCTTCCAATCGGATCGAGTTTTTACAAAGTCTCCAAGTGACTCCATAGCCCCCAACCCCTCACTCAAGGATTGCTATGAAAAAGAATGCGAATCTTACCCCTCTCAACATCTTAGTGGTGGATGACGACGACAACATCCGAACCATGCTGAACAAAGCATTGACGAAGTTCGGACACCACGTGAGTCTTGAAAAAAGTGCCGAAGAGGCCTTAGCAGCACTTCAACGAAGTCATTTCCATGTGGTGATTTCAGATATTCGGATGAGCGAGATGACCGGTGTGGAATTGCTACGGGAAATCAAGGAAATGAATGCGCTGATCCAGGTTTATATCATGACTGCCCATAGCAATTTGGAATATGTCATCCAGTGTATGAAAAGTGGGGCTTACGATTATTTTGAAAAGCCTCTCAAAATTGAAGATGTGCTAGAAACGATTCAAGAGGCATCTCGACGTGTTTCCAAATGGAACAAATTGTATTCAAAATACATGTTAGACGCCCGCAATAAAGCAAACGAGTAGTTTTTCCTCATGTCCAAACCCGCTCCTGTGTCATCCTCTTCTGGCTCGAAGGACACTCCCGCTTCGAGCAAACGTCAGATTGTACGAAGTGCTGGAATCATCACCTTGTTTACTTTGATTTCCCGGATTCTAGGGGCGGTTCGCGATTTGGTCATTGCGCATGTGTTTGGGGCTGGGATGATCACGGATGCGTTCATTCAAGCCTTCACAATTCCTAATGTATTGCGCCGATTGACTGCGGAAGGTTCGATGACGTTAGCATTCATTCCGCTGTATACGGAACTACGAGAGAAGCGAGATCCGGTGCGCGCCAAGCAGTTTGCCCAACAAGCATTGGGGTTGGTGTTGTGGGCAACCGTCTTTTTGACAGCTTTGGGGATGATCTTCAGCCCACAAATGGTGTTGTTAGTGGCGACGGGATTCCGTGAAGATCCGGAAAAATTTGCACTCACCGTCGACCTCACGCGATTGATGTTTCCCTATTTGATCTTCGTGTCGGTGGTGGCGTGGGCGATGGGCGTGTTGAATGCTGAAAAGCGGTTTGCAGCACCGGCGGCAGCTCCTATTTTGCTCAACATCGGTATCATTGGGGCGGCTTGGTGGGTGTCACCGCAGTTGGAACAACCCATTGTGGGAATTGGCTGGGGCGTATTGCTGGGAGGCTTAATGCAAGTGCTATTGCAAGTCCCTGCATTGCGAAAGTTACCACAATCTCTGTGGCCTAAATGGCCCTGGCATGACCCGGATATTCATCGTCTATTGCGCTTGTTGGGACCGTCTTTGTTTGGAGTGGCGGTGTATCAGATCAACATCATTGTACTACGCAACATCGCTAGTTTTTTGCCCTCCGGACAAGTCACGTATTATTACAACGCCAATCGTCTGACTGAATTGGTGTTGGGTTTGTTTGCATTTGCCTTCACCACGGCAAGTTTTCCTAACCTGAGCGAACAAACGGCCAAAGCGGATTGGGAGGAAGCAGTGAAGACACTCCGATTTACTTTCACTGCGACGCTGTTCATCGTATTGCCTGCCACAGTCGGACTCATTGCCGCAGCAGAACCCATCATCACGATGCTGTACTTTCACGGGCAATACACACTGGTGGATGTCAACAAGACCATTCCGACTCTGCAAGCGTTTGCCGTGGGGATTCCTGCTGTGGCTTCGATCCGTTTGTTGGTTGCCCTATTTTATGCTTTGCAAGACACCAAGACCCCGGTGGTGGTGTCTTTCTTCAGTTTGCTGGTGACGGGAGGGTTGGGCTGGTGGTTGAGCTTATCTTATGAAGTTGTCGGGTTGGCTTGGGGACTTTCGGGTGGAACATGGTTTCAGTTTTTTCTGCTCGTGTTTTTTCTCAGGTTGCAGAAAGGCTTTCCTCGGGGCTGGTGGGCTTGGAGCAATATCACCAAGTATGCTTTGGCAGCAGGAATGATGGGGGGGGCGGCATGGTATGGCTCCCAATTCGGAGATTGGGAGCGTGGCATTGCCCTTTGGAAAAATTGGGTGGTTTTTATAAGCGTGATCAGCGGTTCCGCCGGATTGTATTTTGCATTTCTATTGTTGCTCCGCGATTCCCAAGCATTGCGATGGTTGCGGTTGATCCGGCGGCGTTAAAGCTTTAGGACGCCCCATTGAGATAGGCTTCCAGTTCTTCAGACCCACCAATGAGTTTGCCATTGATGAACACTTGAGGAGTGGAGGCTTTGCCCGCGGCAGCGCGTAAACTACGAATCGTCACTTCTCCTGGCGTTAGTGACACTTCTTCATAACTCATTCCTTTTTCTTTGAGCATGGCTTTAGCCTTTGCACAAAATGGACATCCAGGTTTGCTGAACATCATGACATCGTCCGGCTTTTTCGCATTGGGGTTGATGTAATTGAGCATGGTGTCGGCATCGGATACTTCAAATGGGTCACCAGGTTTGTTGGGTTCGATGAACATTTTTTCGATAACGCTATCTTTGACCAACATGGAATAGCGCCACGACCGCTTGCCAAACCCGAGTTCGGCTTTATCAACCAGCAATCCCATCTTTTCGGTGAATTCTCCGTTGCCATCGGGGATGAAGGTCACGTTGTCAGCATGTTGATCTTTTTTCCATTCATTCATCACGAAGGTATCGTTGACGGAAAAACAGTAAATGGCATCCACACCATTATCGGCCAACGCGCCAGCCAACTCGTTGTATCGAGGCACATGCGCCGAAGAACAAGTCGGGGTGAACGCTCCTGGCAACGAAAACACAGCAGCAGTCTTTCCAGCAAACAAATCTTCAGAGTTCACTTCTTGCCAGCTTCCATTGTCGCGAATGCGGAATGTTACGTTGGGGACTTTTTGGCCTTCTCGATTTTCAAACATGATGCGTCTCCTTAAATGAAATTAAGATTGTGATTGTGCGGGTTTGTTCCTCAGCCAAGCTGTTTGAACCAAGCACGAATTATGCGGAAACTTTTTAGAATCGTCCAATCATTATTCTCAAATAGCTTGAGTTGAAAGCTTCACAACCAACGGTGTAAAAAATGATGTCTTCTCGTCAATTCCTTATCGGCCAACGTATTCACATTATTGGAAATAGCTGTTCCGGAAAGAGCACCCTCGGTATTCGACTTGCGCAAACCCTAGACGTCCCTTTTGTAGAATTAGACGCACTCAATTGGGAACCCGGCTGGGTGGGCCTGAATGGCACGAATCCCGAAGAGTTCGAACGTCGTATCCAACACGCCACTCAGGGGGACGGTTGGGTTGTGGCAGGATCTTACTCCGGTTTTTCGCAACGTGTCTTCTGGCATCGATTGGAAACGGTGATTTGGTTGGATCTTCCGCTACCCCAGCTCGTTTGGAAAATGCTGGTCCGCTCTTGGAAACGGTGGCGATCCCAAGAACTGCTGTGGGGCACCAATCGTGAGCAGTTCTGGCCGCAATTGATGGTGTGGCGTAAAGACGAATCATTGCTGTGGTGGATTGTCACTCAGCACCAAAAAAAACGTCGTAGGCTTCTGGCTTGGAGTGCAAACTCACGCTGGCAGCACATTCGGTTTGTGCGGCTCCGGTCGTATGAAGAAGTGGAACTGTATTTAAAAGGGGTGGGAATTTCAGATAAGGGTATCTGAGTACGAGCAGAGGCGATAATTTCCTCTGCTCGTGAAAGGAAAGGCTGTTTCAGTGGAGTATTCAGCTTAGCGCACCCAGAAAGTTGCTGGGTTGTTGCCTTCGTAAGTCAAACTACGGTCTTCGCTACAGTTACTCCCTTTAACTCCCCAACCTGAAGTTCGACGATATGGAGAGTGGCACGAATAGTCATCAGAACCGGTATAGATTTTACCAGCGGAGTACTGATTGTATTGATAGTTTAAAATCACGGGCGAGCGGTAATCATCGTTCCCGGATCCCAAACTGGTGCCCTGCTGAGTCATTGGGCACTGGGTCCCAGTATAGTTGACGATACGATCCCGCAAGGTGGTGCTACCAAGACAGCCAACATTATACGCGTAGGCGCTGGGGTTGCCACTCATTTGAATCATCAAGTCGTTCCCGGTTACCTGCGAATAGGCGGTCGAAGCAAAGTTTTGTGTCATGCCGCTGCTCGCTTCTGGAAACGGGCCTTCTTGGGTAGTGGTATTCCAGACATCCGAATGCCAATTCCACAAAGGAGCGCTGTTGCTGACCAAAGCCATGACCATTGTCCAGCCGCCCCCTTGAGTTTCCATGTCGCAGTAGACATCGATTGTTGCATTGCCTGTTGGATCGATGCGGTAAACTCCACTGCCTGTGTTCCCATCCAGTCCTGTCTGACCATTGTCCAATGCGTCTTTACAAGAGGCCGCGTAGGTTTCGCCACCTCCCGTATTGGTTGCAATCAAATTCCATGCGGTTCCATCACAGTATTCTAGGGACGCCGCGTTGGTGTTGTAACGTACTGCACCGACAAGAGTGGATTCACAAACGGTATCCATCGTGGCTCCTCCAGAAGATCCACCCAAACCCGTGGTATCCCCGACCCATTTGCCTTCGGCATCAATCACTACGTTGCCCGCAATGGCAAGATCGCCATTCACGTCCAAGGTGGCTTGTGGTTCTTGGGTACCGATGCCGACATTGCCTTCACTGTAGAACACACGGTCGCTGGTAACTTCCCATCCCGTAGGAGGAATGGCCACCCCTTGGATGATGGCAACGGTGTCGATATATCCAGTGAAGTAATCGTGCTTGGTGTCCTTGTTGGTGCTCAAACGTCGACCGATATACATGGGGGCGGTGTTCTTGATCGAGCCTTCGACTAACTTGTCTCGATTGAATCTTAGGGTTTGGGCCACTCCATTGACGTGAATGCTCACCCCAAAAGCTTTGCGGCTACCATCATAACTGACCACAATATGATTGTAGGCATCAAAATTGAGCGGGTCGTGTGTGACCACTTTGATCGCTCTTTTTTCGGTCTTCCAACTATGACTGAGCACGAATTCCAACCGTTTCTTTTTGTCGATGCGCAAGTACCAACCTTTGTATTCGGGTTTGCCTTCCATTTTAGAGATCAGAGTATTGGGACGTTTGTTGATATTGCCTCCCTTTACGTACATCGAGATCGAAAATGCTTCATCGGCGTCAAAGTCGAACAAGGTGGGATCAATGAATTCCACATAAGAGGCTCCGTTCAAATACAGCGCTTGGGTATTGTCCATCCCATCGTTAGTGAAATCAGCTGAATCGGAAAGCACGCCATGATAATTGTTTCCACTTGAATCCGTTGCTAAGGCAGAAGAGACGGTGTCCTCATCAAAATTCCACTCTCCTAAAACCTGTGCCCCTGCTGTCGTGAGGTGAACCCCCAGAAGTAAGCTTAAAAAAACGACAATTTTTTTCATTATTCCTCCAGTTTGTTTTGTTCAAAAAAACGAATGTTTTCGACCAAATGAGGTGATTCCAACCCAATTCCCCAATTGTGGAACTCCTCAGTTTTCCCTCATTTTTCAAACCCTATAGGTTATCCAAAATGAAGTTTTCCCAACTGTCCAGATGAAGATATTGCTATTCATACAACCTTTCATTTGGTGAGCAGGGGATGTTCTGCACCCAAAATGCAGAACAAAGGGATACATGAATAATTGAAATATTGCAATATTCGTTTTGCTTTATTGGAAAGCTATTGAATGTCCTCGAAAGCCTCCCAAAATAAGGGATTCTCTTTTTTGACTACGGTAATAAAAAAAATAAATTCATAAAATGGACAGGTTTTATTTAGCATTATCGACAATCCATTTTTCATTTTCGAGAGTTGTTGCTTGGAAGACGTGAATCCCTGGTTATCGGTCGATTGACTGACAACCAGGAGGCAGAAGGTAAATTTCAAATGAGGTTCTCCATCCTTGCTCCTGTTGATTTGGAATCGTGTTATTCGAACGTTCAATCCGTTCCATTTCCCGGTCGTCCCACAGATCGAACACATCGAGACCTTTGTGAAGACGAGCATCAATGGCAAAGTAAACTAGCCATGCGATTCCAAAAAGAATGAGCATTCCGACAAGTAAGGGTTTATCGACTTTCATGGTTTTTCCGATTGATCCCCCAAAGGTATATGCATTATAAGCGTCATAACCGTTTTGTTTTTGTTGGTCTTGTTGTCCCTCACCTTATTGTACGTTCCTTCTGGAAGATGCCCATGAACAAACCGACCATCATTGCAATTGCAAGTGGCAAAGGCGGAGTGGGCAAAAGTCTCATCACAGCCAACTTAGCGATTGCTCTCGCCCAAGCAGGTAAAAAGACGATTGCCATCGATATGGATTTGGGGGGATCGAACCTCCATTCGTATTTAGGACTTCCGAACAAATATCCTGGCATTGGAGACTACTTGGTTGCCCGGCACGGGCGTCTGGAAAAGTTTTTATTGCCCACTTCCATTCCGAATCTGCAATTCATTCCAGGGGATGGACGAACTCCTTGTATGGCTGACTTGGAGTTTTCTGAAAAAATCCGCTTGTTGCTGGCCATTCGGTGGCTTCGAGCGGACTACATCTTGCTTGATCTCAGTGGAGGAACTTCCCACCACACTCTGGACTTCTTTGCCTTGGCTCCCACGGGATTGATGGTGACTTCCTTAGAGTATCCTTCCATTATGAACTTTTTGGTTTTTTTACGGAATTTCATATTCCGAGCGTATGAACGAGAACTCAAAAACTATCCAGGGGTGCCTGAGTTGCTTAAGGAATTTCGCAAAGTCCCTATGGACAAGCAAATGAATACGCAAATGATGGTGGAACGCTTAGCCCAACACCATCCCGATGCGGGACAAAAAGCCCAGGAAATTTGTCAACGCTATCGGCCAAAAGTGATCTATAATTTTTGTTTGACTCCAGACCAACTGAAGATCTGCCAGAAAGTCGATGAAAGCACCCAATCGTTGCTTTCGTTGTGGTTGGAACATTTCGGATGTGTGTTTGAAGACCGGAGTGCACGTGAAGCGTCTTACCGCAGTGTGCCATTATTGCCCCATTACCCCGATAGTTTGTTTGCTCAGCGCATCCGCTCCATTGCGCACAATATTCTCAACCGGTGGGATGGATTCTCTCTCGATAGCGCCCAGCAGTTGCGAGAAGAAGCCACCCGTTTTTATCAATCGCTTTCGTCGAAACCATGAACGCTTATGATTGATCTCGAACTTCCTGAAAACTGTTCGGATTGCACCAAAGCCATGTGCAATGTCACGATTCCCCGTTTTCACTACAAACACCTTGGTAAAGAAAGCACCACCTTGGTCAATGGCATTCCCGCACAAAATGCCTTGCTGTGGGATTTTTTTGAATTCGCGTTGCTCAACTGTTTCATGGTTACGGATTTTCGGGTGATGCTGTTTTATGGACTCTATGAACATGATCTGGATTACTTCATGCGCGAAACGGATGAATTGCCTCCAGATCGTGTGATCGATTTCATGAAACGGACTAACCAAGTGGTTCGCAAACTTTCCCAGGATTTTCAGCAGTTCAAGCGCTACTTTGGGCGCTATACCAAGATTACGGATCTCATTCCCAACATGATCACCATCATCCAGATGCAAATGCTCGAATTGGCCCATGCTTATTTGAAACAGCATGAGAATGACTTGGATTTTCCACCCTACACGCTGGAAGACATCATCACCTAATTTCTATATATCGCCTGATTTCTATATATCGCCTGATTTCTATATATCGTCTGATTTTTATATGAACGTATGCATGCTCTACGACTCCCAGAAACTTGGAATCGCTTCTTCATCTACACGATTGCTGTCGCCAGTACTTTTTCCATTGCATTGAGTGATTCGGCTACTGCCGGATTGTTCATTGTGGGTATTCTGCAATGGATCAAACATCCAGAACGGGGGAAACAGGCACCGTGGTTGTTTTGGGGTATCTTAGTTTATATCGGAATCAGTATGCTATCTGGCTGGTTTTCTCCCTATACCTATGGAGTCCAGGAAGGCTTTCGCGACAACTTGCGCATGCTGACCCCATTGATCCTCTTTTTTGCTCTGGACGACGTGGACAAAGAATGGTTGTTGAAGGTTTTCTTTGTCTTTCTGGCCCTGATCGCTGTGTATGGGGTGATCCAATATTTCACAGGAGCCGATTGGTTTCGCTCTGTGGAAAATCAATCTCCCACCCCCTATAAACATCCCTGCTTTGCCCGATACGGATTCACCAATGTGTTCCATGCAAAAGGAAATTTCACGCACCATTTGACGTATGGAGGGGTGCTGGTTCTGAGCTTTCCTATTTTTGTTTCTTTAAGCTTGTGCACAGCTTTTTCGTCTAAATGGCGTTGGATTTATAGTGGGGGGGCTGCGGTGATGTTGTTGGGAATTGTGGCGTCCTTGGCCCGCAGTATATGGATGGGGTCTGCGGTGGCATTATTTGTATTGGCTTGGCGGCTTCCCAAAAAATGGATCTTATTGCTTACTGGGGTCGGTGTTTTGCTGCTCGGTGGTATGTTATGGCAATACACGATCAAGGCTCCCTCTCTGGATCAACCGGTATCTGGTGTTGGTGTGTTCTGGCAACGTTTCGCCAGTGCTTTTGTGCTCAGACACAATCAAGATCGGCTGTTGATGTGGGAAGCCGCAGGTGATGCTATTGAAGATCACTTCTGGTTCGGAATCGGACTCAACAACGATGCCGAAGTCATGCCGCGTTATCGTGATCCGATTTCTCAGCGAACCGGTCATAAGTTCTTCAACTCTCCTGGAGCGGGAGTTCATAATATCTATCTCCAAACCTGGATCAATTTGGGTTTGCTAGGGCTGCTCGCTTATGGTGCGGTTTGGGTCCTTTTTTTTCGAGAATGCTTGCCCGCGCTTTGGAGCCGTGCCGGGCCGGCAGTCGAATTTCAGCAGGCATTGGTGTGGGGAGCCTGTGCGGGAATCACAGCGTTTCTGTTTGGGGGCCTGTTTGAGAACAATTTCCGAGATGCCGAGGTTCAAGTCATGCTGATGTTCATTATGACCCTCGGCCTGCATAGTGCGCGTCAGATAAAACTCAAAAATAAGGGCTAAATGCTGGCGATAGCGTCTTTAGCCAGTTGTGTGATTGCTGCCCAATTCTTCGTTGCAATAGCTGCCTTAGGGGTCAGCCACGAACCACCCACACAAGGCACATGAGGGAGAGCCAAGTAGGAGGTCATGTTCCCCGCAGTCACTCCACCCGTCGGGCAAAATAGTGGAGTGGAGAATGGCCCATGCCAGGATTTTAAAGTAGCGACTCCGCCGGAAGCCTCGGCTGGAAAAAATTTGAAAGCATCGAGACCATGCTCTTTGCCTAACATGAGTTCCGAAGCCGTGGCGATCCCAGGAATGAAGGGTATCCCGCAACTGGCCCCAGTTTCCAACAAACGGGGTGTCACTCCCGGTGTGAAAATAAAATCAGCTCCCGCATCGATAGATCGTTGTAAGTCTTCTGGGGTGAGCACTGTGCCAGCCCCCACCCACGCTTCAGGGAGCTTATTTTTGATATGTTCCAAGGCACGCAAGCTGATGGGGGTACGCAGTACCACTTCGAGCACGGTGGCACCTCCTGCAACCAATGCCCCTGCTAAGGGTAAGGCATCTTCCCATTGATCGATGTGAAGCAGAGGAATGATTGGACAGCGGGATAAAATCTCTTGGGCTTTCATAAATCTCTCCTAGATTCGAATGGCAAATAGGGTTTGTTCAGGATGGGCTCATTCCGTTATAATCCTAAAATTGCATCGCATCAATTATCGTCGCTGACAAGGTGCCTACGGTAGTAGGTTGCCCGTTCTTGACGTCGGACACGGATGAAGGTCCGTAAGGCTTCCTCAATCACTTCGCGTTCAGAGGAAGTTTTTGCCACTTGCGTGGCTTCACGGAGCAAGGAGGGATCTAGTTCGATAGTGATTTTCATGACTTGTTTGAGTTGGCAGGGTTTGATAGACCCAAAATGAAACGATTGAAGTACGGCCTCACAAAGATATGTTGATCATTCGACTTAAGGAGCCACATGGGAAATCCCGCTGCACGTATGACTGATATGATGATTCAAGATGCTCCCCATTGTCATGCGCCGATTCATCCTCCGGCACCTTCTCCTACGCCTGTGCCGCACCCAGGGTTACCGTTGACTATCATCAAAGGAGAAGCCACGGTGATGATCGGCAAGATGCCTGCGGCTCGTCTCACCGATACAAGCACACCGTGTACCCTTGCTGGATGTGTTCCCGCAGGACCGGGAATGATTGCCTTAGGATCTGCCACAGTGATGATCGGTAAAATGCCTGCGGCTCGGATGAACGATATGACGGCCCATACCAGTTGCGTGGCTCCCATTCCCAGCCCTACCGGAAAAATCATGCCTCCCGGCTGCCCGACTGTGATGATTGGCGGCTAAGATGAAAGAAAGTCATCTTCAGCATCTCCAACCGATTTGTCCCATCTGCTTGCAGAACCTAGAATCCATTCACTCCATCACACTCTCACAAATTCTAAAAGGTTCTTCTACACAGGTTGAAGAAGGCTTGTTGCAATGCACGAACCTTCAATGCCTGAGTGAATTTCCCATACTCGATGGGATGCCATTACTTCTTCCCAATTTGCGTACATATGTTTCCGACAACATCATGAACATTCAGGCCCGGCAAGATCGAGATGCGCTCATGGAAAGTTTGCTAGGGGATTGCTGCGGTCCCAACACTGGGTTTGATATGTCTCGGCAACATCTGAGCAACTATGCTTGGGGACATTATGGCGATCTTGACCCCGACGAACCAGACAGCACTCTTCCTCCGGGGTCCGTCGTGAATCTCTTAGAACGTGGGCTGGAATTGGCAGGAGACATACCTCCGGGGCCTTTACTTGATGTGGGTTGTGCGGTGGGACGAACGTCATTTGCTTTGGCTGAACGGTACCAACGGTCTGTGCTCGGAATCGACATCAATTTCCCGATGGTGCAGTTGGCATCACAGGTATTGAGCACTGGGAGGGTGCGTTATGCGCGTCGACGAGTCGGAGTGGTGTATGACCGTCGGGAATTTCCAGTCACATGGAATCATGCCGATTGGGTGGATTTCTGGATTTGTGACGCCACCATGCTCCCTTTCACTCCACACACATTTGCGCTGCTGGTTGCACTGAATGTTCTGGACTGCATGCAATCGCCCTATCATCTGTTGACCGCATTGCAGCAACATTTGAAGCCTGGAGGCAAGGCCATTCTTGCAGTCCCTTATGATTGGTCGCCGCATGCTACTCCCTTCGAATCCTGGATAGGAGGCCATTCGCAACGCAGCCTTCAGCAAGGTTCAAGCGCGTCGATTTTGCGTAGTCTTTTCACGCCAGGAGCACACCCTATGGCGCTGTCCCAGCTTCGTATTCTCGCGGAAGATGAACTGAATTGGTACGTTCGGGTGCATGATCGAAGCACGGTGCAATATCAGACACACCTCATCGTGATTCAGCATGATTGAGGGGGGCATTTGCATCTCCATGAAGACGATGACATCAATTTTGCATTACTTTCAATCAAGAGACATTCGACCCTTTGCATAAAATCAATCGACTTTTTCATAGGAGAACACATGAATCGATTCAAACTAGTGATGTGTTTAGGAATCTTGATAGCCATTGCCGGTGCTTGTGAGACAACCACCACGTTGCAATTCACATCGTCATCCACTCCAGATGTGATCACTTATAATCCAGCCGATGAAGCCATGTATGTTTTTGTGGAGCAAAATCGTTCACAATTGGCAGAGGAAGTGGCGCAAGGCCACGGAGAACACTTGGGGGCGGTCACTCATATCTTAGGTTGCTCTGGTGCTCAGAAAAAACAAGTGATGTCTTCCCTGCAAGGCCAATACTCAGAAATATTTAACAAGCATTCTAATCTAGCAGTCACCCAAAGTCTGTTAGCGTATCGGTGCTTATAAGATTGCCGTTTCAGCTCAATCACCTCCATCCGCAATCCCACAATTTTCATGGTGCCTTGTTTTCCTCAGGTGTTTTCCTCAGATGTTTTCCTCTATCAGGAGCAGCTTGATGGAAAAGAGGCAGCCCCCTCGTATGCAATCCACGAGTCCGATAGACGGTCAGTTGCTTTTGACCGTCTAATAGGTTTGGACCGTCTAATAAGATTGTTTTCCCGTTGCCTTTAATAAGATAATGTCGAAGTGAATCATCTCGATTGATGTCAATATCCTTAAAGGCATCATAACGTCTGGCAATCGTGGAAGCTGGATCTTCACGAGTGTCTCATCATGGTAACCATCAAGTTGGCTCAAAGGTTAGGCGACCAAACGGGCCTTACGATTCAGAAAGATTGTTATGACCCATGTTCCTCGCCATTCGATCCGCAAATCTCAATTTGATGACGGTTTGCCCCAAGCGGTCGCTTGGTCTCCCGATGGGCAAAGTATTGCCATTGGAGACACTCGTGGACAGGTCGAATTGCGGACTAAAGACGGACAGCATCAATGGCATAAATGGGGACACGAAGGGTACGTGCAATCGCTGAGTTGGTCGCCTGATGGCAAACGAGTGGCCTCGGCTTCGCTCGATCACCACCTACGCATCTGGGAAGCCGAAACAGGACGAAGCTTGTTCAATTGCCAATACCAAGATGGCGGTTCCGTCAGTTGGTCTCCCGATGGTCAATATCTGGCATATTCCACGTATACTGGCATCCATTTGATGGAAGCGGTGCAGGGACATCATGTTACCGAGATTGAGGAGTTTGCCCCAGTGAGTATCACTTGGTCTCCTGATGGCGAATGGTTGGCTTGCGGTGAATATTGGGGAAACCGTGTTTTGCTTTGGAACTACCGAAGAGGTCTTCGTCAACAACATTTCACAGTACGAACGGGACCCGTTTGGAGCGTCTGTTGGTCTCCAGACGGCCAACATTTGGCAGCCGGGGCTAAAGACGGCTCCATTCGGATTTGGGACGTGCATAGCGGATTGTGTCGCTGCGAATGGCATGGGTATCAGCAGCCGGTTCGTGCGTTGCGATGGTCTCCCTTGAATGCCTGCCTTGCCTGTGGGTTTGAAGATGGAACTTTGTTGCTCTGGCACCCTCAAAAACCAGATGCTTTGATATCATTGGTACACCATGGGGATGTTATCTGGTCGCTCGATTTTTCTCCGGACGGTCAGTATTTGGTCTCCGCTGCAAACGATGGGGCTGTGTGTCGATGGGAACTTCCCATGCACATGCTGCTCTCTGCTCCTGCCCCCATCTATGTCACCTTAGATGCCTATATCGTCCGTCAAGCGGCCACCGTGGGAAGGCGCCCAACT
Organism: SAR324 cluster bacterium; assembly: GCA_028281495.1. Classification (GTDB taxonomy): domain Bacteria; phylum SAR324; class SAR324; order SAR324; family NAC60-12; genus JANQJU01. Next base: position 118,701 of record JANQJU010000029.1, read on the forward strand.
CGTGACTTCCAAAGCGAATGGATTCCCCACCTTCCGGGGTCGGATGATCAGTCGTTGGGAGTACTAAAAGTCTCGCCCAAAGTCTTAGAAACAAATACTTGGCCGAGCATGGATTTTTTCCCCGATGGCCAAACCCTTGCCGTCGGGTTTAACATAAAAGTGTTGGGATGTTGGGATCTGGCTTCCGGTGAAGCCTTATGGAAAGAACGAACGTCTTCCGTTTCTTCAACTAATGACCTGGAGGTTTCCCCGGACGGACGGTGGTTAGCCACAGCCTCCGTGATTGGGACCGTGTGTTTATGGGATGCGCATAGTGGCAAATTATTGCGCGAATTTGAAACCAACTTGGAACATTATTACAGCGGTGCTCAGCGAGTGCGGTGGTCTCCAGACAATGAGCGTTTGGTCACGGTTCCTTTTTTAGTCAGCGACAAATTGGTCCGGATTTGGAACGTCCACAACGGCACCTGTGCGTTTTCATGTGAAGGCCATCAAGCCTTGCCCCGTGCTGTGGATTGGTCGCCCAAAGGGCATCTTGTTGCTTCCGGAGATGATCATGGGGAACTCCGCTTGTGGGACGCCAACACGGGAGAATGCGTTCATCATGTGTCGCTCCACTCTGCACCATTGTGGGATCTTCGGTGGTCTCCAGACGGAGAATCGCTGTTGGTGGGATTTGGGAATGGCAAAGTGCTGCTATGGGATGTCCATAATCAAACTCCTTCGTTTTGGTGCCAGGGTCACGAAAGCGGAGTATGCACTGTGGCATGGTCCCCTGATGGACTCTGGATGGTGACGGGTTCTCGTGGTAAAGACTGCACCATTCGTATCTGGGCTGCCCATGATGGCCGAGAACTCAATCAATTTGGTTATGAGGAATATGCTTGTTATCAAGTCACATGGTCCACCAACGGCAACTATCTAGCGGCTAGTTTCAATGACGGTACGTTGAGGTTTTGGGATGCTCGGCGTCTGTTGCAATCCGCTCCTCATGAGAATGAAGGTCTCCCTTCGTTTTCTCGGCTTCGAGAATCGGAAGCGTTGGCTCGTGCTTGGTCTCAGATGTTCCGTCTTAGGATTCATCCGCCACTTTCACTATTGCGAGACCTATTGGCCTTACTCGGTAAACCCTCCACAAGACCCTTACAAAATGAAGAGGTGTTGGAACGCCTGAGGAGAGAAACAGGGGTATCTGGCATGATGCGCTTGGGGTGGCCTTATGAAGCTCGTGTGGGGCTGGCAGCTTTGCTTCTCCATTCGATAGCATTTGAAGAATGGCAGCCTCCTCCAAGCACCACTCCTGCTCAACTGCGTAATGCTTTGGCACAAGCTTTACATGGAGATCCGATTGCAGCCAAACCCGCTACTCCACCCTCTTCGCTTCTCCACAAAGCCGCTCAAACTGTAGATGACCGGATGTTGGGCTTATTGGAAATGCTCGGTGCCGAAGCCGTAGCCAACGACCCTGGCCTTCCCTTAAGACTGCTTCCTCGTATCAAACAATTACCGGCTTTGGGGATCGAAACACGTCGCTTGTTGGGGGTGCCTTTACGTTTGAAGCATTCGACAGGACACACCTTGGGGCGCTCTTCAGGGATGGAACGTGCGCAAGTTGGTGGAGTGGAAATGGGGTCGATGCGAACGGATTGGGGGGCTTTATTGCCCAGTCAATTGGCGCTTCCACCAAAGTTGCTGGCTTACCGTAATCTGAGGGGGGAATTGTTGCTCCGTTCTTATGAAATGGGGGAACCTCCCCATTTACACCCGACCGTGCTGGTTCTCGACGTATCTCCCCCTGTATTTGGTCCGGTGGAATCGATCACCCGGCTTGCGGCCTTTATGGTCGCCCGAGCTTTACAGCAGTCCAGCCTCGCTTGTCTTTTGGTAACCACAGTCCCTGACAATGACGAGCAAGTGAAGGTGTTTCCATTGATCCGGCCTATTGATCTCATCGAAATATGGACGCAACGCACTTTAGCATTAGCCAAAGTCAAAACCACTCTCCATCTCGCCCATGCTTTAGCGGCAAGCCTCCGTGATGGCAGTGGGTTGGAACCCATTCTGTTGATACTCAGCCATGCTTGGTTTGGTTCCGAGGAAGAAATCACCCCACTGAGTAATGTTCGTGGTTTGTTTGTGCAGTATCCTGGCTATTCAATGCGGCCTGCACTCGCGGATATTTGTGAACGCTGCCAAAGCATTTCCATTGACCAAGGCGAGCAGTTGCCAAGGTTGCTAGAACAGTTGATAGGGTGAAGTGTCCAAATCCTGTGTAGGTTTAATGATCCTCTTGGTACGTACAGAAAATTAGATTCTAAAAATCAGGTTCTAAAAATTAGATTCTAAAAATCAGGTTCTAATAGTCTCGTCCTGGCAAAATATCATTGTGAATCCGTTCTTCGTAAACTCGGAGCAGGAGATCTTTTTGTTGGTTTAAGAGTTCTAAGCGTCGTTTTTTTTTCTGATCGGGAGGTAAGTCATCGGGTAAGGGAGCAATGATGCGGTTCAAGGCATACTTCAAGCTCAGATGGGGGGTATGGATTATATACAAAAGGAACTCCAACCCATGCTTGCCTTTGTGTTGATTGAGTATCAAAAAGAGACCTACGATCATGGCGTAATCGGTGCCACGTTCCATCTGTTGCATGACGTAGTTCCGGATGACTTTCATGTATTTATCGGGATTGATAGGACGCCGGGCCTTGGGATTCTTGCCTAACTCTTGATAGTACAGATAGATCAATAGGGAGGAGATGAAATAACTCCATGCCCGCTTGAACGACTGCAATGGAAAGATGGATGACTTGGATGATATGGGCTGTTTCTGTTGGGCCTTGAGCAATTCACCGTAGTCCTGAGTAACTCCCAAGGTGAGACGTAACTGTTGCAGCATCGGCTCCCGGAATTTGAAGTTGCTGAGGAGTTGGTGAAGCTTCTTATGCTCTTCGGAGTCTACAAACGAGGGAGCGTCGCGCTCCAGTTCGGAATAGGCCCAATGTTTCAGATAAATCAATGCTTCAAAAATCTTCTGATAGATCGAATTGGTATATTTCTTCTGCAACGCTTTGACTTCTTTTGACCACTGCTGGACGGGCAATGTTTTAGGCAACAACTTGATCAAGCGTAGCGGAAACTGAGACGCTTCTTGCTGCATCTGCGGTCGCAACGTGATTCCTGGAATCAAAAATACTTTGACGCGCCCCTCCTTTTTCATCTGCTGCATCTTGAGCATGATTTGCTCCATCACCCCTTCCAAGATAATCGGCCCCAGATGATCTTCGATCTGTTGGGCCATTTCCATCACGTAACCCATCATGGCCAACACTTCTTCTAACTTGATGTAGGCCGCTTGGATGTATTGGGTTTGATCCTTTTCCTCAAACAAATTGTAGGCTTTCATTTGGTGAGGCAACATGAAGTTCAATTGGGCATTCAATTTTTCAATCTGTTCGATCCGGTGGGCTAGGAAGTTTTCTGGCTGCTGACGGTATTCTTCCAAAAAATCTTGAAAAATGCGGTCAATCAACGCGACTTCTTCCTCCGATAATTTTTGAATTTCCCATTGTTGTAGCCACCCTTGAGTGATTTCTCGTTTGATGGTCGTATACTGCTTTTTGTAATGGAGTCGCTGTTTTTTCGCATAGGCTTTGCAATATCCTTCGAACGTGGAAGAGCTGAATTCATTGGCGGCAATGGCTCCGATTTGATCTGGCAATGAGACTGAGAGTGTCTCGTCATCCTGCCGGTGTGCGACCCGATACAACTCGTGTTGCAAAATATTCTCATTGAAATAAATATCCCCCATGAATTTCGCAAATAGGGTACGCGTGACATTGATCACTTCCTCATTGGTCTGAATTTTTTCGGGTAAAATGATTGTGACAGTATAAACACGAGAGATGGGATTGAAGCGCAATTGTGAAGCGGGAAGCGGAACGTGAGGAGGAATCGGACGTTGTGTTTCTTGCTCGTAACTTGCCACATCCAGAAATCGAATCTGATGATTTTGATCTCGGAGTACCAAGCCTTGTCGGGCAGAGAATTCAAGAATCGCTGGAATCAGTTGCTTGAGAATCGCAACCAATTTGGGAGCAATACGTGGGGTGAAGGAGATCTGCCGAAGCAAATACTGTTTATCAAAGTTGGAAGAGGGTTTGTCGAGGTCATGCGCTTGAATTTGTTCTTCAAGCAAAGTCCGATTGAACTCACTAAAACGATCCGTTAAAAAATCATCGTCCTCGTTGTCATTCATGGACTTATGGTGGGAAGGATTCTATCGTTTGCGGACAGAGGCTAATTCACCGTCAGGATAACGCAAGCCACGTGGGCCTTCCAAACGGTTTTTGAGGTGGATCAAATCGTAAAATGGTTTGCTATCCAAATCGGTATCGGGATATCGCCGCTTCAAATAACTCCAAAGGTTGAGGTAGTTTTCCTCTTCTTCACGGGCATATTCCGCTTCCCGCTGTTTGCTCAATTTTTTACTTAAGGAATGTCGCATGGCACTAAGACGCCTGAGTTCGGTTCTCCAAAAAGGCAGCCCATCATCCTAATAAGGGATCGAATTATAGCTAGTCCATTCGCGTTTTGGTGTTACAGGGGGGCGAAAGCAAGATTTTTGCCTTTCTTTATTTTTCTAGATAGAATTAAAAAAAGCGTTGTCACTTTCACGATCCTGCTAAATGTCAACTCAAACAAAAGCTATCGATTGTGAGTGTGCAAATATTAGCCGTAGGACTGATTTAGTTGAAAAATATTCCGGCTTAATTGTCAAGTTTTCCTTATAATTACGGGAGGTTACCTTTGTCGGCACAACACTGCGGTTTTATTGGGTTGATCGGTCGTCCCAATGTTGGAAAATCGACCTTACTCAATAAAATTATTGGCCAAAAAATTTCGATTACCACACCAAAACCTCAGACTACAAGAAACCGGATATTAGGAATAAAGACATTCGATAGTTGTCAGATGATTTTTATCGATACTCCGGGGATTCACACCTCGGATAAATTGCTCAACCAGCGGATTGTCCAATATGCCACTCAAACCTTACATGATGTTGATCTCAAAGTCGTGCTAGTGGAACCCATTCCACCGAACTATGAAGAGATCCATCCGGAGGATGCTGAGGTGTTGAATTTGTTGGGGGAAGACATTGCTAAAACGATCCTACTGATCAACAAAATCGATCAGGTTCCCAAAGAAGAACTCCTACGCACGATTGCCCTGTTTGATCAAAAAGTGGGAACCTTTGCCGAAATTGTTCCGATTTCAGCTCTCAAGGGGACCAATACGGATCGTTTATTAGAGATCCTCCAACAATACATGCCGGAATCTCCCTTTTATTTTGAGAGTGATCAAATCACAGATATCTCTGAACGCTTTTTGGTAGCAGAATTTGTTCGGGAACAAGTATTCTTGAGATTGCAACAAGAGCTTCCGTATGCCACGGCAGTGCAAGTGGATGAATTCAAAGAAGAACCCAAAATCATCCGAATCTATTGTACAATTTGTGTGGAACGCGATTCCCAAAAAGGCATTGTGATTGGCAAACAAGGCAAAATGCTCAAAACGATTGGCAGTGGCGCTCGCCGAAAAATCGAAACCTTGTTAGGAAAAAAAGTTTTTTTATCGCTTCAGGTAAAAGTGCTCAAAAAATGGAGTTCTAATCCACGGCATCTCAATGTGTTGGGATTGAATGAATAGGATCGTGTATGTGGAAGATTGTGCTCGTTGGCAGCGGTTACTGCATCCTCATCGGAGGAGCCACTTGGGTTTCGTTAGATCACGGAATAGGTGTTGCTGCTTTGCTGGCAATTCTTCACAGCATCATAGCCGTACTTAAAAAAAATAGCGAAGTGACCACGGTTGAAGAACCTGTGGCCGAAAGAGCACCTGCTAAAAAAGCCAAAACCACCAAAAAAAAAGCTTCTGCTAAAGCCGCATCCAAAGCGAAGTCGGCCTCCCAAGCTACCCAATCCTCTGACGCAAAACCGAAATCCACTAACACAAAAAAAAATTCTTCGCCCCAAGAAGCGTTTGGAGGTTTCGATACCAATGTGTTTGCTCAATTCCAAAAGAATCTTCAGGACAACCAACAAACAGATCCCAGCTTAGCCTCAGCCGAACCTGCTAAAACCGTTCCAACGGATCCTCCACAATCTAATACTGAATCTCCCAACCCTTATGCACACATCCAACAGCCAAAACCATTTGTTTCAGAGCTAAAGACCTCTTTAGAAGAGGAACAAATTGCAGAAACGACGGAAGATATGGTGACCCTCCATTCGAAACGCAAAACGAGAAAAACAGAGCTTGCCTCCCTTTCTCCTTCAACGGCTGAAACGAATGGGACGCCGGCAACAAGTCCCTCTCCACAAACCAATCTGGATGAGGGAACGAATGCAACCTCGAACAATTTGCCTAGCAAGAATCTATTGCGTGAACTCATGGAGTCTGCCGATGTTGCAGAAGACGACGATCTGTTTGCTGATGTCCAAGTCACTTTGCCCAGCGAGGAGCGTCAAGCAAAAGAGAACACGGTCGTAGGGGGAGCGAGAGATTTATTTGATGAGGGACTAGGAGATGTCTTGAATCGCTACCATTCCAACGAAGAAAAATCGATGGAAGCCAGGGCTTTGTTGAAGATGGCAGAAGGTTCTTATGCGGCAGGCCATGTTTCGGAAGCCAAGGCAAGTATGGATAATTATTTTTCCCTATTGCATGAACTTTCGGAAACTGCGACGTGGGAGGTCCAACAATTGTATGGTAAAATTTGTTTGCGTCTTGGTGATGTGACTCGCGCGGTTTCTTCGTTTTCTGAAGTGTCTCAGGGAATGAATCCTCATCATCCAGAACATGGCAAGGTGTTGGAGGAAATCACGCAAGCATTGGAAAGCTTGCAACACTATGAAGAGGTGGTTCCCTTCCTGTACGATCAGTTGAACCATGCTCGGCAACAGCTGGATCGTCCTAAAATGGATCAGGTTTACGAGCGGATTGAGCGGATCTTAGAAAGCTTAGGTGATGACGAACGGCTGATCCGAGCGTATAAAAATCATTTGGAAATCAAGCGGGTTCTAAAAGATCGTGATGGTGAGAGCCATCTGCTCGACCTACTCGGTAGCCGTTACTACAAGATGGGGGAAAAGGAACTTTCCCGAAAGTATTACGAGGACAACCTCCGACTCAGAGCTTCTTTAGAAAAGGTCGGTTCTCCTTAGCTTAGAAACTACATCCTGGCGAAGCTCCTAGTGTGGCAAATCCGGAATTGTTTGCTGCAAATTGCACTTCTGCCAAAAAACGACAACTTCTCACTCGACGCTCCCGGGCTACATAAAATTCGCTGATGCGTGGGGACGTTTGGGATTGCAAATCTGCAAATTCTATAACGGCCTCTTGAATGTGTTCTTCGGCGAGCGCGAGATAACTTTGCTGGCGCCCGCGTTTCCAGCTTTCATAGTAGGTCAAGGCCCACCCCACATGGCGATCTCCTTGGCTCAATCGGGCATGAAACGAATCGGGCATACGGGCACTTGCAAATCCAGTTTGTCCGCTACCGGAAAATTGGGAACCGGTATTTCCAAAACCGGAATGAGGACTCTGAGGGCCAGATGAACATCCCAGTATGAAAAACAAGCTGATTCCAAATAAGCAATGTATATATTTCACAATAACCTCCCTTAAATAATGGGTCTGATGCAATCGACATGGACTCCTCATCAATCTTATCGGCATTTCCTCAAGAAACTTGAGTCCTTTCGGAAACGAAAACACCTGCGCCGCTTTTTTGTCATGCTGTTGGTCTGCTTCTGGTTGGGCCATGTGGTGGGATGCAGCAGCGGATCGGGAGCCTTCTATCGTTGGTGTAAAAAGCATGATTTTGACCCCCGCCTGTGCAAAAAATATTTCTAGCATGCGTTAGCACTCACCGTGACCTAGTGCTATTTTTCTCTTGATTTCTCAGATTAAGTTGTTGTAAATTCGCCCATTAGCACTCACTTAGTTTGAATGCTATCAATTTGAACTAAAAATTAATTTGAACTAAACTTCATGATTAACCCTTTCTAATGAAAAGAGGAGTCTATGATTAAACCATTGCAAGATCGGATTTTAGTCAAAAGAATTGAGGCTGAAGAGAAGACCTCAGGCGGGATCATCATTCCGGATACTGCAAAAGAAAAACCTCAAGAGGGAGAAGTGGTGGCTGTTGGTAAAGGCAAGCGTCTGGATAATGGTGGTGTACAACCATTAGACCTCGAAGTCGGAGATCGTGTTCTCTTCAGTAAGTACGGTGGTACGGAAGTCAAATTTGATGGAGAAGAGTATTTGATCATGCGTGAAGATGACATTCATGGTGTCATTGTAAAATAAGAGAGTGAGAACATAGGAATTTCCCGAAAAGACTCCTACACACCTAATACGAACACTTATTTTAAGAGGTTTACATGTCTGCAAAAGAAATCATATTCGGTACTGATAACCGACAAACCCTGCTCAGTGGGGTGAATAAACTGGCTAATGCCGTGAAGGCAACCTTGGGACCAAAAGGTCGCAATGTGTTGATCGAAAAATCCTTTGGGGCTCCTGTCGTAACCAAGGACGGCGTGACTGTAGCCAAGGAAATCGAGCTGCAAGAAAAATTGGAAAACATGGGTGCCCAAATGGTACGTGAAGTGGCTTCCAAAACTTCGGACAATGCGGGTGACGGAACCACGACTGCAACCGTGTTGGCTCAAGCGATTGTGATCGAAGGCAATCGAAACTTGGCGGCAGGTGCCAATCCTATGGATCTGAAGCGTGGGATTGACAAAGCTGTAACAGCAGCTACTGCTAAATTGAGCGAGATCTCAAGATCTGTTTCTGATTCTAAAGAGATCGCTCAAGTCGGAACCATTTCTGCAAACAACGATCTGACTATTGGTAATATCATCTCTGAAGCGATGGAAAAGGTTGGTAAAGATGGCGTTGTGACGGTGGAAGAAGCTAAAGGTGCAGAAACCATCTTGGATGTTGTAGAAGGGATGCAATTTGACCGAGGCTACTTGTCACCTTACTTTGTGACGGATCCAGAGCGTATGGAAGCCGTGTTGGAAGATCCATTTTTGATTCTGGTCGAAAAAAAGGTGGGCAACATGAAAGATCTGTTACCTGTGTTGGAACAAGTAGCAAAAACCGGAAAGCCATTCTTGTTGATTGCGGAAGATGTGGAAGGAGAAGCCTTAGCTACCTTAGTCGTAAATAAGATCCGCGGCACGCTAAAATGTGCGGCAGTGAAGGCTCCTGGCTTTGGAGATCGTCGTAAAGCCATGTTAGAAGATCTAGCTATCTTAACTGGTGGTGTTGTTGTTTCTGAAGACATGGGCATGAAGTTGGAAGACTTGACTCTGGATAAATTAGGTCAAGCGAAGACAGTGGCCATTGACAAAGATAACACTACTATCGTGGACGGCGCAGGAGAGAAAGATCGAATCAAAGCTCGTATCAATCAAATCCGTGCTCAAATTGAAGAAACTTCTTCGGACTATGATCGCGAAAAACTGCAAGAACGATTGGCTAAATTGGCCGGTGGTGTTGCAGTGATCAAAGTGGGTGCTGCTACGGAAGTTGAAATGAAAGAAAAGAAAGCTCGTGTGGAAGATGCATTGCACGCAACCCGTGCTGCCGTAGAAGAAGGTATCGTTCCCGGCGGTGGAATTGCTTTGCTCCGCTGTACTGATGCAGTTCAAAAAGCGATTGATGAAATTGAAGACCCAGATCAAAAAGTAGGTGCTGGTATCATTTTGCGTGCCTTGGAAGCTCCGATTCGCCAGATTGTTGCTAATGCTGGTTTGGAAGGTGCGTTGATCGTGGACAAAGTGAAAAATTCTGAAAAGGTAACTGAAGGTTTTGATGCAGCCAGTGAAGAATTCACAGATATGGTAGCAAAAGGGATCATCGATCCTACCAAAGTGGCTCGCGTTGCTTTAGAAAATGCAGCTTCGGTATCTGGTCTTATCTTGACTACTGAAGCGGGAATCTTCGAAATTCCAGAAGAAAAAGAGCCTCCAATGCCTCCTGGTGGCGGCATGGGCGGCATGGGCGGCATGGGCGGCATGGGCGGCATGATGTAATCGCTCTGGTGTCTTTGGACCCTGTTTACAGTTCGAAATAAAAAAGGCTGGTATTGTGCCAGCCTTTTTTTTTGCCCATTTGGGGAAAAACTCATATGAAAATTTGTTTCAGTTTACTACGACTTCTCTTACTTCACACTGCTGATTTTGCACGCCATTTCACGCGCTTGTAGCGCTCTTCCTCCTCCTGTTCTTTTTTGCATGCAATACATAATGTGGTGACAGGCCGGATATCCAACCGTTCTTTGTCAATCAACTCGTCGCATTCGATGCACAGTCCGAATGTCCCATCTTCAATCCGATCCAAAGCTTCTTGAATCTTGGTCAATAATTTACGCTCTCGATCTCGAATACGCAGCATTGTGTTTCGATCCGTCTCCAAGCTAGCACGGTCATTTGGGTCTGGAAACAGGGTACTTTCTGCTTGCATATCATGGAGCGTATGCGCGCTTTCATCCAGGATATCTCGACGCATTTGTATCATCTTCTCCCGGAAATATTCTAAATCTTCTTCGTTCATAGTTCTCCTCAACTCTATAAATTATATCAATTCGATTTTACCATTCCCCGCAATCTTCTATCCCCCTTTCTGCTTAGCGGGTATGCCGGTTCGAAGTATGGCATGAGTTAATGGACTCCGTTCCGGATGATGCACAAGTTTTCAAGAAAAAATCGAAAAAATTAGATCATATTATCACGAATTGTATAGTAAGTGCTAGCCTTGCAAATGATTATTCATCGAATTTTTAAAATAGCCCATATTTTAAAAAGGCCCATCCACTTGCCCATTGATGAACTGCTGAAGAATCGGATTCGGATTCCTGCGTAACGCGGTGGGCTTTCCTTCGGCAATGATTTTGCCATGGTACAGCATTGCTAATTTATCTCCGACCCGTTCTGAATTCGCAATGTGATGTGAAATGGAAACACAAGTCATGCCAAAATTATCGCGCATTTCCATCATCAGATCTCCAATTGCCGTGGTCGTGATAGGGTCTAAGCCTGATTCTGGTTCATCAAAAATCATAATTTTAGGTTCCAGCATAATCGCCCGCGCTACTCCGACTCGTTTCTTCATTCCCCCAGAAAGCTCTGAAGGCATTTTTTCCTCAATATCATACAATCCGAGCCGATTCAGGATACGGGTGACCCGTTTTCCAATTTCCTGCTGGGAAAGGTCTTTCCGATGTTCTCGGAGTGCAAAAGCTACGTTTTCGAAAACGGTCATGGAATCAAACAATGCGGAGTATTGGAAACACATGCCAATTTTTTTCAACATCTCGGTACGCTGCTTTTTATTCAGTTGGAGAATATCGACACCATCTACAATGATTTCTCCAGATTCTGGGCGAATGAATCCTAAGATCAATTTGACAATCGTGGATTTTCCATGACCTGAGCCACCCATGATGACTGTAATTTGATTTTCCTCCATATCTAAATTCAAATCGTCAATCACTGTTTTGGGACCAAAAGATTTAGTCACATGTCGAAGTTCGATCATTGCCATTTCTATTTCTCTAGACTGACCAATTTGTACCCATAAAACCAAGCCATAACTTTTACTGCATGGATCAATTCGTCCTTACAAAACCGATCAATTTATCTCTTTTCGGTTGATCAATGGACCTGCTAAAGCTTAGCTAAATCAACTTTCTCAAGATCCACCAAATCGGCTTTTCAAAATCGAAAGAAAATCCGTTCATAAACCCGTTGGGCAAAAGCAGAGGTGACTTGATCCAGACCTCTCCCACGAGTGGATACGGTCACACCTTTGCTAGCTTCCCCTTGTTCATAGAGCAATACTCCCTTGGCACTCATCGAGCTTTCAGTCCAGATGGGTTCTTCTGAATCCCTATCTTGTAAGACAACGCTACCTGCTAATGACAATTGCAATTCTACTGTAAACCCATCCGCTGCCACTGAGGTTTGACTCGTGCGGAGTGATTTGAGTTGAATCACAAGAATCAAATCTGCTTCTTCTGGCGTTGCAATACGTACTGAAGAATTGTTTCGGAGAAGGCGTCGGAGATGGCGCATCAAACGTGTTTCTAGTTCGGCTTGAAAGGTTTGGTTTTGAATGGGGAGGATCGCCAGGGACCCAGCGTCGGAAGGTAAACTCGGATTGGTCCCTTCAAGGTGGTATCCGCATCCCGCAGATATGAAAATGAAAAATAATAAAGCCAACCAGTGAGTTTTCATGAGTACACCAAAACTAAAACGCCTGTGTAGATATACAGATGGAGTCCGGCAGGAACTGATGCGAATTGGAATCCGCCCTCGAATCCAATCAATGGAAAGGTTCCTAAGGTTTCTTCAATTGCTTCCACATCCACATTCGAATGACCATACAACCCTTCGCCTCGTCCCGCGCAATTGAAGTAGAAACCGAAAGCGGGGGTTTCGGGATTTTGCTCTTTGAGCCGTTGTAGCATGGAGTATAAATCTTGTTGAGCTGTTGCAGAACTTCGAAGCATCAATGAAACCAATCCCCCTTCTTTGACAATTTGAGGCACGAGCAGACCTTTGGTATCGACATCGATGCCATCTAATGGGCGTACCACACAGGCTTCTCCCACAAAATTGGGATTTTCATTGTCCATCGGAAATCCCAACAAAATTTTCTGAGCTGCGGTGTCGATATCAGTGCACCCTTGGCCACTTGCAATGGTGGCATACACTTCCAGAGCAGGATAGCCATCCAAGCTGACAATGACGTTGTCCTTGACTTCCGTGATGAACATTGGGTCCCCAATAGGCATACAAGAATGAGTAATGCCTACAGCAAACCGGTTCACATCAGCCAAGCAGAGGCCGGCAATTCCATCTTCACAGAGGGAGTTCGCACTGAATAGTAGCGAACGTTGTCGCGCACCATCATCACAAGCGCCTCCTCCAAAAGTGAGAGGATGCGTGGATACATAATTCAAAGCATTGATCAGGTTGTAGGGGAGCTGGGTGTAAGCATCAGCCAGCAGGAATAGCAGAGGCGAGGGGGCTGCAAACTCAACAAGAGTTTCTTTCAATTGTTGATTGACACTAGGAGAATCGTAGTACTCTTGCCAATGGGCGAAGCTGGCGAATCGAAATTGAGGTGTGGAACCCAACATGATAGCCAAGCCAGCAGTACCGGAAACTTCACCATCGAGTGTGAGTACCCCCATTGCGCTGCAACCAACAATGTGAGGGCACTGGGTTTCTTGTCGAATGATATTGCGGATCTCTTCCGCTTTTGGAATGTGGGGACTCGTGAAAAATACGACCGCCCAATCCATTTGGTTCAGGTTGGTTCGGTTCGCTGCCAAACGCAACGCTTCGTGCGTTGCTTCCCCGGTGTCTCGTTTTCGTGACACTCCAACACCAACCTGAATTTCATGCATTTCACCTGTTTGTGTTCAAGGTGTTTTCAATTGCCGCCATATCACCCATTGCTTTTCAAAGCATCTATGATTTCGGCAGCTTGTGAGTCGGCAGTCTCATTATCCAATTGGCAAGTGCCTGCTCCTTTGTGGCCACCACCTCCGAAGTTCGACATCAACCCACCTACATCGGTTTTGCAAGTGCGGTTGAAGATGCTGTGCCCTACAGCAACCACCGTGTTTTGTTTGCGGAAACCATCGGAAATCCGAACGGATACATTGGCTTCAGGGAAAACCGTATAGACTAAAAACCGGTTGCCTGTGGGAATGTCATCTTGTCCCCGCACGTCGGTTACGATTACGTTGCCATCCACTTTGGAATATTCCTTCAGGTGGGCATGGAAGGCTTTGTTTTGTTCCAAGTAAAGTTCTACACGCTCTTTCACATCCGGCATTTCCAAGATTTCTGCCACCGAGTGATCTGCAATCAGATCCACCATTTTGAGCATCAGTTGATAGTTGCTGATGCGGAAATGGTGATACTTGCCTAATCCAGTACGCGGATCCATGACATAAGATAGCAGAATCCAACCTTTGGGATTGGTGACGTCCTCTACAGTCAACTGGGCTGCATCAACTTTGTCTACCTCCTCCATCACTTTGCCGTATTTGCCCAATTTTTCTTCGCCATAGTAATCATAAACCACTCGTGCGGCACTGGGTGCTACACGAAAATCGCCTTTAAAGTTTTCTCCTACATCCACCCGCTCCTCTTCGCTGCTGTGGTGATCGAACCACATGCCGCAATTGGGGTCGTAAGGCAGATTGGTAATGATGTCTTCCGAGGTGATGTGAAATTTGCCGTCTTGCACATCTTTGGGGTGGGCAAACACGATTTCTTGAATGTCTTCAACATCCTTCAATAAAACCGCACACATCAGCCCATCGAAATCAGAACGAGTAACCAGTCGCATAAGTCTCCCTATTCCAAAAAAAAGTTAATGTAGATCATGTGGAACGCTGACCCGATTCCCCATCCGGTGGCACAAGCTTGCCACCGGGGCACCGGCCATTGCCATGTGAACGCACTAAGAACACACTTCAGGCCATCTATACAGAATTTATACAAGAAATTCAAAACGGAATCCGGCTGTGTTTATTCTCATATTTCAAGAGGGCTTTCGGTGAACAGCATCTCAACAAAGGAGGTCGCGATTATCAAGATAACCGGATCACAATTGCAAATGATCTATAATTTCAGAGTCAGGTCGTGCGTTTTTTGTCAATTGTGCTAGAAACGTTCCTCAACTCTGTCCTTCCCACAAGCATTGCTTCGCACGACGCTGATGTTTCATATTCCGGATTTGACCTCACATTACTTCAACCACTTTTTAAAAAGCCATGTTTCACGAATTACTACATCATTCGATCCAAAGAGTTTCTCAACCATTTCCTCACTGCATTTTTTTTGAAATCTATGGAAAGCAAGGACGAAACACTTGGTTGTTTTCAGCCCATCCACAGTATCCTCGTGTGGGGCCTACCGAAAAAAACTTTGCCAAACCTCGAATGCCTCCGATCTTCTGTTTATGGTTACGGACTCGTTTGATCAATGCCGAATTTGTTCAGGTAGAATCGTTGCACGATCGGGTAACCCAGTGGACCTTAGCGCGGCAAGACGAGCAATACTTTTTAGTATGGGAAGAAAACGGCAAGGCAAGCAATTTGTTATTGTTGGATGCCAATCGAAATCTCTTAATGGCGCTATTCAACCCCAACCAAGCAGGTCGTATATTGAAACAAGAAATGCCCTATTCTTTACCCACCCATTGGAATCGTCCTTTTACAGCACCGGATATTCCGTTCGATGCCCTACAGCGGGATGCCTGGTACTGGCAATTGGAATTGGAAGGGAATGTTGCCGAACGCAAAACGTATTATCAAAAGCACTTCAAGGCGTTACGCAAAAAGCTGACACGCCGTTTGGGGAAACAGGAGCAAGATCTCGCCAACTGCCAACAAGCAGAGCAATATCGCCAATGGGGGGAATTGCTCAAACCCCACCTCCACGAGATTCAGTCAGGGCAAAGCGAGATCCAAGTGACTAATTATTTTGATGAAAACTTGGACAAACTAACCATCCCTCTCAAGCCAGAATGGACTCCTCACGAAAACCTAGAACACTTCTTCCAAAAAAGTGACAAGCTCGAAAATGCAGTTCCCCATGTCGAAATGCGTATTTTGGAGACCATCGAAGAACAGGATCTCTTGAAATCCCAAACCGTGTTTCTGCAAAAGGTGAGTGATTGGAAGTCCTTTCGAGAATGGGAAAAGCAACTTCCAGGTTTTCTCAAACCCCGGTTGTCAATGGCTTCTAAACAGACCAGGGACTCGGGTGGCTCTGCGGAACCCATGACCCGGATCAGTTCGGACGGCTTGGTGATGGTTATTGGACGCAACCAACATCAAAATGCTCAAGTGACTTTCTCAATAGCACGGGGCAATGATTGGTGGTTTCATGCGCAAGGCATCCCTGGTTCGCATGTGATTGTGAAATATCCCAAAACACCCTTACCTTCCAATACTCTCCATGAAGCGGCCCAGCTGGCAGCGTACTACTGTAAAAGCCGTGCCAGCCGAAGGATTGAAATTGACTATACTCAGCGCAAACACGTTCGAAAAATCAAAGGAGCGGCTCCAGGAACGGTCACTTACGCACACAATAAATCGATTCTTGTCGAATTGGATGATGTATTGATCGACAAACTGTTGGGATCGATTCGATGATTAAGCAAACTCCTGGGTCGGTTCGATGATTAAGCAAACTCCTGGGTCGATTCGATGATTAAGCAAACTGTTGGGATCGATTCGATGATTAAGCAAACTGTTGGGATCGATTCGATGATTAAGCAAACTCCTGGGTCGATTCGATACTTAAGCAAAGCTTTTGGATAACCGGGAAAAAAATATTTCCCCTGGATATACATAGCTCCCGTCATTCAGTGTTTTGTCAAAATCAAGGTAATCCCAGAGGGCAATGGCGTCTAGTGAATCATTGAGGATGGCAGGCGTGGTGGGAAAGGGGCTGATGGCCGAACCATTCGATTGCAGCATATGCGAACGGTCGGAATGGAAACGCTGGGAGTAAGCAGCAAAAGGCACTGCTCGGATCAAGATATGGAATCGCCGTGGCAGGACCTGATGATCCGGGAAGGTGTAAAGCGCATATTCATTCGCCGTCACTGGAAATGGCAACTGGGAGTCAAAATCAAACACCCAATCGGATTTCGAAGCCGCATGCCACAACAACACGACGTGATAATCCCAGAACAAAGGTTCGTTGTTTTGGGACTGATTTTGATGGAACAGAGGGATCTGATTCTGCTCGTTGGAAAGAAAAAGTACAGTGAGAGATTCTGGGGAAAATCCTTCTTCGATTAAGGCCTTTCCCAACCACCAGATGTTTTCCTCGCAGAACCGAGGGGTATAGGGGTATTTTTCTTTGGAAAGCGGGGGCATCATATAGTTCCAACTTGATTAATCTTGGGTTACATGAGAAAAAATGCGGTTTTTGTTCTACTCACTTGATACAATCCAATTCATTGAATTTTCGTATTTTTAAGGAAAGGAAAACAGCATGCTTCGACAGTTTTTCCCCTATGCATTCGCCCTCATATTAACAGGGGCACTCGCTGTTGCTGGTTGTGAAACCCGAAAGTCTGACACAACGGAAACTGTGACCACAGAAACACCTGCGCCATCCGCCGAATCCACCCCTCCGGAGGGAATTAAAGTTGTTTCTGACTCTGACAGCTTATTGCAAATCAGTGGACACCAATTGATCCGCTACAACTTACCCGATCTCACCATATATCGGTTCAATTTCCAGGTAAAAAATCAAGCCGACGAGGTGATGGTGATTCAAGGCGTGGAAGTATTGAATGAGCAGGGCCAAGCGATTACACACTCGCCAGAATACGTGGCTGCCTTAGAAAAGGTGATTCCTATTGAACTCTTAACGCATGAAAGCTTCATGCGCGATTATAAAGAAAATCCTTATGACCTTAGTACTTCGCCTTTTGCTAATCTTGCTCAAGGCACGGCGTTGATTCAAGCGGAACTTTCGCATGTGCCCAAAATCAAGGGTGCTGTTCTCGGCAATGCCGAGGAAATGGCGCGCACTCTGGTTGTGCAAAAAGTGTCCGGAGCGTTGAAACCTCAACAATCTTTGGAGCTTGCCCGGCATCTTTTGTTCTCTGCTCAGGACCATCAGAACCTCAAACTTCGTATTCACTACATGGTGAAAGAGGAGCCTACCTTGATGGAAACGAGCTTTACGCTCAATGACACGCGAACCCAGCTATGAAACTTCGTGGCAAGACGCTTGAGTGCGAAATCGAAAAACTTGTGAATGGGGGATTCGGTCTCGCACGTCATGACAAAGTGCTCTTTGTCTACAATGCCCTTCCCGGAGAACAGGTTCAAGCATGGGTCTATAAAGACAAACGGAACCATGCGGAAGCGGTTGCAACTGAGATTCTCCATCCTTCCCCACATCGCCTTGCTCCCCAGGAAGATCACTTTCTGTCATGCAGCCCGTGGCAGATTCTTGATTTTTCCCAGGAAAACCATTGGAAACAAGTCATTACCCAGGAGGTGTTTCAAACCGTTGGAGGCATTACCCTGGAGGAGCGTCCCATCGTGGCGGAGGAACTCCGTTTCCACTATCGCAATAAAATGGAATTCAGTTTCATCGAATCGGAAGGGCAAGTGTCTTTGGCGTTTTTCAAGCGAGGACAACATCGGAAACAACCGATCCCTGGGTGTGTTTTGGCTCACCCCGCCATCAACGAGATCGCCCTCCGTCTTGTGGAATCGCTCAATCGGCACGGAATATCAGCATCCCATCTGAAGGCGGTAATCCTCCGAAGCAATCGAGCGGGTGAGGTGATTGCGGGTTTGTTTGTGACAGACTCAGAGTTTCCCGAACTTGCCGAAATCCAACCAGATGGCACTTTGAAAGGCTTTTCCATCTATTATTCCAATCCGCAAAGCCCAGCCTCAATCATCACTAAGGTTTTGTATGCATCAGGACAGGATTATTTGTTGGAAACGGTGAATGGAAAGCCCTTCCACTACCACTTGATGAGCTTTTTTCAGGTGAATGTGGATCTATTTGAAAAGGCGGTCACGGCCATGCAGCCTTATGTCTCTGAGGAAGAAGTACTCGATTATTATTGTGGGGTGGGATCGATTGGAATTGCATTATCCGATTCTGTGAAGCGTTGCCATATGGTGGATATCAGTGAAGACTCGATTGGCAATGCCCATGACAATATCCAACTCAATAATCTGTCTCACTACACAGCAATGTGTGGGAAAGCTGAAAAGCTGTTGGAAGCGATCGAACCTGAAAAATTAATGATCGTAGACCCTCCTCGTTCAGGCATGCACCCCAAGGTGCTGAAAACATTGCTCAAACAACGTCCTAAGCGCATCGTGTATCTTTCTTGCAACATCGCCACGTGTGCACGCGATGTTCAAGCTCTGTTGGCTCATTATCGAATGGTGTTTCAAGAGACCTACAACTTCTTCCCGGCCACGCCTCATATTGAATTTCTCACGGTATTGGATCGGTTATGATCACCCTCTGAAATCATGCTTTCGAACCGTTTCGACCAAACTGTCTGCATTCAAGCCGGCCATTTGTAGAAGATACGCTTCGCTGCCCGAACCCTGTTCGGGCAATTTGCGAACACCACAACGTACCACTCGACACCCGATCCCTTGTTCTGCCACAATTTCAGAAACCAACGAACCCAATCCTCCATCCACGTAATGCGCTTCGACTGTGATGACTTTGGAATGACTTTGCAGTAGTGCGATAAGATCCTGTTGTGGGGGGGGAGAGATACTAGCAACAATGCCTACTGTGCAAAGAGTGCCCTCCGTTTCCAATTGTTTGGCCGCTTTGGCCACTTCTTTAGCAACACTGCCCATGGCAAGTAGCAATACTTCACGACCTTCCTGAATACGCTGCACTTTTTCCAACTCAAACCGGCCTTCTAAATTCGGAATGCTATTTTTTTCATCTTTTCCCAGACGATAATAGATGGGGCCTGGAAGATCCCAAGTTTGCAATAAGACCTCGCGAGCTTGGGAAAAGTCCGCTGGGGCAATGACGGTTAATCCGGGTTGAATACGCAAAATCCCGACATCTTCTAAGCCATGATGAGTCGTTCCGGCCTCTCCGTATTCCATGCCGCCTCCTACGCCTAAAATACGTACGGGCAAATGATGGAACACGGGGCCATTGCGGATGAATTCGTAGGGGCGCAATGTGGCAAAGGTAACAATGGAATAGACAAAGGGAAGGAAGCCTGCTTCTGCCAAGCCGGTGGCCACACCCACCATATTTTGTTCGGCCACTCCCATGTTGTAAAAGCGATCTGGGAATCGTTCTTGGAAGGGTTCCATTACCGTATACCCCAGGTCTCCGGTCAGGAGCACAATACGAGAATCTTGTTCTGCCAATTCCAATAGCGTGTTGATGAATGTGGTTCTCATGCCGCTCCTGCAATTTCTTGTAATGCTTGCTGATACTCTTCGTCGGACATCGGCCAATAGTGCCATTTGAGTTGCGACTCCATATAGGAAACCCCTTTGCCAAACACCGTGTTGGCAATCAGGACATGCGGAGGCCCAGACTGGGTGTTGAGTTGGTTGAGGGTGTCGATCAGCATGGAGAGGTCATGGCCGTCGACTTCGATGACATTCCAGCCGAAGGCCTGCCAACGCTGTTTCATCGGAGAAAGATTGAGGATTTGATGAGTTTTCCCAAACGCTTGTTGCCCGTTGAGATCCACAATGGCGATCAGATTGGCCAATTGGTGTTGAGCGGCAAACATCACCGCTTCCCACAGAGACCCTTCATTGCATTCGGCATCGCTCACTACCGTAAAAACCCGACGTGATGAACCTTGCAGTCGTGCGGCTAATGCAGCTCCGGTTCCTATGGAAAGTCCTTGACCCAGGGAACCCGTGGAAAAATCAATGCCTCGCAGAGCATGTTCGGGGTGGACTGCAAGCCAACTTGCGTCGCCGCAAAAGGTATCGAGTTCTTCTTGGCTGAGCCATCCTTTTAGAAATAAAGCCGCATACAATGCCAAAGCCGCATGACCCTTGGAAAGCACCATTCGGTCGCGGTTGGGGTCTTCGGGGGTGGGGATGTTCAGAACACTGCTATACAGCGCTGCTATGATGTCAGCGATGCTCAAGGCACTCCCAATATGGCCTTTGTGGGCGCGCTTGGATTGCTCTATGACAATGCGCCGGATGACGGTAGGGGATATCGAAACGTCGGGAGTCATGGTCGATTTAGCCTTTTCAAATGTGGAGTGAGCGGACCGGGAGGAAAATTGAATGGAAGACTGAATTGTTTATGCACCAACTGTGCATTTCTACAAGGTTTTAAGGGTGGGATACGACCCTACTAAAACAAACCGTTTGTAATTGCCTGTAATCGACACAAGTTTCAAAAGGGACTAGGGTTCTGTTCGTAGCATTCCTAGATAGTGAATATATTAGACTTGAACATCTTGTCTGAGGATGTAAACCACGGTTTGATTTTTAAGAAAAGATTGCCTGATGCATAATTTGACTAAAAAGGCTTTCTTCGGAAAACATACTACGGCTGACAAGCAAACATCAGCCAGACTGTCCCCAATTCGATCCCAATTCATGAATGCCTGGAGACTACTCAGTTACCGGCACCTACTTTATTCTAGCCTTCCCTTTCGAACTCAGACGACGACCCATAACCAATAGGTGATGTTTCTGAAACACGAAGGTTGGCTAACGCGAGAGTAATATGATGACCGCAAGCAATTTGACAAACGCTTACCCCCTTTCACCGATGCAAGAGGGAATGTTGTTCCATGGTATTGGAAACCCAGGAAGCGGGGTGAACATGGAGCAGATTGTGATAGAACTACCTGAAGCTTTAGAACTCTCCCTTTTCCGAAAAGCATGGGACGCGTTGATACAGCGTCACGATATATTTCGGACCCGTTTCGTCTGGCAAGGGGTGACAACGCCCATACAGATTGTGGAGCCTGAAGGTGTACTCGATTTCCAGTTTCACGATTGGAGGCAAGAAGCGGAATCATTGGAGGCCTATCTCTACAAAGACCGCTATCGAGATTTTGATTTAGCTCGTCCCACGTTGATGAGGGTCGTGGTTTTTCGAATGGGAGAGGCCCAATACCGATGTCTTTGGACCATTCATCATCTTCTGGTGGATGGCCGGTCGTTTTTAACAGCCATTCAAGAGATGTTTAGCCTTTATGAGGCATACTGCCGAGGGGAATCGTTATCGCTGCCTGTATTTGCTCCATTTCGAGGTTACCCAGAATGGTTATCTCAACAGGATTTTTCAAAGGCGGAACGGTTTTGGCGTCGCAATTTGGCAGGCTTTTCTGAGGCGGTACCGTTATGGGTTGATCGGCCGGTTAACCGTGCATCGAGTGGAAAAAAGCCGCATCCTCAGGCGATGTTCCGATATCGTTTCTCCGAGGCAACCACAGGGAAACTGAAAGAATTTGCCCACAACCATCAGCTCACCCTGAGCACTTTGGCTCAAGGGGCATTGGCATTGGTGTTGAGCCGGTATGGGGGGAAAAACAACGTTGTGTTTGGAGCCGTCCGTGCCTGTCGTCACACAGCTCCTGGGTCAGAAACGATGATTGGGCCACTCATCAATTCGGTGCCCATGCGTGTACAGCTTGATCCAAGCGAACCGTTGTTGCCTTGGTTGAAACAGTTGCGTGCTCAGTGGGTGGAATTGAGAGAATTCGAACACACCCCCTTAGCGGAAATCCGTAAATGGTGCGAACTGCCCAATACGACTCCTTTGTTTGAAACCTTGTTCATGTTCGATTATGCGGAAGTCACTCACGTGCTCAACCGAGTCTACGAGCAACAACAGCGTACGTTTCAAGTTCTAGAGCAACCGAATCTGCCGCTCAACGTCGTTTTTTTTGGTGAACGGGAATTGTCTCTCCGGATTGAATACGACTCGCAGCGATTCACTCAAGACACGATCACTCGGATGGCAGATCATTTGCGAGTGTTGTTAGAAAAGATGGTCTCAACTCCGGAGCAACGTATCGGTCAAGTTTCTTTGTTAACGGAATCAGAGCGACGAAAGCTCTTAACGTGGAATCAGACCCAAACCTCCTATCCTCGACAGAAAACGTTTGTAGACCTGTTTGAGGAACAAGTTCAACGGGTACCAGAACAGCTGGCCCTTGTGTTTGAAGAGGCCAAAGAATCTAACTTACAGTGTTTGACATACCGTGAATTGAATACCCTGGCCAACCAACTGGCCCGTCATCTCATGACCTTGGGAGTGAAGCCCGACACCTTGGTAGGGCTTTGTACGGAACGTTCGCCTGCGTTTGTGATCGGATTGCTGGGAATTCTCAAAGCGGGGGGGGCTTATGTGCCGTTAGATCCGGCATACCCTCAGTCTCGGTTGCAGTTCATGTTGGAGGACAGTCAATTACCGGTTTTGCTCACACAATCCCATCTGGTCGAACGTTTTTCTGAGGCTAAATCACAGGTCGTTGATCTGGACGGAGTGCATTTAGCTAGGATGAGTGCGGGCGGGATGGATCTGGACGGAGTGGATCTAGACATCGAGAGGCACGGAGGTTTCAGTGAAAATCCAATCCGGCAGAGTGAGCCACATCACTTGGCATATGTGATCTACACCTCTGGTTCGACAGGGAAGCCCAAAGGTGTGTTGATCAATCACCAAGGCTTCACCAATTTGAGTCTCTTTCTAGCCGAGAGGTTTGGAGTCACTTCGCAGAGTCACGTTCTGCAAATGTCGTCTCTCAGTTTTGATGCCTCTTGTTCAGAAATCGCGATATCGCTTCCACATGGAGCCACGCTCCATCTGGCTGCTTCCAAAAAACTGATGCCGTCGGAGGATCTAACAAAACTTCTGAGTCGACATGAGATCACGCATGTGACCTTTCCACCTTCGGTATTAGCTCAGTTGCCTTGTGTTCCTTTGCCCCATTTAGAATGTATCGTGGTGGCAGGGGAATCGTGTCCTCCCGAATTGATCAAGCTCTGGATTGCCAATGGGCAACGCATCGTCAATGGCTATGGACCCACGGAGGCGACGGTTTGCGTCACCACGGCTGAATGTCATCCTGCTGACCACCCTCCGCTTATTGGGAAGCCCATTGCCAATACCCAAGTGTATCTGCTGGATGCTAGCGAGAATCTCACGCCAATAGGTGTCCCAGGGGAATTGTGCATTGGTGGAGAGGGAGTGGCCCGGGGTTACCTCAATAGGCCGGGGCTTACGCAAGAAAAATTTGTCGAAATCGAACTGCATGGTGAGCGTCAGCGAGTTTACAAAACAGGCGATTTGGCGTGTTGGCAACCTGATGGCAATCTCCGCTTTTTAGGTCGTATTGACCATCAGGTGAAGCTCCGAGGGTTTCGGGTGGAGCTAGGGGAAATTGAAGCAACCCTCACCCAACATGAAGTTGTCCAAGAAGCCGTGGTGAAAGTTTGGCAAGGGCGACTTGCTGCCTACCTCACGTTATCCACTACGTCGGAATCTTCATTGGTTGCTCGGGAACTACGAAACTGGGCGAGCGAACGACTCCCGAATTATATGGTTCCGGCGGGATACACCGTTATGGAACAATTGCCACTGACGCCCAATGGGAAAATCGACCGAACGGCCTTACCCGAGCCTGATTTCACGAGTTCTGGTTCGAATAGCCTGGCTGGAGCGGAAAGTCTCCGAACCGAAATCCAAATCATGCTGTGCCAGATATGGAGCACGGTATTGGGAAGGACCGTGAACGACATCACGACCCATTTCTTTGAAGCAGGCGGGCATTCTTTGTTGGCCACCCAGTTGGTTTCTCGGATCCGAGGTGCCTTTGCCACAGAGATATCTATGGACGAGATTTTTCAGCACCCTATCCTGCAAGACCAAGCCACTTGGTTGGAAACTCAACGCAATCAAAATCCACTGCCTCCGTTGAATCCAGCGTCAGCCGATGATCTCCTCGCATTATCGTTTGCTCAGGAGCGGCTGTGGTTCTTGGATCAATTGGTTCCCAACAGTGCCTTTTACAATATGCCGTGGGCCTTTGAAATCAAAGGGAACCTCGACGTTGTCGCGTTGAAAAATACATTTCAAGAAATCATTCGACGCCATGAGAGCACCCGAACTTCCTTTACCAGCCACCAAGGGAAGCCCGTACTTCATATCACTCCTGATTTGGTGCTCGACCTCCCTGTCATTGATCTTTCTGCTCAGAACATCAACC
Source organism: SAR324 cluster bacterium (assembly GCA_028281495.1). Lineage (GTDB taxonomy): Bacteria > SAR324 > SAR324 > SAR324 > NAC60-12 > JANQJU01. The sequence continues at coordinate 143,535 of JANQJU010000029.1, forward strand.
TGGCTGTTCTGCCAAGCATTGGCGCCAGTCCGGAAATCCAACATTGGGTGAGTACTGAAGCACAACAAACCTTCGATCTCACCCAAGCTCCCTTGCTGCGGGGGAAGCTGTTGCATCTCACTCCTGAGCATCATGTGCTTCTATTGACCATGCATCATATTATTTCAGATGGTTGGTCGGTAGGAGTGTTGAATGCGGAAATTGCCGCATTGTATAGAGCCTTTATTCAAGGCAGCGCCTCGCCTTTGCCGGAGATTGCTATCCACTATCGAGACTTTGCCACATGGCAGCGACAGTGGCTAAACGGAGCGGTTCAGGAAGCCCAACTGGAGTACTGGAGAACCCAATTGCGAGACCTACCGGTTGTGGATTTCCCAACGGATCGTCCCCGACCAGCTGTTGCAACGTATGAAGGGGCTTGTCAGGAGGTTCATTTTTCTTCCCAACTGACACAAGCGTTGAAACAACTCAGTCTTCGTCATAACGCCAGTCTGAACATGACCCTATTGACCGGGTTTTCGATCTTGCTTCAGCGCTATTGCAATCAAGATGACATTGTTCTGGGATCGCCGATTGCCAACCGCATTCGGCAAGAAATTGAGCCGCTGATCGGTTTCTTTGTCAACACGCTTGTGATGCGGGTCGATCTGAGTGGAAACCCCAGTGGGGAGACGTTACTCCAGCGTGTAAAAGAAATGTCGCTCAATGCCTACCGCCATCAAGATATCCCCTTTGAACAAATCGTTGAGGAACTGCAACCGGAACGAGACTCTAGCAAAAACCCCTTGGTGCAGATCATGTTCGCTTTGCAGAATGCCTCGATGGGACAGCTTGGTTTGGAGGGACTCCAAGTGAACCCAATCCAATCCGATACCATCATGGTTCGATTCGATATCGAATTTCACTTAACCGAGTCTGAAGATGGAATCAGAGGAATGGTCCTTTACAACACCGGCTTGCTGGATGAAGCCACGATTCTCCGCATGGTTGAACACTATCACAATCTCTTGGAAGGCCTTTGTACCAATCCCGAACAGCCCATCTCGGAAATCCGTATGCTCAGCCCGCAGGAAGAACACCAGATGGTTGTGGAATGGAACCAAACCCAACGGGAGTACCCGCAGGCCAGCATCCACAAGATTTTTGAAAACCAGGTGAGCCAAACACCAGATAGTATCGCCCTTTCTTATGATGGTTCTCAGCTTCGTTATGACGAACTCAATCGCCGTGCCAACCGATTGGCCCATGCCCTCCAACGCTACGGTGTTCAAACCGGATCAGTGGTCGGCCTTTGTATGGAACGCTCTCTCGAACTCATCATTGCCATTTTGGGAATTCTGAAGGCAGGGGGGGTGTACCTTCCACTGGATTCGTCTTTCCCTGACCAGCGATTGCAAACCATGATCGCGGATGCTCAACCGGAACTCTTGATTACTGGCCCCGGTGGTTTCCTGCCTGAATTCTCTGGTCGCATCATCCAGGTCGATAGTCATGATGTCGAGAGAGAGCCCGATCACAACCTTTCCCAACGCAGCAGTCTCGATCAACTGGCCTATATCAACTACACCTCGGGTTCTACAGGAACGCCCAAAGGCATTGGCATTCCCCATCACGGTGTCGTTCGGTTGGTCTTCAACCAGAATTATATTGATTGGGATCATACGGATCGTTTGATCCATTGCTCCAATGTGTCCTTTGACGCCGCAACCTTTGAGATCTGGGGGGCACTGCTGCATGGAGGTGAATTGGTGATTGTTTCGAAAGAAACGGCATTAAACCCACACGCGTTTCACCAAATCCTGCAAGGATCGGGTGCTTCGATATTTCTGACGGTCGCACTGTTCAATCACATGATTGATGCGATTCCGGATGCCTTTGCCAGCATGAAAAATGTGTTGGTAGGAGGAGAGGTTGTGAGTGTGGATCACATACGACGCGCTTTAATAAATGGTGCGCCGCAACGCTTCCTCAATGTGTATGGTCCGACGGAAGGCACCACCTTTTCCACGTGGTATGAGGTGCAACTGCAAGATGCCGAACAGGTTTCGATCCCGATTGGATATCCGGTCCACAACACCACCGTCTATGTGCTCGACCCGCATTTGAATCCGGTGCCGATTGGAGTACCGGGAGAACTGTGTATCGGAGGGGATGGATTGGCCCAAGGTTATCTCAACCAACCTCAGAAAACCGAGCAAGTTTTCATTCCGCATCCCTTCAGCGATACGCCAGGAGCGAAACTGTACAAGACAGGAGACCGGGTTCGCTTTCGTGCCAATGGTGCCATCGAATTCCTGGGAAGATTGGATCGTCAGGTCAAGATTCGCGGCTTTCGGATCGAACTGACGGAAATTGAACACGCATTGCAGCAAGATCCTAGAGTGAACCAAGCAGCTGTTCTAGTACAGCAAGACCCCGCCGGTGAAAAACGATTGGCGGCTTACCTGGAATGGAATCGCAGTGTTTCGTTTCTCCAAGAAGACATCCAAGCCTTGATTGAGAAACAGGTGCAAAGCTGGGAAGGCATCTTTGATGATCACGTCTACACTTCGGAAAACCAATTCGAAGATCCTCTGTTCAACACGGTTGGATGGAATAGCAGCTACGATGGTGCCCCCATACCTCTCCCTGAAATGAAAGAATGGGCGAATGATATTGTGTCTCAAGTGCTGGAAACTCAGCCACGTCGTGTCCTGGAATTGGGATGTGGTACCGGCATGCTATTGTTCCGCATTGCTCCACATTGTGAATCCTATGAAGGATGGGATCTTTCACAGACATCTTTAGATTACATCCAACAGCAGATCGAGGTTCAACAGATCCAAACCAAGCAGAATGTTTACAATCAGGTCGCCTTGAAAAAACGGATGGCCCACCAATTGGAATCCCTCCCCGACAACTCATTGGATGTCATCATTTTAAGCTCTGTGGTTCAGTACTTTCCACACGTCAACTATTTGGAACGGGTGATGGAGCAGAGTGTTCGACTGCTGCGTCCCGGTGGAATGATTTTCCTCGCGGATTTGAGAAATTTCCAATTCATGAAGACCTTCCACACGTCGCTTTGTTTGTTTGAAGCCCACGCCGGAAGCTCGACTCAAACCATTCGGCAACAAGTGGCTCTCCAGCTCGAAAAGGAGACGGAGTTTTTTGTGGATCCTCGCTTTTTCCAAACTTGGGCCACCCAGTATCCTCAAAAAATTGGGAATGTGAGGATTCGGCTTCAGCGAGGGAGTCAGCACAATGAACTGACCAAGTTCCGCTATACGGCCATTTTGCAGGCGGTGGAGTCGCAAGGCAGCCCATCACGGATTGGCAAGGTAGTCGACAACGATGCTAACGAGATCCCCAGGCTTTCCGATCAGGCCACCGTTGCAGAAATCCAAACCTACTTAGAAACTCATCAACCGGAAACCCTGAGCCTCCCGGACTTGGTCAATGCTCGTCTTCAACAGGATTTGTTGAGCGAAACCCTCATTTACCAGCCGGAAGGACCGGAAACGGTCAAGCAACTCCAGCGGGAACTGGAAAAAGTCTCATCGGTTGCTATCGATCCAGAGCACTTATGGCAGATGGCAGAAACTATCGGATACCAAGCGGAAATCGCTTGGTCGGAGCACCAAGCCGGATTGATGGATGCCACCTTGATTCGAAAAGACGTGTGGCAACAATACCGATCGATTTCTCGCTCCATTGAGAACCCGGCCACGGCTGGCGTTTCCCCAGCCTCGAAGAATCTTCCAGACGAGCAGCGCTTTACCAACAACCCTCTACAAAGCAAATTATCTCCACAACTCATTGAAGCCGTGAAAGCGGATCTACAACAAAAGCTACCCGATTACATGGTGCCCTCCTTTTATGTGGGCATGGATGCGTTCCCCTTGACTCCCACAGGAAAGCTAGATCGTGCCAGCTTAGTTCCCGTTGAAATCACAACTCTCTCAACAGAAAACTACGTGGCTCCGCAAACGGAGGTCGAACAAAAGATTGCTGATATCTGGATTCAAATCTTAGGGGCGGAAAAGGTGGGCGTGAACAATAACTTTTTTGAGATGGGGGGCCATTCGTTGTTAGCCACTCAGGTGGTCTCATCGATTCGGGAAGTGTTCGAAGTGGAAATCCGTCTGAGAGACTTCTTTGACACTCCCACCATTCGCGGGTTGTCGCAGCATGTGGAAAGCAGTCGTGCCGCCAACCAAAATCTGGCTAACCAAAATCCGGCTAACCAAAGTTCTGCCATTCAAGGACCTGCCATGGAACGCCTTGTTCGTTCCACATTCTGTGATCTTTCTTTCGCTCAGGAGCGGCTGTGGTTCTTAACTCAATTGGTGCCCGATAGCGCTTTTTACAACATGCCAATGGTGTTCCAAGTGGAAGGCTTTTTGGATCATGAGGCTTTGGAGGCAAGTTTTAACGAAATCATCCGGCGTCATGACAGCCTGCGAACCGCTTTTGTCAGTATTGATGGAACCCCTCAGCAAAAGACCGTTCCCGAACTGAGGTTACCATTGCCTGTTATCCGGATTGAGGACAATGAAACGGAAGTGAAACGTCGAGTTCTTGAAGAGGCGACTGCCTTATTTGATCTCCAGCAGGCCCCGTTGCTTCGAGCTTCCTTGTTGCAACTGGGAAATGAGCGGTATGTGCTCATGATCACAATGCACCATATCATTTCTGATGGATGGTCCATTGCAACATTCAATCGAGAATTGACTGATCTGTATCATGCCTTTCACCAAGGAAAACCGTCCCCTCTTGAGGAATTGCCCATTCAATATCCCGATTATGCGCTTTGGCAACGCAAATGGCTCATGGGGGATACTCTTCAAACACAAGTCGACTATTGGAAAAAACAACTGAAGGACCTCCCCATTCTCGATCTTCCAACCGATCACCCTCGTCCATCGGTAGCAAGTTATCAGGGTGCGTTACAATCTTTCCAAATTCCACACAAAATCACGGCAGCTTTACAGGTGTTGGGGAACCAAGAAGGAGTGAGTCTGTACATGACCCTGCTGGCTGGGTTCAATGTACTGATGTCCCGCTATACCGGACAAACGGACATTGTGCTCGGAAGCCCGATTGCGAATCGAACCCGGAAAGAATTGGAGCCACTCATCGGTTTTTTTATCAACACTTTGGTGGTGCGGTCGGATCTGTCGGGGGATCCTTCATTTGTGGAGTTGTTGCATCGTGTTCGCAATGTGGCTCTGGAGGCCTATGCCCATCAGGATGTTCCCTTCGAACAGTTGGTGCAGTCCCTTCAGCCAAATCGGGATTTGAGTCGAAACCCACTCGTTCAAATCACGTTCGCTCTTCAAAATGCCCCGACAGAGGCAATCCAGCTTGATGGCCTCACACTCAAACAGGTTTTCCCCGAAAAAATTACAGTGCGCAGTGATATGGAGGTGCATGTATGGGAAGTGGAAGGGGAGCTATCAGGGCGAATCTATTACAACACCGACCTCTTTGATGAAGAGACCGTGGCTCGGTTGAGCACTCACTTTCAGGTTCTGTTGGAAGGCATTGTCCATGATCCCCATTGCCGGATTTCTCAACTGCCGATGCTGACTGCCGCTGAACTCCAACAATTGCAACGCTGGAACCAGACCGAGACTCCTTATCCACAACAACAAACCGTTGTGGATTTGTTTGAAACCCAAGTTCAACGAGAACCGGATCATCTCGCTGTCGTGTTTGAAGGGCTTCATGAGACCCAGAGTTTGACGTTTCGCGAGTTGAACATCCAAGCCAACCAACTGGCCCATCACCTCATGAGCTTGGAGGTGGGACCCGACACTTTAGTCGGTTTGTACGCGGAACGCTCGATTGCGTTTGTCGTAGGGATCTTGGGCATTCTCAAAGCAGGGGGAGCTTATGTGCCGTTAGACCCTGCCTATCCCAAAGCCCGCCTGCAATTCATGTTGGATGACAGTCAAGTTCCGGTTTTGCTCACCCAAACGCACCTACGAGAACGTCTTCCTTCGTCAAAAGCATATATCGTGGAGTTGGATCAAGACCGAGTCACCGATTCGGGAGAAAATCCCTCGCGCCAAAGCGGCCCTGAGCATCTGGCTTATATGATTTATACCTCGGGTTCCACTGGCAAACCGAAAGGGGTATTGATCAACCATCGCGGTTTCACCAACTTGAGTTGCTTCCAAAAAGACGAGTTTCGCATCACTTCAAAAAGTCATGTGTTGCAAGCCTCTTCTCTCAGCTTCGATGCCACTTGCTGGGAGTTTTCGATGTCTTTACCACACGGAGCAACCTTCCATCTCACGACTTCAGAGAAATTGATCCCTTCGAAGGAATTGATTGATCTATTGCACCGGCACCAGATCACACATGCTGCTTTTCCTCCTTCGGTTTTAGCATTGTTACCACGTGTTCCGTTACCGCACCTAGAATGCTTGTTGGTGGTGGGAGAACCCTCTTCCCCTGAATTGATTGAGAATTGGATTTCCAATGGGCAGCGTATTCTGAACGCCTATGGTCCTACTGAAATCACAGTGTGTGCCACAACCTTCGAATGTCAGTCCGGCAGACAGTCACCCCCCATTGGTAAACCCATTGTCAACACCCAGGTTTATGTGGTGGATCATCAACAGCAACTCACCCCACCGGGGGTTGCTGGTGAATTGTGCATTGGGGGAGTGGGGTTGGCCCGTGGATACCTCAATCGACCCGAACTCACAGAGGAAAAGTTTGTTGAAATCGAAATATTGGGGAAATCGCAAAAGGTTTACAAAACTGGCGACTTGGTCTGCTGGCAACCTGACGGCAACCTCCGATTTTTGGGACGCATTGACCATCAGGTAAAACTCCGAGGTTTTCGAATTGAACTGGGGGAGGTCGAAGCCACATTGCAACAACATCCGAGCGTGAGCCAAGCCGTAGCAGTGATCACCGATTCCGGTACGAATCCCCTCCTATCAGCCTATGTCACGCTGGACGATTCTACTTCGGGTGTATTGAATGCAGGCACCGTAGGTTTGGGGAACGAAACTTTGGGGGATCCAGAAGCAATACGGAATTGGCTGAAAGATCAGCTCCCCGAATATATGATCCCGGCCAGCATCACGCTGTTGGACCGCATGCCCTTACAGCCCAATGGGAAACTCGACCGAAAAGCACTACCCAAACCCAAGCCATTTCGCACGAAGCTTGCGCCTGCAAATGAAGTCCCGGTTACTGGAATAGAGCAAAAGATTGCTGAGGTTTGGCAAACGGTTCTAGAAACCGAGCATGTTGGCATTCACGACAACTTTTTTGATTTAGGAGGCCATTCCCTGCTGATGGCAAAAGTCCACAGCAAATTGCAGCCGTTGTTCGGTGACACGTTGTCAATGGTCGACCTATTCCAATACCCCACCATCCATACTCTCGCGCAGCACATGGGAGATGCTGCCAGCCTATCGAAGGATTCCATTGATTCGCGTCAGGTGGCAAAATCGACTTCGAAACCCCCTGCGGCCGATACGGAAGTTGCCATTGTGGGACTGGCCGGACGCTTTCCAGGAGCCAGCAACGTTGAAGTTTTTTGGAAAAATCTCTGCAATGGGGTCGAATCCATCACCGTCTTTTCAAATGAAGAATTGATAAAGGCCGGTATTGATCCGGAACTGGTGAACGATCCGAATTATGTGAGAGCGAGTGGTTTCTTGGAGGGTATCGAACTGTTTGATGCGGCATTCTTTGGATACTCTCCCAAGGAAGCTAAGACGCTCGACCCCCAACACCGCTTGTTTTTACAATGTGCGGTTGAGGCTTTAGAGCATGCAGGCTATGGGGCGGACGCCCATCGGGGGAAAGTGGGCGTTTATGCGGGGAATGGGGTCAGTACGTATTTTATGAATAATCTTTTGCCCCATGCCCAGCTTCAGGAGACGGTGGGGGCCTTCGAATTGTCTATTGCCAATGGGAATGATCATTTAGCCACACGAACGTCTTATAAGCTCAATCTCAATGGACCCGCTGTTACGGTCCAAACGGCCTGCTCGACCTCCTTGGTTGCGGTTCATATGGCCTGCCAAAGTTTGCGGTCAGGCGATTGTGATATCGCTTTAGCCGGAGGGGTGACACTGAGTGCTCAAAAATCTGGCTACCTGTATCAACCGGGAATGATCTTGTCACCGGATGGCCATTGTCGCGCCTTTGATGCCAACGCCGAGGGAACCGTGGCCGGCAATGGGGTGGGGATTGTTGTATTAAAACCCCTTTCCCAAGCTGTTGCCGATCACGACACCATTTATGCTGTGATCAAAAGTTCAGCAATCAACAATGATGGTTCCAATAAAGTGGGCTACACCGCACCTAGTGTAGAAGGACAAGCATCGGTTATCGCGGATGCCATGCAAGATATCGATTACGAGTCCATTGGTTATGTCGAGGCACACGGAACCGGAACCCCGCTGGGAGACCCCATTGAAATCGCAGCCTTGACTCAAGCCTACCGAGTCCACACCCCGAAAACCGGATACTGTGCTTTAGGGGCCGTCAAAACCAACATCGGCCATTTGGATACTGCTGCTGGAGTGGCTGGTTTGATCAAAACGGCCTTAGCACTCCATCATAAAAAACGCCCGCCGAGCTTACATTTTGAGCAGCCCAATCCAAAAATCGATTTTGCGAACAGTCCGTTTTTTGTGAATAGTGAATTGTCTGATTGGCCAGATCACGAAACACCGCGTCGTGCGGCCGTGAGTTCTTTTGGTATTGGCGGCACGAACGCCCATGTGGTTTTGGAAGAAGCACCTCAAACAGAAAACGACCTTCATAACAACGTGACTCCCTACAATTTTCCGGCTGATGCTTCGGGAGAATTGTTGGTGTTTTCCGCCAAAACCCCGACGGCGTTACAACGCACCTTTTCCAATTTTGCAACCTATTTTCAGGAGAATCCAGAGACGCGGTTAGCAGATGTTGCGTACACGCTCAGTGTGGGGCGGAAAGCATTGGAATACCGGCATGCGGTGGTATGTCAGAGCACTGCCCACGCTCAGGAAGTTCTCCAACGTTTGTCTGTCGAACTTCCTGATCTAGCTCGACAAGATCAAACAACACGTCGGGTCATTTTCCTCTTTTCCGGGCAAGGGTCGCAATATGAAGACATGGCATGGGGCTTATACCAGCAGGAACCCAAGTTTCGAGAACAAGTGGACCGATGTGCTGAAATTCTGAAATCTCATTTGCAAATGGACCTCCGTTCGATCCTTTATCCACGGTCGGAATATGCGGAGAAGGCAAACAACGTCTCGCCTTTACAGCAGACGGAATTCGCTCAGCCTGCGCTGTTTGTGATTGAGTACGCTTTGGCAAAATTGTGGATGTCGTGGGGGGTGTACCCTGTGGCCATGCTCGGTTATAGTATCGGTGAATATGTTGCAGCTTGTGTCGCAGGGGTGTTTCCGTTGGAAACGGCTTTGGCGCTAGTCGCCATCCGAGGGCAATTGATGCAAGCACTGCCGGAGGGCGCCATGCTCAGTGTTTCGTTTCCACCCGACGAATTGGAATCACATCCAGATCTATCAATTGCCGTGCACAATGGGCCTTCCCAATGTGTCGTTTCAGGGACTTTGTCGGCCATTACATCCCTCGAAAATCGGTTGACGGCGCAATCGGTCGAATGTGTCCGGTTGCACACCTCCCATGCCTTTCATTCCCCAATGATGCAACCCGCTTTGGAATCTTTCGGGAAGCAGATCAGTCAGTTGTTCCAACAAGCCGTGCTTCAACCACCCCAAATTCCATATTTGTCAAATGTCACTGGAACTTGGATCACTGCCGAACAGGCTACGGATCCGGACTACTGGAAAAACCATCTCCGGCAAACCGTCCGGCTGGACGAAGGCCTCCGAACCTTGTTTTCCCAACACAGTCATGTGTTTCTAGAAGTGGGACCTGGACGCGCATTGACCACCTTGGTGAACCGCCATCCCCTCAAAACTTGTGACCATGTCTCTTTTACGTCCGTGCGTCATCCCAAAGATAAGACGGAGGATCTTCTGTTTTTACGGAGTACGTTGGGGCAACTGTGGTCAGCTGGAGTTACAGTCAATTGGGCGAGCGTGTATGAAGGCCCATCTCGTCACCGATTGGCATTGCCAACTTATCCGTTCGAGCAACAACGCTATTGGATTGCACCTCCAACTACAATGGAAGCGACTCCCCCTTCTCCTCCGATAAACCATAAACAACCAGATCGTGCGGATTGGTTTTATGTGCCGGGATGGAAATTTTCGGTCCCACTCCGTGCTGGGGTTCCGAATAGCACTGCCAAGAGGTCTCGCCACTTATTGTTTCTCGATACCTGGGGATTGGGGGTTCGATTGTCCCAACAGTTGGGACAAGAAGGCCATGAAGTCATCCGGGTCAGCATAGGACGACACTGGGCACAAACCGGTCCCAATGATTACGCTTTAGATCCAACAAAATCGGAAGATTACGACACCCTGTTTGAAAATCTGCTTGCACGCGGCTGGCAACCGGACACCATCACTCATTTTTGGACGATTCGTCCCAATATCAGTCCGATTCCCAAACCAGCCGTTTCTGAATGGGGAAGCCTCGAACAAACCCAATTTTTGGGGTTTTATAGTCTTTTGTTCCTGGCCCAAACTTTAGGCAAACAGGAAGCTTCCAACACCTCCAGCCAACACGCCGCTTCTCACACCCTTGGTCAACAAGAGCCTCCAGAAAATGTGAAAATTGTGGTGGTGTCGGACACGTTACAAAACGTGACTGGCGAAGAAAAACTGAATCCAGAAGCGTCAACAGTATTAGGTCCTGTTCAGGTGATAGGGCAGGAGTATTCGAATATCGCTTGCCACCATGTGGATGTAGTCCTTCCCGATTCACCCTCCGAAATCAATCTTCAGCTCCTGACTTCGTTGTATGCGGAATTGACGGTCCCGACTACGGATAGTCTTGTTGCGTATCGAGGAACCCGTCGGTGGGTGCGTTCGATTGAATCGGTTCGTTTGGAAGCACGGCCCACTTCAAGATTGCGTGAGAAAGGCGTCTATTGGATCACCGGAGGGCTGGGTGGCATCGGTTTAACGATTGCAGAGCAACTGGCAACCTCTTTCCAAGCCAAATTGATTTTGACCGGACGCTCTCCGTTTCCACCTCGTGAAGAATGGGAGGCTTGGCTCCGTTCTCATGAATCCACTGACGGTATCAGTCGAAAAATCCAACAGTTCCAAAACTGGGAAACCCAAGGTGCTGAAATTTGGATCGCATCTGCCGATGTCGCTGATTTGTCACAGATGCAAACCGTGCTGTCCCAAGCCACACAACGACTTGGCACCGTACAGGGTGTGATTCATTGTGCGGGTGTACCAGGAGGCGGTGTGATGCAACGCAAGGCTCAGGAGGTTGCTGCCCAAGTCCTGGCCCCAAAAGTTCAAGGAACTATGAACCTGCACTCTCTGTTGCAAGACGTTCCGTTGGATTTCTTGGTGTTGTGTTCTTCTTTGAACTCCGTGATGACTACGTTTGGACAGGTCGATTACTGCGCCGCAAACATCTTTCTCGACACCTACGCCCACTATCTGTGCTCACAAGGCATTCCTGCTATCAGTATCAACTGGGAAGGCTGGCAAGAAGTAGGGATGGCAGTCAACACCGAGGGACCTCAGAGTTTTCGAGAAAGCCAACGGCAATCACTTAAGCAAACAGGGCTGACTCCTGAAGAAGGTATTGATGTCTTTTGCCGCGCCCTAGAAAGTTCGTTTCCCCAAGTGCTGGTTTCTACTACTGACCTGGAAAGACGTTTGGAAGCATCTTTCTCAAAGCAGGCCCCAGCCAATCCTACCAAAGATAGTGCCGTCCCTATTATAAATGCTGTGGGATCACACGATACCGCAACCCACAACGGGACTAACACGAAACATCCGCGTCCCTATTTGAGCAACGAGTATGCCGAACCCAGAAAGCCTCTCGAACAGACGTTGGTTGAGATTTGGCAAGAATTGTTGGGGATTCATCCGATTGGAATCCACGATGATTTCTTTGAATTGGGAGGAGATTCACTGTTGGGGACACGAGTTGCGACTCAAGTTCATAAAATGTATCGGGCGAAATTGCCGATGCAGGTGCTATTTGACAAGCCTACGATTGCGGAGGTTGCGAGCCATTTAGAAACTGGAGGTATCCCTGAATCCACTGGCTCAAAACGTATTGAAGAAGAAATATGAATGAGAATGCCTTATGAACAAGATTCAAGAGTTTTTGTCGCATCTGTATCATGACTTGGACATCAAAATTTGGGCGCAAGAGGAAAAACTTCGAGTGAACGCTCCAGAAGGTGCGATGACCGATGCATTGCGGGGAGAGCTACGGGCAAGAAAGTCGGAAATTTTAGAATTCTTCAAAAACAATCCATTGTGGAATGCGTCGGATCGTGTGTTTTCCGATCCCATTCCACTGTTGCCATTGGACGTTCAAGAGTTTCCTCTCTCGTTTGCCCAACAACGATTATGGTTTCTGGCACAGTTAGAAGAAGAGGCTGCCTCAGCCACCCAGGCAGCCTATAATATGTCCGCAGCGTTACGTCTCCTGGGACCGATTCAACATAGAGCCTTACAGCAGGCACTGGAACATCTCGTTCGACGTCACGACAGCTTAAGATTCCGTTTCTCCGAAACTGCGGGGAGTCCTGCAATTCTCAAAACGGAAGCCTATAACCCGTTGACCAAGGTGGACCTCTCCTCAATCTTGAATTCTGGGAATGGTTCAATAACCGTTGGCTCGGAGCCGAATTCTGATTCAGAAAAGCTCGAATCTGTCATTCATCGTTTTTCCTTCGATCCCTTTGATTTGAAGACGGGGCCGCTCTTCCGCTGCCAGTTGCTGCGTGTCCACGATGAAGAACACGTCCTGCTCTTTCAAGCGCATCACATTATTGGGGATGGCTGGTCGATGGGAATTTTGCTGCGAGAGTGGGGGATCTTGTACCGAGCCTACGTTCGACAAAAGGATTCCTATTTTCAGCCTCCTTTACCAGAACTGCCGATTCAGTATTCGGATTATACGGCATGGCAACGCCGATGGTTGTCAGGGGAAGTGCTGGAACGTCAATTCGCTTACTGGAAGAACAAGCTGGCAGGAGCATCGGAATTGTTGGAGTTGCCCACGGATTTCCCACGTCCTGCGGTGATGCGCTATCAAGGAGCGATTCATGTTAGTGAACTTTCGGTTTCGTTGACTCAACGTCTGAAACAGATCGGTCAGCAGCAGGGAACAAGCTTGTTTATGACACTGTTGGCTCTGTTCAAGGTGCTGCTGTATCGTTACAGCGGACAAAGTGATCTCTTGATCGGAACTCCGGTGGCCAATCGTACCCACTATCAAACCGAAGGTTTGGTGGGGTTATTCGTCAATACATTGGTATTGCGTACGGACGTATACGGAACCCAAACCTTTGCAGAGTTGCTCCAACAGGTCCGCCAAACATCTCTTGAAGCATTCAGCCATCAAGACATTCCCTTTGAATACTTGGTGGAGAAACTGAACCCCACCCGCAGCTTGAGTCATTCTCCTCTGTTTCAAGTCATGTTTGCATTACAAAATGCGCCTCTCGAAGCCAATGATGTGGAGGGATTGCAAGTTTCCTTCATGAATCAGGAAAGTCGAGTTGCCAAATTTGACCTCACCTTAACCATATCAAACCATCACGGCGGTCTTGCTTGTGGTTGGGAATACAATACCGATCTTTTCCGTCCAGAAACCATCGTTCGGATGGGGGAGCACTTTGGTATGCTGGTAGAAAGTCTGGCTCAGGATGTTCGTCCTTTGGAGGTTTCCGTCGCCCAAATCCCGCTCCTCACGCTTGAAGACATCCAGCAATTGAAAGCTTGGAATGACACCCATCTTGGGAATGATGTACTGGGACAACCAGAACCATCAACACCACCGGTCCCACCAATACCATCAACATCATCGGCCCTACCAGCACCATCAACACCACCGGTCCTACCAACACCATCGGCACCATTGGCACCTACCACCCCATCAACACCATCAACATTATCGGCATTTACCACCCCATCAAAACAACCATTGGGGGAGACGGTGATTGATTGGTTCCAAGCGCAGGTGGAACAAACGCCCGACCGCGTTGCTGTCATTTTTGCGGAAGAATCGGAATCTGCTTTGAGATCGCTTTCTTGGAAGAAGATGCCTCAAGAACTGACCTATCGGGAGTTGAATGCTCATGCTAATCAACTGGCACATTATCTCAGGACATTGGGGGTTGGACCTGAAACCTTAGTAGGGCTTTGTATGGAGCGTTCCATCGCAATGCTGGTGGGTGTTTTAGGCATTCTGAAAGCCGGAGGCGCTTATGTGCCCTTGGATCCCAATTATCCATCACAACGCTTGCAATTCATGCTGGAAGACAGCCAGTTGCCCGTTTTGTTGAGCCAGACACATCTGTTGGAAAAGTTGCCTACATCGAGTGCTCAGGTGGTGGATTTGGATCGGAGTTGGGATAGTATTTTAAGGGAACCCGCGATGAATCTAGATTCAGAAAGTGGTCCTCAAAATTTGGCTTATGTGCTGTTCACTTCAGGCTCTACTGGTCGCCCTAAAGGCGTGATGATTGAACACCACAGCACCGCCACGTTGGTCCGATGGGCACAGGCCACCTTTTCTGTGGATGTGTTAGAGGGAGTGCTGGCTGCCACTTCTCTCAATTTCGATTTATCGGTGTATGAATTGTTCGTGCCGCTGTGTACAGGAGGAACGGTGTTCCTTGTGGAAAATGCGTTGAGTTTGTCCAGCTTAGGTCATCATCCGATCACGCTGCTCAACACAGTGCCTTCCGCCGCCGCAGAACTGATCCGAATGCAAGGCATTCCAGCTTCTGTGAAAGTGGTGAACTTGGCCGGTGAACCACTGAAAAAAAAGATCGTGGATGCGCTCTATCGACAGCCGACCATCGAGCGTGTGTATAACTTGTATGGCCCTTCAGAAGACACGACGTATTCGACGTATTCACTCGTTCCTAAAGATTCAGAAGCCCCACCCAATATTGGCCATCCGATTGCGAACACCCAAATCTATATTTTGGATGCCCATCACCAACCGGCTCCAATCGGTGTCCCAGGGGAGCTATGTATTGCGGGGGAGGGATTGGCACGAGGGTACCTCAATCGACCGGATCTCACCCAAACTAAATTCATGGAGGTCGAACTCTTTGGGGACCGCCAACGTATTTACAAAACAGGAGATTTAGCTCGGTGGGCCGCTGAAACGGGACACTTAGAATATTTAGGGCGTCTGGATCATCAAATCAAACTGAGGGGGTTCCGTATTGAATTAGGAGAAATCGAAACGGCGTTAACCGAACTAGAAACGGTTCAAGAGGCGGTGGTCGTGCTTCGTGAGGCATCCTCAGACAACGGGGAGATTTCTCTTCAAACAGTTTCTTCTCAAGCGGCTTCTCCTCAAGCGGCTTCTCCACAATTGATTGCGTATGTAGCGTTGGTACCATCTGCCACATCATTTTCAATTGAGGAAGCGGTCTCTTTGTTACGTACCGAATTGAAGACTCGACTGCCAGATTACATGGTCCCGAGCCAATTCATGGTGTTGCCACAGCTCCCTTTGACGCCCAATGGCAAGATCGACCGGAAGGCTTTACCCTTGCCAAATTTTGAAATGCCTTCTGAAGATTCACACCCTCTTCAGACTGAAACGGAAAAGGCTCTCGCAACTTTGTGGTCTCAGGTCTTGGGGGTGAAAATTCAAAGTGCCCGCAGTCATTTCTTTGAAGTCGGTGGGCATTCCTTGTTGGCCACCCAACTGGCGTCCCGAATTCGCGAACGTTTTCAGATTGATATCCCTTTACGACGGTTGTTCGAACACACCGTTTTACAAGAACAAGCCCAGTGGTTGGATCAACAACAACGTTCCTCACCACTCCCACCCATGGAACCACAAGCCCAAGGCGATCTTTCCGAGAATCAATCGACTGTATTGTCATTTGCACAGCAAAGGCTCTGGTTTCTGGCAGAATGGGAAAGGGCATTGCAGCAGTCTCAGCAGCATGCTCAATCGAAGGGATTGGGGGTCTACCACATGCCTTTGGCCTTGAAAATAGTGGGGCAGCTCAATCGGGAGGCTTTGCAACAAGCCCTAGAAACCTTGGTGTTGCGTCACGAGGTCCTGCACTCTGCATTTCCCAAAGTGGAAGGGCAAGCGACGGTTCGCAAATTAGCGCCCACGGCGTCATTTACTGCGATTGACTTGACGGATGTCACCTCTGCTTCTGATCGGGAAGTTCAGGTGAATAAGTTGATCCAAGACCATGCCTTTGCTCCGTTTGATCTGGCGCAAGGACCGTTACTGAGAGTTCAATTGTTGCAGCTCAGCGAGGTGGATCATCGACTGCTATTCAATATTCACCACATCATCAGTGACGGCTGGTCGATGGAGGTGCTCCTGCGAGAATGGAGCCGCTTATACAATGCCTATTGCCAAAATCCTTTATCCGGCGAAACTCCGGTGGTGAGCTGCTTTAACACTTATGTACAACACGCGGGTTTACCGGAATTGTCGATTCAGTATTCCGACTATGCAGCGTGGCAACAAAAATGGCTTTCCAAAGCAGTGCTCGCACGTCAAATGGCGTATTGGAAGGACAAATTAGTCCATACACCGGAACTGTTGTCCTTACCGACGGATTTCGCCCGTCCTGCTACCATGCGATACCGAGGTACGTATCAAACCCACTCGTTGACCCCTTCGTTAACCTCCGCACTCAAGCAACTGAGTCAGGAACAGGGAGTCACGCTGTTCATGACCTTGCTGACGGCTTTCAAGGTGTTACTCTATCGATACAGTGGCCAAGAAGATATCCTGGTAGGCACCCCCATTGCGAATCGGCAACAGAAGCAAACGGAAGATTTGATTGGGCTGTTTGTGAACACCTTGGTGTTGCGCAGTCAGATTGATGGAACGCAGCCGTTCCTTGAATTGCTGCAACAAGTACGACAAACCGCTTTAGAAGCGTACAGTTACCAAGACCTCCCTTTTGAATACCTAGTGGAGCAACTCAATCCTTCCCGCAGCTTGAGCCACTCCCCCTTATTTCAAGTGATGTTCATTTTACAAAATACCCCAAGCGATTCCTTAGATTGGACAGGCTTGGAGGTTTCCTTTCTCGAACAGGAAAGCCACATCACCAAATTTGATCTCACGCTGAATATAGCGGAGCATGAAGGCCAACTGATCTGTGGCTGGGAATACAACACGGACTTGTTCCGGTCCGAAACGATTGCCCGAATGGGGGAACGTTTCCAAATCCTCTTAGAAGGTCTGATTGAGCATTCCCAAGTGTCTGTGTCCCAATTACCATGCTTGGTGCCTTCCGATCTCCAGCAATTGCAGGCTTGGAATCAAACCCAAGCATCTTATCCTTCTGATAAAACCATTGTGGATCTGTTTCAGGCACAGGTCCAACAACAACCGGATCATCTGGCGGTGGTTTTCGATCCAGGAAGGGATCCCCAAACCTTGACCTATGCCGAGTTGAATGCTCAGGCCAACCGATTGGCTCGTTATCTCAAGACCCTGGGAGTGGGACCGGAAGTCTTGGTGGGACTTTGTGCGGAACGTTCATTGTCCGTAGTGGTGGGGATCTTAGGAATTCTCAAAGCGGGTGGGGCGTATGTGCCGCTGGATCCTGCTTATCCACCATCACGGTTGCAATACATGCTGGAAGATAGCCAAGTCCCGGTGTTGCTGAGCCAGACCCATCTATTGGAACGCTTGCCTACAAGTGCTGCCCAGATTGTGGATTTGGAAACAGTGGATTTGGAAACAAAAGAAGCATGGGGAGAAACACCTTCTGTCGATGCTCGCATCGATTCCAACAATGTGGGTTTGGCGGAAAATTTGGTTCGGCAAAGTGGGCCCGAACACTTGGCTTATGTGATTTACACCTCCGGTTCGACGGGCCGGCCCAAAGGGGTTCTGGTGCAACACCAAGGATTTACCAACTTGGCGACCTTCCAACAACATGCCTTTCAGGTGACAGAGGCAAGCCGTGTGATGCAATTTTCTTCGTTGAGTTTTGATGCGTCTTGTTGGGAATTTTCGATGGCACTGGCCAATGGAGCGACCTTCTATCTCAGCACTGCCCATCAGCTCTTGCCGACGGATTCGCTGGTCACTTTGCTGAAAAAACACCGGATTTCCCATATCACCTTGCCACCTTCGGCATTGGCAGTATTGCCCCAAGAACCGCTTCCTGATCTGAAAACAATCATTGTGGCGGGTGAAGCTTGTTCTCCCGAATTGATCGAACGATGGACGGCCAATGGGCAACAATTGGTCAATGGTTATGGTCCGAGTGAAGCGACCGTGTGTGCCACCTTCGCTCCTTGTATACCAGATGGCAACCCTCCGCCCATCGGAGTACCTATTGCCAACACCCAAGTTTTTATTGTTGATGCAAACCTCCAACTCGTTCCACCAGGGATTCCTGGAGAACTGTGCATCGCTGGGGTGGGACTCGCACGAGGTTACCTCAACCGTCCCGAACTCACTGCCGAACGGTTCATTGAATTGGAATTGCTCGGAAAACGACGACGGATCTACAAAACCGGGGATTTGGCCTGTTGGATTCCTGAATCACAGTCACAAGGCGCGAACCTCAAATTTTTAGGTCGAATCGACCACCAGGTGAAACTCCGAGGATTCCGTATCGAATTGGGTGAAATTGAATCGGTCCTAGCCCAGCATGATTTGGTTCAAGAAGTAGCAGTGGTGCTTCGTAATCAAGACACCAATCCGCGACTAGCCGCTTATATCACCTTGATGCTTTCGAGGGACGATCTGGGAAAAATGGATCCAGAGGAACGAAAATCCATCATCCCAAAAGCATTGCAGTCTTGGTTGCTGCAACGGTTGCCTAACTACATGGTGCCCCAAAGCATCCTAGTCCTGGATCAGTTCCCCTTGACACCAAATGGAAAGATCGACCGACATGTCTTGCCGGATCCCGTCAGTCGTAGCTCTGAAAACCTAAACCGCAGCTCCGAAAACGCAAACCGCAGTTCTGAAACAGCAAACCGTAGTTCTGAAAATCTTCGTACATCTGCCTCGTCGATGCCTCAACCGGAATCTCAGTTGACACAGGAGATTTCTGATGTGGATGACACATTACCTCGGACCGAGGTCGAAAATAAATTGGTTCAGGCGTGGTGTGAGGTGTTGGACCTGGAACAGGTGGGACTGCACGACAACTTCTTTGATTTGGGGGGGCATTCGCTGCTGATGGTGAAGCTACACGGCAAGCTCCAAGCTTGGTTAGGGGCATCGCTGTCGATTATCGATTTATTCCAGCATCCCACCATCCATGCATTGGCTCGACATCTGAAGCCAACCGAAGACCAAGGGATGGCAAAAAGATCCTTTCCAAAAGCGAACCCTACACTGGATTCCAGTAATAAAGAAATCGCAATTGTTGGTATGGCGGGGCGGTTCCCAGGAGCCTCGACGGTGGCTGCATTTTGGCAAAACCTCCAAGAGGGTGTCGAATCCATCACTTTTTTCTCCGAGGAAGTCCTGCTGGCCAATGGGGTGGCTCCTGATCTCATGAAGCACCCGGATTATGTAAAGGCCCATGGCGTGGTGGAAGGAGTGGATCAATTTGATGCCGCGTTTTTTGGCTATTCCCCGAAAGAAGCAGAGATCTTAGACCCCCAACAACGGCTGTTTTTGGAATGTGCTGTCGAAGCAATGGAACATGCCGGTTACGGAGCCGAAAAACACCATGGAACCGTTGGCGTATACGCAGGAAGCGGGATCAATCAATACCTCATGCAAAATATCATGGAGCATCCGGATTTGGTGGAAACCGTGGGGGGCTATCAGGTGATGTTGGCCAATGGGCAGGATCATTTGGCCACTCGGACTTCTTATAAACTGGGGTTGAAAGGTCCGGCGGTGAACGTGCAGACGGCCTGTTCGACCTCCTTGGTTGCCGTGCATTTGGCCTGTCACGGTCTGCTCAATGGCGATTGCGACATGGCATTGGCCGGAGGAGTCACCCTGTCCCCACAACCAACGGGGTATGTGTATCAGCCCGGAATGATCCTTTCCCCGGATGGTCACTGCCGCGCTTTTGATGCCGATGCCCAAGGCACAGTCGGGGGCAATGGTTTGGGGATGGTGGTGCTCAAGCGATTGGATCAGGCATTGGCAGATCACGATCATATTCATGCAGTCATCAAAGGTTCTGCTATCAACAATGATGGTCGAGACAAGGTCGGCTACACGGCTCCAAGTGTGGAAGGACAAGCGACTGCGATTGCGAAGGCCATGCAGGGTATTGATTATGAATCCATCCGCTATATCGAAACGCACGGCACGGGAACCACATTGGGCGATCCGATAGAAATCAAATCACTCACTGAGGCCTACCAACTCCAAACTCAAAAAACTGGGTATTGTGCCATTGGTTCTGTGAAAACCAACATCGGCCACTTGGATACAGCCGCAGGCGTGGCGGGGCTGATCAAAACGGTACTGGCCCTGAAGCACAAAAAGATTCCACCGAGTTTGCACTTCAAACAACCCAATCCGAAAATCGATTTTAGCAAGAGTCCGTTTTATGTGAATGCAGAGCTTTCAGATTGGGATGCGGAAGAGACGCCTCGTCGAGCAGCCGTGAGTTCGTTTGGAATTGGTGGAACCAATGCCCATGTGGTTCTCGAAGAAGCGCCTGCTCCCGACGCCGAAATTCATAACGAAGCCAACGATAAATGGCATTTGCTGGTGCTTTCTGCAAAAACCCCCGCTGCCTTAATTCAAGCCAGTGCGAATTTGGCACAACACATCCAACACCATCCCGGCCTTTCTCTCAAGGATGCTGCTTACACGTTGAGCATGGGGCGTGAAGCCTACCCCTATCGACATTTTTTGGTGTGTCACACACATGAACAAGCCATTGATCAGTTGATGGGGCTACGGACCGAACACTTGGCGACCTGGGGGCCTCAGTCCGCCGCGACATCCGTCGTATTTATGTTTTCGGGCCAAGGCGCACAATATGTGAACATGGCCAAGGGTTTATACCAACACGAACCACTCTTTCGAAAATACGTGGACCATTGTGCTGAGTTCTTGAAACCCCATTTGAGCTTGGATCTGCGTGAGATTCTTTATCCCACGACTCAGGAAGCAGAAGCTGCTCGGCAATTGCAACAAACGGCGCTGACCCAACCCGCTCTGTTTGTTGTGGAATACGCGTTAGCTCAATTGTGGATGTCTTGGGGAGTGCGTCCTATAGCGATGATAGGCCACAGTATTGGGGAATATGTAGCAGCCTGTCTTGCTGGAGTGTTTTCACTGGAAACCGCATTGGAGTTAGTTGCCATCCGAGGACGGTTGATGCAAGCCCTGCCTTCTGGGGCAATGTTGAGTGTGTCCTTGCCTGAATCAGAGATTACCCCCTTGCTTCAGGAAGGGGTGTCGCTTGCGGCTCACAATGGCCCTCAACAATGTGTGGTTTCGGGGGAAACCGCTGCGGTTCATGCTTTGGAAAAGCAGCTTCAGTCGCAGAGCATTCCCTGCATTCGTCTGCACACCTCGCATGCGTTTCATTCGTCGATGATGCAGCCCGCATTGGCACCGTTTGCGGAGCAAATCTCGCGCGTGTTTCAAGCAACTCCGTTGCATGCTCCGAAAATTCCGTATCTTTCCAATGTGAGCGGCTTCTGGATTACAGCCGAGCAAGCCTTGAATCCTAACTATTGGGTCCAACATCTCTCTCAAACCGTTCGGTTTGTTGAAGGTCTCGGGACTCTATCCAACCACCGGGAAACCATCTTTCTAGAAATTGGACCGGGGCGAACCTTGATCACATTGGTAAAAAATTATCTAGAAGCGACTCTAGTAGATGAACTGCAAGCAGATCCGGAAGCAAACCCGCAACCCAGCCAAAAACGGGAACCGGTAATCGTGTCGTCCTTGCGTCATCCCAAAGATAAAATGGAGGATCGCTCCTTTTTGCTCAACACGCTTGGAAAGTTGTGGAAGGGAGGAGTGGATATTGACTGGCCTGGGGTTTATGCTTCCATCCAGCCCCATCGGGTTCCCTTGCCAACGTATCCTTTCGAAAGACAACGCTATTGGGTTGAAGCCAATCCCTCCGCAAAATCCTTAGCCAACCCTATCGCTCAACCCAAGCCCGAACTGGCTGATTGGTTTTATCTGCCTTTATGGAAACCGACTGCGCCGTTGAATTTGCAAACGCGGGTGTCTCCGAAGGTTGTCTCAAACAGCTTGCCACCAGAAACACGCGATTTGTCTACAACGGGTTTATGTTGGCTCGTATTTCAGGACTCGCAAGGCATCGGGTTGCGATTGATTGCAAAATTAAAGGAAGCGGGGCACACGGTGATCCAGGTCCGTCCGGGCCAACGGTGGGATGTCTTCGAGCAAAACGAATTTGTTTTGAACCCCCACTGCCCCGAGGACTACGACTCCCTCTTCAAAGAGTTGCAGCAACGTCAGCTATCACCGCAACGAATTGTTCATTTATGGAGCCTCCAAGCAAACGATGCCTTGGGGGACATTCACCCTGAACCTCGTTTCGAAGACACTTTAGTAGCATCGCAGTACTTAGGATTTTATAGTCTGTTGTTTTTAGCCCAAGCCATGGGCAAACAAGAAACCGTGGAAGAACTGTGGCTGATGGTCGTGTCTCATCATGTGCATGCGGTAACGGGGGACGAATCCCTGTGCCCCGAGCAGGCTACCGTGCTGGGGCCTGTTCAAGTGATCCCCCACGAATACCCTCATGTGGTCTGTCGCCATATTGATGTGACGATTCCCGCAACGGATCACGATAAGGAACGGAAACTCATCGAACCGTTGTTTGCTGAGTTGAACGCATCGACTTCAGAAAAGATTGTCGCCTATCGCGGAAGACACCGATGGATTCCCATGTACGAAGCCGTCCGTTTGGATTCTTTGGCAGAATCTTTTCAACATTCGACCACATCCATTTCTGGATTGCGGAAACACGGAACGTATTTGATCACAGGTGGTCTGGGTGGAATGGGATTGGCGTTTGCCAAGCATCTGGCACAAACGGCACAAGCCAAACTGATTTTGACTGGACGTTCTGAGTTTCCACCTCCTGATGAATGGGACCACTGGCTTGCCACTCACGAAGGCTCCAACGACACCTCTCAGAAAATCAAGGCACTCCAATCCTTAGAGCAGCAAGGAGCCGAAGTGTTGGTGGTTCGTGCCGATGTGAGTCAGTATTCGGAGATGAAAACCGTACTTGCCCAAGCAACCCAACAATTGGGGCCGATTTGCGGAGTGATTCATACCGCTGGAGTGCCGGGGGGTGGGGGCATCCAAAAGAAATCCCAAGAAACAGCCGCTAGCATTTTGGCTCCCAAAGTGAGCGGCTCGGTAGTTCTGCATCGACTGCTCCAAGACAAGCCGTTGGATTTCTTTGTTTTGTGTTCCTCGCTGAGTTCGGTGTTGCCAGCCTTCGGACAAGCGGACTATTGTGCTGCCAATGCGTTTCAGGATGCTTATGCTCATTTTTTGAATGCCCAAGGCTTTCCGGCAATTAGCATCAATTGGGACGGATGGAAGGATGTGGGGATGGCAGCTCGGTCCTCTAACTCTACGGCGGGGCTCACGCCTCAAGAAGGCGTTGAAATTTTCCAACGGATTTTGAAAACTAGTGCTGCTCAAGTATTGGTCTCGACCTACGATCTTTCGGAACGACAGAAAGCCTCCTCGATGCAATCGGAGGTGTTGGAACAATCACCCGAAATGCTGCCCATCACCCCGTCGAAGCCAAGCCATCCGCGACCGAATCTGAGTAGCGACTATGTGAAGCCGTGCTCTGCTTTAGAACAGCAATTGGTGGAAATCTGGCAGACCCTGTTAGGAATCGATGGTATTGGCATTCAAGACGATTTTTTTGAACTGGGTGGGGATTCCCTATTGGGTACCAGAGTCATTGCCCAAGTGCATAAAGTCTTTAAAGCAGGATTGCCGATGCAAGTCTTGTTTGAAAAGCCGACCATTGCGGAGATGGTAGGTTATTTGGAACAGGTTGCCGCTCCATCTTCAATCCAACCTGCGTCATCTGTCTCCTCCGCTTCACCTGCGTCCACCCGATCTGTTTCCTCCGCTTCACCTGCCTCCCCCCCATCTGCGCCCACTCCATCTGCGTCGACCCCATCTGTCTCCTTCATCCCAACCGCTTCGGATCGCACAAATCTTCCCAAAATGGTGCCAACTTCAACAGGGGAGTCCGAAGCTTGCCCCCTTTCTTTTGCCCAACAACGTTTATGGTTCCTTGCTCATTGGCAAACATCCCAACAGAATTCGAAGGCAAAGTTCGCAGGAGACAGTGTGTATCATATGCATGCTGCATTTCGACTTTCCGGTTCTCTGAATTACGTTGCAATGCAACAAGCCCTAGAAACCCTGGTTCGACGTCATCACAGCTTACGTTTTCATTTTCTAGAAACGGAAGGGAAAGCCGTTGTCCAAAAGATAGCGCCTTACAATCCGATTTCGTTCTTGGACCTCACTGATGCAAATTCCAACCTCGATCCCCACCTCGATTCAAAATTCGCATTGGAGGTGCTGGCTCGAAAGCATGCAGCAGCACCTTTCGACCTGGAAACTGGGCCTTTGCTACGAATCCAGTTGGTGAAAATTGAAGAGGATGAACATGGAGTGCTGTTCAACATGCATCACATCATCAGCGATGGATGGTCAATGGGAGTGTTTCTTCGGGAGTGGGGACAGTTGTACAACGTGGGATGCCAACAAGCTTCCTTAACCAGCTCTCAGCTATCGACTCACTTGTCCAAGGCCTTGCCCGAATTGCCCATTCAATATGAAGACTATGCGGCGTGGCAACGAAATTGGTTATCGGGTGAGGTGCTGCAACAGCAATTGGCGTATTGGAAAGAAAAGTTGTCGGATGCCCCGGATTTATTGGAGTTGCCCACCGACTTTCCGCGTCCCGCTGTGATGCGGTTTCAGGGGGCACAGCACCAAACGAAGTTATCTGAAGCGACCGCCCAAGGTGTGAAACAACTGAGTCAACAACAAGGAACGACCTTGTTTATGACCTTGTTGAGCGCCTTCAACGTATTGCTCTATCGTTACAGTGGACAAGAAGACATCTTGGTGGGGACTCCGATTGCCAACCGTTCCCACTATCAAACTCAAGATTTGATTGGTTTGTTTGTCAACACGCTGGTGTTCCGAAGTCGGATTCATAATACTCAAACCGTGACCGAGTTAATTCAACAGGTTCGTCAAACCGCATTGGAGGCTTATAGCCACCAAGATGTCCCGTTTGAATACCTCGTGGAGCAATTGAACCCTTCTCGCAGTCTCAGCAATGCACCACTATTTCAGGTCATGTTCATGCTGCAAAACACTTCGGCAGCAGTCTTGGAATTGGAGGGGTTGAAAGTTTCTGCAATCCAGCGAGAAATCCATACCACGAAGTTTGACCTCACTTTGATGGTCACCGAGCATGAAGATCAACTGTTCTGCACTTGGGAGTACAACACGGATCTATTCCGCCCTGAAACCATCGAACGAATGAGCGAACACTTCCGAATCCTCGTAGAAAGCATCCTCCAGAACCCCGCGCAAGCTGTGGCCCATGTGCCCTTACTCACTGCAAACGATATCCAACAATTACAAAGCTGGCAGCAAACTCGAATTCCTGATTTTCATGACACGACGATTATCAAATTGTTCGAAGAGCAGGTCTGCCGAACTCCGGATTCACTCGCCGTAGTGTTTGCTTCGGAACACACTTATTCGAAACATACTTATTTGAAACACACTTCAGCTTTAGATGGGATTGAGAAACGAAGCCTGACGTACAGGGAGCTGAATGCTAAAGCCAATCAATTGGCCCATTACCTGAAAAATTGGGGCGTGCAACCCGAAACGCTGGTGGGGATATGCCTGGAACGATCATTAGAAATGCTCATTGCCGTTTTAGGAATTCTCAAGGCAGGCGGGGCATACGTGCCGTTGGATCCAGAATACCCTGCCGAACGGTTACAATTCATTTCAGAAGACGCTCAGTTGGCGCTGGTGCTCAGCCATTCGCATCTGATGGACCGTCTCGAAGTTGGTTCTAGCCAGGAGAAGGAGCGAACAGCTTGTACATTTTCCGTTGTAGACCTGGCCAAGGAATGGGAGCACGTCGCTGTGTTTTCCTCACAGAATCCTTCAATACCATCCCATCCTCATACATTGGCTTATGTGATTTACACCTCTGGTTCAACCGGTCAGCCGAAAGGTGTTCTCGTGGAACACGAGGCGCTGCTATTACGCATTCTGTCTGCTAAGAATCAGTATTCAGTGACCCCGGAAGATCGTGTATTGCAATTCGCTTCCTTGAGTTTTGATGCGTCTTTAGAGCAGATTTTCACCACCCTATGTGGTGGTGCCTGTTTGGTGTTGCCTTCCACCAATCAACTCACCGCACAAGAACTGAATGGGTTGCTACAAAAAGAGAAGATCTCCATCATGCACTTCCCTCCTGCCTACTGGCAACAAGTGATGCACGATGAACCTCATTGGGAATGGACTTCCTCGAGACTGCTCATTTTGGGCGGTGAACTGCTCCCATCGCAATTGGCGATTCAAACTCGGAAACGGTTGCCGAAGTCGTGCCGATTTCTCAATGAATATGGCCCCACGGAAGCCACGATTACCGCTACCTGGTTTGAAGTGACTGAAGCCTTCCAATCCGAGATGACTGAAACCTTCCAAAGCGAGGTGGCCGGGGCTTTCCAATCCGAGATGGCCGAAACATTCCAAGCCAGTAACATGCGCAATGGGACTCCAATCGGCCGTCCTCTACCTCATACTTCGGTTTATATTTTAGACTCCCATCACAATTTGGTCCCCCTTGGCTTGCCAGGAGAACTGTATATTGGAGGATCGGGCCTTGCACGGGGATATCTCAAGCGTCCTGCTCTCACTCAAGAACGGTTTATTGAAGTGGATCTTTTTGAAGAAACCCAGCGCTTGTACAAAACTGGCGATTGGGCACGCTGGATTCTGGGGCCTTCTGGAACGTATGATCAACTCGAATACCTGGGACGCTTGGACCACCAAATCAAATTTCGAGGTTTCCGCATCGAATTGGGAGAAATCGAATCCGTTCTGAATCAACACGAATTGGTTCGGGAAGCCGTGGTCCTTCCTCATATGGAGGCTTATGTCACGACATTGTCATCAGGCGCCTTAACGCCTGCCGAAGTTGCAAAGCAACTCCGAGATTGGGTACAGAATCGTTTGCCAGAATATATGGTTCCTAGTCGCATCTTCGTGCTTCCTCAGATGTCACTGACTCCCAATGGAAAGATTGATCGAAAGGCTTTAGCCAGTGAAGGGGAAAGGACCATTCGCTTGTCTTCCAATTTGCCACGAAATAGAGTGGAATCGGAGTTGTTCCTGATTTGGAAAAAATTACTTCCGGCTGCTTCAATCGGAATTCATGACAACTTTTTCGAATTGGGTGGGCATTCTTTGCTAGCCTTATCTCTTGCCAATCGAGTTCAACGGGAATGCCATGTCTTGTTTCCAGTAGCAGCCTTATTTCAACATCCGACAATCGCTAAAATGGCTCAATTTATTCAGTCTCATGAAATGTCTTCTAAGCAGCTTGCTCTGATTCCGATTCAGCCGGAAGGGAATCGAACTCCGATTTTCTGTATGGCGGGGGCTGGATGCAATGTCTTGAGCTATCACGCCTTGGCTTCCTTGCTCGATAAGGATCAACCCGTGTATGGCTTGCAAACGCTTGGGCTGGATGGTGCCCCTCCGTTGTTGGATAGTGTAGAAGCCATTGCCACCCGCTACATCAAGGACATCAAAGAAGTGTGTCCTACAGGACCTTACCGCTTGGGTGGGCACTCCTTTGGAGGGCGAGTGGCGATAGAAATCACACGACAATTGGAAGCCCAAGGTGAGTCGGTAGAAACCGTATTCTTGTTTGACAGTTTGGCCCCTCATCCCAACGAACAAAAAGCTCCCATTACCATCGATGATTTGGATTGTTTGCTGCTTGCCGCAGACATCATTAAATCCACGAACCAACTACCTCACTCCCAAACAACGACGGGCTCCCAAACAACGACGGATTCTCAAACAACGACAGATTCCCAAACAACGATTGGCCCCGAAGGCGAGGAAATATCAGCACCCAACCGTGCGGTTTTAGAAGCGTTGCCCGATACCGATGCCCGTTATGCGTTGGTGGCCCAACACCTCTGCCAGGAATCTGGAGGGGCTATTGACATTTCTCCTTCACAACTCGATCAAGTTGTGATGGTGCTTCAGTCCAATATTGCTGCCAGCCAGAAGTATTGTCCGGACGGTTCGATTCAAGCGCCGTTGGTCCTGTTTCGCGCCAAAGACTTGCCTGCAGAAGAACATTGGGTGGGGCACCGTTCAGACTATGGGTGGGATTCGTTTACAACCGGAGGAGTTCAAGTGTTCTCGGTAGACGGCAGTCACGTCACCCTCTTAAATATGCCCCATGTTCGACAGATTGCAGAGACACTGGAAGATCTACTCACTGGAGAGAAGAACCGAGAGTGATTTTCGGACGCCCCCGTCCCAACAAGCGTCCTTTGACGGAGGGTAAAAAGGGATTTCCCTCGGCATTCACAAGCTGCAAACGATGTGGTGTCACTTTGGGGTGAAATACAAAATACGGATAGACATAGCCCTCAGGTGTCAATCGTTCTGCCTGTCCGATTGCGTTCCCTTGTTCGTCATAAGCGACTAATGAATAGGGGGGGGATAAGCCCGTTCCCCCTTCTATGACGATCAGACCACGAATCCAGTAATGTGGTAGGCGGCTCGATACAAACTGCCCTTCCTGAAACGCAACCTGCTCCAATTCACTGCAACGATGGTTCAATAGGTAGGGGTAAGGGTTGATCGGGATGCAGTAGTCTTCGTGTTCCGTCAAGCCATGATATTGCGACCACTGCGAATGAGATTGAGACGGTTCTGTTAAATAATTGTGGTGCACCGTGTGGTAATCCAGATTGGCCCAAATCAGATAAAGCAAGATCCCAATGGTGACGGCTGCTTGTTTGTTGCGACTTGTGATCCTTCCCACGATTAGCACAAACATTCCGAGTAAAATTCCCATTAGTGACAACAAAAACCATCGGTTTTGAAAAGGAAGGTTCGGTGTGTCCCAGTTGTTGAATTCGAGAGGAAACGATTGGATCAAATAGACCAGCAAGAACACATTGATAAACGCCAATGCATTCACATAAATAAAAAAGTACGAAGCGATGCGACCACTAGCCCTACGGAATTGATATAGTGCCACTCCACTCAATCCAATAATCACGGCCACCGTCAGTCCGATACTGAGTCCATAAGAAGCTTTTAAAAACGAGGTGGGGAACAACAGGTGCGCATAGGATTTGAGGAAAAAAAAGATGGCTTCCTGAAGCAATTCGGACAATCGCACTTGTTGGGGAGCGCGAAAGAAATGAAAGTATGTGTTTGCGATATAGTTGGCGATCAATTGCAAACCAATGAATGCCGTAATCAGTCCATAAAATAGGTGGCTACGATTCGTATGCCACATGATGCCATGCCATAGTCGTCCTGGTAGCATTCTATTTCTGAAAGCATCTCCAGCACTTCCCAAAGACAACACTTCTCCTCCATACGAGGAGTTGCTCCGATTCCCTAAGGGCATAGGACTACCGAAGGGAAATCCGAACCATCCCAACAATAACAGCAATCCATAGAATGGAAGAAAGGCCACGGAATGTGTTTTAGAAGTCACCACCAAAACCACCAAAGCCAACAAGGCGATTAACCTTTTTTGGGACCACCGTTGTAAATTCACAAAGGGCAGCACAATAAGCAAAAACAGGCCGTGGTAGGTGAAGTTAATAAACGCATAGAGTTCATAATCCCCCAATAACCCAATACCCAGTGCAACGCTGATCAAAAACCGAGCAAGATCTGAAGGCAAAAGGGAGCGGAACGCCTTCAAACAAAACAAAGCATAAAAAATAGCGGAGCACCCCAATGCTGACCATTGGGTGATCTGATGATAGTGGGCCGTGGCATTCAGCACTTTCACCGTGAGTACTGCCACCAACCGAGGCAGCCATGTCAGATAATTATAGATTTGGAATTCAAAGATGTTCTGAAGCAGAGGGGCGTGATGGGCATAATAAAAAAAGCTCAACCCACTTTCTGCAAAAACTTCTGCATGGGTTGAAAAGGAGGGAAACCGTAACGACACTCCGATCAAGATCAGAGCAATTGCTAGAAAAAAAGGAATATTCCAGTGGGTTGAAACGCGTTGGAGAGTCCGAAGGGAGCTAGAGAGCGAGGCGTTCATTTGTGAAGTACCCGAATTTTTTGCACGTACTGCCCACAGGCGATGCGATTGAAGAGGTATATTTTTTCTACAAAGGGTTCGAGCTGCTTCAAAATGCGAGTGAAGCCATCGGGACAGAAAAAAGGAACCAAGCCAATGTATTCAGATTTCACAACCATCCCTCCATGCGCTTCAAACCATTGGTCCAGTTTGTGGGGGGGGTATGATTTTTCTTCGTGTTCAATATGATATGCTGATGTTTTTTCAATCACCTTCAACACCGGATTATAACCATTGGGTTCCACAACGATGATGGTGTCCGCAACCTTGCACAACTCCGCCACGGCTCGGCGGACGTCATATAGATGGTGCAACACCCCACGCACGACCGCGATATCAAATCGTTGTTCCAGTGCAGTGAGATGATAAATATCCCCTACCACAAATCGAATGTTCGACTGCTCTTCTGTGTTTTTATTGGCTTGGGCAATGGCTTCTTCGGCAGGGTCCAGTCCGGTCACTTCTTTGGGCTGAAATTGGAGGAATTCCTGAGTGTAGGTGCCATCACCACATCCGACATCCAACACGGTTTTGTTTTTCATGGATTCCATCGCCCACACGGCTTCCGAAATGCGCGCATTACTGAGGAGGCTCGATAGCTGTTGATTGGTCGTGTACACATACCCTGCATTTTCGGCGACATCTTGATTGAAACTCGACACGTTTTTCTCAGCCACCTGCGTTTGGGAAACCGTGGGTTTCGCTCCATCGGTTATATGACGCTGTGATGGAGCCGGTTTGTATCCGATGGCTACCGAATTTCCTACAGGCATGGGAATCGGAAGATGTCCGATGCCCACCAAACTCATCCAATCGATGATGTGTTGCTTCCATGTTGGAGACACCGGAAGCAGCCGCAACCAATAACGCAAAGGATAGACATTGATAATGGGACGCACGCGAATCGATTGAAATCCAGCTTGCTGCAACATGTACCGCAGGCTGTGAGGGGAATGCAGTTGCAGGTGCTCAATGTCGTAAATGGGCGATTTGGTTTTCAGCAATCGCGCCAACCAAGATCGATAATTATGTGCCACAAAAAAGACCGCTCCCCCTTCTTGGAGCAAGTCATAGATTTGCCCACACAATTCCCCTGGATTTTCCACATGTTCGAGAGTCTGAAAGCAAGAGATGAGGCTGAAGCTGCTCGATTCAAAGTCGTCCGCAGAAAAGATTGTATTTTTGATCAATGCCTGGATTTCTGGAGGAGCTGTGTTGACCGGGGCTTTTGATGGTTCCACTCCCACGACTTCTGAAAATCCTGCCTCTTTCAGGTGCCTCAAAAAGCCGCCGTTTCCTGTTCCAATGTCGAGTGCCTTGTCGCGAATTCGTAGATGCGCCTTAATTTTCGGAAGAAACCGAGCGTACGTGCGTGCCGCATAGTCGGCTTCTTCGGCACTATCATAAGCTGCATCCACGTAAAGCTGATGAAATACTTCTGCGGGTGGGGCTGGTGTGGCATACAGGAGATCACATCGCTTACAGCAGACCAAATTGAAATGCATGAACTCCGGCAGTTTCCGGGATGCAAACGAGGTCGCAGTGAATTGGTGCTCATTGTACTGTGCTGCAAAGACTTGCTCAGCATCTTCCGAGCAACAGATCGGGCACTTCCTGGGGAGCAGTTGAAATTCGGGGGGGGGTTCTTCCAAACTCATGGGCTTTTGATGGGAAATGTTAAGGTTCTTTTGATAGATGGCTATCCATCGGTTTCGGACCGACAGCATCTCGAATTTCGCCATCGCGAATGATGCTGCGTCGGAGAAAATGGGGCCGACGTTTTACCTCCTCGAAGATCTTGGCAATATATTCGCCGACTAGACTAATGCCGAGTAAGTTGATCGAACCAAAGAAGGTGATGACAAATAACACGGTGGTGATCCCGGCAGGAGCTATATCGGGGAACAAGATTTTGCTCAAGATTTGTAGAGATCCCAACACAACGGAGAGTAGGAAAAAGGCCACACCCATGAAGCTCAAAATATTCAAAGGCGTGTTGCTGAAGGCGAGAATTCCTTTTTTGGCCCAGCCGATATTTTTGAATAAATTGTTGGTGGAAACGCCAAACATCCGTTCAGGGCGCACATAGTCCACGCCTGTTTGACGGAATCCAGCAAAAGCACGGATCCCCCGGATGAACAAATCTCTTTCTGGAAATTGGAGCAAGCACCGTATTACTTTTTTATCCATCAACGAAAAATCTCCCGCATCGTGCGGGATACGAATATACGAAAACTTGTCAAAAATGCGGTAAAACAGCTTGTAAGCCACTTGCATCCAACGGGGGGCTTCGCGTTGTACCCGGCGTCCATACACCACGTCGTATCCTGCTTTCCATTGCTCCATAAACTTTTCGATAAGCTCTGGAGGGTCTTGCAAATCCCCATCCAACAACACGCAGGCATTTTTTGAAGCAATTTCCATCCCACTCCGAAACGCTGCCTGAGATCCAAAATTTCGGGAATGGCTGATGCCGATCACATGCCGATCCTTCCGACTGATTTCTTGAATGACGGCTTCGCTTTGATCAGGACTGTTGTCGTTCACAAAGATGATTTCATAATCCACATTCAGTTTCGTAAAAACTTGGGTCAATCGTTCATACATGATCGGAATGGCTTGTCCATCCTTGTAACAAGCAATAATGGCTGTCACGCTGTATTCTGTGTTTGGACCAAATTTTTTGGAAACTTTACGATATCGTTCCAAAGCAGGAAGTTGTTTCAACCATTCGGTCGTTTTGCTCAAGCCGGCCTCTAAAGGAGTACGTGCTTTCCAATTCAGCGCAGTTTCTGCTTTTTTGATGTTGGCTTGCCAGTGGGTGGTATCCCAATCGCGGTTCGGCATGGAAGAAAACACCGGGTCGGCTTCTAACTGAAATAGCTTTTTGGCCAATTGGGCAATCTCGGCAATCGTGGTGCTGATGCCACTACCAATGTTAAACGATGCCCCATAATCAGATTCTCGCAATTCGATGGCAGTTTGGATGAAGGCTTCACAAGCATCCTCCACATGCACAAAATCTCGGGAAATTGAAGGATCTACAAGGGGTGGATACTTGCCTTCCAAGCCGTGTGCAATCAAGGTGGGGATGAGCCGTGCCGCATCTTCCCAAGGGCCATACACGGAGTACAACCGTAAATTCGCGCACGGCAACCCCAGCTTTCGGCCAAAATAATAGATCAAGCCTGCGGTTCCTGCTTTGGAGACCGCATAATGACTATTGGGGGCCGGAGCTTGTTCTTCTGAAGGGCATTCCGAATCGTCACCGTACTCGGAAGAAGACCCCGCATGGAGATAACATGCGATATCGCGCTGTTGCAATTCTTCCAGAAGCTTCACTTTGAAAAGCAGGTTGGTTTGATAAATCAACCGAGTCTCCCGTTCAAAGGAATAGGCGCCGTAGGCCGTACAATCGAAAACGGTGCGGGGTTGTATTTGATCCAGGAGGGAGGTGAGGTTGGAATCGACCAGCAAATCCAAAGCAAAGACCTGTTTGTCTGAAAAGCCTTCCAGCCGCCATGCTGGGAAATGCGAGGCCGTTCCAAACACGTCTTTACGATGGTTGCTGAGGAGGCGGAAGAGGTTTGCTCCGATGAAGCCGCTGGCTCCCAACACTAAAATCGGACCTTGTAGGCGTGTGATTTGCTCCTTCATTCCGCCGCATTCCTTTAAGGTTTGAGGAGATCATCCAAGGTTTCTGGCAATTTTTCAGCAAAGTTTTCCATGCTGCTCCCGATGTTCATTTTCAAAGTGCCTTCCAACACAATGGTCGGCGTGGCATTCACCCGATAGCGGCTGGCCAACATTTGACCTTCTTGTAACGCACGTTCCACTTCTGGCGAGTCTTTTTGTTTTCGGTAGACATCGCCCAGATCTAAGGTGCGAGCTAAGTAGTTCACGACACCAGGGTCAAACACATTCACGTTGTGTTTGAAACGAGTCTCAAACAAAGCGTGTTTGACCATGTTCTCTTTGCCAATCGATTTGGCAACGTAGTACAAACGCAAGGGGGCATCATCCTGACCACGGAACAAGATGGGGATGTCAATGAAGTCCACCCGTCCTTTGTAACTCTCTCGCATATCTCGGGATAACGAATAAAAATTATTGCAATGAGGGCATCCAAAATTGATGAATTCCTCAAATCGGACTTTATCCACACTGTGTTTTTCGGGCATGCCCTTGAGGGCTTCATAGTCGCCACGGACTTTTTCTTGAGCCATCGCCCAAGGGGACGCTACCAATAACGCTAGAATTGCAATCAGCACTCGCATTCTGAATTCTCCTGATGGAAATTATCGAAAGTTCCGAACGGCACGTTCGGTATGAGAACGGCTAACAAAGGGAAAGGCAGAAGAAAGGAGAGGCTCGTCCCCGCATGGGTGGTGAAGGGTATGATGGTATGGAGCTGGGTGCGTTTCACCTCCATCCCTGGAAGTCACGTTTTGCGGGGACATAAATAAATTTAGCATCGATATTCTGAAAATAGAAGCTTCCTTAATTGATCATCTGCTGTTCATCCTCTTCCAAGTCTTCTGGTTCTTCCCAAGTGGGACCCGCTTGGTGGTGTACCATCTTCCATTCTTCATGTTCATTCACAAAGATATTGGTCGCAATTAAATAATTGCTATCCAGTTCTTCGTAACACACCACAAAGGCAAAGTTTCCGAACAAATGGACCACAGGGCTTCGGCAGCGAATTCCAGCAGCAGAGCCAATTCGAAGAATCTCCTGCCAACTTTCCATAATGTCTTCCCGGTCGAGCAAGGGACCTTGCCCCGGATGAAGACATGCCACGGGAGATTCTTTTGCCCATAATTGCTCCATGAGGTGAAAATCACTCATTGCAAACGCTTCGTAAAAGCAATCGTTGGCAAACAAGACCTCTTCCATTCTATCCATTCTGTATTCCTTCCCACTCAGCCCATGTCCTGTAGGACACGATGGAGCATTTTCTGAGCGCGAACATATCCCTGCAAACGCCGACTTTCGCAATCGTCAATCACTGGAATCCATTTCAGATTATGATCATTCATAGTCGCAATGGCCAGTAAGCACGAATCGTTCAACGTCATCGCAATGGGATCTTTGATCATAAACTCCGAAACTTTTGCATCGCGACGTGTCCCCACTTCAAAGGCACGGAATAAGTCGGTCCGAGTCACCACTCCTTGCAAACGATATTGATCATCCACCACATAGCAGAATCCCAATGCGTTTTCGTTGAACATGGTACTGACTTCTTCGTAGGTACTGGATGCCTGCAAAGTTTGTTTAGGGGGAGACAAAAATTCGGAAATTGAATACTGAGACAAAACTTTTTGTGTGGTGGGAATCCGTTGCCACAGGCTTTCGGAGCGTTTCTTGACCGCAGCGGTTAACATATCCCGCAGGGGGGCCAAAGAAGTGGAAATTTGGGAAAACACATGACGGCCCATCACGGTCAATTCCACATTGGACCGTGCCCGCACATTCGCACTACGAGGACGGTTGTTGAGTAAGGCCATTTCACCGAAGAAGTTGCCCTGTCCTAATACAGCCAAAAGGGTTTCGTTGTCTTGACCTTCATTTTTGATGATTTCCACTTCTCCTTTTTCAATCACGTAAAAACTCGTAGCTGGTTCTCCAGTACGATACACGTAATCGCCAGCATGATAATACGCATGCGACACCCGTTCCGTGCGATCTGTTTTCACGTACATCAGGTCTCTGGAAAACAGCAATGCCCAGGCCCAGTCAAAGCCCACTTTGATGCGTCGGGACACTGAAGGCATCTTGAGCAAATAAACCGAACGCCATAAAAACCAGGCAGTGAAGCCGGAGATACGCAACCCCATCATTTCGGCAACTGCTGTGTGCCCTCCGATAGAACACAACTGTCCCAACAGTTTGAAACGAAAGGGCTTAGTCGATTGTCCTTTGATGACACGCACGATGTTTTCTGCAACTTGTCGGCCTTCCCGTTCGGCAAATTGTCCGGTGGGTGGTGCCACGGACCCATCATATGAATTGTGGATGTGGGCACAGTCGCCAATCACCCAAACATTCTTTTGCCCTTTGAGCCGCATGTCGGGATCAGCAACCATCCGACCTCGCTCTTTAGGGACACCCAGGCGTTCAATAATCCGAGGCATGGTCGTTCCAATGGTGCTCACGACTGTTCCCCCTTTCACCCAAGAGCCGTCTTTTAAACCCACCCCTTCGGTGGTCACGACTCCAACTCGCTTTTTCAGCATAAATTTGATGCCGGTCTTTTCCATTTTGATACGAGCGAAATCGCGCAGTTTGGAACTGATTTCTGGCAAAATTTGATCGCGTGAATGGATCAAAGTTACGGAGATGTCTTCATCCCGGATATTCTGATAAAACTTTTTACTACTCCGGGCCAAATCGTTGATTTCCCCTGCGGTCTCCACGCCGCTATACCCCCCGCCAACAACGACGAAGGAGAGATACCATCGCTTCTTTTCCGGGGCGCTGCAATGCTCGGCTTTTTCCAGTTGTTGCACGACATGAGTCCGCAACGTCATAGCGTCTCCCACGGTTTTCAACGGGAAGGCATGGTCGGCCATACCGGGGACCGTACTCATATTCACCACCGATCCACAAGAAATCACTAAATGGTCATAAGGCATATGCTTGGTAAAACCACTGTGGTTGGTATATTCCAACTCACTTTTTTCTAAATCAATTTGGCTCACATCCTCTGTTCGACACGATGTCCGGGGCAACATCTGTCGCAAAGGAACCGCCACTGCAATTGGATTGATTGAAGCCCCAACCACTTCAGCAAGCAGTGGATGAAAAACCATATGATTTTCTCGATTGAACAAAACGATCTCACACTCGTCAAGTTTCAGCCGTTTTCGTAGCGTCTTGACGCATTTCACACCTGCAAATCCTCCTCCAACAATCACAATTCTTGGTACTGCCATAAATCCTCCCTCAAGGTTTTTCGTTGGCGATTTGACTGACTTTCGGACCTCTCCTTATCAAAGGCCCTGTCT
The DNA here is from genome assembly GCA_028281495.1 of SAR324 cluster bacterium. Taxonomy (GTDB): domain Bacteria; phylum SAR324; class SAR324; order SAR324; family NAC60-12; genus JANQJU01. The sequence goes on from JANQJU010000029.1 coordinate 181,008, forward strand.
TGTGTCTACCACTGCTCCCGTTTGCTGGTTTCTTGCTTCCACTCCCGATAGGTTTGGATACCCTCCATCTTGCCGTGAAGCGCCCACCCCAATTCTTTGCGAACCATGCGCCACTGCCGTTTTACTAAAGCTTTGGCCGCATATCCGCCTATTCCTGGGTTGGTCCGATCTCCTACCAAAAATGTAAATCCAAGAAAGATCATTCGCTTCCAAAGCGGCGAATGTTTCAACATCACATACGTGTTATTGTGATGGCTACCAAAAACTGAAGTCGGATCTTGGTCTCGGCTCTGACCCTCCTGAATCGGAGCAGTATGGTGGTAAACCTGAATCTGGGGATCGTAATGGATTTTATAATTCCGGTTGAGGATGCTCAACATGGCGTCATCTTCAAAACGCCGCCAGTAGGGCTTCAACCGTTCATCAAAACGAGAGACCAATGCTCGACGAAAGCTCATATTGCAACCTCGCAAGAAATGGACTTCTCGTACGGTGTCTGGAATTTTTTCAGAATGCCCAATATGCCCTCCATACCAAGTCTTGCGCATGCAAGTTCCTGTGATGGATTCCTTCACGGGATGTCCGTTGATATAAGGAACGGACGGTCCTCCAACCGCTCCGACATGAGGGTTTTGGTAATGTTGCTCAATCCGCGTGAGCCAATCCTCCGTAGCAATGGCATCGTCATCAATGAGCACAACCACCTCGCCTTGGACTACGGCCAGTCCAGCATTTTCAGCATGTACAATTCCTGGTTCGGTGACATAGACCAGGCGCAAGGCGTTTGAATCAGGAAATGGATTGGAGAAGGTTTTCAATAGATTTTGAGTGTCGTGGTCTTCGGTACGAACCACCACAACCACTTCATCCGGGAGGCGTTGTTGGCGAGACAAGTATTGCAAGCATTCTGCAAGAAATTGCGGACGTTTATACGTTGCAACCAAGATGGAAATCTTCATGGGGGAAACCGTTATGCACTTCCTTGCAACATGATCGTGAAGCGACTGAGATCCTTATTTTTTTTCAAGACCTCGTAAATTTGTTCGTTCGCTTCATTGGTATGTGTATCGTGGAGTTCGAGCACCTCTCCGGTAATCACCACTCGGCTTTGTTCCAATTCGATCCGTTGAATGATGGGGGCCCATGCCGTGAGGAAGTCTCCGACGTATTTGTGAATCGATACAATCTTCCGTTCAATCAATTTGTGATTGATATAGTCCAATGCCGTTTTATCCCAATCAATCGTTTCAGCGACAAATGGGAATTTGCGCAGCGCTTGCTTCACGTGCGGTTGAATGATCAGGTGGTAGGTCATTGCTAAATAATTTTTCACAAATTCAGGGGTAATTGTGTATTGGTCTATTTCCAACGACGGCAAATGAAACAGCAGTTCATTCATGATCCGATAACAGATTTCTGTTAAAGCACGTCCACCCGTTTGGAATTTTGCCGCTTCTTCCGCAATGGTTTGGAGAGCCTCATCAGTAAAGCTCACTTTTTTGCCTGTGGTTTCCAAAATATTGTTTTCAATTTGACGTGCAATGGAACCCTGGGCATCCCTCAGAATATGATAGAGTTTTTCTGCATTCAATCGTTCGAGGGGCACGGTATACGTGACCCGTCCGACCAATTCAGGAATGAGTCCATAGTCGATCAAATCTTCTGGTTTGACCATATCCAAACTGACATCATTGAGGGTCAAGGGAACCGATTCTCCAAAACCGATGGAGTGACCTCGTTCTTTTTTCAAGCGCTTCAAAATCACATCTTCTAACCCTTCAAAGGCACCAGCCAAAATGAAAAGGATGTTGCGCGTGGAAATTTTCTGATTTTCCATATCTCCACCTCGCATCATTTCCCGAATACTGTTGATATTGGTCTGGGAAAATAGATCAATCATCGAATTTTCCATGGGACGTAGCAATTCTTGCTGCACGCCTTTTCCTGTGACCACGGAGTTGGACACATAATCGTCCCAACTGCCACCAGCTAGTTTATCCACTTCATCCACTAAAATGATTCCACTTTCTGCCTTAGCTAGGTCTCCGTCAGTGATGTAGTACAGCTCTCGTACCGCATCTTGAATGCTGTCTCCAACAAATCCTGTTTTGGTCATGGACGTGGCATCCACTTTCACAAAGGGGACTTGTAAAATCCGGCTCAAAGTATTGACCAAGAGGGTCTTTCCAGAACCCGTGGGGCCAATCAAAAGAATCGAAGCTTTGATGTAATCTTCATTGATCGATCCAGTTTCAATTTCTCGTTGGACATGAGAGGCGTGGTAAAAGGACACTTGGGAAATCACTTTTTTAGCATCATGTTGTCCCACCACATAAGCATCCAGTTTGTCTTTGATGTCGTAAGCGCTTTTAAGAGGGGATGTTGTAAAAGAAGGGTCCTTGGCTGAGGAATTTGGTGAGGCATGGGTATACAAAGGAGCATATTTTTCATCAATGGCCTGAAAACTCGGGCGCATGCTCTCTAAAACCGAATGTGCCTCACGGGGAATCAGGCGTTTCCACTCCTCAAACTTCTGTGCAAAAATGTCATCATAAGTCAATTGCGATTTCTTGCTCATAAGCTCCATTTTCAAGGGAAGAAGTCATCACTTATACAGAAAATTTGAACCAGTCGGTCAGCCTATCAGAGGCATTGAGAATTGCCAATTGCATTTTCCTAACTTTTAAAAAGAGGTGTTTCTAGTCACTCATGGAATTGACTTGATCTTCCTGAAGGGTATTATAAGAAACCGTTTCATTGACAAGGATGAGCGGTACTAAATTTCTTTCCGATCAGTGAATAATCCAATTTATGCCCACCCCTACTACTTACGTCATCGATACCAATGTCCTCTTGTATGATCCCAATGTTTTTGATGCCTACCCTAACGCAGAAATCGTCATCCCCATTGAAGTGATTGAGGCCATTGATAAATTCAAAGGGGTCTTGAGCGAAACTGGCAGCAATGCCCGGAATGTTTCCAATCGTTTGGATGAGTTTCGTCGCCAAGGAAATCTTTCTGATGGCATTACGTTGTCCAATCAAGGACGGCTGCGTATCGAATTGCCTTCTCATGCAAAAGAGGAAAGTTACCGAGGCTTGGATCTCAATAAAGCCTCTAACCGTATCCTCGTCGTTGCCTTGCACCTGCAAGAGAGTGGCATGGATGTGGTCCTTGTGACACTCGATACCAATTTGCGTGTGAAAGCCAATGCGTTTGGTATTCAAGTGATGCACTATGACCAAACCCGATACCCCTCCTCGGTCTATCCGGAAATCGAACGTCGTGAAATTTCGGGTGCCCAGTTGGATAAGTACCGCAAACAGGATGAATTTCGATTAGATGGAGACTTTTTGCCCAATGATGGGATTGTGTTACTGAACCAAACCGATCCCAAAGACTACGCCGTTGCGACCTACCAAGCAGCAACAAAACAATTTAAAATGATACATCAGGAGTGGGGAGCATGGGACATGGTTCCTCGCAATCCAGAGCAACATCTCGCTTTGGGGCTGCTGCTTGATCCGAAAATCGCAATTGTAAGCCTAATTGGAAAAGCAGGGACCGGCAAAACATTGTTTGCCCTCGCCGCAGGCCTGAACCTAATGATGATGGAAAATAAATTCAGCCGGATGCTAGTATCACGCCCGGTTTTCCCAATGGGGCGCGATCTAGGGTACCTCCCTGGAGATCTACAAGAAAAGATGTCTCCGTGGATGCAGCCAATCTTTGACAATCTGGAACTATTGTTAGGCACGACAGGTTCTAGCGGGAATTCTAGTTCGTGGACTACCGAGGCCTATTCGGGGGCACGGGAGCTTCGCAATGCAGGTTATCATGAACTAATCGAACAAGGATTGCTGGTGATTGAAGCATTGACCTATATCCGGGGGCGTAGCATTCCGAATCAATATATGATTGTGGATGAAGCTCAAAACCTCACCCCTCATGAGATCAAAACGATCATTACTCGTGCTGGAGATGGTTCCAAAATCGTTCTCACAGGCGATCCAGACCAAATTGACAATCCCTATGTGGATAAAGTTTCAAATGGACTGAGCTATCTGGTTGAAAAGTTTCGCCAATACGAGATAGCGGGCCACGTCACTTTGCGGAGAGGTGAGCGTTCAGGGCTAGCGGAGCTAGCAGCGAACGTCTTATGAATTGTATATTCGGGGGAGATTATGTATAAATGCCCACTTTCCCCGCTCCACCCCATATGTCACTTCGTCTTCAGACCTTCAATCCTCTGTTTCTTATGGCTCTGGCAAAACAAGAGAAACCCTCAGTAGAAATCAAAGGTTATGGTGGGAAGTTAGGCCTGTTTATCGATAGTTTTTCTCCGTTGACTCAAGTGGAAGAAGAGCTACGACGCATTCTGCAAAACCCCAAAACCAAACAATTTTTTCAAGGAGCCACCATTTTCTTGCAAACCGAAGATAGACAGATCACACCGGATGAGTTTGATCGTTTGCAGTTCCTATTGAAACAGGAAGGAAATCTCCTCTTGAAATCGATGCCCACTCCGGAAGTTGTTCGAATGCAACCCCCCCAATTGTCGGTTGTGGCGTCATCTATGGGAAATGGAACGGCTCCGTCATCTGCTGTAGAGAACGGAACGACTCCTTCTACTGCTGTACAAAAGGAGCCTCTTGTAGAGACAGACCAAACACTGGAGACAAAATCCCAATCAGAAATTCACGATTTGCCTATTCCCACCCGACCGGAGCCAGAAAGCCCTGTGACCCCAGTGGTTTCCAAAGAAACAAAAGAAGAGTCTTCTGACGGTTTGGCTGCTTCTTTCAAGGGATTGAATGTGGCGGATGCACTATTGGTTCATCAAACTTTACGTTCTGGTCAAAAAATTCGAACGGAAAAAAGTGTGGTTGTGATTGGAGATTTGAACGCGGGAGCGGAAATTTATACAGAACAGAATATTATTGTTTTAGGTACAATTCGCGGGATGGTCCATGCCGGTACTTCCGGTAACCGGAAGGCATTCATCTTTGCGTTACGAATGCGGCCTACTCAGATCAGAATTGCTGAATTGATCACGCAACCTCCAGTAGAAGATAAGAAGAATCCGATTCGGGACCCGGAAATTGCGTTCATCGAAGAAGGCATGATTGTGAGTGAACCGTGTCACAGTAAAATACGAGTTTAGTTGCGAATAGAAAGGCCAGGATGGTATGGGAGAATCAATTTTAATCACCTCAGGGAAGGGCGGTGTTGGTAAAACAACGACCACTGCAAATGTCAGTACTGCATTGGCAAATCTGGGTAAAAAAGTTGTTGCGATTGACGGTGATATCGGTTTGCGTAACCTGGATATCATTTTAGGACTCGAAAATCGTATCGTCTATAATATTATTGATGTGGTGAAAAAACGCTGCCGTCCACAACAAGCATTGATTCGTGACAAAAAGAATCCGAATTTGTTTCTTCTTCCTGCTTCGCAAGTGGATGACAAAACCTCCATGAATCCGGAGGAAATGAAGGCACTCAGCGATGAGTTGAAAGAAGAATTTGATTTTGTGTTGATTGATTGCCCTGCTGGCATTGAGCAAGGTTTTCGTAATGCACTGGCAGGAGCAGATAGAGCGATTGTGGTTTCCACTCCGGAAGTCTCTTCCGTTCGTGATGCAGACCGCGTGATTGGTTTGCTACAACACCACGATGTAACAGCAGGGCTGCTTGTGAATCGGTTGTCTATAAAAATGGTAGATTCGGGTGAAATGATGAGTCAAGACGATGTAATGGATATTTTGGCCATTGATTTGCTTGGTGTGGTTTTAGAAGATCCGGAAATTTTGGTGGCAGGCAATCAAGGCCGACCGGCAGTGCTGAACAACAACTCTACAGCGGGACAAGCATATATGCGAATTGCTCAAAGATTATTGGGGCAAGATGTTCCGATTCCATCCTTTGAACCGAAAAAAGGCCTTTTGGCAAAGCTGTTTGGGAGATAAAACTATGTTTGAATCAATTGGAAAAATGTTTGGTAAAAGTTCTTCCAGTGCCAAAGTGGCCAAAAGTCGCTTGCAATTGGTTGTTGCACGAGAACGTGCAGGCATCCCTGAAAGCAAACTGAACCAGCTTAAAAGTGATCTGTATGGGGTCATTTCGCAATACTTTGAAATTGACCAAGACTCCTTGGAAATCGAGATTCTCAACAGAAATGGAGAGTCTGCCCTCACTGTGAATACTTCGGTCAACCGCATCTCTCGCTAACGCCATTCACTCAAACCGTCCTTTTCTTCTCGAAAAATATCTTTCTTTCCGTGTTTTCTCTTCATTTTTTCTGATCGGCTCAATGTTTGGGTTTTTGGAAAATGTCCCTCGTTCAAAAAATACCCCTTCCTGATTCGCTTTTTTCTGTTTCAACGATTTTCATTTAAGTGGCTGATTTTACAACCCGTCTTGAGTCACGATTTCTGCTGTTTCTGAATCGATCTCCCTCTTTCAGCTTTTCACGACTGTTTTCCCTCCAGAATCCTTCTACCGTTTTCATGATTTGGATTCCTATTCTCCATTGTTGGAACCATTCCATTCATTTTGCACTGATTTGAATGAGTCTAACTATGAATTGAGTAAAAAGGAATCATTCCATTCATTTTGTACTCTCCGGATAAAACACGCTTTGAATTGGGCGAACATGAAAGGGATATCATGAAAAGAAGAGTTTGCATTACATTGCTCAGGGCCATTTTGATCTGTTGGTTGCTTTCCTCTCTGGCAATGGCCTCGCCTTTTGAACGTCGGAGGGATCAATTTCAAAACACCTTAGGATTTCTATTTTTGCCTTTTCCTTATGTGATCCCTGGAGTGGGGGAAGGCTTTTTTCTGGTCGGATCGGTCAATAATGTTTTAGAAACGCCCACGGATGTGCTGTTGCTTGGGTTCACGGGCGATGCTGAAGGGTATTTTGGACTCATTGATGAACTGTTTATCGTTCCTGATTTTATTTATTTGTCTGTGAGTCAGGGGACCGCAGCGCGATTTGGACAGAATGTCTATAGCAGCCGAGGCATGGATAGCGAAAAAGAAGATTTTGATATTTTTGTGGGGGAGGACTTTAAATTTAGTAGTTATGAGGTGGTGTTCACTTTATTGGAAAGGCGTTTGGAACTGACGTATGGAGTGGAAATCAATGATGGACAGTTTGTGGAAATCCGCGATTTCGAAGGAGAACTGATTCAAGATCTGGAGGACCCTATCGAAGTGGAGAGTTCGCAAACCCATTTTCAAGTAGAATTGGACATTACCGATGATTACAACGACCCTCGGAGTGGTCTCAACTTCCGAGCAGTCCAAGAACATTTTCCTGCCCAAAATGACGGAGATCCCTCCTACAATACCATCACACAGGCCGCCACTCTGTATATCCCCATACCTGATGAAAACACGTGGCTATTTCATTACTATCGATCGGAAGCGATTGTTCTAGAAACTGGAAATATTGATTTGGAGTCGCTTCAAGAAGAACAAGGGTTTTCTGATTGCGACGGAGACGAAGCGTGTGAAAGTGCGATTTTAGCTAGTGCTCAGAATCAGTTGAATGCGAATCAAAATGGAACTGCTCGATCGCTAGGTGGCCCCGACCGGCTCCGTTCTTATCCGTTGAACCGTTACCAAGCCGCTCAAGCGCAACTCTATGGAACCGAGTTTCGCTGGAACTTCAACAAGGGAGGAGATTCGATCGATCTGTTCTTTTTTGAAGACGTGATCGATTCCCTGCAAGCTGCCTTTTTTATCGAACAAGGCAGTGTGGTGGAAGAGGCTGTCGATTTGGGAAGTATCACCCGAAGTTCCTATGGTGTGGGATTCCGTTTTGTCGGTCAGTCTGGCGCTGTTTATCGTATCGAGCTGGCTGCTGGGGATGAAGGTACGGAGCTAATTGCCTTTTTTGAATATCCATGGGGTGGCACGTTTGATTCGTAGCCTTTGTATTTTTTACCGGGGGACTCGCTTGCAATCGCCAAAAACCTGTTACAATAGATAGGAAGTGAGCGTAGCCCTGTGCGAACCACCCTGAAGCGAAAACCCTCTAGCTGTAGAGAAGCCCCATGCCGTCTCTTCCGATGAACATCCCTTATGGCATCTCGGATTATGAAGCCATCCGGACCCGAAACTTCTATTTTGTGGACAAAACCCGATTTCTTGCTCCTTTGGAACAACACAATTTTGTAGTGTTCATTCGGCCTCGACGGTTTGGTAAGTCGTCGTGGCTCACCATTTTAGAAGCGTACTATGACAAAAAACGAAAGAATCAATTCGACATGTTTTTTTCTGGAACGGATGTGGGGAAACAGACCACCTCCCAAGCGCATCAGTATTGCTTGCTCTATTTCAACTTTTCACGGGTGCGTTCCGAGCTAGAGCATGTTCACGCTTCGTTTGAAGAACACACTCAAAGTCGATTGCGTACCTGTTTACAACGCTATCCCCATGATTTTCCACCCGATGCGGTGTCCACGATTGTAGAGGCTCCCACCATTCATAGCCAATTGAATCGACTCTTCGATTTCGTCACCGAACGCAATGTCAAACTCTATGTGTTGATCGACGAATACGACAATTTTGCCAACAACATCTTGGTCCATGTTGGTGAGCAGGCGTATCATGATCTCACCCATGGAGAGGGTTTTTTTCGTCAGTTTTTTACCATGATCAAAGGGGGAACGAGCGGATTGGGTGCAGGCATCTCGCGCCTGTTCATGACGGGGGTGTCGCCAGTGACCTTGGACGACGTGACTAGCGGCTTCAACATTGGAGACAATCTGAGCCTAGCCTCCGAGTTTGAGGAAATGCTTGGATTTACTGAACCCGAAGTCCGAGGCATTTTGGAGTATTATCGAGATGTCGGATACGTGAAATTGGATGTAAAGGAAGCCTTGGACATCCTCAAGGAATGGTACAATGGCTATCGGTTCAATGAAGATCAAACTACCGATGTATTCAATACCGATATGGTTTGGCACTTTGTGTCCCAGTGCAAAACCAATCCCAAGCGAAGGATACCGTCCCATTTGGTCGACGAAAATGTCCGTATCGACTACGGAAAGCTCCGTCATCTGATTTTAGTCAACCGGCAGCTCAATGGGAATTTTGATCGTTTGCGGACCGTCCTTGAGGAAGGGCGGATTGTGTCTGAGGTGGTGAAAAGTTTTCCGCTAAAGCGATTGAATCTTCCCGAAAATTTCACGTCGTTACTGTACTACTTTGGGTTATTGAGCTTTCGAAGCTACGAAATGGGACAACCAGTGCTAGCACCTCCCAATCAAACTATCCTGCATCTGATGTATGAATATATTCGTCGGTCCCTGGATGAAGTGAATTGGTTTCACATTGCTGAAGATCGCTTCAACCGCTTGATTCGCTTCATGGCATGGAAAGGTGAGTGGAAACCCGTTTTTCAATATTTGGCCGAGCAAGTCGAAGCCCAAACGAGCATACGGGATTACTTGTCTCGCGAGAAAGTGATCCAAGGGTTTTTGTTAGCTTATCTGAACATCAACGATGTGTTTCTCTGTCGCAGTGAATACGAATTCCACAAAGGCTATGTGGATCTATTTCTCGAACCGTTTGTAGCCAAATATCCTGACATTCAGCATGGTTTCTTGATCGAGTTGAAATACCTCAAACGCGACCAATGGAAAGAATCCACAGCCGAGGAACTCCTCACCGAAGCCGAAAACCAATTGATCCAATACCTCGAAGATCCCCGCTTACAGCAATCGGAGACCTTGCAATTCAAGGGAGTGATTTTGCTGTTCTGTGGATGGGAACTCAAAGCCATGCGAGAAGTGTTCAAACCCCGTATTGTGGCCTGTTGAACGTTCAATGGATAAGTAAGGAGCAAATATGTCGCATACATACCGTCTCATCCCTTATGGAGTGGCGGTGTTTTCTGACATTCGCCAAGAAAACTAGCCTTTGCTCCACTATTTTGGCTTGGTCAGCATTGCTGGACGTCGTCTGAAAGAGGTGGTGTTGGCGATCCCCAATCGTAGTGTAGCAGAATTGATGTATGGCTATCTCCGAGCGGCTTACGAAGAAGCCAATATTTTTCGAATCGATATCAATCCAAAGGCTATATGGATCTGTTTTTATCCCCTCTTGATGACCTATATTCTGAAATGCACACGGGTTTTATCATCGAGCTGAAGTATCTCAAACGGCGGAAATCGTTGAAAGACGGTGAGTTGCAAGAAGCCACCGAAGCGGCAAGATCTCAGGTTCAGGGTTATCTGCAAGAGGATCGGTTTGTGGGAACGGGTTCCGTGAACTACGTGGGGATTGTGCTCGTGTTTCACGGCTGGGAAACGGTGGTTTGCGAAGACGTGAAGGGAAGCACCCAGTAGAATATTACAACGCCACGGTTTCTAACCAAACCTGCTTGCCCTCCATCACGATGGCTACTCCGGTGATTTGAGAAACTCTTTCCAATCGTAGTTGCGCAGCATACTCTTTGGTTTGAATTTGCTCGATAGCCTCAGCCAAAGCTGTTTCGACAGATTGTTTTTCGTCTTCATCATACTTTTTGAATTCCAAAACGAAACCCGGTTTGCCCGAATCGTTTGGAGTCAACATCACATCATACCGGCCATAGCCGCTTTCGCGATTCGAACTGACTCGATAGTCTGGCAAGTTCAGGAGCATGCCCAAAACAAAGGCATGATACACTTTTTCGGGGGTGGGTCCTCCGGTGTCGTGAAAACTCAGCGTGTCGCGGATCACATCCCGTAGCATTTTACGGAAGGCGTCCCAGTCTTCTTGCACCAAGGCACGCAACATGTCGTCCAATGGTGTGGTGGAAAACTGTTGCTCGATCCACTGTTGTACGGTGCTGGTGTAAAATTGGTGAACTTCTCGGTTGGGAGGAATCAAATCATAAACGGTGCAGGAGCGGTGATCATCCCATTGTAGATTGGTGGGTTTGAGATATCCGCTGAAGGTGAGAAAGTTCCAAATTTCGTTACGTTTTTCTCGTTTATCCCCCACCTGAATCTCCCTAAGCACAATGTTTTCGTTGAGAGGGATTTGCTTCAACGGTTCTCCTTGCAACAGGGTTTCGACATCATAGCGGACCCGTCCCGTCGCATCATCCAAAATTAATTGACGCACCAACACATTCCCACTGGTATTGGCCCAATAAGGGTGCGGGTGCGGAGGTTGATGTTTAATATATTCCAACACCGACCATGGATTGTAGATCAACTCGTTTCCAAACAGGTAGCCATTATACCATTCTTGCAATTCTTTCCGTTTTTCTGGAATGATTGAAAAATCTTCTAAGATGCATTCCACTTCATGCTCAGTGAATCCGAACTGCTTGCTGAACTGTGGCGAGAGGATCGAATGAACGTCCAAATGATTCAGATCGGAAAAAATGGATTCTTTCGCAACTCGTAAAATTCCCGTCAGTACCGCTTTTTTCAGATAGGGGTTGCCTTTGAGTAAAGCCCCTAAGAAGCCTCTCAAGAAAGTAGTCATTTCTTCATAATATCCGTGATTCCAAGCTTCCAGCACTGGGGAATCGTACTCATCAATCAATACAATGACAGGTTTTCCCAAAACCTGATGGAGAATTTCACAAAGTCGCAACAAGGAAGATTGCATCCGAATGACCGGAGAATTGGCATCGGTCAGGGTTTCGAATGAAACCCATTGATCGACGGGAATCCAAGGCTGGAAGGTTTGGCAGGTTCGGAACAACAAATCACGAAATCCCCATAAGGCTTCATTCCAATCCAGGCACTTCAGGCTTTTGAAATCCAGATAGATCACAGGGTATTGGCCTTGTTCGGCCATCATGGAGGCATCGTGTGAGACCGAGAGTCCTTCAAATAACAAAGACGTGTCTTCTCCCTGCTGGTCGAAAAAATAACGGAGCATGGAAAGATTCAATGTTTTGCCGAATCGTCGGGGGCGGGGCAGCAGGAGGACTTCTGCTCCGTCGTCCCACAGTTCGCGGATGAAGGACGTCTTATCGACGTAGTAGCGTTGATGGGTTCGAAGCTTTCGGAAGTCATCGATGCCAATGGGAATGTCACGTCGTCGGTCCATAAGGGCAGCCTTTCGCTAACCTGATGTTTCTAAAACTCGTCAAAGCCAGGAGTGCCTCTGAGTATAATTCAGGCGATGCAGAGAAGATAGCAAAAGCTATTGTAGGGAACGCTCAGAATAATTCTTGGCCGGGGAGGCGGGAGGGGTTCATATCCCGATCAAAGAATTAGGTGCAATCGATGCTATGAATTGTATACTTTTGTAAAATCGATATTGCTTCCCAAATTAAAAGCAACCAGGAGAATATGCCCGATTCCACTGCACCCCACTATCGTCTGATCCCGTATGGGTTGGCTGTCTTTTCTGACATCCGCAAAGAAAACCAACTCTATATCGACAAAACTCGATTTCTTCATGAATTGGAGAAGTACCGCTTTGCGTTCTTGATTTGTCCTCGACGCTTCGGCAAGCCGTGTTGGCTTGGAATGATGGAGAATTACTATGATCGTAATCGGGCGGACCAGTTTGAAGAATTGTTTGCTGGTTTGGATATCGGTCAGTCTCCCACCCAGGTGCACAATCGCTACGTAGTGCTGCGTTTGGATTTTGATGTGGGTCAATCGTCGGCTCAACGGTAATTTCGATCTTCTCAAAACCTTGATTGAAGATGGGAAAATTACCGGTTCGGTCGTCAAAAGCTTCCCATTGAAAAAACTCACAGAACCCCAAAATTTCATTTCCTTGCTCCACTATTTCGGCTTGGTCAGCATTGCTGGACGTCGTCTGAAAGAGGTGGTGTTGGCGATCCCCAATCGTAGTGTAGCAGAATTGATATATGGCTACCTCCGAGCGGCTTACGAAGAAGCCAATATTTTTCGAATCGATATCAATCCAAAGGCTATGTGGATCTGTTTTTATCGCCCCTTGATGACGTCTACCCCGAAATGCATACGGGCTTTATCATTGAGCTGAAGTATCTCAAACGGCGGAAATCGTTGAAAGACGGCGAATTGCAAGAAGCCACCGAAGCGGCAAGATCTCAGGTTCAGGGTTATCTGCAAAAGGATCGGTTTGTGGGGATGGATTCCGTGAACTACATAGGGGTTGTGCTCGTGTTTCATGGCTGGGAAATGGTGGTTTGCGAAGAAGTAAAGTGAAGCACCACTTGGAAACGAAATTTGGGAATAGGCCAGGTGTCATCCTGTGTGCTGTCATCGGACATGAGGCTCCACTGGTTGAAATTTAGGAAAGAAGGGTTGAATGAAAACAAAATGAAACAACTCAAGCGGACGTGGGCATCTGTTGTTGAAACGTGATCTCAATAAATTCAGCAGGACGTACCACTGCGATGCGCACGGTGATTTTGAGAAAGCCGTTTAGCAAATCTTCCGGGGTCATGGTGTTTCCTAATCCAATGTTAACCTCAAACGCATCCATCGGGTGCGCACCTTGCAGTCCTCCATTTTTCCAGACATCCGTTAAAAAGTTACTAATCGACCCTCTGATCGCAGACCATGTATGAGCATTGTTCAGTTCGAATACATAAGCCTTGATGAACAACTTGACTGCCTGTTCAATGAAATTCACGGTGCGCCGAGCTGATACATACTGCCAATCCCGACTATTGCCATCTAGGGTGCGTCCTCCCCAAATCAAGATGCCGACACCGTTGAATAACCGAATCGTGTTGATCGATTTCCCCGAAACGGCATCTACGTTAAAGGCCTCTTGCTGTTTGTTGGACAGTTGAATGGGGAGCGAGGTCACTCCCGCTATACTTCGATTGGCCGGAGTGTTCCATACACCGTCGGCATCGTTGAGCGTGTACACTCCCGCCATTCCACCACTGGGCGGCAACAGATTGATTTCGTTGAGAACGCGATCCATGATTTGTTCATAAATCGGGCTGGCGTTGAGGAGTGCTTCATTATTTTTTTCCAGGGACAGCGGTGGGTTTGAGGGGTTTTGAATCTTGTCGAGAACCTTTCCTGCCACTTCGTTGGGATTTTCCGGCGGGTTGAGCAACGGTTCCAATTCCTTGACCGCCCCCCCAAACAGTTGGGTGTAATCCACCTCCGTTTTGGGGGTGATGGTGGTGCCCACAAACGGATAATATGCTGCTCCATATTTGAGTCCCATCGTGCCCGTTTTTTCCCGAAATTGGGCAATAGCATCGGAGTAAAGGATGGGGTCGGGGTGGCGAGATCCAATGACATCAAACAGACACATCGTGGTTTGCATATCGTCCGCCTGCTGCAACATCCTTTGCATCACGGTGGAATTCTCATCCACAGTGAGGAGCGTTGCCTCTGGACAGATATACATCGTGGGTTCCTCATAGTTTTTGAGCAGCGCCAGCCCTTGACTCAGCGCCTCCAAACTCACATTTTTATTCACCAAAGGTTCTGTTGGCGAATCCAAAGGCTTCCCGTTCGGCTCTCCATACGATCCTACGGAAACGATATAGGCTTCCCTTCCCCCATTGAGGTAAAACAATCGGATGCTGTTGTAGAGGTAGTAGATTGACCCCGAATCGGGAAGAATCGAATAAAACTTTTTGTTAATAGGGATGTAACAACCCTGACTGGGTTTTTCAGCTTGTGGGACCAAATAATAGATCGGCTTGTATTGCTTCGGAGCGGGTTTCGGTGGATCAGGGGGGGGAAGCGTATAGATCGCATTGAATTCTGCCAGTGAGCTGATTTTTTTGGCCTTATTGGTGAAAGACTCCCCTTTGTATTCGGCCTGTGGCGTATACCCGATGAAGGCCGGAACCGCGGTTGCCACCGGCACGACAGAATGGGCAAACGCATTACGTTCTTCAATATACATGCCGGGGGTTCTGATATTGTTTGTGTTCATAATACCCACCTCTGAAAGTGTTAAAAAATGAAAAAAGTCTTTAACTTTCTGTATAGAGATATACAAAAATTACCGGACACGCCATAGTTCCTTGCTCTGTGTTTGCGATTCTTAAACGCTCAAGAGTAGGCAAAAACTGTTTTTGTTTGTGAGGTCTTCTTCTGGTAATTGATCAAGGTACAATTTTGTAAGCCGATTTAAATTACTGATATGGCTTATTAAATTCAGTTTACTAAATCTCAATCGTTTAAAAACCGGATACTGAAGTCGAAAAGGCTTCTAGAAATCACTAAACCCAAAGAGGTAACATGACAAAAATCGTAAAATACACGGTCAAACCCGGAGATACTCTGTCGGCAATCGCACGGGAGTTTTATGGAGATACTTCCCGATATCAGGAAATTGCCACTCACAATCAGATTGTGGATGCAAGTCGGATTGCAGTTGGACAAATTCTAGAAATCCCAATCGTTGAGCAGAACGACGCTACGACCACAGCACCGGAAACGAAGACTCAAGAAACCGATGCTGCTATGGGTAAAATGAAAGTGACCATTCGCAGACAGCCCTCTGATGACAAACAGACCTTAGGTGAACTGAGCCTGACGGAACCCGGCAAACCTGACTTCCATTGCAAAACCCTGGAATTGCCTTGGCTGGGCAATCAACAGCGAGTGTCTTGCATTCCTGTCGGGACCTATCGCTTGGTGCCTCGGAGCTCTCAAAAGTTTGGGGATCACCTGCATGTCCAAAGTACAGAAGGCGGCGAAGTTCCGGGACGTTCCTTTATCCTGATTCACCGGGGGAACTATCACACGCAAATTTTGGGATGTATTTTAGTAGGGCGAGCGCACGCCGATATCAACCGAGACGGCTTTCTTGATGTGACGGCTTCCACAGACACGATGGCCGACCTCTTGAAGCGCGTGACCCAGTCGACCGAATTGGAAATCGTGTGGGCCGACTGAATATAGTACATTTATTGCGACCATTCTTCTTGAATATAGTTGATCTCCGTTGCAGTGCCGGTACTGAATAATATGGCTAGGATTTTTGGAGTCGTTTTGCTCGATGGACCAAAGTTCATTAAGCAGACGTTGGACAAATGCCGTCTTTCCCAATTTTTTACGTGCTAGGATACAACGAGATCTCCCCAGTTTTTTGAGTATGATTTCGACCTATCGGTGAAAATAGTCGAAGTCTTTTTTTCGTCCCACCAGCAAATCAGAATTCCCAATGCTTTCTTCGATGGGAATTTGTAATTGGATATTGTTCCAGTCCATATAAAATCCTGTACGGCTTTGAAAAAGAGGTGGTCCTATGGAACCCTGAACCTATTCGTCAAATACGATTCGGAGGTACAGGAATCACCATTCTTGTCCTTCGAACTGACCGCTACTTTCATACCACTTTGCAGTATCCAATTGTTCTTGTTGCACGGTCTCATCTGCAAACACCTGATCGTAGGATTCTCGAATCCATTTTCCTTTTTCTTCTTCGAGCCGGTCTTTGAGGATGGAAGAGATGTACTTGCTTCGTGAAATCCCAAGCCTATTGCTGGCTTCATCCACCATGGAAACGACATCATGGGGAATCGTGATTGCTATTTTTTTTGTAGCCATTATTTTTCTCCAAAATAAGTATGATTAAATCCTCACACCAGAAGGCAGACCTAAGTAGAAAGCTTGTCAATTTCTTCCATGGGACCTGCAAATCGACCTTAACGCTCGTTGCCCTGACCCTAAAGGTGTTAGAGGGCATTTAAGAGCGTGCTCAAACTGCAATCCCCCTTTCTGTATAAAAAATAGGTTTCTCATCTAAAGTTTTTTTTGATCCTGCCGATATTCCAATTAACGAATTGCACAATCGGTTTCCTGCCATCGAATAACGCCGAAAAATTCGATTCAAGTTTTTGGAGGAAGTGCCGATAAGCAAAGAGAAGGCTGTGAAGTCTTCTGGGATAAACGCCGTGATTTTCATCAATATCATCCAATCGGAGTATGGGAAAAAGAGGTCAATATGATGAGTATTAAAAATAACATATCCTCCTTGAACGCTTTGCGTCACACGTCGAATAATTTCAATGACGTGAAAGGGAATATTGAAAAACTGAGTTCCGGTATGAAAGTCAACCGGGCTTCGGACGGACCGGCGACTTTGATTGCTTCTGAGCGATTACGGAGCCAAATTGTTAGTATGAAACAGGCATTGGAAAATGCAGAAAACTCGGTCACCTTGGTGCAAACCGCTGAAGGTGCTCTCAATGAAGTGAATGCCATGTTGGTGAATTTACGCCAATTGGCAGTGCACGCGGCCAACGAGGCGATCAACGACAAGCAGATGTTGGAAGCCGATCAAAGTGAGATCGACCATCTTTTGGGGGCGATTGATCGAATCGCCGACAATACGCTTTACAACAGCCGTAACTTACTGGATGGCAGCAACGGGGCCAACGGGGTTACTGTGGGACCCAATTTGGAATTCATTGCCGCGAAACCGGAAACCCAAGCTTCTCCTGAACAAGGGTATGAAGTCGACATCACCCAGGTTTCAACTCGTGCTCGCGCTAGTGGCAACGTCCCCATCACCGTTGAGAATATCGGAGAAGGCTCTCAGTTGGTGATCACGGAAGGTGGGAGAAGTGCGGTTCTGGATACAAGCCGAGGGGAACTGGCTGAAGGGATCAATAAAATTGTGGAGAATGCGAAAACCGATCCTCAAACCTTTCCACCGGAGGAAGCGTCTTCCAAAATTAGGACAATGATCGCTCGGCAGCTTCAGAAAAAAGCAGATGAGTCGAATGTGAATGTTGATGTTTTGTTGGATCCCGCTGGATTGATGTTTGTCCGACATCGAGAATTTGGTGATGAACCGCGATTCTCGGTGACGAGTTCGACAGCTGGTTTTCTTTCTCCTGAAGCCAACTTTGCCAAGTTTGCCGAGCCAGGGAAGGATGTCGAAGGGACCATTAATGGTGAAATTGCCTTAGGAAACGGACAATTTCTCACTTCTGTAGAAGGGACCAACCCTCAGGGATTGACCATCCAATACACCCGGGAGCTGGGAAGCACCACTCGACCGATCTTTGATGAGGCGGGTAACCAAGTGGGAACGGAAGTGATCGAAGAGAAGAATGAAGATGTGGTAGGACAACCAGTTGAAGGGTTTGTGCATGTGGCTCAGGAATCGATCAGTTTTCAAGTAGGGCCAAATGAAAAACAAGTGACCGATCTTTCCATCGATACCATCCGAACCACAAAGCTAGGACGGGGCGTGCTCAATGAAAGCGATTTTCAAAGCCTTGCCGATATTGATGTCCGCAGCCCCAAAGGGGCAAGAGATGCTATGAAAGTCATTGATGCAGGCATTGATGAGGTCACCAAATTACGGGCCAAGTTAGGATCTTTCCAAAAGAATGCTCTGGAAAGCAATATGAACAGCTTGCGAATTGCTGAAGAAAATTTAACACAGGCGGAATCAACCATTCGTGACGCAGACATGGCCGCCGAGATGTCCGAACTCACCAGCGGTCAAATCTTACTTTCTTCCAGCACAGCGATGCTGGCACAAGCGAATCAAGTGCCACAATCCGTGCTCGGTTTGATTACCGGTGGACAAGGGACCTAATGAGCTACCTCGATTGGATTCGACGATGCAACACCCATGATTTATCCCAATTTATCCCATTTGAGATAGCCAACCAAAAAGTTGGCTGGATCAAACAACAACACGTAGAGCTTCTGTCTGAATTCACCGGCGTTTTTCAGATAGAAGCCCAGTGCGTGACCTTACCCTCTCGATTGGATTCCTTAGAATCCCGGACCGAAGCGATGGCAACGGTACTTGAAGATCGGCGTCTTCAACCGTTGCTGTCTGGCTGGTATCACGAGCTTTATCCCGTTTCTTCTTCTTTCCAAACTCCTCCTCTGATGCTGCTCGAACGAGCAGCTGTTTCCCTCTTCGGCGTTCTTTCCTATGGCATCCATCTCAATGGATATTCTTACCAAGACGGTCATCTGCATATGTGGGTGGCTCGCCGTTCTTACGACAGAACGACCTACCCCGGACGTTTAGACAACCTCGTCGCGGGAGGAAAGTCTTACGATCTGACCGCATGGGAAACCATGATCAAAGAAAGCCAGGAAGAAGCCAATATTGACCCAGACCTCGCTAGAAATGCTAGAGCGGTAGGAGCATTCAATTATAATCGTGGAGTCAAACGAGGTATTCGGCGAGATGTGATTTACAACTATGATTTGGAATTACCGGTCGATTTTAAACCGGAAAACACGGATGGGGAAGTGGATGAGTTTTATCTATGGCCGATCGAACAAGTCATGGACACTGTCGCCAACACACAAGAGTTTAAGGACAACTGCAACTTGGTGATTATCGATTTCCTCATTCGCCACGGATGGATCACGCCCGAAACCCCTCACTATCTAGAGCTTCAACAAACCTTGCACCCACCCGTAGTCTAATGTGATTTTCTGTTGATCAGGCAGCTAATTCCTCTTGGGCTTTATCCAATAGACTCTTTGCGGATTGGAAATCTGGTTGGAGGCGTAGCGCAGCCTCACAATCCTCTCGGCAGGAAGACCACCGATGCAGGCTAAAACACGTTAAAGCACGCCCATAATAGCCATCTGCCAAGTAGGGATCGATTTCAATCACTTTTTCAAAGTCGCGGAATGCTTCGGAAAACTGCTGGAGTTTCTGAAAGGTGAATCCCCGGTTGAGTAAGGCACGGAGGTTTTTGGGATTGATTTCGAAAGCTTGAGTGAAATCGACTAGACCCTCGTGAAAACGATTGAGCGAATTATAAGCCATCCCTCTGTGATTGTAGATAATGGACTGGGTTTCTGATGGAACATTGGTCTCTAAGCATTCGGTGTACAACTGAATCGCTTCCTCAAAATTTTCCTCGATATGCTTCTCTAGCGCACTCAAGAGTAAATCTTCCTGGTTTTTGCGATTGAATGCAGTTTGGTGATCGTCCTCTAAAGACATTTGCGAAAGTGCCGACACTTCGTAAGCCGAACGCATGTGGTTGTTGAACTGCGTGCGGCGCTGTAAGATTTCCAAGCGCCGGATGTTCTGGCTTTCTCGAATTTCTTGAAACAACATATCAGACAGAGTGAGATTGGCATTGATTGCAGCCAGTTTACGTCGGATTGAAGTGTTTAAAGGATGGGTTCCGATTTTATAAATCAGTTCATGCTCCACTTCTGCCCAGGCGTCTTGGAGGATCGTACGCAATTGTAGAGAAACGGGGATCAATTCTCGATACGGAGCAAATGCTTGAATTTGCGGGGGCATTCTCAGGAGAATATGGATGGAAGCGTAAGAAAATTCATTAGGAGAACCGTTCCCATCTTTCTCTTCAATCTCTAAAACTTCATGATGCTGCTGTAGGTATTCTACGATCAAATCGCGGTCGTGTAGAAACGGACAAATCAAACGAATACCAATGATATCGGTGATCAATTCAAAATAAGAAGATCCTATTTGCAAATCCGGTTCTTTGCAGCGGCGTAACAGTTTTTGAAAGAAGCTATCAAAAGCTTTGACCCGGTATTTGATTTGAACATTGGGCACCGCATCGCCGGCTTCTTGTCTCACGATTTCTGCTAGTTGACTTAGAGCCTCTCCCGCCATTGGGGCAAAGGCCTCATATTCTTGCTTGAGTTGACGATAGTCCGGAAGGTGGTTGGAAACACGGAAAAGATTAAAATCCATCATAGAGCAGCCTAACTGTGTATTAAAAGTATCTAGACTATACTGCCTTTGAAAATCCCATTCTTATTCACCAAAAAGAATCTACAAATTTCAAAGCGTATTTAAGTGAGAGGATATACTTTGTAAATTGATTTCATTAAGATTACTGGCAATGGCAGAATCATTCAATCGAAATTTGAGGGGCTGACACACAGGCTGCTTTGCCAAAAATTCACTTTAAGCAGAATGGAGGAACAATGAGTCAATTTTTTCAGCAAGGGCCACAACTGTACAATCAATTTGACGATGATGCCTTATTGCAATCTTATTTGCGTCGGATTTTGCCATCCCCGATCTACTCATCCATTTTGCCGGATTTAAAAAGATTAGGGCAACGAGTCATTACGGATATTCTCACGATGGCGCATGATGCAGAAACTCAACCCCCTGAATTGATTCAATATGATCCATGGGGCAAACGGATCGATACCATCCGAGTTGCAGGCGGTTGGAAACAGCTTGATCAGGTGTCTGCTGAAGAAGGTTTGGTTGCTTTGGGGTATGAGCGACCTTATGATGAATTTTCAAGAGTTTATCAATTTGCGAAACTCTACCTCTTTACCCCTTCTTCAGCGATTTACACTTGCCCTTTGGCCATGACCGACGGAGCGGCCCGTCTTATTGAGGTTCATGGTAGCCCGGCTTTACAAGATCGAGCTTATTGTCACCTGACATCACGCAATCCCTCTTCATTTTGGACTTCCGGACAATGGATGACAGAACGTACTGGAGGTTCCGATGTAGGGCGCTCTCAAACAATTGCTCGTTGGCAAAACGAGTACTTTTGTCTGTATGGAGACAAATGGTTTACATCGGCCACGACAGCCCAGATGGCCATGACACTGGCTCGTATCGAAACCATTCCAACAATTCCTGAGACACAAACGGGCTTCGAAAAGGAGGGTGAGAGAGCTGCAATGGCTTTGGAACACCCTGGCTTGAGTTTGTTTTACTTGGAGACTCGTCTTCAGGATGGATCACTCAATCATATTCGAATCAATCGTTTGAAAGAAAAATTTGGCACTCGTGCACTCCCCACTGCTGAATTGACTTTAAACGGCACCATTGCGCAAGCCATTGGAAAGCCAGGGGAAGGTGTAAAAATCATGTCAACTCTGTTTAACATCACTCGAATTTACAATGCCTGTTCTGCGGTGTCATTGATGCGTCGTGGCATTGCGCTCGCCAAAGATTATGCTCAACGTCGTATGGCATTTGGCAAAAAACTTTCGGAGCAGCCGCTACACATCGAAACGCTTGCACGATTGGAAGTGGAATGGACTGGGTGTTTTTTAATGACGTTTTATGTGGTGGAACTTCTCGGAAAAAAAGAATGCAATCAAGCAACTCCAGAGGAATCTGCAATACTCCGTTTACTCACTCCGCTTCTCAAGCTTTATACCGCCAAACAAGCCGTCAAAGTGAATAGCGAAATCTTGGAAAGTTTTGGTGGGGCCGGCTACATCGAAGATACCGGACTGCCCAAATTACTCCGTGATGCTCAAGTGCTTGCGATTTGGGAAGGAACCACGAATGTCCTCAGCTTGGATGCTCTTCGTGCAATACAGAAAGAACAAGCACTCTTCCCTCTATTACAGGATATATCCCAACGTTTATCCCGAATTCATTATGATACTTTATCGCCTTGTATTGATAAGGCTGAGCAAGCTCTTCAAGCTCTCCAAGGCTATGCCATTCATGCTGAATCTGAAGGACTGGATTACCTCCAAGCAGGAGCACGCGATCTTGCCTATAGTCTCTCACGGACCGTAATTGCAGCACTTTTATTGGAACATGCACAATGGAGTGCAAAGGAAGAAAACGACACAAGGTATGCCCTCATTGTTCGTCGATGGTGTGACCAAGGGTTGGTGAAATTGCAAAATCCCCGTGATTCACATCGTGAAGAAACGCGGCACATACTCTTTGGAAGTTGATTCTGAGGGCTTTAAGGCGAGGGGCTGAAAAATGGCAGAATCAGGCTGTTTCTTTTTCAGAAAAAAATTGGAGCAACTCGGCTTCGTTCGCACAAAGGTGGTAGGTGTTTTTAAGTTCGGTTGCTTCAACTAAACCACGTGCTGTTGCATCGAGAAAGCATAGAGGCAGCTTGCCAAATCCTCCACGGACTTCATTGGCGAGCATCAACATAAAGGGGACGATTTCGTTGGCATCAAACACTTTACCGAGTTCCAAACTGATCGCAATTCGCTTGGTACGTTGAATGAATAGAAACGTTGCCAATTGCTGGGCCGTCGCGTTTTTTCCCCCGGCTCGGTTGCACGTCACAATAAAATAATCTGACTCTTCATTACGTCCGATATGACACTGCATAGGTCCTTGTTCGGAATGATTATTGTGCTGATTCAGGATTGATCACTAGATTCAGCCCGACTTCCATTTCCTTGAGCCGCGCGATGATCGGCACCAAGGCTCCATATCTTACGTTTTCGTCGGCTTCTACATCCACAAATTGCGGACCGGACTTATTTGCCAACCATTCTTGGATCAGGCGCTCAAACTTCTCTCGATTCGTACCGTTGAGATCCAATCCCACTTGATCATTATTAATATAAATCATCCCCGTTTGATCGACAACAACACGGAGAGTTTTATCCAGTGCCGCTCCATCGGAGTAGGTATCTTTGGGCAAGTCGACTTTGACAGTGTGGTGAATGATAGGAGCGGTGATCATGAAAATGATCAACAACACAAGCAATACATCTACAAACGGCGTGACATTGATATCGCTTAATGGTTCGTCATCGTCAGTTGGAGAGAAACTCATGATACGATCCACTCCATTCGGTTACCCAATTCCAGAGCAAAATCACGCATTGAATTACTCTCCCTACGGGCGGCATTTCGGTAGTGATTATAAGCCATGAGAGCAGGAATTGCTGCTAATAGTCCTGCCGCTGTTGCCACCAAGGCTTCAGAAATTCCTGGAGCAACGACTGATAGGCTCGTCACACCCGTCGTTCCGATACTTTGGAAAGAATCGATAATTCCCAATACCGTTCCAAAGAGTCCTACAAATGGAGCGGCACTAGAGATCGTTGCGAGTACACTGAGGCGATGATCGATCATCCCCAGTTGTTGAGTGATGCTTCGTGAAAACACCCGTTCCAGACGCTGGTTCAAGCGTTGCAAGATTTCGGTGTTGGATAAGTCTTGGTTTTGAGCCTGACGGCGCATCCGCTCCCGAAAAGTCATAGCCTCCTTATACGTTTCCTTGAAAATGTACGCAAAGGCAGACGATTCAAATTGCTTGGAGAGATTATAGATATGCTCCATTTTATGTTCTTTACTGAAGAGATGGAAAAACTCTTCATTTTCTCCAACCAAACGGCGAAACTGGAGCCACTTGAGAGCAATGATTGCCCAGGAGATAGAAGACATCAAAATCAGGACAATCAGCACTAAATGCGTGACCCAAGTTCCTTGGAACACTAGCGCAAGAATGCCTCTTTCATCGAATAAGGTTTCTAGTGACATGCTGGTGAGGGGGGGCGAGAAAAGCAATCCGGTGATAAGCCGGATCGCTTTTCAGAGGATTTATAGGCGAGTGAATTCGACACGTCGATTTTTAGCCCAAGAAGCTTCGTTGCTACCAAAAGATGCAGGACGCTCTTCGCCAAAGCTGACGATAGAGAATTGATCTGGGTCCGCACCGAGTGCAACCAAATAAGCTAACACCGCTTTTGCTCGGCGCTCACCTAAAGCTAAATTGTATTCATTGGTTCCACGTTCGTCCGCGTGCCCTTCCAGCATAATTTTTGTTCCTGGATTTGCTTTAACCCACTCATAGTTTTCACGTAACGCAATTTTAAATTCGTTTTTGATTTCGCTTTTATCGAAGTCGAAATACACCGTTTGGAGATCTGTAATCATCGGTGCCGCTGGCTCCTGTGGAGGTGGATCTACAATAGGTGGCGGTGGTGGCGGCTCCTTTGGAGGTGGCGGAGGTGGCGGAGGTGGCGGTTCCACTTTCGCAGTTCCGGTACGATCACCTGAACCAGTATCTGTACCCGTGCTTTCACCAGTGCTAGGTGGATCTTGTGGCGGTGGTGGTGGCGGTGGTGGAGGTGGCGGGTCCGGTTCCGGAGTCATCGGTTTCTCAGGTTCGGCAGGACCACGTTTATCGCTTTCACCATCGTCTGCCTTGGTTTGCATTGAGTCAGGCTTTGCTGTCTCGGCGGGAGTTGGAGGTGGGGGAGCGGTCGGGTTGTCTTCGAAAGGTTGAACATCTGTTAATTTACAGGCACTCAACGCAAACGTAACACTCAGTAAAATTACAAATACGGAAAATTTAATCCTCATACTGCACCTTAATTAACTGATAGGTTCTTGTTTATTCGTGCTTATTCCGTCAATAACTATCGCACCCATTAACACACTTAAAACGAAAAGAGCAGCTTTAATTTCTAGGGGGTGCTTCAAATTCTTAGCTACTATACATACGTTGTTTCCCATGTCAATGGTAAAAGTATCCACAATTTGGGGCCTATTGAACGGCCTGAGAGGGCAGAGAAATTCAGGACTCCACTGGATTTTGACATTCCTTGGAATAGGAGCATTTGCAGGTTGGGTTGGGTATCGTTATGAAGCCACTTTAAACCAACTTCACTTGGAATGGTTACTTGTTATAGGGTTAGCGTTATGCTTCTGGTTTCAGATGCGACGTTTGTACGTTGTAGCCCTGGGATTGCTGGTTGGTACAGGCTGGTTACTTCATTATTTTCTATTCATACTTCCTTCATGGCAAGAAAGTTTACAGCCGTTAGAAAATTCGTCTATTCCCGTTTGGGTTCAGGGCAAAGTTATGAGGTTTTCTCAGGAAGGAAAAGAGATTAAACTCCGACTGAATTCTGTAACGTTATATTTATCGGATTCTCACCAAAAATTCCCTGAAATTGACATACATTTCTCAGCAAGGCGCAGCACACCTCTCAGGTTTTATTATCGACGTAGCTTACAGTTCAATGGAACGCTTGCTACTGTCAGAGTAAATCAAAATCGACTTTCTTTACATTTAAGAGAAGTCTCTTATCACGACACATTGAACCCAATGAGCGACTGGATCTATCAAGGGAAAATTTTACATCAAAATCTAATTCAACGTGCTGCTTTTTACTTAAGTGAAGAATCACAAGCCTTATTTCTTCCCGTGATTTTAGCCAGAAATGTGTATCGGGCAGAGCCAACAAAGTTGTTTCGTAAAACGGGTATGGCCCATTTATTAGCCATCAGTGGTTTGCATATTGGACTGCTATTTTGGCTGGGGTTGTCGTTGGTTCGGCAAATCGGCAGATTTTCTGAAAGTTGGCTATTGTGGGTTCACTTTCCTCGACTTTGTCAAGGAATCACGCTCTTTGGAATTTGGTCGTATCTATTTTTGATAGCGTTTCCCGTGCCTGCGACCCGCGCAGCGCTCATGCTTACTTTCTTATTGCTCGCACGTTGGAGCGGTCGAGCACATTCTCCGGTGCAAGTGCTTTTAGTCACAGCCTATGGATTGATCTGTTTCAACCCGACTGTGATTTATGATTTATCCTTTCAACTCTCTTTTGTTGCCGTACTTTATATTTTGATGGCTTTGCCATTTTTCCAAACCACCTCTGCATGGACCCCTTGGTGGCACCGCTTGGGAATATACTGCTTCAATAATATTTTGGTGACTGGAATCGTTTTAATAGGAATTTGGCCGATTTTGGCAACGTATTTTCGCGAGTTCTCGTTGGAACCGATTTGGTTGAATTTATTTATGCTTCCTTTATTGGCTTTCCTCGTCCTCCCTGTTGGATTGATTGTGTTAGGAGTTAGCTTTGTTTCGAGGAGCAGCCCTCCATTCGGATGGTTGGAAACTCAAGCGTTTCAAGGGATGGAATGGGTATTACAACTTTGGCTGGAAGTGTTGACCCAACTTCACGAATGGGGAAATGTAGGAAGGGTTTCGGTTCCTTTGGATTGGGAAGGTTGGCATTATTTGTTATATTACGGAGTCACTACCTTCTTTTGTGGAGCCATTGGGATGGTTTGGAGGCGCTATCAAGTGCTCAAACAAAGACAATCCATATACGCATAAGCAGCTCGTGGGCAATAGAACGTTTGGAAACTCC
This sequence comes from SAR324 cluster bacterium, assembly GCA_028281495.1. GTDB lineage: Bacteria > SAR324 > SAR324 > SAR324 > NAC60-12 > JANQJU01. Next base: position 207,777 of record JANQJU010000029.1, read on the forward strand.
ACGAGTCCAATGCTCAACCCATACGCTAATAGGTGAAAGAAAGCTGAAGTGCTCGTCGAAAACTTCTGCCTGAACCAGCAGTCTCTCCAGTTTCTTCGGCATAAGAAACGAATTCGACAGAGATATCGGGGAGTATGAACGTGTAACTGAGAGGAATGGTGATCTCACCGCCATAGGCAGCGTAGCCTTGATTGTATCCACCACGTATGGCGATCACATTAGTGCCTGTATCCAATGGCAAGAGGCCTAACTCCATACCAGCATGAATCCGTTTGGTGGCATCGTTGTCACTGGTGCCAGCGTTGGTAATGTCACGAAAATCCAGTTCCGCCAAAATTCGAAAGAAACCAAAATCGGGTTGGATGGATATCCCTACTGCGATTTCTTCAGGTACATCTTCTGGTAAGCTCCTACCACCTCTCGAGAAATTCAGACCACCTGCATTTTGGATCACCGCTCCAATCGTCATGGCGAGATCCCCTTCAATTCTCCAATGGATTCCAAAATCGAAAGCGTTGGCAAGCGCCTGCTGATTATAACCGTTCGGAAGTAGATTATCGGCTTCATTGTCAGATCTCAAAAGATTGTCCAAGCTGAAGGTCGTTTCTGGTAGAGACAGCAAACGTTTGACCGAACGAAATCCAATTCCGATGACCAAGCCTCCTTTGCCTATGGGAATCCCCACACCGTAGCCGTGTCCTGTATCCGCGCGAAAATCCAAAGTAAATTGCGGTAGGACTGGATTTTGGAAAAAAAATAGGCCTTCGAGTTCCGCAAACGCGGTGGCTCCAAACGTTATATAGTCTTCTATCGGTGTAATCACCGTAATATTGCCGAAAAAACGTATATAAAATCGCCGATTTAGTAAAAATTCGATGTTTTCAGCAAGATCACCAGCTTCAGGAAGATCACTAGCATCGACCCCGGTACCTCCACCAAATAGGGAGAGACTTAGCTGAACATCATCGATCCCTCCCAGCCCAGCTGGATTGTAATAAAGCGCACTTTCATCGTGGCTCAGTGCGATTCCCACATTTCCCATAGCCAGATTGCGAATACCCTGTCCAATGCGTCGAAATTGTTCGGCACTAGCTATCGGAATTCCAAAGCTGAAAAGTAGGATAGCGATGAGTGACTTTTTCATAGATGACGTCTCCAAAGCAGGAAAAAGCGGATCTATTTCGGTTGACAAAAATTTAGTAATGCAGGAACCCTACCGAAAATTTGGAGCGAGCCTCAAACAGAATTGTTCATTTATCGGTGTAGGAGGATGGTATGCGGCGTTTTTCGCTCAATTTTGCTATCGGAATAGCAGTGCTAAGCCTATTCACTTTACTCAGTTTCAATGCTTGGAACACCACCTCTTTACAATACTTGTCGGAACAAGTCCCTCAACCTGAAGTTTTGCCTGACTGGGATCAAGGCGACGGATTACAGCGATTCATTGGGCTATTGAGTTTTCCTACTGTATCTTCCTCCTTATCTGCATCCACTCCTGGGGATATCTCAGCCTCCGTGTTGTTGCCTACAAAGCCTAATTTGCTTGCTGGTTCTGCTTTCTTGGAATTGCATTCTTATTTGGAAAGCGCGTATCCGGAAGCTCATCAAGCCCTGCAACGTGAGATAGTTGGGAAATATAGTCTACTCTATAAGTGGGCTGGGCGTGATCTTCAAAAACCTCCAGTCTTGCTGATGCACCACTTGGATGTGGCTCCGGTGGTGCCAAGTTCTAAAATCGAGTGGAAATATCCACCCTTCCAAGGTGTCCTAGCCGATGGGTTTGTGTGGGGGCGTGGCAGTTTGGATACGAAGGTCGGGGTCGCTGCTTTGTTTGAGGCAGTGACTTTATTGCTTCGTCAAGGATATCAGCCTTTGCAAACATTTTATTTTGCATTGGGACATGATGAAGAAGCGGGTGGTTTCCAAGGTAATGCACAAATCGCTCAAAAACTACATCAGCAGGAGATCCAACTGGCGTATGTATTGGACGAAGGTTATCCCATCATAACACCCGACTTACCAGGATTCACTGTGCCGATTGCCCCTATTGGCATCGCCGAAAAGGGAGTGATGCACATTGAGCTTCAAGTGGGTGGAACGGAAGGACACACGGCTGTTCCTTCTTCTCGCAATGCGTTGAACTTGTTGAGTGAATCTATCTGGAGGTTGGAACAGCATCCAATGCCATTGCATTGGGACGGCCCTATCCAACAAACCCTCGATTACTTGGTACCAGAAATGCCGTTTTGGCACCAATGGATTTTGGCCAATCGGTCTTGGTTTCGCCCGTTGATCCTTTGGCAATTCAGTCGTTTTCCAGAAACGCAGGCTTTAGTACGCACCACGTCGGTAGTGACAACGTTATCGGGTGGAAACCACGCAATGCAATGGCCAATAGGGGCAACTGCAACGATCCAATTCCGATTGCATCCTGAAGATACTTCCAAAGATGTACTTGATCATGTCCGGCATTCTATAGATAATTCGCGCGTTCAAATTCGACAGCACGGAAAAATTCAGAGTGAAGCCTCAAAAACGTCACTTACAAATTCACGGGCATTCCAAAATCTTCAAACTACGATTCATCAAGTTTTTCCTCAGGTCGTAGTCGCACCAGCCCTACTCGTGGCTGCAACCGATTCTCGGCATTACGCGGCCTTAACTGACAACATCTTTCGTTTTTCTCCCTGGTTTGTCGCTTCCGACGATATTCAACGAATTCATGGAATCAATGAACGTATTTCGATCCAAGCATTTGCAACCGCGGTGAAATTCTATTACCAATTCATCCACAATTCATCGAAGCGATATTCACAACACTGAAAGCCACAACACGAATTAGCACTGACATTCATAACAAGCTTTGCCAGCCATCTATTTCGGAGACATTTCATGGAACATGACATTTTACACAGCATCATCATAACCATGACCGTTGCAATTGCCGGAGGCATGACACTGATCATGATAGCTGATGCACTGAAATTGCCTTCTATTGGGTTTTTACTCGTGGGTGGGATGATTTTGGGACCAGAAGTCTTAGGTATTGTGCAACCGGCTGATTTGGGAGTAGGTCTCCGCGTATTTGTGGCGATGGCAGTTGGGATTATCTTATTTGAGGGGTCGATTGGGTTGAACTTCAATGCGATCAAACACACACCGGGGGCCATTCGTGGTTTGTTGAGTGTGGGAACGGTGGTCACTTGGATTGGATGTGCCGTTGTGTTGTACGTGGTATGTGGGGTCCCTGCTGAAGTCGCGTTGCTCTGTGGAAGTTTGATTATTGTGAGCGGTCCGACGGTGATTGGTCCTTTGTTGCAAAAGGTAAGAGTTCGTCAAAAGCTCAAGCATTTGCTCCATTGGGAAGGGGTCTTGATTGATCCTATTGGCGTTTTTGTCGCGTTGTTGTGTTTCGAATTTTTCATGCAAGAGGGGTCGACCTTGCACCATTTCGAAGTGTTATTAGCACGAGTTGCGATTGGCTTTGGTTTCGGTTTGGTAGGAGGCTATCTGATGGAAAAGGCTTTTGTGCACAAGCTGATGCATAAAAGTATTTACAATGTTTTCTTCCTTTCCTTTGCAATCATGTTGTTTGGGATCTCGGACATTCTTGTGAGTGAGGCTGGTATTTTGACTGTTGTGGTAGCAGGCTCATGGCTTTCTTATCGTATTGGAAAACAACTGAAAGGCGTAGTGCATTTCCATGAAGAAATCGTCCGTCTTATTGCAGGAATCGTATTCATTTTACTATCGGCGAACTTGAAATTTGCAGGATTTGCGGAAGTGGGCCTTCCTGGAATTTTAGCTATTTTTCTGATTTTGCTGTTGGTTCGCCCAGCAAATGTTTTCATTTCGACAGCACGTAGCAGCAATTTGGATCTACGAGAAAAATTATTTTTATCCTGGCTCAACCCACGGGGAATTGTTGCGGCATCTATGGCATCCTTATTTGCTCTCATTATGTCTCAGCGTGGGAACGAATACGCGGTGTTTTTAGAGAGCTTCGTGTTCATGGTAATTATCAGCACGGTTTTGATTCATGGTTTCCTCACCGGTCTAGTGGCTAAACTACTGAAGGTGGAAGAAGAACCGCGTACTGACTGGTTGGTTTTAGGGAACAATGCTTTGGCTTATGGGCTAGCCCGTTTTATTCAGTCAACAGATCGCCAAGTGACATTGATGGACCGAGAAGTGAATTATGATCTGTATCGCGAAACGGACAAATTCGAACTGATTACTGCCGATCCTTTGGATGAAGACGTGCTTAAAAGTCCTAAGTTTGACCGGGTGGGATTTTTGATTGCAGCAACTGAAAACCGAGACTTGAATATCTTAGCTTCTCAAACCTGGGCAGAAGAACTTCTAGAAGAACAGAATACTTATTATTTATGTATCGAACCGATGGCATCCCATCACTGCCGGCCGATGGTTATGCCGGGTAAGTCCTTAGGACAGCTCAACAATGACTTGCTCCAAGGCAACCTGACCTTGGTGACCCATCATGTGGATGAGGAGCATGGTGGTTATAAAGATGTATTCAGCAAGGAAGGTGAATTGCTGATGATGCGTCTCAAAGATCAGGTAGCCCCGCCTGACATGCGATTGCTGGAAAATGCAGATGAAGCCTTATTTATGGTGAGGCATCGTGTGCCACTGTCTCAGTTTGTAAAATCCAATCTGATTTTCACCAGAGTGCCGACCTCCAATGTGGTTTACTTTTTATTGAACTGTGTGGAATTGGTCGTCAATAACTCGCAATCGATTCTTTCCCACCACTTGGAACAGCTTCTATTGAAAAGTGAGCCGCTTCGTTCGAGTTATCTGGGCAATGGGATTGCCCTTCCCCGTGTCGCGTCTCCTGAAGTGTTGGAACCATTGGTAGCAGTATTTCAAATTCCGGAGGGTGTGGAATACCTCCCCATGTCTAAAGAGATGACTCATTTGGTTTTTTTAGCCATTTTGCCTGAAGCGCGGAGCAATTTGATCAAAGACATCACAAAAGAACTGGAAAATATCCGTGATAATGATGAAATGCGCCAAAATTTGGTTCAGGCTAACACAGCAGCAGAATTGTTCCTAATGTTACATAGTGCCGATGGTGAATGGGTGCCCGAAGCTGTCCAAGTCCCTGAAGAAGATTTGGAAAAAGCGGATGCGGTCCGAATTGACCAAGATGCGATTGATAGTTTGTTTGACTGATCTCTAGAAATGCCCCACCTCTATTTCGCAAAGCGATTCAAATTTCTGAAATTCTCTTTCTTGCTACTGCTCACGGTGGTCTGGATTCCATTCCCCGTTCAGGCTGCCAGTAACACTGCCGATCACTCACTCCTGGTGACGTTGGTGACAGCCATCGCAGTCGGCATGAGTCTGCTCATCTTAGCAGATAAACTCAAAATTCCCTCCATTGGGCTTCTGCTTCTTGCAGGGATTCTGTTAGGACCCGAAGTGGCGGGTGTGGTTTCTCCTAGTTCCTTAGGTTCAGGTTTGCAGGTGTTGGTGGCATTGGCAGTGGGATTGATCCTGTTTGAAGGAGCCATCTCTCTGGATTTTCGAGCTTTGAAAATGTCTCCTAAAGCGATCCGAGGGCTGCTGAGTGTAGGTGCCGTGATCACTTGGTTGGGCTGTAGTGCCGTGATTTACTGGGTCTGCGAAGTTCCTTTAGAAATTGCGATTCTTTCTGGCAGTCTGATTATCGTGACGGGGCCTACTGTGATTGCTCCATTGTTGCTTCGAGTGAAGGTCAAGCAGCGTTTGGCCCATATCCTACGATGGGAAGGAGTCTTGATTGATCCAATTGGCGTTTTTATTGCGCTGTTATGCTTTGAATGGATTGTGGTTCCTGGGTCCAGTTGGGATCACGTTACAGCCTTCTTGTTCCGCATTTTGATCGGCGGTGTTTTGGGTATATTGGGTGGACGCTTCATCGAAGAGGCACTGCGCCGAAAATGGATTCACAAGAGCATGCATAACATTTTTGTGCTTTCATGCTCTGTACTATTATTTGGAGTATCCGATTTGATCTCCAGTGAATCGGGTATCTTAACAGTCGTGGTGGCAGGGTGCTGGTTGGCTCAACGCATGGGGGAAGAGATTAAGGGCATCATCCATTTTCACGAGGAATTGGTGCGTTTGGTCATTGGGGTGTTGTTTATTTTGCTTTCAGCCAACTTGGAACTTTCGGGCTTTGTCAATCTTGGATGGAATGGCCCGTTGGCGTTGTTTTTGATTCTGCTGCTGGTTCGTCCGGCGAATGTCTTTCTTTCCACGATCACGTCTTCCCTCTCGTTGCGCGAAAAGTTTTTTCTATCATGGTTGAATCCACGAGGCATTGTTGCTGCTTCGATGGCTTCTTTGTTTGCTTTGTTGCTCGTGGAACCTCACGACGAATATGCTTGGTTTTTGGAGAGTTTTACCTTTTTTGTGATCATCACCACGGTATTGATCCAAGGGTTTTTCACAGGGTTTGTGGCCCGTTTGTTCAATGTAGAAGCCGAACCACGAACCGATTGGCTCGTAGTGGGGAGCGATTCCATCGCATTTGGTATGGCCCGGTTTCTTCAATCGGTCGGATTGACTGTCTCGATGGTTGATCGCAGTATGAATTACGACTTCTACCAGGAAACCGATCATTTTGAGTTGATCGAAATGGACATCCTGGAGATCAAGCCCCTCCACGATCCTCGTTATGATAAAATTGGTTATGTGCTGTGCGCTACCACCAATAAAGATCTCAATATTCTTGCTTCTCAGGTCTGGAGTGATGAGATTTTGGAACCGGAACAGGTGTTAATCTTGACCACCGAGCCGATTTCCCAAGAGGGTGTTCCAATCATTTTAAACGATGAATCCTTAGCCCATGTCGACCACGGTCTACTACAAGACGATTTGAGTTTGGTGACCCGCCGTGCTGAAAATGAAGATCAACGCATGCAGCTGTTCACCTCCGAAGGAGAACTATTGATGATGCGAGTGGGAGACCGTGTGCTTCCTCCAGACATGAGACACATTCATGAAGCTACAGAATTCTTATTTTTAGTTAAACACACTCAGCCATTGAGTCACTATCTCCGCAGTAATTTGATTTTTCCTGAAATGACCCCTTCAGACATTGTGAGTTTCTTACTCACTTGCGCAGAGCGGGTGGCGAACGAGTTGGAATATATCGATGTGGATACTTTGAGTACCGAGCTTCTCAAAACCGAACCTCTGCTTTCCAGTTACATTGGAAATGGGATTGCAGTTCCCCGTGTGTTTTCATCCAAAATTGTCGATGTTGTTTGTGCTGTTATCCGGGTTCCGGAAGGTGTCCAATACATTCCTGGCTCCAAACACAAAGCCCATCTGCTCTTTTTCGTGGTTGCCCCCGAATCGAAACAAAATGTCCTAACCGATCTCCTCCATAAAATTGAAAACATTCGTGACGATTCCCGCTTACGAAACGCCCTCCTCCAAGAAAACGATCCAAAAGAAATTTTTCTTTTGTTTCAGTAAACCAATTTATCCATCTGGCCACACACCTGGCTTTATCTTGAGAGAGAGTGGCTGCTTTATTTTTTTTATAGGGATTAAGAGATTGCGGCGACTTTGATCGTGCTGTTATTGAAGTCAGTGCCTTCTTGCCAAATCGCGTAGAGATGGTTGTTGACAGCAGCTAAGCTCGGCGAATCGGCGCACATGCTTTCATCTTGGTTCAGACCTATTTTGTGTTCTGTGGTTTCGTGTCCGGGAGCAGCATTGTCGACAAAACGCCAAGTGGAAATATTGGCAGTGGGTTGATACTGGGCCATTCGAACTTGGTATCCAGAACCATTCTCTTCAGTCCAAATGGCATACAGACGATTTCGGTATATGGTCAAATTAGGACCTTCAGCCCGTTGTTCAGGGTCCCAATTGAGTCCATTACCGCTATAGCTTTGATTTGCCGAAGTCCATGCTGGGGTATCGGCATGGGCATTGTATCGAGACACATGAACTAAACCGCTCTCCGTCCATATTGCATAGAGGGAGTCTTCAAAGCTTACCATTTTTGCCGGACGAACCTCAGAACCTTGATTGATACCATCACGGGCCTCTCCTCCATCTACAAAATTCCACGAAGGCATGTCATCGTTGCCCGAGTATTCGGCAACTCGAATTTGCTGATCGCCTCCTGCATGGGTCTGCCGCCAAATCATGTAAAGAACGTCTCGATTGACAACCAACTGTGGAGATAAAATGTTTTCTGTAGCCGTGGTGCTGTATCGGTTGAGACTCTCAAAACCTTCCCCGGTTACAGTTTTCCAAGTGGATTCGGCCTCATGATAGACAGCCGCTTGGATTTCACGAATCCCATGGCAACTACTTTCCCAAGTGGCATAAAGCCGGGAATCAAACACGGCTAACTGTGGAAACCGCTCATTGTACCCTGTATTCAAACCCCCTTGCGGTTCGTCGCCATCCACAAATTCCCAGTGGCTGTTTCCTTTGTATACCGCCACGTGGATGCGATACTTGTCTGTATGCTCAGACCAAGCGACATAGATTTCTGAGTTGAACACAACCGTATGGGCAAACTCTGCATGGGGGGCATTGCGATACAATCCCCCATTATCAATGAACTCCCAAGATGGGGTTTCATTAGTTCCAGTGAAACGTGCTAATCGGACCGTTTTCATGTGATCGCCTACTTCGGTCCAGATAGCATAAAGGCATGAATCCATTTCCATCATGTAGGGAACTTGCCCTTTCCCTGCTTGATTCAAACCTTCAAAATTCGCCGATTCTCCTTGAATGTAATCCCAACGATGTCCCAGAAAGACTGAATATTCTTCAGAAAGTTGACTGTTTTGTACGGGATAATGGGTGCGGAAGCGGTAGTAATAATCTTGACCACCATCGAGGTTTTCATCGGTATGCTGAGGTTCGGTGGTATTGACGATTTGTATCGTTGAGGTTCCAGAGGTCTCCGTGCGATGCACACTATAAGTGGCCCATGAACGAAGCGGCTCGTTCCATGCTAAATCGATGGAACCCATTTTAGGATCAGGAACAGTTTTCACGTGACGAGGAGGGGGGAACATATAGTCCACGACCCGTTGCGGGGTGATTGGATAGCGGGTTCCGATTCTTCTTAATGGTTTGGCTTTACGATGAGCTAACTTCGTAGCATCTAGCATGAGACCTCCTTGATCACCTTTTGGTTTGACTGAGAGTTTCCTGATAGGGAGTGAATGTTTAATGTTACAGGTGAGTGTTCCGTCGCTCGACCTTCATAGAAGTAAGATAACCCACATCTGAAAAAAATGGCCGAATTTATCAGGAAAATCATATTTTGTTGTTCACCTATAGTGAACACAGTAGGAGAACAGAGGGAGTGAAATTAGAAGAAAGCTTTTTAATTACAACTTATTAAAAACTTTTGCAGAGAGTCGGAAAAGATCAATTGAAAGGTGAACAAAATGAAGAAACGATTTGGTTTTGCAATATTTTGTAAAGACAAACGTTCATGCTACCATTTGGCTTTTCATGGAATCTTTCAGAAAATTTCATTCATGTTCGATCCTGGTTAATTGAGTTATGAAAAAACTCTCTGCCGCTGAAGTGCCTGAAGAGTGGCTTCGTTGTGTACGGTGCGAAAGCAAGAATGTCGAACTGTTCTATAATGAACGAGTTCAAGGGTACTATGTCACTGAGTGTAAAGACTGTGGATCGTATTCGGAAATTTATCGGGCCGATGTCTTACAAAAATATCGTCCGCACAAGCCCCGCAAGACAGGAGATGAAGAAGTGCCTTGGGTCAGTCAGTTAACCCCAAAACAGAATTTTTCGTGGAAAGATCGCAAAACAGCCTTGATTGATCGGCTGTTTGCGAAAATTCGAGATAAAAAGGGAAGGAGGTGAAGTGTCGTTTGATTACTCTGGAGCCATGTCCAGTTCTAACGCAATTTCAGCCACTTCGTGATAGTGGCTCACTAGGTGGAAAGAGAGTCCCTCTTTCACGTGGTCAGGAAGTTCGGAATAATCTTTTTCATTTTCTTTAGGTAGGATCACTTTGTAGATTCCAGCCTGTTTGGCACCGATTACTTTTTCTTTGATCCCACCTACTGGAAGCACATAACCGGTTAATGTGAGTTCACCGGTCATGGCCAAGGCCTCACTCACAGGTTGGTCTAATGCTAAAGACAGCAAACTGGTTGCCATTGCGATTCCAGCCGAAGGGCCGTCTTTGGGGGTTGCTCCTGCGGGAACATGAAGATGCACCGCATGTTTACTTAGGAAATTTGTTTTCTTACTGATTTTCTTAAGTAGTGCTTGAACATAACTGTGGGCAATCGAAGAAGATTCCTTCATCACCTCACCCAACTGCCCTGTTAGCTTGAATTCATTTTTAGCTCTGGCAATCGTGGCCGATTCAATATACAGCACCGAGCCACCCAAGGGCGTCCATGCCAATCCACGAACCACCCCAGGTTTGGGATTTTTGTGGAACGACTCTTCCGTAAATATGGGTTTACCCAAAAAATCTTCTAGGTTGTCAGCAGTTAAAGTGATGGTTCGCTTATGACCACGCACGATCTTTGTGGCAACTGCTCGCAAAACCGCATGTAATTTTTTTTCTAAAGAACGAACCCCTGCCTCTTTTGCATATTCCAAAATAATACGTTGCAAAGCATCTCGACGGAAAGACACCTGTTTGGTTTGCAACCCACATTCTTTCAACAACTTAGGCAACAAGTGTTTTTGTGCAATATGAAGTTTCTCTTCCAGGATATAACCAGATAGCTTGATCACTTCCATTCGATCAATCAAGGCTGGAGGAATTGTATCCATCATATTGGCCGTTGCAATGAACAGCACGTTTGAAAGGTCGAATCGAATATCCAGGTAATGATCTTGGAATTCTTGATTTTGTTCAGGGTCTAAAATTTCCAACAAAACCGAAAATGGATCGCCTCGATAGCTGGCTCCTACTTTATCCAACTCATCGAGCATGATTACAGGGTTGGAGGTTTTCACGGCCCTCAAAGCGTGGAGTAACTTACCTGGCATCGCTCCAACATAGGTCCTTCGGTGTCCTTTCAATTCAGATTCGTCATGCATACCACCCACTGAAAAGCGATAAAACTGGCGCCCTAATGCTTCAGCGACTGATTTTCCCAGCGAAGTTTTCCCCACACCGGGGGGACCGACCAAACACAAGATCGAACCACGTACGGATCCACGGAGCTTGCTCACTCCGATGAATTCCAAAATGCGTTTTTTCACATCTTCCAAGCCTGCATGATGTCGATTCAATACTCGTTCTGCGGCACGTAAACCCAGTTTGTCTTTGGAATGGACTCCCCAAGGCAAGCAGGCCACCCAATCCAAATACTGGTGGATCACATAAAATTCTGGGGATTGCTCGTCCAGCATTTCGTAGCGTTCCAATTCCAAATGGACTCGTTCTTTCGCCTCTTCCGTGAGTTTCAAAGCAGAAAATTGCTCTTTAAAACGCTGCAAATCTAGATGCTTGCGGTCTTGTTCCAAACCCAATTCCAGTTTGATTGCTTTGAGTTGCTCCCGCAGAAAAAATTCTCGTTGATGTTTGGAAAGCTTTTCCTCAATCTTTTGGTTGATTCTCTCTTTCAAGACACTCAAGTCGTATTCTTCCCTTAACAATACCAGTGTCTTTTCCATACGAGAGGTCAGATCCTCAGTTTCCAAAATTTCTTGCAGATCGATGCTTTTGGCATTGGTGACCGAGACTGCCAAATCTGTCAGCATGACTGGTTTGTTGATATCCACCTGAGACAGCAGGTAGTTCATTTCCTGTGAAAAAATTGGATTGTGCGGAATGATCTCTTTAATTGCTGAAATGATTGCCGCCCCACACGCTTTGATTTCTTCGGACGTATCTTCTTCTGGTTCCGACTCTTCAATGTATTCCACATCTGCCATGAAGTGCCCGTCTTCCTTGGTCATCGACAATACCCGGAATCGGCGTAATGTGCTCATCATGAACTGGCAACTTTTGTCGGGAAGTTCGACCCAATTCACAACATAAGCAGCAGTTCCCAATTGATAAAATTGGTCTTCTGAATCCACTTCAATCAATTCAGAATTGCCATCGGTTTTTTCTGGATCTACGAGTAACAAACCGACGATATCGTTGGTTTGTTCCATTGTTTTTCGAATCCATTCGCTAGTTGGCATGTTGCCTCCAAGCATTGTTAAAATGCCAGGAAACATTGGACGGTGGAATAGAGGAAAAATTGGGATGCGTTTGGGCAAGCGAGCTAAGGAAATGACAGTTCCATCAGAGTCGATCAGAAGAATTTTTTCTTCTGTATCTTCAATTTCTCCAATATCTTCTGTTTCTTCGGTCTCTTGGAGATCTTCAATTTCTTCTACAATGTCTTGGGATGGTGCTTCTAGATCTTTTGTTTCGGGGAGAGTTTCCGAAGGGTCGGCTGTTTTTTTTTTACGGGCCATTATCGCTCCTGCTAGCGGCCTGAATCAAACGGGTCGATAGGAGAGTCCAATCGAGGTGGTGTATCGGGGAAGGGCGGAGAAGACTCCCCGCCCAAACAAATGGGGGTCACTCTTTGGTTTCCGCTGCGCTCTCCGGAGTAGCACTTTCTGAAGATTTAAGACGGAACTCCGTAGAATCTCCCATAAAATCATACATATGGGTGAGTAGCTCCAAAGGATTGTCTAATAGGCCTTCAACCAGTAAGGCACTATTAAAAAGCTGCTGCACACATTCTTCCAAAAACGGATTGCTGGCGTTTTCTTGCAACAGATTCGACATGTTACGAATGATGCGATGGCTCATATTGATTTCCAAATTCTTCTTGCTCAATTGGAAATCCTTGTTGACAGCTTGCATCATTTTTTCCATGTGAGAACTCATACCATCTTTCGGATTGATCAGCGAACAAGGACTTCCTACCAAACGCTTCGAAACCACCACATCGGCAACTTTATCCCCCAATTTTTCCTGAAAGAAGTCGATCACCGATTTGGACTCTTCTTCTGACAAAGTCTCAGATTTGTCTTCGTCTTTATCTTTTAATCCTTCGATGTCTGCTTGGGATATGCTCTTGAACGATTTGCCTTTATATTCACGCAAATCAGTCATCAAGAAGTCATCAATGTGATCCACGAGAAATAGAACTTCCAAGCTATTGGCCTTGAAATATTCCAAGTTGGGATTGTGTAGTACTGCTTCGCGGGAGGGGCCGACAACATAGTAAATTTCCTTTTGTTCTTCTGACATCCGGCTCACGTATTCGGGCAATGAGGTCAATTCGTCACCGGAATCGTGGACAGAAGAATTGAATCGTAACAATTCAACAAGCCTCTCCCGGTTTGGAAAGTCGGCACTCACTCCTTCTTTAATGAAAGAGCCAAATGTTTTCCAAAAGGTCTTAAATTTTTCGACATTCGATTCTGATAGAGATTGGAATTCTTTCAGCAGACGGGTTGTCAAACTCTTCTTAATTTTTTCCAACAATGCGTTGTGTTGAATGCTTTCGCGGGAAACGTTCAGTGGCAAATCTTCCGAATCCACGACTCCTCGAATGAAACGCAAGTAAGGCGGGAGCAGATTTTTGTTTTCGCTTTGAATGAAGACACGCTGAGCATACAAGCTCACCCCAGTGCTTTCCCTGGCATACAACACGTCATTGGAAACCTCCTCTGGCACGAATAACAACGCGTAGTATTGAATGGGGGCATCAATGGAGAGGTGCTGATAAAGAAAGGGGGCTTTAAAATCGTGGCTGAGCGTTTTGTAAAATTCTTCGTAGTCATCTTTGGTGATATCTTGTTTAGATAGCGTCCAAAGTGCCTTCACTTTATTGACGGTTTTGTCTTTGAGCAGAATGGGGAAGGGAATGTAGTTGGAATATTTCTTAACAATATTTTCCATGCGAAATTCACTACAATATTCCTCCGATTCTTCATTCAAATGGATGGTGATTTTGGTACCTCGATTCGACTTTTCAATCGGTTCCAATTCATAGTTTCCTGAACCCCCGGATGACCATCGCCATCCCTGCCCTTCCAAATGATAAGAACGGGTTTCTAGTACCACCTTTTGAGCGACCATGAATACTGAGTAAAATCCGACTCCAAACTGACCAATGAGATTTTCTGCCTTTTCTTTGTTGCTTTGCATTTCTTTCAAGAACTTCAAAGTTCCTGAACTGGCAATCGTTCCTAGATTGTTGATCAAATCTTCTTTGGTCATTCCGATCCCAGTATCTTCGATCGTCAACGTTTTGGCCTCGCTGTCGAACGATAATTTGATATCTAATGTGGCATCTTTATCCAGAATGTCGGGATTCGTAAGGGTTGTGAATTGAATTTTACTGAGCGCATCAGATGCGTTGGAAATCAATTCGCGCAAAAAGATTTCCCGCTCGGTATAGAGAGAATGCACAAGAATATCTAATAACTTCTGCATCTCTGCTTGATACTCATGTACTTCCTTATTGTCACTCATACACGCTGCTCCTTCTAAAGTTATCGATTTGACATAAATTTTGTTCAGGATTGTGCTCCTGAAACGACTGTTGAAACTACCATCGCGAACCAATAGAGTGGCATTTCCTGCCCCTTTAACAAACTTTATTGTTTGTACAAATCTGGCGAGAAAACCAACTCAATGATATTTACTCCGCAGCTTGAAGCGTTGCCGTTTGTTTATTCACTGCTTTCATCAAGCGTGATTTTTTGCGTGCGGCGTTTTTACGATGAATGATGCCTTTGGTTGCTGCTTTATCCAGCGTCTTTTGAATCCCAGTGCAGGCTTCTTTCAGCTGGTTGGGATCTTTGTTTTCTTCCAAGAAGCTTTGGAATTTCTTAATTTCAGTTCGCAAACGGGCACGTAATGCTCGATTGCGTTCATTTCGTTTTTCGGTTTGGCGGATGCGCTTAAGTGCCGATTTATGATGAGCCATAAAATCCCTTATAAAGCATTGATAAAATGTTCAATAATTGGAGGCTCGTGCGTTGGCATTTGAATAGCAACTACATCAAACCTCGGTTGTAAATAATAAATTTTTTTTTGCTGAATATAAAGCTGACCTAACTGGCGTAATTTTCTAATTTTTCTCGGTGTTATTGCCGCGGTTGGATGAATGCTTCCTTTACCATTCCGGGTTTTGACTTCGCAAAAAACCAAGTATTCCCCATTGCGTGCCACAATATCGAGTTCTCCAAATTTGGACCGATAGTTACGATCTAAAATTTGGTAGTCTTTCTGCTCCAGATACTCGCAGGCGAGCTGTTCTCCCCAGCTTCCTGTTTGTTGACGAGCCTTTGTCATGCAGCCTCTAGAACAAATCCAGTTGTTCCGGTCTTGGTTTGGGCAACGTACCGCATTGAAATGATCGTCGATGAATCGGACTCAACCCAAATTGATCCACAGCCGAACGGTGCGCTTTTGTAGGGTAACCTTTATGTTTTCCGAATCCCCATTGCGGATAGATTCGTGCATACCCTTTCATAATTCTATCTCGTGCCACTTTGGCTAAAATCGACGCAGCCGCAATGCTATAAGAACGTTGATCCCCTTTTACAACGGCTTCTCCTTTTACTGGAGTTGGAGGGTATTTATTGCCATCGACCAGCACGTAATCAGGAGGAATCCGGATTTGCTCAATCGTACGCTGCATACCAAACAGGGTTGCTTGTAAGATATTGAGCTGATCTATCTTCTTAGGAGCAATTGCAAGAATTCGATAAGCCAGGGCTTGTTTTCGAATGGTTTCAAAAAAGGATTCTCGTTGTCGTGCTGTTAGCTTTTTAGAATCATCAAGGGCATGCTCTAATGACCACTCAGTTCCCAAAATTACCGTTGCTACAACCACCGGTCCCGCAATAGGCCCTCGCCCTGCCTCGTCTACGCCTGCTACATGGCGAAAACCGGCGTGCCATGCTTTCCGTTCCAGATCAAGACTTGGCAAAACGAAGTTTTTCGGGGATACGAGCTGCCTTGCCTTGGCGTTGTCGTAGGTAATACAATTTGGCTCGCCGGACCCGCCCAATCTTGAGGACATCAATACCTGCGATCCGTGGGGAATGGAGAGGGAAAATCCGCTCTACTCCATAACCTTGCACGACTTTCCTCACGGTGAATGTGGCCTTATTGTTGTTGGCTCCGCAATGTTTACGAATTACCACACCTTCGAACGCCTGAATCCGCTCTTTGTTACCTTCTTTGATTCGATAATTCACTCGAACTGTCGCTCCCACGGGGAATTTTGGCAGATCGGTGCGCAATTGTGAGTCTTCAATTGATTTCAGTAAATTCATGGCCTCTCTTTTTCAGTATTAAGGTTATCCGAGTTCAAGCAAATCCGGCCTTCGTTCAGTCGTACGTTTCAATGCTTGCTCTTTTCGCCATTCAGCAATTTTTTGGTGGTGTCCGGAGAGCAGAACTTCCGGTACGGTATTATTGTCAAAGGTCATTGGTCGAGTATACTGAGGATACTCCAACATGGACGTAGAAAACGACTCTTCTTCCGAAGACAACTGATTGCCTAAAACACCAGGAATCAAACGGCTAATGACTTCTATCATCATCATAGCAACCACTTCGCCACCTAGACAGACGAAATCGCCTCCTGATATTTCTTCATCAGCATAGGAACGTATTCGCTCATCGAACCCTTCATAACGTCCACAAATCATAACTAAAGGGGCTTCCAGTTGGTGAAGTTCCCAGGCTTTTTTTTGAGAAAACGGAACACCTTGCGGTGTTAACAGAATCGTATGAATTTCTTGATTTTGGGCTTGATAAGCGGCCTTGCGATTTTGCAACGCGTTGTAAACCGGTTCCACTTTCAAAACCATTCCGGGCCCGCCGCCATATGGGGCACCGTCGACTTGCTTATGTTTCCCTAAGCCATGTTGTCGGAAATTATAGAGATTGATGTGAATCAATTGCTTTTCAATCGCCTGTCGGATCAAACTTTCCTCTAGAAATGAAGAAAACATTTCTGGAAACAAAGTCAAAATCTCAAACTGCATGCGCTAGGCCTATTCATCTTCAATCAATCCGGGAATGGGATCGATTCGGATCACTTGCTTGTTGACATCAATTTCCTTGATGAACTCTGGAATCGAAGGAACCATGAATTCATTTTTTTTCCCGGTGATCACAAGAATGTCACTTGCTCCTGTGTCAAAAAGTTCTTTTACGATTCCTAGTTCCGTTCCTTCCAGGTCCACAACCTGACAGCCAACCAGTTGGTGATAAAAATACTCATCTTCCTCTAGAGGCCTGAGTTGAGAATCCTCCAAAAGCACCCGACATCCCCGGTGCTCTTCTGCGTCATTTCGATCAAGGATGGCTACAAACTTCACAATCCATTGGTTTTTATGAAAACGAACACTTTCTGTCTTATACGCACAGAGGTAGTTATTCTTTTCAATATAGAAACAATCTGTCTCTAAATAATATTCAGGCGTATTGGTAATGGGGAGAATCTTCAGTTCCCCACGGATGCCATGAACGTTCACTACAGTACCAACCCACGTATAGTCTTTGTAGTCGGTTATCGTTTCGTTTTTGGATTTAGGATGCTTCGGATTGGGCACCGGAGGATTCCACGACTTTTATGAGCTGTGCTACACGATCAGTGGGCTGTGCTCCCACTGAAATCCAGTATTGGACCCGTTCCATATCCATACTTACACGGTTTTCTGCTGTCATAGGATTGTAAGACCCTAATCTTTCCAGAAATTTCCCGTCGCGCTTGGCACGAGCGTCGGCAGCAACAATGCGATAATAAGGCTTCTTTTTAGAACCACCTCGAGCAAGACGAATTTTTACCACAATCTTCTCCTTGATGAATTTTAAACATTAACGCGGCATGAAGTTTTGCATCATTTGCATAGCTTTACGCGGGTTGGTCGTTTTCGAAATTTTTGTCATCATTTTTCTCATTTGTCCGAATTGTTTCAGCAAGCGATTGATATCTCGTACATGGGTTCCGCTCCCTTTAGCAATTCGTGTCCGCCGAGAACCGTTGATGATATTGTGATTCCGGCGTTCCTCAGGCGTCATGGATGAGATGATCGCATCAATTCGGACCAATTGCTTGTCATCTACATCAGCGCTTTTGAGCATTTTTGAGTCCACTCCAGGAAGCATTCCCAACAAATCTTTCATCGAACCCATGTTACGCATTGCGCGCAATTGAGCACGGAAGTCATCTAATGTGAATTCGTTACGTTGAAGCTTGGATTGCATCTCCAAAGCTTCTCGCTCGCTGAACGTATTTTGTGCTTTTTCGATCAGGGAAACGATATCTCCCATTCCCAAGATCCGAGAAGCAATGCGTTCCGGATGAAAGGCTTCCAAATTTTCCAGTTTCTCACCAACCGTGATAAATTTAATCGGTTTCTGAGTGACTGCTCGGATGGAAAGCGCAGCCCCCCCTCTAGCGTCACCATCCATTTTGGTTAATAGAATGCCGGTTACATCCAACTGGTCATTGAAGGCTTTGGCCATATTCACCGCATCCTGACCGGTCATTGCATCTGCCACGAACAAAATTTCGTGAGGATCGACGGCAGTCTTGACTCGTTTCAATTCGTCCATAAGCACTTCGTCGATATGCAGACGACCTGCGGTATCGAGAAAGACGTAATCTGCTTTCTGGTCATGAGCAGCTTGGAGTCCGACTTTCACAATATCCACTGGATCTTGTGTTGTTGTGGAAGGATAATAAGGCACTCCAAGGGTATCGGCTAACACAATCAACTGATCAATCGCAGCAGGACGATAAATATCGGCAGGAACCAAAAATGGACGACCTCCCTTTTGTAAACAGAATTTGGCGAGCTTTCCAATCGACGAAGTTTTTCCAGAACCCTGCAATCCGACTAGCATGATGATTGTTGGCGGGTTATCGGCTTTGGATAGCGCTACATTTTCCTCCCCCATGATGGCGGTCAATTCATCATTTACAATTTTGATGAACTGTTGACCTGGAGTAAGGCTGCCTTGTACCTCTTCACCAATCGCGCGAGCCTTGACGGATTTCAAAAAAGCTTTCACCACTCGAAAGTTAACATCAGCTTCCAGTAAAGCCATTTTGACTTCCTTCAATGCTTGGCTGATATTATCTTCACTCAGTCGCCCATGTCCTTGGAGACGCTTGAGCGATTTCGTTAATTTTTGTGAAAGATTTTCGAACATAAGAGGCCTAAAAATAGTAACTTTGTAAAATCAGCTAGAATTTATTTTTCTCTCATCACTGTCAAGTCCTTTTAGTTATGTTTATAGTGTTTTGTTGTTTAAATAAAACGTTTGGAACCTAAGTGATGAGACGTATTCATTTCTTTATTTTTCGGATGAGCTACTTTGTTTTGTAAAATTAGATGCTTTGGGGAGTATTCTGGAGCAACGCAATGAACATTCCATCCGATTGAAATTGTTGCGGCCAAATGTTCAGCATACCGTTGATGATTTCTTGGGTAAGTGGGTGTGGAAAAGAGGCGAGATGGTAGTGCGGGTGTTTTTCCAAGAACTGCTGAATGACGGATTGATTTTCAAGTGTGCTGAAAGAGCACGTTGCATAAACTAGCTTTCCACCAGGCTTCACGAAATCTTGTATATGGCATAAAATGGCTAATTGCTGGGTAGCCAAATCGGAAAAAGTGTTTGGATCCACTCTCCATCTTGCATCGGGATTGCGAGCCCATGTTCCCAAGTTACTGCAAGGCGCATCGACTAAAATGCCATCAAATAATTCGATAGAAGCTGATTGAGGCATCGGCACGACTGAGGATTGTAATAGGGTGGCTGAAGACGGTGGTATCGACACCTGAATGTTGTGCCAATGCCCTCGTTTTGCACGTTTCCGGAGTTCTTGAAGCATTGTCTCGCGAAGATCAGTTGCTACAATCTGTCCTTTCCCTGCCATGAGGGCTGCCAAGTGCAAAGTTTTACCGCCCGAACCAGCACACACATCCCACCACCGTTCTCCCGGTTGAGGGTTACACACATGTCCAACGCATTGAGATGCCAAGTCCTGAACTTCAAACTGGCCCTGCTTGAATGCAGGAATTTCATGTACATTGATGGCCCCTTCTAGTGTCAGGGCATTGGACAACTGTTCAGAAACCTGAACTTTAATCTTTGTTGAATCAAGCTGTTGCTTCAACTCTGTATGAGAATGAGATTGGTTGCGAATCCAAAGTGGGGGGCGCCGCTGGAGCGAAGCCAGCAATGTCATTTTAAAATCGGGAGCAAGCTCTTCTGAAGCCCCCTCTATTTGTGGAAAAAACCATTTAGGAACCAAGCCTTCCATAGGAAAGGCTTCAATGTTTTCATGAAAATTTTGGGCAAGCCATCTTGATTTTTCCGAGAGAGAAGAAGGAACTGTGAGTGCCCAAGGATCCTCAGAGAGTTGGGACTGTTGTGCCCAAACTGAACATACGTTGTGCCATGGGTGACCTTCCAATAAATATGCAGCTAATAGAAGTTTAGGCCATGATGAGCTTTCCCATTGGGCTACCCATCCCCACCATCGAAACATTCCAAAGACTGTGTTTCGAATTAATCGGCGATCTCTCGATCCCAGTTGGCGATTTTTGTGGAAGATACGATTTAGAGATTTGTCAGCAGGTTGATTGTCGGAAACCGCTTGCCAGACATCCTTAGCAATGGTTTCGCAAACAGCCGCTTGGCTTTTTGCGATCTGCATCGCGCGTGCAGTCATAAAAAATTTGGAGGAGAATTAATCTTTCGTGAGGAAAAACAGTTCGCGGTCTACTTGTTCAGCATCGCCAAGGTTCATTTCCATTAAACGCCGCAAATGGGCTAAACTATCCAAATCGATGCTTTGGAATCGAAAACCGTAATGTTCTTGGGCAATATGCACCAATTCTGCTGTAATTTTGAGGATGATATCGGAACCACCTAATTGAATTTCAATGGGGTACACTTGACCTTTCTGCAACAACACCACCTGATCAATTGCTAATAAGGCCCCGCGAAGGGAAAGGTCCAATAATTCGGCATCCACTCGTTGACCAGCATGGCTCACCCAAGTATGAGCGTGAAAATTAACTCGGCTGAATCGTCGTTGCTCTTTCATGGTGATTCCTTTGTGTTGGGTTTATGTTGTGATACGAGGACGGTATCACCTTTTGTTTTGAGTTTCAATCTTCGCTCCGCACTCTTAGTGACGTATTTTGGGCCAATAATTCGAATACTGAAATAAAGGTGAATGGCTCCCTTTGTGGCATGACGCACACGCCTCTTGTGGAGCAAGGTTTGCTGGTTTGACTTGAGCTGGATTGCTCGCATGTGTTTTGGACGGACCGTGGCAATTTTCACACTGAACATTCATCAAATTTGAGGTCAACTCCGGGCTTAGAAATCCTTGTTGATTCAACCCAACAACATGACATTGTAGACATTCTAAATCGAAATGCTTGTCTTCCTTTTTGAGCGTATCAAAAGCATGGGAATGGCGGCTATCACTCCAAATTTGATGTTGTTGAATATGGCACGTTTTACAGGTTTCGTTTCCTGCATAAGGAGAATCTTGTTGGTGTTTTTCCATCCGGTCCAAGTTTGAGAAAAACAACGCTTTCACCGCCTCATCGTAATCTTTAAAAGATTGCTTCAGACTAGGATGATCTTCATATCGGTCCAACAACCATTCCACTTCCAATTGGGTGGTTTGGGATCCTTTTTCCAAAACTCCTTCTAAAGCCCCTTGCCCTTTGGTGGGGATGGCAGGGAATACGTTGGTTGAGGTCTTCATTTCTAAGACTTGATTCAATTCATCGTCATTGTTGCTACCAGTGAGAATAAGATCAAATATCTCTGCTTTTTCAAACCGAGCTAATTCTTCTTCATTGCCACGAAAAAGTAAAATGGTGTAGTCAGCCGATTCTGTTTGAAGTTGTTCTTTCCATTGTAGAAGGAGCTCCTCGCCAACTGGGAGTACTACAGGGGCTTCGTTTTTGTTTTGATAAATTTGGGTGGGAGAAAGATAACCCCAAATCACAATTCGTTGATCACTGAGAGAAGTTTGATGTGTTTTTTGGATGGACCAGTCTACGCTCACATTAGTAACAAGATACGGTAATGCTTGGTCTAAGGTTGCAATTCCATAGCGGAGTTCATTAGGACCTAATAAAATCACTTGAGGCTGCAATTTTTTAAATGCTTGCTGAATCACTTCGGTTTTCAAATGTCCTTGTTCGGAAGGTTCGGGAAAGTTGTTTCCGAGATCGACGTACAATACGGAAGCCTGAGTTGCACGTACTTTGTCCAGATAGGTTGCACGCCTTAACAATCCCCCCATATCTCCATCAGGGCTACATCCACAGGGTTTAATCTCTCCTCGTAGGTCGCCGGTGGCCGTGAGCCAAATTTTAGTGTCATTGGCCGCATTTCCGAGACCGATCACTACAATATTTAGGGCGAATAGAATAGTTATGATCATCAGAGTCAGTCTTGCATTCATAATCATCTCTTTCGTTTTTAGTATTTCTTTAGTTTGGGTTTATATCCGGCATGCTTTACGCTAAATACCCGTTCAAAGAAGCTTTTTAGTCGGATGCCAAGTCATGGACACCAAGAGTGTTAGAGTTCATTCCAAGGATAAATGATGAAATATGATAAGGTTCGCTTCCTGGTTGTTCAAGATTTTCTCAAGTACAAAAAAAAAGGAATATGGAAAGAACAACCTCCGTCTTCACTCACCGCTATCAAAGATCGACGATTTTATCTCAACTTGTTGCGAGGCATGATTCGCCACCAACGGCTTCTCGATGTTGAAATTTACCAACGAGCGAAACGGCCTCAAAAACTACAACAAGTCGTTCAAGGGATTTTATCGTTAGGGGTGTATCAATTTTTTTTCATGGACAAAGTTCCACGACACGCAAGCATTTATGAAACCGTTGCGTTGGCAGTACCATTTGGTGTGCGAGAAAAAAAGGGATTGATCAATGCTGTGTTGCGAAATCTTCAAAGAGATTTGGAAGCCTCTCTGGATTATTTGCAAAAACATCCACTATTCGTTCGTTCATCCCATCAAGACTGGATGGCCCGGCGTTGGTCAAGACATTATTCGGAACAGGCGATTTATGCCCTCTGTGAGGCGAACAATCTTTTTGAAGGAAGCACCATCCGTCCCATTACCCCTTGGACTACCTCTGCTTTGCAAGAAGGTTTGTTACAAGAGGGCATAAAGATACAGCCCCATCCTATTGTTTCTTCGGCTTTTCTAGTCAACAATACCTATGAACTTTTGCAAAGTGCTGTGTTTCAACAAGGTGGGTGTTACGTGCAAGATGCCTCGTCACAGGTGTTTCTCGAATTGGCTCAAAAGTTGTGGAACGGAGAGGTGCTTGATATGTGCGCAGCCCCTGGAGGAAAATCATTGTACATCTTGGGTTCTTCAAAACTGCAAACCTTGGTGTGCAATGATATTTCTATCGAACGGTTGCAGCTGTTACGAAACAATTTTCAGCGATTACGCCAGGTGTCGCCCAAACTAACGGTTTCCGACGGAGTCCAGCTCCCATTTGGAAGAGTGTTTGATACCATTTTGTTGGATGCCCCTTGTTCTGCTACGGGCACCATTCGTAAGAATCCAGATGTGAAATGGGTTGCCTCGGAACAAGAACTTCTGAGCAAAGTACCTTTGCAAAAAAAATTGCTAGATCAAGCGTCCCGGCACATAAAACCAGGCGGCTTTTTGGTTTATGCAACCTGCTCAATAGAACCGGAAGAAAATGAACAACAGATTGAAGGATTCTTGACGCGTCATCCGGAGTTTCGTTTATGCTCATTTTCACAAATTTCTGAGATTCCTTCGTCGTATTTGTCCTATGTAACACAACAAGGATATTATCAGGTTGTGACGAATTCTCTGATGATGGGCTTTTTCGCTGCGGTGCTTCAGCATCAAAATGAGGTCCCTCAACTCTAGATATATTAAAAATGATAAGTGCTTGAAACCTCTGGATGAACCTTATTTCACTTGACTTGCTCTTGAAAAATCAATAGAAGTTCACGCCTTTTTGTCAGCACCCTTTTTCACTTTCAAATCGATGAAAGGAACTTTTTTTGCAGAGCATTCGGTTCCTTTGCGTATCAATCGAAAAAGTTAACATAGACTGTATCTTGTGGGGGCAATATGTATCAAGAAATTAGAAAAATGTTAGAGGATGAGCGTGAAGAACTCATTAAAGACATTCTCAAAACGAAAAATGTCACCAACCGAGAGCATGATATTGGTGACGAAATAGATAATTCCGTGGAAGATCAGGCCCGTGAATTGGTCCTGTTGCTTCAGGATCGTGAACGCGACAAGCTGGAATTGATCAACGATGCGTTACAACGGATGGATGAGGGAGAATATGGCATTTGTGAAGAATGTGATGAGCAAATTCCCATCAAACGTCTTACTGTGCTCCCTTTTGCACGTTTGTGTGTGGGGTGTCAGGAGGAGTTGGAACGTCATCAAGGCCCAGTCAGTGTTGATCGAGCGGATAGCAATTCTCGTCTACTTGCTGGTATGGAAGATGGTTAAATAGCAACCATTCAGTCGATGTTGCATAAGGCCGAACCCCAACAGGAGGTCCGATGGCAAACTTATTGAGCTATGATGCCTCAGGATTGCTGGGATTCATCCTCGTGTTGGTTCGCGTTAGTGGGATTGTCGGAACGGCTCCGATCTTTGGAGACGCCAACATTCCCACACAAGTCAAAGTTGTCCTTGCCCTCATTTTTGCACTTATCCTTCATCCTTTCCTTCCCCCCTTTCAAATTCCCCTTCAGGATGTAGCTTCTTATCTTTTGTTGGTAGCAGGTGAGCTTCTCATCGGTTTGGTATTGGGTATGGTGGGACAAATCCTATTTGCCGCCGTCCGGGTCGCAGGTGATATTTCTGGGTTTCAGATGGGATTGAGTATGGCCAATGTGGTTGACCCTCAGTCTCAGCAACAAGTTTCCATCATCTCTGAAATGGAATATGTGATTGCGGCTCTCCTGTTTCTAGCAATGGATGCCCATCATATAATCATCCAGGCGATGGTGCGTAGCTACGATTTTTTGACACCCGGCAATGTCGCTTTGGGTAATGATTTGACACAACAAATCATCACGCTATCGGCAGGAGTATTTGTGCTAGGATTCCAATTGGGAGCTCCGCTGATTGTGTCGTTGTTCATTGCCAATATCATCATGGGTTTCATGGCGCGTGCTGTACCCCAAATGAATATTTTTGTTGTGGGTTTCCCCTTTTCAATTTTGCTGGGTCTATTGATGTTAGCCATAGGGATGCCGTTTTTTGTCCAAGCGGTTCGCATGATGTTTGAAATGTTCGACAATCAAGTCATGCAAGTCCTAGAACTCCTCCGTGGTTGAAACGTATCTATCGTGGCCAGCCTCCATAGTGTTCTCCTTGTCAGCCGAATCAGAGGGGGGTATTATCACTAATCAAACCGTTTAATCTCAATCTCATGCTATAAAGGGATTATGGCAGAACAGGACGGACAGGAAAAAACCGAAGCCCCTTCCGACAAAAAGCGGGAAGATTCTCGCAAAGAGGGACAAGTCGCTTTTAGCCGTGAAGTGACTTCCGCAGCCTTGTTAGCCGGGGTTGGAATGATTTTCTATGCGCTTGGTTCACAGATGATGGTGCAAAGCGAAGCGTACTTCTCGGATATGTTCACCCGGTTGAGTCGACCGGACCTGACCATCTCTTCGTTAGCTGGGTTATTTGCAGAAGCTGGAGATTATGCCCTCCCAATATTCTTACCGTTTGCGGCCACCGTGGTGATTGTGGCCTTACTTGCCTCTGTATTTCAGGTGGGATTTCGCCCGACCTTAAAGCCACTGCAACCGAAGCTGGAAAAGATCAGCCCGCTCAATGGTGTGAAAAAACTGTTCTCGGCTCAATCATTAGCCGAGCTGTTCAAGAGTTTATTCAAACTGACAGTACTGGGTTACATCGGCTATTTCACGTTTGAGACCGAAATCCAACACTTCATGGGGCTGGCGACCACCTCAACGGACGATATCATCGGATACAATTTTGCCGTTGTTGCCAGCGTGGCAGGCAAAATTGTACTAGCATTGATCGTTTTGGCTGCTATGGATTACGTGTTCCAACGATGGCAACACGAACAAAAATTGAAAATGACCAAGCAAGAAGTGAAAGACGAGGCCAAACAAACCGAAGGTGATCCTCAGCTCAAGAGTCGTATTCGGCAGGTACAACGTGAAATGTCACGTGCTCGGATGATGCAGGAAGTCCCCCAGGCAGACGCCATTGTGACCAACCCCACGCATTTTGCTGTGGCCATTCGTTATGATCGAGAAACGATGACAGCTCCTCAAGTCACTGCCAAAGGAGCCGATTTTTTGGCCCTCCGGATGCGTGCTATCGCTCAAGAACATAATGTCCCCGTATTGGAACGACCTCCTTTGGCTCGTGAATTGTATCGCGATGTAGAGGTAGGCCAAGTGATCCCGGATCGATTCTTCAAGGCAGTTGCCGAGATCTTGGCTTATGTGTACCGGCTCCGAAAAAAGCGGACTTGATCTCCAATAGGCAATATCTGCCTACAACAACAATAATCCTCGATAGTTGACTATGGGACGTTTGTTTCGCAATTCCGATTTCCTCTTAGCAGCTGGAGTCATTACCATCTTGATGATCATGGTAATGCCCCTGCCAGAAATCCTCATCGACATCCTATTGGCTCTTAGCATCACGATTGGCGTACTGATTTTGTTTGTGTCTCTATTCACTGCCAATGCCTTGGATTTTTCTTCCTTTCCTACCGTTTTGCTCATTGGGACCTTATTCCGTCTTTCGCTCAATGTGGCATCGACTCGCTTGATCTTGCTCAATGGCAATCAAGGTGCCAATGCGGCAGGTTCTGTGATTAAAGCGTTTGGAGAATTTGTGATTGGAGGGAACCAAATTGTTGGGATCATTCTGTTTTTGATTCTGGTGTTGATCAATTTCATTGTGATCACCAAAGGGGCAGGACGGATTGCTGAAGTTGCGGCCCGTTTCACTTTGGATGCGATGCCTGGAAAACAAATGGCTATTGATGCCGATTTGAATGCTGGGTTGATCGATGAGCAACAAGCTAAAGAACGTCGAACTTTGGTTCAACGTGAGTCCGATTTCTATGGAGCAATGGATGGTGCCAGCAAGTTTGTTCGAGGGGATGCTATTGCGGGTTTGATCATCAGTTCGATCAATATCATAGGAGGTTTGCTCGTAGGAACGGTACAATATGGCATGTCTGCCGGTGATGCGTTTGAGACCTATGCACTCCTCACCATCGGTGACGGCTTGGTTTCTCAGATTCCAGCACTGATCATTTCGGTGGCTGCGGGTATTGCCGTGACCAAGGCTTCTGCTGAACAAAAATTATCTTTAGATTTAAAAAAACAGATTTTTAGCAACGTCCAAGCTTTGACTGTTGCTGCTGTTGTATTGACCGTTTTCGCGTTGGTGCCGGGATTGCCCACCGTCCCGTTTCTCTTGATTGCTGTGTTGGCAGGGATCTTGGCCTATACGGCCAAGAAGTCCAATGAAAGAATGGAACAAGAACAGCTTGTGATGGAGGAACAGGAGCAGCAACAACAATTGGATGAAGAACCCGAAGATATTGCTTCTCTCCTGCCCATTGATGTATTTGGCCTGGAACTTGGATATGGATTAATACCTCTGGTAGATGAAGAACAAGATGGCGAACTGCTCAAACGAGTCAAAGCCATTCGGCGTCAGATGGCCCTCGATTTTGGGTTCATTGTGCCACCCTTGCATATTAAAGATAACTTAGAGTTGTCTCCTGGGGAGTACTCCATTACTATCAAAGGCATTGAAGTGGGCCGGAGTGAGTTGATGGTCGGCCATTTTTTAGCCATGAAGACCGGAGATGTGGATGAAGAGATTTCTGGCATCGATACGGTAGAACCCGCGTTCGGGCTTCCTGCGATGTGGATTACTGCAGAAGACGAAGAACGTGCTCAGTTTGCCGGATATACTGTGGTGGATATCCCCACGGTTCTTGCAACCCATGTGACAGAAATTTTGAAAAACCACTCTCACGAGTTCTTAGGACGCCAGGAAACGCAACGGTTGGTAGATAACTTTGCGAAGAACGAACCAAAAGTGATAGAAGAACTGATTCCCAACATGTTGTCGTTGGGGGCGATACAAAAGGTGTTGCAAAATCTTCTACGCGAACGGGTTTCTGTGCGGGATCTCCATACGATTTTGGAAACGTTGGCTGATATTGCCAACCTGACCAAAGATCCTGACCTGTTGACGGAATATGTGCGTCAATCAATGGCTCGACCGATCACTCGCCAATATCAAACTCCGGATGGGCAGTTGCCGCTGATCACGATGAATCAAGAAATCGAAGATCAGATAGCTCATGCGATTCAGGATACCGGACATGGTACCTATTTGGGACTGGCTCCGGATATTGCACAAGCCATTATCAACAAAGTAGAAGGTCTAATGGATTTGTTCGCGATGCAGAATTTTCAACCGATTTTACTCTGCTCTCCGTTGATTCGCCCCCATGTGAAAAAATTAATAGAACGCTTTCTTCCAAATTTAGTGGTTCTCTCACATAATGAAATTGCACCGGATGTTCGCATCGAGTGCATTGGGGTAGTTGAATAGGTAGATGAATCTAAAACGATATCGCGTAAACAATATCCAAGAAGCGCTCCAGCAGATTAAAAAAGACCTGGGACCGGATGCCATCATTGTTTCCACACGCCAAGTGAAAGAAAGTTCTGGCAAGTTCGGTTTGTTTGGCAAAACCATGCTGGAGGTCACGGCCGCCAAAGATAAAAAATCTTCGCAGCCGGCGTCCAAGAAACCTGCTGCGAAAGCTTCCCCAGCTCCCGCTGCCAACCCTTATGGAATCCCCACACCACCAGAAAAGCCCAAAGCAGCGGCCCCACTTGTTGCTCCACAAACCGCTTCTTCCTCTGAAGAAACCCGACGTATGTTGTTGCCTTTGCAGGAAGAAATCCAGGAATTGAAAGATATGATCAAAAGCATGGAACGTCCGCCTACTGAAAATCGGGCAGTGGTCCAGCTTCAACAAGAGGTTTCCGAAGTTCGTAGTATGGTTCAAACGTTGGCTGCGCAAACGAGCCAACTCCGCAATGAAGATTTTCCGGAAAATCTGGTCGTGTTGTTTCAGCAAATGGTGTTTGCTGGACTCGAAGAAAAGTTCGCTAAGCGTCTGATTCAGGAAGCTCAAAAAAGTATTCCGGCAGAAGAGTTGAACAATTTCCCCTATGTCAAAATTTTTATAGCTCGCATGATGATGAAAATCGTGAAGACCACCAAGGGCATTGAAAAAAATGGGAGAAAACAACGTATTGTGGCGCTGATTGGACCGACCGGAGTGGGGAAGACCACCACCTCGGCTAAAATCGCATCGGAACAAGTGCTCAAATACAAACGGAAAGTGGCCTTATTGACCATTGACACGTTCCGGATTGGAGCTGTTGAACAACTGCGAGCCTATGCGAAGATCATGAATATTCCTTTTGAGGTCGTCGCGAACAAAGCCGAACTCAACCGCATTGCTGCCAAGTATTCGGACTTCGATGTGATTTTGATCGATACCGGAGGCCGTTCCCAACGTGATGAGGCCCAGATGTATGAACTTCGAGAGATGCTCGATGATCCAGGGCGAATCGATAATTATCTGGTTTTGAGCGCGACCACCAAAGATAATGAGATTAGTGAAATTACCCGCAAATTCGGCGAATTGCCTCTCGATGGGGTGATCTTCACCAAGTTGGATGAAAGCACGACCTACGGCTGTATTTTCAACCATGCCATTCGCTTTAAGAAACCCGTTGCTTTTTTGACCACGGGGCAGAAAGTACCGGAAGATATTGAGGTTGCCTCCAAAGAACGGCTCGTGGATTTACTCTTGAACATTTCCGGTCATTGATTCAGTTCTAATCCGTCTTGTCGTTCCCCCGTCTCTCGTATGAAGGAAGCATGAACGCTGCTAACCGCATGTCAACGGATCAAGCAAGCACTTTACGCAAGCTGGTCAACACCGATAAACCCCAAAAAGGGCAAACTCCGAACAAACGAAAAGTCCGCGTGATCAGCGTGACCAGTGGTAAAGGGGGCGTTGGTAAAACCAATATCACGATCAATTTGGCTTACGCCTTGTCCAAAATGGGGCGTAAAGTGTTCATCTTGGATGCCGACCTGGGCCTTGCCAACATTGATGTCTTGCTGAACATTTCGCCACCTTTCAATATCGAACATGTGCTGTCTGGTGAAAAAAACATCAATGATATCATTGTGAATGGTCCCGCCAATATTCGGATTCTTCCCGCAAGTTCGGGGATCAGTGAGATGGCAGAACTGGATCGTGATGAGCAAATGAAACTATTCCGGAAGTTAAGTGAAATTGATCAAACGATGGATTATCTGTTAGTGGATACTGGGGCAGGAATCTCTTCCAATGTCTTGCGTTTCAACAGTACGGCCGATGAGATCATGTTGGTGGTCACTCCAGAACCCACGTCCATGACAGATGCCTACTCCGTGATCAAAATTTTGGCTAGCAAATATCATATCCGAAAATTCAATTTGATTGCCAATGCGGTGGAATCCAAAGCGGAAGGCCGCGCGGTTTATGATCGCTTGCACAAGGTCGTGCACGATTTCCTTCAGATTGAGCTACGCTATTCCGGTTTTGTGTTGAGAGATCCCGCTCTCACTAAATCCGTGCGGATGCAAAAGCCGTTGCTCGAAGTGTTTCCTAAGGCACCTGCCAGCAAATGTTTTATGGCTATGGCTAAATTTTTAGATGCCCAATCGACCACCTTGCCCGCGTTGGAGACCAACACCAAACCCACCAAATTCTGGGATCGTTTGATGCACTGGAAGCGAAAACGATAGGAGCCTTGTGAGACCAAACCCGTATGCCCAACAAGCCAAGAAAAGCCGCGAAGACCTAGTCTTGGAGCATGCGTATCTGATCAAACGGATCGTCAAACGCATGGCCATGCGCCTTCCCAAAGGGGTCGATGAAGACGAACTCTATCAAGCTGGTGCCTTAGGCTTGATGGATGCGGTGGATAAATTCGATCCAAGCAAAGACGTCAAATTCACGACCTATGCTGAGTTTCGTATCAAGGGGTCTATCCTGGACGAACTGAGAGCGATGGACTGGATTCCACGGTCGGTGCGCAACGCGGGGAACCAATTGGAAGCCGCCTATACCAAACTCAGCAATCAATTCAGCCGTGAACCCACCGATGCCGAAATGGCTAAAGAAATGGAAATGCCGCTGAAGGAGTATCATGAATACATCGCCAAAGCGCGTCCTATTCCCCTAGTCTCTATCGAGGATCTTGGCCACGATGAGGATGAATCTACCAACCTCTTGGATGTCCTAGCCGATCCCGATACCGACGACCCTTTGGCTGTGCTTTCCATGCAAAACATGCAAGAAAGTCTCGCCCAAGCCATCACCCAGCTCACAGAACAAGAACAAATGATTCTCTCTCTGTATTATATGGAAGAGATGAATCTGAAAGAAATCGGTGAAATCTTAGGGGTGTCCGAGTCGCGTATTTCTCAAATCCGTACCAAAACTATCGTGAAGCTACGGGCGATGATGAAAAATAAAAAAGAAACTTGAGCCGAAACAAAGACTCAGAAAATCTTTCACTTCACAAAATCTGACCCATGACTTCCTTGGAAGAAATCGTTGAAGAGACTTTAGAATCCATGATCCAACTCCAACGCCAAAAGGTGCTAAAAGTGGCTCGTGCGATCAATCCCCGCGTCACCCCAGAGGACATTCGTAATCCTCAAGATCTCCCCGATTTGTATGAAGATCCGGGTTTCAATTACGAAGATGGCATTTTGACAGGTTATCTGTCTGTCCAAATGTCGCTACGAGCGAAACTTCGAGAGCCGCTGAATCAATCACCATAGCAATTCCTAGCAGTTAGGTAGGGCAATTGTGAAAAAAATATACTTCTTATTAATAGTCGTGGGTATGTCGTGGGTGCTCCCCGCAAATGCCAGGGAAATTCAAATTGTGACTGAGGATTGGCCTCCTTTTTCTTATGAAGAAAATGGAAAGATTACAGGGTTCTCTGTGGAATTGGTGAAGGCCTTACAGACAGAAACCGGTATTCAAGGAAAAATTTCGATTTACCCCTGGAAAAGAGCTTTGTATATCGCAACAGAAGAGGAAAATACACTGCTCATGACCCCTGCAAGAACGGCCAAAAGAGAGAAGCTATTTCATTGGGTGGGACCTATTGCTCCTCGATCTGTCAGTCTGATCAAGCTGAAAAGTAGGACAGATATCAAAATAGATACTTTAGAAGATGCCAAAAAGTATATTATTGGAGCGGTTCTTGGTTTTGCCACCACCAATCAGCTGATCGCTCAAGGCTTTGAAAATAATACGCATATTGAGCAAGTTCCTACTCCCGTAATGAATGTGAGAAAGTTGTTTAATGACCGAGTCGAATTGATCTTAATGCTGGAATCCGAATTTGTATGGATTTCAAAAAGGCATGGATTTGATCATAACAATGCCGAGATCGCATTGATCATCCCTCAACCAGTAAAAGAACTCTATATCGCCTTCAGCAAGAACACGTCTCAAGGAATCGTCGATGACTTTAGAGATGCTTTTGAGAAGCTGAAACAAAATGGAACTCACGAAAAGCTGAAACAAATTTTCTTGGAATAAAGCTTCCTCGCTTTATGACGTTTCGTTTCGTCATGCTTCGATTTTGTCGTTGGCACTTTGACTGAAGGTGCCAAACACCAACCCTACTGCTCGCAGAGTAGTCGCATGCTTTCCTCCAAATAGACAACCGCAGATTGATCAAAGCTTAATCTGTCGTAAAGCGCAAAAAACGTTGTTCCCCATAATTCAGAATCAATGCTCCTTCAATCACTTCATAGCTCTCCACAGCCAGAAGCGCGTCTAGAAATTGATCTTCTTGTGAATGCAGGGCGGCATCAGGGCTTTCACCTAGTGTGCAAAGCATGGCGGTCACAGAAATCTTGTCAAAAGCAATCAACCGGTCCGCTATCGAATGCTTCTCATATCGACCGGAAAACCCATTACATCCCCCATTACCGGAAACCCCAGTTTCCTCAAAAACAATATAGCTACGCCCTATCTTCTCAACGTTTGTTGATTGTTCATTAGTGTTGAATGAATTCAACGTCCATCGCCCCCTCAGGGAATCATCCTCTAGTTCGACTATTGCGGAATCGTCGCTGCTCTCGGAGTCAGCTAGGTCGGTACATCCGAAGAGCAGGAAGGTGAGTAGGAAAAGTAGGATAGGAGGTTGGTTAATTTGCCACATTATTGATCTCTGAGTACAGGTTGTAGACTGCGGTATCGAAATAGAGAGCGACCCAATCTCGAAGGAATCCAGGTGCTTGAGTGAGCGTTCTCTCACTTTAGCAACCACCGATTTCACCCCCCCATTGTTCCATAATTTTCCGATAACGTTCCTCTTCTTTGGTATTCCCTCGTTTGGCAAATCCGTTTAGGAGGATCGTGCATTTTTCGATCAGTTTCGCAATCGTAGCTTGACGATCTTCAGGGCGGAGCGGCACGGTGTCTAAGATGTTTTGTAAAGACTGCACCCGATATCGATCATTTCCCCAATGCCGTGACGACAATTGATCCGGATGCCCCCCGTAGCGGATCATGAGTTTTTCATTCAGCAATGCTACCGGATAACGAGCGGTGATTTTGAGCCACAAGTCGTAGTCTTCGCAAACGGGTAAAGTTTCGTCGAACAGGCCCGTGGTGTCTAAAATATCACGACGAATTAGGATCGTGGAAGGGGCCATCAAACACAGTGAGAGGCTGGGCTGAAAGATCCACCCTTCCTGCTTCTGGTGTTTTTTATGGGGATTGACTCGTCGCCCATTCCGGATCCAGATTTCATCGGTGAAATGGACGGGGCATTCAGGTCGGTCTTGTAGGGTGGTCACTTGTTGTTGTAATTTTTGAGACAACCATCGATCATCCGAATCCAAGAAAGCGATCCATTCACTGTCCGTGGCACGAATGGCAACATTACGAGCCGCACTCACACCGCGATTTTCGGAAAGTCGGATCACCTGCAACGGATTAGCTGGAGCGTGTTGGGTTGTTTGCAGTGAATCGGTTGGAATCTGGGGCAACAGATTAGCGGGAGAGGGTTCGGTTGCTTGCAGTGAATCGGTTGGAATTCGAGTGGCAGAAGGGGGGGCATAAGACGTCAACAGACGTGAGGTTTCGTCGGTCGAACCATCGTCGACGACCACTAACTCGTAATCCGAGTAGGTTTGAGCCAACACGGACTCGATGGCATGTCCGAGCCACTTGACCCGGTTGAACGTTGGAATGATTACAGTGATTCGGGGCATACCACTCCTACTAATTTCCTGACACCTCTCAATGGAGCCATGTGATTATCAACAATAAATACTGGAGTCGAGCCTACTTCAGTTTACTCGCCATTGTATTATTTGTGGTGTCATATGATCCACCACCTCAGCTCTCCGATGACTCTTACGGCTACAAGGAGGCTGGGGAAATGATGACGCTCTCGGGCTGTTTTGTCGACCACACTCAGGAATTTCAAGATCCTGCTTCGTTCCAGACCTTCACTTACTACGATTCTGCGTTCCGGAAAGCAGTGTTGCAGCGGAGCAAGGTCGACGACTGCTTTTTGTTTTTATTTCGCCCTTTTTTGTTGCCTCTATTGGTTGAAACGTTAGGAACGGATGGATTTCTCATCTTCCAAGTGGTGGTGAAAGCCTTGGCTTGGACGTTTCTGGCGCGGGCCATGCTATTGCTTCCTTTTTTTCAAAGCATGCGCTGGGTATTGCATTGTTTTGTATTGGTCTATTTCAGCACCACATTGAATTACCACAATTGGGTTCTTACAGAAGACCTCACGCTTTCGGGATGGGTGGGGCTGTTTGCATTACTCATCCACGTATTATTTCGAAATCAACCACTGATGGCTCCTCCATCGACGACCCCATTGAAATCTTCTAATCCCGAATCTTCGACATTGGAATCTTCCACATCGGAATCTTCCACATCGGAATCTTCTAATCTGAAATCTTCTAATCCCGAATCTTCGACATTGGAATCTTCCACATCGGAATCTTCCACGCAGAAATCATCGATCCAGTCTAACCCATCGTTTCCGACCCAGGGGCCTCCTCGTCATTGGGATTTGGTGCTGTTTAATGTTTTAGCGTTCGGACTGATCTTCATACGAGACTCCAATGCCACGCTGTTGGTATTTTATGCGGCTTGGTTTTATTTGGCATTGCAGGTGTTTGTCTGCGGTAAGTTTTTTTGTCTGCGGTACAAACGAGTGTTAGGACACGTTTTGCTAACGGTGTCTCTGATCTTGATCTCGCAATGGTCGTTGAACTATTCGGCACGGTACGAACAGTTTCTCAGTTCTCAAATGGATTATCATTTGGGTGGAGAGTACACCGACAATAGACTGGCTTCGAATATTTATCCACGCGGTGATCGTGAATGGATTCTGGAAAATTATCCAGCAATCCGAGATCTGACATGGGGTACGATTGAATATCGAATCTGGCAAATCGAGAATGTTCGAGAAATGTGGGTGAATTATGTGGCCACTCACCTACTTGAATTTTGGAGTATCGAATTTGCCTACCTGTGGGGAGTTATCGAAAGGTATGGGGTCATTTTTTTAGCATGGCTCGCTTGTTCAGCCTTGTTAGTGCTGTTGACCATTCGACAACAAGCCCGGTTTTTGTGGTTGTGGTCAGCCATCGTGGGAGTGTTGGTGTTGGATTTCTTTGTGGCTTTAGCAGGAGACAATCCAGGAGGGTTCAGTCGTCACATCAATATGGTCACCAAGTTGGGGAAATTGCCGTGGGATCTCCTGAGTCTGATGGGGTTACAAATGGCACTTTATCTCTGGCAGCGGTATGCTAATGCATCATCGTTTTCACCCAAAAAATTGATGGGAGGACAAGCGGTGGGACTGGTGTTTATTGTAGCCTGTTCGGGGCTGCTCACCGTGGAAGCGATTTTTTGGGATCGTGGGGTGGGCGCATTTTATCAAAAAGATTATGCGGCAATGCAGACGCACCTAGACCGTGTGATCGGACTTCATCGATTGCTAGGTATTTCCAGCGGAAAGGTGTACGAATGGAAAGCTCAAGGATATCGAGCCGTGCAGGATTATGACAATGCGTTCAAAAGTTTTGACAACGCAGTTCAGGCAATGCCCCACCATTGGTACAATTACGTCAATCGAGGCAACGTGTCTCAATACCATTATCGTCAATTTGAAAATGCTATTGCAGATTACCAAGCCGCACTGGATCGAGATCCGAATGACCCGGCACAAGTTCACTGGTTGTTGGCCGAAGCCTATCGAAAAAATCAACGACCTTCCAAAGCGGTGGAAGCGGCCTCTGAGGCCATCCGACTCCAGCCTCGACATTGGGATGCCTATCTAGCACGGGGTCGATCCTATTTGACATTAGGGCAGTACAAACATGCCTTGGCAGATTTCAACACTACTATTGCCCAACAGCACAAACTCGAAGAAAGCCTCGATTTGCGAGGTTATATCTATATGACCGTGCTGCAACGGGTTCAGGAAGCTTGCCAAGACTGGCAGCAAGCTTGTACACTAGGGAATTGTCAGAACTATCAAATTGCTCAGCAACAGAAAGTTTGTCCGTAATTTGCATGGACGGCTAAGGGGGAGAACTTTTATGACAGCTGCGGAACAAAATAATTTAACGGAAGAAGAAAAAGCCTTTCTGAGTCAAAAAGGCGATACCATCCCGTTGGATGATGGGAAGCACTTAACCCGGCGAAAGTATCAGCCGAATGATCCTGAACTGCGATTTATTTTGAAGCACTATGGAGAAAGCAAAAAAATTTTGGGTGTTTTTTTTGAGTACTCCAAAGGTACTCCGCGAGAACTGGAAGCAGTGGAACTGCTGTTTCGCGATTATTAGCTTCACGGTCTGGATCGGAATCACTTCGCCGCTTCAAGCGGAAGAAATCATTTGCCCACCCAACCTACCGCCCTTACCTTCCTCAGACTACGCAGAAACCTATCGGTACACTCCTTTCAAGGCCGGAGAAAAATCCAAATATGATGTGACCTATTCCGGAGTCTTTGCAGGTCATGTGGAAATGGCCGTGAAGGAACCCGTCGAACACAAAGGTTCCTGGTATCAAAAGTTCTACATCCAAGCCAAATCGGGGTCTTGGTACGAGGCGATTGCCAAAGTCAAAGACATGGCTGAAGCGGTTTCGCATCCGGCGGATTTTCGGATTGCCAAATTTTATTTGGAAGAAGATTCCCAACAATTGTTTTCCAGCCGATTCCGGCAAAAGAAATGGTTGGAATTCGACCACGTTCAATGCCGTGCCCATGAAAGACGGAAAAAAAATGGTAAAACGAAAAACAAATCATTCGGCCTCGCGTATGGGGCAAAAGATGCGTTTGGGGTTTTGTTTTACTTAAGGACGCTCGAATTCCAAATCGACTCCATTGAAGAGACCACGGTTTTTTCTTCTGGGAAAAACTGGACTCTCACGGCCCATCCCGTAGCAGAAGAACGTTTGACCACCGACGCAGGGACGTTCCTGACCACCAAACTCAAACTCAATACCTTTTTTGGTCGCAAACTCGCACAGAGCGGCGATGTGCTGATCTGGATTGCCAAAGAAGGATCCCGTCCTATTGTTGCCATTGAAGCTGAGGTTGCGATTGGAAGCATCATGTTAGAATTGTCGCAATTTCGTCCAGGAAGGTCTTAGTGAATCGTTATTTGGCGTTGGCCATTGGAGTGGCCATTCTGGGGTTTGCTCCCATTATTATCCGTCAAGCCGAGGCTTCAGGGACCATGACGGCGTTTTATCGCTTGGCCATTGGCATGTTGGCAACCGCGGGTCCGTTTTTCTTTCATCTCTTCGTCCACAAACCTCGCATTCCCCGACAAGGCTTGGGGCTGGCAGCACTTGGCGGTTTCTTTTTTGCGATGGATATGGCCTTTTGGTCTACTGGAGTTGTACTCAGTGGAGCCACCATTCCCACCTTACTGGCCAACACATCTCCGATCTGGGTTGGTATCATCGTGTGGTTGTGGTTTCGGGAGCAGCAATCCATTCGATTCTGGATGGGGCTTCTGATGGCGATGGTGGGTATGGTCCTGGTGATGCAAGCCGATTTGTCGCAATCTATTGAATTTGGTTGGGGTAGTGGATTTGGGATCTTGGCAGGGATGTTTTATGCGGGCTTCCATTTGGTCAGCCAACGAGGTCGCAAGCTAGTAAACACTTTGGTTTATTTTTGGATCATGACCTTCAGTGCCACGGTCACATTGTTGATTATCAACCTAGCCCTCAATGAGCCGTTCACGGGTTACAGCTTGTCCACTTATGGGAGCTTTTTGATGCTGGGGGTGCTTGTTCACTCAGTGGGATGGACACTGCTCAATTATGTCCAAGGTTATCTGCCAGCCGCCATTGTGGCACCCTCGCTTTTAGGGCAACCCGTGGTGACGGCTCTTTTTGCAGGGCCTCTCATTGGTGAAGAGTTGACAGTGTGGCATCTAGTAGGGGGAGCGGTCGTTCTGGTTGGTGTTTATACGGTACACCGCAGTCGCATGTCGTAATCTTTGCTCACAGTTCGAAGATTTCGTCCGCTTCCGGTGGCTTGTAAATCAGGTTGTTGATTTGCACCGCTTTGTGACCTTTATATGACCCTTGGTAGCCGGAAAACTTCAGTTCCCCATTGACCAACACGTTCAAAGCACGATCCACCTCGTGTCCGAGCATGAGAATTTGATTTTTCTGTAGGTTTAAAAATTCTCGCACGGAAAGATTCACTCGTCCTAATTCCACCACCATTTCCACTTCTGTTTGATCCAAGTTCTTCTTGAACCGGTTGCTCCACGTGTTGTCTTTTTCGTCCTGCTCACTTTGGAAACCTGCGTTCAGCTTACCTCGGATCGGTTCGATCATGGAGTACGGCACACACATCGTGATGGACATGGGAGCGCGTCCCACTTCGATGTCAAAAGTCACCACAATCACAATCTCGCTATGGGGGACGATGGCCACGAACTGAGGATTCACTTCGTTTCGGGTGTAGTTCACTTGTAAGGGGAACACCGGTCGCCATGAGCTTTGCAAATCTTCCAATCCACTCATGACCACCCGTTTGATCATGCGTTGTTCGATCTCGGTGAAGTCGCGACCTTCGGCTTTGACTTCCAATTCTCCTGTTCCGCCAAAAAATAGATCGATGAGCGTGAACACCAACCGGGTTTCTAGTACCAAGATGGCATTTCCCCGCAGCGGATTCATACGAAACAGGTTCAGCGACGACGGCACGGGCAAGGTTTTGAGAAACTCCCCAAACTTGATCAATTCGGTCGACCGCACGCTGATGTCGGCAACCTTCCGCAAGGCATTGGAGATGGTCAGACGAAACAAACGCACGAAGCGGTCATGAATGATCTCCAATGTCGGCATCCGCCCACGGATGATGCGATCCTGCGCGGTGAGGTCGAACGGCACGACTTCGTCGGGATCGTATTCGCCTTCGTCGTCGTCTCCGCCGAATTCGTCGTCTCCGATTCCTCGCAATAAGGCATCCACTTCATTTTGAGATAAGACGGCCCCCATAATTGACTCCTTGGAAATGGGTTGACTGTGTCCGTGTGTGGTATCGATGACACCAACCAATGAGCTATTCAAGTTTTAGACCCCGGGTCCTTTTCGCATCGATAAGCAGGATATGAGACTGAATTTTTGGTGAGATGTTTCTTTGAGGTGGATCGATCCCGCTTCGTAACTGACTAATATTCCAACACTGTTCTGATGGGGTCGTCAAACAAATTTTTGGTATGATGTGGGTATAGAACCAACCTCCACTCACTTCCTTACGAGCCTCATCCCTTGTATCCTAGCACCAATCGGAAGGTTTGCTTGCACATTTCGTAAAATGTAGGAGGCAAATCTGGCCCATCATTTGGTTAAGTCGTTTGTATGAATGTCAGAGAAAAGCAAGTTCTCTCCTTTTGATATTGAAGGAAAACCCACATAATTTGGATCAAAATTTGTTACCAACGCTTCTAACATAGGATTACGATTTTTTTCATAGCCCCCTACGTGATAAAAATGCTCTTTAGTTAGGATATTAAATGGTTTCCATATAGTTGCTAAGTACTCATTTTCTCGATAGTTGTTACTATGCCATGTAGATAAGATAAATTTACTCTTAGAATTTGAAAGGTAGAGATTTAATGTATGCTCGTGAGTTTCATTCCATCCGTTGTAATAATCCACATGCCTACCAATATAAGGTGGATCGCAATAAATGATATCGTGCTTTTTTCCTTGGAGGACTGTCTGCTCAAACTCCTGGCATTTAAATGTATAATCGTATTCCTTTAATAAATTTTGAACGTACGAAACTTGATTAACTATTTTCGTAATATACGCCGGAGCAAATCTTTCGGGCTTCCTACAAAAGGGTACGTTAAACTCACCTTTACTGTTAAACCGAATCATTCCATTAAAACAAGCACGGTTGAGAAATAAGAAATCTATTGGATTGTGACTCTGATTAAACCGTTGTCTGATCTCGTAATAGTGATCTTGTCCTTTTTGCTTCAGAAGATTTCCTTCTCGTTGTAGAAAATCACGGACTGAACCCGAAGTTATTTTTCCTGCTTTGATGAAGTTGTAGAAGTTTATTAAATGAGGGTTCGTGTCACAGAGTAATGCAGTTTTGGGTTTTACGTTAAATGCCACTACACCAGAACCCATAAAAGGCTCTATCCATTTTCCATCAAAATCTTTGGGAATTATGCTTTTTACCCAGGGCACTAACTTGGTTTTTATGCCTTGGCATTTGATAGGCGGAACAGCAATTCTATCCATGAATCATATCCTTTTTCTTTTAGTCGTTTTGGCCCCGATCATAACCCCGGCCACGGAGCTTCACGCGGCCTTGCTCCTTGTTTTCGTTGCCCAATGGGAATCTTTATTTTCTCCAATAAGAGGGGAAATCGTTCTTTGCGCAGCAGGGAGCCTACGCTTGGTTGAGGTGAAGCCAAGAGGAGTTCCCGCCTCATTTTATTTTTCGTCAAACACCTGTTCAATGGTATCGGCTGCCAACAGCCGTTCGGCGATACGATTCAACTCGGCTTCATCCGCCTGCCGGACCTGGACTTGAAAAGCTTGAGGCACCGTACGAAATTTGAGCTGTAACTGTTTTAAAATCAGTTGGATTTGCCCTTCTTCTCGTCCTTCTTCTCGTCCTTCTTCTCGACCTTTTTCTCGTCCTTCCGCCCGCCCTACTTCTCGACCTTCTTCTCGTCCTTCCTCTCGGGTCTGTAAGACAAACGGGTGATCGCTAAAATTTTCGGCCAGGAAATCGGCCGGCATTTCGTAAAGTAGTTGAGCCATGTACGCTTTGCCTTCCTCAAGCAGGAGCTCAGGGGTCAATTCTTCAGGGTGTGCTTCAGTCATCAGGGCTTCTCCAGGAATGAGTTTTTGTTTCAAACCAGCCACTTTCAAATAGAGACTCCGAGGCAAGGGGCCGATTTTTTTCTGCTCCACCATGTCAAACGCCTTGCGATACTCGGCAGCCCGACTGGCAAATAGCTTGAAAGCCACATTGTGGGGGTCGTCGGAAAGCTGGTTTAAATCGAGGAACCCCACCCGTTTCATCGCAAACTGGTCGCTGACATAAACGCCCGGTTTTTCGGTCAAGTGATATCCTAGCCATTCCAAGGTTTCGCGTTGCGGGGTTTGGCTACTGACCAGAAAGGAAGCGAAGTCGGATTCCCCCAGATCGTGGATTCTTCGAAACATGGTATCATAGGCTTGGGTTTGCAGGAAAGCCTCCGCATTGGCCGATTCGGTGTATTTGAATTCAATGAGAACGTATGCCTTGGGGGTATCGCGGATGCCATCGGCTAATTTGGCGCGTTGTGGTGTGGTCCAGTGATCGGAAGTGCTGCTCAAGAGGAGCATGTCAGTTTTTAAGGGTTCGGCAGACAGGGGAGTTTCCGCTTTGACCGTGACCTTCACATCGTCCAGCCATTCTTGTTGAATGTTGGCAAACAACCGATGCCACCGGGTCTTGGGATACCAATCCCGGGTCTTGACCGCCTCGATGTCTTCCTGAGTTGCCTGGGGGCTTGGGTTTTCTTTGGTTGGTTGTTGGGCTTTGGTTTTTTCTTTCATAACTCCTGTGTTGAAAAACGGGGTTGGGGGCATCGTGGTGGACGATGGTTTGCGTTTTCATGATCAGGATAGCTTAGGAAACAACGGGATATCAGAGTGAAGTATTTCAATAACGTTTTATTAGAGTATTGAAAAGCATAAGTTTCTGGAGGCATGAGATCGAGGAGGGGGAGGTTGCATACATTTGGAGCTTCACCACTACATCAGGGCCGGGGTTATGATCGGTGCCGCAAATCCTCTAGTCCTGACCATTGCTCAATGTTGCAATCCTTCGAAATTCCGAAGCCATTCCGAGAGCACCCCTTCCAACCTGCTGATATTGCAGTTGAAAAATAGAGGTTTTGTGTAACCTTTTTCTGACAACTTCAGAAACTGTCAGAATTTCTCTCTTTTTCAGACAAATTCTCGTTCTATCTTCGAAAAAAACTTTTTAATTTCAAAGATCTGGCAAACTACCCTCATTTTCCTCGACTTGCTTTCGATGATTTTCTGATTCAACTTGTTGAAATTCATCAACAAACCGCGTCAAAGCGAAAATCTAGGGCTGAGGTTGCACGGTTCGATTTCAAACGGTTTTAGTAGAGCACACGCCCTGAAAGAATGCAATGGGTATCCAGTTTCAGGCAAACACCTTGGGAATCTGACGAAAACCAAGTATCGCTCTGACGAAAACCAGGTATCGCGTTCCTCCCGCCTAGCCGACAAATTATTGTTACTTTCCTGGGTCTTCCCCATTCGAAACCAGAATGATAGGATGCGGAAACTTCATAGGAGGAACCATGAAAACCGTAGACCAAATACTCGACTATCTATTTTCGACAGAAGCGGTGCGCGAGCGTTGCGGACAAGTGTTTCGAGCGGCTCAACAGAATGAATTGGAATACTTCCAGTACCACCCGGAACGACTGGAAGCAGCAGCAGACTACGTCACCTCGGTCATTCGAGAATCGTACCC
Organism: SAR324 cluster bacterium; assembly: GCA_028281495.1. Lineage (GTDB taxonomy): Bacteria > SAR324 > SAR324 > SAR324 > NAC60-12 > JANQJU01. Next base: position 251,029 of record JANQJU010000029.1, read on the forward strand.
TAACCTCGATATCCCTTACCATAGCCGTTGGCGACACTTCGAAATAGGCAACCACAAACGGATCTCCACGTTGCGTTCCCGTTACGAAGTGAATCCCCAGGAATGGGGACGGCTCTTGTTCGATCTCGTGATTGTCAGTGTCCTGCTGGATGCCGGAGCGGGTCCGGATTGGCATTACCAAGAACCCAGCACCGGTGAAACCTATACCCGTTCCGAAGGCTTGGCCATCGCCAGTTTTGATATGTTTCGTCAAGGCCTGTTTTCCGCCACACGTCATGACATAAAACGAGTCGACGGATTGGCATTACAGGCATTAAACGTCGGACAGCTTTCCGAAGGCTTCCAAGTCAATCCGGGCAATCCACTGGTTGGATTGGAAGGCCGAACGGCGTTGCTCAATCAATTGGGGGCCACCCTCATCAATCAACCCGAAGTTTTTGGAGATCGTCCCCGTCTGGGAAATCTGTTGGATGTGCTGAGTCAACAAGCAACAGAAAACAAGCTATCGGCACAGGTGATATTAAAAACAATCCTCAAAACGTTAGGTTCCATCTGGCCAGGACGCCTCAGCCTAAATGCCGAAAACTTGGGGGATTGTTGGAAACATCCTGCCGTCCATGCCGATGATGCCAGTGATCAACTCATTCCGTTTCATAAGTTGTCGCAATGGCTTTCTTATTCATTATTGGAACCTTTGGAACAGACCGGTATTGAAGTCCAAGAACTCGACTCGCTCACAGGCCTGCCGGAATATCGGAATGGAGGACTGTTTCTCGACACCGGAGTCTTGAGCCTCAGGAACCCCGAGCACGGAAATCAACCCCATGACCCCGGTTCCACGCTGATTGTCGAATGGCGTGCACTGACTGTTTGTTTGTTGGATGCCATCCATCCCTTGATCCGAGATCGCTTAGGAATTCCTATTGAAGAATTCCCGCTTGCGAAAGTTTTGCAGGGTGGCACATGGACCGCCGGCAGAAAACTAGCCAAAGCCAAACGCGATGGGCAACCCCCTATAAAACTCAATAGCGATGGAACAGTTTTTTAGTGCAACGTCTCAGCCTTTACTTCCTCACCTATCAATCAAGGAGCCATCATGGAAAACGTCACGGTAATCGATCATCCTCTCATTCAGCACAAACTGACTTTGATGCGTGACCAAAACACCAGTTCGTATGATTTCCGTCAGTTGTTGCGAGAGATCAGTATGTTACTGGCGTATGAAGTGACTCGAGATTTTCCGATCAGTTATGAGGAAATCGAAACCCCCTTAACGACCATGCCAGCCCCGAAGTTAGACGGGAAAAAAGTCGTACTGGTTTCGATTTTAAGGGCGGGTAACGGAATATTGGATGGGATGTTGGATTTAATTCCGGCGGCCAAGGTGGGGCATATTGGGTTGTATCGTGATCCGAAAACCTTAGTTGCTGTTGAATATTACTTAAAACTCCCTCCCCATATTGAAGACCGCGATATGATCGTTGTGGACCCAATGTTGGCTACCGGCAACTCAGCGGTCGCAGCGGTTCACCGGTTAAGAGAGACTCAACCAAAATCCATCAAATTTGTTTGCTTGTTGGCCGCACCGGAAGGCATTTCGGCCTTTCAAAACGAGCACCCTGACATCCCCGTTTTCACTGCTGCCATTGATGAGAAACTCAATGATCATGGGTACATCCTTCCTGGCTTAGGTGATGCAGGTGACCGAATTTATGGCACGCGTTGATTCTATTTACCCAAAACTTCGGCAATCATTGCTTGCAGCCGATCATGGGTGAGGGGTTTGAGAATGAACTTACGAAATCCAAGCGAATGTGCCACATCCAAATTGACCAGTTCACTAAATCCTGTAACCAGTACAACGGGTATGTCCGGTCGAAGTTTCATGAGATTGCCTCCGAGTTGGATCCCAGTCATTTCGGGCATGGTTTGATCGGTAATGACCAAATCAAATGCCAAGGGATTCGTGTGGAAAATCTCCAAAGCTGAAATCGGATTGGAAGCTACCACCACATCACATCCCAATTCATTCAGGGTGGCTTTGGCCACTTCCACCAGCATTTCCTCGTCGTCCACAAACAGCACCCGGTGTTTTTTATCGGAAAGTGACAAACCTCTTTCTATGCCGTCTTCGTTGAATTCAACTTTTGGAAAAAACACATCAAAACGCGTCCCGATATCCGGTTCGCTCCAGCAGTGAATACTCCCATCGTGATAATCCACGATCCCATGCACCACAGGCAGTCCCATCCCGCTGCCTTCCCCCACTGGTTTAGTTGTAAAAAACGGGTCGAAAATGTGGGTCATGATATCCGCAGGCATTCCTGTCCCATTGTCTTTCACACTCAATTTTAGATATTCGCGGTCGGCAGAAAAATCGTTCCAACCTTCTCGATCTTCAGGGGTGAGGTCGGCAAGAAAGACTTCCAATTTCCCATTCTTCTCCCGCATGGCATATCCGGCATTGGTACACAAATTGACCAAAACCTGATGGATCTGACCCGAGTTTCCCAAGATAGTGTCTTCCGAGACATCAAAGTGTTGATGAATTTCAATTGTGACTGGCAAGGTGGCCCGCATCATCTGCAAGGTGTCTTCGATAATTGGAATCAGACGGATGCGGTCCAATTTTTGAGTTTCTTGACGGCTGTAAGTGAGAATCTGTTGAATGAGGTTTCCCGCCCGTTCGCCCAATTGCAACACTTGACGCAAATACTGACGAGCAGGGTTGGATTCTGGAATCCGTAGAGCCGACAATTCTGCGTAATTGAGCATCCCTTGTAAAATGTTATTGAACTCATGGGCAATGCCACCGGCCAACACCCCAATCGCTTCAATTTTTTGAGTATGACGCAGTTGTAACTCCAGTTTATTTTGTTCGGCTTCTGCCTTTTTACGTTCGGTGATATCTAAAGCCACACACACCATGCCCTGTTCTTGTTGGTTTTCATCGTACATCACGGAAGCCGCAAACAGCATGGGAATGTGTTGGCCGTCTTTGGTTAGATAATGGGCCTCTACATTCATCACGAGTCCTACCGCTTTGAGATCATCCAGACTGGCTTCCTGGAAGAATTCTTCGGCTGCTAAAATTGTTTGCATGGGTTGCCCCATCAATTCTTCCTCTTCATATCCCAACATATCCAATGTGCCTTGATTCACCATTTTGATGGTGCCTTCTGCGCTCAACACCACCAGCGATCCCATCATCGATTGAATCACATTGTTGAAAAAGTTTTTGGAAATCGTAGTGGCTTGTAGCTCACGCATCTGTGTGCCTAGCTCTTCGTGTGCTTGAAACAAGATGGTTTGCGCTTCGTCGAGCTGTCGATTTCGAATTTCGTACTGCTTGGCTTTAAAGGTGGTGAGCGAGAGCTTCTCACTCAGAACCTTGGAGAAGAGGCGATATAGGATATTCTGTATTTCTTTGGGTTGGATATCGGTATAGCGTCCCACATTGCGAGCCTGGAGGCTGAACAATTGCACTTCGGTGTCCGCTACCACGGTCGCATTGCAGGGTTTATCATCAATAATGCTCATTTCCCCAAAAATGTCTCCAACCCTCCGCAATGTCAGGATATGCTCGTTTTCCACGTAGATGGATACAATCCCCTGGATGACCACAAACACACGATCATTGACCTGTCCCTCTTTCAGAACAACACTCCCTTTGGAGTACCTCACCACCTCGGACAGCGGCACCAGTTTCTTCAATAAATCTTCGTCCAAGTGACCGAACAATCTGGCTTTCTTCAGATAATCTAAGATTTCGGTGTTTTCTCGAATGAGACGCTTCATTGGGGTTTCCGTCATGAGGCCCTCCCTAAAGGCAGAAATGGTATACGGTTTCTCAAAGCGATTTTGCCAGAAAACTTGTAACGACCCGGCTCAAAGCAGCAAAGGACAACGGTTTGAGAATATACTCACGAAACCCTATCGACTTCGCGATGTCTTCTGTTACGAGTTCACTAAAACCGGTCACAAGCACCATCGGAATATCAGGGCGTAATTGTTTCACGGCTTTCCCCAATTCCACCCCCGTCATCTGTGCCATGGTTTGATCGGTAATTACCAAATCGAACCGCTGGGGGTCGGCCTTGAATTGCTCTAAGGCCTCCAAGGGAGAAGTCGTAGCCACGACCTGACAATTCAGTTGGGTCAAAAATTCGCGAGCAGCCTCTACCAAAAAACTTTCATCATCGACAAACAATACAGTTCCCAAAGGGTGTTCGATCAATGGTTGATTTTCCAATTCATATTGAAACACCACCTCTGCTTGGGGCAACAAAACTTCAAAAACGGTCCCGACACCGGGCTGGCTGTTGCAAGTGATCGTTCCACTATGATTTTCAATAATTCCCAAAACGACCGACAAGCCCATCCCGCTGCCTTCGCCCGTTGGCTTGGTGGTGAAAAACGGATCAAAAATGTGATCAATCGCTTCGGAGGGAACCCCTTCACCTGTGTCACGAACCGAGAGTTTTAAGTAATCGTTGAATTCAGGAATCGTTTTTCCCTCAATGGTTTCCTCCACAGTTTCTTGAGTCAATCGTACCTCCAACGCTCCACCTTCTAACCGCATGGCATACCCGGCATTGGCGCATAGGTTCACGACCACCTGATGAATTTGATCCGAGTTGGCAAGAATTGTATCGTCGGTCGTTTCCACATGTTGATGAATTTCAATCGTTGAAGGCAACGTGGCTTTCATCATTTTGAGCGCATCTTGAACAATCGGAGAGAGCCGGACAGGTTCCATTTCTTGGTTTTCTTGGCGGCTGTAAGTGAGGATTTGACGAATCAAATTACTGGCTCTCAAACCGAGGCGTTGAACTTGGCTCAAATTGTGCTGCTCTTGGGTAGCAGCTGGCAATTTGATCTGAACCAGATGAGTAAAGCCCAAAATCCCTTGTAAAATATTATTAAACTCATGGGCAATCCCTCCTGCCAACACCCCGATGGCTTCCATTTTTTGAGTCTTGCGTAGTTGCTCTTCTAGTTCGTGCTGCTTCTCTTCCGCGAGCTTTCTGGCTGAGATGTCTTGCACCACACAGATCATTTCTTGGGCCTCACCCTGCTCATTTTGAACCAATGCCACCGAAAGTAAAACCGGGATATTCCGGCCGTCTCTTGCGACGCAAACTCTTTCCAAATCTTGGACAAATCCACGTAGATACAATTCTCGATGCGCAGCCCCCAAAAACGCTTTTTTTTCTGATTCCGAATCGGTGTTGAACAACAAATCGACCGGTTTACCAAGTAGATCCTGTTCAGCATAATCAAACAATTCCCAGCCTGCCCGATTGATGCTACGCATCATGCCTTCTGGAGAAGTGATGATCAGGGCTTCCACCATAGAATCGAGAATGTTTTCCAAGTAGTTCCGGGAAATCGTAGTCGTTTCGAGATTCGTCGCCATTTGATTTAGGGAATCACCTAACTCCTGCCATTCGTCTTGAGTAAGCAACTCACTCCGCGTTTCCAGACGACCTTTCCCCAGTTGCTGCATGACCCGTTGCAAATGCAAAACGGCACGACGAAAGCTTTGTGAAAACCGGACGGTGAAGGCGAGGGCAAAAAACATGGACAAGAACAGACAAAACCACGCTGCATTGTGAATCCATTGCAACTCGGCAAGCATGGCCTTTTGCAGCGCCTGGATTTCTGGCAAGGCCTTATCGGAAATTTGATACGTCAGTTCAAATAGGCGTTTCTCGAGTAGGTGATGTTCCCAAAGCAATAGGAGACTGGCTAAGAGAGGAAACAAACAAACCGAGGCGAAACTCCAAGACAACTTTTGGTTCCACTTCATTTCATAACCTTTAGCATCAAAGTGTAGGAACATTTCATCAACACAAAACCGGATGAAAGAATCATCTTCGGTTAAGAAAAACAATAGGCGCGATTGCTTATTGCACGCAAGACTTGAATACACCCCCTTCATTTGTTCTGAGGAGGATCGGTTTCTTTCGAATATCTGTTACTTGCTGCGAAAGTTATACCACATCAGAAAGTGTTTTAATTTCAGTCGGTTAATATTCGTTCAGCAGCATGTTTTAAGCACATCATGTTGGAATGTTCGACAGTTGCCAAAAAATGCGAATTTTCTTTCGCAAAATGCGAAGAAATGCAAAATATAGAAATAGTCTTAAATGCTTTGCTCATGAATTCACTTTCTAAATGGAGGCTCGATGCCGTCTCATGATCCTACACAAAAAACCTATCTTCATCGACTGCTCGTCGTTGATGACGATTCTTTTATTCGTGAAGGGTTGGTCGATTCTCTCTCAGATGAAGGCTATTTGGTCTATTCCGCAGATTGTGGGGAAATGGGACTCGAATTGTTTCAAGAACATCAACCCGAAATCACAATTTTAGATTTGAAGATGCCGGGTATGGGGGGGTTGGGTTTTCTACGGCAATTGCAGCCATCGAAACAATTGGCCCATTCACTCATTGTGCTCACCGGATACGGCGAATATGAAGCCACCAAGACTTGCTACGAGTTGGGTGTGCAGGCGTTTCTTAGCAAGCCCGTTAATTTGTTCGCGCTGAAAGGATTGATCAAGCATACATTGAAGCTTTTGCAGTACTCGGAAGATTTGCAGCAAGAAATTGAGGCGAAAGAACAGGCTTATGATGAATTGAAAACGGCATTGCAGGCGAAAGAGGCTGCTTATCAAGAGCTGGCTCGGCAGCATACTTTTTTACAGGACACGTTAGATAGTATGGCCGAAGGGGTGATTGTGTTGGATGAAACCCTTTGCGTTCAACGAATTTCCGTGAAGGCACGTCAATTGACCGGAATGGATGAATCCAAAGCAATTCCTCAACCCATTACCCAAGTGTTGGGAATCACCGAAACCAGAAGCAACAGAGAGTTTCATCAACATTTCCAAACCCGGACCAAAGTGACCGATCTCAAAACACAGATCTATGCTCACGATGGATCCATCATTCCTGTACGGATGTCGCTGATTCCGCTCGAACCCGAAGCCAGTGGGGGTTGGTTGATGTTATTTCAAGACTTGCGCGAAGAAGAACGTCTCATCCGGCAAAACGCACGGGGCATCGCGTTTGGGCGTTTGATCAGTTGCGATCCTCAGATGGCAGAAATCTTCAATTTGATCGACCGCGTTGCATCTAGCGCAGCAAATGTATTGGTCATGGGAGAAAGCGGCACCGGTAAAGAACTGGTAGCCCAAGAAATTCATGATCGCAGCAAGCGAGCACAAGGCCCATTTCATGCGATCAACTGTGCCGCAATATCGCCTGATTTGCTGGAAAGCGAGTTTTTTGGCCACGAACGAGGATCATTCACAGGCGCTCACCAGGCCAAACCGGGACGTTTTGAGTTGGCTCATCACGGGACTCTATTTTTAGACGAAGTCGACGAGATTCCGCTTTCATGCCAAGCCAAATTGCTGCGAGCCTTGCAGGAGCAAACCTTCGAGCGAGTCGGTGGTACCAAGCCCATACGTGTGGATGTCCGAGTCATCGCAGCCACCAATCAAAACCTAAAACAATTGGTTCAACAGAAAAAATTTCGGGAAGATCTTTATTACCGCTTGCACGTGGTACCTATCCGATTGCCTCCCTTACGTGAGCGCGTCCAGGATATCCCATTGCTTATTTCTACATTCATAGATCGTCTTAATTCTCGCGAAGACCGCCGTGTTCGTTTGGTCGCGCCCAATGCCCTTCAAAAACTACTCGATTATCAATGGCCTGGAAATGTCCGGGAGCTTCAGCACGTGATCGAGTTTGCTTTTGCTTTGAGCCAAGAAAACGTACTTCAAATCGACCATTTTCCAGATGACCTTCGGGAGCACTCCCCTGCTCCAACTTCGTTTTTATCCACAAACGATGCCCCGGTGACTGCCGCCGAACACGACCGACAACGCATCCTGAGTGCCTTGCAGCAAACGGGGTTTCATAAAATTCGTGCCGCTGAATTACTCGGCATACATCCCGCCACAATTTATCGGAAAATCAAAAAATATGGTTTGAATGGCTGATGGATTAAATTATCAAGCCAACCAATTGTCGACGCATCAGACCCGTTGATCGATTCTTTCAATTTTCCTTAAGACCTTAATGCAGAGTGGAAACAGCCACCCAATGGGGTGATTTTTCCAACCCTAAATTTAAAAGGTCTTATGAATTATGTACGCGGGATTTTGATCTTATTGATCCACACGATTCTAGCCAGTTCCCTTTATGCCCAGACTGAATTTCCAAAATTCGATGAAATGAAGCTTGATTCAGGAACCGGGAGAAACGCTCCATTTGAAAAATCTCCCCCCTCGGGAGCAGCTCTACCCTCTTTAATAAACCGCCCAAAACAAAATCCGGATTACATTGCATTCCGATCCCTCGATTTTGGGTTTGTCGTCAATAGCGGAAGTTTGGACTCCGAAGACAAGTTTGAATCAATGAGCCATTGGAATGCCGGAATCACCTGGGAATTTCCGTTTGTAGCAAAGCGCCTTGGGGGTGGGACTCCAATCCTAAAAGTACGAGCCGGCCGTGCAGACATTCGGCTGGACGATGAAGCCGCCGAAACAACAACCATTTCAGAAAATAGGGAGGCATTTATCGATTCTCTCGGAGTTTCCGAATTGTATACAATCGGCATCGGAGGCGGCTATTGCTATCACAAAGGATTCAATTGTTTGTACGGCATATATACGGACTTCCTCACAGGACAGCTTTCAACGGTGGATGAAGAAGGGCGAACCACAGTCGTTCCGACCCAGCTTCGAGGGTTCACGGTTGGAATGAGTTCGACTTTCGAAGTGATCCGAGGAGCCGAGATGACCTTGGGATGGGAGTATTCGATTTATGAGCATGTCACCACGTTCGATGATCCCGAAGAGATCAATGGATTGGCTCTCGTGGTGGGGATGGGATTTCAGGAAATTCCTCGCCCATTGTAGCATCCGCAGTGACCAAGAACGTGAACTCGGATTTCACAGGATCTTTCAATGCATAACCCAATGCAAAAAGCGGGGTCGGTAGTTGGATTTGGAGGGGGGCTGTGTTAGGTTGTGGCACGCTTGAAGCGAGCTGAAACTGGTAGACCTCAATCTAAAACGACTATGCCCTCCGACTCTAGGATTCATCATCCACCATCCCTAGCGACCCAACTTGTGAAAAAAACTTTTGGGCTGTATTGTATCGTTGCAGTGTCTGTAACGTTGATCGAATTTTTTTTCAGCAATATCAGTTGGGTCCTAGCAACCGTTGTGACGGTGGGAGTTGCTATTCAAGCCGGGGCACTTTGGGTCATTTTACGGCAAACCAGCCAGTCTTTGTTGGGACGCTCCTTTGAAAATGTGACCAAAATGACAGCCTCTATCGGTGAGGAAAAGTGGGATGCTTCTCATTTTCTTACCGGCCCCCAGTCTTCAGAACTTCATGCTGTATCGAAAAACTTGGAAGGAATACATGAAAGTTTTCAATCCATCCGCCAAACCCATATCTCATGTGAAGAATCTTTAGAGCGGGCAAGCCATCGTCTGAAATTCCTATTGAGCTGTACGCGAGATATTGCCGCCTCACATGACAAATTCACGGCGATGATGCGCACAACACAAGCTATCTGTGGCATTGTCCCTCTTCCTTACCCTATGACACTCCACATCTACTTCCATGAAACTCCTAACTTAAGGGTTGAAGGTTTTACCTATTTTCAGCTTCCGCTTGAAAAACTTCCGGAAAAAAACCCGCTACTCATGTTGCCCAATCAGTTTAAGATTTTTCATTCCTTCTCCTATTCCCTTCCAGCCTCCATCAAAACAAATGCAACAACTGGTAAACAGTCGGGTGGTTGTTTCTTTCAGGATAGACGCTTGGTGGTGCCGATGTGGCGCAACCGTCAACTGCAAGGCGTTTTAGAGCTTGAAGGGCTGGAAAAGGCTCCTCAATTGCATTTGGAAGATCGGAATTTCATCGACACACTTTCTCAATTTGTGGCACTCACTTTAGAGGATATCGAAACCACAATCGCTCTTGAAAAACGCGTCATTCAACGCACGGAACAAATACGAAGTACATTGCGCCAACTAAGAAACGCTCAAGCCCAACTCGTTCAGACCTCAAAACTGGCATCCTTGGGAGAGATGGCCACGGGAATTGCTCACGAGCTGAATCAACCCTTATTCACAATTCGTATGTGTGCGAGGAATTTAATCAAAGACATTGAAGCTGATTTTTGGGAGGACGTGGAACCATCACTGAAAAAAGTGGTCAAACAGGTGGATCGTTCCTCACAAATTATTAAACATCTGCGTACTTTTGGTAGAGACACTCAGGATGCTCCAACAGAAGAAGTCGATTTGAACGATATCATTCATGAATCCTTCATGTTGTTTGGAGAGCAGCTGAAATCTCGCGAAATTCAAATCCATCTTGAATTGACAGAGGGCCTTCCGTCGATCCACTGCCTTCCTATTCAAATTGAGCAGGTATTGATCAATCTTTTGGGTAACGCCCGAGATGCTTTGGACGATCAAGAGCACAAGGAAATCTGGATGCGTTCTTACCTCAAAGAAGAATGGGTAGTGACCGAAGTCCAAGACTCCGGTAAAGGGATTCCTAAAGATGACTTAGAGCGTATTTTTGACCCGTTTTTCACGACGAAGGAAGTAGGAAAGGGAACAGGTTTGGGCCTTTCTATTAGTTATGGCATCATTCGAAATCACGGCGGAGAACTCAAAGTCCTTTCTACCGGAAAAGAAGGAACCTGCTTTGCTATGTATTTGCCAACAGATTTGTAGTTACAGGAGTCAGTATGAACATTTTAGTGGTAGAGGATGAAGACGATCTATTGCATGAGATCGTGAAATGTCTCCGTCGAAATAAACATGAGGTGATGACAGCTGGAAATGGACTTTTGGGTTGGGACGTTTTTCGAGAGTGTGCCGAAACATTTGATGCTGTATTGACCGATGTCAAGATGCCCGTCATGGACGGTTTAACCTTGCTACAAAAAGTACGGGAAAAGCACTCCAAGATTCCTGTCATCATTATGACGGGTCATGGCGATTTGGAAATGTCGATCCAGGCACTTCGGATGGGGGCATTCGATTTCTTGGTCAAGCCGTTTGATCCCGAATTGTTGGAACAGGCGTTAGAGAAGTTAAATTCGATACGCCAAGCTCCTGTAATGGAAACCGATTTGTTGGCAAGTATACGTGAAGTCCATTTGGATTTTCCAAGCGAAACGCAAGCCATTCCCCGCATACAGGCCTATCTGAAAGACTACTATACGGCGGTCTGCATGCCCTACCCGATCAATACCAATCATGTGGGGTTGTGCTTGCATGAGGCGCTCACCAACGCAGTCATTCACGGCAATTTGCAGGTAGATTCGGTTTTGAAAGAACGTTCTTGGGAAAACTTCGAAGCCTTGATTCGTACACGAGAAAACGATCCGGAATTCAAAATGCGACGAGTGCATGTCAGTTACCGGGTGCACTCAGATGCAGTGGAGTTTGAAATCAGAGATGAAGGAAATGGTTTCGACCTTGGCAACCTGCCGAATCCAAACGATCCGCTTGCATTGCTTTCAAGCGGGAGGGGGCTGATTTTGATTCGATCATTTATGGATCGGGTTGAATGGAATGAATCGGGCAATCAGATTCGTATGTTCAAAGAACTGAAACGCCACGAATCCGATTGATCCCATGTGAAGATTTAGAGCACTTCGGCTCCATTGGTCGCCTCGCAGACATATAAGTTTGGAGTCAGTTGTGTCGCCTCCTGATAGCTTGCAGAGACAATTTTTCGGAAGTTTTCCACATCATCCTGGTCCACCAGCGCAACGGCACATCCTGCAAATCCTCCTCCCGTCATTCGAGCACCATAACAAGAAGGGACCTTTCGTGCGCATTCCACCATCGCGTTGAGTCCATCGCCAGAAACTTCAAAGTCATCTCGCAAGCTTTTGTGACTTTCATACATGAGCTTCCCTAGCTGGTGGGCATCACCTTGTTTCATTGCTTCAACAGCTGCCAGAGTGCGTGCATTTTCAGTTAATACATGCTGAGCACGTTGCCGAATCAAAGGGGCCAATTCGGCAGCGTGGGCTTGAAATTGCTCCGAAGTGACATCCCTCAAACTAGTTACTCCGAAAAACTGAGCCGCACTTTCACATTGTGCTCGTCGCTCATTATAAGCAGAGGTGACCAATTCCCGCCGAGTGGCCGTATCGAGCACAACCACGACCGTCCCTTGAGGAATGGGAACCGCTGTCGTTTCTAAGGAACGGCAGTCAATCAAAAGAGCGTGTCCGGATTGACCTGCTGCTGAAATCATTTGATCCATGATGCCACACTCCATTCCCACCCATTCATTTTCCGCCTGTTGTCCAACTTGTGCCATAGTTGCAGCATCCCAATCAATTCCAGACACTGCCGAAAAAGCACGTGCGGTAGCCAACTCAAGAGCGGCTGAGGACGATAACCCAGCCCCCATGGGTACGTTCCCGGTCACAACCCCTTCCCAACCGGATAAGGCGTGACCTTGTTTTTTCAGAACCCAAGCGACCCCTTTCACATATTCAGCCCAACCAGAGCCTTTCTGCATGTCATCCAAAGAAAAGGTCAGGGCTTCAGGATAGTCGAGCGAGTGCAAATGAACTTCGCGATCCGACCGAGGGCGTAATGCGATCCAAGCCGCACGGTCGATTGCAAGAGGCATCACAAAACCATCATTGTAATCAGTATGATCCCCAATCAAATTCACACGACCAGGGGCACGGACCACTAAAGAGGGATCCGTTTGATAACGCTCTTTAAATTTTTCAATAACGAGTGATTGTAGTGACATAGGGCATTCCACCTTTCATTTCATCGTGCTCTTATAATGGACTTCCGATAGCTCCCGCAATCGCTGGGCAGCTTGCTCTGGCGTGATATCACGTTGAGCTTCACCAAGCATCTCGTAGCCAACCATGAACTTTTTCACTGTTGCCGACCTTAACAATGGAGGATAGAAGTGTGCATGCAATTGCCAATGCTCGTAATCCCCACCATCATGGGGTGCCCCATGCCATCCCATTGAGTAAGGGAAAGAGGTTTGGAAAAGATTGTCGTAGCGTGTAAGCATGCGTTTGAGCACATCTGCCAAACTGTGACGTTCTTCTTCTGTCAATTCTGGTAAGTGTCGAATGTGTCGGCGGGGAAGCAACAAAGTTTCAAAAGGCCAAACGGCCCAAAATGGAATCACAAATACCCAGTGATCATTGGCAACGATCACACGTTCTTGCTGTTCCAGTTCAAGCTCAACATAATCTTTCAACAATATAGAATCTCGTTCCGCTTTCCAGGCCTTTTGGGTTCGCTCTTCTCGGCTGGGCTCGTTGGGCAAAAATGAGCTTGCCCAAATCTGGCCATGGGGATGTGGATTGGAACACCCCATCACCGCACCTTTATTTTCAAAAACCTGAACCCATCGATAGGTTTTACCTAATAAGTCCACTTGTTCGGCCCACAAATCTATCACCTCTTTGATATCGGCGACCTCCATTTCCGGCAAGGTCAGATCATGTCGAGGCGAGAAACAGATCACCTTGCATTTTCCGCGCACCCCTTGCATCTGCAACAAAGGGTTCGTTGCCGAACCGCTTTCGGGAGCGTCGGGCAACAATGCGGCAAAATCGTTGTCAAATACAAAAGTGTTCTTGTATTGCGGGTTTCGTTCCCCCCCTACCCTTTCGTTGCCCGGACACAAATAACATTTCGGATCATATTTTGGACGATTGTCCCCTGTCGTTGCTTCTTGCTTGCCTTGCCACGGCCGTTTCGTGCGGTGCGGAGAAACCAATACCCATTCTCCACTCAAGGCATTGAACCGCCGGTGCGGATGTTCTTTAGGATCAAATTCCATAGTGCCTCTTAATTTGATTACATCGTTATATTTTTGCGATTGCATGGGTAACACTTCCTGACGAATCTAACTCGAAAATCGACGCAAGCGCAACGGAAATTCTTGCTGGTTTTTGGGACGATTTGTTAATGACAAATCAAAGGGATTCGAAGCTCCGTTTGAGAGTTTGTTAGCGAAAATCAAAACGATCCTATATGAAAAAATGTGCACGAGAAATGAGGAGAGAAAATGCAGGTTCGAATCATAGTGGGGCTAGTGAGTCTTCTCACAATTGGATGTTTTTCGGCTAACGCTGCCGAATCCTTAAAATCCATACGCAACAAAGCGGAATTGGGTATCGCCTACTACCAAGGGGTGCTCGCGGACTATTATCGGAGAGGGGCGCGATTGCCTCAAGATTGGTCTCAATCGTTACATTGGGCAAAACGCGCTGCTGAGCAACAGCATCCTTTTGGCTGGTATACATTGGGAAAACTGTTTTGGGACGGATTGGGAGTGCAGCCGGACCGTGTTCGAGCGGAAAAATGGTTTCGAAAGGCTTTTCCCAAAATGAAGCAGTTGTCCGACTCCGGAAACCGTCTCGCTCAATTGCATCTGGCGTTTATGTATAGGGATGGATTGGGAGTGGCTGCTAATCCAGAAGCAGCTGATCGGTTGTTCATCACTACTGCTGTTCTTGGCGATCCTTTTTCTCAGTTTGTCGTGGCACAAAACTACCGCGATGGTCTATGGGTCGAACGCGATGTCGACGAAGCCATCAAGTGGTTCCGACGAGCAGCTCGAAAGAACCATTCAGAATCGCAATACCATTTGGGACGGCTCTACACGAGGGAGCATGGAGCTTATGTGAAACCAGCAATTGTTGTTGCTTGGTTTCAAAGATCAGCAGAGAATGGTTATGGGCCAGCGCAAACAGCGTTGGGACGCCTGTACTTAGTAGGAGAAGGCGTGCCTCAGAGTTATTCAAATGCGTTTCGCTGGTTTAGACGTGCAGCTGAACAGGGAAACATTGAGGGAGCATACTGGTTGGGACACCTCTATCGAACCATTCCTGGTAAGCTCCAAAACAAAAGACAGGCTGAAAAATGGATACAACGGGCCGCTCAAAAAGGACATGAAGCAGCCATTGAAGATATGAAATATTTCGTAGTCCCCCCTGAAGCCTTCCTGCAACTGAAACTGCGGCTCGTGTTTGACGCAGTCGTATATGGCGATTCTCAGGACCTTGCGATGACCGTGGTCGACCTTACCAAATATGGATTGCAAGGAGGCCTTTGGGAACCGGGGCTACAAAATAACTATTGGATCTATCGAATCCATGCCAACGTACCTACAATTGGCCGTGAGTCAAGCACCGTAATTGAGTTTCGATTGGGCCAATATCGGCAAGAAAAGTTTGCGTATATTGCTCGAATCAACAACAATGGTTCTTATCTCACCACCTCTGAAAAAGTTCGCTTTGTTCCCCAGTTGATCGCTCATGCACGCTGGGTGCGCCACGATCAAAATGGTGTTCAAGCTCGTATCGAGCCAGAAAATGTCTTAGGAAATGGACTATGAACATTTTGGTAGTAGACGATGAAGCCATCATTCTCACAACCATTGAGAGATTCCTTACACGTCGCGGCTACCATGTACAAACAGCAGAAAATGGACAACAAGCTTGGGAATTGTTCATGCAGCGTCCTGGCTTTTTCGAAACGATCTTGACCGACATGAAGATGCCAGGAATGGGAGGCATCGAATTTGTACAGAAACTTAGAAAGCATGGTTATCAAACTCCGATCATTCTAATGACCGGTTTTCAAGACCAAGAATTGTCTCTAGAAGCCCAACAGTTTGAAGTGTTGGCCCTACTCAACAAACCTTTTGAGCTTTCCACCCTTCACGCAATCATGGCGCGGGTTGAAGCCCCTCTCCCCGAACCCATTTCAGCAGTCAACACCGCAGACTCTCTGAAAATTCTCTTGTTGGAAGACAACCAACTTCAATTCACTCGACTTCAAAAACTCTTAGGCAAAATCCAACAAACTCCTGGCTCACCTCATTGGGAGTTGATCCATGCGGCTTCTCTTGAAGATGGATTGTTGTTTTTAGAACGAAGCTGGGTGGATATCATTTTTTTGGACCTCTATCTCCCAGACAGTATGGGCGAAGAAACACTAATTCGAGTGAATGCCAAGGTTCCTGGAATACCGATCATTGTTTTGACCACAGACAACGACTTCGTGCTTGGCAAGCGCTTGATTCGGCAAGGCGCTCAAGATTATCTCGTCAAAAGGCAGATCACTCCCGAATTGCTCCAACGCACGATATTTTATGCGATTGAACGGCATCAATTGTTAGAAAATTTGCAGATTGCCAAGGAAAAAGCAGAATCGGCCAACCAAGCCAAATCCATGTTTTTAGCCAACATGAGCCACGAGATCCGCACTCCTCTAAATGCCATCATCGGTTTCAGTCAAATTTTGAAGAACCGTACCAAGGCTCAGGATTTGTCAAAGGATTTCCAGGAATTCATCCACAATATTCAAATTAGCGGACAGGCGCTTTCTGAATTGATCAACAACATTCTTGACCTTTCTAAAATCGAGGCCGGCAAGATGTCGACCTCCGAAGAAGAAATCCATCTAAAATTGCTGGTACAGGGAATTTACCACATCCATAAAACCCAAGCTGAACAGCGAAAGGTCAAATTTACGTATTTCATCGATCCTCAGGTGCCTTCTGTTGTTTTCTCGGATCGAACTAAAATCAATCAGATTCTCATGAATTTAGTGAGTAACGCGTTACGATTCACTCCCGAAGGACGAGGCATTCGCCTGGAAGCACTACGAGACGGACAAAGTTTATTGTTGAAAGTGAAGGATCAAGGGGTCGGAATTGCTCCAGAACGCCTTACAGCGATTTTTGCACCATTTGAACAAGCAGATAATTCTAGCACCCGACGATTTGGTGGCACAGGACTTGGGTTGGCCATTACTAAACAACTGGTCAGTTTGTTAAACGGAGAGATCGAGGTGGAAAGTGAGGTCGGCCAAGGCTCGAGTTTCACGGCTCGGATTCCTTTGAAGCAAAAAACCCCTTCTTCCAGCAAACAACCAATCGATCTGGATGGAATGGATTTTGATTCTGATAGGGTTATTTTGTTGGTTGAGGACAACTCCATGAATCAAAACATGATGCGGCAATGGTTCAAGGACCAAAATGTCGATATCCATGTCGCTGAAAATGGACAAGAAGGGATTGAACAAACTCATGCTTTAAAACCTGATTTGGTTCTCATGGATCTGCACATGCCCGAAATGGATGGTCTGGAAGCAATCCGGCAGATTCGGTCTTTTCCAGATTTTCAATCGCTTCCGATCCTACTGATGACTGCTGATGTATTTGAAGGCCAATCGAAAATTACCGCAGATCACGTTCAAGCCACGCTCACCAAACCCTTAGATTTTCAGAAGCTCCAGTCCCTGCTTGCTAAGTATTTGCCCGTTAAGAAAAGCAACAAATCCATGTCAAGCGGTTCGAGTGCCACAACCGTCCTTCCAGACTCCCTCAAGCCTCATCTGCTTAAGGAATTTCAGTCTTTGGCCGAAATTCCAATTTTTCAAAGCGATCACCTCATTGACCATATTCTACAAATCGCAAACCTGTGCAGCCAGTACGACTCTCCCCTTACAGAAATTCTAGCTCACTTGGAAGAGGCTGGTTATCAAGGCAACCTAGAACAAATAGAAATTTGGACCGCAAAAGCTCTCAAACTGTTGAGCGATGAATAGGTTGTGCAACGGCAAATCGGTTCCCTTCAACCCTGGGTTCTGATATGCTTTGCACACAACCTTGCTGACGATTGAGTCATTCGCAAGGTTCTTCAGTTGTTGAATTCATGGGAAGAGAGAAACGATGCCCAAACGCTTTCCAAAGATCACCTCCCAAGCTTTTGTACAAGTCCGGGAGGAAATTGACTACCTATATGAAGTCCTCGATTTCACCTTACAATTGGATGCGATTGAAGACGCCAACCCTCAACTCATTCCTTTTTTAAAGGAACTCATCAGTGGACTCGCTTCTTTGCTAAAAGTGGATGAAACCGCGATATTAGTTAAGGATTTTTATGGGCAAGGCTGGCTGCCGTGCATCTCTTATCCTGAAGGAGAAGCGTTTCACAAAGCGTTCGATTTTCGAAATTTGTTGAATTATGCCGAAATCGCGTGTGATCTCCAAGAGCCCCGATTGTATCCTTTGGGCACTCAACATGGCGGCATCATAGTGTACCCCTTAGTTTTTCAAGGAGATTCCATTGGAGTTCTATTTCTATTTCGTTCTTCTTCAAAAATCGGCATTGCTGAAACGGATACCGATGAACCATGGCAGGTCTTTGCTAAATCGCAGGCAGAATATCACAATCTGTTGAAGCTGCTTTGGTACGTCAACGAGTTGGAAAATGATGCTATTCGCGAGCGACTAGAAATTTCTGAGACTCAATCTCTATTGGGCAAATATATTTCTCCTCAACTGATGGAAAAAATCATTCAATCTCCCGTCGCTCTTGACCTAGAGGGACAAGAAATTGAAGTGACTATTCTCTTTGCTGACCTGTGCAGCTTTACCAAACTTTCCGAGAAAATTGCCTCAAAGGAATTAGTTCGCCTGCTCAATACTTATTGGTCGGGAATCGTCGATATCGTTTTTCGATATCAGGGGGTAGTCGATAAGTTTATAGGCGATTGCATCATGGTGGTCTTCAATTCGCCACTTCCTCAAGAAGACCATTATTTCCGTGCCGCTGCCACTGCATTAGAAATTCAATCATATATGGAGCAAATGCGTCAGCTCCCCGACTTCTCGGCCTATCAACTGGAAATTGCAATAGGCATCCATACTGGACGTGCAATTTGCGGAAATGTGGGATCAAAACAACGTCTTGAGTACACCGTAATTGGCAACACCGTGAATTTAGCTTCACGATTAGAGACTTTGGCACCCAGGGGTACGACCTTGGTCAGTGAAGACTTCTATACCGAAGTCCGAGGAGCCTTTTTGATGGAAAGGGGGGCGATGGTCAATATCAAGGGGCAGACCCATCCTATTCAAACTTACCGCCTCGTGAGCTTTCTCGATGAAGAAACAATGCTCGAAAAGTTTTTGCAAAATGATGTTTCCGTTCAAAAAAACATGTTGGTGATTTTGTCGTTGTTTCCGATTCTTTCGAATCCCAAAGAGTTGTGTAGAATGCTGACGAATTGTCATCACGACGTGGCCATGCTGATCTTGAATTTGTTTGAAGCGGATTTTTGTGTGGAGGTGGTTCCTGCTTTAGGAGAGTGGTTAAAGAAATGTGAAAATCCTTTGCTGATTTCTCGGGCCGTGAAAACTGTCGCATTTCTTGGAGGCCCCGCTTACCTCAAGGCTATTCTAACCTATCTCCACCATCCTGATATGAGGGTGGTGGCAAACACAATCGAAGCGGTCGGCTTAACGGGGTATGAAAACGTTTTTCACACCATCAAACCCTTCATGAACCACGAAAACCACCGGGTGCGTCTTCAAGCCTGTCGTGTCTCCTGGGAAATGGATCAAGACCTCGCTTTTGATCAGTTTTTTGAAGCGTTGCAATCCCCAGACGACTACCGGCGGAAAGCAGCAATCATCTTATTAACTGAAGTGAATTCAGATGAAATGCTATGGACCTTTATGGACCGGTATTCCAAGTTGAACTCCGAACAACGACGCCCGATCCGCCAATTGGTGAAAGACTATGGGAACAAAAAACTTCAGTATCATATGGACGTGACCGAAGGCAATCTGAGCCAACCGTCGTTAATAGGAGCGTCCAACCCTTGATTGTTCAAAAGGTATAAAATGCAAAAACAACGACGTCGTCTCTTTTTACGCAAACCCTGTATCCTCGAAACCGATTTAGTCGCACCGAATTTGGAGACCATCGTTAAAATCACGGATATTTCTTTAGGTGGTTTTCGAGTGGAGTGGGATGATCATGTTCCAGAAGGACTTCCCCTCGAAACACGGGTTCGATTGGCTTTACCAATGGAGGGTCCTCAGGAGATGATTATATCGGGGAGTCAAGTGGCATGGAAAACAGAGAATGCTTGCGGGCTTCGTTTGATTTATCTCAATAGCTCAAATTTTCAATTTCAACAATTTATTGAAAACACGACATTCTCCGAAATTTGATGCCGTTTATGCTGCAAATCCTTCGTCCGCTAAATCCTTTCGCAAATCCATGATTAAGTCTTGGACCTGCCCGGTTTCTTGTGCCATTTGCAACATATCTAAGGCCTTCAACAAAACCCCTTGCAACCATTCGCGCGGCAAAGGAAGGCCTAAAGTGTTTTTTGCCACCTTATAGAAGTAATGGATCAAACTCGCGTATTCGATAAAAATTGTGAATTCCATTTTCGTTTTTGGCAATTTACCGACTTTTCGAGTTGCAATACCATACAAGTGATAGGTGTTTTTGAAAGCGTCTTGAATCGATTGGCGAACGTCATCGGTTCGTTCTCCCGCTTGGTATTGACTTACCTTGAAAATCAAATCTGTCATAGCCGCTTTGGCCTGCATGAAAAAAACTACCGGATCATTCGGATCCAGCTTTTTTAAGCTGTCACCCACCCGTTTCACTTGATCGCCAAGCAAGGGAAGTGCTCGCAACAAAAGCAATATTTCGGAAGTTTTTTTGATCAAGTTGTGACGACGCTCTTCCCGTTTTTTGTCTTCCACCCCACCTTTTTTGGTCTCTTCTTCCAACAGAAACGCCGTAAATTCATCGAAATCGAGTGTGGCATGATACACAGCCTGATTCTCTAGCGCTTTGGCCGTATGCTTTTGATAACTCTTGATGATCTCCATGTTTCTGAGGATTTCGTTGACGTATGTCCGCAGCTGTCGTGCCTGAAGAGAATATGCATTTTTTTGCGCTTGTGCCTCTGCAGATTTGACCTTGTCCTCCAATGAAGCCACTTCACCTTTGCTACGATAAAACAGCTTGGTGAAATAGACGTCTTGAATCCACAGCACATTTTGCAAACCAACATTGCTCAACTCATCAAATGAACACGCGACTGTCGCCTGCAACAAAAGTGTCCGATACACTTCAATCGGAAGTTCTCGCCCACTTTTAGCAACAATCGATACCAGTTCCAGTCGACTCACCATATCCGAGGGGTTCTGTTTCAGTTTTTTAACTAAATCTAAGGCGTTTTTGGTGGGATGCAATTTGGCAATTTCTTCGCCTGTAGCTTCTGGTGAAAGTTTTTTACCCTTCAATAGTTCGGATGCACGTTTAAGAAACGATTGTTTCTGCCACACGTTTACCTCAGTGTGACGTCGTTTTATATCCATTTTCCAATGTTCAATCATTCCAGGAATGTTCCCTACTTCGTTAGGCCGGATTTTGACATTGGTAAGCCCTTGTTCGGGTGGAATGTCTTTTAGTGTTCGATGGCTTTTACCGAACAGCTTTTCATTAATAATATCTTTTTCAGCCCCTTTCTGATCTGGAGACTTTTTTTCTGTCTCTTCTTTTTTTGGGGCAGTTTTCTTTTGTTGCGCGGCCGCCATATTTACTCCCTGCGGGACATCCTATTCCTTGCAAATCCATCCAGAATAACATCCTGTCATGTGAAGTGAATGGACTGATCATGATACTATTCTATAATGTAACGGAATTGCTCTTGAGAAAAAAGCTTCACGGTGTGTTTTTTCGACAGAATCTTGAAAGATTGAACAATTGATCAATTCAATATGTCCTTATCAATAATTCTAGTCTAGTTTTGGAGGTCTCTTTGCATTACTTTACATTCAAGATGCTCCAGCTTGAAGCTGTTTTCAAATAGAGTCTTGAGAAACGGATTTCTCATAAAAATGCGGAAAATTTGATGGAATAAATATCATGGCGCCAAATATAAAACCGAAAGCCAAACAAATAATTAACGAACATATTTTTGGCAATAACAATGCCTTAAGTGACTCCGATCCCAAACAGGGCATTTCGCACCTCAAGGTCGCGTCACAAGAGTTAGGCAGCATTCCTGGTCTTCTGGAACATTGGCATCTTGATATCGAACGTCGTAAACAGCATATCAACACTTGGAAAGAGCAAAGCTTCATGAAAAAGGCTGTCGATGTGCTACGCCACAAACAATCAGCCCCTCAGGATGCGACGGGTATAGAACTCTACAACTTGCATCCTTCTAAAGCTGCAAAAGACGCTTTGAAAAAAATTCGCCTTAACCCAACCGATTCGATGGCTCGGCTCGAACTGGTCTCTATAATTGGAAAAAGCGGTCGCGAGTTGCCAATCGAAGTTTTCAGGACCTTATATCTCCAAGCAGCTACTGCGCTTTGTTTTGGAGAATTGGGCATGACAGGGTTGCAAATTGCTTTGTGGTCTCAAGAAACTTACTTTTCCAAATTGTTTTATAAATGCAAAAACGAAGCTTCTTCCTTGGATGCCAAACTCCAAAATAATGGGGAAAAAAATATTTACACCGTGCAGTCCAACGAATTGCGAAAACGTATTGGGGCAATCCAGCGCAATATGGACATCATCAAAATCCATCAAGATCATGCAAAAAATGCTTTAAAAACTGTGACGAGTAAGAACGATCTCCAGCTCGGTTTGAGGGAGCTAGATGACTTTCTGCTCTCTAACAAACATGAATTGGACAAGAAGAAAAAACTCTTTCACAAATCGACTCGATTGCTCTTGCTGCTTCGCGCGATTCCGTTGCTGCATGATGAAGGCGCGAAGTACATTGAGAAGCTTCGAAAAATCGATTCACATGAGCCGCTCCTTCATTTTCTCAATGCCAAACTTCACATGAGCAAGCTTGTATTTCTAGTGGGGCAATATGAAAGTGGAGATAGACGTTCTGAAGTACGACAGCAAATCCAGGAGCGTTTCAAGCATACCTATCATGAGTACGGTTTAGCGGTACGAAAGGTAGGAAAGCTCCCCAAACTTCCCATTGACTTCACAATCCTAATCGAATATGCCAATTTGGTGCATTACTTCTATCGGGTCGCGGTAGATGTCTTGAATCTTCGACTTCCCAAAGAGTGGTTGCACACTGCCTTTAAGAAGGCGCAATCGGCCTTAACGCTGGCAGACGATAGTGGGAACACAGCCGACCTTTATCTGAACATCGTCAATGATATGGCTCACGCCGGGATCATCGAATAGACACCATTTTGCTGCTTCAAATCCCATCAAATTATCTTCCTTCGCCCTGAATCTGATGAAAAGGTCCTAATGAATACCGAAGACTCTCCTGAAATTCCTTACCAGCGTTTCGAAAACTCTGTTAACTGTCGTGTGGAACAAAACATCGGAATCTTGACTATTACCGGTGATTTCATCGTTTCAGAAACTCGCCATGTTAGTGAATACAGCGAACCTCTCCTAAAAGACCCTGCTATTCGTGGCTTTATTGTAAATCTAAATTGTCTCAACCGTATCGACTCTTCAGGAATCGGCATGTTGATCCATTGGCTCAATCAAGGCAATCAACGCCCTTTTAAAGTCCTGTTGTGTGGGGTACGAGAAAGTTTGATAGGTTTCTTCGAAACAGTGGGGTTGGATCAGGTCTTACCATTTTATCCTTCCGAAGCTGAGGCTTTCGCAAACTTTGACTTGGCTCCAGATGCTCCTGAACTCATCGAACGTGAAAACCCTTTGGAAAAACCTGAAATTTTTTAATGGAGAAACCTTATGTCAAAACCTGTATGCGTGATTGTAGGAATTGGCCCAGGAAACGGGGCAGCTTTTGCGCGAAAATTCCACAACGAAGGCTACGCTGTTGCTTTGTTATCTCGTAAAACTGATTACTCAAAACAACTAGAACAGGAGTTAGAAAGCTCTCAAAGCTATGCTTGTGATGTAAGTGACGTGGCTCAAATTCAATCTGTGTTCGACCAAATATCTCAAGAGCTAGGTCCTGTAGACACTCTTCTCTACAATGCTGGAGCAGGGCATTTCCGGAATATAGAGAACGCTACCATGGAAGATTTTGAAATCGATTGGCAAGTGAATGTGCGAGGCTGTGCAGCTGCCGCCCAGGCAGTAATTCCTAAAATGATTGAAGCGGGCAAAGGCAACATAGTGGTTTCTGGAGCAACCGCCTCTTTGAAAGGGGGGGCCAACTTTGCTCCTTTTGCCTCATCGAAGGCTGGTCAACGAAACCTTGTTCAGTCAATGGCTCGTCATTTAGGCCCCAAAGGGATCCACGTGGCATACGTAATTATTGACGCTGTCATTGCTTTACCTCGCACTCGTGAAGCTATGCCAGACAAACCAGACGAATTTTTCATTCGCCCCGATGATATTGCCAATTCGGTGTATTTCCTCACCCAACAAACTCCTACCGGCTGGACCTTCGAATTAGATCTCCGGCCCGCCATTGAAAAATGGTGATTACTTACAATTCCTTTGATTTTAGCACCATCATTTTTTCCACCTGCATGTCATGCATGGTATAGGGAATTCCTCCGACAGCTAAGCCGGATTGACGTAATCCGGCAAATGGCATCCAATCTACTCGGAAAGCGGTATGCTCGTTGACCATAATAGCAGAGGCATCCAAACGAGCATATGCCCTAGCAGCAAAATCCAAATCCTTAGTGAAAACTGACGCTTGGAAGGAAAACGGCAAGCTATTGGCCTGCGCAATCGCTTCGTCAATATTAGAAAAAGGATACACACATACTACCGGACCAAAAATTTCCATTTGACTCACCTTTGCCTCGGCAGAAGGATTGTACAGTACCGTGCATTCATAACAGGAATCGGAAATTCGATGGCCACCTGATAACACTTCTGCACCTGCTTCTACGGCTTCATTCACCCATGTTTCTACACGATCCACTTCTCTAGAACGAATCAGCGGCCCAATCTCAGTGTCAGGAAGAGTTGGATCCCCCACTTTGAGAAGTTTTGCCCCATCTGCTAAGCGCTGAGCCAGTTCACGAGCAATCGACTCATGCACAAATACGCGTTGCACCGACACACACACTTGCCCGGCGTGGTAAAAACCGCCCTTGAGCAATGGTGATACGACTTCATCCAAGTTGACATCAGCGGCAACAATAGCTGGAGCTGCGCCACCGTGCTCCAGAGCACAACGAGTTCCAGGAGACACTTGAGAGCGTAACATCCATCCCACCTTAGCACTGCCAATGAATGAGAAAAACCCGACCCGCGAATCGGTAACCAGTTGCGAAGCAACTTTAAGATCATTGACCACCAGAGATTGGCACCATTCTTCCGGCAGCCCAGCGTCATAAAGCATCTGAACAAACCGGAAACATGAAAGGGGTGTATCTTCGGCAGGTTTCACAATAACAGGACATCCGCTTGCAACAGCGGGCCCCACCTGATGGACTATTAGGTTGAGTGGATGATTGAAAGCACTGACGGCGACAACTACGCCAATAGGTTCTTTCCGCGTAAAGGCAATCTTATTGCTTGAAGAGGCATTCACATTCATAGGAATCACGTTGCCGCCTTCAGTGCGTAATACTTCGATACAATTTTTGACGCCATCAATAGCACGAATCACTTCAACTTTGGAATCCCCGTAAGGCTTCCCGCCTTCACGCGCAGCTTCAACTGTCAATTCTTCCACTTGGTCGCTCATCATTTGAGCAACTTTTTCCAAAATCGCGATCCGTTGTGGCGGTTTTAGCCAAGAATCGCGATCCCGGTACAGACCATAAGCCGTAGCCAAGGCTTTTTCGACTGCCGCACTATCAGCAGCAGTTGCCGTTGCAATCAAGGAACCATCATAAGGAGCTGTAATTTTCACTTCCCCGTCATCTGTAGTCGCTCCGGGAATCATCAGACGAAAATGGGTGCTCATGGGATCTCCTTTCTCGTAAAGGTTTGGCCAGATAGATCATAGTTGTTTTGCGAGTTTGGCGATTTCGTTATTGAGGATTCGATCATTTTCAGAATAATCAACAGGGCAATCGATCACGTGCACTCCAGGAGTATTCAGGCAGTTTTCCAAACAAGACAGCAGCCCTTCTGAGGAATCGACACGGTGGCCTAAAGCACCATAACTTTCCGCATATTTGACGAAATCAGGATTACCATAATCCAACCCGAAATTCGGAAATCCCATATTGGCTTGCTTCCATTTGATCATGCCATATGCATCATCACGCAAAATGAGTACGACGATATTGAGTTTCAATCGTACAGCTGTTTCCAACTCTTGAGAATTCATCATGAAGCCACCATCCCCGCAAATGGCCATAGCTTTGCGGTCTGGATACACGAGGTTCGCTGCCATCGCGGAAGGCAACCCTGCTCCCATCGTTGCCAACGCATTGTCCAACAAAACTGTATTGGGATGATAGGCTCGATAATTGCGGGCAAACCAGATCTTATACACTCCGTTATCTAGACAAATAAGACCATCTTCGGGCATGGCTTTGCGAACATCCGCTACCAAACGTTGAGGATAAATCGGAAAACGTGGGTCATCGGCTCCTTCAAGTAAATGGGCATCCATTCGTTCTTTGACCTTCATGAAATATGAAAAGTCCCAAGAGTCCTGTTTCTGTAGTCTCTCCTTGATTTGCCATATGCTGTTCGCAATATCGCCAACAACTTCCACTTGTGGAAAATAAACCGGATCTACCTCAGCCGAGAAAAAATTAATATGAATTACTTTCACTCCACCTTGCGTCATAAAAAATGGCGGTTTTTCCACAACATCGTGTCCTACATTGATAATCAGATCTGCATGTTCAATAGCACGATGCAAAAAGTCATTGGCTGAAAGGGAAGCGTTCCCAATATAATTTGGATGGGTCTCACTCACTACGCCTTTGCCCATCTGTGTGCTGAAAAAAGGAATTCCAAATTTATCCACAAATTGCCTCAACATATTGCAGGTCATTTTTCGATTGGAACCCGCTCCAATCAATAACAAAGGGTTCTTGGCCTGCTCAATCAATGCGACTGCTCGGTTGATAGCCTTTTCTTCTGCAATTGGACGTCGAACTACACTTTGACCAATTAATTGCTCATCAGTGTTCTCATCGGCAATATCTTCGGGAAATTCTAAGTGAACTGCACCGGGACGTTCCTCCTCAGCACGGCGGATTGCCTCGCGAACACGAGAAGGAATGTTATCACCACTTACTATCTGTTTGGTGTATTTGGTCAGTGGCCGCATCATATCCACTATATCAACAATCTGAAATTGACCTTGCTTGCTGCTTTTGATGGGCTTTTGGCCAGTAATCATCATCATAGGCATGCCCCCTAATTGAGCATAAGCTGCGGCAGTTACAAAGTTGGTCGCTCCAGGTCCCAATGTGGACATGCAAACTCCAGTTTTCCCTGTCAACCGCCCATAAGTGGCTGCCATGAATGCCGCTGCTTGCTCATGACGAGTCAAAATGAGCCTTATATTTGAGTCGATCAAAGAATTCAGCATATCTAGGTTTTCTTCCCCTGGAATTCCAAAGATGTACTTCACGCCTTCAGCTTCTAAAGCTTTAACGAATAAATCGGACGCCTTCATAAGCACCTTTCTCCTTTCACTAGAATGACTGTGTCTAAGAAAGCCCGCTCTCTAAGTCGAGAGCCAGCATTAGGCAATTGTCGACCTAACCCTAGCATCTTTGCGCATCCGGAAGCACCTCAAAAAAATTAATACACCGTCGGCCCAAAGCTTGATCCCGACTCAGGCCAGGTATTTGGTACAATGAAACCACGTTCCGTCTCGCGCCAAAGCAGTGATTCGTGCTGAGAAAAACCGGCTATCATTACTGACAAAGGCTGAACTTCATAAAGTTGTAAAAGCCGTTTTAGTGCCGACTCTCCAGTCAACAGTAAATTCCCTTCCAAGTCAGATTTAGTAGCAAGCCACTGTTTTCGGGGCAGCAATAACCAACGGCGATGCACATCAGAAAAGAGATTGGAAGCTTCCCTAAAATAGCACCACCATCCTCTTAGATGATAGGGATGTGCCTCTTGGGGAGAAACGCCTTGGGAATGATGATAAAAAAGCTGTCCTTTAATAAAAGCTCTTGATTCCACCATACCCCATCCGAAATCCCGCAGTATGGATTGGCCAGCTGGAGTTCTACCCAGGTGTAACTGCTTGTGAAGCAGCTTGTTTAATTTCAGATCTAAACGATCATTTGCACTTGGCCCAATCCATGAAGACCACTCGCTACCTTCCCCATATCCAAGGTAAAATTTTACAGCCACTTCCCAATGAAACGGTTTCTTGAGGAATCTGTCGTATAGTAAAAAATCAAATTCTCCTAACGTTTGGCCTCCTTCAATCACTTGTTGACCTGCCTTTTTTAAGTCGAACTTTTCATGATGCATCAACCAAAACTCGACCAATGCTTCGAAGTATCGACCTAAGCGATGAGATGAGCGGGATTCAAGAAAACGCTCCAACGCTTCAGGTTGTTCATCTAATGAAACCAACCACGGCTGATATTCTTGCAATTGATCTAGGAACCATTCTTGGGAAAGGATTAAACTCAAATCAATAGCTGCCGTATTTGCCATCAAAGGAGGGCTTCCAATGATCCAGGCCAAATCACGCACACCGGGATGATTGAATTCAAAAAGTTGAGGGTCGAACATGCGAGATCAGAAAAAAAAAATTAATATTTTTTTTGAACCATATTCCAAGAAATGCGTTCTGAAATATAGAATTTAAAACAAAGTTAAAACTATACTCAAATTTTATTTATAAAAATCAAACTAAAATAAAAAATACAGATTCATCCAATCTCAATTGTTGTGTCCGAAACAAGATCAATCTTTTTTCATAAGAAATATTATTTTTTCCCAACAAAAAACTGAATTTTGAGAAAGTAAAATATTGTAACACTAGAAATTAATGCTCCTCCAGGCCGAGTTGCATGTTTTCTCAAAAGAGTTCCAATAAGCGATTGAAGTATTGTTTTTTTCCGAAGGTGCCCAATTCCATTAGTTCTGGAAGTGATGGAACTAACGGAACACCCTATCCTCAGTTTTCTAATCCTTGCGAGACTGGGGGGACTTCTTCGGAAGGTGCCTCCCCCTGACTCTATGCGCCCAAGTGTCAGGGGGAAATCCTGCAAGATCATTTGAAGGTATGTCAGACGTGTGGGAATTTGGCATTGCAGTAAGCGACGTGTCGTTGTCATGTGAAGGAACTGGAAAGATGCTTTATGAAACGCTGCAATCGGACATTGGTCTACTGTACATTACGCCAATGGTTCAAGGGGGATTGCTTCGAAAAAAATGCGGATAGTTAGGATTGATCATGAGCATCTACTATTTTCCCAAATACTGATTAATGATGTCATCAATCTTTCCTTCATGTTTTATAGATCGCATCGCATTATTAAACTCAGGCAACCGCTTTGCAAAATTCGATTTCTTTGAAATCGCCAAGTAAACGGCCTGATTATTTTGATGTTGAAATGGAGCTTTTTCGATTTTATTTTTATGCCCTTCATTTAGGATAAAATAATCCATAACACTCTCTTTTCCAATAATTACATCCAAACGATTTCTCGCCAGCATGTTAACTGCCTGTACTGGACTTACTACAGGATATTTTTTAACTTCATCATCATCAAAACGGGGAAAATAGCTAGTTCCTCTTTGAAAACCAACTTCATAGGAGTAGAGATCTTCATATTTATTAATAACGACTTCATGGCCTTTTAAGGTATAAAACCGAATGGAGTTTTTTTCTAATATAGGAGGGGTTACAAACACCATAACCTCTTCTCATTTTTCAGTTTTATGTAGGCCAGGGTTAATGTCAACTTCTCCAGCTTCCGTGAAACTAAGACAACGAGACCAAGGACATTCTATAAATTCCACTTCCAAATTTAAACGCCCCGCAATTGCTTTTACTATGTCGATTTCTATTCCACTATAAGTAGTTCCCTCGATGATTTCCCAAGGTGGCCAATTTGTAATAGCAGCTTTTAATTTTTCTCCAAGAGCATCTTGAGCATTTACAATCAACATTGCGACAATGAAGTAGGAGATATTTATGCTTTTTTTCATCAATGCTCCCTTCCAATTTCTGACAGGTATTCCAATTATCTTTCTGCTTCCTTTATACGTTGAAGTGCAATAAATTGCCTTCAAGTCAGCTTATATTGCTTTATAGTCTGTTAAAAACACAAAATTCAATAAATTCCTCACCAAATGGAAAAAGCCGGGTTCCAATCACATCCCAATCACTTAAGTACTATGCCTAAGACTGCTGGCCGCTCAAACGAACTGGCCACAGCCCCACTCGATCTTTAAATTCACACAAAATAAATTTCAAATGTACTAATCAGATTATAATCATTTTTTTTAATTAACGTAGTAACCATATTGGAGGATAAATGAATCGGAAATGCACTTGCAGCGTTTCCTCTTCGAAATCGGAAGGCAAAGGAGGTAAGTTTGTGACACCTAAGATGGCGTTTATGACTGAATCAGTCATACGATCAGATGCCTGTTGTACATCAGTGACCTCATAGGCGGTTACTTGACCTTTTGAATTTAAAGTCACCAAAACAAAAACATCACCGCCGTTTGGCACCAATCCTTGGATGTAGTCTGCCGGCGGATGATTGTTCCAATTATACAACAGCGCTTTTGCCCATCTACCCATATAAGATTCATAAGGCCAATTGTAGTTGCTGAGTTCATACATTGATCCAAGTCTTCTGAACCCCCCTCTGGGCGCTTTTGGTGGAGGGGGTTTGGCCCCGCTTAGGCGAGTAACAGTCGTTTTTGACCGATTTTTATTGATTAAAGAAGATTGATCGAACACTGAAGGAGCAGCGTTCGAAGCTGAGCTTGGGGCTTTTAACGTGTTTGAAGCATCAGTTATTTGTGAAGAATTCCGATTGGCTAAGAAATAATTTTCCGGCAATGGAGCAAGTTCTTTTGGCGTGCTGTCCTCATTCGTTATTGGCTTCTTCCCTATAGATTCGGAGTTCTCTCCAAATCCGAAATCAGTCGAAGATGCTTCTGAAGTACTTTTAGAACTAGACGAAAGTCTAGATATTTTCTGTGATTTCTGCGCATTTTTTGAATCTTCTGGGGCTTTTCTTTGAGGCAACTGAATACTCGCCACGATTTCTTCACTGCTAGAATTACTTTCCAGTATTAGATCAAGATCTTTTACTGAATCCTGGGGAGAATCAGTTTGTACATCTGACGACGACATCTCCTGTTGTGCAGGTTCAGTAGAAAGGCTGTTTGCGTCATTACTCGACTCAACACTCTCAACATTATCGGCTTTAATTTCTGAAGTTTGACTATCCTGCTCGTCTTCCGCAGTTTGTTCCGAAAATTCTTCAACGAATGAATCCTCAGGGCCAATAGAACCCGAAACTTTTTCCAGAGAATCTGATAATGGAACTTCTTCACTACGAGTTTTCGTCGGAGGAGACTGCTGAATTTCTGAATCAAAAAATGAGGAATCAGAAAGTTCCATAGCTGTAGAATGCCGATTTTCCACATCACTTGTCGTTTGACTGGAGGTATCTCCCTGAATAAATTCCGGGCTTCTAGATAACTCTGAGTTTTCACCTTGTGTGATCTCACTCGGTAGTTGTGGCAGTTCCTCAAGATCCGCTTCTCCACTGGAATCTGAGGTAAGTTGAACTGAGTCTTTCATTAGTTTTGTCGGAGTTTCACTAACTTCTAGATTATCTTCCCTTTTGAATTCTGATTCGGTTTCCTGCGATTCTATTTCCTGTGACTTGGTTGTTAGAAGATCATTTTTTCGCTCATCAGTATCAAAACCTAGATCCTCACTGGTTTCTTCTAAAACAATTTTTTGTTCGATTTCTGAAGAAGTATCTTGTTCACCAAGAGTTTGCTGCGAAGCGGCCTTTAGCATCCGCATGCTCAATTCAGGGGATTCCTGTTCCTGAACCAAATCGTTGAGCAATTGTTTTTTTGGAATTTCCACTTCTGGATTTTCTACCGGAAGATCAACTACCTCCTCTTCCGGTAATATTTCAGTTTCTAGAGTTTCAGCCTCAAGTTTTTCCAATCGTTTTTCAGGTTTTGGAAGTTCAGCTTTAAGCTTTTCCGGTTGGACTTCAATCTCAGTTTCAGACACATTTTCTAACATGTCTTGAGTCGCAGAAATTTTTTCACTGATTTGAATAGGCTGTTTTAAAGCTTTTACAACATCGTCGGGAAGCGTCTGTGGAATCGAATTTTCTACTTCAACAGGGATTTCAGTTTGAAGCAAAGGATCAGCTTCAGCTTGAACCTTCTTCTCGATTTCTACTGACTCCGACAGCTTTAGTTCTTCATCTGAAATTTCAAACCTGGCAGTAGGAAGTTCGAGTAGCGTGATCGTTAGATCGGACTGTTTGGAGGTAGCTGGAATTATTTTCTCAACAGGTAGCCAAACAAATAAGAGGAAGTGCAATATCAGGGCAAGAAAAAACGAGGTCGCCCAAATCAGGAAGGGGTGGAAGAAGAATATAGAGGAATCATGGCTAGCTTGCGTCAATGACTTTCGGCACTTTAAAAAAATGGTTTTCGGTATAAGGGCTAAAATCTTCAGGAACTATAGAAGAGGGTTTTAGTTCATCTCCCCTGAATTGTACCATCATTGATTCATCTCGATCAACAGTTTCATCCGAGACTTCCACCGATTCCAAAATTTGAAAGTAATCCAAGATGTTCGAAAATTGTTGTGCAAATACCTCAGCCTCTGCTTCGTTCACTTGTAATGCTGAGAGTTTAGCTATCTTTTTAACGTCCTCAATAGAAAACATGACTTTTCCCTTTCAAATTCATCAGGTTTGGCGGTTTATGCCGGTCGTCACCATCATGTCGATTAGGCTTATATCTAACTAGACTCATTTCACTTCTTATCTTTTAACGCTCCATCAAAAATCATCATCTTAATCTCTGCCTTGGCTGCCAACTTATCCTCCACGGTAGCAATCCCATCAAAAGCCCATAGTGCTCCCCGGTGGGCTTTCAATTTAACATCCAAAATCAACTGATCTCCTGGGATCACAGGATGTTTAAACCGTGCTTTCTCAATTCCACCAAACAATATGTTAGAGTTTTTTGGATCATCCAACTCTGAAAAGATAGCAATACCTCCTGCCTGAGCCAATGCCTCTACTACCAACACACCAGGCATAAGAGGGTTTCCCGGAAAATGTCCTTGAAAATAAGGCTCACTTCCCGATACATTTTTAAGCGCTTTACAATATTTACCTGGACCCAATTCCAAAACTCGATCCACCAACAGAAAAGGATAGCGATGGGGCAAGATGGCTGTGATTTCTTCGAATTTCAACATGTTACTTCACTGTTGAGGGGGAGCAGAATCGCTATGTTGAAGAGAATTGTAATAATCAATAACCTTTTGAGTTAAATCAGTCATATCCTGATTCATAAAAAGAATGATTTCACTAGCATTCTTTTCTAGTACAAGATCAAACTTTTCTCGCATAGCGACGGTTCGAATTACTGGTTTTAGTTCATTATAAATTTCCTCAGTCAACCGACGTTCTTCCCTACGGAGCTCTCGTTCTAGTGAGCGAGTTGTTTGACGCAGAACTTGCTCACGTTGTTTTAACTGTTGTTCTTTCTGTTTTTTAGCTTCCGGTGTCAGCAACAAATTGTTCCTTAAGTCATCGGCAAGTTTCTGAAGTTCTTCCTGTTCTAATTTCAATTCTTCCTGTCGCTGACGAGCACGCGATTCTAACAGGTTTTTCGATTTAATTCCTTTCTCTGAATCATTCAAAGCACGATTCAGATCCACCAACGCGATGTTCAAAGGGGTCTGTGCAAAAGTATTACTTGCACAAAACAATACAAAAAAAGTTAAAATTATCACTTGTCTTAAAAACTTCACTAAAACCTCCAGCAAATTTATTGGGATATTAAAGAAGAAAAAGGAGTGTCAACTTATTCATGAAATGCACTCGTACCCTACGAGTTATATTACGAGGTACATTTGGATAGGAAAAGTAATAACGGAATGGTCTACAAGCAGGATCAAGATCAATGTAAGAAAACTAAATACCAAAGTATGAGCAACGTTCCCGTTACGAAAGCAATTGCATACTGTTGCAATACACCGTTTTGCAGTAGTTTCAATAATCCCCCTGCAGAACGAGTAACATTCGTGGACATAAGAATGGCACGATCAATCATTCCAGAGTCGATCATGCGCCACAAAACTTGATCAGAAACAATTTTTAAAGGTTTTGCAATCAGCAGTTCATATATTTCATCAACATAAAATTTGTTTACTGAGAGATTATGTAGCACTTTCCACTCAGCTTGCCATTGGGTCACTCGATCCAAATTTCCAGAATACAACCTGCCTGCCACTATCGCCGCTATCAATGCCGCCCCAACCGACAAAATCATCAGTATGGCTTCGGTTAACAATGCTCCATGAACTTCTGCGGTACTAGGCATTTTTGCAAAAAAGCCCTCGAAATAAATTTCGATCCCATTTGGGAAAAAATGCAGAATATGTGGAACTCCAAAAAACCCACCTATTATGGAGAGAAACGCCAACACAACTAACGGGAAAGTCATCGATACTGGAGACTCATGGATATCGCGGGCGATCCCAGGAGAAACCCTAGAACGGCCATGAAAGGTCATAAAAATCAACCGGAACATGTAAAAGGAAGTTAAGATAGCTGTTAGAAAACCAACTCCCCAAAGCACCTTTCCCATATCAGTTGAAATCCACGCTTTCCACAAAATTTCATCTTTGCTGAAAAAACCAGCAAAAGGCGGAATTCCGGCGATGGCAATCGTTCCTATTAGCATCGTAGCATAAGTGAGAGGAAGTTTACTTTTCAATCCCCCCATATTTCTCATATCTTGCTCGTGATGCAGAGCATGAATCACCGAACCAGAACACAAAAATAATAAAGCCTTAAAGAAAGCATGGGTTAAGACATGAAAGACGCCGGCACCGAATGCACCAACACCCATGGCCAAAAACATATATCCTAATTGGCTCACAGTGGAATATGCTAATACGCGCTTGATATCGGTTTGAGTTATAGCAATACATGCTGCCAAAAGCGCTGTCGCAACCCCTATTACTGCAATTACGTTCATCGTCACAGGTGCCAACACAAACAGATGGCTTAAGCGTGCTAACATATACAAACCGGAAGTTACCATTGTCGCGGCATGAATTAGAGCGGAAACAGGTGTCGGACCTTCCATCGCATCTGGCAGCCAAATATATAAGGGAATTTGCGCAGATTTTCCTGTGGCACCTAAAAAAAGTAACAAAGTTATGGCTGTAACAAGAATTCCACCCACAGGGAACACATCTGCGGCATTTGCATTCACTTGATCGAAATTCAAAGTCCCTAGTGATATGAAAATTAGGAGGATCGCTGCCAAAAAGCCGAAATCTCCTATTCGATTCACAACAAAGGCTTTCTTACTGGCTAGAGCTGCTGCATTTTTATCAAAATAATAACCGATCAGCAGGTAGGAGCACAATCCAACACCTTCCCACCCTACAAACATCAAGAGAAAGTTATCGGCTAGTACCAAAATCAACATGAAAAATACAAATAAGTTTAAGTAACTAAAAAACCTATAGTATCCGTCTTCTTCATGCATGTACCCAATCGAGTAAACATGAATTAAAAAGCCAATTCCCGTAATAAAGAGTAGAAAAAAAGCGGAAAGTACATCAACTTGGAAAGCAATATCTAGCTGAAATGTGCTGGTACCCATCCATACATAGAGCGATTCATGTATCTTGTTTCCATCAGCACTCAGCATTGTAAAAAATAAAATCACTGACTGCAAAAAGGCGAATCCGACCGCGAGAGGTCCAACGAAACTAACAAACCGTTTTCCAAACGCTTTTCCTAAGAAGCCATTTAAAATACTTCCCAGTAAAGGAAACGCAGGAATGAGCCAAATATAATGATGCATAGAATTCTCTCCGCGCTATGCTGCTACCATTTCAACCAATTGTATTCGTCGACATTCAAAGTCTGCCTGTTACGAAAGATGGCAAGAATGATCGAGAGACCTACTACCGCTTCAGCAGCAGCGACAACAATTATGAAGAAAATAAAAATTACCCCTTCCATTGAATTCATTTCACGGGCAAAAGCCACGAAAGACAAATTCACAGCGTTGAGCATAAGTTCGATGCTCATAAACATCACTATGACGTTCCGGCGGATCATCACGCCAAGAACACCAATTGTGAACAGGATTGCACTGAGAATTAAAACATGGGCAGTAGGAATCATTTGAGGACCCTTAAGAATTTCCCGAATTAAATCGTCGTTTGCCAATAACAACGGCTCCTATAACGGCAACTAGCAACAGAATTGCGATAATTTCAAATGGCAGTACATATTCGCCATACAACAATCGCCCAATGACGGCGATAGAGCCTTCCTCAGCTACTGCTTCTGCAGAAAAACTATCAGAAGGACCAAATTGAAGTGGGCTTAGAAAAAGCCCGATAAGCTGAGACAAAATACCAATAGTAAGGCCAGCTGCTAGAAACTTCGTAAGATCTATTTTTATCGATTCTCCACTCGGACGAATGTTAAGAAGCATGATGACAAAAAGGAACAAAACCATAATTGCCCCTGCATACACAAGCACCTGTATCACTGCTACAAATTCTGCATTGAGCATTATGTAAATTACCCCCAAACAGAAAAAAGTGCTTACTAAAGACATCGCACTATATACAGGATTCCGAAACGCCAAAACTCCTAAGGCACCGGCAACACTCGCTGTTACAAACAAATAAAACATGAACAACATTTTAATTCCTATAATTGAGAATAGACTTAAGCTCCTGCTCCCTCTAGTTGCTTTCCTAAATCTCCAATTTTATCGTACGTCAATCCTCGAAATACTGAATTTTCCAATCCAATTGTGTCAAAGATTTCATGTATAGATTTGAATTCTGCCGAATACCCCATAAGCTGAATTAACTCTGTCAATATAAGCCATTCTGGTTTAGTCATTTCGGGCGGTTTTAGGGCTGGATTGATTCGCTGCACTATATTATTTTTATTGATGAAAGAGCCGCTTTTTTCAACATGTGTCTGCCCTGGCAATACTACATCTGCCTTTTCAGCCCAATGATTCATGGTTGTTCCAATATAGATAACTAAATCCGCTTTAGTCACCATCTCAGCAATTTTATCTTGTTTTTCAAAAGGCTTACCTAAAATAAAAATTATTTTTGCTCCTTTTTGAAGAACAGCTTTTAGATCATTGTCTGTTTCATCTCCCCTCAATCCCAACGCAATAGCCCCCGCCTGATTTGGGCTTTTGTCGGTTGTAATCAAGGAGTCGATTGAATACTCTGTTTCTGGATGAGTCCAACTCCTTAAAGGAAAAAACGTGTTATCCGATTCAAAAACAGATTTCATAAATCGATCAACCAGAAATAGCTCTTCATTACTTGAGTGGGTATCTGTTAGAGCGAGAACTTCCGAAGAAGGAGGAGATAGTTCCTGAATGCGATCTCTTAAAGCTCCATATATATCTTCCCAAGATACTTTAAGCAATTGACCTTTTACGCGCGCCATAGGTTGAGTGACTCGTTTTCTCTTTTCATTAAAATAGCGATAATTTACCCTCCCTTCGTCACACATCCACCATTGGTTTACTTTGTGATTCTCACGTGGTTTTAATCGATAAACTGTATTCTGGTGTTCTTCCACATTGATATTACAACCTGTTGAACAACTTGTACAAATCGACTTCGTTTTCTTTAGTCTCCAAACCCGCTTTTTAAAACGAAATTCTTTTTCAGTAATACAACCGACTGGACATATATCCGCCATGTTGCCCTGAAATTTATTGGTCATTGGCCGATCAGCAAATGTATCGACTGTAAGTTGATGACTCCGATTAAACATCCCAAACTCCCGGGTGCCAGTGACTTCTTTTGTAAATCGTTCACACCGAGTACAATGAATGCATCGATTTCGCTCTAACGTTACAAAGGTTCCAACATCACGCCAGCCATAAACACGCTTGGAATACTCCATTTCGGAGGCACCTGAACCGTAACTATGAGAAAAGTCTTGTAATGTACATTCGCCCGCCTGATCACAAATAGGGCAATCTAAAGGATGGTTAATAAGTAAGAATTCCATGACAAGTTCGCGTCCATCCTGCACTTTCTTATTCTTTGTCACGACTTTCATACCTTCAGCAGCATCGGTTGAGCAAGACGTCATCAATTTGGGAGCAGCTCGACCATTTCCCATGTCCACAATGTCTACCAAACACATACGACAGGTTGCAACGATCGATAACGCAGGATGATAACAATAATGTGGTATTTCAATACCTGCACGTAAAACCGCTGATAGGATTTTGTCTCCTTTTTCGAACTCAATTGGTTCGTCGTCTAAATAGAATACCGGCATGAGGCCTCTCCTTAAGCAGCTTATCCAAAATGGGATCTAAACTCATCTGGAAATTTCTTGATAAATGCCCGAATTGGCATACCGGTTGCGTCTCCAAGAGCACAAAGTGTAGAACCCATTATATTTCCACCAACGCGATCCAAGCGTCTTAATTTCTCTTCAGAACCTTTGTAAGCCACAAAGTCCCTCAAAATCAAACGCGACCAGTTACCTCCTTCCCGACAAGGAGTACATTGTCCGCAAGACTCGTGATTGTAAAATTTAACTAACCGATATAGTAAATTTACAACATCAGTGTCCTCATCAAAAACCATGATGGCAGAAGATCCCATCATAGAGCCAACTTTTCTTAAGGAATCGTAATCGTAACCTACATCAATTTCGTCAGGCAGAAGTACTGGTACTGAGGAACCTCCTGGAATGACTCCTTTCAACTTTTTTCCATTGCGGATTCCGCCTCCAAGATCATAAATGATATCTTTGAGGTTGACCCCCATCCGCAGTTCATAAACTCCTGGTTTGTTCACGTGACCACTAAGACTCACCAAATGTGTACCTGCATTGTTTGGCGGACCCAACCCTTTAAAAGCTTCTGCTCCCTCGCGAATTATAAACGGAACGCTGGTTAAAGTTTCCACATTATTGACACTTGTGGGACACGCATTAAACCCTGCAACGGCTGGAAACGGAGGTTTAGTTCTGGGCTGCCCTCTTTTTCCCTCAAGAGAATCCAATAAAGCAGTCTCTTCGCCGCAGATATAGGCCCCTGCTCCGGGGTGAACAGTAATATCCAAGGCGAAATCAAAACCATTCAACTTAGCCCCTAAAATCTTTGCCTCATAACATTCGTCAATTGCAGTCTGTAGCTTTTTCATTGCAGGTACAAATTCACCACGCACGTAAACATACCCATGATGACACCCCAAAGCATAACAACCGATCATGAATCCTTCCAAAAACATGTGAGGCTCTTTCGTTAGGATTTCACGATCTTTACATGTCCCAGGTTCTCCTTCATCCGCGTTGATCACAAGGTAACTTGGCTTTCCTGTATTTTTGGCCATAAAACTCCACTTTAGCCCTGTCGGGAAACCAGCTCCACCACGCCCACGCAAGCCAGAATCTTTAACTATTTGCACGACATCTTCGGGTTTCATTTTTAGAGCTTTTTCTAAGGCTTGGTACCCACCAGATCTTTTATAGCTCTTTAGA
Organism: SAR324 cluster bacterium; assembly: GCA_028281495.1. Classification (GTDB taxonomy): domain Bacteria; phylum SAR324; class SAR324; order SAR324; family NAC60-12; genus JANQJU01. Next base: position 290,581 of record JANQJU010000029.1, read on the forward strand.
TCACCTTGGTATCCTGGTTGTCTTATGTTTTTAAAAATTACGAGAGTTTCATCCATCACCAAACCTTGGCCAAGTGAGTTAATCTTTGTTTTTCAACGTGGTCAAACCATTGCAGAATTTTTTCCTATGACAGGTAGAATTCGTTTCGGCCATTCTTCTTTTCTTTTCGCTAGGCTTTCGATCAATTCGCTAACCTTTTCAATAGTAAGGTTCTCATGATAATCTTCATTAACAATCATTACAGGAGCATAAGAGCAAGCTCCGAGGCACTCTACCTCCTCCAAGCTGAATTGTCCATCGTCCGCGGTATGACCTGCATGGATACCAAGTAGTTCTTCCAAATGCTCTAAAATTTTTTCACCGCCGCATAGATTACAAGAAACATTTGTACAAACTTGTACATGATACTTTCCAACCGGTTTAAATTTATACATTGTGTAGAATGTAGCTACACCTTCAACGTGAGTTGGAGAGACTTCACATATTTCGGCAATATGTTTCAACCATTCTGAAGTCAAGTAACCTCTATTTTCTCGTTGAGCCAAATGTAAAAGTGGTAACAAAGCATTTTGCTTTCTAGGATAGCGCTTAAGTAAACATTCCACTTGTTTTTTACCTTCTGGCGAAAACACAGTCCCTCCTTGATAAAGGATTGTTTTTATTTCAATTCTTATTTCAATTGTACTACACGACTTACCTCTTTTTTAATTGAAAAAAAGTGGCAACACGCGCCAGACTAGCGAAGTAAAATTCCATTATTGAAAGATGACGACTTGTAACCAAACCCTCTGAAAGAAGCAATAGAAAATTGTTTGCCAACTACTAACATTCAAGCACTGTGAGAAGCTGCATAATTTCCAAATCAAATCTTTAAAATTAATGAGATAGTCACCCGTATTCAGAAGAAAAAGAAGATTGACTCGTGAACAAAATATAGGTTAGGTAGAATTCAACAAAAAGCAGTAAAATGCTTCTAGATCCCATAACTATTCATTTGCGTAACATCATGTTGATTCTCACCCATGAACAATCTCAGGATCGCCTCACGCTTTTTCCTCGTGGGAATCTTGTAAATGAAGACATTCATCAATTTTACCAATATATTTCACCTTTGATGGCGCAAGATAATTTATCAGAGGTAATTGTTGATGGCAGTAGCTTATCTTTTGTAGATTCAACGGGAATGGGAGCAATTCTCGCTCTTCACAAACAACTATCAGCCAGAGATGTTCAATTCAAGGTTTTGAACCTGAGAGAATTCGTTTATGGGTCGCTGGTACGCTGCAAACTGAATCATATAGTCGACATCCGTGTGGCTAACGAAACGGATGTTTCCTAGTCGATAATGACATTTGGTCTTAATGAGTGAACATTAGTTTTATGATTCGACGAAGATATGATTGCTGACTACGGGAAAGCACAAGATAAACTCTGTCCATTCACCAACTTGAGAAACCACTGATATGCTTCCTGAATAAGATTCTACCTCTTTGCGAATGACATCTGTTCCAACCCCCCTTCCTGATATCGTCGTCACCTCAGCCTGTGTAGAAAACCCCGGTAAAAATAGTAGTTTATGAACTTCTTCTGGAGGACTATTTTCCAACGTTTCCTTCTCTTTTGCTGAAATTAAACCTCGGGTCATGGCTGTTTCAATTATAGTGCCTGTATCTATCCCTTTTCCGTCATCTCTCAATCTTATTACTAGGTTGTCTTGAGAGTCGAGCGTGACCGATAGTGCAATCTGTGCAACCTTGGGCTTTTTCCGAGCGAGACGCACCTCTTTTGACTCCACGCCGTGATCAATGGCATTTTTGAGTACTTGATAAAGGGCGTTCCATAAACTGTCAAATAAGCGGTGAGGAAGATAGACAATTGGAGCATCTGGCAATATTGAAAAAGCTACGGACTTGTTCAATTCCTTTGCCAGTTGTGCTGTTGAACTGTTCAATCGCTCAAACAGGCTTGTAATCGTGATCGCATCAAAACGAATCAAGCTATGATAAAGTTTTTCCATTAGCACTGGATTCTTGGCATTTTTTTTCTGTTTTGTTTGCTCGAAAAGTTCAGTGGCAGTATCCAATGCTTCATAATACTGGTGGATAGGTAATGATAGATGTCCTTCTTCTGATTGAGCTGTCGTATTGTAGACACGAGTGCAAATCCCTTCGGCCAAGTTCAATAGTAAATATAACTGACTTAAGATATCATTAATTGGTTGTATGCCTTGCTCTAGTGTCCAAGTGTTTCGCAGCTCCTCCAATTTCGATTCGGCTTCATGGCAAGCGTTTCCCAAAGTGAAAAAACCCATAAAAAACACGGTACCCTTAACGGCGTGTAAACTGCGAGAAAGCCTATTAAGGAATTCTGATGAAGTATCAATTTGAGCGTAACTCAGTAGATTCACGTTTTCGTTAACTTCGGGAAGGTAATCTCTCAAGTTGTTTATTACTTCGCGGGGGGCCTGTCTTAACTCACGCATCAATTCTATAATTTCTGCTGCTAAGCGTTGCTGCTGATTTTGACCGTGAGGTTCTAACCATGACAACACATAACCGTATATTTTTCCTGTCTTAATTGCCTCAAAACGAACTTCGTAATTCTGACCATCAGTCCATGTCAGGGAAAACGACGGACAAAGCTTCATGATATCTTCAGGCATCATAAGCTCTACATACGTCTCATCGTACAAAATATCGAGCCAGTTTTGCAATGCAGTTCGGTCCGATTCGGAAAGGGAAGCTAATAGAGAGATTCCTAAAGGTTGCTCATGAAATGAATTGAATTCCTCAAATACTTTCTCGTAGTTTGGACCAGTTCCCGAGTGTGTATACACGACTCGGCTGTCTGCACTCTTGATGATGAGAGCAGGAAAATCTCGCTTCTTATCGGCAAGTTCTTGGTAATTCAGAGTTTTTGCTTCGGCGATACTAGTCATAAATTTCTACAAGACAGAAGAAGACACTAAACTCCTGTTAAACGATCTTCAGTTAAGTTCTTGACCAAAATGTTCTGGAAGCCTGAATCGATTTGCCACCTCTGGCTCTCTTTGTATACACAAGTTTGGGGGCACCACAATAAAATTCAGCATTGCAAAATGCTGAATGTAGGTACCAAGATGAACCATCTTCGATGAAGATGCACAATACGCACCTGATGCGATATTTTCTGGACAATTTTAATTGAAAATGTTCATCAAAACCAAGAGTAATGAGGCATTCCTTCGTGATTAATTATACATTGCAATTTCGAGAGAAGTCTGTCCATAGACGATATGTAAATTTCAAGAACTCGCAAAGAATTGACTTGTATTATACTGAAAGTTTGCATTAACCAAATACCTGATGATGCTTGATCTGGAAACTACTTCTAAAGTGGAATTGTAGGTTGAAAACTACTGCTTATTGACAAGGAAAATGACCAGATTACGCTGTAATATCAATCAACTGCTTAAATTCACAATGTTCGTTCCTTGATTTCAGGGGGCAGAACCATTTCAAATCATTGGTTCAATTTTCATCGGGGATTTATGAAAACAAGTGATGCCGATACCTTGGCCGCTAAAGTATTTTATATCACGCTTATTACGTGCGTTTTGTTTATGCTATCTGTCATCTTCTTCATTTTATAGAGTCTCAACTGTAGTTCGGAGAAATCGAGATGATACAGTCTTTTATCGAAAGTGCTTCTTCATTCAGTGGTGACCTAGACGATTTGTTTTTGCTTATCACTGTCCTAGTAGGTTTTTGGTTTATATTAGTGGAAGTTGTAATATTCTACTTCATTTTTAGGTTTCGTCGAAAAGACGGCGTAAAAGCCCAGTACATTACTGGCGAGAAAAAACATGAAGCTAAATGGATCCATGTTCCACATTATGCTGTGATCGCATGTGATGTTGTCATCATTGTTGTAACGGTGATTTTATGGACTGAAATCAAGATGACACTTCCTCCTGCGCAAGAAAAAATTAGAGTGATCGGGCAGCAATGGACTTGGATATTCGAACATCCTGGTCCTGACGGAAAGCTAGACACCGCTGACGATATAAAAACGGTGAATGACCTGCATCTCAAGGTAAATACGGTTTATCATGTTGAAATGCAGGCTAAAGATGTTTTGCACAATTTTTCGATTCCTGTTTTTCGATATAAGCAAGATACGATTCCAGGTAGGACGATCACAGGTTGGTTTGAACCTACTAAGACCGGGCGGTTTGATGTACAGTGCGCAGAAATGTGTGGCATTGGGCATGGTGTCATGTCAGCCAGCTTAACAGTCGAAACCGAGGAAGAGCATCAAAAATGGATGGAAAGTGTGAAATGGATGGTTTCTTCTAACAACAGTCTTACCGATGAAACAACAACGACCGCAATGAATAGCAGGTTACAAAGTTCGCAAAACGCAGCAGATAAAGAATTTTCTGAGCTCTTGCAAAATAGTTTTTAATAATTAATTACCTCCTTAATATATTTTATCTCAGGAGCATGTTATGAGCGAAACAATCGCAACAGGAACAGAACACCCGTCACATGATCACCATGAAGAAATGAGCTTCTGGAGCAAATACATTTTCTCCGTTGATCACAAAGTGATCGGGACCCAGTATATGTTGACCGGAATGTTCATGGGGCTCATCGGGGGCTTTATGGCATATGTCTTTCGAATGCAGTTGGCTTTTCCTGGAGAATCAGTCCCTGGTTACGGTGTGGTTACTCCGGCTAATTACAATATGCTAATAACCAACCATGGAACAATCATGGTCTTTTGGGTAGCGATGCCAGTTTTGGTTGCAGCTCTTGGAAATATCCTCATTCCCTTGATGATAGGCTGTGATGATATGGTTTTCCCTCGGTTGAACCGGCTTTCCTATCAAATTTTTCTGCTCAGTTCAGTTGTACTCATTATTTCTTTCTTTGTTCCTGGTGGTGGTTTCGGAGGTGCTTGGACAGCTTACCCTCCTCTCTCTGCTAGCGGCCAATTCAGTCATACTGACTGGGGAGCGACTTTATGGCTGGTCGCAGTCGCTTTAGAAATTGTGGCGTTTCTGTTAGGTGGGATCAACTTTATCACCACTACTATGAATGCAAGAGCACCTGGAATGACTGCTTTTGATGTTCCGATCGTAATATGGATGATCAACATTGCTAGTATATTGTTCATGGCATCGGTAGGCCCTCTCATTGCCGGAGCTGTGATGTTGTTTATGGATCAACGAATTGGCACCGCATTTTTTCTACCTAGTGGTGGGGGAGATCCCGTCCTTTGGCAACATCTTTTTTGGTTTTTTGGGCATCCTGAAGTGTATGTTGTACTTTTGCCAGCCACTGGTGTGGTTGCAGAAATCATAACCGTATTTTCGCGAAAAAAATTATTCGGTTACAAAACAGTGTTATATACAACTATTGCGACCGGTGTTTTGAGCTTTGTTGTTTGGGCACACCATCAGTTCATTGCAGGAATTGACCCTCGAATGGGTAACGTTTTCGCAGTTACTACTTTATTAATTTCCATTCCCATTGCAGAAATCTTCTTTGCTTACATTGCAACTTTATATGGAGGGTCTATTGAATTCAAAGTCCCGATGTTGTGGGCCTTGGCGTTTATCATAGAATTTATGTTAGGCGGAGTCACCGGGATTTATTTAGGAGCCAGCGCGTTAGATGTTTACTTCCATGACAACTATTTTGTAGTAGCACATTTTCATTACACCTTCTTTCCTGCTGCAATAATTGGGTTTTATGCCGCTTGCTATTATTGGTTTCCTAAATTAGTTGGCCGTATGATGAATGAGACCTTAGGCAAAATCCATTTCTGGGGGACAGTAATACCATTTAATGGAATTTTTATTCCTTTGTTTTTCTTGGGAATGGCTGGTCAGCACCGCCGCATATTTATGTATACTGAAAGCAACTATCCTGATCTTGCTCAGTTCCAAGATATGAGGGTTTTCGCGACAATATCGCTTATCATTATGCTGATCTTCCAAATTCCATTTTTTATCAATTTGTTTTTAAGTGTGAAAAAAGGCGAAAAAGCTCCAAAAAATCCCTGGAAAGCAAATACGCTTGAATGGTCAGCTCCCTCACCAGCACCCCATGGGAACTTTCCTCCGAATGATATGCCAAGGGTTTATCGTGGACCTTACGAATACAGCGTTCCAGATCGCGAACTCGATTATTGGCCTCAAAATGAAAAAGACTAAAACGCTTATATAAAAAGGCTTTAGGCAACAATTTTCACATCTTTTACATAGGAGAAACAATGGGATTTCATAAACCCATGGCTACATCAAGAAGTGCTACCGGCATTCCCACCGGTCGATTAGCAGTTTGGTGGGTTCTGGCCTCAGAAATCTTCATTTTCGGAGGGCTGATTGCAGGTTATTTGCTCCATCGCTTGGGAACCCCAGAATGGGCAGACGAGGCGTCTCATACGAATACGATTGCTGGTGCGGTCAATACATTTGTATTATTGACATCCAGTCTGTTTATTGTGTTAGCTCACCATGCAGCAGAACATAAAAAGACAGATGTCGCATTTAAATATATTTGGTATACAATTGGATGTGGACTAATATTCTTGCTAGTTAAATCTTATGAATATACGTCAGAGATTGGTCTTGGATATACTCTACTAACTAACGTGTTTTGGAGCTTTTACTACACTTCTACGGGCCTTCACGCTTGCCATGTGATTGGAGGAATGGTGATCATGGCCATCATTTCTCTTGATGTGAAAAAAGGACAAAATCTACAACGAGTTGAGCTAATTGGGATCTATTGGCACTTTGTGGACGTTGTTTGGATCTTTCTATTCCCTCTGCTTTATATAGCGAAATAAAATTGTATAGGAGGTAAGATAATGTCAGAAGAAGCACATCACGGAACAGGACATTATATTAAAATTTACTTTATTCTGCTTGCGTTACTTATAGTCAGTTTAGTGGGACCCGAAATTGGAATACAATGGGTTACACTAGTTACGGCATTTGGTATCGCTTTTGTCAAAGCCTATATGGTTTGTGCTCACTTTATGCATCTCAATATCGAAAAAAAGATTATCATTTATATGCTTTCGATATCCATTGTCCTGATGCTGGTCTTTTTCTTCGGTACCGCTTCGGATATTATGAAGGTTGAAGGATTGAATTGGCAGGATTGTTTAACTCTTCAGACTGAAAATTGCGTAGAACAGAGAATTCAATTTTAACTCAATCATTTCGTAGGAAAAAAATGTTTATAACACCAAGCATTGATCCGGCCAGTAGGGACTATCCGGGTAGGACAGGAGTGTCAAATGGGATTCTAGGCATGATGATTTTCATCTTTACTGAGATGATGTTTTTTGCTGCTTTGATCAGTGCGTATTTGGTAATAAGAGCTGGTTTGGAAGAATGGCCGCCATGGGGACAACCTCGTTTACCGGTCGAGGCAACGGCCTTCAACACCTTCGTATTATTATTGAGCGGAATAATTCTGTTTCAATCCCATAAAGTGTTTGATCTGAAAGATCTAAGTAAAACCAAGAAACTTTTAGGAATTTCCATTGGTTTAGGGACCTTTTTTGTTTTGTTTCAAGGTTATGAGTGGTTAAGTTTGATTAGCTTCGGTTTAACGGTAACATCAAGCACCTATGGCTCCCTATTCTATCTTCTGATCGGTGCACATGCTATCCACGTAACAGGAGCATTATTTGGCCTTTTTTATGTTTACTGGAGAATTGCGAACGCCGATTCTCGACCACTCACTAGACAAGAATATATGGTGCCACAATTGTTTTGGTATTTTGTAGTTGGTGTCTGGCCCATTCTTTATCTTCTAGTTTATCTACTTTAAATATATTTCCTATGCGATTTATCTATTTGTGTTTGGTAAGTTTTCTTATAGGTCTATTTCCTTCCTCGGTGTGGGCTTGTGCAGTCTGCTTTTCAGCAGAAGGGAAGTCGTTGGAAGCTTATTACCTGACTACAATCTTCTTAAGCTTATTGCCGATGTTGTTTGTTGGAGGAGCTGTATTTTGGTTTCGTCGCCAAGCCAGCAAACGTAAAGATTCCATTCAATCAACTTGTGAACCAGACTCCCAAGCCGATTAACTCCATTCCACTTTCGTTTTCTACTCGCACACGGTCGCTTCTTTTATACAATTCGTTTTCCCGCCCCATTTGACAAATTTTAAGATTCCTCATAAACCTTAAAAGACCCTCACTCACTTTCGCGAAATCGAAGCAGCCTTTCAATCTGTCCAGACTTCTTTATGCAAATCTTCGAAAAACTCAAACGGCCAAATCGTTCTCGAATCGAAGCTGATAAAATACCACCAATTTTTTTTCAAATTCGATTTGATTCAAATGGTGCTTGGCTTGCCATCGTTGATAAGCAGGGAGATTCTATCGAACCGGATTACCGGTCTTATCACGGCGCACAACGAGACATCATCAAACTGGTTGAACACACTCTTGAAAAAAACAGTTTCGTTATCAACTGGGAACAATCAAACAACAAAGTTTATGTCTCTAACAACGAACTACTCCTTTGGCATCTTAAGCGTTGTGATAATTTAATCGATGAGTCTTTTAATCCAGTTCGATTTGCTGATGGTTTTGCGCGGCTAATTCTTCATATTGAGGGAGCAACTCAACTGACTTGTAGAATTATGATGCAGTACAAAGGTCGACAATGGGGACAGGTTCGCTTGCTGAATGAAAACTACGTTTTTGTAGATCGTGTTATCTACGAAATTGAACCCTTAGGTGAAGATTTTGATGTAATGCCTCTTTTTGAAACAGAGCTTGCGATAGCCGAGCTAGAAAAATACCTTTCATTACTTTATTCTTACTTTGAAAGCATTACAGTCGTTTATCAAGATTATCGACAAATGGTTGGGCCATCCTATCGTACAATCCCTAGTTTAATATTCGAAAAAATCGATGCAGACAATTCTCTTTCTTTACGAATCTCACGCTCCGTCCCTGGATTTGGGGCAGACTTTTTAGACGGCTATGATGTCAGTAAGGTGGTGACTATCAACGAATTAGAAAAAATATTCGTCGTAAGTGAATTAATTGAAGATGAATTTGCAACACAAATCTTCATCCAAAAAAAATTAAACCAATACAAAAAAAAGTTAAAACAAATCAAACGAAACGATTACTATAATGAGGATGATCTCTTTATTATTGAGGAGAATCTAGCAAAACATTTTGTACATCAAGAATTACCCGAGTTTATACAAAAATTTGCGGTGTTTGGTGCGGAAAAATTAAAATCATATAAAGTGAAAGCTGTGACTCCTAAACTTCAGCTGAACTTTGGATTCGATATTGATTTTTTGGAAGGCGATGCTCAACTAGAAATTGAAGGACAGTCGTTTAATTTGTTTGATGCATTGCAACAGTTTCGAAAGCAAGCCTATGTTACACTTCATGATGGTACTCATGCCATTGTCAACCAGAAGTACTTAAAGAAACTGGAAAGAGTATTCAAAAAAAGAAAGAATAAAGCACGTATTTCTTTCTTCGATTTGCCGATCATAGAGGAACTACTGGAAGAGCAGCTAAACCAAGACGCATTCATTCAATCACGGAAAATTTTTGAAGGATTTAATCTGATACAACATAGCCAAATCGATTATCCTCAGCTAGGCGTTGAGTTGCGTCCTTATCAAAAACAAGGATGTCAATGGTTGAACTATCTTCACCAATATCAATTAGGTGGTTGCTTAGCAGATGACATGGGTTTGGGTAAGACACTGCAAGCAATAGCTATGATTTCTTTAGTTTATCCGAAAGAGTTGTTGCCAACGTTGGTCGTCATGCCCAAAAGCCTATTATTTAACTGGGAACATGAAATCAAAAAATTTAACCCAACTCTAACTCATTACACTTATCATGGAGGTCAAAGAAATTTAGTAAAAGCAAAAAAAAATAATATCATTTTCACAACATATGGAATGCTTCGAAATTCGATTGAAAGTTTTAAAGAAGAATCCTTTTATTATGTGATTCTTGATGAATCGCAAAATATTAAAAACTTTCATTCTCAAACGGCTAAATCGGTCATGTTGCTCAAAGCAAAGCATAGATTAGCATTAAGTGGAACTCCAATCGAAAACAATCTTGGAGAACTCTATTCACTATTTCGATTCCTTAACCCTGCAATGTTTGGTTCTCAGGAAGAATTCAATCGAAACTATACGATACCCATTCATCAATATAATGATAAAGAGGCTGCAAACGAACTAAAAACGAAGATTTATCCTTTTGTCCTACGTCGCCTTAAAAAGGAGGTACTGGACGATCTACCTGATAAGATTGAACAAACACTTTTTGTTGAGATGCCTCCACAACAGGCAGCCTTCTATGAACAACGCCGACGTTTTTATTATCACACGGTGAGATCAGAAATTGCACAACATGGCTTAAAGCAATCCCAGTTTACTCTATTGCAAGCATTTACAGAACTACGACAAATTGCCTCAACACCGGAAGCACTTAGTGAAGGCAGGATCAGAGGTGCTAAGCGTGAGATGCTACAAGAACACTTAGTCGACGCAATAGCGAATCATCATAAAATTTTGATTTTTGCAAACTATCTAAGTGCAATTGAACATATTGGGCAAGATATGCGTCAAGCTCAAATTCAATACTTGGTGATGACCGGCGCCACTCGTGACCGGCAATCCTTGATAGAACAATTCCAAAATGATCCAAATTATAAAGTTTTCTTAATGACTTTGAAAACCGGCGGTTTAGGATTGAATTTGACAGCTGCTGACACCATCTTTATTTTTGATCCTTGGTGGAATATATCGGCTGAAAACCAAGCGATGGATCGAGCACATAGGATTGGTCAGGATAAAACAGTATTTAGTTACAAGCTGATATCAAAAGGCACTATTGAAGAAAAAATTCTGCAGCTCCAATCTAAGAAGCATGCCTTATTTGAAAATATTATTGGAAGCGATAGTGCTTCTATAAAATCATTAGACGAAAGAGATATTGAATATATTCTAGGAAATTGAATTCAATGGCACTAGCATGGGCAGAACTGGAAGAGGATATCCGGATACATTACCCCCTTTCTATCTTGCACCTTTTGACCAAACGTTATCTTCAACCACTTCTTGAATCCTGTGAGAAAGAGCTTAAAGAGTACCGAATTTCAGGCCCCATTCAACTTTGGACTGCCTTTTTATTTGATAAGAAACTCCGAGAGCGCTTGGTTCAAGAATTTCCAAAAACTGTTCGGAAAACTCTTGAATACTTAACCTGGTCTCGTTCTTGTCTCGCTTCGGACCTAGAAGCGCAAATAGGAGAAAAGATTGTTATTTCTGAGGAACTGACATTTTATCAGACAGACTTAGAACGTCATATTGCAACTGACTTTCTTTTGTTGAACTTCCGAGTTAAACGGACTTTTGATCAGAGCTCTCGTAAACTTTATGGAGAGTTCATCCCATTTCTTCCAGAACAAGTACGCAAATCCTTTTCGTTCTCTTTCACTCCACCTTCAGAATTCTACATGATTCCGGTACCTTCTCCGGAAACGACTCATTACATTTTCCAAAGTGAGAAAGATAGTTTGAGGCATTTGGCAATGTGTCAGATGTTTCGCAAACAAGGACTCATCAGAGTATCCCAAATCGGTAAACCCCTCAAAGGTGCTTTAAAGCAGCTTCAACAGATGCTCGACTTGAAAGAGTTCTATCCCAAGACCTCTAACAAAGACCTCGATTTCCTTCGAACCGAACTTCTCGTTCGACTGACTTTGGCAACTGAAACAGAGACATCAAACACTTTGCCTTCAATGGAATTGTTACAAGCTATGCTACGTAGTTTTAGCGAAGCTTCCCGTTTTTCCTTATTAGACAATTTGCTACTACATTTGCGAGGGAGACGTAATGTTCAGTCTAGTTTTTATGGAGAGAGAGACATCAATAGCTCTTTCATACTCATTCTAAACGATTTGATTCCTCTGAAATGGATCTCCCTAGAAAATCTTCGACGGTACGTTTTTTTGAGAGGGATTGATTTGGAACTGATTCCACCTTATGAAGCGGGCCGTTACTTATACTTTGAAAAGAAACATCGTCATGGATCTGCAAAAGCATATATTGACTCTGAAGAAGTATATGACCAAGCCATCACAAACCCGCTCCTCAAAGGCAGCATGTTCGTTTTTTCAAGTTTAGGGCTTGTCGATTTGGCGTATAACCTTCCCACCAATAAGCAAGAACACCAAATAGATAAAGACTACCTCTCTGTGTTCGATGGACTTCAATACGTTCGTTTGACCGAATTAGGGGCTTATCTCACCGGACAACAACAGGAGTATCATTTCCAGGATGATCCAAATGAATCAGTTGAGATAACCCTAGATGAAATGCGCCTTATGATTACCTTTCATGGAAAAGCTCCATTAAAAGCAATCGTTTTGGAACAGATGGCGAATAAAGTAGGGGAAAATCGGTATAAAGTAGACTTTGAATCATTGCTCAGAGATTGTACTTCTCGGAAAGCAGTTGAAGAAAAAATTGAAAAATTTTATCAACACATTTCATCTGAGCCACCTGAAATTTGGAAAGTATTTTTTAACCGAGCCCTCCAACAAATCAATCCAATGCATCTCAAAGCAGATTGGCAATTTTTCAAGTTGGGCGATCATCCAGAACTGATACAGTTGATGGCAAAAGACCCTATTCTCAAAAAATACATACTCAAAGCAGAAGAGTATCATGTTGCTTTTGCTCAAAGGGACTTTCCCGTAATTCAAAAGCGCCTATTAGCTTTAGGTTATCTAATAACAGATGAACAATTCATAGCAGATCATCCCTCCTCGTGATCACCTCAATTGCCATACCTCCAGAGCACGCAAGAAAAACGAATGCACTGAAAGAATCGAAAGTTGATAAAATTTAATGTCATATAATTATCTAATAAATCCAAAATTTTATTAGAAACTCTTTAAATATAAAAACAATGAATTTTAAAAAAAGGAGCTTCCATGAAAATCGAATGGGTCAATCACGCGTCTTTCGTTTTAGAAACCGATGCTATCCGCTTAATATGTGACCCTTGGTTAGAAGGCACCGCATTTGATAACGGCTGGAAACTGCTTGCTGAAACTCAATTCAGTTACGATGATTTCAAGACCATCACACATATCTGGTTTTCACACGAACACCCCGACCATTTTTCTCCACCGAATCTCAAACGAATTCCCCCAGAATTTCGGAAATCAATCACCGTACTTTATCAGTACACTAAAGATAAAAAGGTCGTGGAATTCTGTAGAGATTTGGGGTTTGGCTCGGCCCAAGAGATGGTTCCCCAAGAATGGATAACTTTAGGCCAAGATTGTCGCATCATGGTCACTCCATTCAGTGGAGGCGATTCATGGATGGCATTACAAGCTGAAGGTAAAACTTTTTTAAATCTGAATGACTGTGTTGTGCATCAGGCAGCAGAAATGCAGGCGATCCGCAAGATAGTCGGGAGCATCGATGTGCTGTTCACCCAATTCTCTTATGCCAACTGGGTAGGTAACAAGGAAGACGTCGCAGGGCGTCGTGCTCATGCCGAAGAAAAATTAAGAAGAGTTTCTCTGCAAATCCAAGTTTTGCAACCACATTTTGTGGTTCCTTTCGCAAGCTACGTGTGGTTTTGCCACTCAGAAAACTTTTATATGAACGATACAATCAACCGGATAGGTGAAGTGCATCAGCTCATTGAGGAGCAGACTTCAGCCCTCCCGATTGTTTTATATCCAGGAGACGCTTGGGATCTTTCTCCCCAATACCGCTCTCAAGATGCGCTTAGCCGTTATCTCCAAGACTATGAAAGTCTATCTACTCGCGAAGTCATCTACTCTGAATCAGTAGAGTTAGACAAATTGATTGAGCAGAGTCGCGATTTTATGCAACGACTGAAATCTACCAATTCTACTTTCTTTTTAGCAGCTCTTTTGCGGCCCACCCATATCTACCTCACCGACCATCAAACATCCGTACTCCTATCCTTTCCTGAAGGTTTAAACAAAGCCTCCATTGGGTACGACCGCTGTGACGTCGCCATTTCCTCCCAGGCGCTTTTGTATTGCCTGAGGTTTCTATGGGGTGGAAACACTCTTGCTGTCAACGGACGTTTTCAAAAACCCCTCTATGGACGGCGTAGACGCTTTGAACAATATTTTGTGATTGCCCATCTGAATAATCGTGGAGAACAAGTAAGGTGGTTGTTCGTAACCCAGCGGATTTGGGCAATCGTTCGAAGAAAACTACACGCATTTCTTTCCCCAAAAAAGTCTGTAGTAAGCGTGAAGTGATCGCACCATCTCTTTTAAGATAACGATGCATTGCGCTCTCACCTCCATTTTTTGTGGCTCAATCCGGTATTATAAGGGTTAGCTCGTCTTTAAAGTTAAGTGTATTATGCAAATGGAATTGCATCCATGCAGATGAGCTGTGATTACAACAACTTCTTCACTTATGCTAAAATTCATTAGTTTAGTAAAATCCATAGCAATATAACGAAGTTCAGGGGTTTCAACAGCTGAGTTTAGTAATTTTACAAATCGATTGCTTTCAAATTGTTGAGAATCGGCCGAAATCCCCGATTTTTTTGTGTTGAAGTAAAAACAAAAAAACAAGTCGTTGTCTCATTGTCTGCTTGTTTTTATTGGGGATATAGATTATTCTCCAAAATAAGCTACCTCAAGATAGCTTTCTTGTTGTTTATCAATTTTATCCAGAAGGTGCCCTATGAAAGAAAGAATGCGTAACATCAGAGAAGTGTTAGGTTTAACGCAAAAGGAATTTGCGGCTCGTTTAGAGATTCCGTATACCACTATTAGCAAGTATGAACACGGTAATATCAAACCTTCATCCGATATTTTATCCAAAATCGGCAGGTCTTATAACGTGAATTTGCATTGGTTATTGACCGGAGAAGGGGAAATGTTATTGCAAGACACCAATCGTGATACGGTTCAAACCTGTTCCCATTGTGGACAGCCATACAACCTTAACATGATAGTTACAGCTCAAGAACGGTTAGTGGATACATTGAAGCTCCAAAACCAGTTTTTGCAGCAACAGTTGCAGGAAGCGCAAGTGAAAGCAGAATTTGGAGAAGAAGAATCTCCTGCTTTTGTTGACAATGGAGAAATGAATATTTCGTCTCTCCTCAAAGGTCCAATGACCGGTGCAACTTTGAAAAAGGTTCGAGATCACTACCGCCTGACCAATCGAGAGATTGCTAAGCAAACCGGTGTGCCAATGGATGTGATCAAGCATTCCATTGCCACGGGAATGAAAAATCCTAGCGAAGCGGATCAAGAACAATTGCGCCAATATTTTAACGCGCTAGAAAGTAAACAAATGTCTATGGCTGAGGAATAGGCAAAATAAATCCAACCGTCACAAAGGGCGCCTTCGGGCGCTCGAACAATATCGAATTATGCCTCTGCAAAATTTGTCGACATGCCGCTAGCCCCAATCCAATTTGGGTATCTTGAGGAGGTCGACTCACCCACGCTGCTCCCACATATCGAAAGCTAATTTCAAAAAAAGAAGGAAACACAGACGAGTTGCCAATAGCGCATAAAATCGTTTGCCCTTCTTGTGACAATGTTGACACTGTACTTAAAAGAAAGGTTAAGCATTCATGTATCGCACACCCATCAAAAAATGCTTCGTCGTCAATCTGACAAGAAGGAAGCACTAACTTTTGACGTTTGGATTCGAAAAACAAGGCAACCTCCTGGCCCGCCGCAACGAGAGTATCTTTCAGATTGTACTTTTTTTTAGCGAACAGAAGACGATTCAAATTGAGTTCGTTTAAAATAGCAACTGCACGAAGCAATTGGCACACCTGGTAGTGATTCATCCATAATTGCTGATAGTTCGGATCTCGTTTCTCTTCACGGTTTTCCAAAATGCTAGGCAGTTTGGATAGATTTTCTTGACTGACCACCGATATATATCCCATGACTTCCTGAGAAATATTTCGTCGTATTTCCAATTCTTCTTGTGTGTCTTCCAAACATTCTTGCAAGTGTTTCAGATGCGACCAGGCATCCTCAAGCATGCGATGCTGCATCCGGATGAGAGGGAGATCACCGTCCTTTTGTATATTCGACACAGTTCATCCTTTTCGATTTGAGTTCATGAGGGGGCTTGACACTCTCACCGAAATGCAAAATCGACACCGTCGCTCGTGCCCTAGTTGCCATTTATGGTTATATTTTTTAATGTTTCTCCGCTTTACCAAGCCAGCACATAACTTGCTTAGCACTAAGAAGGAATCTTGTTTTGCTTGAATAACCTCAAACCGAAAAGGAAATCATGTGGAAAAGTGAAAGGATGGTTCATCGGTGTCTGCTAACGGTAGGTGTTTTTTGCCTACTGCTGATTTGGAAATCGGGCAATGTCAATGCCGCCAGCGCAGATCATGCAATTGTCGTGAGCTACTTGGAAAACCGAGCTTTGTATCGAGTGGACGCAGATGCCCCTTGGCAAGAGGTACAAAAAGGCCTGATTCTCTTCCCAAAAAATGAAATCAAAACCCTCTCTGAAACGCTATTGCAACTCACGCTAGATGATGGAAGCGAGGTGCGAGTGGCCCCCAATACCCATTTTCGCATCAACAACGTATCTGACACTGAGGAGGAACGCTTCGATATAGGGCTGATCTTAGGGAAGGTATGGGCCAAATTTCGAAAGAACGTGCGCTTGGGAGCAAAACTCGTTCTGCGTACCAATCATGCAACGATTGGTGTGAAAGGTACTTCGTACGAAGCCTCCGCGACCGACTCCGGCACCCGTGTTCGTGTATTTACAGGAAAAGTCGATGTGAGCAATGCCACAGCGCAAGCGACTCAAGAAACAGCAGCAGTTGCTCCCTACGAGATCGCACCACCACACGAAGTCAGTCGGGCAGAATGGCAAGTCATTGTTGCTGCTTTTTACGAAGTCTATGTACCTGCTGAGCAAGTGCCGAGTCAGCCACAACAATTCACTCTGGAATCGGTACAAAATGATTGGGTGGACTGGAATTTAGAGCAAGATCAACAGTTCTAAACCTTTCTGAGATCTTGCTTCCAACTGCTTTGCAACAAGGTCAATTGCAGCTCGGCTCAATCCCTTCTGTACCAAGTAAATCGGGGGATTGAGCCGAGAAAAAATTTCCTTGTCAATCCACAGAAATATTGACATGATTTTCCTCAAATGGGAGTTGGTTTAAAGTTTTCTGACGGGTTGAAACGAGTGAAAAGATGGCATTGATCAAACTATTCAAATCAGGCATTGCGATGCCAGAGCGCAATGCCAAAGAACTGGAAGCATCCTTACAGTCAGGGAAATCGTTTTTTAAACGTTTCAATGAGTCTCGAATGAAACTCGCGTTTGAAGCGTTTACCGATGACATGAAGAAAGCCCTGTTTGAAATCATTTACTTTCTGCATGTCAACGATCCGAAATTTCAAGAAGTTAAATATAAGGCGTTTAAAGTGGAGCGCCTCAGCGGCATCACGCGCGAAAGCACTTACCAAGCCACGACTAACCTTTATCAGCCCGGTTTCTTGCATGGAGTGACGGGGATTGACCGCCTCCCCGAAACATTTCGAAATGAATTCAAAGCCTATGTCAAAAGAGAATTTGGACTCCTCCCTTCCAAAAACATGGTGCCGGGTTTTGCTCCGATTGTGAACATTTCCTCCTTGGGATCGATTGGTACCATCGGTCACAAACCTCAAAAATCCGATCTGGATCTACAAATTCTTTACGAGTTACAACCCTTCAAATACAACTTAGAACATTGGACAGATGAGCGTCTCAAGCAGGCGTTGAATCGTGAAATCGAATCATGGATCCAACGACTGTGTATTCAAAAGAAACTCATTCCCAAACTCATCACCAAGCAGCCTAAAGTGTATAAGGAGCTACGGCAAAAGGCTGTATTCCGAGTTGGTAAAACCTATCCCTATCTGTATCAAATTCTTTTCCAAAACAAGGATGTCTCCAGCATGTTGGTTTCTCCGCAGGGGCGTCAGCTCAAGATGAATCTGATACACGAGATGATTCAATTGGTTTCCTATGCCGAAAGTCAAGAGGGCCAAAAGGAACGAGAAGAAGAGGAGCAAAAACTCAAAGAACGCATCTTGGTGATTCAAGATTACATTCAATCCAAGTTTCCAAAAGCCGAAGTCTATCTATTTGCATGCAGTTGCGAATCATTCCGTCGAGGCAATCACGGCACCACCTTGGAATCCAAAGAGGCATCTGGGTCGGCATATGAGCTGGTGCTCAATTATGAGGTCTTGATTCCTGGGATCCAATTTGCGCCGACCATTCCAACCCATTTCATCATTTCCAAACAATTCAACAATTCTCAGGCATTTTATGAGCGCATCACCAATTATATTCGATTCCGCTGCTTGCCTCTTTATCAACGAATCGATGATTATGTAGCCGATATCGGGGCAACGCCGACTATGAAAATGTCCTATATTCTGAGCCATGTGGGAGCCGCCTATTGGGAATCCTTCAAGGCAGCTTCTGGCAACCTCCCCAAAGCCATTCTGAATTTGTTTCGCATCGAGATGCTCCATCATGAGCGGTATCTGCATACGATTATTGAAATCATTAAAATGCCGGAGTTGGTCAATAAGGTCATCCCCAGCAATCCTGAAGCCTTTCCTGGAGCTGCCAAATCGAAAGGGAAAAAAGGATTTGGTTTGTCGTTAAAAGAGGTGCTGCAACTAGAAAAGGACATGCCGTTACTAGAAATCGACCCGTGGTGGCTTAAATACAAAATCCTTAAGGTTTTTTACAACGACTCTGCCATCAAATTGGAAGATTCGGAACGCCGTCTCATTTACCGAACGATTGACCTTTGTTTTGCGTTACACGTGAAACTGTCTCATGCGTTCGATATCACCAAACCCAAAACCCATCGAGAACGTTTTTTGGTCGAATTTCTCAAACGTGCCTTCCCCAAAAACAGCCTACAACGCATCACTATGGAGCGAATTTTTATGGGCGAGGTGCAAACGATCAATCACTTTGAGCAAGAACTCAAAGACCTATTTTCCAATTGTATGGACCGCATTCACCGGATTATTGCCTCCAACGATATTCCCGATGGCAGCAATCAATCCGAGTTTGAAATTTGGTACCACTTCTACCAACAGAACTTTGAAAACGCGCCGAATGAAATCCATAAAAATATCTTGTCGCATCTGAAGGTGCCCCGCGCAAAAATCCGTGTTCGGTATGAAAAAACGCGTCGACGCGGCAATTGGGTGTTTCATGCAGGAGCCATCAGTGAACAAAACGGAAACGCTTCCAATGATGCCCTGCAAGGCATTCCTCAAGAAATCGACCTGACTTATGACATGAGCTTTCTACGTGGGCTTGCCCATTGCATATTGAATGGATACTACGGCTTGCTTCGCGCAGGAACTTTACGGGAAACCAAAACTAAAGTGGAAGTGGATATTGGAGCCAGCGATTTGGGAAATATGATCGATAACCATTGGAGCATCGTCGATTCCGATACTGCCACGCGGTTGGCTGATCGCATTGTGAGCTTCTTTCCTTATCGCAAGACTCATTACATGGACTGTATTCGAATGGAACGGCAAGTCCAAGAGGTCTACTTTTTCATGAATTTGTTTAAGTTCGGGCGGCTCTCTATCCTTTATCGAGACAATCTTCAGTCTTGGTTTGTTGACGAATACGACCACCCCGATTTTGTATTGAACGCTCAAGAGTTTTATGATCGTCATTATTCCCTCCTACAGCATCCGGATCTGCATGCCAGTATTGATGAGTTTCTAGGAGACACTCGGATCAATTTAATGGATAAACAGTTGAAAACCAGTTTTTGGTACAACTTCATGAGCACTGGACATGCACAAGCCCTGGACAACAAAGACCGCGAAAATGCCCTCTCTTGGCACTTCAAAGATGCTGTGATGAAAGAGCATGGAAGCAAAGACTACACATGAATCTCGCAGAACAAATCCAGAACAATTATAAACTGAATCTCACTCATTCCGATCAGGAAATGTGGGAATCCGTGGCAGCGGAACAACAAGAAGTGTTGCGAAAAAAGCTACTTCGCAAATATGAGATGGCTGCCACCATTCTCAAGGTTTCCAACACGCCTCGAGTTCGCCAAACCTTAGAACAACTCTTAGACCGTCCCATCCAAATTAGCCTCAAAGCTTTCACCCGTTTGTTTGACATGGTTCAGTTCAAAAAGGACGGCTATCTCGACATCCCTTTATTTGACAAATACCATCGACAGGTCATCAACAAATCGCAGGTGCACCGGCAGATGTTGGATTTGGTGAACCAAGCCAAGGATGAAGGGTTCACAGCAGACGAATTTCAAGATTATTTACGTAGCGGTTTGTTTGATAAAGGCATTTATGTGTTGAAGCGGGGACCGAGTGAAGAAGAACTCAAGGCCATGCTCAACGAGATGGAAGCGGATGTCTATACCCGATACGGCTACATGTTGTGCCCGCAAGATAAGAATTTCGTGCTACGCAACAAAGTGCGCAACACGCATATCATCAATCAAATCGTCGTACCGAAATATCGTATCGCCCGTGAAATTGAAGAGTTGCTCGGTTCTCAATATCTTGATGCCGTGATTCATGAGCAACTTGATCGGGGCCTCAATGATGGCGTGCCGATTCTCAAACGGATTCGTGCCCTTGCGGAATGGAGACACGACGGATTTTTGAGCGACTTGTTGGTCAAAAAATTTCATTACACCCTGGTTCACGATCTGGATGAATTGGAAGAGTTTTTTAAATTTCTAGAAAGGATCAGTGAATTCATCAGCAAAGATCGTGGGATTCACTATATGGAGTTAGGGATGTATGAGGTCTTTAATGAAAGCCGGTTCAAGAAACTGCTCCAGGTAGAGCAAGTGCTTTACGACGTGAGTGACGATTTAGGAGAGAGCGTCCGGGAGTATCTACGAATCATGAATACCCCCGCATCCAGCAAGTCTTTGATTACCAATGGGCGATTGGCCCAATGTTTCGAAAAATTCGTTCGTTGTCTCGACACGCTATTCAACAACAGCGAATTGCTGAGTATTGAAAAGCATTTGGAAAAGCTACAAACCTTCCAAAGCGGATTGGTGAAATTGTATGCGGAATTCCGCCAGAAAAACCCCACCTTGCCTGCACAGAAACCTTATAAGGCAATGGAATCCATCCGTCCATTTGCTCGACTCCAATACAGCATCCAATGCGAAAATCTATTGCGAATGAGCATGGAGGTGGTTCAACACAGTCAAAAAGAAATCGTCGAATTCAAAGCACCAGAAAAAGTTCGAGCCGTCCCTCTTTTAGAAGCAGCGGAGCGTTTTCAAGATAGAGTGCAGAATATTCGCACAGCATCAAATTCTCCTAAAGACATGACAGACATTGTGAAGCAACTCGTTCCTTTTGAAACCACCCCCCTGTACGAAATCCAGCAGTATCTGGGAAAAAGCAGTCGAAAATGAAACTCTTTTCAAGCCGCCTCTCGGAAGCATTCCACCAACTCTGGCAACCCTTTACTGCTTGAATGCTGCAAGAAGAAGCCATGCCCTGAAGCCAATGCCATCTCGGCGAAACGGTTCCGTTCGATGTCGATATTCACCACATACCCTTCTCGGAGCAATACTTGATTGACCACCAAACTGGGTAAGTTGGTTGCTCCCGAAGTGCCGACCACAATCAACAATCGGGTCTTTTGGGAGATATCGAGAGAGCTTTCAAAACGATACCATTTCTCATTGTAGCTTTCGTCGAACCACAACACATGAGGGCGTACCCAAACGTGACAACGGGGACAACGCAGCAATTCCAGTTCTTCAGCAGTAAGCGAGTCTCCTTTTTCCTTGTCCGTGATGCCCTTAGGCAGTCGATGGAGATCCTCCGTGCAGCTTTCGGAACAGCGCATGAACTCCAAATTGCCATGAATTTGATAGGTGCGATCAAGAGAATTTCCAGCACGCAGGTGCAAACCATCCACATTTTGGGTGATGAGCGTGAAGCGGTCGCCCAACCACTCTTCCAAATCTACTAACGCTTGGTGCCCTACATTTGGGGAAGCCTTTCGGCAAACACTGAGGCGGTATAAATACCATTTCCATACCTCTTCCGGTTGCAATCGAAACATTTCATTCGTTGCCATTTCTTGAGGGTGGTATTCATGCGAGCCAATCGTCCAATATCCTTCGGGTCCCCGAAACGTGGGGATGCCGCTTTCAGCAGATATCCCTGCCCCTGTTAAAACGGTCACTGGAGCAGAGGAGCTAGCAATGGAATGCAGTGCTTTGGTTAACGCTTGATCGATCATAATGCCCTCCTGATTGGCTGAAGATTTCGTTAGAATCACTCTTGTATAACGTGGGAATTTGATTTCACTAAATAACAGAGTGCTAACGGGGGTGCAACCAACGTCTCTCAATCATTCACAAAATTGAGAAAACACCAGGAGGATGGATTTATTCTGGAGGGAAATCCCACGGATAAAAAATCGGGGTTTTAGTTTGAGGTTGAATTGTAGTTTTCTCAATATGTATGGCTTCCTGCATATGCTCTTTGGCTTGTCCAAACCGACGACTGTCTTCCAAAACTTTAGATAAGAAATAATGGGCGTCCTTGTAGTCGGGCTTCATGCGGATGGCTTCTTCCAAGTAATAGGATGCCTGGAAAAAATCGCGCAACGAGGCATATGTCAAACCCAGATTCATCGCAGCTTGATGAAAGTTTGGTTTGATTTCCAGCGCTTTTTTATAGCATTGGATGGCATCATTGAAATTCTGTTGTTCGCGTAAGGCGTTGCCCAAATTGCTATACGGATCTGCAAAATCGCGGTTCAGTGCAACAGCTTCTCGAAAATACCGAATTGCCGTGTGAATTCGTTTCAAGTCCAAACACGCGGTTCCAGCATTATTCCGATAATTGGCATGTTCGGGATTCAGTTCGATGGCCTTTTGAAGGTATTGCAAAGACTGTTCGGGTTTTTCTGCTTGGAAATAGATAATGCCTAACATGTTATAGGCTTCGGCGTTGGAAGCATCCATTTTGATGGCTTCTAAAAACATCATCTCTGCTTGAGGCAACAGACCAAGTTTGTAGTTTTCAATACCGCTTTCAAACGCACTCTGTAAGGCGGTCATAATTTTTTCCTTCACTATAAATTGGGGTAAAACGAGGTGACGTGGTTGCCCCGACATCACCCCTAAGATGTTAGAAACGGAGTCTTTACACTTATGTATCGATGGGGTTCCACCACTACGGCACTTACCCTGAGGAACCCAATTAGGACGATTCAAGCATATTAAGCAAGCATATTAAATTTATATGCCCTGCCGATCAATTGCGAATCGGAAAATTTCCAACAAGGGCAATGATGTAGCTGGCCACTTGCACTGGCTGAATGATGCTGAATGGTTCGTCTCCTCCAGCTTCCCCAATTTCGATGGTTCCGGTCATGTTGCCCAAAGACACTTCCACCGCATCCGCAGCCATTGTCGCCCCTTGCGTGGCGGTTTCATAATAGGCTTCAATCGTATTTCCGCCCCCCACAGGCCCCCAATATTTTCCTTGAGGATTGCCAAACACGGAAACTCCAGTGCTCCCCGGATCTCCGGCATAACACTTTACAATTGCTTGAGACGAGCCTGAGTTGGTGATATCGACTACAGCCACGTGTCCATGGCTGGGCAAATTCGAATTATCCAAAGTAACAGTATTGGTCCCAAACATCTCACCTTGTCGCCAGGTTGAGGACAGGCCAAGACCTCTTCCAAAACCGATGGGAACGCGCCCCCGACAATCGGGGAGTTGAAAGGTTGTTCTACCATCACCTCCATAAGTATTAGAAAGTACAGCAAACAACGCAGGATTGTCTGAAATGGCGACAGTTTGACCGGAACAAATCGCGTATTCTCGCGGGGCAAAGTTGCCGCCAAACATCATGATCGCACCTATGATATAATCGGGCATGAGTCACTCCTTCATAAACGGTGATCAAAATATCTCAGAGGAAGTCTTCCTCCAAAATTCCTGAAAAACGAGAAAGAAGCCCAAATAGGCTCCAGATTGTAGGCTTTTGAAGTTCTATGTGTTTCAGTTGCGCGGAGGGAAAATGCCGTTGGTGCAAATAATAAAATTGATTACCTGGATCGGCTGCATGATCGAAACGGGTTCTTGGTTACCGATTGGTTGTATCGCAGCGGTTGCAGACAATTTCCCAACGTTCACTTCCACGGCATCGGCTGCCATAGTCCCTGTGGCATTGTCATAATACGCATCGATCGTGTTGCCACCTCCAACAGGTCCCCAATAGCGACCTGCTGGGTTACCGAAAATGGGAGTGCTGCCACTCGGATCCGTGGCAAAACATTGCACGGTAGCGGGGGCTACGCTTCCAGATCCTAAAGACAATGTCGCGTTATGACTATGGAGCGGCAATTCCTCTGTAGTCAGTGTGACTTCTTCATTTCCAGATTTCTGACCTATCTCCCAATCGGTCCGTGTGATCTGGTCGGTTCCAAACCCCAAACACATCCGGCCCCGGAAATCCGGTAAAGCAAAAGAAGTACGCCCATCGCCTCCATAAATGTTTCCAATCACGGCATAGAAGGGTTGATTGTCTGAAATGGGGAGTACTTGCCCTTGGCATATCGCAAAGCCTTCTGGGGCAAAATTCCCGCCAAAAATGATGATTGCTCCATAATAGAAGTCGTTCATAGTTGCTCCTGGATTAAGGTTTTCCAAATAATTTGAACAGGTTGACTTTCCCAACAACCATCAATTTCTCGACGGAAAGATTCCTCGAATACAAATGATGTAATTACTCGCTTGCAACGGCTGCAGAATACCGAACGGTAGGCCGCCCCCCGTGTTTTCGATTGTCATTGTACCGGAAATTCCACTGATCGAGACTTCCACCGCATCCGAGGCCATCGTAGCACCTGGAGTCGCAACCTCATAATAGGCTTCGATGGTATTGCCTCCACCCACAGGCCCCCAATATCTTCCCCCAGGATGTGCAGAGGGGGTAACTCCTGTCGATCCTGGATCGTCCGCGTAACACTTCGTCACTGCGCCGGAAGTCCCTGTGGTTGAGATTTGGATGGATGTCGCGTGACTGTGGGCTGGCATCTCGTCGGTTGTCAAGGTTGCGGATTCTTTTCCAAACTTGAGTCCTTGACGCCAATCCGTGGGCTGCCCCGGCGTTTGTCCAAACCCAACCGGCGCTCGCCCTCTCAAATCGGGAAGTTGAAAGGTGTTGCGGCCATCCCCTCCGTACATATTGGAAAGGATGGCAAACAAAGCCGAATTGTCCGGAATAGTGAGCGTCTGGCCTTCGCAAATTGCATAATTTCGCGGAGCAAAGTTGCCGCCAAACAAAACGATTCCTCCTATAATAAAATCTGGCATGAGTCACTCCTTCATAAATGGTGATCAAAACATCCAAGAGGTAGCTTCTCTGGGATACTTGAAACAACAAAACGGAACCGTAGTCGGCTCCAGAATGAGCCACTTGCTGCCTTCAAGAGCTCGTTCTCTAAACGAAAGAATTGTATTCCAGTCAATAACAAAGTTGAGGAGGGGACGCAACCGTCAAGAATAAATTCCGTAGAATGAATTGTTTTTTTTGGAAAGTTCGAAAATCAGTCTATCTGTACGGAAATATTAGTTTTTTTTAAGCCCAAGCTAGCCCCTACCGCTTGTCACTTGAATCCAATAATGCTAACGCGAAATCCTATTCTTTGTACGATAGTACGCAAGGTTTCCCTAACTTTTTTATCACCAGGAGGTTCTATGACGGCCATTCGAAAGAAGTTCGAAAGTACACTCAATCAAACTTACAAAATTCGTGTTGACGAAAACAATGCAGTTGAAGTCAAACTGACCAAGATTGATCGTTCTGATCGCTCTGAAAGGTTTGATTGTTTCACACTCATGTTTGAAGTCGCCCCTGGCACCCCCCCACTCCCAGACAACACGTACCTCCTCGAACACGAAGCCTTCGGGAAACGTCCTACTTTTTTATCTCCCACACCATTAATGGATCCCCGGAATCCGGGCCATTACTATTACGAGGCAGTATTCAACATTTTTCTTGAGGATGAAGTGCCCCCGGAATCGGGGGCGCAGAAGGGCGAATCTTAAAAAGGAAACATCTTAGAAAGGAAGGATCTTAGAGAGGAAGGATCTTAGAGAAGCCTGATCAGCCAGTGGTTTTCAAACCGCTGGCAATCGCATTCACGGTGAGCAACAAGTCTGAAAGCAACTTGTCGTATTGCGATTCATCCGGGTGCAGAGGTCGCCATTGCCGCAAGAGGGTGATCTGGTGCCTATGCAATTGGGTGAG
Organism: SAR324 cluster bacterium; assembly: GCA_028281495.1. Taxonomy (GTDB): domain Bacteria; phylum SAR324; class SAR324; order SAR324; family NAC60-12; genus JANQJU01. The sequence goes on from JANQJU010000029.1 coordinate 316,978, forward strand.
GCTTTTCTTACGCAATTGAAATTGTTTGAAAGCAAAAGGCTGACGCTGTTCAAACACACCGCCCAAAATCGTTTCTAAAATGGCCTGAGTGCGTCGGAACTCTTCAATAATCAAATCCATAAAACGATTTCGAATCGTTTCATCCTGCACGAGAGCGGCATATTCTTGGACCAACTCCAGATCGACCGTGGCTAAGCTAGTTTCGACGTTTGTTAGAATATAGCGCAGTAGCGGCCATTCTGGGATTTGGTTACAAAGCTCCTGAAACGTTTCGGGTTCACTATTTTTTAGCTCTTCAAAAGCAGTCCCCACACCATACCAACCGGGTAAATAAAACCGTGATTGATTCCAACTGAACACCCACGGAATCGCTCGCAAATCATCCAAGGACGAACTTTTTTTCCGGCGTGACGGCCGAGAACCGATCTTGCTGGATTCGATGGTATCGATTGGCGTGGCCTGCCGATAAAAGGTCATGAATCCTTCCGTGTGAATCAAGGCCTCGTATTTTTTGTGGCTGGTTTCGGCCAATCGGTCCATCAATGGTTCCAGCGAGTGAGTCTTGGAGGTTGTGTGTTGGTGCCGAATGGTCGTGCCCAAAACACCAGCGACTAGTAGCTCTAAATTGTAGGTGGCGTTGAGCAAGTTCGCATATTTTTGGGCAATGACTTCGCCTTGCTCCGTCACGCGAAATTGGCCTTGAATCGAGCCGTGTGGCAACCCTTCTAAAAAATGGTGGGTGGGACCCGCCCCTCGACTGATGGTTCCTCCCCGTCCGTGAAAAAACTGCAGCTTCACCCCATGCCGATTTGCCACTTCGGTTAGGGAACGCTGCGCACAATAGACGTTCCATTGGCTGGCCAAAATGCCACCATCTTTACAGCTATCGCTGTAGCCAATCATGACCTGCTGCACCAAGTCTTTACGCCCTCGTAGATGTCGCTGATGTTCTAAGCTGCGGCGGGTCATCGGATGTTCTAAAAACCGATCCAATACATTGGCACTGCGCTGCAAATCATCAATCGTTTCAAACAAGGGAACCACATTGAGCGGGCACACCAAACCATTGGGAGTATTAGAAGCTAATCCCACTTCACGAGCCAATAGATAAACCACAAGGAGATCGGAAACATCCCGGGTCATACTCACGATCATCGTTCCTAAGCCATGCACTCCATAATCCCCGATATGATCTTTAAGAACTCGATGGCTGCTCAGCACCGCTGCTGATTTTTCGCCGCATTCCACGTCCGGTTGTACAAAAGGACGGGGAGACTGCAGCTCCTTGTTGATGAAGTCACACCGTTGGGTTTCACTCCAGTTGGGGAAATCCGTTTCCTGAAGATCGGAGGCAATCAGCAATTCTTCAACCGCCTGGTCATGAAAGCTGCTGTTTTGACGGACATCCAAAGAGGCAAGGTGAAAGCCAAAGGTTTGTGCCGCTCGGATCGTTTTCAGAACCTCATCATTCGCTAGGCGGCGTGCGCCCACCTCCATGAGAGACTGTCTCAATAGTTCTAAATCTTCCATCATTTCCGATACGTACCGATAGCACCCTGGGAACTCTTCAAACTTAGCCGAGGCAAACTTGGCCATCTCGATCGGAAGCCGAAGGATCATCAAGTTGATATATTGCCGCCACGATTCACCGGGGTTCCTTCGGATCGCCTGTGCACTCCGCTCCCCCAATAGATTTTTGAGGGTTTCGATGCGATCTAGCAAAATCTTAGGCGGTGACTGCCGATTGTCCGATAGACTGAGTTGCGTGGTCATCGTGGTGAACCAATCTTTCAAGATCACCATGGCCCCACGTCGCAACTCCATCAAAGCGGAACGAGTGACGGCTTCCGTAACAAATGGGTGGCCGTCGCGATCCCCACCCACCCAATTGCCGAAGGAAATTTGAGGAAGGTGCTGAGGATCGGTGAGCAAGTCCGCATCGAATCCGACTTCTTTCCAAGCTTCTCGCAACCGGCGGTCCAGAATGGGTAGGACTTCAGGAAACACATTTTTGAGATAATGCAACACATTGTGTAGTTCGTAATAGATGTCTGGCTTTTCCTGGAGCAATTCGCCAGTACGCCACAATCGTTCCAACACCGATTGAATTTGACGCCGTATGGTTTTCTGCTCCAGATGAGTCCAGATGGGATTTTCTCGCTTCACTAACAACAGATACAATTCTCGATGGTGTTCCAAAACGGTAGTCCGTTTCGCCTCGGTCGGATGCGCCGTGAACACCGCTTCCACGTAAATTTCAGGAATCAATTTTGCGATTTGATTCTGATCCAATCCCAAATCTTTGAGTTTCTTCAGATTCATACCCCACAACCCTTCTTCATGAGTGAGGCTGTCGGTTGTTTTTTCTAATTTTCTTCGGAATTGGGTCGCTGTGTTTTCTTCTACAATGTTCATGAGTTGAAACAAAATCGAATAGGCCTGAACATGACGAATCGAGGCAAAGGGCCGTTCTTCTCCTCCGTCTTGGGCCAGTGCTTGAGCCAATTCTGGCTCGTTGACCTCTTTCAGGACTTGGCGAAAACATCCCAAGAGGAAATCCCAATCTTGATCGAATTTTTCAAATGCAGCTTGTTTCAATAATTCTGCTTCCATAATCCTTCCTTCATAATGGGTTGATGTCACAGGAGGGTTCGAAAACGAGACACCCTCACACCTCTGATTGCATTCGACTGGTAGCCCGGATGAGTCTGGAGATTCCAACACGACTTTCCCGGGAATGGGGTTACGCTTCTTTCAAACGAGGGATCAATTCAGCAAAGTTGCAGGGACGATGACGCACGTCCAATTGATCCTGGAGGATGTGGTCCCACCCGGTACGACAAGCCCCTGAAGAACCGGGAAGGCAAAAGATATAAGTTCCATTGGCCACGCCAGCCAATGCACGGGATTGCACCGTGGAAGTTTTGATTTCTTGAAACGAGATCCAACGAAACAATTCACCGAATCCTTCAATCTGTTTGTCCAGCAACGGCTGGATCGCTTCTGGGGTACCATCGCGTCCGGTGACTCCGGTCCCTCCGGTCGTGATCACCACCTCGACCGAATCCGAAGCGATCCAACGCGAGACCGCCTCTCGGATTTTGTAAATATTGTCGGGAACGATCACTTTCTCTGCCAGTTGGTGTCCTGCATCTGAAAGCCGTTGTGTCAATACTTTCCCGGAAGTGTCATTGGCCTCGGTACGTGTGTCGGAAACCGTCATAATGGCGATGTTTAGGGATAAAAAAGCTTTTTCCGAACTCATAGATTCCTTTCACAAAAAAAGATTTACGAATTTCCACAGATTTTTTGCAGTTGCTCAAATGCTTTATCAATAGGTTCCATCGTGGTTCGACTCACTCCAGGCAAGGTGTAATTGCTCCAATTGGGAAACCGGTCTCCTAACCAGCTGGCTCCTAAACAAACCTGGGTGGTGCACTGAAATGCAGTGGCAGGTTGTTCTCCCTTGCCAGGAATGATTTGGACTTCTGTTAATGGAATTTGGATAAACTGGGCTTCGTTGTTGACAAGATAAGCTTGAAAGGTACAGCCATCTTCCATGAACCGATAATTGAATAACCGTGACGCATTGGGATCCTGATTCAAGCCTTTCACAATCGTCTCTCGAAGCTCGCCAGGGGTAGGAGCTGCCATCACGCCATTCCCGGTGATGATTCCGAAGCAAACACTCAGTAACAATTTTCGGAAATTTCTCTTTTTCATTACTAACCTCTTGAAATTTATAGTTATTAAAAAATTTGCCTTTCTTCTTTAGGAGACTTCACCCACCTTTATTATTCTTTTTTCCCGTTTCCTTAGCACATTCCTAGCCACTCTCCAGCCAAACAGACCGTTATGCAGATCCGAAGTTACACGACCTTACGAAACCTGCCTGAAGTCGCATGGACTCAACTCATTGGTAATCATTTTCCTTTTGCTGAATACCAGTATCTCTTGGCAATGGAATATGGTCATTGTGTTGGCGAGTCCGCAGGCTGGGAACCCTATTATCTCACCGCCTGGGAACGTGATCGATTGGTGGGAGCCACTTACCTGTATCTGAAGGACAATAGCTATGGAGAGTATATTTTTGACTGGGAATGGGCCCATGCTTACATGATGCACGGCAAGCAGTATTATCCCAAACTGACTTGTGCCGCTCCCTTCACCCCTGCCACGGGAGCGAAACTTCTGGTTCATCCAGAAGCAGACTATTCTTCGGTGAGTCAAGTCCTTGTCAATGCGGCTCGTGAATTGTCTCAAGAACTGCGTTGCAGTTCACTTCATTATTTATTCATCCCCAAATCTGAGATTCCCGTCTTCGAAGCGATGGGGTTTGGTGTTCGTTACAGCTATCAATTCCATTGGAAAAACAACGACTATTCCGATTTTGCAGCCTTTGTGGACACCTTGAAACGAAAGCGTCGCAAAGAAATCTTAAGGGAACGCCGCTTGGTTCGAGAACAAGGAATCAACATCCAGACCTTCACAGGCGATGCATTGCTTCCCGAACACAGTGACGTCATGTACGACTTTTATTTATCGACCGTTTATAAAAAAGGAGGACACGATTACCTGTCTCGCGAATTTTTCCAATATGTCTTTCGTAACATGAAATCTAGCATTGTGCTGGTGTTGGCTGAGTGGGGAGGAGAATGGGTGGCCGGTGCGATCAACTACCGCAAAGGGGACTGCATGTACGGTCGGTATTGGGGGTGTTTAGAAAAATTCAAACACCTGCATTTTGAATTGTGCTATTACCAACCCATTGACTATGCTATTTCACATCAAATCCATTTGTTTGAAGCCGGAGCGCAAGGTTCTCACAAAATCCAACGTGGGTTCTTGCCCGAACTTACGTACAGTGCGCATTGGATCCGAAACTCTCAATTTCGTCATGCCATCGGGCGCTTTCTGGAAGAAGAACGTCAGGCCATTGTATCCAGCTTCAAAGATAGTGAAGAGCGTATGCCCTACAAAGCCCAAGTCACCTTGGGAGACCCATAACCCCAGCAGGAGGGGCCATGAGTGACAAACCCATCTCTCGAAACATTCCCCACTGGAATTACCTTCCCCAAAGTGTTCAGCAATCGCTGGAAAACCTGATGGAGTTCGGATCACATCTAGAAAACTTAGATGATGACGTGCAAGAAGCGTTGTTCCGCATCACTGGACGGTGTGGTGAACTGCTCGGCAAATTTGCTCACCTCAATGGACACCGGCACCACGTCACCGATACCTTAGACGATCGCGTGGCGTTATTAAAAAAAGTGCGTTTGTTTCAAGACTTGAACGACTTCGACCTGATCATGGTGGCCGATCAAATGGAAGAAGTCACCCTGCCTCCTCAAACGGATTTGCTCACCCAACACCAGCAACCCGATGCCGTGATTTTTATTGGTGGCGGCAAGGTTGCAATCTTGGTCAATGACGAGCTTGTCGCCCATCGCGGCGCAGGGGACTGTATTGGAGAGATGTCTTGCCTCCGAAGTGAACCCGTTTCTGCCACCGTTCAAACGGTTACCGAATGCCAGATTTTCCGTATTCTCAAAGATAACTTTCTGGCCACTATGAACAAATTTCCCCAGTTGTGGCGAAAACTCTTTTTAGAACTCACCGAACGTTTTGCCACTCTCAACGAACGCACGAGCGAAATCTTACAGCATTCGCCTCAAGGCCTTTTGAAAATCACCAAAACCGGCCTGATCAGCAACGAATACTCGTCGCAAAGCGTGGCGTACTTGGGCACGCAAGAATTGGAAGGCAAATCCTTTGCTGAAACCGTATTTGCCGATAGTCAGCCCAAAATTGAAGGGTGGGACAAAATCTTCCCCTTGTTGTTTGAAGAGAACATTTCCCTTGGTTTTGAAGAGGTCGCGGAACTCCTTCCCAAAGAAACCGCCTTTTTGCACCCTGACGGCAACACCCGTCATTATTTGATGTCGTACTACCCGTGTTACAACCCACAAAAAGAGCTGGTGGCAATTGATATTGGGATCGAAGATGTGACCGAAGAACGCGAGATGGCCAAAAAGAAAGCGGCCCTCGAACTGGAACGCGAAATTCTTAAAAAGATCTACGACGACCCGGAATCCTACCTCAATACCTTGGAATTGGCGCGAGACACCTCCACTCACCTCATGCAGCTCGCAGAGGTTCTTGATGAAATGTTGACGTCTTATACCGGTCAATTCGACCGCATCCCTTTGCAACATGAAGATGAGCAAATTTTAGAAACCATGCGACAGTTGCACACGCTCAAAGGCATGAGTGGCATCTTTCTACTGGATGATTTGAAATATGTCGTTCATCGAATCGAAGAATATGTGCGTGGGATTCAAAATCACCGAACGATCACCCCGTATCAGGTCCAACATATTCGAGAAAAACACGCCGAGATGAATGATCAAATTTCCTATGCCCATTCCTTGTTAGAGTCGATGAGCACCGAGTTGCGACGGCGTCTGACTGGAATCGTATTCTCCCTGGAAGAATTCCGCGCTTTCAAAGCCTCGGTGGTGCAAAAAAACTGGAACGCCGTACAGGTGATGCTGAATAAATTAGAAAAGGTTTCTGCTCGTAAACTGGTGCAACAGTGGAAACAAGAAGTGAGTTTATTGGGCGACCGTTTAGAAAAACAAATCCGTCTCCGAATGGACGGAGACAATGTGTATTTACCGCGAGCCATGTACGAACGGTTGGCCCCTCCCTTGGTGCACATACTCCGTAATTGTGTCGATCACGGCATCGAGCCTCCAGCCGAACGCATGGAACTGGGAAAAACAGAGTATGGCACGATTACTGTCAACATGAAGCGTTTGGAAGGGCAGTTCATTCTTGAAATTGCAGATGATGGTAAAGGATTGGATTTCGAAAAAATTGCTGAAAAAGCGCAAGAAAATCCAAATTTGGTTCCTTCTGAAGTCCAAACCCGTATTACCCAAAACCGTGTTTGGGAAATCTTGTTTCTCCCTGGCTTCAGCACGGCTCGTGAAGTCACGGATCTCTCAGGTCGAGGAGTGGGTCTGGATGCTGTCCAAACCGCCATCACCGAGTTGGGAGGCCATATCGAGGTTGATAGCGACCTTGGCCTGGGTACCACCTTTCGGTTTGTGCTGCCCTTATAATTCACAAACTACCTCAATTCCACGTCCCTAATTGATGGAGTTTCCTTATGAAATGCGAGCCTTTTTGGTTATTAATCCTTTCTCTCAGTCTGTCCTCTTGCTTTTTCGTCAGTGAAAATATTCGAGAAGCCCCTGACATCCAGCCGTTTGCGGCGTTTCAAGAAATTCCTGTGGATTTCCAGCATCGATGGGATGACGACAATAGCCATCCCTTTGTGGGTTCCGCCGTGATTGATGTCGAAGGCGATGGGCAAATGGAAGTGTTTATCGGTGGTGGTTTGGGCCAGCCCGATGCTTTATTTGGTTTTCGGCAAGGACGGTTGGTCAACCGGATCGAAGGCACGGGATTGTCTCACGATTCGGCAACCTATGGAGCCGTTTCCATCGATGTGGACAACAATGGCAGTACCGATTTGATTGTTTGCCGACAAGCGGGCCTTTTCCTCTATTTGAATCAAGGCGGAAAATTCGAAGAACGCAAAATTCCCGTCGACCTTCCTGAAGATTCCGTACCAATGGCCGTCACCGTTTCTGATATCGATAAAGACGGGGACGGCGATCTATATGTCAGCGCCTTTATCGATACCGCCCATTTCCAATCAGCGACGTTCAATGATCCCAAACATGCTAAACCCAACCGGCTTCTGCTCAACAACGGTAATTTGACTTTTACCGATATCACAGACGCCTCAGGAACGGCCTCGCTGCAAAACACGTTTCTTTCCGTTTTTGTCGATTTGGATGGAGACACGTGGCAGGATCTCGTGGTGGCTCAAAATACCGGGGAAATCGAGTTCTTCAAAAACCGAGGGGATGCCACCTTTGAATCCATTCCGACCCAATCTGGGTATGGGTTTTGGATGGGTTTGGCTGTTGGCGATATTGACAAGGATGGGGATCAAGACCTCTACTTCAGCAATCTGGGAAATTCGATTCCCGACTTTCTCACGGAAGGCGATCTCCGCGACGACCAGCGCCACGAAGCCGAATGGTTGCTGTTTCGAAACGATGGTAATTTTCAGTTCACCAACGTCACAGAACCCTACCAATTGACCGGATTTGGCTTTGCTTGGGGAGCTGTGTTTGAAGATCTCAACCTGGATGGGAATCTCGATTTGCTGGTGGCCCAAAATTACATCAAATGGCCCCTGCACAAGCTTTCCAAGCTGCCAGGAAAAACATTGTTACAGCATAACCAAGCCTTCTATCATGTGAGCGCTCTCGGTTTGGAAAACCCTCATTTCGGTCAAACTCCACTGATTCTTGACCTCAATGGAGATAGCAAACCCGATGTGGTGTGGGTGAACATGAACGGTCCAGCCACAGCTTTTTTAAACACCGTGGATAGCCATTACGTCCATGTCCCTGTACCCGACACCGTATCGGCATTGGGCACCGAAGTCACTTTAGAAACGACCTCCGGACACAGCTACACCCGCATCGTGACTTCGGGTGTGGGTCTAATGAGCGATCAAACCTCAGACATCGTGTTTGGCTTGGGAACCAACGATAAAGCTCAACGGCTCATCATTCGATTTTCAGAGGGAAAACAAAAGGTTATTGAAAACCCAGCGATTGACCAGCCACTTGATATTGGCTGGTGATACATTGCCTAGCAGTATGATTGATGGGGATACATTGGCAGGTGATATGTCGACCCGTGATATGTTGACCGGTGACAAAAATGAGTGATTCGGAAGGCGGCTAATTCAACTCTTGGAAATTCTTTTCGTAGATACGGTAGGTTTTGTAAACGATACCTCCAGAACTTTCGATCAACTTCCGAGAAGACTTGTTGTCTTCCCATACCCATGAAAGTTCCGCTCGCTTGTAACGCCCTGGCTTACTCGATCCTCCTTGCATGCCCAAATACACCAAAGCAGGTCCGAGCGCTAAACGGGGTTTTTGATATTCTGGAAGAACCCCGACAGCGAGCACCCGCGCTTGATTAATTTTCCGCTGATACCAAAGAAGCTTGAGCAGCCCGATCGCATTCAAACGCCCACCGATGTGGCGTAACGCGATGTTAAAATCAGGCAACCCCATCCAAAAACCAACCATCTGTCCATTGTGTTCAGCAACAGGAAACAAATCCGGATCTGCGATGTGTCGCAGGTCTCTTGCCTCTTCTAAAAATTCATCTTCGCTTCGTGGAGTCGCACTCCAGTTGTCAGAAAAACTTTGAGTGAATACCCGATATAAAGAGCGACAATCGTCTTCAAATCCCTTGCCTCGCATATGGATTGAACGAAAACGAATCCCGGCATCCAGCGCTCGGCGGTAGCTCCGTTCAAAGGCCGGAGAAAGCTGGTTCATATGAAAGTCGTAGGCATACGCATCTTTGGTCGGTTGCCATCCGGCATCTTCAAACAATTGAGGATAATAACGAGGATTGTAAGGCATCATGATGTGGGGGGGAGAGTCAAAACCATCCACTAACAATAAGCAATTGATGTGAGTCGATAAATCGATGGGACCGCGTCCGACCACACAGCCTTTCTCACGCAGCCAATCGCAAGCAGCCTCTAGCAAAGCTTTAGCCACCGTTCGATCTTCCAAGCATTCAAAATATCCCACTAGGCCGACAGCACGTCCTTCCTTTTCCACTAAGCGTTGGTTTATCGCGCTTACAATACGCCCCACCGCTTCTCCCCCTTGTCGAGCAACAAAGGGCTGCAAATCACCGTAGGCTTTAAAGGAACTGTTTTCCGAAAGCTGCTGGGCAATGGCCTTGCGCAAGGGGGGAACCCAATTTGGATCGTCTCGATAAACGATCTCGGGAAGGTCTAAAAAATCGTCCCAATCTTTACGGGATTGAACGGGAACCACATGAAGCTCCTTGATCGCCATTGCCTCTCCTCAACAAGCGGACTTGAAAACGTCGGAAAACGCTTCCCGTGTATTCACCATGGCGTCAACGAGGTTGCACAGGTCTTCTTGACTGTGCGACACATTCACGACCACTCGAAGACGAGGTTTCGCAATAAACCAAACCGGAGAGACCCAAATATCCATTGTCTCCAGCAGATACTTGGCAAATTGCTTTGGCGCCATTCCATCAGGCAAAATAATAGGCACCACGTTCGTTTCGCCCAGGGCTTCAAAGCCTTGGTCACGCAATAATCTACGGAGAAAAGCTGTGTTCTCTCTCAGCTTGCGAGGCAAATCCGGTTGCTGTTGTAATTGTCGGACGGCTTCCAAGGCAGCAGCTGTTGTAGAAGGGGGTGGAGAGATCGTTCCTATGGAAGTAGGGCAAGCATCTAATAATTCGATGAAAGCCTTGGAATAACTACTGATCGCCGCCCCCGCAGAGGCAGCGAATTTCGAAAATGTCGTCATAATAATCGGCTCTATCCCTCGGTCTTTCACGTCTTGCGGGGAGAGTCCAAAGTGTTCGTAAATCCCACGACCCGTAGCTCCCAGAGCACCACTGGAATGCGCTTCATCCAAAATCAAAACACAGCCAGGATATCGCTCCAAGACGTCGAGCATTTGAGGAAGTGGAACGATATCTCCATCCATTGAAAAAACCGCGTCAGAAACCACAACAATGCGATCTTCAGGGCGAGCAAAACGTTCCAGTTTTTGTTTAAGATTGTCCATATTGATATGGCGATAGGCCTTAACTCGTACTTTGGGGCTTTGGGTGAGCAATTTCCCTGAACGGCTGTCGGCATTGACAACCGCCGACGTGATACAACCGTGGTTTTGAATATCCGTCAGAATCAACGTTTCTCTGGTATTACGAAAATCAGGAACCGGTATCGCCAAATGACAAAAACCATCCATAACCGCTTGAAGCGCCATCCATGCATTCAAAAACAAATACGTGTGAGGCAAACCTTTGAATCTAGAAATTTCTTGTTCAAGCTGTCGGTGTACATCAATTCTGCCGCAAAGGGTGGCACACGAGCTGTTGGTTGTGCCATAGGTTTCTATCGCCTCAATCGCTGCGCGTTTGACGGCTTCATTCTGAGACAGGCCCAAGATATCATTGCTACCAAAGTTGATCGCATCATAGTATTTCCCAGACTGTTCGCATTCGATAGTTAACTGATTTCCTTGCTTTTGATGAATGACATAATGATCGGGATACAAATCAGCATCATGGACTCGACTCATGTATTCTTCAACTATTTCCATAATAAATTCGTCTCCATGAACTGGTTCTATAAATGGCAAAAACACCTCAAAATCATTTTCGAGGCATTCACAAATTTACTTTGACTCTTAGTGGGCCGCAATGAAATGTCAATAGGACCTAATATATTAGCCGATTGGCAAGACAAGGCAAAACTCTCTTGACTGACTCAAAATAGGCCCGATTGAAAACACAAAAATACATCTTTCAACTCATCTTGTTATGACAACACTAATCACTGGCGCAAATGGCTTCACGGGTTCTCATGTATGCAAAGCCTTGTCTCGCCGTAGTCATGCAGTGCGGGGATTCGTTCGCGAAACGAGCAACCTGCACCGCTTGGATGGATTGGACATTCCCTTGGTAAAAGGCGATATCACCAACCGAGCCGCACTCAAACAAGCTTTACAAGACATCGACACTGTGATCCACACCGCTGCTTACGTGGATTTGGGCATTGTCAACGAAACAGAAATGAACCGAGTGAATGTGGAAGGCACCCTTGCTTTATTAGAAACTGCCGTAGAAGCTGGAGTCCGGCGCTTTGTCCATTGCAGCACGATTGGCGTATTTGGCGACACACAAGGTCAAGTTGTGGATGAGAGTTTCCATCGAACTCAAAATGACTTTTCTTCAGCTTACGACCGAACGAAATTCCAAGCCCAAACCCTTGTGGATTCATTTCAATCTAAAGGGCTTTCTGTGGCGAGCGTGTTGCCTTCCGGCATCATGGGACCAGGAGATCCCCATTTTGGACCGGTGGTACAGCGTTTTTTGGAAGGACGGCTCCAATTTTGGGCGGGAGGTGCCCGCATCACCGGTATCGTGCATGTGGAGGATGTCGCCGAAGCCTTGATACTCGCTGCCGAAAAGGGTGGCAATGGCGAACATTACATCGCATCTGCTGGCGAACTGACCACCCAAGCTATGTTTCACGTGTTGTCTACTCAAACTGGTATCCAACCTCCCAAGGAAGCGCCTGAATGGGTCGTTCGCTGGATTGCCAATGCACTGGAACCTTTTGGCAGGCTCTTTTCCTTCAATCCACCCTTGAGTCGCGAACGGGTTCACTATTTGTATGATCGCTGTGTTAGAATCGATGCTTCTAAAGCGCGCCAAGATCTTGGTTGGAATCCTATGACTCCCGAACAAACCCTGTTGACATTGCTTCCATAAATACCATGTCGTACCTGAAACGCTCTTTCCAAAGCAAACCCATCTGGCGAGTATTCGGGGTCGTGCTCGCCGGGATCTTGATTTATTTCATCATCGATTATTTCCGAAAGCACCCGGATGTTTTTCGATCATTGCAGCATCTTGAGCTACGCCACATCTGGCTCGTGATCTTATTCGATATTATTGTGATTGCCTTGTTCGCCATGCGAACTTTCATGGTGCTGAAAAAGTTTGCCAACTGGACCATGCCTTACTGGTCTTGGCTACGTATTCATGTGATTGGGCAACTCTTGAACTTTTTTTTATCGCAAGCGGGCGATTTGTATCGCGCCAATGCAGCGAAGCGCCATTCTGCCCTCCCGTATTCGAATTACGCCGCCGTCTTTTTGATGATTTCTTGGTTGGATATGGTTGTCACCGTTTTGCTGGCAACTGGATTTCGCGTTTCCGTCCCTATGGAACTGAGCGCACATGACTTGCCTGTCACCACATTATTGATTTTTGTAGCTATTTGTATTGCGATTCCCCCAGTCGGTACGCTCTTGTTTCGTTTAATGATAGCCATTCCATTCTGTCCCAAAGTAATTCGGCAGGGAATACGGAACCTGTTGACAGAATTTTGGCGAGCAACATACGATCTCAAGATGAACCTTTATCTTATTGTCATCGCATTGATCGCGTTTAGTGCTATGACGTTGATGGTCTTAGTGATATTTCAAGGATTGGGCTCGAATATCGCACTTTATCAGGCGGCCCTGCTAATTGTGGTGTACCGACTGAGCCAAGCCTTTGTGCTCACTCCAGGAAACATCGGTGTTCGCGAATGGACGATTGGCGGAGTTTGCCTCGCCTTGGGTATCGACCCAGGACACGGATTATTATTCTCGCTGATCATGCGTGCCGTTCACCTTGCCGCGTTAGGAATTGCGGGTGGAGGATTATTCATGCACCAGCGTTTCAAGTGGTCTTTGTGAAGGAGATATAACCATGCGCATCCTGCTACTTTACCCGAAATTTCCTCCCTCTTATTGGTCTTACGAGGGGTTGTTGAAATTGATTGGCCGCAAGACCTTGCTCCCCCCCCTCAGTCTGATCACTGTGGCAGCCATCTTGCCTCAGGAATGGGAATTCCGGTTGGTCGATTGCAATGCCACTGATGTCACCGACGGAGACTGGGCATGGGCCGATTTGGTGTTGGTATCGGGCATGATCGTGCAAAAACCCAATATGTTGGAATTGATCCGCCAAGCCAAACAACACAATAAATCGGTGGCTGTTGGCGGCCCTTATGTGACTTCCGTCCCGCAAGACGCCGAAGCTGCGGGTGCCGATTTTCTGGTACTGGACGAAGGGGAAATCACCATTCCTCTTTTTGTCGAAGCTCTACAACGAGGAGAAACCTCCGGCACCTTCCGCGCTGAGGGCGAAAAAGCAGACATGACCCAAAGCCCGATCCCCCGTTACGATCTCCTCAATTTTCAAGATTACAGCGAGATGGGATTGCAGTTTTCACGCGGTTGTCCATTCCTCTGCGAGTTCTGCGATATTATCATTCTCTACGGACGCAAGCCTCGCACAAAGACACCCAAACAGGTACTCGCAGAATTGCAACGAATCTACGATTTAGGATGGCGGCGCAGCATGTTCCTCGTGGATGATAACTTTATCGGCAACAAACGTGCGGTCAAACCGCTTCTGCGAGCCATGGCACAATGGCAAGAGGAACACGGCTACCCCTTTTCCCTGACAACTGAAGCTTCCGTGAATCTGGCAGACGACCCTGAGTTGTTAGACCTCATGATCAAGGCCAATTTTCGGGTTGTTTTTATTGGAATTGAGACGCCCGATGTGGACAGCTTACGGCTGACCAAAAAGACCCAGAATACACGCCGTCCGCTTGCCGAACAGATTCACACCATCACGAGTGCTGGGCTTCGCGTCATGGGCAGTTTTATCATCGGATTTGATGACGAAAAACCTGGAGCAGACCAAAGGATCATCGATTTTGTTGACGAAGCGGGCATTCCTCATGTGATGGTGAGCATGCTCCAGGCCTTGCCAACCACCCATCTGATGGATCGCCTGCGGCAGGAAGGACGTTTGCCCCAACAAGACGATCATGCCAACCTGCACCAATCTTGCCTCACCAACTTTGTTCCCACACGTCCACTCCGGCAGTTGGCTCAGGAACATATCAACTGCAACTGGCAACTCTATGAACCCGACCGATTTCTAGCTCGGACTTATCAACATTGTATGACTTTGGGAGAGCGCCCTCAGCATAAAAAAAGGCGCAATATCAAAATCCAGGAGCTTCGAGAGTTGTCTGTGCTCTTTATTCTTCTATGGAGGCATGGTTTTCAACGTCGTTCTCGCTTCCAGTTTTGGCGATACCTGGGTTTGATCATCCGAAACAAGCCCTCAGTTCTCCGAACTTTCATCGTCTGCTGTGCTCATTTTGAGCATTTCCATTCCTATCGTGAGCACATCCGAGATGACGTGGAAACCCAACTGGCGCGATTGAGTCCCGAAGAATTGGAACGATTCGTTGAAACTCCCAGCCCGACGATAAGTTCAGCTTGAACCAAGAACTAGTCCATCGTTTGCATGACCAAGCCGGTCACCTGTGTCAATGCTTGAGAGACCCTCTCATTCTGAGATCCCTCGCGTTTGACTACGAATGCCGTCACCTGAATCTTACCTTCGCTGTCAGTGTATTCGAGAGCAAATTCGTCATAACGGTCGGTGTACTCAATGAGGGTTTCTGCATATTCGATTGCAAATTCGGTTTCTTCAAAGTGCAAAGCGATTGGGCTGAAGCCGACATTTCGCGTTGTCCGCAGTTTATTTCGTTTACCCCGACTAAGGCCTTGAATGGCTTGTGCCGGAATCTGAAGGCTCGCCTTTAAATTGCTGGGCTGCTTAAATAACAATCGGATTACCCCCGGCTCAATCAAAACCACACAGCCGTCAAAATCGCTCTCGATCAAATTGTAGCATTGCGTGTTGAACAAATTGGAATCGCTGAGGCTCAACGAACTTCCCATGCTTTCTTCATTTTTTTCACAACCGATTAGAAGGATTACTGGAATCCACAGGGAAATTTTACAAACTAGATTCAAGAAGGGTTTCCGATTCAAGAAGGATTTCCGATTCAAGAAGGATTTCCAATTCATACTTTTCTTATTTTGAATGATGTCGAGTTAGCTTTTTTTCAACGGCAATATCAGGCACCCTATACTCAAGGATTGAGAATTCTATTGATACGGACTCCCAAAAACAAAACCAGATTTCATTGAAACTTGAACAAGGTAGAAGAGGGTTTATGATCCGAAAAAACATAAAATCTTTTTATTGGTACGCATGACATCAAGACTTGTGGAAAAATTCTGGCAGCTGGTTTCGACCCAGCCCGATGCTCCTGCCTTAATTACCCAAACTCAAACGATTTCTTATGACGTTCTAGGGAAGGCGGCTCGGGAAATTGCTCAAAACCTGGGTCCACATCACAATCTCCCTCAAAACCGCATTGTGGTCGTGGGTGAACGAGAGCCTCACATGTTCGCAGCACTATTGGCGGTCTGGTCGATTGATGCAGCAGTATACATCGCGCGAACCAATGTGAGCGTCCATCGGTTTGAGCAAATACTCGAAGTGCTTCAACCGTCGGCAGTCTTGTCTTGTGGTGATACGGCGAATGCGCTTCTCCCATCGTGCCTTGAGACAGGACGTACCCTTGCATCTACGGAATTGGGAACAATTCGTATCCATGCCAATAAGCATCTCGACTTCCATCTTCAGCCCCCCCCTCCTCAGCGAGCCGCTCAAGACACTGCATTGCCGACCCAAGAAGCCTATATTGTTACCACATCGGGAACGACAGGTGACCCGAAGTTCATTCCGATTCCTGTCGAGGCCGTGCTCCATTTTGCCCAGGTGACGGCGTCTCGTATTCCCATCCATGTTTCAGATCGAGCTACTCAGATTTTTGAACCCACGTTCGACCTGTTTTACTTTGACATTGTCATGACGCTCAATGCAGGAGCCGCCTTGGTCGTGATTCGAGAAGGAGATGTATGGGCTGCCATTGATCACTGTGTAGAAGCTCAGGCCACGTTATGGTTTTCGGTGCCGTCCTTGGCCTTTATGTTAGAAGCCACCGGTCGCTTGCAGCGTCAACCTTTACCTCCTTTGCGTCGAATCCTTTTTTGTGGTGAAGCACTACCCCAATCCTTGGCACACGCTTGGGCTTCCAGCTTTCCCTCAGCCATGATTGAAAATCTATATGGTCCGGCAGAAGCAACCATTGCATGCTCCCATTTCCGATTCTTAAAATCGAATCAAGCCCCGTCAGGAATCGTCTCCATCGGAACAGCAAATGAGGGTTTGTCGATGCAAGTTAGAGACTCCGAAGGAAAACTCCAAGAATACGGCGAAGGTGAACTTTGTGTTGCAGGACCTCAGTTGATGCTGGGTTACCTTCCTGTTTCAGGCAAGGCCCCACCCTCTCCCTTCATCCAACAGAAGGATGTGGTTTACTACCGAACCGGGGATCACGTTGAATCCCGCCCCAATCAACCGTTGCGCTTTTACGGCAGAATTGACCGACAATTCAAATATGCAGGACGGCGAATTCAGTCCGAGGAGATAGAGGCCGTAATCAGTTCGGTGCCAGAAGTGGCCGAAGTGGTTGTCATCCCTGAAACTCATGACAATGAGGAATTGGTTTCTGGTATTTGCGCATTCTGGCGTAAACGAAATGACGTCAATTCACCGGATACAGATGCCGTGACAGTTCGTATTCGGGAAGGGGTGCAGGAAAAGTTGGGTCGGTATTTTGTCCCAACAAGAATCGTCAACGTGCAGGGCATCCCCAAAAACATCAACGGGAAAGTGGATTATAATGCCATGTCACGGAAATTGACCTCATTATCAACTCAACACTCCGTAGTTGGTGAACATTCTGTCGTCCACGAACATGCTGTCGTCCACGAACATGCTGTCATCCGTCAACGCACTGTTGTCCGTCCACACGCTGATTTGCAGTCATCACAAGCGATCAAGACGATTGCCACCGCTCTTTCTGTACCGATTCAGGAACTAGACAATATCAAAGGGATTCACGATCACCCCCGTTGGGATTCATTGGGGCATATGGCGGTGGTGGCTCAATTGTCCGCAACCATTGGCATGGAGGTTCGGCCAGAAGCGTGTTTTACGGTGGCGGCCATTGAAAAGTTCTTGACCGGGCACTATTTGGAAGAATCTCCGATCCATCAAATCCGAAGAGGCCTTCATGGTATTTATTTGGACCGCACGAGCATTAGCGAGATCAACCACAGGGGGAATCGACTCAGCTATCGGGGACACGATGTACAGGAATTAGCCACAGCACAAAATTTTGTGGAAGTGGCCATTCTCTTGAATGCGGGAAAGCTGCCCTCGGAAGCGATGGTTCAGCAAGCTAAAATTCAACTCGAGCAGGGGTATGCCTGTCCTAATCCAATTCCTCAAGGAAGGGCAGTGGCTGCGATGGCAGCGAGTTTGTTGACGGCCAACGAAGAGTGCTCTCACGCTTTCCAAACCCATCCTCAAGTGGTGACTTTGTGGGTGATTGGTCGTTGCCTCGCAGCCTTAGGCGCGACTCAATCCACATTAAAGAAAGGCATTGCACCCGCTCTCTTGGAAGCACACGGGCTTTCTCACAACGAGCTGGAATGCCGTATTTTGGAATGTTGTTTGACCATTTTTGCAGAACATGGGGCTTGTGCCTCCACTACAGCCCTACGGTGTGCAAGCAGTTCCGGCTCGGATCCTGCGCTCGCTTTATCAGCGGCTCTTTCCACATTTGATGGTCCGTTACATGGCGGCTCCGTACGTGAAGTCGCTCGCATGCTGCATCAAGACCAAGGCATTCCTGGCGATCACTGGCGTCATGCGATTGCACGCCTCGAAACTGGGAAAGTTGTTCCCGGATTTGGGCATCGTATCTACCAACGGGAAGATCCTCGCAGCAGTATCATACGAGGTCTGTTGGCTGAGTTGCCCCACGGGCCAAAGCTGGTGCAGGCTATTGATAAACTGGCAGATGAAGCGGCTTCTGCCACGAAGGGCCGGCTGTTTCCCAATGTGGACTTATTTGGGGCTTGTGTACTCACTCAGTTGGGATTTCGTCCTGAAGTCATGACTTCTGTTTTTGCAACCGCCCGCATTGCCGGATGGGTGGCCCATTTGTTTGAGCAAACCCGACACAACGTGCTGATACGGCCTCATCTCTTGTACGATGCCTCATTCGATTCTGGAACCGACCCAGAACCCAAGCTCCAACCTCGCCGTTAGTTGTTCCTTCAACACCTTCCCACAGGATTTTTCAGTATGAAGCAATTCCTCCTCAACCGGTTATTCTTTGAAATAGCTCGGGTCGCCCGATCCAATTTCGTACGCCAAACCCGAAACACGGCAACCGTCCAGAACCAATTTTTACTTCAGTTCATTTATGATCACCGAAATACGGTTTTGGGTCAGGAATTGGGGCTAGATCAGATCAAAGATGCGGATGCGTTTCGTAGCAAAATTCCGGTGCTGCCGTACAATCACTACCGGCCTTTTATCGACCGAATTTGGAAAGGCGAACAAAATGTGATGAATCCGGATCCGGTCATCTTCCTCACGGTGAGCAGCGCCACGACTGGAAAACGGAAACTGACTCCGGTGACTCGTCGCTCCCACAAAATCCGCAACCGTGCTCGACGGGCAAGCACGGGTTTTTTTGGGTCGGCCATCAAACAACAAAATCTAAAAATTGGCCCCATCTTGCTCACCAACACAGCTACGATCATCGAACGTACGGATAGCGGAGTTCCGGTGGGCGCTGCCAGTGCTATCGACCTTATTCTCAATCAACGGTCCTACCGAGGAAGAAATTTGTTTCCGTACCCGTATGATGCTTTTTTGATCGAAAACAATGTGGTCCGTCACTACGTGTGTTTGCTATTTGCTTTACAAGAAGTTGGCTTACGCATCATTTCCGGAAACTTCCCCACGTTTGTGCTCAATGCCGCGGTGATGCTTGAAAGATTTCAAGACTTCCTCGTCGATGATGTCGAACGAGGAACTTTTGCAGACTGGGTGGAACTGCCTGATTTGGTGCGTGCCAATTTGGGTCAAGTTTTACGACCTGATCCTGCCAGAGCCAAACAGCTCCGGCATATCATCGAAAAAACGGGCCGTCTCACCCCTCAAGCGATTTGGCCGGATTTGACCGCAGTTGTCACAGCGCGGGGTGCCCCGTCGTATCATTACTTTCGTAAGTTTCCTGAATATTTTGGAGAGATTCCGGTCTTTGGTGGGATCTACGGCGCTGCGGAAGCGATCTATGGGATCTATCACGATTTTGATAACGATGAGGCGGTGCTCCCGGTCAACACCGCTTTTTTCGAATTCGTTCCTGAATCGGAATGGGACAAGGAATTTCCCAACACACTGTTGCCTTCAGAAACCCAAGCAGGGCACCTGTACCGGGTCCTGGTCACCAACTATGCGGGGTTTTATCGATACGATTCAGGCGACATCGTCAAAGTGTTGGGAACCTATGAAGGCGCTCCGACTCTGACTTTCATTCGGCGTAAAGGAGGCCAATTGTCATCCATCTCGGAAAAGACGACCGAGTGGCATGTGGATCAGGCAATGGGGAGGCTTCAAGACCGCTTTGGTATCACCTTGGAGGATTATTGTGTTGCCCTCGCCGAGGATACGTTTCCGCCGCATTACTTGTTGAATGTCGAACTAAGACCGAATGAAACCTTGCCCAATCCTGTAGAAATCATTGACGCTTTTGATCAAATATTGAAGGAGGTCCAAGATCGATATCGAGCGAGGCGCATCGACTACATCCCCCCACCGCGTCTGCGCATTTTGGCTCCTGGAAGCTTTGCCAAGTTGCGTGCAAGTCTCATCAGTACCCCCGGATCGGATACGAATATCAAACCCCGACACCTCGCCGAGAATCGCAGTTATTTGGCAGATCTCACCGTCTTGGAAGAAATCCAATCAAGCCATTGAAGGGTTCGCCTGGGCGATGAGATCCAGACCTGTTTCCACGCAATGGCTTGATTCTATGGGGTCGCTTGTTGTCCAATAACATTATTCCTTAAGCATTATTCCTTAAGCATTATTTCTTTCGCATAATTCCTTTAGCCAACTCATACCCCTCATAGGATACCCGATGGATCGACGAAACATTCCGATTGGAACCGATGACTTTCGGAAGCTGCGCAGCCATGGTCGTTATTACGTCGACAAAACGGCATTGATCCGCGAATTTTGGGATGATGGAGCCGAAGTGCTTTTACTCACACGTCCTCGTAGATTCGGTAAAACCTTGAACCTTTCGATGCTTCGGTACTTCTTCGAAAAGGGCAACGAGGGTTCAGGCTCCTTATTTGAAGGCCTCACCGTATCGAATGATGACGTCATGATGGCCGAGCAGGGTCAATATGCTGTGATCTACTTGGATTTCAAAAGCATCAAATTCTTGGAATGGAAAGAAGCCCTGAGCGGAATTCGAAACCTACTCAAGAAAACCTGTCAACGATTGGAAATACAATACCCCACCGCACAACTGTCCGATTTTCGTGACATGGATCAACCCGATTTCCCTCTAGATCGGGTTCAGTCATCGATGTTGGACCTCTGCGAAGCCTTGCATCAAGCAACCGGACAGCCGGTTTTAGTCTTCATCGACGAATACGATTCTCCTTTGTTGGAGGCTTGGATTTCAGGGTACTATGAAGAGATGTCCACGTTTTTACGAGGCCTGTTGGGTTCTCTACTCAAAGGAAACCCCTACCTTAAAAAAGCCATGTTGACTGGCATTTTAAGAGTTGCCAAGGAATCTATATTTTCTGATCTGAACAACCTGGACGTGTATTCAATTTTGGCTCCTGAATTCAGCCAATATTTTGGATTCACCTCGTCTGAAGTGGAAAAGGTTCTAAATGATTTTGAGATGGATCCGTCTCGTCAGCAGGTTTTACAAGAATGGTACAATGGATATTTGTTTGGTGAGGAAGTGATTTACAACCCTTGGTCGATCTTGGAGTACGTTAAACACCAACCTCAATTTCCTCAACGTTACTGGGCCAATACGGGTGGGAACGCGATTGTGCGGCAATTGATCTTGGAAGGCACGAACGCAGATATTCAACAGGATATGGAAATGTTGCTCCAAGACCAATGTATCGAAGGCTTATCCCTGGACGAACATATCGTGCTTAGAGACATTCGTGGAAATCGCGAAGAGCTATGGAGCTTTCTCACCTTCAGTGGTTATCTGAAGCCGACCAATCCGCGTTGGGATGAGTTTGAATCCTGCACCGTCTACGACCTCGTGAGTCCGAATCGCGAAGTTCGCGAGTTTTATCGGCATACCGTTCGCGACTGGTTACGGCATCAAATTGGCCGAACCCAATTGGAAGGATTGCTCAACACACTTGTTCAGAAAGACTGGCCCATCTTCCATCAACGGTTGCAAGATCTTGTTCTACACACATTGAGCTTTCACGATACGGCTGGAATCGCACCTGAAAAAGTGTATCACGCCTTTATACTCGGACTCCTTCTCAGTTTGCCGGATTACAAGGTGCAATCAAATCGAGAAAGTGGCTATGGACGATATGACGCAATCGTGATTCCAAACAATCCAAAGAAGCCAGGTTTCGTGTTTGAGTTCAAACGGATTCAACCACCCCACGAAACCCACTCGGATGTCGCAATGGAATCGGCTTTACATCAAATCCAAACTCAAGACTATGCGGCACAACTACGAGCTGAAGGAGTCAGGGATATCACAGGGATTGGAATCGTGATTGATGGCAAACAGATTTGGGTCGATACGGTGACGCTAGGATAAGCTGACAAAGAAGGCAATTTTGGAGAAGACAACCCCCATTTTCGGCTGAAAGGAGAAAGTACTGTGAATCATTATCAAGAAGCGAAACAGCATTTCATTGCTTGCCACCAGCACCCGATCAATCGCGGGCTGCATCATTTAGTGAATGTCATTGCCATCGTGGGTATCGTATACCTGCTTTTTGATTGGAGAGTCAGCGTCGTCTGTTTGATCCTGACCCAAGTATTGGCCATTGGTGGACATCTCTTATTTGAAAAAAACAAACCGGCGTTTTTGAAGTATCCAGGGATTGTGATCATCGCATCGATGGTCTGGTCTTTCGAAAACTGGTTTGGCTTGAAATCCCTCTTGAAACCCCAATCTACGGAGAACCGCGATGTATAACGGAATTACGGTGATCGATGCCGATGCGCACAAATTAGAAAACCCCATCATTTTTCTGGATCATGTCGATGCCGCCTACCGAGACCGGGTCCGTTTGATCGTTGACAATCTGGGAGATCAACGAGTCCAAATCACCGACCGCGATCCCAAAACCGGCCAGGCCGATTTTCAACGAGTCTTTCCACAAGCTCAAGGATTGGGCAAAGGCGGATTTCGCAATCTCCATCCACAAACCACTTTGGGCGCCATCTTCAACAAAGAACGTGTTCGGCAAATGGACGAAGAAGGCATCGACATCCATGTCCTTTTCGGAACGCTCAATTTGACTTTCTCTAGCATCCTGGACCGAGATCTCGCTATCGCCCTTTGTCAAGGTTACAACAATTACATTGTCGAGGACTGCCGAGGTTTCGAAGACCGCATCAAACCTATTGGTGTGATTCCATTGCAGGATGTGGAAGCAGCCGTTGCTGAAATGCGCCGCTGTGTCGAACAATTGGGCATGATTGGAGTTTGTGTCGCACCGAGTTTACCCATCCCTCATCCCAAAGCCCCTGAGGCTTTTCCCGATGTCCGCACCGCCAAGGCGATCAGTCATCCGGATTTCCGTCCTATTTTAAAAACTGCTGCCGAGTTGGATATTGCCCTCACCCTTCATGGGGGTCCGGGTTCCTATCTGATGGGGGGTATTTCCGATCATATGGAAACCTTTGTGCTCACTCATATTTTTGTGCAACGCAACCAACAACAACATGCGCTAGCCCGAATGATTTTTGACGGTGCGTTTGAGGAATTCCCTACCTTGCGCGTTGGTTTCATGGAGGGAGGCTGTGGTTGGCTTCCCGACCTAGCCAATGCGTGTCATGAACATTGGGAAAAACGCATCCGCGATTTCGACCCCAAGCATCCCTATCGTCCCGGCTGGGCTGAAGTCACGAAGCATTTGCTTCAAGAAGGGGGCGGCAAGTCGTTGTTCAGCAAAGCACGATCTTCTTTTGATCTGCTTTGGAATCGCTCTCAAGACCCCACACAGATCGAAGACGCCAGCCTTTACGAACACTACGATTTGAAACATCGCGACCCACTGGAATATTTCCAGCGAGGACAAATCTTTGTTTCCTTCGAGCCTGACGACCCCGGCCCGGTTTACCTACCGGTGGCAATGGGAGAAGTAGGACGTCGCCTCGCGTGTTTCTCTGCCGATTATGGCCATTGGGATGGAATGCATCAAGGCTGCGTGGAGTACGCTGCTAAAATGACCGACTATGATCGAGACCACTTGACCGGCCTGTTGTCTGGAAATGCTTTGGCCCTGTATGGAGATCGGCTTCGCAAAATTGTCAGGACCAACCTCGATCAACCAGAGGCTGAAACGGCTTTTGCTGGCTAAACTGAGGTCCAATGAAACGAAATACACCCTTACTTAAAATTCTCACCTCGTTTGCTGGGCTTCTCGCGTTCCTTCCAGGGTTTGTCAATGCCACCGAAGGGGTCTACCCTAAAGTTGAAATTGCTGAGAAAGAACTGGTGGAACTGATGGAAGAATTGGTTCTTACTGAGACGTTTCGAAACTATCTGAATGTGGAGACTCTGAATCAAACCGCAGCGGATATTTTCAAACGATTTCAAGATTTTGGCTATTCACCCGAATATCAAGATTTCGAAGTACAAGGTACGATCTTTAAAAACGTGATCGCGAGTATTGGCCCCCCATCCGCACCCCGCCTGATTATTGGAGCGCATTACGATGTTTATGGAAACCAACCCGGTGCCGACGACAATGCGAGTGGAGTGGCAGGCTTGATCATGGTAGCCAAGTTGCTCAAGTCCTTTGAATCATCACTCAAAAAACGTGTGGATTTTGTGGCCTATTCTTTAGAAGAGCCTCCATTTTTTCGAACCGAGCATATGGGGAGTTTTTTCCACGCAAAAAGCCTACACGATCAACAAGTGGAGGTGGCGGGGATGGTGGTGCTAGAAATGATCGGTTACTATTCCGACGAGCCAAATTCTCAGCATTATCCAGTGGGTTTTATGAAATGGTTTTACCCCTCGGAAGGAAATTTCATCGCAGTGATCAGCAATTTATCCAGCTCATCGCTCCGGGGGGAGTTCAAAGCCTTTATGCAGCGGGCGTCCATCGATGTGCAATCCTTAGCGGTACCTAAGGCATTATTTGGGGTGGACCTATCAGATCATCGGAACTATTGGCATTTTGGCTATCCCGCAATCATGATCACCGATACGTCATTTTATCGGAATCATCACTACCATCAGAAAACGGACACGATTGACACACTCGATTTTTCCAAAATGAAAGAAGCCATCCGAGGCGTGTTTTTTGGAGTGCTCAACTTGGCCAGAAAATGATCTCTATTCAATGATACTTGTTGCGAATCGAGCACCTTCCAACCTGAGATACACGACAAATCCGGTCGCTAGTGGGATACATTGGTGGGTGCCCGGAGAGGTTCCACAGGCATTTGCAATTCCATGATCGCGCCTTTGAAATCGGTGGCGTTGGGCACTTCCAATCCAATCTCTCGATACGGACCAGCAATCCGGTAACCGTTCTGTTCGATCCATTGCGCAATCTGGGCAAAGGGCACAAACTCCAAGTCAGGATCCGCCACTTGCACCGAGGTGGCCATGGTTTCTACTGCGGGCAATTCTTGCATTCGCAACACACACTCCTCATTGAGCCGGATCGGTTTTTTCACAGGTCGTTTGAGTAAAAACCCCGGATTCACATCGTTGTCGGTGATCGAAAATCCATCGGAGTAAAAAACAGCACAGAACGACCCCAACGTTCCCGGATTCACGAGTTCGGGCACCCGATGCATGATTTGTTCAACCAACTGCATCAACTCTTCCGGTGCTTTAAACACGTGACGTGTCGAAAGAAATGGCTGTGCTGGAATCGATTTGATGACCACATCGGGCGCTTTGTCTGCACTCTGATTCTGTTGAAGGCGTGCCTCAATCCGACGCAGCCTCCGTAAATCCTCAAAAACGGCTTGTTCGGCCTCAGCCTTTTTCATCATCAGCATGCCTTGAATGTCCTCGTCTGAAATCGAAGATCCCATCATGGTTGTAATCTGATCCAGCGTCAGCCCTAAATCTTTTAAGGCCAAAATTCGATTCAACTCGGTCAACTGTTGTGCGCTGTAATAACGGTATCCTGTCTCGTGATCGACATGAGCCGGTCTCAGGAGACCGATATCATCGTAGTAATGCAGCAATCGTTTGGAAACTCGGGAAATCTTTGAAAATTCTCCTATACGAAACATCGTTTGCTCCTCTTTGAAACATGGCTTTTTCCTGATCGTGGTGAGATAGGAAGTAGCCTAAGGTATGACGTAACGTGAGGGTCAAGCATTTTTGCGGTTGGCGTAGGAATCATATTGTTCGACGGTGAGTTTTTGAGCCGCAGCGATCACGGGGTTGATTTCCACGTACCGCCGGTTGGGATTGCGATGAAAATTGAGTTGTTCGCTTTCCATCACCTCAATATCTTGGTCCAGAAATGGCTTCACAAGAAACCTCCAGAAGATGAGGGATAACGGGCGTCGAATCAGATTGACCAACCATTGTGGCAATCTCACCTTCAAACACAACATCGAAAAGGACCGGGTTTCCTGAGGTCCCACCGGCGAGCGCATGAAATAATAATTGGATTTGCCCGGCATGGTGTTCCGACAATGCGGATAATGGTAGCCCACGACGATTGTTTTCTTGATCTCTTCCTCATCACTCTGAGTCAGTCCTAAAAATCGAGGCAGCCAGCCGTTACGAAATGTCACCTCGTATTCTCCTTGCACCCGTTGTGAATCTCGTTCGAGGTTCACCAACACCGGATCATACCACCCTTGCAAATCTCGGTGCAGGTGGCCGTGAAACACATCCAGCGGATTCTCGTTGACCACCGAAAAATGGACATTGAAATGGGCAGGAATCTCAACAATCAACCAATTGGGGTCATCATATTCGGGAACTTCCGGCAAAGCGGAATCTTCGGCCAGATTCGGATCTCCGGGAAACAGCCAAATCAAATTGTACCGCTCTCGAACCGGATAGCTTCGAATGCGCTTTTTAGGAAGATTCTGTTCTTCTTCAAAATAGGGGATCCGTACACAGCTTCCTTCTCCATTGAAGTGCCAGCCATGGTAAGGGCAGACCAAACAATCTTGATTGACCTCTCCTTTGTGCAACGCCACCCCTTTATGCAAACAAGCGTCTTCCAGGGCATGGGCCTGTCCTTGAGCATCTCGATAAATAACAATCTTTTGCTCCCATAGGGTCACGGCTTGGACTTTCCCGGATTTCAATCGATCTGCCCAGGCCACTGGATACCAATGGTTGAGATTGAGACCGACAGTGCGGACTCGGTTGAATAGCTTTTGGGGTTTGAGGGTGGGATCGAGTTTCATGCGCTATCCTTTTGGGTCATTTGCTCTTCCGGCATCGCTTCAGACATGGAACGGTATTGCTGAAATTGTTCATAAATGACCCGCCGCAACGCCATGATTGCCGGATTGATCTCCAGTCGCGGTGCTTGAGGGTCTGCATCGTAGGTCGCTTGTTCGCTTTCGATCATTTCTTTGTCTTGATCGAGAAATCGTTTGAGCACAAACCTCCACAGCAACCGGGCCAATACCTCTTTGTAAGGACGCCATAAACGACTTGGAATCCCTGGCTTTAAAAACATCAATGAAAAGGATCGAGTCTCATTGGGACCTACAGGAAGACGCATCAAATACAACGACGACAACTCCCCCATATGATTTTGATAATGGGGATACGCGTATTCAATGGAAACGGTTCGTTGGTACGTTTCTTCGGCTGATTTCGCCAAACCCAAAAGCTTGGCCAATCGCCCTTTGTAGGAGACTTGGTATTCCGCAAATACTTTGGATTCACTGCGATCCAACTGAGTCAATTCAGGATCAAACCATCCTTGTAATCCCTTGTGCAGATGGCCATGAAACACATCCATTGTGTTTTCATTGCAAGTGGAAAAATGAGCCATGAAATGTCCTGGAATTTTCACCATGAACCAGTCCGGATGATCGAATTCGGGTACCTCGGGTAAAGCGACATCCTGGGCTAGGGCCGGATCTCCAGGAAACACCCAAACGATCTGATATCGCTCCTGGACGGGAAAGGTCCGGATCCGTGCAGTAGGGCACTTTTTCCCCGCAGGCAAATAGGGTATTTTCTGGCAACGGCCTTCCCCATCGAATTCCCAGCCATGATATGGGCACACAATACGCTCTTGTTCGACTGTTCCCTTATGCAGTTCTACACCTTTGTGAAGGCAAGCGTCTTCCAACGCATGGAGCCGTCCCTGTTCTGTACGATAGACGGCAATCGGTTGATTCCAGATCGTGACCGGCTTCACACGGGATTCTTTAAACTCGTCGGACCAGCCGACCGGATACCAGTAATTCGGGTTGATCCCCACCTCACGAATCGTATTTTGAATTTCTTTGACGCTGAGAGCCGGTCGGTTACTCATGAAATCTCCTTTCAAATGGCATCGATGTAAACCGCTGTAGCCCTTGTCTCTTGGGCGTTTGATTGCTTTCGGCACTCTACCTTTGGTGCATGATATTGCAAAGACTTAATTTACTCAGTACTTATGGGGAGCCGGTCGGTAAGAGACACTGAGACTTTCTATTCATCTAAGGCTCTGAGGCCTCAACCCTTCTGGAAATGGAACGACAACTCAGCTCGGAAAGGACAGGCAACGATGGAAGTGTTGGAAGTACAAGATCAAGTGAAGCAAGAATTGGCCTATTTGGAAAGCACGATCCAATTTTTGATCGAATTTTGCCTCCGGTATGGTTTCCAAATCATTGGCGCGTTGATCATCCTCATTATCGGATATTTGTTTGCCAGAACAGCAGGTCGATTTGTGGTGCGTCTCGTGGGCAAATGGAAACCTGACGAAACCATTGCTCATTTCCTGGGAGCCTTGGTGCAAGCGGTGTTCATGGTGTTTATTGCCATCATGGCTTTGAATAAGTTCGGAATCACGATGACTCCGATTGTGGCAGCCATTGGAGGGATGGTGTTTGGCGGGAGTTTCGCGTTACAAGGCTTGTTGTCCAATTTTGCTTCGGGGCTATTCCTTATTTTCACCCGCCCGTTTCTTGTTGGAGATACCTTGAGTGTGCAGGATAAGAGTGGTGTTGTGGAAAAGATAACAATGGCTTACACCCTGTTGCGCAATGAAAATTTGGAACTAGTCAGCATCCCTAATCATCAAGTGGTCGGAGAAATTTTTCACAATTCTAAAGAATATCGCCTCGCCGAGGCCGATTTCAGCATCAGCATCCATTCCGATCCTGAAAAGGCCATGCAAGCGGTGGAAGCCGCTCTCCAAACCTGTGATGCGATGTCACCCAAACACCCACCCGAATTTGGAATTGCAGCTTTTGGAGAATTTTCCATTCGAATCGCTTTGCGTTACTGGATTCCCACTCGTGATTTCTTCCCGATTCAATATCGTCTCAATCGGGAATTATATCGGCTTCTCAAGGAGGCTAATATTGAGTTTCCCATAGCCCCCCATTCGATCCAGATCAAAAAATCTTGAGAGGCAGATTACAGTTGACCGCAATCTTCGATTACAATTTTTTCTTTTGTTGCACCGGAATTGGATCCGTATCCTTCTACCGCTTTCACAACATCCATGCCGTTGGTGACACTTCCAAACACCACATGTTTGCCGTCGAGCCATTGGGTGGTGACGGTCGTGAGAAAAAATTGAGAACCGTTTGTGTTTGGCCCCGCATTGGCCATCGACAAGACCCCAGGTCCGGTGTGCTTGAGTTCAAAATTCTCATCTTCAAACTTTTCACCGTAGATCGATTTTCCTCCCATTCCGTTGTGATGGGTGAAATCGCCCCCCTGGCACATGAATTCTGGAATCACGCGGTGAAATGAGCAGCCCTTATATCCAAAGCCTTTCTCTCCCGTGCAAAGCGCCCGAAAGTTTTCAGCAGTTTTCGGAACGATGTCAGCACGCAGTGTGATTTCGATTCGTCCCAACGAGGTTCCCCCTGCGGACACGTCTAGAAAGACTACAGGATTTTGGGTTTCTTCTGTCATAGTGTTCTCCTTTTTTCTTCAGTAATAACAATGAAATGAACTAGCTTTAGGAAATAGCAGAACGTCTGCCGCTGGTTCAGCTCCTCTTGATCTAAAAAACCAAAAGAAGCATTCCGAACGAGAGGTTTACGCTAGTCGTTAAAAAATTCCAAGGGAATGGAGTCGTTGCTGTTTTTCTGGAGGGTGGAATGGCGCGCCCAACTAGGATGGCGAGTATCTCAACTAGGATGGCACGTATCCCAACTAGGACAGCACACGTCCTAACTAGGATAGCAAACGCAAAAACTAGTTGGTGGAAAACAAGACATTCATCGGGGTGCCATCGAGATACGGGTCTGCGGTAGGATCCGGGTATGCCACATGTTTCCCATTGTCTCGAACGACTTTGATTCGAGTCTCAAAAGTGTATTTTTTCTCGCTACCTTGCACCGTTCTCACCTTGATATCAGTGGACACCCATTCCTCATTGACCTGGATGAACTGCTTTAGAGACAAACGGTACACTTTGCGCAGGACATTTTGTGCGAAGTAACGGATTTGGATCATCACGCCTCGTGCACCTTCATGGTACACTGCAATCTTGTCGTAGGGCGAATCTCCTGATTTTTTGATCGCTTCCACAACAAAAAATTTTGTCGATTTCGGAACCGGCTTGCAGCTCAATTCAAAATTGGGATCGACCAACAATTCCATATCAATCGAATCGATATTGGTGCCTTCAATAGCAGTCGAGGTGTTGAAACTCCGGCATTGGTCATTGAAGGTGGCTCCGCAGTCGGAGCATTTGAACTGCCGAATCCCTTTGGAGACCACACAAATCGGGTGATCCTTTCCGGCCATAAAAAAAGTCCGTCGCTCTTCCCCCAGTCGCATCGAATGGATTGTCGATTCTTTCTCTTTGCGCTTGGCAATATTCTTTTTGCTGCAATTTTCCTTTTCACACGGACTGACGGTCAATTGGGCACTGAATTGATCCTTAAACAGTGGATTGGCTTGCCTGGACTCGGCAAGGAAAGCCCGCATTTTTTCTTGAGTGTCTAAATCTTGACAACTGACGGCCCAAGCGAAACTGGAAGCGGTGACCAACAGAATGGTAAGCCCGACGAATTTCAAGAATGGCATAAGTTCCCTTTGTTAACGCAGGTTAATAATCAATCGAATTCGATTTAACATTGCATAAACGATGCCGCTGAATGCTTGGGACACAGTTTCATTAGTACGACTTTTTATCAGTACAACTTTTTACTCGTACAACCTTTTATCAGTATAACTTTTTATCAGTATAACTTTTTATCAGTATAACTTTTTATCAGTATAACTTTTTACTCGTACAGTTTTTATTGGTGCAACTTTTTTATTGGTACAATAATTTGATCGATCTTTCGAGACGCCCCGACAGCATACAAAGCAGGTTGTGATAAAACTGAGCAGCCAACTT
Organism: SAR324 cluster bacterium; assembly: GCA_028281495.1. Classification (GTDB taxonomy): domain Bacteria; phylum SAR324; class SAR324; order SAR324; family NAC60-12; genus JANQJU01. The sequence goes on from JANQJU010000029.1 coordinate 348,270, forward strand.
CACATTTTTATCCACCATCATTTGAAGCCCCTGCTCGCTGATGAACAATACTTCCGCGTCATCGTTAGCAATGATGCTGCTATGCCGAGTATAATCACCACTCAGCATTGCTAAGCCTCCAATCACATCGCCTTCAAATACCGTCCCTACCGTCGCTTTTTGGCCAAACTTATAAGCCTCCACTTGGAACTTCCCTTTCAAGATAACAAGCATGTAGTCTCCATAGTCCCCTTGAGAATACACTCTGGCTCCATTGGGAAACTGCTTCAACTCAAAGTTCTTTTTGAGCCATTTCACTTGTCTTTGGCTCATCTGCTGGAAAATTCCTGCATAGACCGGATCTTGTTTGATCAATTTTCCTTCGGCAATCAGTTTTTCGATACGATCCAGCTGAGCTTGCTCTTCTTTCGTTACATGGTGATCGGCAAAGATACGGTTTTGGAGTTCTTCCAGTTCATCCGTTGTCACGATTCCATCTTCAATAATTTCGTCCACAAATTGTTCCAAGGGTTTCTCGGCTTTTAGCGTCCCTTCTTTCAGCATGTGATTGATGCGATCCAGTTGTTCTTGCTCTTCAGGACTCACCACGCCATCCGCATAAATCAATTGCTCCAACACCATCTGTTCTTCCACTTCCAAAATTCCGTCTTCAATGATTTCATCTACCAAGCGCTTCAACTTTTCCATGTAGACTTCTGGATTTTCCTGTGCTTCCAATAGGGTTTGTGACTTCCTTTGAGCGATTTCATGCCCTGCTGAACTGATATCTTTGGCCAGTTTATGGCTGAGGTTTACAAAAAGCCGTGTTGCGATTTTTGGGTTTCGTTGAAACACGTAAGTCATCAAGTGGTGTAACTTCAGCGCCAGGACTTGACAATCTTCCACCGCCTGAGCGGTAGCGAGACGCTTTGAAGTCCCAAATAATCCCATTTCGCCAATTGTATCCCCTGCTGTGTGCCGGCCTAAAATTTTCTTTTCCGAGTGAAATTCAGGATCCAAATAGTATTCGATGCTTCCCTTTAAGATCACGTAAAGCTCGTCCCCATTGTCTTTTTGCTTGAACAGGATATCCCCTTTCTTCAGGTCAATCGTGAACGCCATGAGCGTGGCCTGCTTTGCTTCATTAAGTGTCATGTTGCTGAACAAGCTGATCGTCTTGATCATCGCTTCACTCAGCTTCAAACCGGCATAGTCCCAGGCAGTGAAGATTTTCACTTTCGACATCATAGCCGGGAGGAAATGGGTATCGGTCAATAGACAAATCACAAAAGTATATGCGGTCAGCACCCCAAAGACTTTTTGGTGAAACATTTCGGACATGACAAAAATGATAAATCCCAGCCCCAAAGAAATCGTTGTGTATGTCATGGGCCGTCCCACCTGATGGATCGTGGCCAAAGCGGCCTTTTTTTCATCTCGGAGCTTCTTCACATTTTCGTTGTGATGCGTCAGGTAGTGGATCGTGTCATCCACCCCCACACCCAAGACAATCGCGGCGATCAAGGAAACCGTGAAACCGATTGGAATCGAAAAATATCCGATGGTTCCGAAAAAGATCACAACCGGGATCACGTTGGGAATCAATGACAAGAATCCGATTTTTACCGACATGAACAACGCGGAAAGGATGATAAACACAAAAAACAAAGCCAACGTGATGCTTTCCAATTGCCCACGTGCCAGATTGTCTTGTGCCTCCCCAAACAGGAGGTTGCGCCCCGAATAACGAAACTCAAGGTTGGGTAAAAATTCAGGAAACTTCTCGGCAACCAATGTGGAAAATTCGAGTCGGGTTGAAATGGTTTCCCCCCGATACAGGACTTCCACCAACAACATTTCTTCGTTGGCACTCAAATAGGGTTTCCAATCGTAACGGCGGGATGTCTGAAAGTGAGTCACCACTTCTTTGTCCAATAGATTGTCCAGCCCATTGCGATTGAGATCTAAAAAGTCCAAAACGCTATCGACTCGATCCACCCGCAACCCTTCGATTTTTTTGACACCTTCATTATTCGGATCCAATACCCAGTCTCGAAATTCACGGATGCCATTCATGGTTTCCGCTGTTTTCAACTGGTCGCGAGATTCTTTTCCCGAGAGGATCACCATCAGATTTTGCTGTCCGGTGAAGTTATCGATGTAGAACTGCCGATCCACCATCACTGGATGGTCTGGATTGATGGGGTTGGAATCTCCATCAAATCGAACAAAGCCCATACCGACCCCAAAACCAATCACAATGAGCGCCCACAACCCCATCACCCGAGACGGGTATTTTCGGACCGACTCGGCCAAAATATGGAGGGCTTTGTCCAACACTGTTTTTTGGTTCCGTCTGGTTTCTTCAAACGGTTTGGGACGTGGAAAAATTAAAAGCATGGCGGGCAAAAAAGTCAGTGTGAGGAAAATCGCAAACACGACCCCAACACTGGCAAATAATCCCAAATCTTTGATAGCGGGAATCTCGCTGACCATCAAAGCACTGAACCCTCCTACCGTGGTAAGGGCAGTTACTGACAAAGGAATCAGCAGATGATTGAGAACCCCAAACACGAGTTCTTTCTTGGATTTTTCCGGTTCGAGACGCGCCGCACGAATGTAATAATTGATGAAGTGGATTGCATAATCGTTTCCCACACAAATCAGCAATGCCGGAATGGCGCTGGTCACGTTGTTCAGGGAAACCCCAGTCAATCCCACCACACCCGCAGTCAAGACCAGCGCAATGGTCACGACAATAAACGGCAACAGCATGCCAAAGACGCTTCGGAAGGACAGATAGAGACTGAATAACATCAAGAAAACGGTCGCAGGTATGATCGTCTTCATGTCGTTATTGATATAATCTCTAGCCGCGTTTTTCGCACGCTGCCGACTCGTCCAACCGACTTCAAAGCCTTGCTCACGCATTTCTTGGAGATACCGAGAAAGCTTGGTTTCCACAAAAGCATCAAAGTCGGCTCCTTTCACGAGTCCGAAATAAAGCAACGAGGTCTGGAAATCCTCTGAAATCACACGTTTATGAAGCAGCGTTTGGTTTTGGATTTCTGACACGATTTGGCTGATTTTCTCTTCGGTATCCTGAATGAGATCGGCTTCTGACTTTTCTAAAATGTCCGGAGTGCACACAAAACCTTCATAAAAAACCTCCTCCTCTTCGGATTCCTCTTCTTCTTCCAAAAAATCGACTTCGCTGAATTCGTCTTCTGCTTGGCTTTGTTCATAAGCTTGTAGATGGACCTCCTTATTACGCACGCACTCGACTTGATTGTGGTACGTCTCCAATACCGATTCACAAACACTTCCAATTGCGGGCTGATGCGTTAACGGTTTTCCAATACAAGACCCGCTGAAATATTCGGCGGTTAATAATGATTCGATTGAATTTTCACCAACTTCGGGTTCCTCTTTCAGTTGCTGTGTCCACCTTTCCAGATTCAAAAAGAAATTCAGATCCATGGCTTGATTTTCGCCACGTTTGAGCACCAAAAACAGATACTCTTCGACTTCCTCATCTCCTTCTCCGGTGTCTTTTTTTCGCAGATCTTCCTCCAGTTCTTCCACAGTCTTATTGTCGTAGAAGCCCCGATCTTTCAACGATTCAAAGAACTCATAGGCGGATCCTTCCCCTTGTTTCGTGAAGGGCTTGATGGTCGTATCAATTCTCAATCCATCGGCATCGGTGAGGCGTTCTTTCGCCACGTAACCCGATACCGTGGCAAGAACCAACGTCACCAACGCCACGCTTGCGGGAAATTGGACAATCCAGTTGAAAAATCGTCGATACATAAAGAGACCTCAATCTAATGGTAATAGACTCAATCGGTTGGGAACGACCTCAATTTTTATTTGAAGTGGAACTTGGACTACCGGATCGTTTTTGTGTATGGATATAAATGAGTTGACCTGCTTTGCCAACAGACATTTTTAAGATTATTCATCTTTAAATTTCAATATTTTCAATTACTTGAACGTAGGGCATCCCAATGAGTTTCGATCAGTTATTCACAACAACTTTCCGGGAGTCAAGACTCAATTCCGAGAATAAGAACGAAAACATGCCCATTATGCATATCACCCTAAAACTCAAAGGTTACTTCAATGGAACAAACTAACTCAGGATTCTCCCATAAGTTTTTTCTAATACTGGGCCTCATTCTCGTGATTTTATTGATCGGGGTGCCCCAATTCGGGTTTTCACAAGAATCCCCCGAAGAAGGCGATGCCTTTCTTGAGGAAGATCCCGTTGCAGAGGAGGGTGATGCTTTTTTGCAAGAAGACCCTTTGGACGAAGAAGCCGAAGCTCCCCTCGATTCCCCCCCGGACACGGCACAACAAAGCCCAGCAGAAGAAACGCTTCTTGATAAAATAGAATTCAGCCACCAATACACCATCAAAGCAGAAGCCCTGGACGCCAATCGAGGATTTTCCTTAGGCGAAAACCCGGCAGAAGAAGAAAGCCTCGCGCTTTACAACACCTACCAATTGTTGATGGATCTGCAAGCGAACCCTCGCCTTTCTTATCATGTGGAGTTGCAACTCGAACACGAACACGATCATGATCGAATCTCAGAAAAGGGAACCAGCGAATTCACCGGAACCACTGAAGCGGCTTATGTTCGATACCGCAGCGGTGCTCACTTGTTGACGGTGGGTGACCAGCAATTTGAAATCGGAACGTTGGATTCCAGCCCCATTGATATTCTGAACCAGTCCGAAGATCGATTTTCTTCTAATATCACCCCAAAAGTGTATTATCGGTGGGGTGCTCACCCGTTTTCAGTGCATCTGTACTGGAATCCTATTTACCGTCCCACCGAGGCTCAAGCGGAAACAATAGAAAAAAACAATGGGGTGGATGATGACCGCCCCTTCATCCGAAGTTACTATGGAATCCGGCTGGGATATGCAGCCGGAGCTGCCGATATCAAACTGGGGGTCTTCCGTTGGTTTGATCGCGATTCCAAATTGAGCACCACCTTCACCATCACCCCTCCACAAACCCTAGACGGAACCACCATCCGGCGCACTGAAACATTTGAGGAAGAATCGGAGGTGGAGTTTGCCACGTTCGAGATGGATTGGTCGTTTGGCAATTATGTGTGGCGAGTCGAAACCGTCCTGTTTCAAAACAAAAACGTTTATGATTTTAAAGTGCTGACCGACAAGCAAATCACAGCTGCTTTACAAACCATCCCCCCTCCTGCCCAGGTGATCGGTGCCGAAGTCAACACCTTGGAATTGGATCAAGTTGTTTTTGCCACCACCTTGGAACGAATTGTGGATGATCTCATCATCATGCCAGGAGTCTTGTTCCGTCAGATCCAAGATGTCCCCGAAAACACACAAATCGCTTATTACGAAAACGAACGAACCCCTAAAACCGACGAACGCAACGTGGAACGAACCGATGTTTCTTTGTTTGTGAAATATGAGTTCAATGAGGACTTCAACACCACATTCAAGGCGATCAACACCTCTCCCTTTTTTCAAAGCCAGCTTTCCAACGAATGGAAATGGCATTCCTGGAAATTCAAGATCGTGAAAGCAGAAAGCGAGCGGCTGTTTGTCACCAATGAAAAATTGAAAAACAATTCCGTTTCGGTGTCGTATCGTTTTGAATTTTAATCGGCTGTTTGGAGTTTTCCAACAAACAGAGCCGAGGCAGGAAGCCCCGTGTTCGGGTGGATCGGTTCTTGAAGTTCTTGGAGGATGAAACCGTTGGTCGAAAAGAGCCGAACCCAAGTGCTGAGCGTTCGGAAATACCAGGGGGCTGGATCCGAAAAATCATTGTTGAACCCAGCCCACGACCCTTCTCGCCAACTATCGAAGTACGGATGTTCTCCGGTGCCTAAAACAGGATGAATGGTTTGCACTATAAAGGATCCGTGGGGCTGGAGGAGATGGGGAATGGCACCGAACAGGTTATTCACTGAATCCTTTCCAAGTAACGAAAAATTGCAAACCACCGCATCGAAACGTCGAGAAAGCTTTCCTTCGGCCAAATCCTCATAGGAGAGCACCGCATACTGTCCCCTTCCCAACTGACTGGCTTGTTCGATCAATTCAGGAATCACGTCCACACCCATCACCTCTTTGCCCTGTTCCACTAGGGTGCGGACGAGCCAACCTTCCCCACAACCGACATCCAACACTGTATGAGGCGAGACACTGAGCACTGCCTCTACAATGGCTTGATTCGTGACCAAGGTGCGGCTTTCGATTTGTGACTCACGAATCGCCTTGGTCCAAGGAGTCGCATTTTTTCTCCAGGAATCGATAATTTTTTCATCACTCAACACGGGCACCTTCATGAAATGATACTTTTATATTTTAGAATTCGTTCCTAAATTGGATTTTTCTTTAAATTAGTGGTTTGTTTTATGAATACTTAAGTTGCTTTTTCAATGCAACCTCGCAATTTATCGGCCAGCACTTTCACATGAGGCTCTGCTGTCATTGAGACATGCGAGCCAGGAACCCGATGTAGCTCGACCGGTCCGATTTGAGACCATGCTTGCGCTTTGCCTTCAGCCGTACGGCCTACCGATGCGTTGGGTTCGTCTTCTGGACAAAACAGGGTGATCGGAAGCGATCTCCAATTTTGAGGCTGGTACGCATAAGTGGCTTGGGCGTTGGCTTGAAACACCTGAATGTAACCTTGCACCTGCTGTAGGTCCGACCCTGGAGGCAAGAAGTGGGTGGCTTCCAATTGCTGTTGCACGTATTGCCATTGTTCTTTTTGAGGCATCTGCCGAAGTTGCTCATAGGCCTGAGTTCGAATTTGATCACGAGGGTCTGAAGAAGCCGTTCCATGAAATTCGACGGCGGCAACAATCAAGCTGCTCAACCAATGGGCTTCGTCGACTTTTTCTTCCACCGTCACTTCTGAAAAAGGCGGTACATCCAAAATGGCAAGTAAGGCAATGGATTCTCCTGCGGCAAGCAACTGTTGAGCAATTTCAAAGGCCACTCTCCCTCCAAATGAATGCCCTCCTAGATAATAAGGTCCTTGCGGTTGAATTTCCTGAATGAGCGAAAGATGGTGTGCTGCCATGGCTTGGACCGAAGTGTGGGGGGTTTGCTTGCCGTCCAGCCCCACCGGCTGTAATCCATAAAATGGTTGTTCGTTCCCTAGATGTCGAGATAGATGATAAAAATATAAAGCATTCCCTCCACCGCCGGGTAAGCAAAAGAAGGGAGGCTTGGGTCCGCGAGTTTGAATCGGAACCAAAGACGACCAAGCTTCGGTAGCCTTGTGTGGCTTTGAGGAGTCTTGAGATGCGGTGAAACCCAATAACGCTTGGGCTAAAGTTTCGATACTCGGATGCTGGAACAAGGTCGCCAATGGCAAATTCACGCCAAACCGCTTGTGGATAAGAGCCATCAACCGCACCGCTAACAACGAGTGTCCGCCCAATTCAAAAAAGTTGTCCGTGATGCTGATCGCTGGGTGCCCCAACACTTCTTGGAAAATCTGAAAAAGATTCTGTTCTTCGATGCTGCGGGGAGCCACAAACTCACTTCTGTTCTCTGAAGGCTGACGTTCCAAAAACGAGACCACGGGCAGCCTCAGTTCCTGAGGTAACCTTCTTTGTAAATCCAGCAACGGAATCTGCGGATGACGAACAATCTCTTGGCAGACGTGCTGGATTCCTCTTACGAGCTGTTCAACATGAGGGGTGTCAAAACATCGGGTTTGATAAATGGCACGAACCGAAAGTTGCTCTTTCGGGGCGATCACCAGAGTCAACGGGTATGCCGTTTGCGCTCCCACGGATTGCTTTGTTCGAACCGGGGTCATTGTCTCTGCTGCGGCGGAATCTGAACCTGAAGCATAATTTTCAAGCACCAGTAGACTTTCGTATAGCGGCATCGAACCAGGGACCTCACTCCATTGTTGGATCTGCCCGCTTGCGCAATATTCGAAGGCTTGTTGTTCGGCAATCTCGGTTTGAAGGTCTTGAATCCACGTTGAAAAAGGCTGCTCCTGTTTCAAGCGGACACGAATTGGAACCGTATTGATGAACAACCCAATCATTTTTTCCACCCCTGCCAATTCAGAAGGACGGCCAGAAACGGTTGCGCCAAACAACACATCCGTTTGCTCGCTGTAGCTTCCCAGCAAGAACGCCCACACGGCTTGCATGAACGTGTTCAACGTCACTTGTTGATTCCGCACGAGGGTCTTCAGTTGATCCGTGGCTTCTTTAGAAAACAGGATAGGGTGTTCGCCATACGGCATTTCTGATTGGGCCGGATTTGCTACTGAATCTTTGTTTTGGCGGGTATCATCTTCGCGTTTTGTCACCAGCGGTGTTGGTAAGAGGAAGCCCTGGAGTCGAGCTTCCCAATAAGCTCTCGCTTGTTCGATTTCTTGTGCTTGCAACCAGGCAATGTAGTCCCGGTAAGGTCTTATTGTTGAAGGCTTCACCGGTTGACGAGGAGTGATGATCGCTTGGTAAAATTCGGAAACCTCTTGGAGTATCAGGGGGCAGCACCATCCATCCAACAAAATATGATGTTGGGTCCAAATCAAATGGTACCGGTCTGGATCGGTCTGCAATACAGCCAATCGCATCAATGGGGCGTGATTCATGTCAAACCCTCGTTGTCGATCTTCTGTCAAAAAGGCATTCAAACGGGTTTCTTGTTCCGCTGCTTCAAGGGGGGACCAATCTTCGACAATCAAGGGAACTTCCGCTTCGGGTCGCACGAACTGAAGAGGTTCTGCAAGATCTTCCCAAATAAACCCAGTGCGTAACATTGTATGTTGCTGAATCACCGAATTCCAAGCCTGTTGATAGGCATTCAGATTCAAGGCTCCATTCCATTCCCCTACCAATTGTTCTACATAAATTCCTGTTTGTTGAGCCGCTAGAGTGCCTACCAGCATTCCCAACTGAGACGGCGATAACGGATACAAGGCCTCCATCGTCGGCACCTGATTGACCAATCGATCTAACTCCGCTTGCGTTAAGGAGGTCTCAGGAAAATCGGAAGGTGTGTAACCCCCTGCTTCCGGGGAAACGCAGTGGGCAATGAGTTGTTGTAATGCTTCGAGAAAGTCATCCGCGACTGCTTGCATCACGGTGTCTCGATGTAAATGTTTGCTGAATGCCCACGAAAACCGGAGCTGACCGCGAGATACGGAACCATTCACTTCGAGAAGGTGGCTGCGTTGTTGCTTTTCACTCGATAAAGGACCGCGGTCGATATCAGCGGCTCCCAGCAGAAGGGTTTGCGTTTCTTGAGACGACTCCATGTTGTCGAACTGCCCTAAATAATTAAAACTCACTGAAGCTGGAGGCAACGCGACAATTTCAGGATCTTGCTTGAGATACTTCAACACGCCAAACCCCAACCCCTGTCCCGGAATCTCGCGAAGTTGTTCTTTGATCGATTTGATCAAGTCACCGGGATGCTGGGTTTCCGAGTGGTGCTTCAAATGCACGGGAAACGCGGTTGTGCACCAACCCACAGTGCGCGATAAATCGATATCCTCACGAATCGCTTCCCGGCCGTGTCCTTCCAAATCGATCAGAAAGGATCTTTTTCCAGTCCAACGAAACAAGGCTTGGACCAATGCAGCCAGCAACAAATCATTAATATGAGTACGGTACACCGGAGGAACGTCTTGTAAGAGTTGTTGCGTCTCATCGGAAGAAAGCACACACGACACTTCGTTTGTCGAGGCTTGCGTGTTGTTGGATGGGGTGATTGCCGTTTCAGTCGGCAAGGAGGGGTCGGCTCCCTGAAGATGACGGGTCCAAAAACGAACCTCGTGAGAAATGGCTTCCTCTTTCGCATATTCGACGAGCGCCGTTCCCCAAGTCTGGAATGACGTGGTTTTGTCAGGCAATTGTACAGGCTCATCATTCTGCAACTGCTCGTAAACCGAGACCAAATCTTCCAGCAAAATTCGCCACGACACCCCGTCGACCAAAAAGTGATGAATCACCCACAACAGCACTCCGGGCAGATCGGCACCTCGTTGAAACAACACCATGCGTACCAAAGGCCCTTGACTGAGATCCAAACTGGCTTGGAGCTCTCCGGCATGGTGTTCCATCGTGATTCGTTGTTCATCTGGCGGCAGGGCACTGAGGTCAATCGCCGTAAATGGAATTTGTCCGGCGTTGTTGGTGTCTTCGTCGACCAGCGTGTGCGCCTGTTTCCACACGCCTTCTATTTCGGTGAAACGAAGACGGAGAGCGTCATGATGTGTGATCAATTTCCGTAATGCCTGCACCAACCGATCCACATCGACATGAGGATTCACAGTCAAACTCATGGCTTGATTGAAATGATGCGGATCGGCCACCTGTCTCTGAAAAAACCAATGTTGAATCGGAAGCAATGGCGCATCTCCCATGACGGGTCCTTGGTCAATGCCGTTGGCTTCTTCGCTCTCCGCTGCAACCATCGCTAAATCAGCAATGGTCTGATTCCGAAAGATGTCACGGGGCATCAAATGCCAACCGGCTTTTTTCACACGAGCGACCATCTGAATCGAAATGATCGAGTCTCCGCCAATCTCAAAAAAGTTGTCATGGATTCCCACTTGGTCAAGCCGGAGTAGATTTTTCCAGATATCGACCAAACATCCTTCGATGGCATTGCGGGGAGCGGCATAGTTCTCTGTGGGGGTTCGGTTGGGAAGGTAGTTTTCGTGCTCTGCTAAAGCTTTGCGATCCACTTTTCCATTCGGGGTCTGCGGTAAACTATCTAAGAAAACGAAAGCAGAGGGCAGCATATAGTCGGGAACATACCCTTGAAGGTGGGTCCGCAATAAGGCGATTTGTGACTGCGGTTCCACATCAGGTTTGAGCACAACATAAGCCACAAGACGAGCATCGCCTTCGTCTCGGCGGGCCACGACCACCGCGTCGTGAATGTGGTCATGCCAGGAAAGCACGGATTCAATCTCTCCCAATTCAATGCGAAATCCTCGGACTTTCACTTGATTGTCGATCCGCCCAAGAAACTTGATGTTGCCATCGGGAAGGTAACACACTAAATCGCCTGACTTGTAGAGCCGAGCTGGCTCCGTTTGAGAGGCAGAGTTCGTCAATGGATTGATGACGAATTTCGATTCGGTGAGTTCGGGCCGATTGAAATAACCTCGGGCCAAGCTCGCTCCGCCAATATACAGTTCTCCTGGCACCCCGATGGGGACGGGGCGTTGTTGACGATCCAAAATGTAAGTTTGGATGTTATTCAACGGACGGCCGATGGGCATGGTACCATCCTCACTCACTGTATCTCCTACGGTCGAACAGACGGTATTTTCGGTCGGACCATAGGCATTGAAAAACCGCCTTCCTGTCGACCACTGTTGAATCAGATCCGGAGCGCAAGGCTCTCCCGCAACCCCCAACATTTGGAGATGGGGTAAATTCGTATAGGGCAACGCTCGCAAAGCCGTGGGTGGCAAAACGGCATGCGTGACGCGATGTTTCTGAAGAAGATCGATCAATAAAGGACCCGGCATCAGGTTTTCTTGGGTTCCCAAGCAGAGGGTCGCCCCTGAACCAAAAACCATGCCGAATTCAGCAGTTGATGCATCGAAATTGAGGGAAGCAAACTGAAGGAAGGTGGACGTGTGGTCTACCCCAAAGGCCGTTTGCATCCCAAAAATCATGTTGGTCAAACCTTGGTGGATGGCACACACGCCTTTGGGTTTGCCGGTAGAACCTGAGGTATGAATGATATAAGCCAGGGTTTCCGGGGCATGTTCGATTCCCAAATTGGCATCCGACTCATCCTCAAACATCGATTCCACTTCATCCAAATACAGCACCTGCGCCCAGGTCACTGGTAGCCGATCTTCCAGGTGTTCTTGAGTCAGCACGACCGCTGGAGTGACGTCATTCATGATGAACGACAGCCGTTCGAGCGGATACGAAGGATCGAGCGGAACATAGGCTCCCCCCGCCTTCATCACGCCCAGCAATCCGATCACCATTTCAAATGAACGGTCCACACACAGCCCAACCACTGTTTCGGCTTCCACTCCCTGTTTTTTGAGACAATGTGCAACTTGATTGGATCGACGATTTAGCTCGTCATAAGTGAGGGTGCGGTCTTCTAAGATCAATGCCACGACATCTGGAGTCTGAGCTGCCCACATCTCAAATAGATCGGGGAAACTGCGATATTCGTGGGATACCGTGGTTTTATTGAAATCAAACACCAGACGCTGTTGTTCGACTACCGAAAGGATTGGGAGATCTGCAACCGGATGGTTCCATCGAGGCACGATGGATTCCATCGCACACTTCACTTGCTCAAGAACCCGTTGGATCGATTCCGGCTGGAAACGTTGTGCATCGTAATTTGCTCGCAACGTCAGTGTCGTCGTCGTTGTCGTTCCCGGCCTCCAACATTCTTGAAGTGTGAGAGGGGCATATGCATAGCCATCTATGGTATTCGATGGCGACTGAGCGAATTCATCATGTTCCAATGGGCCAACCACACAACTTTCGAACCACAGTGACTCAGGACCCAGAGAACACCATTCCTGGATTTGGGATAAGGCCACGTAACCATGCCGTTCAAATTCTTTGTGACGCGCATTCAAAGCAATCAGCCACTCGCCTACCGGTTCCGATTCGGGGACCGTCACTCGAAAAGGATATAAAAGCGGCAAAGGACCGACTCGATAAGGATGTTCCTCACCCCGATGCAAACCGTCGGAGTTTGCCACGCCTAACACCACATCATCCATCTGATGATGACGGCTGACTACAATAGCCCATGCGGCTTTTAGGTAAATGTCTTTTGAAAATCCGTTGTTTTGGGCATGCCGAGCCAAATCACCCGCCGCTATCTCGATTTCACAAAACCCGCGATGTTGTTTGACCGGGGGTGGCGTGCCTACCGACTTATCTAAAAACAGAGAAGGCAGAATGACCCGATCCCTAAAAACTTCACTCCAAAAAACCTGAGCTTTATCAATGGGTTGTTGCTTGTACCACGCAATATAATCACGGAAACGCAACACTTTTGGGGGGTTGTGTTCTTCTTGTTGCATCAAAGCATCATAATGCCCCGCCACCTCTTGAATCACATGCTGTAGTCCCATTTCGTCCAAAATCAACCGATGGGCTGTGAATACCCAGCGGTGGGTTGTTGCATTGTGGGAACACACGGCCATACGCAACAACGGGGCTTTACCAGGATCGAAGTTCTGTTTTTTTTCTTGTTCGCAGAACACCTTCCATGCCTCATTTTGTTCTTCTGATGTGGGAGTCGGATCACAAATCACGACGTTGCCTTTTGCTTCCGCAAGCACCACCTGCATCGGGGTCGACACTCGTTTCCACACAAAAGAGGTTCTCAATACAGGATGCCGGTACATGACCGCTAACAGGGCTTGAGTGAGCTGAGCGATATCCAGCATTCCTTCATATTTCAAAGTAGCTAGGCAGTGGTAACCCGGATCTTTTTTGGCAAGATAGTCGCGAAGCACCTCCTCTTGTTGCGGGGTCAACGGGTAGGCGGCTTCGATTGCTTTTTCAGTCATAGGAGACCTTTCTGAGAGAACAAGTTGAGAATCGGATCACTCATCTGAATCTGAGAGTTCCAACAGCAGATTTTCGAGTTCCATTTGATTGAAATCGGTATCCATTAAACCCGTATCCATTAAACCCGTATCCACGGAACGGGTGTCTGACAAATTGGTATCGGCACGACCTGTGTTGGAAACGGGTTCATTCCTGCCCCCTGTCGTTTCAGGTGAGGCTAAAAAAGAAACGGATTCGATCCGTTGCTGTCTGTCGAAGACCATATGTTTCAACAGGTTCTCAAAATGGAATTGCATCCGTTCGAGGGTCTTGGCTTTAAACAAGCTGGTCCGAAACTGCCAATATCCTGCAATGGTGCCATCCCCACGTTCTTGCATGGATAGGGTGAGATCGAACTTCGCAATCGAATGTTCTTGTTCCGGATGCGAAAATTTCAGACCAGGAACCTCCCCCCAAGGAGGCGGTGTGTTTTGCAACACAAAAGCAATTTGAAATAGCGGGGTACGTTCCGTATCACGGGTCAGGTTCAACCCATCGATCAACATGTCGAAAGGCACGTCTTGATGATCGTAAGCCGCTTGGGCGGTTTCCCGGATTTGAAATAGCAGTTCTTCAAAGGTTGGATTGCCTGACAGATCCGAGCGCAGTGCCAAACTATTGACAAAAAAACCAATCAACGGTTCGGTTTCCAAATGATTCCGATTGGCGATGGACGTGCCAATCACAAAATCCGATTGCCCACTGTATCGGTAAAGCAGGCTTTGGAAAGCCGTGAGCAATGTCATGAATAACGTACACCCGGTGTCATGACTCAGTTTGTGCAAGGCCGCGCTCAGTTCAGGGGAAAGCGTCAAGGGGATATTGCGACCTCGATTGTCTTCGCGATCCAGTTCCGAAAAATCAAAGGGCAATTCCGAATGGACGGGAGCACCCGACAACTGTTGTTTCCAGTAGTCCAATTGTTTTTCCAGATGGGCACCGCTAAGCCATTGACGCTGCCACACGGCGTAATCGGCATATTGAACCGAAAGCTCTGGTAAAGAAGCCTGCTTTCCTTGGGTGAAAGATTCGTAAAACGTCGTGACCTCGTGAACCAACACGCCCACGGACCATCCATCTGAAGCAATATGGTGCATCGTCAATAGCAAGATATGATTGGTATCCGACACATGAAGCAGCTTGCTTCGAAGCATGAGATCTTGACTCAAATCAAAAGGATGACGTGCCTCTTCCCGAATGCAGTTTTGAACTGCTGGAGACAATTCGGTCTCCCCCGATGCCTCCACGATTTCCAGCTTCAACGAGCGATTCGTATGGATCTTCTGATAGGGCTGTTCCTCTTCCCCGTGCAACGTAGTGCGTAGCACTTCGTGGCGTTGCACAATCGCATTGAGACTCTTTTGCAACGCTTCCACATCCAACGAGCCTTGTATTTGAAGCACCATGGGCATGTTGTAGGTTGCAGAGGGTCCCTCCAAATGAGCCAAAAACCACAACCGCTGTTGGGCATAAGACAAGGGAAGTCGCAAATGCCGGTCTGCGCGACAGATCGGTGGCAATGGGGGTCTGGAAGCAGATCTCTGCAAACGGCCGATGGTGCAGGTAAACTCTTCCAAGGTCGGAGCATCAAACAAACTCTTGAGCGGCAATTCGATGAGAAATTCTCGACGTGCTCTCGACACGACCTGAGTGGCTAACAAAGAATGTCCACCAAGATCAAAGAAATTATCCTTAAGGCTTACCCCTTCCAACCCCAACACGCTCTCCCACAACGCGGCCACTTTCATTTCCGTTGGATTTTGAGGAAGGGCTTCTCCTCCTTCACCTTGTTCTGGTGTGGGAAGTGACCTTCGATCTACTTTACCACTTGGCGTGAGGGGAAAGTCTTCCAAGACCACAACGTGGGTGGGGACCATGTATTCTGGCAACCGATCACTCAAAAAAGAACGAATATCCCCATCCATCGATTCCAACAATTCCTGTTCCGTGACTTCCTCTAACACCACGTAAGCCAGCAATTGCTTGTTGGCTCGCGAGATTTCTCTGACGACAACGGCACATTGCTGCACGGAAGGATGGTGGCTGAGGGTGGCTTCGATCTCGCCCAATTCGATACGAAACCCACGTATCTTCACTTGGTGGTCTTTGCGGCCTAAAAATTCGAGCAGCGGTTGTTTCGTATCGCAACTCCATTGCAGCCGTCCCAGATCACCCGTCTTATAAAGACGTCCCGGCCCCAGTGGATTGGGAATGAAACGTTCGTCAGTCAAATCAGGACGGTTGAGATATCCTCGTGCCAGTTGCACGCCTCCCAAATACAGTTCTCCACGGACACCGGGGGGGACCGGTTGTTGGTGGGCATCGAGCAAATACACCTGACTGTTGGCAACCGGATACCCAATCGGTGGCAAACGTGGCCAAGCAGAAGGGGGGCCTGTGAGGTCATAGGCGGTGATCACATGACTTTCGGTCGGGCCATAATGGTTCGACAAGACACATCCTGGTAGATGCTCGAACAAGGTCTCTAGAGCAGGAGTGATCTGCAACTGTTCGCCTGCGGTGATGATCTGTTGCAATGAATTCGGCCAACATTGAGATTGCACTACCGTTTCAGCAAATTGTTGCAAAGCGATGAATGGTAGAAACAATCGTTCCACCCGATGTTGGATCACATAGCCGACCAATGCCTCCATATCACGGCGCACCTCATTGGAAACCAAGTGCAACGTCGCGCCCAAACATAAAGTGGAAAAGATTTCTTGAAACGACACATCAAAACTGAATGGGGCAAACTGGAGGGTGGTTGGAGCCGCACTTTGAGTGTGCATGTTTTGTAATTGCCATTCGATCAAATTGGACAGTGCCCGCTGTTCCAGAACCACCCCCTTGGGAGTGCCCGTCGATCCGGAAGTGAACAGCACGTACGCAGCATGTTCGAGGGATGCGGTTTGTCGGGGAGGGGTTGTCGGAAAGCTCGCCCACGTTTCAGTTTCCGCATCCAAAAACAAACACGTTCCTTCAAATGACAAAGCTAAGGATTCCCACAAACGATGTTGTGTCAGCAAAACGGATGCTTTCGAGGTCTCCAACATCAAAGTCAGTCGTTCCACCGGATACGAGGGGTCCAGCGGCACGTAAGCCGCCCCAGCTTTCAGAATACCAAGAAGTCCCACAACCATATCCAGAGAACGTTCCACACAAAGCCCTACCAAAGACTCCGGTCCCACCCCCGAAGTCTGCAACCGGTGGGCAACCCGATTCGCTCGTGTCTCTAACTCCGCATAGGTCAAAGATTCTTTCGCTTCGTAACGGACCGCAATCGCATCGGGAGTTTGTTGTGCCTGCCTCTCAAACCATTGATGCACACCGACGCTTTGCTGTGATGATGGCAAGTCTTCGGAATGGGAAGCATTCCAATCAAACAGCAATTGTTGGCGTTCTGTTTCGCTCAACATCGAAATCGTGTGTAAGGGTTGTTTTGGAGCACGGATCATGTTCGTCAAGATTTGTTCCAGATGCTGCGCCATACGGTCCACCGTAGTCGTGTGGAAACGATTCGCTTGGAAATAAAAGCGTAGGGTCATTTGCTGGCCCGGTGCTGCTATGACGGTTAAGGGGTAATTGGTTTTTTCAAAAATCCCGGACGATTTCACTTTCAGATGAGGCAAGCTTTGTTCAGGAGTCAATGCTTCGTCCAACGGATAATTCTCAAATACCAACAGACTCTCAAACAAAGGGGTTCCCGCAGGAATTTCGCTCCAGCCTTGCACCTCGGTCAATCCATGAAAGGCATATTGTTCCCGTTCGCGTTGATCGGATTGCAGCCGCTGCAACCAATTTGTGAGCCATTCGCTTCCTTCCAATCGGACTCGCACCGGAACCGTGTTGATAAACAAGCCGATCATGGTTTCCACTCCCACCAGTTCGGGTGGACGTCCTGACACCGTGGCTCCAAACAACACATCATCTTCGTGGCAGTAGCGGGCAAGCAACAAAGCCCATGCTCCTTGGAATATCGTATTGAGCGTGAGCCGGTGATTCCGAGCAAATTTTTGTAACCCCGTGCTCAGCTCAGTAGACAAATGGGTCAGCTTTTGTTCATAACCAGCCGATTTTGAATTGGTTGCGGAAGGAGAGTCGACATTTAGCAAAGTGGGGTCCGTAAAATTTGCTAGATGTTGGGTCCAAAACTGCTGCGCAGGAGTTCGATCTTGTTGTTGCAACCACCGGATATAGTCCCGAAACGGACGAGGACGAACCGGTGTAGGAACTACTTTTTGCGAGAGATTGGCTTCGTAACAGGCAATCAATTCCTGAAACAAATGGGGCATGCACCACCCATCCATTAGGATGTGATGGTGGCTCCAAAGGAAGGAATAGTGGTTGTCTCCCAATTGAATCAACGTCATTCGCATCAGAGGCGCTTTGTCCAACGCAAAGCCTCGTTCTCGATCTTGTTGGATCAACAAGTCCCATTGGGATGTTTGTTCGGTGGGCGTGAGCGCACTCCAATCCAATTCCTGCCAGGGCAATTCCACGATTTTGCGAACCACCTGCAAGGGTTTCTCGAATTCATCCCAAAAGAATCCCGTGCGCAACACCGCATGTCGTTGGATCACTTGTTCCCAAGCGGTTTGGAAGGCAGAAACGTCCAAAAAGCCTTCGAAGGTGTAGCCGAATTGCTCGGTATAAACGCCTGCTTGAGGAGCGTATAGTGTCTCAAACAAGATGCCATTCTGAAGTGGAGTGAGCGGATAAATGTCGTCAATGTTCTGCCGATCTGGCAGTTGAAACAATTGTGCCGTACTCAATCCGGCCAATTCGAAATCACTGGCGGTGAACCCTCCGGATTCTCCCGAAATACAGTGATGGATGAGCTCTCTCAAAGCCTGTTGAAACTGGCCGGCAAGCGTTTCGATGGTAGAAGTTCCAAACACATTTTGGCTGAAATTCCAATGCAGCTCCAATCGTTCTTCCACCACCATGCCATTGATCTGAAGCCAGTACCCATGATCCTGACGGTCGCTGCGGAGAGGCCCCCCCTGTAGGGACGAACGCCCTAAAAAGAACCCCGCCGTCTCCGAATGCTGGGCCTGATCCAGTTGTCCCAAATAATTGAACCCGATCGGAGCAGAACGATCTTCGGCCAAGCTTGAGTCAGGGGTGAGATATCTCTGAATGCCGTAACCGACACCTCGTTGGGGAATTTGCCTCAGTTGTTCCTTGATGGAACAAATGGCTTCCCCGAGAGAAGTGCCTTCCCAATTCAGTACTACCGGAAACACGCTCGTGAACCACCCCACTGTGCGAGAAAGGTCTTTGGAATCGTCTAGCTCCTCACGACCATGTCCTTCCAGTTCCAACCACACCTGATGGCTGTGGGTCCACGATGCGAAGGTTTGGACCAACGCCGTGAGTAAGAGATCATTGACCTGCGTGTGATAAGCACTGGGGGCTTCGTGCAGCAAAGAGTGGGTGTCCTCCTTTGAAAAGCGGGAACAGAATCGGGTGAGCGACTCGACGGTGTTCCATGATTCGAGAACACTCGGATCCATGCCGTTGGGATTATCCACTGGCAACCAATCCACAGGAACTGGGGGCAGGGCTTGCCAATAGGGTTGTTCCTTTAAAAGCGTTTCCGATTGAGCATAGGCTTGCAATCCATGAGACCATGCTTGAAAGGACGTGGTTTTGGAAGGAAGTTGAACCGTTTGCCCCCGTTCCAATTGATGATAAACCGTTTGCAAATCTTCCAACAACACCCGCCAGGACACCCCATCGACCGCCAAGTGATGAATCACCCATTGCAACACCTGGGGTTGATCCGTTCCCCGGAGGAACAATGTCATCCGAAGCAAAGGACCGTGTTGGAGATCCAGACTGGTTTGCTGTTCGGCAGCCTTCGCTTCGATCCTAAGTCGTTGTTCCTCTGCGGTCTTATTGGAAACATCAACTTCCTCAAAAATTGTCTCCACATCTATGATTTCTGGTTTGTCCTGGGACTGCTTCCAATTGCTGACTCGTTGGTCCTGTGCCTGTCCATCGGAATCATTTCCTTGGCTTGCCGTGGGGATGGGTACAAAACGCAATCGAAGGGCATCATGATGTGTCAGAAGATGGTGCAACGCTTGCTTGAGCAACTGAGGTTGCACTTCGCTGGAAATCTCCAACATCATGGATTGATTGTAATGATGAGGGTCGAGGACGACTCGCTCAAAGAAACGTTGTTGGATGGGAGTCAACCCGACCTCACCGACCACCGGTCCCTGCTCGGCAGTCTGGGTTTGAACCGGATGCACCACCGTCACCAATTCGGCAATCGTCTGATGCTGGAACAGATCCTTGGGCGTCATTTGCAACCCTGCTTGACGAGCACGGGCTACGATTTGAATGGAAATGATGGAATCTCCCCCAATATCAAAAAAGTTGTCGTGAATCCCCACGCCTTCCACCCGCAACACCTCTTGCCAGATTGTGGCCAATTTCTGTTCCAAGCTGGTACGCGGGGCCAGATAGGACTCCATGACCACCCGCTGGGGCTTGGGCAAAGCCCTCCGGTTGATTTTTCCATTGCGATTCAGCGGCATTGCTTCCAGCACCATAAAAACAGCAGGAACCATATAATGGGGCACTCGCGATTGAAGGAACTCTTTAAGATCTGAAGTGTCGGTTGGAGAGCAGGCATCTGATGACGAAACAGAACGGGTCAACGTGACATACGCTACCAAATAAGGATGTTCCGGCTCTTGCTCAGCAATCACCACCGCTTCTTGCACATCCGGATGTTGCAGCAGCTTTGATTCCACCTCTCCTAACTCCACTCGAAACCCACGGATCTTCACTTGATGATCCACGCGGCCTAAAAATTCGAGCAACCCATCTGGTAGCATTCTCACCAAATCTCCAGTGCGATACAAACGCTCGTTTGTAGAACACGAGGGGTTTCCTTTTTCTTCAAATGGATTGGGTACAAATCGGGATTGCGTGAGTTCCGGCTGACCCCAATAGCCTCGGGCTACATTTTTTCCCCCAAGGTACAATTCTCCAGGCACTCCTGGTGGGACTCGTTGTTGAAACGCATCCAACACACACACCGTGGTGTTCTCCAGAGGATTGCCGATGGGAACCGAAGCAGACGGCGGACGGGACCTGTTGGAATCAATCCGATAAGTGGTCACTCCTACGGTTGTTTCACTTGGACCGTAGTGATTGAACAGCACGCAGTCGGGTTGCAACGTCCGAAGATTGTGAACCAACTCCCAATCCAAACGTTCTCCACCCAATACCAGCCGAGCACGAGGCAACAACGATTCGGGTGGGGTCGATTCCGGTTGCGCCGCGTTCAGCAACGCTTTGAGATGAGAGGGAACAATTTTAAGGCAATCGATTTGGTGTCTTTGGAAATACTCTGCCAAGGCATCGGGTGTGGTAGCTTTCTCTTCGCTGAGGATGTGCAAGGTGCCCCCGGTACACAATGCCGGAAAAATCATAGTGTGCCCCAAATCAGCCGCAAACGTAGAAACATTGGCATACTGCACCGGTCGCTTCGTCGAACCTCCTTCAGACTGCAATGCATACAGATCCAAACGATTCACGATACTGTGTACATAATTGGACAATTGCCGATGTTCCACTGCCACCCCTTTGGGTTCTCCCGTCGATCCTGAGGTGAACACGACATAGGCTAATTGAGAAGGTTGTGCTGGCAAGTCAGAATCTTTTTTTGGGGATGGCAACACATGCAACGGTTCCAATCCATCCAAACAGAGGGTCGCAGTCTCCTGGGTTGGCAATTGATTGAGGAAGGTCGTGTGAGTGAGGACGACAGGGGCTTGGGTTTGCCTCAAAATGGACTCCCAACGTTCAACAGGCAGTTTTTCATCCAGCACGACATAGGCTGCTCCTGCTTTCATAATAGCCAACATGCTCAGGATCACCTCTGCCGATCGTTCTAAACAGATGCCCACACATTGATCGGGTTGCAGGGCATAATCTGCCAGCCTCGATGACAAACGAGACGCTTGGTGGTCGAGTTCGCGATAAGTCCATTGGTGGCAGCGTCCGGTCTCGTCTTCAAACACCAGGGCGGAGGCTTCGGGAGTCCGTTGTGCTTGTTCTTCAAACCAGTGATGCCAACAGCGCTCAGGAAACAGAGTGTCCTCACGCATCTGAATTTTCTCTGATGTTTCTTCCCAAAGAGGAATTTGGGCAATGGGCTGGGTGGGAGCCGACACGATGCCTGCCAACAGCATTTGAAAGTGGTCCATCATGCGTTCAATTGTGGCGGCTTCGAATAAATCGGTGTTGTAGGTCCAGGTCCCGTGAAATCGTCCTGTTTCCTCCCACATGGAGAGGTTCAGCTCGAACCGAGCGGTTTGAATTTTCTGTTTGAGAGGCGTGACGGATAGCCCCGGTAGTTCCAAAATGGGCAGTGACAGGTTTTGGAAGGCAAACATCACTTGAAATACGGGGGAATGGCTCAGGTCTCGTTCTAACTGAAGGGCGTCCACCAACGTTTCAAAAGGCACATCCTGATGCTCGTAGGCCGCTTGGGCCGTTTGACGGACTTGGGCCAGCAAATCCAAAAAACTCGGATTGCCCGAACAATCGGTTCGCAGGGCCAAGGTGTTCACGAAAAACCCAATCAACGGCTCCACTTCTTGTCGATTGCGATTGGCAATCGGCGATCCCACAACGATGTCCTCTTGGCCGCTATAACGATGCAGCAACACATTAAACGTGGCGAGCAATGTCATGAATGCGGTCGTCCCGGTCTGTCGACACAGGCGGTCCAATTGGCGTCCGGTTTCGACGGGCAGACAGAATTCCAACCGTTCTCCTCGAAAGGTTTGGTGTGGAGGTCGGGGGAAATCATAGGGAAGTTCCAGACGCTTGGGTGCTCCATCCAGATGCTGCTTCCAGTAGTCGAGCTGTTTTTCCAAACGCCCTCCCGCAAGCCACTCGCGTTGCCATTGAGCGAAATCCGCATATTGCACACTCAGCTCAGGAAGCTTCCGCCGGTTTGGAGAGTGGGACGCAGACCGCAGGTCCATTTCATACAAGGCAACCAATTCTCGGAGGACCACTCCCAAAGACCATCCGTCAGAAGCAATATGATGCATCACAAACACCAACACATGCACCGCTTCGTCTAGAGAGGGTTGGTTGGATACCGGCTCTGAAGCTTTCTGCAAGCATACGAGCGTGGCTCGTAACATCAGGTCTTGACTGAGATCAAAGGGAGCTAACGCTTCTTGAGAAGCGATCCGTAGTACCTCTTCCTGTTGCTCTTCAGGCTCGTATTCGGTCAAGTCAATTTGTGGAATATTCCATGCGAAGGTTTCATGAATCCGTTGCTGGGGTTGCCCCTTTGCCGTGTGCAGTGTGGTCCGTAACACTTCATGGCGTTGGATGATTTTGCAGAAACACTGGGTGAGGCGATCTGTATCGAGTTCCCCTTGAATTTTCACAACCGCAGGCATGTTGTATGTGGGGCTGGGGCCTTCCAGTTGATCCAAAAACCACAAACGCTGTTGTGCAAAAGAAAGCGGTAGGGCTTGGGTGCGGGGCGCGGGCACAATGGGAGAACCGGCGGCTTGTTGTGCATCGTCAACCCCTGCGGTGAGCATGGAAATGGTCGGGGACTCAAACAATCGGCGAAGTGGCAAATCGACATCAAATTGGTGTCGAATTCTTGAAATCACTTGGGTGGCTAATAAAGAATGTCCTCCCAATTCAAAGAAATTTTCGTGGATGCTGATGTTTTGGAGGCCCAAGACTTCCTGCCAAATGGCAGCCATTTTTTTTTCAGAAGCCGTGCGAGGTGGCACAAAACTTTGAGATTCTTGACTCTGCCAATGAGGATCGGGCAAGGCCTTGCGGTCGATCTTCCCATTGGGATTGAGTGGCCACGTCTCAATCATCATATAAGTTGCTGGCTGCATATAATCAGGCAGTTGGTCTTCCATGTAACGACGAATGGCAGGCACCAGACTTCGACTCAGCTTTCCAAACAACGGGTTGTTCACATAATGATTCCACGGAAGCACTTTCTCATTTCCACCGCTTTCGTAAAGAATTGGGCTGGGCCTCACTCCGGCTTGTGACGAGGCGTCGATTCGTCGTCGGAAAATCACGTCCACCTTAAAAGGGTTTCCATCGGCAGAGTAAGTGACACAAGCCTCATACGGCAAGTGAGGAGGAATCTGCCACAAGTCTTCGGGTTCCAGACCGGTAGGCAATTCCTGAATCGTTTGACGCCATCGCTCCACTGTTTCCTGAGCGGATTGAGACAACCAATCCAAGACTTGTGCTTCTGTATGCAGTCGCGCATTGGGAATGCCGCGAACCCCCAGGAGTTCGGGACGCTGCTGTTCCAAATGATGATGCAATTGGGATAAAGTCCCGTGCTGTTGCTCCCAATCCAGCCATTCGGTCGGGGGTGCTGACAGGACCGAGGCACCGTTCACACGCATCAACACTTGATACCGAAACCGAGTCAACTCGTTGTGTGCCCGGCCTCGTTTGAGTTGCACCTGCACTTGTTGAATCTGCGGCAAATGCGAGCTTAACGCGGAGAAAAAAGCTGGATCAATCAGCAATTCCTCTTCATCAATCACGTGTTGATGCACTTGCTGTTTCAATTGCTCCCCTGGCAGCATTTCAGAGGCTTGATGCAACTGAATGGAGGCATGATACGCCTGCATCAACGGCTTGGAACGAACATCGCCCACGTACAGGAAACCACCGGGTTTCAAAGCCCGCACCGCTCCTTCCATCACAGAAACCAAATATTCCGCGCTGGGAAAGTACTGCACAATGGAGTTGAGAATGATCACATCATACGATTCCGGATCGATGCCCGTGAAATCATCTGCCGATTGCCGGGTTAAAATCACGTGTTGCAATGCAGGATTCGCTTCTCGGAGTTTGCGGTTTGTCTCAATCGCTTCTTCTGAGTAGTCCGTGCCATGATACCCCACACAATCGGGAGCCAATCGAGATAGCAGCAACCCCGTACCGCACCCAATTTCCAGTACATGCTGGGGGTGCAACGCCCGAATTTCTGACACCGTATGGGCCACCCATTCTTCCATCTCAGAAACCGGAATGGGCTTTCCCGTATAGCTGCTGTTCCAACCTTTGAGATTCAAGGTCAGCGATTCGAGACTTTCGTCGTTTTCGGAGTTTTGTTTTTCGTAAGCCGATTGGAACAATGAAAGCCACTGCTCCACATGTTCACTTTGTACGGATCGGTCCGGCAACGCCGGTCGCAGGTAGGCGACCAACCGCTTGTCATTGGGCGACTCTTCACGAACCAACACCACTGCCTCTTCCACTGCTTCGTGTTGTTTCAGCGTCGTTTCCACTTCGCCCAACTCGATGCGAAACCCTCGAATTTTGACTTGGTTGTCAATACGCCCCATAAACTCGATATTGCCATCTGGCAAATACCGCACGCGGTCTCCGGTTCGGTACAGGTTTCCCGGTCCAAAAGGGTTTGGAATGAATCGTTCTGCGGTCAGATCGGGACGGTTCAGATAGCCTTGGGCCACCCCATCCCCTCCGGTATAGAGTTCGCCGGGTACACCAATAGGTACGGGTTGCTGATATTCATCTAGAATGTAAATCTGCGTGTTCGCAATTGGCTTGCCAATAGGAATGGGAGCGAGATTCGGTTTCCATCCGGAAAGGGGGAAACAGGAGGTGAAGGTCGTATTTTCAGTGGGACCATAGGCATTGGTCAATCGACAGTGAGGCAAGGCTTTCATTGCCTGTTGCATGTGGGGACGTGAGAGCACTTCTCCCCCGGTAAACAGTTGACGCACTGGGCGCAAGTCTTCCAATCGTTCATCCACCATCAGATGGAATAAACCGGTCGTGATCCACAAAGTGGAAATTTTGTATTGCCGGATGACTTGCCCTAAATCGGCCAACGAATAAGGGTGGGGTGGCATGATCACCAGCTTTCCCCCATTGAGCAAGGGTGCCCACAATTCCAAGGTCGACGCATCAAACGAGACAGGAGCCGAAAGCAAATAGGTTTCTTGGTCACTCATGTCCGCAAAATTGGTGTTTCGAACCAAACGGATCACGTTCCGGTGGGTCACACAAACGCCTTTGGGCTTCCCAGTCGAACCCGAGGTGTACATGATATAGGCGATCTGTTCTGGTCCCACTGGCTCCAAAGCGGGATGCACAACGCCTTGGGGCAATTGAGATAACTCCAAATCCACGCACCACGTTTCTAGGGCATCGGGCAAACGTTTTTGCAAGGATGATTGAGTGAGTACCCATTGAGCTTCCGTGTCGGAGAGCATGAATTTCAATCGTTCTTCCGGATAATCGATATCCAGAGGAACGTAGGTGCCGCCTGCTTTGAGAATTCCCAGAATGGCAATCACCAATTCTGGGGAACGCTCCATACAAAGTCCCACCCGTGTTTCTGTTACGACCCCTCGTCCCCGGAGATAGCTAGCGAGACGATTGACCTGTTCTTGGACCTGCCGGTAGCTCAGTTGGCGTCCGGTATGACTGCAAACCAAAGCGAGGGAATCGGGGGTTTGAAACGCCTGCTGATCGAATAATGCCGGGATGCTGGAATCACGTGGGTAGTCGCGTTGCGTTTGGTTCCACTCGACGAGCAACTGCTCACGCTCCGAGTCGGTCAGGATTGGAAGTTTGGCAACCGCCTGCGTGGGGTTGGCGACAATGCTTTCTAACAGGCGCTGAAAATGCTGGGCAAACCGCCGAATGGTAGCCTCATCAAACAAATCGGTGTTGTATTCCCACACCCCGATCAATTTTTCCTCATCGTAGAGCGAAAGATGCAGGTCGAATTTCGCGGTTTTGCGTTCTAATTCCAATGGAAGCACCGTGAGTCCGGAAAGCTGCATGGGCGGGCTGGGGGCATTTTGCAGTGCAAACATGACCTGAAACAACGGCGAATGACTGAGATTGCGTTCCGGTTGTAGGGCTTCGACGAGACGCTCGAACGGAAGATCTTGGTGTTCAAAAGCCCCTTGAGTGGTGACTCGTACTTGCTCCAGTACGTCTAAAAAATTGAGATTCCCGGAAAGCTGCGTGCGCAAAGCTAAGCTGTTCACAAAAAAACCAATCAGCGGTTCGATTTCGCGACGATTGCGATTGGCGATGGCAGAACCGACCACGATGTCTTCTTGACCACTGTGTCGATACAGCAACACATTGAATGCCGCCAGTAGAGTCATGAACAAGGTGGTTCCCGACTGTTGACTCAGTTGTTTCAACTTCCGATTCAACGAAGCTGGAATGGCAACCGTTTCGGTCGCACCCTGAAAGGTTTCCTCTGGGGGTCGAGGGCGGTCGGTGGGTAAATTCAATAAAGCCGGAGCGCCCGTCAATTGCTCACGCCAGTAATCCAAATGTTGGTTCAGTAACTCGCCCTGCAATCGTTCCCGTTGCCAGTGAGCGAAGTCGGCGTATTGCACGGATAAATCGGGCAACGCGGAGGGTCGGTTGGTCGCAAATGCGTCGTACAGGGCGGCGAGTTCTTGAACCACCACACCCATCGACCACCCATCCGCAGCAATATGGTGGATCACAAACAATAGAATGTGTTGTTGAGGTGCCTGCTTCAGCAGCTTCACTCTCAACATCAAATCCCGCCCCAAATCAAATGGATTCTGGATTTCAGATTCTACAATCCTCTGAACCTCGTCGGGTTTTCCCTGTAAATCCAGGACGGGCAGGTCCAATGTCATTTCCGTTTGGATCACTTGATACGGTTGGCCTTGTTCACTGGCAAAGGTGGTGCGCAACACGGCGTGACGTCGTACCAATTCCTGAAGGCTCTGCTGCAAGGCCGACACATCCAATTGCCCCTCAAGCTGAATCGCTCCTGACATATTATAGGTCGGACTGAATCCGGCCAGTTGGTCTAAAAACCACAATCGTTGCTGAGCAAATGAAAGGGGGATTCTCCCTTCATGGGAGACAGGGCGAATGGGAGTTTCCTGCTTCTCATGCTGCACGTGTCCCAAAAATTCCAACAAGGTCGCTTTGCGGGATGTTAGCTCTTGACGAATTTCAGGAGTCACTGCACCCGGTGCGGCCTTCACACGAAGCCGGTCGCCTTCCACAAAGACTTTGATGCCGTGTTGGCGCAAATGAGACAAGAAATCGACGTCGTTCCAGTTTTTCATATCTCGAACTCCTCTTCCTGATTGGAAAGATCTTCGCTTTCTGAGTCGGAGGGATCTCCATTTTGTACCCAGAGCAAGGTGTCAATCACCTCGGCCAATCCAGAAAGCATGGGTTTTTCAAACATATTGCTCAGCGGAAACGGGATGTGGAATGTATCTCGGATGCGTGAAACAACTTGGGTTGCTAACAAGGAATGCCCTCCTAGTTCAAAAAAATCGTCATGCCGTCCCACCGATTCCAGTCCCAATACGTCTTGCCACACCGTGGCGAGCACTTTTTCGATATCGGTTTGCGGAGCGATGAAATCTTTTTCTGCAACATTTCGGCGACGATCCAAGGCCCACTCGGCTTCCTTTGCAATGGCCTGCCGGTCGACTTTGCCATTGGGGTTGAGCGGCCAACGTTCCATCATCACGTACGCCGAAGGCATCATGTAGTCGGGCAATTGTCCCTTGGCAAATTCTCGAATTTGCGGAACCAACGTCCGGTTCAATTTACCAAATAAGGGATTGTTCACGTATTCCTTCCAAGGGAGGCAGGTGGAGGGTAGCGGGGTTTCACATAAAGCGATTCCATTCAAATCAGATCGTTTTTTGAACCACACATCCATCACTTGAGGGCTTCGGGTCAAAGGCCACGTCACGCAAACGGTGAAAGGCAGCTTTTTTTCCAATTCCCACAGTTCTTCAGGGTCGACCCCTTCCGGTGACCGAGGAATCGTATCGCGCCAATCTCCCAAGGTTTGTTCCACTTTTCGGGAAAGCCATTCCAATACTCGTGTTTCCAAGGCGAGCCGTGCATTGGGCACATTGCGGAAGACGAGTTCTTCTGCTTGGGTTTCATGAAGGAAACGTTGTAAACGGGGCAAATCCCAATCATCAATTTGCCAATCGGTTTCGGTGACAGGCAGTTTCAACCCTTCCAAGGCAGGCAAAACACCCTCTTTCTTTTGCAAGACGACTTGATAGCGAAAACGCGTGAGTTCGTTGTGATAACGCCCGCGTTTCAATTGCACTTGAACTCGGGAAAACACCGGCACATGGGTTGGCAACGCAGCAAAAAATTCAGGACGGACCAAGAGTTCTTCTTCATCCAGCAAATGCTCTCGCAGCTTTTGATTCAACTGATCGTGGGTGATGTCATCTGAAGCTTGATACAATTGAACGGAAGCATGGTAAGCCTCCAGCAGATCGTAATTGCGCAGATCCCCCAAATAGATGAACCCTCCGGGCCGCAGCAACCGGCTGGCGCCCTCTAGTACCGACAGCAAATACTCAGAGCTGGGAAAGTACTGCACAATGGAGTTGAGAATGATCACATCAAATGACTGGGATTCTAAACCCTCGAAATCATCAGCGGCTTGTTGTGAAATCGTGACGTGATTGAGCGCTGGATTGCTCTGCTTGAGTTGCTGAGTGGCTTCCACGGCCTCTAAGGAATAATCGGTACCGTGGTAGCGCGTGCAGGTGGGTGCTAATCGAGAAAGCAACAAGCCGGTACCACAACCGATTTCCAACACACAGTGGGGTCGCAACGCTTGAATTTCAGCAACGGTGTGATGCACCCATTCTCGCATTTCCTCCGTGGGTATGGGGCGACCCGTATAACTGCTGTGCCAACCTTTCAGATTGAGCATGGGATCTTCCGGAGGCTGGTTTTCCTTCGCTTCAGGCTTGCTATAGGCACTCTCAAACAACGACTGCCATTGTTGGACGTGCTCATTCTGGCTGGTTTTATCTGGAGTTGCCGGGCGGACGTAAGCCACCAATCGTTTATCGCCAGGCTGCTTTTCTTGCACCAGGACTACCGACTCTTCCACCAACGGATGCTGCTGAAGCGTGGTTTCCACCTCTCCCAATTCAATGCGGAAACCTCGGACTTTGACCTGATGATCAATACGGCCTAAAAATTCGATTATTCCGTCTTGACGGTACCGCACTCGGTCACCTGTTCGATATAACGTGCCCCTGCCAAAGGGATTTGGAATGAATCGCGATTGAGTCAGCTCAGGACGATTGTGATAGCCTTGTGCTACGCCGTCCCCACCGGCATACAGTTCTCCAGCCACCCCGACGGGTACCGGCTGCTGATATTCATCTAAAATGTAAACCTGGGTGTTGGCAATCGGTCTGCCGATTGGAACTGACGTTCCTTGTTGATCCCATTCTCGAACCGGGAAACAGCAGGTGAAGGTCGTATTTTCTGTGGGGCCATATCCGTTGATCAATTGGCAATCGGGGAGCGCCTGCAACACTTTCTGAACATGAGGCACTGACAACACATCTCCTCCTGCCAACAACTGACGCACCGAACGCAAGTCTTCTAGCCGTTCATCCACCATTTGATGAAACAGCCCCGCAGTCAGCCACAAGGTACTGATTTGGTGCTTGCGGATCACATCGCCTAGTTCTTCCAATGAGTGCTTTTTCGGGGGTAAAATCACCAAAGTTCCCCCATTGAGTAAAGGTCCCCATAGCTCCAAGGTAGACGCATCAAAAGATATGGGAGCCATCAACAAAAACACTTCCTCTGGGGAAAATTCTGCAAAATTTGTATTTTGGACCAACCGCACCACGTTGCGATGAGAAACGCAGACCCCTTTGGGTTTCCCGGTCGAACCGGACGTGTACATGATGTAAGCCTGATGTTCAGACGTTACTGGAGGAAAATCCAACGAGGCTTTGTTTGAGGAGGCCGTGTCGCTGGCAGACAGCACAGCACAGTCGCTATCCAAGCAAAACGTGGAAACAGTGTCAGGAAATTTAGAACGAAGGGAGGTTTGCGTGAGGACAAAATCGATCTGCGTGTCCTCCAGCATGAAATTCAGCCGTTCTTGAGGATACGCGGGATCAATGGGAACGTATGCGCTTCCTGTTTTCAGGATGGCCAAAATACCAATGACCATTTCAATCGAACGTTCGGCACATAGCCCCATTGAGGTGAAAGATGGATACTGTTTACACAACAAGTACTGTGCCAAACGGTTAGATTGCTCGTTTAATTCTGTATAAGAGAGTGTTTTTCCTGTTTTTTCGCACCGTAACGCAATGGATTTAGGCATGCGTTGGGCCTGTTTTTCAAACAACGAATGAATACATTCATAACGAGAATAATTATGGGACGTCTGGTTCCAATTAATGAGCAATTTTTGCCTTTCTGCCTCTGAAATCAGCAAAATTTGACCAATTGGTTGTTCTGGTTGGGCTACAATGCTTTCCAGCATTTGATGAAAATGCCCGGTCATTCGAGCCAGTGTTGATGGCTCAAATAAATCGGTGTTGTATTCCCAGGTTCCGGTCAATTCCTCGGTTTCCCAAAGAAATAAAATGAGGTCGAATTTGGCAGTATGACGTTCCAAATCCAGGCGTTCTAGAGTCAACCCAGATAGCTCTAGAGGCGGTCGAGGTGCGTTTTGTAAAGCAAACATGACTTGAAACAAAGGAGCATGGCTCAAATTTCGTTCCGGTTGAAGTTCTTCAACCAATCGTTCGAACGGAAGATCTTGATGTTCAAATGCAGCTTGAGTGGTGTGCTGCACCTGTTTCAACAATTTGGAAAACGAAGGATTTCCTGAAAGATCCGCTCTCAGTGCCAATGTGTTCACAAAAAAACCAATCAATGGTTCAAGTTCTTGTCGGTTGCGGTTGGCAATCGGCGTTCCGACAACCAAATCGGTCTGGCCGCTGTAGCGATAAAGCAACACATCAAAGGCAGCCATCAGTGTCATGAACAGGGTTGTGCCATAGTGTTGGCTCAGTTGTTTCAGTTTTTCATGAAGTGAAGCTGACAACGTGAAGGGATGCCTCGCTCCATTGAAAGTTTCCTGGGGCGGTCTTGGAGAGTCAGTGGGCAGTTCCAACATCGGAGGCGCCCCCCTGAGATGCTCACGCCAATAGGCCAGTTGCCGTTCCAATCGCTCTCCTTGCAAGTGATGGTATTGCCAGTGGGCAAAGTCAGCATATTGGAGAGTCAATGCGGGCAACGGCGAAGGTTTCCCCTCAACGAATGCAGCATACAAATCAGCAGCTTCCTGCACCAAGACTCCCCCCGACCATCCGTCCGAGGCAATGTGATGCATCACAAACAATAAAAGATGCTCTTGCTCGGCGAGTTGAAGTAGGGTGGCACGAAGCATCACATCCTGGCTCAAATCGAAAGGATGATGAAATACCTCTTGGGATTGTCGTTGAACTTCCATTGCTTGTTCCGACAGAGACAAGTGCCTCAGATCAATAAGCGGCAATGCAATTGAGGTATGGGGATGGATCACTTGTTTGGGTTGCCCTGCTTCGTCGTGGTAGGTGGTGCGGAGGACTTCATGCCGTTCCACAATCGCATTCAGACACTTGAGCAAAGCCCCTACATTCAAATTCCCCGTTAGCTTAAGCGCCGCCGGTTCGTTGTATATTGGACTTGCCCCCACCAACTGATCCAAAAACCACAGCCGTCGTTGAGCAAACGACAAAGGCAGCGGTTGTTCGCGAGACACTGTTGGTATGACCGAGGAAGAAGAATTTGTCGGTTGATGTTGCAGGTTGAGCTCAATTTGCAGCGAAAGCTCTTCGACGGTGGGATGCTCAAACATGCTGCGGAGCGGCAACTCGACTTGGAATTCGGTGAGGATGCGCGAGATCACTTGGGTCGCCAATAACGAATGCCCTCCAATCTCAAAAAAGTTGTCCCAAATGCCGATCTCCGATTCCGATTCGGGGGGATGTCGCAGTACCACTTCCCAGATTTCAACCACGCGCCGTTGGATTTCAGTTTGCGGAGCCACAAACTCAGATTTTGGCAACCCATCGGGGGAATATTGAGGATCGTTTAACAATGCCTTCCGGTCAACTTTTCCGTTGGATGCTAAAGGTAGCGTGTCTAATAAAACAAAAAACCGAGGCACCATGGCCCCAGGCAAACGTTGCGCTAAAAAGTTTCGCAGTTCGTTGGGAGTGGGATCCTTCGAAGTGGAAGAGAGTTGCTTATGAAGAACCACATAGGCAATCAAATCGGGGGGATCGTCTGTAGTGGATGGATCGTCTATAGTGGATGGATCGCCTATAGTGGATGGATCGCCCGTAACGGAGTTATCGACCGCAGTGGATTTTGATGGATGCGTTCGAAGCAACACTCGGCTTTTGGCAACATAGGGATGCGCTTCCAACACCAATTGCACCTCAGAAGGTTCAACACGCACCCCTCGAATTTTTACCTGATCATCACGGCGTCCCAGGATTTCAATCGAGCCATCAGGACAATACCGGCCTAAATCCCCGGTGTAATAAATCAAATCCTGATCATCCTCTCGGAACGGATTGGGTCGGAAACATTGTTGGTTGGCCTCATCGTCATTGAAATATCCCAGGGGGCGGAATGGCGTGCGGATCACAATCTCTCCCAATTCACTCACCCCGCAAAGACGGTCAGACTGAAGCACCCACGCTTCCGTTTCGGGTAAGGGGTGCCCCACCGGTTGAACCCCGTTATCCACGCCTTCAGGTACAAGATAATAACATTTGGTCATCGTGGTTTCTGTGGAGCCATACAGGTTGACCACAACGGCCTGCGGAGCCAAGCTTTCTCGCCATTGTTTTACCAATGCCCCGCTGAGCGGTTCCCCTGAGAAAAAGGTCAATCGGAGATCGGGCCATTCTCCGAGGCCGGATCGATGCAACAACCAATTTTGGGCACGAGAAGGAACCGTATTGAGAATCGAGATCTGATGCTGTTGCAACCATTTCAGCATGCGATTTGGCTCCTGCAAAGTCGCTTCCGTAGGCAGGTGTAAGGTGGCTCCACTGATCAACGGTAGAAACACCTCTCGGAGCAATGCATCAAACGATGGTGCCGTCAATTGGGCCACATGGTCTCTTGGATCCACCTGGAAATGGTCTCGCTGCCAGCACACAAAATGCGAGATCCCTTGGTGGCTGCTCAACACGCCTTTAGGCACCCCTGTGGTTCCCGATGTGAAAAAAATTGTTGCCGGAGATTGTGCGCGTATTGCAGGGAGTGGCACGGCTTTGAAGGCGTCGGGTGGGTTTTGGACTTTCCCAGTTTTCGAGTTCACATTCAGGGTTTCGAACCAGAGTCCCGGCCATTTGTGAGAGTCGCCGTTCACATTCAACAAAAATCGTGTTTGTGCTGCTTGCAGCATCATTCGTTGCCGGGAAAGCGGGAGACTTGCATCCAGTGTCAGGAACGCCCCTCCGCTTTTCCAAATTCCCATCATACTCACCACCCAACCGAAGCTGCGCGATCCGTCAATTGCCACCACATCTCCCGGCTTCACACCTTGATGCAGGAGCCATTGGGCCAAGGCTTCGGATCGTTCATCCAATTCCCCGTAACTCCAATGATTGTCTTCTTGGCATACCGCCGGATGAGCCGGATTGCGTTGAACCCATTCGGCAAATAGCTGGGGAACGGGAGTGTTGTTCGTTTCCGATAACGCCACCTGGGGTGAGGGGAATCCCCGAACGGGGGTTGCCGGAAATAGAGAAAGGGCTTCAATTTTGTGATCCGCATGATGAACTGCTTCATTTAGAAGCATCAAGTATTGGTCCAGCATGTGGGCCATGCGGGCTTCGAAAAACAACGCTTTTTGAAACAGCAACTTGAATCGATACCCGGCTGTTTCCTCATAGACATAAAAGGTCAGCGGAAATTTGGCATCCAACTCGGTTTCTTCCAGTTGTGTGAAAGTGAGATCTGCTGATTGGGCCGTGACTTCGGGAGTGTTCAAAAGATTCAGCATCACGGAAAATAACGGATGCCCGGTGAGCGAACGTTCGGGATGCAGCTCTTCCACCAACAATTCGAATGGTACCGATTGGTGTGCATAGCCTTCTAAGGTCACATCGCGCACCCGTTTCAATAACTCTCGGAAACTTGGATTTCCTGAAAGGTCATTCCGCAACGCAAGGGTGGTTAAAAAGAATCCAATCAATCCTTCGGTTTCGGCCAACGGACGGCGAGCAACCGGTGTGCCGATCACCAGATCCGTCTCTCCCGTGCAACGCATCAACAACACATTCAGCACGGTGAGTAGCACCATGAACGGTGTGACTCCTTCTTCTTTACTAAACCGTTTCAACACCTCACTTTGTTCCAGGGAAAGCTGATAGGAAACCGAGGCACCTGTGTGATTGGGTTCGCTCGGAAGGAGAGCATCGGTCGGCAGTTGCAGCTTCGGAAGCGTTCCTCCTAAATGCTCCTTCCAGTAGGCTAAATGGGAGGTGGGGTCTTGGTGTCGCTGCCAGTGTGCAAAATCCACATATTGTATGGGTAATTCGGGAAGAGGAGACGGACGTTTTTCGGAAAAAGCCTGATACAGTGTGGTCAATTCATTCATCAACACACTCAAGGACCACCCATCCGAGGCAATGTGATGCATGGTCACCAAAAAGCGATGATCGTCTGATGTCAATTTTAACAATTGTGCTCTCAACAGAAGATCTCGACTCAAATCAAAGGGACGTTCGGCTTCGTCACTTGCCAACCGCTGCACGTGGGTTTGTTGTGCTTCTGCCGACAAGTTACTAAGGTCCACTAGGGGCAATGTGGCTGGGATTGGATTTTGAATGAAGGGCTGAGGATATCCCCCTTCGTTTCGAAAATTCGTCCGCAACACTTCATGACGACGGACGATTTCCTGAAGGCTTTGTTCCAATGCAGCTACATCCAATGGACCGCTGAGTTTCCAAACTCCTGGAATGTGATAAGCCGCATTGGCTTGATCCAGTTGATCCAAAAACCATAAGCGTTGCTGACCATAAGAAAGGGGCAATGGACCGGTTCTCGAAATCGGTTGCAACGTGGAAGCAGTGGCCTCCACCTGAGCTGTTTCTTCAATAAGCGTCGCAAATCTCGCTATCGTGGGATTGGCAAACAATTGATTGATTGGGACCTTCTTTTGGAACACTTGACGCACTTGATTGATCAGCCGCACCCCCAACAAGGAATGTCCTCCCAGTTCAAAAAAATTGTCGTGAATGCCGACTTGTGAAAGCTCCAAAACCCCTTGCCAAATTTTTGCTAAAGCGTGTTCAGTTTCGGTGCGAGGAGGTTCGTAATCGGAGTCGAGATCAGGACGATCATAATCCATCCCAGTGGTGTCTTTTGCATCGTTGAAAGCTGGTCCTGTCAATGCGGAAGGATCAAGCCGTTGAGCTAACGGAATGGGAGATATCACTATTTGGGCCGCCTCGGCATGAAGCACTCGGACCAACGCCTCGGCTCCTTCTTCAGGCGCAATTCCATTTGCTTGAAGCTTGGCCATCAACGCTGGCATTTGCTCGGATTCTTTAAAGGCCAACCCTACATCACGCCAACCATCCCAGTTGATTGAAACCACATACTGCCCCCGTTGAGTCTGTTCGTGGGCATATGCATCCAACACCGCGTTGGCAGCACAGTAATCCACCAATCCGGCAGGACCTATCAGAGCGTTGATCGAAGAGCAGTAAACCAGAAAATCCAATTCCAACGACAGCGTTAGTCGAGATAGTATTGCCGCCCCTTGGACCTTAGGAGACATCACGCGATGCGCGGCATCTGAGGTTTTGTCTTGCAGCCATGCAGTCTCCACCGTACCTGCCGCGTGGATGATTCCCTGTATTTCTCCAAACTGGTGTCGGGCTTGTTCGAATGCTTTTTGCATTTGGTTCTCGTCTGCCACATCCGCTTGCAGACACAGCACTTCCGCACCATGACGTTCCATCGTTTGTAGCTTCCGAATGGTCTGGGAAGTGGGATCACTTGCTGCGTTTTGTTCTAGCCACGATTGCCATTGGTTGCGTTCTGGAAAATCTGAGCGTCCCATCAATACCAATCGTGCTTGCACTCGGAGAGCAAGCTCTTCAGCCAATGCCAGACCGATCCCCCCTCGGCCACCGGTAATTAGATACACGCCTCGTTTACGCAAGCGGAAGGGAAGGTCATTTGACAACAGGTCTGGCAACGGGTGTGGTTCCAGGATAGGCACCCATCGATGTCTTCCACGGAAAGCCACCATAGGCTCCCACCCATCACTTTGGAGAGAAGACCCTTGGAGAGAAGACCCTTGGAGAGAAGACCCTTCGGCCAATTCTCCCAACAATTGTCGAACGATTTGGGTGGGAGCCAGCAGGGAGTTGGCGTCAAAATCCACGCTGCGGCAAATCACTGAAGGCAGTTCTTTGGGAATCACTTTCACAGGCCCCAACAACGCGGCCTTTTCCGGTTTCAATGGCTCCTCACCGGTCACCGCTTGCACACCGGTTGAAACCACGGTAAGCGGCACCGTTTGCCCAGCATTCCCCTGAATCGTTTGGGCTAAATGCAATAGGCTATCGAACGCAAGATCCGTATCCGAGATATTGGGTGCAGACATTACGGTCCACAAATGGACCACCTGTTGGGGAACTAGGTTACGGCGTTTCAAGTCGTCCCATAGCGAATCAAAATCCCGGCGTTGTGTGGGATCCACGGTGTAAACCATCTCGGAACGAGTAAATCCCTTCCCCGCTCGGACTGAGGTAACCATCTGGCCCAACTGGATCAATTGGTTTTTGAGGTGCGAACTCACCTCAGAATCGTCGGAGAACAACAACCACTGCGTATCTTGTGGAAAAGGAAAATGCAGGGATCGCATGAAAGGCGTCGTGGTTCGTTTCCACGAAGGTACTGAGAACCAGTCTTGGAGAGCAGCCCGGCGTGGTGCATTTGGGGTCGGCGTGGTTGCTGTCGCAAGGTTCTTTGGGACTTCCAACCAATAACGTTGCCGATCAAAGGGATAGGTTGGGAGCGCAACACGACGTCTTGGGATTTGTGAACCCACAGATGACCAATCGGGCGATAGACCACAACTCCACAGCTTTCCTAAAGTCATTTGCAAATAACGATGTTCTGGTTGCGGATCCCGTGGATGAGGCAACGACGTGAGGATCGTTCGGTTGGGATTGTGTCCATTGTCCTTTTCCGCTTGTTGTGCCAACGACGAGAGCGTGTGTCCGGGTCCTACTTCGAGCAGCACTCGTGTGTCATCTTGCAACAACCCCTGCAAACCTTCGGCAAAACGAACCGTTTCCCGAAGATGCCTTCCCCAATAGTGGGGGTCTGTCGCCTCATTCGGCGTGATGCCCCGTCCAGTCAGGTTGGAAACAAACGGAATCGTGGGAGCCTTCAATGGCATACGCGTCACAAATCGCTGAAATTCTTCAACAATCGGATCCACTAGATGCGAATGGGCCGCCACCGAAATATGCAACTGGTGACATTCCACTCCTTGTTGAGCCAGCTTGGTTTTCAACCGCTCAATGGCCTCTACCGACCCCGACAGCACACACAAACGGGGCGCGTTCACAGCAGCAATTGATAACGGACTGCTCCCTTGCGCCTGCTCGTGAATCAGCTCTTCACATTCCGACTCCGAAAGTGGCACGCTCAGCATGGCCCCTTCAGACAAAGTTTCGAACAGGCGTCCTCGCAAAGCCACCAACGCTAAGGCATCGTCTAAGCTAAACACTCCAACCAAACAGGCAGCCGTGTATTCCCCTAAGCTGTGTCCAATCATGGTATGGGGTTGAATTCCCCACGACATCCAGAGTCGAGCCAAGGCATATTGCACCGTGAACAAAGCCGGTAACGCGGTGGACGTGCGTTCCAATTTCTGCGTAGGGGTTGAATCCGGATACAGCAATTGGCGGATGTCCAATTGCA
Source organism: SAR324 cluster bacterium (assembly GCA_028281495.1). GTDB lineage: Bacteria > SAR324 > SAR324 > SAR324 > NAC60-12 > JANQJU01. Next base: position 386,678 of record JANQJU010000029.1, read on the forward strand.
AATGAGGTTTTAATATCTGGGCGCATTGATCCACTTCCTGACGGAACACCGGTTCGGTTTCATACAATTCTCTTCCCATGTTCACGTGCTGGGCACCCCCGCCCGAAAACATGAACACCACGTTCGGTTCATGATCAAAGGCTGTTTTTCGATGCACACCCTCCCGATCTTTTGATTCCAACAGCGCAATCGCCTCTTCATGGCCCTCGCAGACCAATACCTGCCGACGGGGGAAGGCACGGCGTCCCACTTGGAGCGTGTGGGCGATGTCGGCAAGGCGAGTGTCAGGATGTTGTTTCAGGTAGTTGGCTAAATTGGCCGTGCTTTGGTTTAAGGCCTGAGTGGTTTTTGCAGAAAGAACAATAAGCTGAGAACGGTGCTGGAATTCTATTGATGTTGCCCCAGGCAATGCTTGTGCTGACAATGCTTGTGCTGGCGATACGGGTTCAAATGAAGGAGATTCTGACAAGGGAGGTGCTTCTTCCAGAATCACATGAGCGTTGGTTCCCCCAATCCCAAAGGAACTGACCCCTGCCCGACGAGGTGTCTCAGAATGAGCCCAGTCGGATAGTGTGGTATTGACGTAAAATGGGCTGTTGGCAAAATCAATTTCAGGATTGGGACTTTCAAAATGCAAGCTAGGCGGCAATTGCCGATGCTCCAAGGCCAGGACCGTTTTGATGAATCCTGCCACGCCTGCGGCGGATTCTAAGTGCCCTACATTGCTTTTCACCGAACCGATTGCGCAGAATCCTTTTTTGTCCGTTTCGGTTCGAAAAGCTTGGGTCAATGCCGCAATCTCTATGGGGTCTCCCAGCGGGGTGGCGGTGCCATGAGCTTCAATGTATCGAATGCTTTCCACCGGCACCTCGGCCATGCTTTGGGCCAACGCGACCACTTCGGCTTGCCCTTCCACACTGGGTGCCGTGTAACCGACTTTTGCGGCTCCATCGTTGTTGACCGCACTGCCTCGAATGACCGCCCGGATGTGATCGCCATCGGCGAGGGCATCTTCCAAGCGTTTGAGGATCACCACCCCCACTCCATTCCCAAACACAGGGCCTTGTCCATTGGCATCAAAAGAACGGACATGGCCATCGGAAGACAAGATGCTACCTTCTTCATACATGTACCCCGTATGATGGGGCACCCGAACGGTGACTCCCCCTGCCAACGCGAGATCGCATTGAAAACTCAGCAAGCCTTGAGCGGCCATGCAGATCGCTACCAAAGAAGTAGAACAAGCGGTTTGGACACTGATGCTGGGTCCCTGCAACCCCAATTTATAAGAGATCCGAGTGGCGAGGTAATCTTTCTCATTGGCCAACAACTCTTCCAATCCAGGAAAATACTGCAAGGCTCCATAGGGAGATTCGGTATGCCACGGTTGACGGAGCTTCCAGTATTGACTGGTGCTCCCTCCTGCATACACGCCCACGGAACCGTCTACCGTTTCGGGAGGGGTGTTGGCATTTTCCAATGCTTCCCAAGCACATTCCAAAAATAGACGATGCTGCGGATCGAGAATCTTAGCTTCTCCAGGACTGAAATCGAAAAACCGTGCGTCAAACTTATCGATATTTTCTAATACGGGACTCGCTGGCACAAAATTCGGATTTTTCAAATCCACTGGGTTGACTCCCGCGTCTAACAAATCCGCTTCAGAAAGCCGAGCTATGGACTCGACCCCATTTGCCAAATTGTTCCAATATGCTTCCAAATCTTTGGCTCCGGGAAACCGTCCACTCATTCCGATGACGGCAATCCGACCAAACTCTTCGTTGTCACTCATGGCTTGATTCCTTTAGGTTTGTTGCTTGGGTTCATTGCATTTCCGCTCGTTGCGTCGTGAATCGATGCGTCACGATTCAATGCATTGTGATTCGATGCATCACGATTCAATGTGTCATGATTCAATGCGTCATGATTCAATGCGTTACGATTCAATGCGTCATGGCATGATGCTTCAAAGTTGGCATTTACATCGCTCATCGTTTCTTTCGTTTTGAACGGAGTTGTTGCTGGCGGGCTAAAGCTGCCTTTTGACGACCCGCTTGTCGGGACACGTGAGCTTGAGCGGCTTCTGATAGCGCGGTATCGGATTCGGCCGCTTGTTGAAGGTAGAGGGCAAGTCGGTGAATTGTGGGATGTTTGAACAAATCGGCCATTGGGATGGTGCGTTGCCACTGCGTTTGCAACTTGTTGCGGATCTGCACCAAACTGACCGAACTCGCTCCAAGTTCGAAGAAATTCTGATGAATGCCAATCGATTCGAGATTCAGAACGGATTGTGCGATCTCGATCAGCGTTTGCTCCGTGTCGGTGGTGGGAGCGGTGCTTTCTATCTCAATGGCTTGGGTTTCCGGTAGAGGAAGGCGGTTGCGGTCTACCTTGCCATTGTTGCTTAAAGGGAGCGCTTCCATCTCAACAAAAATGGAGGGCACCATAGGTGAGGGCAGTTGATCGGCAAGATGCCGTTGCAATTGATCTTGCCAGGAAACGGGAGAAGCGGGAGCAAATTCCATCCACTGCGAATTCCAAGCAGATGTGATGCGCCCTCCAGCCAAACTATGCACCATCTCTTGACTGCTTCCTAAGTTCAATTCGGCTCGCACCACCCGATCATCCAACACCCCTAGCGGACACAATCCAATCTCAAAATCTGGAGCTTGGGCCATCAGGAGCTGACTCATGTATCCAGCTTCCAACAAACAGAAATCACGCGCCATGTTCCCATAAATGGGGTCAATGGCCTGCCGTTCTGCAACCAAAAACAACACAAACGCCGCTTGCTCTAAAATGCTTTGGTTCGGCCCGTAGTATAAGGGTTGTAGCGGATCCACCTCTGAAGAACACGACATCGGCACCAACTGATGCTGAACAGGATGATAGTAGTAAACTCCGCTGTCCACGCTTTCCACTCGGTTTGGTTTGACATAAAGATAGGTCTGCACCGGATGCAGACTACCTGCGGAGGCATACCGATACTTCGGCAAGGGTGATTCCGCTCGGGGTAGTCCCGAAAGATTGCCCAGAAATTGACCAAACGCTTCCAAGGGGATCGGCGAACTCAAGTAGTGCCGATGACTTTGACGACGGAGGAAATCGGATTCAATGGTTGCTTTCGATAAAGAGGGTAGAACCACACTTGGTGCGGTGGACTCCGAAGGATCCGTTTTGATGGATCGAACCGCCTTTTGAGCCAGCTTGAATTCCAACCGTTCCACAGGATCCACCAACACATCTGGCTGTGCTTCCGGTAAATACCCTTCTGGAATCGACGGGGAGGCTGGATCTGATGGGATGGCTGGATTTACCTGAAGAGCTGGATTTGCCTGAAGAGCTGGATTCGGTTGAAGAACGGTATTTGATTGAGAAGATGGATTCGATAGAGCAACTGCCGTGGGCGAAGGCACCGTGTTCGAGTGCATCGACTTGTCTAACACCACGTAGCCCACCAACTGGGGGGGGTGATTTTCGTGTTGCACGGTATGAACAACAGCCTCTTGAATCCCTTCATGTTGACGAAGCACAGCTTCAATCTCGCCCAGTTCAATCCGTTGTCCTTGGATCTTCACTTGGAAATCCACCCGACCCAGAATTTCGATATTTCCATCCGGCAGGTAGCGTCCTAAGTCTCCGGATCGGTACAAGCGCTGTCCTGTTTCAGGATGGGTGATGAAGCGTTCTTGTGTCCGGGTAGCATCACGCCAATAGCCACGGGCCAACCCGGCTCCTGCAATGTACAACTCTCCCGGAGTCCAGATAGGGCACGGCGATAGATTGTCTTTCAGCACATAATACTGAGTATTGCGTAGGGGCTTTCCATACGGGATGCTGCGCCATGTCGAGTCGACCTCGTTCACCGGATACCAGATATCCCAAACTGTGGTTTCGGTAGGTCCGCCGGACGCGATGATTTCCACTTTGGGAACCCGTTTCCGGAGACGGTCAGGCAGCGAAACCGGAATAAAATCTCCCGCTAAAATCACCCACCGGAGACGGTGCGGAATCTCATTGTCTGAGTGCTCCCAGCACTCCACCAACATTTGCAGAAAGGCGGGCACCGAGTTCCATAGGGTGACCCCTTCTCGTGCCATGAGGGTGTTCCAATGCTGAGGCTCCCGGATTTGGTCCGATTCTGGGATCACGATAGATCCTCCCACCACACACAGCATGCCCAGGATGTCAAACACCGACAAATCATGATGCAGAGCGGTCAATGCGATAGCGCGGTCATCTGGTGTCAAATGGAAGCGCTCCGCAATATCGGTCATGCGATTGATCACATTGCGGTGCTCGATCATCACGCCTTTGGGAACGCCTGTAGAACCCGACGTATAGAGCACGTAAGCCAAATCCGCAGGTCGACGAAGGAGGGACAACGCTGGGACCACGTCTGGTTCGACTGTGTCCACGTAAAGGACTTTGAGGTTCCCCCAACCCGTTACGGTCGATTCCAAATTGGATTGAGTGAGCACGCAACTCACTTGAGCTTGCTCTAATAAAAACTGCTGTCGTTGAAGTGGGTCGTCTGGATTGATCGGCACATAAGCCGCTCCCGAAAGCAGAGTGCCTATCACGGCCACAACTTGCTCCCACCCTTTTTTCATGACGATGCCGACCAGTTGATCTGGCTGAACGCCCTGTTCGAGCAACCAATGCCCAATGTGATTGGACCGTGCTTCCAACTCTGCATACGTCAGGCGTCGTTGTGGTGCAATCACCGCAACCGCTTCCGGTCGGGTCTCTGCTTGTTTTTGAAACAAGGTGGCTAAAGTTTCATTGGGGATGGGGCCTTCCGTCGCATTGATCAACGCACGTTGTTCCAATTGCTGTGGCGGAATCAAAGTCGAGTCCGGCTTCGTCCAAGCGGTTTCGTGCTCCAACAATTCACGCAACCGTAGGCAATACGAGTCGAACATGTCGTTGATCAGGCCTTCAGGATAACGGCCATCGACCACATCCCAATGGATGATCAGCTTCCCGGCATCTTCCGAAACCTGATAGTCCAAATACACTTGAGGTGTCTGACTGATGGCATCAATCAGATGCCCCCCCAAAAAGTTGTACAGACTGAACTCACTTCCTAGATCCAATACCACCACACTGGTGAAAACAACGGGTGCCAACGGGTGCCCCGTCGCTTTTTGTTGACGGCCCCATTCGCGAAGTACCTCCACCCCAGTGAAGTAGCGATGTTCCAAATCTTGATGAAGTTGTCGGTTGAGCTGCTGCGCCCGCTGCAAAAAAGAAGCGGGTTCGGAAAAATCGACTTCAAGCAGATTGACCGAAGTGAAATCTCCCACGATTTCTCCCACTTGGGGATGCAACGGCAACCGATTGAATAAGGTCATGTTCAACGTGAATTTGGGATGCTGAGACCACGTTGCAAGAACCTCAGCAAAGGTCGTGAGCAACATCGATGAGGTGGTGATTCCCTGAGCGCTAGTTTGCCGTTTCAGTTGTTGCCACTCGGTAGAATCCAAAGTGTGGTTTTTTCGTAAGAATTGGGGTTGTTCAGAATCCCCGTCATCCAAAGCGACTGTTGGCAAATCGGGAGCCGGAGGCAAGGATTTCAATCGGTCCAACCAATACCGCTGCGCCTGTTGGTAGGCCGTGGTGGATTTGATCTTCTGCTCTGCCAAGACATAGTCTCGGAATGTTAAGGTGAGTGGGGATAAGGTTGCCTGGGGATCGTGATACAGCGTTTCCCATTCACGAAGGAGGTTGAGCATGGAACCGCTGTCTAGAATGATCACCCCCAAGCTCAAATGGATGCGCGTTCGTTGCGTGGGCCATTGCGTCACACGAATGTCGTAAAGCGGCCATCGATCCAAGGGCAAAACCTGATGGGACATTTCTTCTCGAATGGCCTGGACTTGAGCCATACTCGAAGATTCGGTCTCGTGACGGAGATCCAGCACTTGAAATTGATAAGGGTCCACCTGTTCCAACACCTGTTGCTCTCCACTGGGCAACACAATCGCCCGAAGCATGTCATGCCGCTGGATCAAGAGCTGCCACGCCTTGTTCAGCCGAGGGATATCCAACTCGGGACAGTCGAACTCAAAATAATAATGGTAGGACCCTCCCATTTCCAATCCGCTGCTTCCCACCCAATAGGCTTGTTGAATTTCAGTCAGCGGAAAGGGGTTGTGGCGTTGCACCGGATCGGAAACCACCTGCGGCAGTTCGGCACTGCTCGTATCCTGCGACTTCAACCATGCCAAGATTTCTTCTTTTCGAGCCGTCAACGTTTCACGAATTTGGGGCGTCAACACCCCTTTTGAAGCACGAATGCGAAGCTGATCGCCTTCAACCAGTAATTTGATTCCTCGTTCGGAAAGCATCCGGAGGAAGGAAGTTAGGTCATTCATAAAACAATCTCCTCAATTTCATCATCGTCTGGGGTGTCCCCTGGACCCGTTGTTGTCGAAGCCACCTTGGGGGTGGAAGGGGTCATGCGGATGCTGTGAACCAAGTTGAATTGATCCAAAATGGTATCAATCAGCTTGTTTAAGGATGCATCCATGAAGGTGGTCAGTGGCACATTGACTTGGAGGGTCTTCGAAAAACGATTCTTCAGATCGATGCTCATTAAAGAATCCAATCCCAATCCACCTAAGGTGAGGTCGGTGTTGAGGTCGTCGGTCTCTCCCAAGACGTGTGCAATTTGTTCTTGGAGAAATTGGAATAGGAGCTGCTGCTGGTGATCAAAATCTGCTGATTCCAGTTGCTGCCGCAAGGTGGACTGTTGGAGGTCCGAATCATCGGTACGGGAAACTTCCCTCAAGGCTGGTATCGCCTTGGATTCTTGCAGTTTCACCCGTTCGAACATCGAAGGGGGTTTGGCAAAACGGCTTAAAAACCGTTCCCAATTCATGGGCAACACTCCGATTTGAGTGGTCGAGGTCGGCAACAGAGCCATCAACAAACTCAGACCTTGATCCGGTGGGATGGTATGGAAACCTTGAGCGTCCAACTGTTGTTCGGCGTCCTTCACCATGCCCACTTCGGCCCAGGCCCCCCAATTGACACTCAGTGCGGGAAGGTTTCGGCTTTTGCGGTAGTGGGCCAATGCATCCAGAAACGCATTGGCCGCGGCATACCCGCTTTGCCTCCAATTCCCGATCAAACTAGCTACCGAAGAAAACAGTACCCAGAAGTCCAAATCCATATCTTGCGTGAGTGTGTGAAGATTCCAGGCTCCCCACACTTTCGGCCCCATGACGTGGGCCAACCGTTCCCAGGTCTGCTCTTGCAAAGGACCATCATCCAATACGCCTGCCGCATGAATCACTCCTCGTAATGGATAACGAGAGTCGATCTGTTGGATGACTTGTTTTAGCTCATCGATCTGCCGCACATCGGCCTGTGCCACTTCTAGGGAAGCCCCGGCCTGCGATAGTTCGATCACAGCCTGCTCAGCATGTTTTGAAGGCATCGAGCGCCCCACTAACAACAAATGACGCGCCCCCTTCCGAACCAATTCTTGAGTGACAGCCAATCCGATTTCTCCCAACCCTCCGGTAATCAGGTAGGTTGCATTTGGTTGAATCGTTGTCCCTTCAAACTTCTGAAGCGCATGCACAAACTCCGGAGTGGATTGTTGTAGACGCACCACATGGCGTTCCCGATTGCGGAATGCCACCTGAGTTTCCGAGGATACGAATCGATCCTTAGAAATCATTTCAGAAACGATCTCGGAGGCGTCCCAGTCTATCGAATTGGAAGCAGGGTCTAAGTCCACATGGACCAGTTTTAGGTCAGATCGCTCTTGAGCAATGACTTGAGTCAACCCCCGCAACGGTGACTGAACCAACCCTTCCGAGGACATGTGTTCCGTAGAAACGCATTGAGCACCTCGGGTGATGACGTATAGCGGGATTGCAGGATTGCTTGACTCCTGCTGGACCAATGCCTGCACTCCGTGCAACAGGCTCTCACATCCGTTACGGATGGAGGTTTGTAGGGCAGCGGAATCTAGGGGTTCGCTCGTGCTTTCCAGCCCCTTCATATGGACAATCCCTCGAACAGATGAGGGGTTCAGGATTTGTTCCGGGAAAATCACACAGGATTGATTCCGTTCTTTGAGTTTCTGTGCCAAACGAAAGCCTAGCTCCGACTCGTCGGCCAAGATCAACCATTCTCGCGTGTCTTTCTCAGACTCGGTTGTTTGAGCCACAAATACGGTTTGTTCTACTGAATCGATTTCTTGATTGAGCGCGACCGATTGAGCAAATCCGCAATCGGCAAACAAGGCCTTCCATTTTGCCGCAGTCAACAAGGGATAGTCCGGCCGACGGTCAAAATCTTGAAAACGAGACCAGCCATCGAGAAATCCAAACGTGAGATCTGCTAGAATTTTAGGGGTGGTCGCTTCCAACAGCACGAGCATCCCCCCGGGTACCAACAATTGCTTTACGTGACCTAAGGTCTGTTCCAGGTTTTGGGTGGTGTGCAATACATTGGCAGCAAATACCAAATCAAAAGAATGGTTTTCAAATCCTTGCGAGGCAGGGTTGTGTTCAATATCCAACAGTTCGTAACGTAGAAAAGGATACTGTGGGAACGATTGTTTGGCTCGGTCCAAGAACAGCGGCGAGATGTCCGTGAACACATAGTCGGTTTGTTCGGGATCCAGATGAGGAAACACGAAACTGCTAGTGGCTCCCGTCCCCGCTCCAACTTCCAAAATGCGAATGGTTTGTCCTTTGGTCACATCACTCAACAATTGAGACATCGTTCGTTGGAGCAATGTGTTCAACGCCTGGTTTTCCAAAGCATGGACATAAAATTGACTGGTCAAGGTCACCTCCCCTTCAGGAAACAGACGTTCCAACGGGTCAGCTTTTCCTGTGAGCAGATCTGCCAACACTTCCCCACATGAACTCATTAAGTTCACCTCGGGTTCCACTAAGCTTCCATAAGTCGACGCCAAGTACGCTTGTTGTGCTTTCGGGACTCGCAGAATGGGCGTTTTCAACACCTGCCACCCGTCTCCTTGGGAAAGGAGACAGCCAGCTTCTGCCAAATACTTCAACATCCGCCCCAACAAAAACCGGTGTTGGGACGAGATTCCTAAGCGGGTTCGCAATTCCTCTTGATTCCATGTGGTTCCAATGTCCCAAGTGGCTCCCAAGGTTTCCAAAGCGGTTGCGATGAAGCCCAAGCCCAGTTCGTGCAGATCCCGAAACATCGAGGAAAGCCGCTCTAAATGGAACTCTTGTTGCCACTGTGGTAGCGACGGTTTGATGATTTCTTCCAGTCGGTCTGGAGGAATCAAACAATCCACCGCAGGACGCCGCAGCGGTTGGGGTTGCCATGCCAATTCATACAACCAATCCGTGGCTTGCTGTGACACTCCTCCCGAGCTTGGAAACAGCTTGGTCGGGTCGGCTTTTCGCATCTGCAATCCACTGAGCGTGGCAACCCGGTCTCCATTGGCATGAAAAAGCTGCAAATCAACAACCCAATGCGAAGGCTCCTGCGATTTCGCGGTGGCCTGACACCACACTTCTTGTAAGTCCGGTTTACGATCAATCTCGATGCGTGTGATACCAACAGGCAGGTGCATCTCCGGTTGGTCTTGTGACACAAAGTGAGCCACAGCCACCTGCAAACAGGCATCCATCAAAACAGGATGCAATTGGTAGCCTTCTGCATCCTGAATCAGTTCGGCGGAGAGACCGATTTGAGCCAACACGGTTTGCGAACTTTTCCACAGATTTTGAATCGCCCGAAATCCGGAATCGTAATGCAATCCGATGGCTGCACAACGCTGATAAAAATCGACGACAGGCCACGATTCGGAACATTGCGATTGCCAACTTGTCAGCGAATCGCTTTCCATTAAGGAGTTCTTCTGAAACCCACCCGATTCCTTCCAATTCACCTTGCCGGAAGCGTGTTTTTCCCATTGAGGAGACTCGCCTGAGCTATGTTCGATACTATTCCCCGCTTCATTGAAACCTTTCCCTGTTTCATTCTGGGGAATGACCTTGGAGTAAACTTCGAACGTATATTCATTCACTGCAACTTGGTTCACCGTCGTTTGCACCTGAACGGGATGAGCTTCATTCAGCGACAATGGCCGTTGAATGAGGAAATCTGAAATCGTAACCTGAAGATTCATCCCTTGTGAATTGGGCAAAACCGTTTTTACGGCAGCCAGCCCCAATTCCAAAAACCCGGTGCCCGGCAAGATCACGTTTTGAAACACTTGGTGTCCTTGCAGGTACGGCAATGAGCCGGATGTCAACATGTTTTCATGGATCACAGATTTGGATAATGCAGCGGAGGCCACATCCAGCCGTTCGCCTAACAAAGGATGTCCGCTTCCTGGGAGGGCTTTTGGTTTACGATGCGGATTGAGCCAATACCGCCGATGTTGGAACGGGTAAGTGGGCAGGGCCACTCGACGGCCTGGAAAATTTCGATGCCAAGCAGACCAATCGACGGAGGCTCCCGAAACATATAAATCCGCCACCGTTTCCACGATTTGTTGCCAATCGGACTTCCCTTGTCGCAAACTGGGAAGCCACTGCATGTCATTTTCTGGCACGCAGGCTTTACCCATGCTGCATAACGTCGGTTTGGGTCCCATTTCCACAAACACATCGATTCCCGATTGTGCCAAATATCGTATTCCATCAGAGAAGCGTACGGTTTGTCGGATGTGACGGGTCCAGTATTCCGGTGTGGTGACTTCTTGTAAGGCCTCTTCCCCCAAGATATTTGACACCAATCGCAGCCGGGATCGTGAAAAGGTCACCTCATGGGCAATTGCCGTGAATGCGTCTAAAATGGGGTCCATCAGCGCAGAATGGAAGGCATGGGAAGTGTTCAGTCTTTTGGTCCGGTAACCTTCCGCTTCGAGAGTTTGCACGACTCGATGAATCGCTGCTGACTCCCCCGACAGGACAACATTTTCGGGTCCGTTGATGGCTGCTATCGAAATCGGGACCGATTGCTTTTGAACGACCTCTGACACAATAGACTCCTTTGCCATCACCGCGACCATTTCTCCGGTGGATGGCAAGGACTGCATCAGACGCCCTCGCGAAGCAATGAGTTTTAAGCCGTCTTCCAAGCTGAACACGCCTGCCACGCAAGCCGCCACATATTCTCCAACGCTATGTCCCATCACGGCGGTTGGAATGATTCCCCATGACTGCCATAAATCTGCCAGAGCATATTCTACCGAGAACAATGCCGGTTGGGTGTAGGCGGTTTGATGGATTCGCTCCGTTTCAGAATCCCCAAACAAGACCTCCAGAAGTGGAATTTCTAGGTGGTCCCTCAGGATAGCGTCGCACCGATCCAAAGTTTCCCGGAATCGAGCTTCCGTTTGATACAGCTCTTGAGCCATGCCGGGATATTGCGACCCTTGGCCAGTGAACAGAAACGCCACGGCAGGAATTTTGTTCGTGCTATGCGGGATGGCGGTTGGCAGCTTTTCCTTCAACTCTTCAACCGTACTGGCAACCACAGCCAAGCGGTGTTCAAAGTGTGCCCTCCCTATATGACTGGTGAAACAAAGATCAAAAAAACAAGGGTCGTCAGAAGACAACAAATCCCGTTGAAAGCGAGCCACCAGGTCCTTGAGCGCTTGAGGGGTTTTTGCCGACAAGGTCAACAATTGACGAGACAATTGATGAGACGATGCAGCGTGGTTTGATTCTCCCGGTGACGGGGCTTCTTCCAAGATCATATGGGCATTGGTTCCACCAATACCCAACGAATTCACTCCCGCTCGTCGAGGAGTTTCCCCCGCCTCCCAAGCTAGGGTTTCGGTGTTCACATAAAACGGACTGCGTTCGAAATCGATTTGTGGGTTGGGATTTTGAAAATGGAGCGTGGGGGGAATTTCTTTGTGATAAAGGGCCAAGGCAGTCTTCATGAACCCAACAATTCCAGAAGAAATCTGAAGGTGTCCCACATTGGTTTTCACGGACCCTAATGCACAGAACTGATTCTTTTCGGTGCCTGCCCGAAAAGCTTGTGTCAACGCTCCCACTTCGATGGGATCGCCCATTTCCGTGCCCGTGCCATGTGCTTCCACAAACCTGATGCTTTCCGGTGGGACTCCCGCCACTGCAATGGCCTCACTCACCACTCCCGATTGACCTTCTTGACTCGGAGCCATGTATCCCATTTTCACGCCACCGTCGTTATTGACCGCCGAGCCTTTAATCACAGCATAAATAGAATCCTGGTCATTCAAAGCGGCGTCTAATGGTTTCAACAAAACAGCGCCCACTCCACTACCAAAAATCGTTCCTTGAGCCTGAGCATCGAAGGCCCGGCAATGTCCATCGGGAGTCACGATCATGCCTTCCTGGAACAAGTGCCCCACCTTTTGAGGACTCTGCACCGAGGAACATCCGGCGATCACCATGTCGCATTCCCCTGCCAACAAGCTTTGACACGCCAAATGGATCGCCACGAGTCCCGTGGAACACGCCGTTTGCACGTTGATGCTGGGACCATTCAAGTTCAATTTATAAGAAACCCGAGTCGGGAGATAATCTTTGTCATTGGCAACCATCATCTGGAATCCGCCCATCGAATCCAAGGTAGTGACCGACAGGTCGTCCTTTGTATCGAGGCGATCCCAGTGGGCCGACACATTGTTCATCAAGTAGGTGTTCATGCTGGCCCCAGCATACAAACCAATCGATTCAGCATGGTCCAATGGGTTGTATCCCGCATGTTCAAACGCTTCCCACACGACTTCTAAAAACAGTCGTTGTTGAGGGTCCATCAGTTCAGCCTCTTTGGTGCTATATCCAAAGAAACTGGCATCAAAGCCTTCGGCATCTTTGAGGATGGGGCTGGCTTTCACATACCGAGGGTCTTGCGCAGAACGGGGATCCACACCTGCCGCCTTCATTTCCTCATCGGTGAAGAAGCTAATCGACTCCACACCCGATCTCAGATTTTCCCAGAACTCTTCAATGTTGTTCGCTCCAGGAAACCGGCAAGCCATCCCAATCACCGCAACCGCTGAAGGCGTGCCCGATTGTCGCACCTGGGTACGACGCTGCGCCCGGGCTTGTGCGGCTTGGGACACCGTATTTTGTTCAGGCTGCGCTTCGCTTAAAAACTGGGCCAGCGCACGCACGGTGGGGTATTTGAACAGATCGGTCATCGCTATCGAACGTTCCAAGGCCAATTCCAATTGCTTGTGGACCTGGATCAACACAACCGAGTGCCCTCCTAATTCAAAAAAGTTTTCGTCCACTCCCACTTCTGGCAGTCCCAACACCTTTTCCCATAGCTCCGTAATTTTTTGTTCCAAGGCAGATCCAGGGCCTCCGGTTTGTGGACGAAAGGCAGCCAACAGAGCGTTCATTTCTTCAACCAACGCGTCAAACTCCCCTTGTTCAAACTCCTTTTTCAGTCGATTGTGCTGGATTTTGCCAATCGAAGTTTTTGGAATCCGTTCTGGAGGAACTGGCAACACACAACTGGGAGCAATCCCGACATGCTGCACCAAATGACTGCGAATCGTTCGAAGTAGACTTGTCTGATCTTCTTCGGATACATCCGTCCACGAATCCGGTTCGGGACTGAACAAAATCACCAACTGTTCGGTTTCTGTTTCTGGAGCGCTCACGGAAAAAGCAGCCGTGAACGAAACCAACACCCCCTCCACATCTTCCACCGCAGTTTCCAGTTCGTGTGCGGGATAGTTGATTCCGTTGATGATGATGTCTTGCTTTTCACGCCCCGTGATCACCAATTCCCCATTTTCGAGGTACCCCATATCCCCTGTGACGAACCAACCGCCGCACAAAAACACTTCTTGGTTTTTTTCAGGATTGTTGTGGTAGCCCGATGTCACAGACGGCCCTTTGACCTGTAATAACCCCACCGTCCCTTCAGGAACCGGATTGTGCTGGGGGTCCGTGATTCGGATAGAAGCCCCTGGAATCGGTCGGCCTAAAGGCAAGTAGCTTCGTTCCTCTTTCAGTTGCTCACGAGTCACCCCAGAAGACCATGTGATTCCGGAACAGGTTTCCGACATTCCAAACGCAGGACGCAATGCATTACCAGGCAGTTGGTGGCGTTCCAGCAATTCAAGAAATCGACGAACCGTTTTAAACGCAACCTGTTCACCTGCATTCACTAAAAACTTCATGGAAGATAAGTCATATTGCCCTTGACTGAGGGCGACTTCCTGCTGATTGAGCAGAGAAAAAGCAAAGTTGGGTGCCCAAGAAATGGAAGCTCGATGGTCTTGAATCAAATCGAGCCATTTCAACGGTTGTCGCAATACGGCCTCGGTAGGAATGTGGATTTGTTTAGCTCCTAAATCAACGGACAGAATTCCCAAAAAGACGATCGATCCCACATGATCCAAGGGCATCCAATTGAGCGTGACATCCGAGGCCGTGAAGCCATTCATCTGGACCGTTCCTGCTGTCATCGAAAGCAGGTTCTGATGGGTCAATGTCACTCCTTTGGGTAGGCCCGTGCTTCCTGAGGTCAATAGTAACAAGGCTTGCTGGCGAGGATGAAGGTCCGGTAAGAAATCAAGAGGGGGATGGCTGCGTAATGTTTCCACCGATTCAATCTGAAAATCCAAATGTCCTGATTCCTTTGAGAGCTGTTGCAATCCCTCCATTCCATTTGATTCGGAAATGGTGATCGGCTTACCCAGCATCTCCCAGACGTTGAACAGTTTCTTCACGGCAGCATTTTTCGGATCGTAACTCGGAGTCACCGCCAGAGGGACTGGAATGAATCCCCCTAAAAAACACCCCCATAACGTAGGAATGAAGCTACGGCTGTACTCCAACTGAAACAAAACGTGGTCACCCTCATTCACACCGCGTTGTTTTAAACCGTTCAAGATCTGCAATGCTTCTTGTTTCAATTCCGCGTAAGGCTGGAAATTCTCAGCCCCATCCACGTCAATGTGCACAATTCCTTGATGGGTCGATGAGGCAGCCCGATCCAAAATAGATCCCAACGTGAGCGAAATTTGAGAAGGTTCCAGAGCACCTCCATTACTTACAAAATCATTATCATCTCGATGCAGTTCAGGCATTATAACTCCCTTCTAAAGTTGAAAACCGGAGGATGACGCAGTGAGTTTAGGCGGAAGGTTTGGGATCCACCGTGGAGGGTACGTCCCCTTTTGGAGAGGTTTCCGCATCATTACTTGTTGTGGCAGCCCCTTCTTTCATATCTTTGGGTACCGAAGTGCTCTTGCTGGAGGAACTGCTCTTGTTCGCAGGACTGCTTTTGCTAGAGGAACTGCTTTTGCTAGAGGAACTGCTTTTGCTAGAGGAACTGCTCTTGCTAGAAGAACTGCTCTTGCTAGAAGAACTGCTCTTGGCCGAGGAAGTGTTTTTGCTTGCCGTTGTGCTCCGGCTAGATGCCGAAGAAGTGCTCTTGCTAGAGGGTTTACGAACAGATTTTGGGGCAGGCTTGGGTTCTTTCGGCGTTACTGACTCTGTGGCCGCTGGAGGAGGCACGGCAAAAGGCACCGCAGCCGGTGCGGCAGGCTTGGACGATTCGGTAGGAGGAGGGAGCGCTGGGGGAGCGCCTTCTTTCAGCGTTTTCTCATAGTATGACCGCATCTTATCGGCATCGAAATCGAGCAAGGTTCCGCCTGTCTCAAAATGTTCGATGAAGACTTTTCCTAAGCCATAGGCAGCAGCCGCTGACATTGAAGGAAAAGCCACCATGCCGAATAACGTTCCCACACCAGGAATGGCTTTGACCATGCTGCCGATGGAACCGCTCGCCACCCAGTGTGCGCCCGTTGCCGAAATCAACGAGGCAATGATCGCTTTGACGGTGTCTTCCGAATACTCCACTTCGTAGAAATCAGACAATGTCCGGATCATTCGGAAATGAGCGAATGACACGACAAAAGTATCTACGACAGGAATCGGAACCACTCCTGCTCCCGCAGACCACCACATGAAGCGATTCACGATTTCCGTTGCTTGTGAACGACGCTGTTCTGAACTCAAATCTTGTACTCTCATGATAAGGCTCCTCTCATTGAAGTTAAAGACTCTACCGATACAATTTATTGAAAAGGCTCATTCTGCCAAAAAAAATATGGAAAATACGAGTGAGGTCTTATCGACCCGTCCCCTTTTTTTCCGGTTTGTTCACATCCGATGCCAACACCAGAATCAGGCCGATGGCTGGTGTGAGGAGGATCGAAGCAAAAAAATACCCCCAAAATCCGAACTTTCGATTCATGCCAATAACAGCAACAATCAGGCTCGACAAAATCCACAATGCGATTAACATGATTTCCTTTGTTTGGAACTGTGGTTCGTTCAATTTAGAGCATTACACTTTTCAAGATCCGAGATCTGGATATCAGCCACTCGCTTGCCATCAAAAAACTCATCCAGATACACGGACCCTCCAATAATTTCTCCTCGGACATCAAAAGAAAAGCTCGTGGTGGCTCCAGTCCACAGATCTTTTGTCGCACGCAACATGGTGCTCAATTCGCTTTGCGAGAGGTTGTCACTCTTCTCGATTGCTGCTGACAAAATATGCACCGCATCATAAGCAACCGCTTCCTTGGAATCGGGCGTTACTTCTTTTTCTGAGGACCCAGATTTGTCGTACTTTTCTAGGAAGCAGGAATAAAACTGCCGTGCGGCCGGTGTGGGTAAATGCGGGTTCAGCATCGTAGCAGCAACCAGTGTGGAACCAATGCTCATTTTCTCCAATTTTGCAATGTCGTGAATTGCCTCTCCAGCCAGGATGGGCTGCCGAACATTCAGACGACGAAGATCATTGATGACCAACTCGGCACCAGGAAAACCTGCCCCCAAGATGATAGCATCAATGGGGTCATTGGCTCCTTCTTCAATCGGCGCTTTGGGTTCATAGCTTCTGACATTATCTTTTGAATCTCCATTTTCTTTTGAGTCTCCATTGGTTTCACTGTTCGAATGGAGTGAATTCTCGTTTGTGTCTGGCGTTTGTTCCTCTTGACGAAGCAATTTGAGGATACGCAATAAATCGGCGTCATCCATATTGTAACGCAATTGATTTTCAGACGTGAGGGAGAATGAACGACTGATCACCACACTGACCTTACCGTTTTCATCTGCGTGCTCACGAAACAAATGCGCAAACGAGTTTCCATACAAATTCAATTGATGAAAAATGATCACACGCTTCCAGCCCTGCTTACGGATATATTTTTCCAATTGCTTTGTGATCACCTCATCGCTTGGGATCACGCGAAACACGTTTTCGAATCGATGATTCGTCAGTTGAGGATGCGTCGCGCCTGTTGCCAAATAGAGCAATCCAAACCGTTGATAGGTGACCGAAGCGGGTAAGGCAACTGTCGTACTGGGGTGACCAATCACGGCCACAATTTTCGGATTTTTCGCCAGGCGTTCGGCAATCTTTTTTCCATCTTCCACTCGTTTAAAATCCATTTCATATTGAACACGCAACGGTCGGTATACTTGTTCTGTTCCCTTTAGAAAATTCACGTCGTCACAAAAAGGATTCCATTCACACAATATCCGAGTCACTCTCTGTCCGCATTCGGGATGCACCCTTATCAAGACCCCCCCTTTTTGGTTGATTTCATCTACGGCCAGCTCCACTCCACGCTGGAATTTTTCGGCATCGGAGGTCAGCCCCGAAACCACGCCGATCCATACTTCTTCTTGGTCTGTCGAACAGGCGAGTTCCACGCGATCTTCTTGGTAATCTTCAGCAGTCTTTCTTGAGAGAAAGAACCAACCTACGGCTAAAATCAGTGCTATCAGGCTGATTTGGATTGCTGAAAGGTGTATTCGTTTCATGACTCGTTTGTAAGCCCCAATGACGTTTTAAGGAGAACCAAAAAACTCAGGTACCTCTTCGGTTAATGAGGTTGCCAAACGGGCTGAGGCCTCCGTTGTTGTTGGAGTGGTTTCTCCCACATTTCCTAAAATGATCGGTAGTCCGTTTTCGCCCGATCCTACAATCACCACCTTGGTGTTGGGAGATCGAGACAGCTCCAAGGTGGCTTGCACACCCGCCCACGTCAGCACCGAATCCGTTAGCGACTTAGCCACATTTTCGTTGTAACGTTGGATCCCTTCGGAGGCAATTTCCTTACGCTCCTTCTCCCGCTTTTCACGCTCTAACCGAAACTCATATTCTTGCCATTTGTGCTTCTCTCGGATTTTCAATTCGATGGAGGCCTGCACCTCTTTTGGGAGCACCACTTTTGAGATCACCACATCATCCAGCCGGACATATTTTTGTCCTAATTGATCAAAGGCCTGGAGATAGATTCGTTGGGTGATGGATTCCCCTTTCGAGTAAAACTCTTCGGCATCCACGGCACCAATTTCTTTACGCATGACGGCTTCGATTTCGTGCATCACAATTTTTTCCACATAGTCGGGTCCGATTTCTTGATGCAACACACCGATCAAATCGTAAACCGGTGCGAACCGGACGCTGAACACCAAATGCAGCGTCAAACCGCTCTCGGCCAACACATCCAATTCCCCTGTCATTCGTTGGATGCGGCGATTGTAGATGTTCATGGTGTTCCAAGGAAAAATTAGATGAATTCCTTCATCATAGGTTTCATTGACAATCGTTCCCTGAAAAATGTCGTACAACACCCCCACTTCGCCCGCTTTAATTTTGATCACGATTTCGTTCCAAAGCAGCACTACGACAAACAAGAGAACCAGTCCTGTCACCGTCAGTTGTGGCAAGTAGCGCTTCATAAAATTCGATGATGAATCCATCTATTTTTCTATCCTAACCTATCGACGCTCGCGCGATTGAAGTCACGTGCCTTCCACTAGGGAACCATCTTCTGGGTTCTCCCCTTTGAGAAACGGGCCTTCATAGACACTCAGCTTGCCGTAATCCATTTTGTACACCTCATCCGCTTGATGAAAATAATGATCGTCATGAGTCACTGCAATCACCGTTTTGCCGGAGTTCTTAAGCTCTTGGAGGAGTTCTTCATAGAAATACTTGCGGAATTGTGGGTCTTGGTCTGCAGCCACTTCGTCGAATATCATAATCTGCTTCTTTTCGAAGATCGCTGAAATGAGTGCCAAACGTTTCTTTTGACCTGTTGAAAGGTTGATGTTGCTGAACCGCCCATCCACAAATTCGGTTTTTTCTTCCAACCCTAACTTTTCCAACTCTTGATCAATTTCCTCTTGCACGATGTCTTCGATACCATAGAACCGATCAAACAGATGAAAATCGGTGAAGATGATCGAAAACATTTCCCGATAATGAGCATAGTTCGCCGTTGTCACCAACGTCTTGTCCACTCGTGTTGTCCCTATGGAAGCCCGATATAGCCCAGTGATGAGTTTGAGCAAGGTGGATTTACCACTGCCATTTCCTCCGATGACAAAAATGATCTTTCCCGACCTTATGGTGAAATTAACCGGTCCCACCGAAAAGGGCATTTGCGAATTTTGCCGAGGGTATTGGAAATTCAAATTCTTGAACTCGATTTTTTCAAATCCCTTCTGCTTTTTCACGAGCGAACTGTTTTCTTGGTATTCCTCACGGTCATCGGCTTCAGCGAGCAACCGTTCCAATTCACGGATATTGCGGATCGCCAAGTTGGCTTTTGCCACCTCAGGGACCGTCGTCGCACAAACCCCTATCGGCCCCCAAATGAACAAGATGACCGCCACGATATCCACGATTTCCTGGGAACTCAGTTCACTAAAATGAGGCAAAACGAAAGCGATGGAAGCCATCATCAAAAACATCAGGATGAACACGTAAATGCGCATGTCGACCATGGCGGTCTCGGACTCTTTCCGAAGCTCACGATACGATTGGGCTATAGGAATGACATAATTGAAATACAAGTCATCACTGCGTTTCCGATTCATTTTGACTTCTTTGAAACCATCCAACAGGTGATGGAAACTGGCCAAGAACTCTTCCTCTGTCTTCAAGGCCTCCCACATCGCTCCTTTGACGGACGCATTTTTAAGAAGAAACACAAAAACAATGCCCACAATCGAAAGCAGGGCAATCCAAAAAGCTGTGGTCGACAGGATTGCCAAGTAGATGAATGTGGTGGTGACGATGATGATGGCAGGAATCAATTCTCCCAACTGAGTGGCAGCATCGTTAATCAACTCCGTTTTTTCAGACAACGAACCCAATATTTTTGGGCGTCCAATCGATTCATACGATAATAAGTCTGCGTGCCGGAGGTGATCGGTGATTTTGATCCGAAGCTTGAACAAGGAATCTTGTACCGCACTGACGATGAAACGACTTACATGCCGTTTGCAGATAAAGAAAATCAACATGCAAATGAGAAACAGGGCGGCATACTGCAAATTGGGGTCACGGGCTTCATAGTTTTCAGCAGCCTGCTGAATAATAACTAATAGTAGGGTGTTAGAAACCCCTGCTAACAATGAAAACATGATCAGGACGATGTTCGAAGAACTCGATTCTTCCCGGATGAGATTCAGTAATTCCAGATTCATGGTGTGGCTTTTCGGGATCAACCGGAGGGTTAAGAATCAATTGAAATGTCGACATCTTGAGAAAGGCGTTTTGACAATAATCCTTTAAAGATCTAACGATTTTCCGGAAGTAATTCAATACGTTACATAGGAAATAAAAAGATGCAGAGGGTAGGGTTTACCCTCCACATCAAATAAAACGTTGGTTTTAGCTTAGGCCGTAGGCTCATCCGGTTGCTGATTTTTCCTTCAACAGCTTCTCATAATGAGACCGCATTTTATCAGCATCGAAATCCAAGAGCGTACCCCCGGTTTCGAAATGCTCGATAAACAATTTACCTAAAGCGTAGGTCACAGCAGCAGAAATGGTAGGCATCGCAACCGTACCAAATAATGTGCCGATACCAGGAACGGCTTTCAACGCACCACCCACGCTTCCGTAGGCGATTACATGAGAACCCGTTCCACCGACCAACGCAGCAATGATCGTTTTGACCGTGTCTTCCGAGTAAGGAACTTCATAATACTCGGCCAAGCTTCTTACCATTCGATACTGAGCGAATGATACGGCAGCTATGTCGACAATGGGGATAGGAATCACCCCACCGCCAGCAGACCACCACAGGAAGCGCTGCACGATGCCGCCCGCATGTTCGCGACGTTCATCAGGACTTAAGTCTTTTACGCTCATAAAGCTTACTCCTTGTAAAAAAAGGTTAAAATTTCTACTTCCTTTCCGTATTACGATTCAATCAGCAAGCTGCTTTCACCGAAACGAATTGGAACTAGCTTATTCTCCACAATCTCAGACAAACATGAGACTGGAAGAGTAAGACGTCTACTCCCACTCTATCAACAGTTATTCCTCATTAATATCCTCTTGTTGTATTTTCACGCGAAGTTGCAGGAATGGAATGAGGCAGGTTGGTGGAAAATAATGGAGCGGTTGCGGCGCTACTTAAAGTTTCAAAGATCTGTTGTACAATTGCGGAAGCATGAGAATTGATGAAAAAATGATCGCCCTCCAGGATGCGTTCAGAAAATTGCTGTTGCGTGTGGATTTTCCACGCTGACAAATCGGTCAATGGTACTTCTGGATCGTGAGAACCACCAAATGCAGTGATCGGAATGTCCAACGGAGAAGTGGTTCGAAACTCGTAAGTCTCCACCATTTCAAAATCAGCTCTCAGGGTAGGAAGGACCAAATCTAACAATTCTCGACTGTCAAAAACTTCTTGGGGCGTTCCGTTGTATTTTTTCAATTCGTTGATGAATTCCGGTTCAGGCATATCGTGTAACGGAGCACGACTGTCAGGTACATGGGGTGCACTGCGGCCTGATACAAATAAATGTTCTGGGCCTGATAACCCTGCGGCCCGCAGGGAATGCGCGAGTTCAAAACTCAACAAGGCTCCCATGCTATGTCCAAAAAACGCAAAGGGCTGATGCAACCAGGGCTTCAGCTCCACCAAAAGTTGACGAACCGTATGCCGCAAATCACGATTGGGAGTCTCACTCAAACGCCGACCTCGTCCGGGTAACTGAACTCCGATTAATTGGATGTCAGGAGGAACAAGTTTAGCCCAATTGCGGTAGCTGTGAATATCGCCTCCCGCGTAAGGAAAACATAGAAGACGAAGGCGAGGATAAGTCAATTGATGACCCAACGGGTAAAACCAAGGATTCGACATTTTCTACTCTATAGATAATTCTTGTTTATGAGTGATTTATCCAGATGAGGACCATGAACAACGTGAAGAAGATTTTAGAGTTTGGTTGGTATCGATCAGCAAACCCTTCTACCGGTTTTCATAAAATGCAACGTTATAAATATTAACGCCATCAACTTACAGAATTCCAAATCATCGTCAAGAGTTTTGAAGATCTGTAATTTACTTCTAACATACGAAAAACGAACCGCTTGGGTTGAGTCAGCCTAACCATGGATTTTTCGTAAAATACATCCCTATCCCGGGCACCAAAACACGCTATACAAGTTCATGAAACATGTCCATTACAGCTTGTTACACGAAGATCACTAGGCATCACTTTAGCTCATTGAAACTGATCGCAATGATAATCGTTCCAAGCACGAATTATGTCGGTGCCTTCACAAATATTTTCGTAGCAACCCCGTTTCAGGTCGGCACACCCCAGCTCCGTTTGACCGCCGAATAATAGAATCATCCCTCGCGCCCGGTAGCTATCCGCATGATTCGGGTCGAGCAGTAGCACTTGTTCGAAATCATTGAAGGCCGGAACCCACTCCTTCATTTGAAACAAAGCCATACCTCGCGCGTGGAGCAATTTTTTCCGATTTGTTTCGGGATCGTATTTTAAGGCTTGTGTGAAATCGGCCGCAGCTTCTGCATACTTATCTAGTTTGAAGTATTCGTGCCCCCGCCTTTGATAAATTATTGGCTCGTTTTGTGAAATCCGAAGTACTTGAGTGTAATCTTCGATGGCCTCGTGGGGTCGAGAAGTTTTGATGTAAGCGTAAGCTCGGGCCGTGTAAGCAGTCTTAATATAAAAATCCGCGATATCCTCCTCAAAATTGACAAATTGTGTGAGGTCTTGAATCGCTTGATCGTAACGATTGAGACGGATTTGAGCCATTCCACGATAATAATAAGCCAATGGGCTCGGCGAGGGCTTCTCGATGCTCCTTGTGAAATCTGCAATCGCCAGTTCCATTTCGAGAAAATAGGCAAAATAGACAAACCCTCGTTCATAATGTGGTTTGGGGTTTTCAGGGTTTGCTGCGATTGCTTGGTCGTATGCCTTTAATATTTGATCGTGAGTCGCTTCCATTTCCGTTTCCAGGTCAACGGAGGCAGACTCGCAAGATTTCCCTGCTTGGACAAAATTTGGATACTTTTGTGTCAAGTAAGGACAGAGTTTCTGATGGAGTACTTTCGCCACTTCCGACGAGCCTTCTTCAGTGTAATGGATATGATCATAATAGTGCACCTCTTGGTTGGAAAAGGATTGAGCTAAATCAATGATAAATACCCCATGGTCTCTCCCTACCTGACGAACCACGTCGTTGTAGAGTTCCAACTTGGCTTCTCGTAAGCCTCCCCCAAAGACCGTTTGAGTGATCAAAATGGGTTCTATTCCCTGTTTCTGTGACAACCGGAGGAGTCGCTCCAAACGCGTGCGATATTTCGTCATAAATTTGTGTTGCCCGGACTCAAGCTCCTGCTGTTCGGCTTGCGAAATCGGTGGGTTGGTTTGGCTCAAATCCGTTGCTCGAAGATGCCCCATCGGGCCGGTGAATGTTTGCATCATCGCTTCACGATATCGCCCTAAATTCAAAGCCAGAGCTACGACATCACTGTAGTGCGCAGCGGTGTTGACCCAATCCATGAGGAACGCGCTCACGCCATTCTCCTCCAAACTCAACTTCGGATCGTCAAGCTCTTTGAGCAAATTGATGTCGTTCATGTTGATCTTGTCGTTTTCCTGATCGTTGACCCCTACCAAAAACAAGACCACTTTAGGACGGAGCGGCACTATATAGTCTTTGAGTAAAATCAGGTGTCCGAAGGTTGAGTGGCCATCCAATCCCGCATTGTTGATCCATACTTTGTCAAAGGTTCCTTTCAACCGGAACCCCAGTTGATCGACCCATGTTTTTCCTTCGGAAATATAATAGCTTTCGGTGGTGCTGCCTCCGACGGCAACGAGGGTCAAGCGATCACTAAAATCAGGGGGGGGATTTTCACCACGAAATCCAATCTCATTTTTGACATGAAGAATATGACGCGGCAGTTTGGAATTGGTCGTGTTTTCATAGACGCTGGCTCGATTAACTTTTAAGTTAATTTTCTGCCCTCTGAGTCGCAACTCAACCGGTGCATAAATTCGTAACACTACTTCTGCGATGCCAAAAGACACCACGCATCCAATCAAAAAAGCGATCCAGTTTTTGAACTGAAATATCTGCATAGACTGTTGGTTGAAAGGTTTTTGTAAATCATTTTATTTTATCAAAATTCCGCACTTCACTTAATTGCATTGTTCAGTAACAATGCGTTCTCACACGTCACAATCATCCGTGACAAGGCGCTCTCACGTGTCACAATCATCCGTGACAAGGCGCTCTCACGTGTCAAAATCATCCGTGACAAGGCGCTCTCAATTGTCGACACTATCTACCGATTCAATTGACAGTCTCAATCTACCGATTCAATTGACAGTCTCAGCCGTCAATCGCGGCGTCATAGTGAACTCGAAAGCAGGGAATAACAAGCCCTTTGAAATAGAAGAAACGCCCCATTCATCTCAGGTCATCAGGCATTAAAAACATGAATCGACAGATTTTAAACCTAGCCATTCCCAACATCATAGCCAACATTTCAGTGCCATTACTAGGAGCCATCGATACCGCTCTCGTAGGGCACATGGAAGGGATTCATCATTTAGGAGCTATTGCTATCGGCAGTGCCATCTTCAGCTTCATTTACATGGGGTTAGGATTCTTGAGTATGGGTACTACCGGCATGACTGCACAAGCCTACGGAGCTGACGACAATCGAGAAATATTGCTCGTTTTTGTTCGGTCGATTGTGGTTGCATTGATTATGGCCATGCTCTTGGTGGTGTTTCAGGGAGCGATTGCCTGGGGAAGCTTTCCTCTATTCCAATCGTCACCAGAAGTGGAGCGCTATGCCAAAGAGTATTTCTTCATTCGCATCTGGGCTGCTCCGGCAACTCTGATGTTGCTTGCCATTCAGGGATGGTTTTTAGGATTGCAAAATGCACGCTACCCCATGTTTTTGAGCATTGTAGTGAATATCATCAACATTGGGGCCAACCTTCTCTTTGTATTTGGTTTCGATATGAAATCGGATGGTGTGGCCTGGGGGACCGTCGTAGCACAATACGGCGGTTGTGGTTTGGGATGGTGGCTGTTTTATAGCTGGCAGAAAAGACACCCTGCTCCACTCCATTGGCCTCAAGTTTGGGATTGGGAACCGCTTCGACGCTTTTTTAGCATCAACAGCGATTTATTCATTCGAACGATATCGCTGATGGCAGTTCTGAGTTTCTTCACTATTGCGTCTTCTTGGGGTGGGGACGCAATACTCGCAGCCAACTCCATCCTCATGCAATTGTGGCTGATGATATCGTTTGGAATGGATGGTTTTGCCGATGCGGCTCAAAGCTTAGTTGGACGCTATTTTGGGGCACGAGATGCCGTAAATCTACGTCGGTGCATTCGACATATTTTAGCTTGGGGATTGGGGTTGGGCAGTCTGTTTGGCGTGCTATATTTGGTGGCTGGCGAATCCATCTTAGGCCTTTTTACCAACAAAACCGATATCATCGCATTGGCCATGCAATACATGGCATGGATCATTTTTGGCTCGGTGCTCAATTGCTTTGCGTTCTTGTGGGACGGCATCTATGTGGGAGCGACTGCGGCGAAACCGATGCGGAACTGCATGATCTTGTGTTCGTTTGGTATCTTCTTTCCAGCCTATTGGCTAACCTATCCCATCTTAGAAAACCATGGTCTATGGCTGGCCATGTTTTTGTTTATGATCATGAGAGGGGCCAGTCTAATGTGGCTGGCCCCGAAACACATCTACGTGTTGGAACCTTCCTAATGTCTGCCCTGTTTGTTTTTTAAGTTAATAATTTCTTCCATTGTCAACTCAGGCAGGGTTTGGGTTTCGGTAATACCCAAGGCTTGTTCTTGAGCGGTACGCCATCGTCGAAGCCGATCTTTCACCGCCGCCTCATGCCCCTGCTCAGAAGGCGTATAAAAATAAGTGCCTAGCATTGCATCAGGAAGGTATTGTTGTCCGACATGGTGTTGATCATGGACATGCGGGTATAGATATCCTTGGCCATGCCCTAAGGCAGGACCATCTCGGTTGGCATCTTTCAAATGATCGGGCACTTCCACTTGCCCTTCCTTTTCCACTAAATCATATGCTTTGAAATAGGCTGTCGTGCTGTTCGATTTTGGAGCCGTGGCTAAGTACAAAGTGGCTTCCACAATGGGGTAAATTCCCTCTGGCATACCGATGTATTCAAAGCTCTGTGCAGCAGCACTCACCAGCACCAAGGCATTCGGTGCTGCCAATCCAATATCCTCTCCGGCTGAGATCAGCAATCGCCGTAGAATGAAGCGCGGGCTTTCTCCTGCGTACAGCATTTTCGCCAACCAATAGAGTGCGGCATCGGGATCCGACCCTCGAATCGATTTAATGAAAGCACTGATAGTGTCATAGTGTGCGTCGCCATCCTTGTCATACAAAACGGCCCGCTGTTGGATTGACTCTTGAGCCACATCCAAAGTGATATGGATTGTTTGCTTTTCATCGGGCAGTGTGGATTCAATAGCCAATTCCAGGGCATTCAAAGCATTACGAGCATCTCCTCCGGCAACATGAATGAGGTGAGCTTGTGCTGCTTCGTCCAATAGGACTCGCTTTTTTCCATACCCCCGTTGTGGATCGGTCACTGCACTCTGCAAGATTGCTTGTACATCCTGATCCTCCAAAGCTTTGAGCTGGAAGATCCGAGAGCGTGAAACCAAAGCTGAGTTGACTTCAAAGTAGGGGTTTTCTGTAGTTGCTCCGATTAATGTGACCGTCCCATCTTCGACATGAGGCAACAGAGCATCTTGTTGTGCTTTGTTCCAACGATGCACTTCGTCAATAAATAGGATCGTCCGCTTCTGATACAACTGATAACGCTCTTGGGCATCAGCAATCACTTTACGTAGGTCAGGAATTCCCGAAAGAATGGCACTTAACATTTGGAAATGGGAACGGGTGGTATGAGCAACCAATCGAGCTAGCGTCGTTTTTCCTGTGCCTGGGGGTCCCCAAAGCAAGATCGAGGAAAACAACCGGTCTGTTTCGATGGCGCGACGCAGCAATCTCCCAGCCCCAATAATATGCTGTTGACCAATAAACTGGTCCAATGTTTGGGGTCGCATTCGAGCTGCAAGGGGAGCATCTTGTTGGCGACGGGTTTCTGAGGCGTGTTCAAACAGATTCGGATTCATGGTGAGTTATCTTACGGAACGCATTTCGCGTCGCTGCATAATCATGTTCCAATTGTTGTAGCGCCATACTCAAATCTTTGAGTTCACGACGCTCCACCATACTTTGCAAAACGGAACACATTTGTCCCAATTGCGATGCTCCAATTTGTGAACAAGAACCACGCAGCAGGTGAACACTTCGGGCAATTTTATCGATTTGATTCGATTGAGCAAACTCACGAACTTCCAAGATCGTGCTCCGAGCCTGTTCCAAAAAGGTACGAATGAGTTCGTCTAATAATTCGGGAATCTCTTCTCGGAGTTCTACCAACATTTGCTCATCTAAAACACTACGACGGCTGTCTGAAATTTCTGAAATGGCCACAGGCTCTGCTTCGCCCTCTTCCGTTGCAGGCGGTGCAGAAGGGTGCTCTGAAGTGGAGTCATCCGACAGACGAGAAGACTTGTTCGATTCAACGGCTGAATCAAGAGGAATCTCCATTGTGAAAAAGAAAGAGCTTCCTACATTCACTTTGCTTTCCACCCAAATTTTCCCGTTCATCAGTTTCACTAAACGCGAACAAATGGCGAGTCCCAAGCCAGTTCCACCATACTTGCGGGTTGTGGAAGAATCGGCTTGAGAGAACATTTCGAATATTTTCTCTACCTTGTCACTTGCGATACCAATCCCCGTATCTTGGACTTGAAACTGTAGGGTCGCCCATTTCGCTTTAGCGCTAACACACAGAACCTGAATGTGGATTTCTCCTTCATGCGTGAATTTGAGGGCATTCCCTACAAGATTGATCATAATTTGTCGAAGACGCGTGATATCTCCAATAATATATTCAGGCACCTCTCCACTAACCGAGTAGCGCAAAACAACACCTTTTGAACTTGCCCGGCTCTGAAAAATTTCCAAGGTTTCTTCCAAAAAGCCACTGAGATGAAACAATTTTTGCTCCAATTCGAGCTTGCCGGATTCCACCTTGGAAAGATCCAAGATGTCGTTCATGATCACTAGCAAATGCTCGCTACTTTTTTGAATAGCATCCAAATACTCGCGCTGCTTTGCATCTAAGGAAGTATCTTGAAGCAAACCCGCCATTCCTATGATCCCGTTCATCGGTGTGCGGATTTCATGACTCATCGTAGCCAAAAATTGAGACTTGGCCAAACTGGCGGCTTCCGCTGCTTCTTTGGCCCTCAGCCATTCTTCCTCCACTTCCTTACTTTCCGTGATATCTTGGGCGATTCCAGCAATGCGGTAGACCTCTCCCGAAGCATTTAGGATGTGAAATCCGCGATCCCATATCCACCGTAATGAAAGATCAGGGCGCACGATACGATACACCACGGCAAGTTCCTCTTCCGCAATTCGTTTGAACGCTTTTTCCATCTCATCACGATCTTCCTCATGGATTTGTTCAATTCGAGAATGGGGATTTTGATACAAAGTTTCTCGTGGTGTCCCCCATATTTTTTCATAGGACGGGCTGACGTAGAGCAATCGTTGTTCTTCACAATCAAATAGCCAAAACACGTCATAGGTATTTTCTGCTAGTTGTCGAAATTGTTCCTCACTCTCACGAAGCTGATTTTCTAACCGCTTTTGAGCAGAAACCGTGTGTTTCAGTTTTTCGATTTGTAAGGCGAGGTTTGAATCATCTTTCATCTGGATCAAAACCCCCGACTCATACGTATCGTCTTCACTTTTGATTCGAACCGGAGAAATCAATCCACGTTGACTCATCAAACCATCAGGCATTTTGCTATCGGGAAGCGGTATCACCCATTTGTGAAATACTGGAGAAAGCACTTGAACGGTCTGATATTTGAGCACTTGATGCACGTAACGTAAAACAGGAGTGGCCGGATAGTAGGCGTAGAGATCCAATAGGTGGGTGACTGAAGCAAATTTTTCGTCCAGAGCATCTCGCAACCAACGATTCATGTATCGAATGACCAAATGGTGATCCGCTATGAGAACCCCCGTATCCATAAGATCGTATGCTTGGCGAAGGCTCGGAGTTAAATCTAATTGCGTTGCCATAACTGCTCGATATTGAGTGAAACGTAGTTGCCTTCGTTGGGATGTCGTGTCATATTAAGGCCGTTGTTACAATAAAATCACAACAAAGAATCAACATTAAACAAATTGTAATATTTTTAGGATATAGGAAATATGCAATTGTCAGTCCGAGAAGAAAATCAATTCCATGTGGTAACCACTGAAGAAGCTGTGTTGAGCAACAAGCACCAAGTTAAGCTGAAGGGATACCTCTCAAATTTGATCGACGAAGGCTTTTTGAACATTATTTTAGACTTTGCAAACGTCAAGTCTATCGATAGCTCGATTTTAGGTGTCTTGATGCTGGCGCACAACCGGGTGAGGAAACAAGACGGCACATTTCAACTCATCACGACACAGCCACAGATCTTATTTGTTCTGGAAGCGACAAATCTCAATCGCATCTTACCAGTTCGCGATTCCTTGGAAGTCGCTATTGAGTGGGGAAAGGAAAAGCTAAAATAGCTGATCATGAAGAAACTTCTTCCATCATGGATGCCATAGCCAACACCTTCTGAATCGCATCGCTTAGCTCTTTAATATCAATCGGTTTCAACAGGAGCAAGCGAATGCCTCCGTTGTGCATGAGTTCAGGAGAGGCACCATCACTATAACCCGTCATCAACACAATTGGTATGTCTGGACGGATTTTCAGAAGGGCGTCACTCAACTGGATACCATTCATTTGAGGCATTCGATAATCGGTCAACACGATGTCGAAGTCAGTAGGGTCTTTTCGAAACTGCTTCAGTGCTGCGGTGCCACTGGTAAAACTGGTCACCCGATAACCCTCATGTTCGAGCATCTTAGCCTCGAAACTCACCACCTCTTTTTCATCGTCTACCAATAATATGGAAGCTTGCAGTTTGGGTCCTATTGAATCTTCAGGATAGGGAAGGGTCACCACTCGTTTACTGATAGGAAGAAAAACGTGGAACGTTGCTCCCAAACCGAACTGGCTTTCAATAGTAATCGTACCTTCATAACTTTGCACAATTCCATGGATTGCTGAAAGCCCCATACCACTCCCCTCTCCAATGGGTTTGGTAGTAAAAAACGGATCAAAGATACGATCTCGAACTAAGGGATCCACTCCAGGTCCTGTATCGCTTACCGATATTTGGAAGTATAAACCGGATCGCACCCCCAATTCCATTGCCCAATTCTGATCCACTTCAACTTGATTCAAGCTCACTTTCAATGCTCCCCCAGATTCTCTCATTTCGTAGATGGCATTGGAACAAAGATGGAGCATGATTTGATGAATCTGGGACGCATCGCCATGAACCTTTCCCGACAAATGTGGAATTTGTTGGTGGAGTTCAATGGAATCTGGCAGCGTCACATTCAACATGCGTAGCGCTTCCCGGATGGTGGGAGCCAATTCCACGGGCTGATAGTCTGGTTCCTCTTGCCGACTGAACGCAAGGATCTGTTGAATCAGTTCGTTGCCACGACGTCCAAACCGTTGCACCTGTTGCAGGTAGAGTCGGACGGGACTCTCCTTGGGAAAGCTTTTTTCAGCCACTTGAATCCCCATAAACATCCCTTGCAGGATGTTATTAAAATCGTGAGCAATGCCTCCAGAAAGCGTGCCCAGGGCTTCCAGTTTATGGGTTTGCCGCAAATGCACTTCCAATTTGTTCCGTTCTTCTTCCGCGCGCTTTCGTTCTGAAATGTCGGAGGCCATAAAGACCACTCCCGTACATTTCCCTTTATCGTTCCTTAACACCGATGCGGAAAACATGACGGGAATCGAACGCCCATTTTTTGCGAGATAGGTCTTTTCTACGTTTTTCACTCCACCATGGGCGATCAGATTTTCCAAGCCATGGTGGTCAAAAAGGTCCTGTCCTTTTTCGAAAATGGTACTGATCGGTTGGCCGATCAACTCTTCTTCGTTGTGACCAAGCAGTGCCAAGGCAGCGGGGTTGACCATTTGGATGGTTGCATCGGGTTGCACCACAATGAGTGTGTCTAGCATCGATTGAAGGATGTTGTTGAAAAAGTCTTTGGAAACCGTGGTCCGTTCCATTTGTTTCAACTGCATTCCCAACTCTTCACAGGCTTCCTGCAGCACCGATTGGGCTTGTTCGAGCTTTCGGTTGGTACTTTCGTACTGTTTGGCCTTGTGTGTGGTGAGGGAAAGCTTTTCGGTGAGGATCATTGCGAAGATACGGTACAACACATTTTGTACTTCTTGCGGATTCAAATCGGAATATTGACCTACGTCTCGGGACCGGATGCTAAACAGGGTGACTGGGGTGTGGGCTACAATTGAGATGAGAGAAGGTTTTTCACTGATAACACTCATCTCACCAATAATATCCCCCACTCGACGAAGGGTAAGAATCCATTCCCCATCAGCATACATGCCCACTTCCCCACGAACCAAAAAGTAGATGTGGACGTTAGTTTCTCCTTGGGAAATGATTTCGGCCCCCCGGGGGAATTCAATTTTTTTTGAAAGGGGAATCAGCTTTTCGAGGAGTTCATCAGGAAGATGTCCGAAAAGGCGGGAGCGTTTGAGGTAACTGAAAATTTCTGGATTGATCGAAAACAAATGTTCGCCCAGTTTGTCGGTCATACACCTCCATTCATGGCCCGGCTCCTAACTGAACGAGAAAATCGGCCAACTCCGTTTGTCCACGAGCCGTGGCCATAGTGTAAATTGTGGTCCCTTCCGAATCCGTCTCATGGAGATCGGCTCCGTGTCGTATGAGCAATTCGAGGATTTTCCGATTACCCTCTAAGACGGCGAGGCGCAAAGGGGTCCAGTCATCTTTCGAATTGCTGAAATCGGCACCGAAATCGAGCAACATTTTCACGATTTCGGTTCTATCTTTTATGATGGCAACGGTCAGCGCCGTCGATCCGTAAGGATTTTGAACATTAACATTTGCCCCAGACTGCAACAAGAACTCGGCCAACTCAAAATGACCTTCCTCCACAGCCCACATCAGTGGGGTCAAATGACTTATCTGCTCATATCCATTAAGCTCTGCTCCCTGTTGGACCAGAAAGCGAGCAATGTCTAAATTATTCTGTTCTGCTGCGATCATCAAGGCTGTGAGGGATTCTTGATTTTGCGCGTTCACATTGGCCCCTTGCTCCATCAACAGATAGACTAGATCAAGGTAGCCTTGCCCTGTTGCTAACATGAGCGCGGTCCATCCTTCTTCATCGTATGCATTGACATCCACGCCCTGTTCCAACAAAAAACGAGCTATTTCGAGATTTCCGGACAAGGAGGCATACATCAGCGGAGTCCAACCGCCGCGCGAGCGGCTATGAATATCGACCCCTTGGTCGACCAAACGCCGAATGGTCTCCAGATTCCCTTGATCGAGTGCTGAAAATAGCATTTCAGGATTGGGAGAATCGTGGGTACTTTCCAAGGTCCGATCTGACGAAATTTGTTTGCTTTGCTTTTCTTGGCTAGCAATCAATTGCTTGGAATCGCTGACGTGACCAATCGTTGTATGCACACTGGTAAATACATAAACCCTCTTAGCTTCTCCAAGTTGAGGAGCTAGCCCAATCGTTACCATCAATTGAATAGAAAGCCAAATTAGGAATGCCCCCTTTTTTCCCATACCCCCTCCTTTTTAGAATTTTTGCCTCTTTTCATAAGAACGAAATGTAGGCTTATTCTAATCTAGTCAAAAGAGGAGGGGGTGGGAAGACAAGCTAAATGGGCTAAGCCGGATTATGGTGGGATAGTTCGGCTTTAGTCTTCTCGAAGATTGAATTCCAGTTTCCAACTGCGATCTTGATCAATCGCATCACACCAGATCTCAAGTGCTCCCAATTCCGTCAAACTCACTCGCAATCGTACCGGAATGACCGCATTGCTGCCTTCACCCGCGTTTTCAATCGGAAGGTGAATTTCCAAAGTGGAAAGCTCTTCCAAATGGCTTTCTGCGTCTTCCACAGTGGTACCACTTTCGTCATTAGGGCGTTCCCGACTAATGAAGAAACGGAAGTCTACCGTCTCCCCCACAACGAGGCCAAATTCTGAACCAGGAATTTCAAAGCTGCTTCCCTCTTCCACGCCGGTTGGAAGCACACACAGGCCGTTCATCAACGGAGGCATGCCAGGAACCGCAGGCATCGCCGATTCCACGCCGATGTAATAAGAAAACACCGTCGCACTCTTCACGCGCACCCCTTTGCCTCGCCGCACGCTTCCATAGTAGGCAGCTCCACGGGATACGGCAAGGAATGTGTCGTCCAATTCTAGAGTTTTGATCGGTTCACCACCATCTTCTTGCAACCACTGGTTCACGGTATCGATCACCCGTTGTCGAAAAATTCCAGCTTGGGTGACTCCACCATTGAACAAAATCGCGGTGGGATGCAAAAACTGTCGGGATTCGGTGACCTGTCCCAAATCGCTACTGGGATCGACAAATTTTTTGCCCTCTGCCAAAAACTTCGCCAAATGTTTGAGAATGGACGAATCACTCGCATAGTTTAGTCCGATCGTCCGCAATCCCATTCGGCGGGCCACTTGGGGATGATCATGAACCCCACAAGACCCAAGGAAGCCTTCTAGAAGCGTTTCTTGCATGTCATGACGGGTCAGCTCACTGGAGATGGTGCTGCCAATCAATTTACTGCCGCGTCCAGGAATTACTACAGAAGCTTGATCCAACGATTCGTCAGCCAGCAGCGTTTCTTTGGCTTTTCGGCAACTGTGAGCCAATCCAAAGAATTGCCATTGCTCCAGCTTTCTTCCTTCTTCTTGCAGTTTCAGCTGGACCTTCCTTGCCAGCGCCAGATCCATATTGTCTCCTCCCAGGAGGATGTGCTCACCAACGGCAATTCGAGAAAGGGTAAGATTTCCCTCTTCTTCTTCCACTGAAATCAAGCTGAAGTCCGTGGTACCTCCCCCGATATCGCACACCAAAACCACATCTCCCACATTGATGATTTTTCGCCAATCTTCTTGATGATCGGCAAGCCATGCGTAAAAGGCGGCGATGGGTTCTTCTAGTAAAGTCACATCCTTGAATTCTGCTTGATGCGCCGCCTCCATTGTCAAATCACGGGCAACCACATCAAACGAAGCGGGAACCGTGATGACCAAATCTTGGGATTGAATGGGATCATCGCCATGTTCATGATTCCACGTATCGCGTAGGTGCCCTAGATAATTGGCAGACGCTTGGATAGCAGAAAGTTTCTTGACTTCTGGGTGCGCAGAAAGCGGCAAGTTTTCGTTGTGGCGTCCGTCTGGAACACATAGCCATGACTTGGCGGAATGGATCAAACGTTGAGGTTGTTTTTCACCCTGGTCCCTTGCATGCGCTCCCACCAAGTGGGCAGGGGCTTCGTTCCAAGGGAGTTTGTACATATCTCCCGATGCTTCATGCTCGGAGGGAATGTATAAAAATGAAGGCAAGGTATTGCGGGCATCAACCACGTTCTGATCAATGACTTGCGCAATCCCAAAAGTCTCTGCTGTTTGTTGTTCTTCGTTTGAATGATCAAAGGCAGCAAGCGCCGAGTTGGTAGTTCCTAAGTCAATTCCAATACTGTAACGATTATCTGTTGTCATATGTCCTCATTGTGTTGAAAAGTTAGACCTCGACCTCAGCCGGAGCAAGGATGGTTGTTGCCGTGGATACAGTCAGCTGGGGTAAATGGTAATCGGCCACTTCCCATCCATGATGCAGCAGCTCACCTTTGTAAGGGGGCGCACCTTGAACATTTCCACTCAATTGCACTTGGGCTGGATTGAAACCGGTTTGAATCGTCACTCGTGTTCCCTCTTCTTCGTTCATGATGGGTTTGATCGTAAAATACTCTTTCAACACTTCAGCACATCCTTCATGCACAATTCGAGCGGCTTCCCCAACCTGCGCATTGGAAAAGGCCGCAATATCTTGTTGTAGGAAATCCACCAATCGGCCATTTCGCTGGAACAAATACAACATGTACATGCCATCAATCGGTTTCTTCTCTTCTTCCGGTTCTGGTTCTGGTTCTGGTTCTGGTTCCGGCTCTGAAACTTCGGTTTTTGTTTCTGCTTCCACGGATTCTGATGATTCCGCTTCGTCTTTTTGCTCCAATTCCTTGGTTTCAGTGGGTTGTGTTTCTTTCAACTCCAAGGATAACGCATAGACGGCATCCGCAAATTTTCGACTAAAAACAATCTTCCAAAAACAAACAATGGAATAGATAAAAATACGGTAGAACATATTTAGTGATTTCATATTTCCTTTTTTGATGAGTTTTTCTTTGGATCAGTGGATCAAAAGCGAGGGGTATTGGGACGGTTCAAGAGTCCTTTTGAACAGTATTTTCAACCGGGGTGAGAGTGGTTGAGCAGTGTTGAGAAGAGGGGCGCAGGATATCAAAGATGTTGATTTTGTCCAGACTAATTTAAGAGCAGCCCCCCTTCACCGCACGACAGATTTGATCCGAGAAATACGTAAGAAATGGGTCTCCGCCACTTGAAATTCATATAGCGTCTGCAAACGGAATACTTCGGCTAATTGGGTTTCTGGTGTGGGGGAACCTGATGTTTGCAATGAATTTGACGACTGAGGAAAGGAATCTGAAGTGAAAGGGATGCGCTGGATTACGAGCATCTCGTCGTAAAAGTGTTGGGACCATTCAAAATGCATCCGCCACTGATGCTTGTTTGCATATTCTATCCCGACCGCCCCCCATCGATGGGGAGTATACAGACCAGGACGGTCCGTGACGATCAGCAGTTTGGACTCCGGATAGTGTTTCTCAACAAACCCCAACACTGCATGGTATTCGACATACAAACTCAAACGCCGAACTGCATCATTGGCTCCCGCTTGGGGCCACGCATACAATAGGATTCCCACCGTCCCTAGTGCAATGAACCGCTTCGTTGCGTTAGATTGAGGGACGCAATGCAACAGATAAACGACTAACAGCACTACCAGAGGCAAAAATACGAGGCCAAGACGGATGTTATAAAGCGTGGTCAAATCCCCCCAATAAAATGCTGCCAATATGGCCGCTTCTGCCGCAAAGGATAATAACAGAATTCTTCTCATCCATCGGGTACGTTTCGTTTCTATATGCCGAAATTTCATCCAACGAATCGCTGCTACTGCCGCTCCCACAATGGCTACAAAAAATAGCCCTTCAATTGTGCCATAAGCTGAATCCTGCGCCGTGAAAAACTTCCAGGCGTTTTGAAGATTCGGCCAAACCCATTGTGTGCTGAAAACGGACAACCCCTCGTCAATAGGTTGGTTTTCAAAATCGAGGCGTCGCTGCCACAGCACGGGCAAAAGCAGGCACGGTAGAATCACCGTACGGAGTGAGAGGGATGCATACTGGGCACGTGGCAACAAGAACGGGAGTAACGGAAATATGATAATTGCAAAAACCGCCGACTCATACCGGACCTGAGCAAGCAACACCAAACCAAGTGCTAAACGCTCGGCATGGCGAGCCGTTCGATGGACTAGAAAGTCGTCCAGCAACAAAAATGCAACCAGGATAAACAACACGTTGAGTATCTCGAATCCACTCGACGTGACCCACAGAATATAAATGGGATAAGCTGCCAGCAACACCATCCCAATGATTCCGAAGAAACGCCCAAACCTTCGTTGCAAAACCCAATAGAAAACAACCCAACTCAAAAACCCGACAGCTGCATTCAGAACCATTCCGTTGTAAGCGCTGTAGCCAATAATCGTGTGAAGAACAGAGACCAAAAAAGGAAAGAGAAGCGGACGTTTTTCTCCGACATATTGCTGCACGACAAACTTCTCGTAATGGTACCGACCTTCGATAGGATTCCACACGAATCCATCATCGTACATGGCCATCGCCACACCCATAAGGTTCGTTTCGTCAGAGAGAACTCGGAACGTTGGTGCACTGGTGAGCAGTGCTCCCCCTAACAGCACCGCAGCGATACCAATCGCCAGTCCATGACGAGTCAACCGTTGACGCCACACAATAGGATCCCAATTCACGGGAAGTAAACTGTGAATCCAAACAAATACAGAAGCAAAAATAAGATAATACCCTGTGGCGTGGAACCATTGATCCACCACAAACAACGACGGTAAAAAGCCGACCATCAACGCAGTGATGCCGGTTCCGATTATCGCAATGAGAGTAAAAGGGGTACGGTAAGGTAAGACTTTGGAAAGTAGTGCCTTATAGATTTCTGGCATAACCAACTGAATCGATTGTTCACAAAGTAAGTAGCTGTTCGTTCTGCTTGGGTGTCAATTCTGGAAACGATCCGCCCCCGAATAGATATTGCAACGTCCTGGCTGAAAAAAACCCACTAATGTCATTTCATACTCCTGTGCAATTTCAACGGCTAAACTACTGGGGGCACCCACAGCAACAACTATTGGAATTCCGGCAATCACTGCCTTCTGTAGCAATTCGAAACTTGCCCGCCCACTGAGGAACAAAATCGTATTCGAGGCAGGAAGTTGACTGTTTAACAGCATGTGCCCGATCACTTTGTCCAGTGCATTATGACGGCCAACATCTTCTCCCAAATGTAATAAGTTGCCTTCTGCGTCAAACAGGCCTGAGGCATGAACACCGCCAGTTTGATGGAACAACGATTGGGACTTATGCATTCGCTCTGCCAGCGAGGAAAGCGCTTCAAGCGACATCGAAACGGCTCCTGAAGGCAGAGTCGAACAGGCAGTCCGCACCCGGTCCAAAGTGGTGCGACCACAAATCCCACAACTCGAATTCATATACACATTTCGGCTGAACTGGCGCGGATCGAATTCTAAGTTTGGAGACAAAAACACGTTCACGATATTAGATTTCTTATCTCCCTGCGCATCCTGGCAATAGGCTATGTTTTCAACGTCATTCCGATGGGAAATCAATCCTTCACTTAGCAAAAAACCAACTGCCAATTCAAAATCATGGCCGGGGGTTCTCATAGTGATCGCAATACTCTGCCGAAACTCTCGATTGTTTCGACTCCCTACGATTCGAACTTCCAGGGGTTCTTCCACAGCGATGGAATCATCAATGGGATGTGAGAATCCTTCCGACCATCGCAGAATAGACATAGATCGAGAGCCTTCAAGCCGGTGCAGGTTCTTCTTTGCTTTCTTGTTTTCTCTAGAGTTTTTGAGTGACTCGACTGCCGTTGCCATGTTCAATAAACTTCCCTTCTATTGACCCAGTGTTGCCGATTGTTTATGCACTCGAATTGCAATGAATTTTGAAGTCGGGGTCCAACTTTTATCAGCATAGCTCTCCAATGGAACCAGGCAATTGGTTTCAGGAAAATAGGAAGCAGCACATCCTTTGGGAATATTATATTTCACTACAACAAACCCTCGCGCCCATCTCGTTCTTAGAGAATCGCCCAATGCCCGATTTGCGGTGATGCTCTGCTTGTTATTCAAATTTTGAGTTTTTAGGGCTTCTTCCGCATGACTTTCCAAATCCACACAATCGCCTTGCCGTAGCCCTTGGTCTTTCATGTCATCCGGATTCATGAAAATAACTTTTCGAGTGCCAAACACGCCTCGGTATCGATCATCCAAACCATAAATGGTCGTGTTGTATTGATCATGTGATCTCACCGTCATAAGGCGCAACTGCCCTTCAGGCAAGGCCATGCGTGGCAAGGGAAATGTCAAGAAGTTGGCTTTACCAGTCGGCGTTTTCCACTCACGCAGACTGGCTGAATTGCGAAGGCGAAAGCCTCCAGGACGCTGAATTTTCTCATTGTAATTTTGAAAGCTCGGAAGCACATCGGCAATTCGATCACGGATGCGATCATAATCCGCCACCAACCAGTCCCAATCGATTTTTGATTTGGACAAGGTGGTTTTTGCGATTCCCGCCACAATGGCAGGTTCGGATTGAAGGTGAGGAGACGCAGGTTTCTTTTGTCCCAAGGAGGCATGCACCATGCTCATGGAATCTTCTACCGTTACACGTTGCACCCCAACCGCTTGCCGATCAACTTCCGAACGCCCTAAGCAGGGGAGAATCAATGCTTGTTTGCCATGAATGAGATGGCTTCGGTTCAACTTCGTACTGATCTGAACCGTCAATTCACAAGAACGCAAGGCAAGTTCGGTTGCTTCCGTGTCAGGTGTTGCACGAACAAAATTCCCTCCCATTCCAATAAAAACCAATGCCTCGCCAGCAACCATTGCCTGGATGGCTTGGACCGTATTGTATCCATGCTTGCGCGGTGCCTGGATTCCAAAAACTTCATCCAACTTCATCAAAAAGGATTCGGGAGGATGATCATTGATGCCTACTGTCCTATCTCCTTGCACATTGCTATGCCCACGCACGGGACAGACCCCAGCCCCAGCCCTCCCCAAATTGCCCCGGAGGAGGAGCAAGTTCACCACATACTGAATAGTGGACACGGCATATTTGTTTTGTGTCAACCCCATCGCCCAACAGACGATCACGTTTTCCGATTGAATGTAAATGTTGGCCATTTCTTCCAGTATATTACGAGCAAGTCCTGATTCTTCTTCAATTAGAGACCAACCAACTTCACTGATATCAGCTTGTAGTTCTTCCCAACCGGAGGTGTGCCTTTGAATGAAATCATGATCGAGCACTTGTCCTGGGTTGTGGCTTTCTGCTTCTAGTACGGCTTTGATCACTCCTTTGAGCATCGCCAAATCGCCTCCCACTAAAGGCTGTACGTATAGGGAGGAAATTGGGGTACTTTGCAAAGTGAGCATCGCCCAAGGATCTTGCGGATGGGTGAAGCGTTCCAGTCCTCGTTCCACAAGGGGATTGCAAGTGATGATTTTGGCTCCGCGAACGCTCGCTCGTTGCAATGTGGACAGCATGCGAGGGTGATTGGTTCCTGGATTTTGCCCAATGATGAAAATCGAATCAGCCTGTTCAAAATCGTGGAGTGTCACGGTTCCTTTGCCGATTCCAATCGCTTCCGTTAGTGCCACTCCGCTGGACTCGTGGCACATGTTGGAGCAATCCGGAAAATTGTTCGTGCCAAACTCTCGTCCAAGCAACTGATATAAAAAGGCGGCCTCGTTACTTGTTCTTCCGGAGGTATAAAAGATCGCTTCATCGGCATGATCGAGACGGTTTAAAGAATCACCTATGATCCGAAAGGCCTCCTCCCAGGCAACCGGCTTGTAATGATCAATCACGGGGTCGTATTGCATGGGGTGAGTGAGCCTTCCCTGCGATTCCAACCAATGGTCCGTCTGTTCCAACAACGAACTGACTGAGTGTTTGGAAAAAAACTTGGGAGTGACTTGCTTGCTCGTGGTTTCCGCTGCAACAGCCTTCACACCGTTTTC
This sequence comes from SAR324 cluster bacterium, assembly GCA_028281495.1. GTDB lineage: Bacteria > SAR324 > SAR324 > SAR324 > NAC60-12 > JANQJU01. The sequence continues at coordinate 427,526 of JANQJU010000029.1, forward strand.
ACAAAACTCTGTCTTCGAGGTTTGGGTGGGTTCAGGCCAAGCACATCCAGGGCAATCGAAACCATCCGGCTGATTCACTCGCAACAAGGCACGTGCTGTATCCGGACCTCCCTTTTCTTGAAGGATAGCTTTGCCACTATGAATCAAGGCTCCCCATCCGGCAGCGGTTTTTTTCATACCCATCTCCCCAAAATGATGTGTCCGTCTTTACAAAAATGATTTTTGATTAATGATGTGCCCGTCTTTTCAAACACGATTCTTGCTCAATGAATTTCAATCCAATCGGCATTACCTGTCAACTGCTTTTGATGGGACATGCCTATAGAGATACCAAAACCCAATACGACTGACCTTTTGTAATGACAGCTCACTGAAAAAACAAAGACGGTTCGCCATCAAATACGAAGTTACTACCCCGCTGCACGTCTTTTTCAATGCTTTGAAACTCTAGATGAAATTTCGACTGAACGATCTTTTTTTGGACCACTCGCCATCCAGTTCGGACCATTCGCAATTCCTGAATTGTCTCGAATCTAGTACTTGCTAAAGTTCTTCCAATTTCGAAACTGGAACCGGTGGCCTATCGTTTTCATCACCACCACCCCAAAGGCCTTCTCCTCTTCGTTCCCAATGTAGGGGGGGAGGTCTTGCTTCACTTTGCTTTCTTCTTCAACTCAATGGCTGTTTCTCGTTCGCGTTGGGCGTCGTCCGGTAGGCCTAGCTCATCGAGTGTCTGAGAGTAGGTGTAATGAATGGAGGCATAAAAGTTGGCAAGCTGAGGTGTGAATTGTTCAGGATAGACCTGAAACGACTTTTTTAAGATTTTTGATGCGCTTTCCCAATCGTTTTCCTTGGCGGCGTTCGTGTATCGCGGAAGGTAGGTGGTTTGGAAGGCAGCCACATAATCCGCGCTGCGGATGAGGGAGACCCCATCCGGCAAAGGCCGCAGCATCCATAATGAAAGGCCCCCAAACACAAAGAAAACGAAACCCGCACGAATCCACTGTTGTGCTCGCAACCACTCAATCAGTTGGGCTATTGCTAGCCCGGCAAACGGTATCATGATCGCGACCAAAGGCAGTCGATATCGAGCTGCTTCAGCAGACAACAGAATCAATCCAATATTCATCCCTACAAACAGCAAAATGGAGATGCGGCTTCTGACATCTCGAAAGCTCAATCCAATGCCAATCAGCCCTAGTGGAGCAATGATCGCAAAGCTAAGAAACATCCCTTGCAACACTTGAGAAAATTGCCGGAAATAATAAAAGTTCGCATTGTTAGGATACTCGTACCAAAACCAGATAAATTTGAACTTGTTCCATACCAAGCTCACGAAACTGGAAAAACTGTGTGTCTTAAGAGTTTCCTGCATACTTGGAATAACCCTACCTTGGGAAACGGCTAAGGTTTTGGCAATTTCTTGTCCTTGAAATTTGTATTGTCCAGGTTCGTAACTTCGATCCATAAACTTGATAAACGAAATGGCATTCACACTTGAAAATGTTAACGGAGGAACTCCGACTACCACATTGCGAACAATTCCCGGTGAAAGCCCAATGATTCCCCCTGCTATTCCAATCAATCCGTAACGCAGAAACAAAGGCCAACGGCTTCGATATTCATAAATCATGATCATTCCGATCACTCCCGCCCAAAGCAAAAACGTGGTTTTCACTAAACAGGCCAATCCCATTGCTATCCCCAACACGAAGTAACCCTTCGATTGGCCACGCTTCACCACAGAGTCGGTCAGCAACAGCAAACCCAAGCCAACAAAAATGATCAAAGTTGCTCGAAGCATGATGACTTCATAAAATATGAAGGGGCCGTATAACAACGCCAGCACTCCAGCAAAAACAGCTGCCCATCGACCAAAGAAGCGATAAGCCAATACAATCATCAACAACAGGTTCCCAACCCCCAGCCCCATTTGTCCAACAAAGACCCATAGGGGATTGGGTCCAAACATCTTATACAAAACCGCAATTCCATAGGAATAGACGGGTTCCTGGTGGAACTGCTTGTGACCATACCAATAGCGCCATAAGGCCTTCGCAGGTTCTAACTCAACATCCGATGCTTGCCATTCGAGACGCGCTGCTGCAAAAGCTTCTGAATGGTGTTGAATAAAAATATCAGCTACGAGTTGATTCCAATGATGGAAAGGGTGCAACGCTTGGTCGGTCCACCAATCGCCTTGGGCGACTTGCTTTGCCCAGTGTTCGAAAAAGTGCATGTCCGATTCAGCCCATTGCTGATGCTGTGTCAATGGCCCCTCTTTCACCTCAGAAAAAACGACAATGCGAAGCAAGATGCCCAGCACTAAGAACACAATAAGGAGTCGTGACAAAAAGGACATTTTGTTTCCTACGCTGGTGTTCGTCCAATCGACCATGTTAGAAGGACGGAAATTTACGATCACAAAATTAAAACCACAGTGGAGGTATGATGCCAAATGTTGCTGGTAAAGCTTATGCACTCAACGTGATCACCCCGATGAAACGCAAGATGGCTCGGCTGTACAAGCTGTTGTTTCGGGTGCTCCCCTTTTTTCCGAAAAGACTACAAGGTTGGATTCGCCTTTCCTCAATGCAATCCGCGCAATGGGTGATCCTGGACAAGTGGGTTCATATCGATGCTTCACAACCGAGAGAAAGCTTGAGACACGCTTACATGCTGTTCTTTGGCAATGTCAATGGAAGCGGGCTGCATTACATGGAATCGCTAGCAAACGCTGCTCCCCAAGCAGTTGACCTGTTTTGGCAAAGGCAGCTCCATTACCCTGGAACCGCACCCGTTAAAAATTTTCTCGATTACTTTCACACCAACCAGATCGAAACAGATCACTATTTCCATATCGCTCCCAATGCAACCGTCAACGACCTTCGATCTGCAAAACGGGTGCAAGCCAATCTGATTCAGTTGATAAATTTTGCCGAATCGAGTCCTGAAGCCTTCATGATACAATACAAACATACGTTGCTCCAACTTCAGTTCGATCTGGGCACAATGGGGCCTGCGCCCGCTACGAGTGACCAAGGGAAAAGCCATGACTAAACCAAAAAGCAATCTCAACAATCTTGTCGTCATCTCTCCGATAATCAATGCCATTTTTCAAGAAAAGGCTGTTTCTGATCATGTTCGCGAACGGGTTCAAGCTCTGCCGTCCAATGAAAAAAGCCCGTTTGCCAAGGTGCCTGGAACCTACACTGCGAGGCTCTTTGTTTTGGATGACTTGGTATTAGAAGGTTTGGAGCCTGTTGAGCGCCATCTCCAATCGAAATATTTGGTGTTCAACTGCCATTTTCATGGAGAACTTGCGGCTTATCTGAAGGGTTTATGGGAATCTTCTGAATCGTTCCTTTTCAGCATCTGGAGCTTTTGCGTGGGTTATCAACACGTAAAAAATTATGAGAGCTTCGAGAGATACGTCAACCGGTGCAAGGTACCAACCCATTTTTCCTTGGAGGGTGTCCCTGGTGGCTCCATCCCTGAACAATTGAAAGCGCTGTATTTGAAACAAGAATTCGCGAAGTTTGTGGCCGACAACCAAGGAAAAAGCCCCGAGACGCTTCAAGCTGCGTTTCAAGTTTTCATTCAAAAGGTGCAGCTCAAAAGTTTAGAAGGCCCCACGTGGCAACCGGGTCAAACCGACATGTTTTAATCCCCTGCTCTTCAAGATCTACAGTGCCCAAACCCAATGACTGATTCCATCTCCCTTCAAATTCCACCATGAGGTAATTGATGACCCAAGTTTTAAATTTAACGGATATCCAAGGCAATATTCTGAAAGGCTATGGAAGACTCAGTTTTCCTAAAGCACGCTATATTTTTTTCCACATCAGCCGTGCCGAATCAGGACGCCTTTTCATCAACTCATTGATTCCTCATCTTACGACTTCGATACGTTGGAGGCCCTTTGGAGGGAGTGAAGACGATATCGAACGGCCAACCACGACTTTAAACCTCGCCTTCTCCTATGAAGGCCTGAAAGCTTTGGAACTTCCTTTCCAATCACTTCGCGGATTTTCCGATGCCTTTCAAATGGGCATGCAGGCCCGTTCGGCAATCTTAGGCGATGACAATTCGAGTTCCCCCCAATATTGGGATCCAATATGGAGTGGAAAACCAGTTCATCTCTGGGTTTCGATCTACGCTCAAAATGTGGAAAGTCTGGAAAAACGCTACCTTTGGTTGATCAGACAATTGGATTCAAAAGAGGGCGGAATTGAACTGTTGGCAGGTCACCGAGGAGATGATGGGAAAACCCTTCCGTATCAAGATGCCTCAGCCGTCTATCGAGATGGATTGCCTTCCTCTCAAGAGCATTTTGGCTACCACGATGTTATCAGCAACCCTTTTTTTGAAGGTTGTGAATTGAAACCTGAACGTCTGCAAGGGAACGGGAAAAGAATATACGACAAACAAGGAGACCGAAGTTGGCAGGCACTGGCTACCGGTGAATTCTTATTAGGTCATCCGGATGAAGCCAAGGAATATCCCGCTGCTCCTACCCCACGACAGCTGGGATTTAATGGGACTTATTTGGTGTATCGGAAACTCCATCAAAACGTAGGGAGCTTTAAATCCTATTGTGAACAAATGGCGACCCAGTACCCAGGAAACGATGTCGATTTGTTTATGGCAAAACTCATGGGGCGCTGGCCGGATGGAACTCCTCTCACCTTGGCCTCTTCCACGGAAGCGAAACAAGCTGTCGATATCCAAATGTCCCGGTTGCTGGAACAAGCTCAAACCTCACCTGACGCGGCAGAAGAACTGGTTCGATTGCGACAAAATTGGAGAGGTTTCGACTACATCTCGGAGGACGACCCATATGGATTCAAGTGCCCGGTCAGCTCGCACACTCGCCGTGCTAACCCAAGGGCTTCATTGGAAATTAGCGATTCCATTGCAGACTCCCCAAGTGGTTTGGTCAACCGACATCGGATCATTCGTCGAGGGATGCCTTATGGTGCTCCCAGTCACGTTCCAAGCGATTCCGGTAATCAAGGAATTATTTTTATGGCTCTCAATGCTTGTATTGAGCGTCAGTTTGAATATGTCCAACAACAATGGCTGAACTATGGTGACGCATTCAACCAATCCAATGACAAAGATGTGGTGGCGGGAAACCAGGATGGCAAGGGAAAATCAGTGATCCCGAGTGATCCGCAATCGGGTCATCCCCCCTTTTTTGCAACAAAAGTTCCGCGGTTCGTTGAAACACGGGGTGGAGAATATTTCTTTATGCCCAGCATCACAGCGCTGCGTATGATTGTTCGGGGTCTAGATCTTCGGTAACTTTTCGGTAACTTTATGGATGCCGCGTTATCCTGAAATGATTTCCTTATAACGCTTGACGACTTGTTTGTTGTGGTATTGGTCTTGGGGATCTCTCGGAGGAGCCGTATTTTCGGATAGATGATTGAGCGTGTGCTCGATAGACGCCACATCCCGTACCTCCGAAAAATAATGACCAGTATCTCGTAGAAAGTGATCGGTCACCCCTTCCTTGGTAGAAATCCCCCAAATCGGACAGTCACTACCCCAATAATCAACCAACTTCGAAGGTAAAAACGGAGATGGCTCTTCGGTAGGCGCGTCAATCGCAACCAACACATCGGCTCCTTTCATCAAATGCAAGCTAGCCAAGTACGATACCGATTCATGAATCCGCAGAAACGAAGTTAGATCGGCATATTCTGTTTGAATTGTTTGAAGAATGGTCGGATCGATCATCCCCACCAGATGCAGCAAAATCATTTCCGAAAGCTCGTTTCGGGCCAGTAAATTCGACATCGCTTCAAGCAACGGCAGCGGAGTGCGAATCCCATAAAAAGCCCCCAAATGCACCAAGTTGAAACGGTCAGTGGGTAGGGTTGGCAATTGAATCCTAGCATCTACATTATACAAGCTTGGCAGATAGGAATGTGGAATGACCTGGCACTTCGATTGAGCAATTTTTTGTTCTTGGGCATCCCATTTTTTGGTGAAACGGTCTAAGGCGATATCATTGGTCAATACAATCGCATTTGCTTCTTTCAACATCGCAAGCTCGGCTTTGCGATTGAGATGTTGCCCCCAGGGTTTGTCGATTTTTGAATAAGGATTGTCGGTCCAGGGATCACTCAAATGAGCTACCCAAGGGAGCTGAAATTCACGTACTAGAGAGGCCCCCACCGCATGAACGATCACGGGATTCGACCACGTCATCAGTTGCACACGACGGCCTTTTTGTTTCAACTCCGGAATTCGTCGTCGCAGATAACGAGACACACGATGACCCCATCCCGAAAAAAGTGGATCGGTCACAAAGGGGTCCCCTACAAAGCGCCACCAAGCGCCACGAAGCTTTCGAAATAAACGGTGATTTCTTACAGGGGGCGGCAATCGCGAAATCGTGAATGAATGGGAGGAGGTGACATTGGAAAAAGCGGAAAGGAGGGTGGAATCATGAGGAAAAAAATGAGAATTGCGATCATCCAGCGCTACAATTTCCATAGAAAAATGTTCCTGCAATCCATGGACGACTTTGGCACACAAAAAACTTTCAGCCTCTTGAACGGGTGGATAGAAGAAACTGATCACAATTAAGTAGGGCGGTCCGAGCATAGCCTCTTTTTTCAATCATTCGGTAAACATTTCAACCATTCCCAGGTTTGTTGAAGTCCTAATTCAAAATCAATTTTTGGAGTGTAGCCCAATAAATCTTTGGCTTTCGTGATATCTGCACACCGGTGGCGGACATGATCCCATTGACGCGGTGGCTTCCACTCGATGCCAGAAGTATTGTTTGTGACTCTATTCACAGACTCTGCCAAATGTCGAATCGTTACCGAACGCCCCGATCCGATATTGAAGGCTTGCCCTGAGGCTTCTGGTTTTAAGCCCGCCAACAGCGTTCCCTGAACCGTATTAAGCACGTAGTTGAAATCGCGTGTTTCTTCCCCGTCTCCCGTGATGGGTAGGGGATTGTTTTGTCGTGCCCTGTCTAAAAAGTTGGGAATCACGTTACGATATTTCCCCGGCCATTCCCCAGGGCCGAATGAATTGAAATAACGGAGAATTGCAGTCGGCAAACCATACATTTCGTGAAAATACTGCACATATTGCTCTCCTGCCAATTTGCTTATGGCATAAGGGGTTCCGGGATCAAAACTGTGATCTTCTGAAACGGCTCCAGAGCAATTGCCATAAACGCAAGACGACGAAGCATAGACAACCCGCCCCGACTTCGATTCTTGGCTTTTTTGTAGGATGTGTAATGTCCCAATGCCGTTGATCATTAGGTCCTTCCGAGGGTGCTCTACTGAGTTCTGATTTGCAAAGCTTGCGGCAAGATGAAACACCACGTCATAGGGAGTCTCGAACGCCTTGTTAAGGCATTCATCGAATACAATATCTTCTCGAAATATCTGCAATCGGTCATGTTTGGGGTAGTTCAGCAGATTGCCTGATGCCAAGTTATCCACCACCACCACTTCATTGTGTTCCAACAGAATTCGAACCAACCAATGGCCAATGGCCCCGGCTCCTCCAGTCACTAGAAAGCGTTTGCCTTGGAACAGTGAGGCGAGTTCATCAAAAACCAATTTTTCTTTGGTGGAAAGAGAATGCATGCTTCCTTTCATTTTTTGTACATGTGCCAAATCGGCCGAATTCCCTTTCGAAACAACACGCGTAAACTGTTTCGTAAACGGGAGTCGCCTTGGAGTACCCAATCACGCCATCGTTGTTCAGGACGCCCTCGAAACGAAGTCACATGAAAATAATCCCGTGATTCAGGAGGCACTGGAGAAAAATAATAGTTCGAAACACAACACCGATTATTGTCTGTAGTCACGGGACTCACTGAATGGTACGAACGCTGAGACGTGTTCATCACCACCAACCGATTACTTCGACTCGTGATTGTTCGTGGAGGACTCTGCGGGCCTTCATCCCACAACTCTAGATTCCCCCCATATTCCAACTGCCAATCCGGAGACACATAGTAAAGAAGATTCAATACTCGATAATTGTTACGATCCTTATCGTGTGAGTTATCCAAATGGGGATTCAGAAATTGTCCTTTTCCCATCAGGCTGATGCCCCCTGCATACAAATGTTCATCTGGAATCAAATGAGGCATGCCGGTGATATTCCCCACTAGCTGCACCACTGCCGGGTGTTGAAAGGCAAATACGATTTCTTCCAAAAGCGGATTGTACCGATTCATCTGGGCCGCTACATATTTGTTTTCCCGCAGGCTTTTCCGCAATACCATCTGCTCCTTTGCAGGAAACGCTTCATAGATTTCTTTTACGAGATCCGCTGGCAATAGCTCATCTACCACGAAGCTACGAATCGGATATACCGAATCGAATTGCTCTCTCAGAGAGGACGATTCATTCTTCAGGCGTTGGATAATCAGTTCTGCAAGTTTTTGACGATTCATTTTAAGAATTTTTTGAAAAAACCGTATAAATATTATTGGAGATGTACCTATTGATTACAGGGAACTTGGATAGAAACCGAATGGCGTGCTCAATGAGTTCTGAAGGAAACAACTCAAGCAGAACTTTAGGAAATCGATTTAACAAGAATGTTCCCCCCAGATAGCCCGATTCAATGATGCTACAGTTCTTCGGTGTAATCATGTCAATTTCTTCAATTTTAAACAGAAACAAATGATCTTCACCATCCGGTCCAAATTGAGTTTCTTCGAATTTTTTTCTTAACTCTTTTTCAGACAATTCAGAAAAACTCGGAAGATTCGAGCGAAGTGAAGCTCCATTGGGAGTGGTTATTAACAACAGCCCGCCAGGTCGAACAAATGTAAGTATTTGCTGCAGGATGTCTTCCGGATAAGCACAATGCTCAATCAGTTCGCCAGCGATGGCTACGTCCAAACTTTCCTTGGCAATGTCTAGGTCTTCAATATTGGAAACAATCCAACTGACTTTTCCTTTTTCGTATTTTTCTTTTGAGTAAGATATAAACATTTCATTTATATCAATCAACAATACTTCGTAACCGAGTTCTGACAACAATAGCCCTGCGTTCCCTTGAGCCGCAGCAAAATCTCCAATTTTTACATTTTGAGAATTTTTCAAGCGTGAGCTGACGATTTGAATGATCACATTCAGTCGATCATAGTAATTCAGCCTCGCATTACTGTACCTGTCAGGGTTATCGACCTCTTGCTTATCAAACGACAGAATTTTTTGGTATTTTGGATCTAGAACCTTTTCTAAATCATAGGCATTTTTCATGATTCTTACCTTCTGGGGGTCTGGACAGCATTCAGTCGACAACGATTTGCTTCAGTTCTGAATGCATGACTTGCACCACATCCTCGACCGTAATGCTATCCATACAATTTCGATCCGATAGTAAACAGACATCGCTGTTGCAAGGGCGACATGGAAAGTCTTCTTTGATTACAATTTTTGATTTTTTTGAGAGAGGTCCACTGAAATCTGGGTTCACCGGTCCATACAACACAACGGAAGGCTTCTGCAAAGCTGCTGCAATATGCGCCGACCCGCTATCCAAGCACAGTAGTATATGACATCGATCCAACACAGCCATAAATTCTCGAAGCGATCCCATGAATTCGATGGGCTCGTGAATTACTTTGGACGTGGATTGCTTTGGACACCAATGCTTCTGAATCGCGCGAACGAACGGCAGCTCTGTTGGAGTAGTGAATAAAATGAATTGTACCGGAAATTGCTCAGCAACAGACTCCATGACTTGTGCAAAACGTTCAGGAAACCAGCGTTTGATCGCTCGACTGGCCCCAGGATGCACTCCAACCAATAAGCACTTGGAATCAATGTGATGCTGCTTTAACCAATCTCGACTCCATTGCTTTTCTTGTCGCGAAAGAGCTAGTTTTGGAAAGAGTCCGGTTGTCACGCAGCCTAAAAATCGAGCCACTTCTAGGTTGTCTTCATGGGCATGGATGGTAGCTGGATTCACAGGAACAATATCGGTGAGCATGCTCCCTCCCCCAGTCACGTTATAACTGACCCGACGTTGGGGACCGACCAAAAACATCAAAAAAATGCTCCTCAGATCACCTCGAAACTCAATCCCTAAATCCCATTGTTGGTGTCGGAGACGTCGTACTAGTTGCCAAGTCGTTTTCAGGTTCTTCCAACTATAATTGTAAGACAGCCAAGGACAGTCGAAGGTTAATAACTCATCCGCCAAATCCAGTCCTTGAAACATAGCCTTCGCGACTGGCGTTGAGATCACCGTAATTTGTGCTTGGGGATACCGATTACGAAACGCCGCCAACGTGGAAATCGACAGCACCAGGTCTCCAATCAGTCCCGGCTCGAATATCAAAACATGGCGTGGTTGAATCTGAGAAATGGGGACATCGTTCCTCAGCCGATCACGGACCTTCATTGGCCACAATAAGGCGGCCAATGTTCCGGCCACTATCCTTCCCACAATAAGCTTTTTCCGGTTCCAAGGACGCATACTCACTCGCTCCACAAAGGGTCAAATGTGGGCATTAAACTGTGGCATATCTGAAAAGTGGAGCTTTTCTGTTAAAAACTTTGATAGTCTCCTTTGTCCATTTTTTCTTTTCAGCCATCACTGGCAATTCCTCTCAATCATTCATTGAAGCGAAGCAACCCATGAAACAAGTAACGATTGTGATGTATCACTATGTCAGAGAATTGCGATACACGAAGTATCCTAAGATTAAAGGATTGTTGGCTAGTCAATTTCGCGAACAACTCCTCTACATGCAAAAGTATTACGAATTCGTGACGGTTGAAGACTGTATCCGAGCGGTCGAATCGGACGATACTTCATTCCCCAATAATGCCATTCTCTTAACTTTCGACGATGGTTATATCGATCACTACACCACGGTGTTTCCTTTGCTCGATAAATTTGGCATCCAAGGATGTTTTTTTCCACCCGCGAAAACCATCCTTCACCATGAAGTGCTTGATGTGAACAAGATCCATTTCACTCTTGCCGCCGCTTCTTCTTTCGATGCCCTTCTTCAAGATGTCTTCGACTGTTTAAATCGTTTCCGAGCCGAATATGGATTGGAGAGCAACGATTACTATTTTGCTAAGTTGGCCGTTCCTGGTCGCTTGGACCCCAAGGAGGTTATTTTTGTCAAACGCCTGCTCCAATTAGGACTACCCGAAGCCCCTCGAAAAGCCATCGTGGATTATCTGTTCAAAAAATATGTTGCTGAAGATGAAGCGGTTTTTTCAAGAGAGCTTTACATGGATACCGATCAGATTCAGTGCATGATCCGCAACGGAATGTTTGTAGGTGGGCATGGTTATGATCATTGTTGGCTCAATAGCCTGTCCTCAGATAAACAAGAACAGGAAATCGATCAAACCTTGGAATTTCTGAAGGGAGTCGGTGCGCCAACTCAGGATTGGGTGATGTGTTATCCCTACGGAGCCTATGATCAACCGCTTATGGACACACTCAAAAAAAAGCAGTGCAGCCTAGCCATGACGACTCACATGGAAATTGCTTCATTGAATCCAGAGCAGTCCCTCACTTTAGCCCGTCTGGATACGAACTATCTTCCCAAAGTGGCTGATTCTAATATGGCACCATGGACTCAAAAAGCATTAAATCACGGCTGAGGATTAAACCGAGGCTTTCATATAACCCTATATGATAATTTATGAAAAATAAAAAAAGAAAAAATAGAGTTATATATATTCCTATATAGGAATTTAGGAAAAATAAAAAAAGAAGAGAAGTCTATGTATGCTAATCCACAGTAGGGAAGCTATGGAAGAACCGTTTATATAGACGCAGATTTTCTTTAAATTAGGACAATTATTAAAGTTTTTATTGGAATGATCCAAAAACAGGGGATATTTTTAATTAAATAAAATATCTAGCATATCTTAATATCAACAGCTAACCTACTGAATTTATTAAAAGCTATATGTTAACTACTGTGGATTAACAAACATACGGTTGATCTCAATTTAGGGAAGCCTTTATTCATTCCTTTCAGAAGAGGTTTCTATGAAAAAGCTACTAATTGCTACATTTTGTTTATTCCTTTCTATTCCTGCAATGGCTGCCAGTTGGACAAATTGGTTCACGATTGATACGTTGGGTTATGACCTGTATCAAACAAATTCAACTCAAGCATTTTTCTATATTATTCCAACTGGCACTGTGGAAAACCCTGAGTCATGCACCTCAACTTCCAAATATGCTTTGGGAGCTACTAGCACCTCAACCACTACTCCAGCTGCATTAAACAACAAGGAAATATCAAAATTACCTACTTTGGCATATACAGCAGGTTGGCAAATTCGCCTTTACCTCAATGGTTGTGAATTCAACTTACCAAATGGTTATATGGTAGAAGTTAAAAAGCCTTAAATTCGATTTTGTTGAAGCGTGTCTTGCAATAAATCTAATGATAGTTTTACTGGTATTGATTTCTCCATAGCCCACACCTGCCGTCAAGGCAGGTGTGAATAAGTCATTGCGGCAATAGGGCGGGACGGTCTTGGTCAGAATCGGCTTTGAATAGCCGAACGGGAGGACCCGTTAGTGAGGATTTGTAGGCATAAGCCAAATCAACGTTTTTACGTACGAAAGGTTCGAAGTAATTGGGAACGATCAAGTTGTCTGCGCCGTGTCGACTCACGAACCCAGCTTGCTGAATCAAAGAAGCAGGTATGCCAAAAGAATAGAAGTCTAAGTACTCAGCTTTACTACATCTCAACAAGTCAAATACGAATTTACCCAAATATGGAAACGCTTCGTTAGGCCCAATGTAATCAACAAATCGTAAAACCGTTGAGTTTTCTAGCTGTATGGGCCTCACCACACAAAGTGCCTGCAAATCATTCTCTTTAGAAACAGCATACACCTCATATTGATAAATGGGGTGTTTCAGATAACGGTTGATCAAGTAGCGATCCGATTTTAAGGGCAATTGGTGATCATACAATGCTTCCGTTTCCATTCGTTTCAAATCACCCTCAAGGACTCTCTCAACTGAGATCGAGAGAGAACAAGGTATCGCTGGCCGTTCGAAAGTAGCAGGAACCGAAGCAACTTCAAAAGTATTGATATGGGGCGACAAAACAACATGATGGTCCATCATACCAAGCTCAAAACCTTGCCATCGATGGAAGTCGTATGTTCTTTCGTTCATTCCAACGGATCCCATAAACTCAGGCTTCCAGGCTTTCAATAAGTTTCTATAACATAGAAAGCCAATACCAATCCCACGATCTTCCGCAGCTTTCCACAAGGCCAAAAAAATTTGAGAATCGGGTAACTCGCTATCAAAATGGCTCATAGGCATGAATCCGTGAGCCCCGATAATCTCATCTTCTTGCTTTACGGTCATGCAGTAGTATGCATCGCGCCCCTTATGCTGCCAATCGAATACGGAGGACTCTATCGCGAATATATGCTCACTCGACATGTGGTCATTGATGAACTTCTGAAACAACTTCAGGTCTTGATGTGCCAGCAATCCAATAGTGATCTTTTGATTTGATTTCATGTTTTATCCAATATTCAAAGAAGCCCTTAGCTGTCGAAGTAGCAATGTTTACATTCCACCATCTACTCTTAAAACCTGCCCCGTCATGTAAGACGAAAGATGAGATGATAAAAATAAGACAGTATTGGCAATTTCTTCAGTGTTTCCAACACGTCCCATATTGAGTCGTTTTAGGGTCTCAGCCAATGCCTCGTCGGGAGTGCTTTCTTCCATCATGCCTGTTTGGGTGAGGCCGGGTGCAATGGCATTTGCACGGATGCCATAGTGAGCCAATTCTTCCGACATCACTTTCGTTGCGGCAATCATTGCAGCCTTACTGGCCGCATATGCCGTTCTGCCTGCGTTGCCTTCAATTGCGGCACTTGAAGAGATATTCACGATACTCCCACTTTTTTGACGCATCATGATTTTGACAATGTATTGAGTCAATTGCATCTGAGAAAAAAAATTCACATCAAAAACTTCTTTCATCTTATCGATTGGCGTCATTTGAAACAGAGCGGTGTGTATAATCCCCGCGTTGTTGACTAAGATATCTATAGGCTGCTTTGCTGACTTGATTTGCTTGAATCCTTCTTTGATCTGTTCAGCATCGGAAAGGTCGAAGTAGATGGGCGTGATCCTCACACCGGTTTGTTGTGCTAATAAAGATAACGAATCGCTCGTGGTTTGATCCTCCTGGCGCATACAAGCCCAGACGCTAGCACCGTTTTTTGCAAACACTTCGACGATGGCCTTTCCGATTCCTCGGTTGCACCCGGTCACGACTGCTGTTTTTCCTTCCAGTAACATTGATTATTCCCTTTCTCGGTAGTTTTAGACCAGTAATCTTTCAGCTCTTTCCTAGTGATTTCGCTCAACGTAATACATTTCAATATTTGGTTTTAAGAAGCAATTTGAACGGATAATAACGTGATGCACTTAAGACAAATATGTTGAGGCGAGTGCGTGGGGTATACAATACTTCCAATCTCATACAGTGGTGGGAAGTGTTACTTTGGACTGGACGTAATCTTCTGGTTTGGTGAATAGATCTTTCGCGTGTTTTGGATTAAAAATAGACTGACCTTTGTGCTGCATATATTTAGAAACGAACTCGCGATCTTCACCCGCTAAACACAAGCTACTATGATCGTGAAACCGTCCAATAGTGAAACCATATTCTGAGATTTCTTTCAACGATTGCTCATAAACATTCCCAATTTTTACATGAACGTATGGACACACCAAAACATCTCCCAATGGAGTGATATACAAACGATTGACCGTGTTACATCCCAAAACCTTTTCATAACCACGATCAAAAGGATTCCAGATATTTCGTAAAATATTTTTGTATTTTTTTCTCAATTCAATCAGACGTTTTTTATCTTCCTCGTCCACCATAATTTTTGCATTGTTTTGTGCCATTCCTCCTGGAGTAGCAACATTGAGCAAGGTGGTATATCCATTATCCAATGAGTACTGACACATCTTTTCAATATCTTCTGAAAACGCGTTGTAGTGCCCCACCGTAATATTCAAATATGGATCTAAACCCACGTTCTTTACGTGTTTGAGAGCTTCCATTGCACGACGCCAGGAATCTTTTCTACCTCGAATCGTATCGTGGATTTTTTCATCCATACTATCGATGCTCACCGAAACACGACTCACCTTTAATTCTGCTAGACGTTTCGCCATTTTTTCGTCGAGAAAGTACCCATTTGTGGTGACGTAAAGATAAAATCGTTCGGGTTTAATCGCCTCCAAGACTTCAAACAATGTATCGGGTCGAAGCAACAGCTCCCCCCCTTGTAAATCGAATTCGAATATTCCCAAATCATCGGCTTGATCGGCAATATCGGCAATCAAAGAAATGGGTAACTGATCTTTAACATGATCGCCCTTCGGAGAGTTGGTGAAGCAATATTCACATCGCAAATTACAAGCGTTGTTAAAATTCAAATCGATTCCTCTTTGCTTGGTTCCGATTTGCCCGTCATTTTTCCGAACATACTTGTGAAAACTTCTAAATTTTTCCATTAAACGAGGGTTGCCGAGCAAGGACATAATACCTCCAAAATTGTTAAAAGAATGTTGAGTCGAAAAAGAGAGTTTCCTGTTCGGTTACTTGTTTGAGGAAACAGCATACTCTTCCAGGATATCAGGAAGAACAATCGTAAAATCAGCACGGCAGGCGGTCTCACCTTTCACAAAACCGGTACCTTTACATTTTCCGATACCTCGCTTCCAAGAAATCAATTCGGTTTCCATATCCAACCGGTCTCCTGGAATAATTTTTTTCGACAATTTGATGTTATTCGCCGACGTCAAATAAGCGACTTTTCCTTTGTTGCCGGGCAAAGTGAGCACGGTCAATGCACATAACTGGACCATCGCCTCAATTTGCAACATTCCTGGCATATTGGGATCTCCAGGAAAATGGCATTTGAAAAACCATTCATTTATGGACAAATTTTTATATCCTTTTGCACTGACTCCAGGAATCACTTCTTCTGCAAAATCTACGAGAAGGTAAGGGTAACGATTTTGCTGATATTCATGAATACCATGTACATCTAAGATGAGGGGTTCCATAAACTATTCTATTTTGTGTTGAATCAATATTAGGGTGAAATCCGCAAAAAGAGGTTCGGTTCTTATTTACAATTAATGCACATCAATCACACGAGATAAACTTCCTGCAACATCGTAACCATCCCACACCATTCCGATGTCTAGTGCTTTCCCTATAGGCACTATGCGATCTATTCCGGGCAATCGATTTTTTACCACATATTCAATCAACTGGGATTTTTCCAATCCAAAGTAAGTCAACGTTTGATACTTCGCATTGATGATCTCGGTGATACTTTCGATATCATTAGTGTCATACTCATAGAAATATCCAAACTTTCCTCGGAGTTGGTCTGTGTTCATTGACAAACTATCAATTGTCATCCGAGAGACTGAGTTGTCGTGAGTCGTAAATCTTTGAATATTCTCCAACTCCATCGAGTCTTTGCAAAAAAGTGTATACTTATCAACGGCCTTCACAAAATCGATTTTATATTTCTGAGTTACAACCCTCTTCACGGCGTTCCAAAATCGTTCTTTGGCCTTTTCATTGTTCTGCCCCACCCAAATCACCAAATGTGGAGAAGAACAGGCATTTTGATCCATTAAATAGGTGTCATTATAAAAGTTTTCCGCGAGGCGTTTTAGCTCTTTTTCTCCCAATGATGCAATGGAAGCCGAGTCTATCATGCAAAAGGAGTATCGGTCTGCAAACGCGATTTCTACCCCATGTTCTGCAATCGGAAGTTTTCGTACGTTCCTAATCGCTACATCCCCTCCCCAAATGATACGAGCATCGCAATTTGCCGAGAATGAAGCCGTGATCTCGGCATTTTGTTCGTAGCGTACAAAAGTAGTCATGGCTTTGATTTCATCATACTTACTTTCCTCAAACAGTCGATTGATCGCTGCACAGATCAAATCCACCTGAGGAAAGGGTCGAGAGGGAACCCTCACTAAGTTTGCATTCCCTGATAAAAGTCCAAATGCAAAGGAATAAGCAAAATTGATGGGAACATTGGAAGGTGTGATATGAAACACGAGGCCTCGCCCTAATCGCGATAGCCCATTATCAAAGCTGGCTTTCAGTTGGGCAAGATTGGCCTTTCTGCACCAAAACCCAAATGTAACGATATCGGGATAAACCGTTCCTTCTCGATGCTTGCGAAGTTGCTTTGAAAGATCATTTAAAAACTCGCAAACCGTCGAATCGTAAGGAACCAACGGGCGAGACTTCGGCAATGCTATTCCTACCAAGTAGGTCACTTTATTGTTTTGCGTAGGTATCACTGCACCCCCTTATTTCGGCGTTTTTTGCGCGTCCAAAGAGTTTGAAATACTTGCCAAATCGGCCACATGTACAATCATCCTCACCAATAATAGCACCTAAATCTTCTGACAAAATACTGTGCCCGGGATAGCTGGTAGGTAAAAGAGAAATCAACTGCACCAAGCCGGTCTCGTTCCGGTCACAAATTGAAAAATCGGAACGTCGAGTCAGAATGTCTGAAAAGATGGAGCTGTGCAAATATCCCGCTTCGCATTCCATAAAAATGGACCCTGTCTGTTCGACCATTCCATAATAGTTGTGGATCTTCTGAACGCCACTGACTTCTTTTAGCAACTGCTTAAACGTTGTATTGTCGACCTCTTGATCGAGCATCTTTTTCCAACCCCCACCGTGCAGCATAATCCCTTTTTTTAAATCGAAAGTCGTTCCCAAGGAAGCGAGCGATTTATAAAAATACTCCCAGATTATATAGGTAAATCCAAAAATCAGAATATCTCGATCTTTATATTTTTTGCTAAACTCCAAAACAGCAGAAACATCCAACTGCATGTCATCATCGAGCGCATAGGTGACATTTGTTCCGAGCATCGAAAATCCCAAAATGCCAGCTCCTCTTGCAGAAAATTTTGTTCGATCCTTCAAGACGGACTTTGTATCGATGATCAGCATAGGCAGCCGTTTTTTCCCTAATAAATCCGACGTAATCTTAGCCAATACTTTGGTTTGATTGGTGGCTGTAGTTCGGTCGAGAAATATCTTGGAGACGTTCTGCCCAGTCGTACCTGATGAAGTCATCGTTTTGATAATTTGCGAAGGATGGACACTGGAAAGTTCGTAGTCTTTGAACAGTCGAACTGGGATAAATGGAATGTTCTCAATGGAGCTTTTTTTATTGGAGTCGTGCCTATAAACATCAAGGATTCTGCGGTACTGGGGACAGTAGTCGTAATGGTGAAGAGTCAAAATATGTAAGGCTTCTTCGTGCAATCTCCTTTTTTCAGATTTATTCAATGAGTAGGGAGGAAGATTAATGATAGAAAGGAGATCAAACATAGCAAACTCACTATTTATGCTGCCTATTTTAATGCTGAGTATAATATTTTCCCGGATTCATTCCGTGGAATTTCATCAATGGCAACTACGGTAAAAGCGGAGCGATGGATATGGGTGCGTTCGACAATATACTGTTTAATCTGCGCCTCCTTTCCACGTTGGGTGATATATATATTCAAGTTTTCATCGGTACCTTTGCAGGCACAATCACAACCGGTCGCTTTTATCAAAGCTTCCACCTCATCGAGATTGATGCGGTTTCCAAACATTTTAAGGAATCGTTTTTTCCTGCCAACGATATAAAAAAAACCGTCGCGATCTTGCTTTGCGATATCTCCAGTATAAAGCATACCTTTATTTTCGTCACCTTTCCCAAGATCGAAACGGTTCTTCGCATAACCCAATGTAACATTATCTCCCCGATATACCAGTTCACCGGATACTTCACTCTTATCAATGACGTTTCCATTTTCGTCTTCGATATGAAACTCTCCTCCAGGAATTGGCACTCCAATGCTACCTGCTTTGGAACGAGCATGCGTCCAAGGCAAATACGACATGCGCGCCGTGGCCTCCGTTTGACCATACATGACGTAAAACCGAATCCCCTTTTTTTCGCAAATCTCAGCAAATTCGGATGATAATTCGGCACTGAGCTTTCCCCCAGCTTGGGTCATGAAATTGAGAGAAGGCAGGTCCATTCGCTCAAAACGTAGTCTTTTCAACATTTCGTAAATATACGGCACTCCACCAAAATTCGTAGGGCGTTTGTCTTTCAGGATCTGCCAAAAACGTTTGTCCATGAGAGTTGCTTCAGTGAGCACAATCGAAGCACTCGTCAACAAATGACTATTGATAATAGAGAGTCCATAAGTATAACCCATTGGCATGGTGGTGATTGCACGTTCGCAGTTGTCAATCTCCAAGTACTCCGAAATTGCCTCAGCATTGCTAAAGATGTTCTTATACGATTGCCGAACGAGCTTCGGACTTCCCGTACTTCCGGAAGTGCTCAATAACAATGCGAGATCGTCATGAAGGGTATAATCAATGTAGTAACTAGTTCTTAACAAAACATAAGAACGGTTGGACCACACCAATGAAACTTCGACAGATAATGAGAATTTTTCTTTGGGAAGGTAAATATACTCTGGTCGGTAAGTTGTCAGCAAATTAGAAAAAAATTGGTCGTCAATAGAATCATTCACCAAAATCTGAACCGCATCAGCTCTCATCAAACCGACATAACCAGCAACTGATTCAAGGTTATTTTTACATACAACCAATGTCAAACAACGTTGTTTGATATGTTTCGCAATCGTGTCTGCTGTTTTGAGGAATTCTTGATACGTTATCGGAGAAGAATCTTCAGAAATAAAAGCAATATTGCCAGAATACTTATCGAGTGCTTTGTGAAAAACCATAAATTTACCGATTCGAACTACTCCGCTTTTCATCAAAACTAAGTAAGACAGCTTTTTATTGGATTACTTAATCGACTCATGAAACTACTTTATGCTTCACAATTTTATCAAAATTTTCACTGATTGGTATTGCAGCGGTGACGTCGACCATTTGTTCTTCTGCGTTGTCGTCATAAAAAGCGATGCCAGGAATTTCGGCTAACTCTTGTTGATCAGGAAAGCGATAGTTATTGTTAATCGTTCGTTGAATGATGTCGGTCAGGGTAATTTCCCCTTCTGCTATTACGGCGACGTCAATATTACGATCTTTTAAAATGTCAGCGTAAGATGCAGTAGGATACGGCCCACCCACTAGGATCGGCTGTTCAATACCTTGCTTTCTCAAGTAAGCAATGGCTTCATGAAAAAAGCCACTGTAGAAAGTCATTGCTCGAAAACCAATAATATGAGGGTCGAACTCATTTACAATTGCAAGCAGTTCTTCATACGTATTGAAGTCGATAAAAGACTTCAGGAGCTTCCCATGCACTCTGTCTTTGAACATTTTATCGACGTAAGTTTGTAGAGCCATCAACCCTAAAGGGGGTTCCAATACATTGTATTCGCGGTTGTCGCCTTCGTTGACGAAGTAAGACGAAAGATCACATAATAGTAGCCTCAAA
Organism: SAR324 cluster bacterium; assembly: GCA_028281495.1. Taxonomy (GTDB): domain Bacteria; phylum SAR324; class SAR324; order SAR324; family NAC60-12; genus JANQJU01. Next base: position 448,046 of record JANQJU010000029.1, read on the forward strand.
GCATCAGGTCGAGCTGTGGCCTTTTGGGGAAACGCAGCCTTTAGCTTGGTTGCTAATTCAGGAATGTTCACCTTATTTTCATCCAGGGCTTCTGTAATACGAAGTTCGGCTCGCTTGATTCCAGCTAATTTTAACAAATCGTTAAAAGTTTGAATTTTATCGGTGGGGAAGTATGCATTGTATCTTTGGTTTAATTCGCTTTCGCTAAATACTTCCATTTGATGAGGCAATCGTTTGAGAAGGCGTTCTTTATTCAGCACGTAGTCTCTCGTGAACATCAAGCGAACTTTTCTTGTAAATTCCTTGGAAAACGGAAGGGTCGGGGCACTTTCGTGATAAGACATATCTTGAGATTCTTCGATCAACTCTTTAGGGATTCCTGCTTCAATGGCAAACACTTCTATTTCAGTGCCAGGAAAAATTCTAACATTATGTAAATAAGGGAAATCTAACCACTTGATACTCCGTATATAATTCAACGTGAGCATGGCTTCTTCTTCGGTTTCTGTTGGAAATCCATGCATTGCGTTCAAGGTTAAAATGACATGAGGGTACTTTTCTGTAATGTAATCTAAATTCTCATGTAGAATATCCACATCCAGGCGCTTTCTCATCACTTCTTGCATTCTAGGTGCCGCATGTTCTAATGAAAGATTCAGCCCAATAGATCCCCCTTCAATCATCAAATCGATCATATCTTTATCCAATAGATCGCCTTTGAGGCCTGTTGGAAAAAAGAAGTGCAACTTGAGATTGTGTTTCAAGACAAGTTCGAAAAATTCAGTACAACTCTTCTTATTTACATTAAAAATGTCGTCGATAAATTCGAAACGCTTCACACCAATATCAGCCAGCATTTTCACTTCGTTAAAAAAATGTGTGACGCTTCTACGGTTGTGGTTCGGGCTAGTTTTATAGATATCGCAGTAAAAGCATTTATAGGGACATCCCCGCGTGGCTTGTATTGCCATTGAATATTTAACCCCCGCATGGCCTATATATTGATGATATCGCTCATAGTTGATTAAACTTCTATTGGTGATTGGAAAAATGTCCAATCGTTTCGTTTGGATCCTCGGCGGAGTCTTATGGATAGCCACTAGATTTTGTTTTAAAGTCCTTCTTTGATGAACGACTTCAAAATCCACACTGGATTGATTTCTTTCCATCTCTATCTCCTGATTAATCGTTGGAAAAATAAAAATAGCCTTTGATACTTCCAATGAATATCTAAAGTATTCTTTTAATGCGACTTCGGGTAGTAGAACCAGACCCGAAACTCGCTCGCGCCGTTTGCACAATTACGATGTTGCGAGGATCTCTTGGGTTAAGATTGGTCAATGGCACTGTTTTCATGTTCTTCTCTTTCAGGAAAGCTTGTGTTCGCAGTAGCTTGCGATCGTTTCTGCAATCTGAGAACCGGTCAAACCATAACTTTCCAACAAATCTTTGTATTCTCCGGCTTTGCCATATTGATCAGGAACCCCGATAAACAATTGTGGCGGCGTATTTGGTAGAGTCGACTTGTATTCTGCTACCGCGCTTCCCAAGCCCCCCACAACATTGTGCTCTTCGACTGTCACGATCAGTTGGGAAGACTCACATGCGCTTGCGATAACAGAGGTATCAATCGGTTTAATGGTATGCATGTTGACAACAGTCGCTGAAATCCCCCGCTCCGATAAAAATTTGACGGCTTCCAGAGATTCATAAACCATTGTTCCTGCCGCAATAATAGTAATGTCGCGGCCTTCTTGAATGATGTCTGCTTTTCCTATTTCAAAATCGTAATCATCTTTATAGACTGATGGGTTCTTTGCACCACCCGTCAATCGTATATAGACCGATTGGTGGTGATGCACTGCCGCCAAAGTTGCTTTCACGGTCTCTCCACAATCTGACGGCGAAATCACTGTTATTCCTGGAATGGACCGCATCACAGCCACGTCTTCAATACAGCAATGAGTGTACCCTAGAGTTCCAAGCACCAAACCGCTAGCTAATCCCACCATGCATACTTTGTGGTTCATATAGCCTAAGTTTACCTTGATTTGTTCACAACAACGCATGGTTTGGAAAGGGGAAAATGTAGCCGTAAAGACGTGCACCCCTTCGCTAGAAAGGCCTGCGGCAATTCCCATCATGTTTTGCTCAGCGATACCGACATCCATAAATTTGTCAGGATAAGAATTTTTAAACCGATCCAACCCGGCTGAAGTTGAAGTATCTCCGGTTAAGATCATTAAATCATCGATCAGTTCTCCTAATTCCAAGGCTGCCATGCCAAACGTGGCACGCGAACCAATCCTGGACCAGGACTTCATTTTTTTTTGAGTTATTTCCATCAAACTACCTCAATGTTGTTCAGCTCGTTGATTGCGGATTCATGTTGCGATTTGCTCAGTGCCGCGTGATGCCAGGCATTGTTGTTCTCTGCAAAAGAAACCCCTTTTCCTTTTGTTGTATGGGCAACAATTGCCAGCGGTTTTTCAGGAATGTGATGATGAAAAGCATCATACAACTCCTCAACATTGTGCCCATCCACTTCCACAACCTCCCACTCAAAGCTAGCCCACTTTGAAGCCAAATCTCCCACACTCATGATTGCACTGTTGGATCCCGTTTGCTGAAAATTGTTTCTATCGAGAATGGCCACAATATTCTCCAGCTTGAAATGAGCCGCAGCCATTGCTGCCTCCCAAACTGAGCCTTCGTTACACTCACCATCGCCCATGACAACATAAGTTTTGAAGTCACTATTCCGTCGTTTTCCAGCCAGTGCCACTCCAATTCCTAATGAAAGCCCCATTCCCAAACTACCGTTGGAAAACTCAATTCCCTTTTTTCGATTGATTACAGGATGCCCTATTAAATCGCTGCCAGTCTTTTCAAACGTGAGCAGCTCTTCCACAGATACAAAACCAACTTCAGCAAGGGCCGTGTAGTAGCCGAGAACCCCATGGCCTTTACTTAGGATAAATCTATCTCGCTCACTCCATTCGGGGTCGTTATGATCATACTTCATGATGGCTCCATACAATGTAGCAGTGATTTCCACAATGGATAAACCGCCTCCTAGATGAGAGCTGCTTGCACCTGCAGCCAAAGCCATGTCGAGAATATTTTTTCTCATTCGCATGGCCATGTTTTTTATATTCTGAATACTTTCTTCTCGATTTTCCATGATATGTCCTTTTGTACTAAGGATCCTGTTTTATGAACCAATAACGGATTTTGTAGCTCCAGCTAAGGCAGTCGAACTTCTCGATTTGGACGCCTCCAGCACATCACCGTTTTTAAGCCTTCGAGTCTATTAGGATAGGGATGGTTCAGGAATACTAATTATCACGTTTTTGAGCGCACACGACTTTTTGAGAGTGGTCTGGAGATTGGCTTTTATCTAGATACTTTCAAAGCGGTAGGAGGTAGGAGAATAGCCTTTTCTATCTAAATTTCTATTCCGTAGTTCGCCATCAATTCAAAGCCCTTTTTATAAGAGCTAAAATTAATGATATCGTCCGTCTCCATGGAAATATCAAAAGCGTCTTCAAGTTCTGCGATCATTTCCATATGGCCTATCGAGTCCCATGAAGCAATAGAATTGTATTCTATGTCATTTTCTAGTTGCTGTTCTTCAAGAGAAAAACATTCCATAAACACCTTATTGTACTTTTCCTTATTAGTCATAATAAATATTCCTTTCATTGTTCATAGGGGTTTCGCAATCTTAGTTCCGATCACCTTTCCAAAAGAGTGAACAGACTAAAAATCAGTTCAATACGGAATTGTGGTGTTTTTGTCGACGGGAAAGTGATTCCCGAACCTAGTAGTCTGAGGCTATGGACCTGATTTTTTAATAAATCCAGCTGAAACTCCAATTTCAGGATTCGCGAATTGAACATGGGATTTTAAATAACAAGGCAACCGAGCTAAGGCGCAAGAGTCCGCTTTCACCGGGATTCGGAGTTGGACCCCATTGACTTCAATATCTTCATATTGTGTTTCAATAAGATAAGGAATCACTTGCCCTTCTACAATGCGATAGCTCGAAATCAACGGATGCAGTTTCGGAGGAATCCATATGGGGGACTCCAAGCGATAATTCTGGATGGTGCCGTCTCTCAATCCTTGGACCAACAAACGATCAAAAGTTCTTGGATACAACTTGCCTGCGGCGACCACTCCCCCAAGCACAACCAAACAGGCGGTGAGCGCATAAGGAACAATCGGCAATCGTCGACACCAAAGCCCATAGCCGCTTTTGAGTAGAGGGAATTGAGCCAGACTGTAAGCGGGAAGCAAACAAACAAACCCAAAGCCATATCGATTGTTGGGGCCAAAGATGATCCAAAAGGCAAACTGAGCGACAAAGAGTAAAGCAAGGCGTGTCAGGCCGGTATGGGTGGGGTTGCCCAATAATCGTGAAATCAAAATTCCAATCAGCAATAAAGCGTTCCACACAAACATCACTGTGAAAAATAGACTATGGGTGGCAGCTTCGATGCCATCTTCTTGCCAGAACCAAAACCAAAACCACTCCCACCAATCCGTCGTTTCGGGAACCATGCCCGCCCAACGAGTGGCCATGGAAATTGTGTGTGCCGTATTCCTCGCAAACTCGGTGCCAACCGACCAAGGTAGCGAATCCTGACACAAATAGTGTGCAGGAAACATGGCACAGCCTGTCGTTTTCCAGCCGTAGGCGAACGTGGGCAAAAGCAAAATCAGGCCCCAGCTTCCGGCAAACAGAGCCGCTTTCCAATGCCATTGCTTCGATTTCCAGTAATACAAGCCACACAGGATAATTGCTGGAATCCCAATTGGCTTCATGGCGACAATGCCAATCGCCAGAAATACCGGAAGCTTTCCTGGGTACTTCAACAAACTCCACCCCAGAAGCAAGAACAACAGGGCAACGGGAACGTCGGGGGAAGGAGATACCACCACTCCCCATATCAAAAAATGAAACACAATGAACAGCAAGGCCCATAAAACGAACCAGTCCACGTAGTCAGCCTGTTTTTGAAGAATACGTTTTCCTAACAAGGCAAGATGCAAAAGAGCCATCAACAAACCTAGCCCTCCCAGCAGCGTTCCTACTCGTGATTCCAGCAAACCAAAATTAAATGGGGCATTCAGGGACCACCAAGTGGTGGCCATTCCCATATGATCGGTAATCAATCCAATGCCTTGCACGACTCCATAATGGGAAAGCCAACGGATGACTCGGTGATGGTAATTTAGGGTGTCGTACCAGGAAATAGGACGGGTCACAAAAAACGCGACTCCGGCAGCAAGGATCAAAAAACCCAGGATTGCGGAAACGCTCATATGATTACGGCACCAAGTTTTCAAGCGAAGCCTAAGGTCTTTCTGCCCCAAGCTCACACCAACCCAACCTACCGTTACGATTCCTCCGGCTAAAGGAGATAAGGGAGCGAAAAATGCTAAACCCAAGAGAGCGATTGACAAGATGATAAGTCCGCTCCATGTGGCAGTTATAAAATAGTCTCCGTCTTTCTGGATATCCACTTGAAGGTATTTAAGGATCGAGCAACCGATTATGAACCCAACTCCAATCAATCCACACCACATTAACATCAAATAAATCATGCCATTCCCTTCTAACACCTGACTTGCACAGTCTCTTCCCTCATGAGACGCTTTACATTCGGTAGCGACTCCCTTAGAGAGTGCCTCCCCAACGATTCAAGCAACTTTAAAATCTGAAACAATGACGAAACGACTTTTGGTTTTTCCTAACGACCCCTTGATCCTGTATGTCAACAAGGGCGAAATCAAACCACGATACTACAATCCTGGAAACCTTTTTGATGAGATTCACTGCATCACCTTTACGGATCAAGAAGCGGACTCTCATTCAGTGCAACCTCTTTTTGGCAATGCTTCGGTGCAGTTGCATCCCATGGGCAAACTGAATCCGATATATTATTACATCCGATTTCAAGAACAATGGGCTCGGTTACTCGCGACGGTAACTCAGATAAACCCACATTGCATCCGAGCCTACAACAGCGATTTGATCGGTTTTTTGGCCGCGCGATTGGGTCACACTTTGGGCATTCCTATGGTGTTTTCCAACCACATTGACCCTGATGAGTTCGCTCCCGATCAATCCAAAAATTGGAAATTGAAAATCTGGTGGTGGTTTTCCAAGAAAATCTATGAACCCTATAGCCTTCGGCATGCTACGAAGATCATCAATGTCACCCATTTCCTCAATAACTATTGTCAACGGCATGGCGTCCCATCCCATAAAACTGAGGTGATTTACAATAAAGTCTACGCCCGACAATTCGCCATTTCCCGAAACTATGCGGTCAAAACAACTTACCGATTGTTGACCGTAGGCAAGTTGTGCTCTCAAAAAAGCCCGGCTACGATCATTCAAGCCCTTTGCGAATTGCCCAACGTACGACTCACCCTCATCGGAAACGGAGAGGATTACGTAATGCTAAAACGCTTAGCCCAAACTTTAAAAGTATCAACTCGGGTGGAGTTCATCCGTTCGGTACCGCACCGAGAGATTCAACGCCATTATGCCGAGTCTGATTTGTTTGCATTGGCAAGCCACTACGAAGGATTTTGTATCCCTGTTTTGGAGGCGATGGCTTCCGGGTTGCCCATTGTCGTCAATCACAAAGAGCCCTTGCCGGAAGTTCTGGGTGAATGCGGATTGGTGGTTCCTAACACGCCATCAGCCTTTGCCTCAGCGATTCGCTATTTGATCAACCATCGAGCCGAACGTGAACGTTTCGGTCAACTCGCGATCCAGCGTGCTCGTTCGCTTGATGGCGATCTCATGGAACAACGGGAAAAGGCCTTATACGAAGGCATTTTGAATCCATCCAGTTGAAGGAACGTGTTTCATGTCCTCTCCTAAAGTTGAACTCGCAAAAGTATTTGCTTGGAATCTCTTGGTGGAAGCAAGAAACTGGCTCCACTCCCCTTCTCTTGAAACTCCCCTCGTCATCGCCATGGCAGGCATCGGCGACCTTCTCTTTTCCACAGCTCTGATTCGCAAACTGCATCAAATTTCGAGACATCCAATCGATATTGTCACATTTCCATTGGCAGCTTCCATTTTGGAGGGAAACCCTCATATTGGCCATATCTATCTGCTTGATAAAAATGCGTCACCCAAAGCCCATGCGGATTTGTCAAAACAACTGAATGTGAAAAATTATTCTGTAGTTTTTTCAATTCGAACGCCTGTTGGGTTATTGCAGCGATATGGATTGTGGGGGCAGCATGGAATTTGGATCCGCCACCCCTTTTTCTTTGAAGAACTGCGTTTGTGGCAACGCATCCAAGGGCGGATTTCTCAAGAACGGAAGCGTGCTTTCTATCAGCAGATGCATATTATTGAACGGGATCTCAGCATGATTCCCGAATCCTCCAATTGGAGCCCAGAAGAACTCAAACTCGAAATTTTTCCGACTCCATCAGCACAGCAAGAGATCCAAACCTTGTTGTCCGCAAATTGGGGCCAAACGCCTTTTGTTGTGATTCATGTAGCTGGTCAAGACCCAATACGTAAACTAAGAGTCGATACCTTCCGAGAGGTGGTCCGGCAGTTCTCTTTACCCGTGATATTGGTGGGCGCTCCAAACGACGTGGACGTAGCTGAGGCCATCCGTCAAGGACACGACCATGTGATGAGCCAAGCAGGTAAACTCTCGCTCATGGCGGTGTTTGCACTACTTCAAAAAACGGTGCTTTGCATTGCACCAGATAGTTCCATTATGCATATGGCAGTGACTGCCAAGGCTCCTTTAGTGGCATTGGTAGGAAATCAACGTCCTGAAACTTTTGGTCCTTTTCCTCGGCATGAACGGATCATTGTCTTGGACAGGCAACCCGAATGCAGTCCATGCAGTCGTCTTCAATGCGATAAATTCCCACTTGGCTCCTGCGTCCAAGACATCACTGCCACTGAAATCGTTTCCGCAGCCAAAAAGTTGCTCAAACCCGTCCTTGAAGCTCGTCCATGAGCTGTACATGCTCGCCCAAGACGTCTCGCTGGGTGTCGCCATTATAGATGATATCAGAAAGCATCCGATCCACATTTTCTTGCGGATAGGGTTCAAAATCCGGTTGTTCGTATTTTTGGCGTAAGAATTGTTCCAGTTCTTCACAAGAATGGGCTTTAGCGCAGGCATCATACGATTCAAAAATCATTTCGAGATCGGTAAAGTATCTCGGAAACAACAGCATGGTTTTTTGCAAAAAAACCTCGATAACGATGCTTGACAACGTTGCTATCACCACGTCGGCCCATTGAATCAAATTGTTGGAATGCGTGTTGGGAACGTATTCGAACGTTCCGTCTTTGACATCGAGATTGGTGAACAATTCGCGAGTACGTGGCTTTATTTTGAGATCAATCCAATCCAGTTCCGCTAAACGAGCGAAGGTTGCTTGCACCGCTTCGGTATGCAACCAACTACTATCCATATAAACCACCTTGAGCCGGCGTTTTCCCCCTTTAGACGCAATGGTTTCCTTCGGTATCAACTGGTCATAAACCTTTCCCCATTCTGCACAGAACCTCGGGCTTCCTAGCACATGAATCAAAGCAGTTGGGTAGTCTCTGCTAAAAAAGTAGTCGGCAATGGTTTGAAATGGAACGATCCGGTGTTGTGTCGCAGCGGCGTAGCTTTCGTGGGCTTCTCTATACCCCAAGTCCATAATCACTTGAAGTCCGTGGGGGGTTTCCATTACAGGAATTCCTAGATGAGCCGCCTCCTCTCGCAATTCGCTGTGCAACCAGAGAGACCAACCATGATCCATCACCACGAGTGAGGTTTCAAAATAATGAAACAGACTGCGAACCCAATGGCGCGAATATACCTTCTTGAAGCCTCGAATCACCAACTGCCGGGCTAAAAACACAAGCACTGCCCGCGGTATCTCGGAAAATTGTTTTTGCTGAAAGATGTTTTTTAGAGTTTCCTTAGTGTATTTTCGAAAGTCATCATGGTGGATCAAGCTCCCTGATAGCTTATGCAAAATCGTCGGTTTGTAAGCATGATAGAGGTAATCCACCGTGATCTTGGAAAATTTTTGCTTCAAAAATTGAATGCGGAAATCCGATTCCAATTCCAATGTGTAGCTTTGTGAAAAGACGGCAATCGGTTCGTCATGAACGGAGGCATACTTATAAATCACGGGGACCATGTGATCCAAGTCATTGAAATTTCTAATGATAAAGATGACCATAGGGAGTGGTAAGGGAGAATATGAGGAAAATTGAACAAAATTTTAGGCCTTAAAATCAATTTCAAGTATTACTGCTGTTTCACTACAACAAAAACTCAATCTCTTCACTATGAACTTTTTTTGAGTTTGACTCATGCACACCACCTGGAGATCCCAGATATGGGAACCCATGTTGAACAATAGGGTCGTTTCAAAGCTCAGCCGACTCATGCCTTTTGCTTTCCAGAAGGCATCTTCTAAACCAAGCAAAAGTTTTCGGTTTCCTGCCGGTTGGCAAGATAAAATCATTTTTTTCCTTTCTTTTGATTGTGATACCGAAAAAGATGCGAGAGTGGTCCCGACCCTTCAAAACGAGTTGCATCGCCACGGATTGAAAGCTTGTTTTGCCGTTCCAGGAATGGAATTAGAAAAACACCCTGAACCCTATCGGGCACTCTACAACGCGGGTCACGAGTTTCTCAATCATGGCTATCAAAGCCATTGCCATTTGAAAGAAGAGACCAACGAATACATCAGCTCTTTTTTTTACAACCAACTGCCCTTGAAAACATGGCAAACCGATGTCGTGCGAGGTCATGAAAACATCGTTCAGATTTTTGGAACGGCTCCACGAGGTTATCGCACACCACACTTCGGATCGTTTCAATCCGTACTTCAATTGAGTTCGTTGTATCGCTTGTTATCACAGTACGGTTATCGTTATTCGACATCCACGCTGCCCTTAAAACGCTTTGTTTATGGTCAAGTTTACCGCCCACAGCCCGATTTGTGGGAGTTTCCGCTCAGTGGGATGTTCGATAATCCGTTCGCAGTGTTTGATTCGTGGAGCATTCGTTTCGACCCGGATCGCCGATATTCCGATCCAGACTACTTTCGCATCTTTCAACAAAACCTTGATTTTGCACTCCATCATGCGCGACGTCCGTACATTCTGAACTATTACGTAGATCCTTCCCAGGTGTTTGATTTTGATGGTTTTTACCAATCTTTGGAGTATCTTCTTCAACATCGAGATGCTCTGATGAATCCAACGTATTCTGAGTTCACTGAAAAAGTTATGCCCAGCACATAGCCACTGACGCTTGAGTTTCCAGACCTATGCACCCTCAATTTCCTTCGTTAACCAATATTCAAAAAGAACTCCTCGAAGCATCGAAAAGTGACCAACCCCCATTACGCTTGGCTGTACTGAGAAACATCGTTACCGAACCCATCGAACCGTATCTCAACTATCTAGCTCATCAGGCGAATCTTCAGGCAGCCATTCGTTTTGGAGAGTACGATCAAATGATGCAGGAAACCACGGGGGGAGCAGCCTCTTGGTTACAAAATGAATGGGACGGCCTTTTGGTCTTTCTGCATTTGGAGACAGCTACCACTTTGCTCACTCGTTCTTTTGCGGCACTTAACGATTCGGGGATCCAAGATGAGATTGAACGGCTTTCCCTATTGATTCAAACCATGCTGCAAGGCATTCGCAAACTGACAGGAGCGATGGTTTTGTGGCAAGGCTTTGAAACTCCAGTTTATCCAGCCTTGGGAATTTGGGACAGTCAACAAAAAACAGGACAGGCGCAAGCAATCCAGGAGCTAAACCAACAGCTTCAGCAAATCTTACGAACGACCTCCAGTGCGTACTACGTGGACCTTCCATCGTGCGCATTGCGTCTAGGGGCCTTGCAATTTTATGATCAGAGGTCATGGCATTTGAATCGTTCACCTTATTCAAGGGCGGGCTGGCAGCATATCGCTTATGAAAATTTCAAATACCTAAGATCGGTTCAAGGAAAGGCCAAAAAATGTTTGGTGCTGGACTGCGACAATACCTTGTGGGGCGGTATTGTGGGAGAAGAAGGAATCTCTGGTATCCATCTGGGGAATGCTTATCCGGGATCACCCTATCGCGAGTTTCAACAGGCCATACTAGATTTGTATCACCGGGGAGTGATTCTAGCCTTATGCAGTAAAAACAATACGGACGATGTGTGGGAAGTCTTTCACCGGCATCCGGATATGGTGTTGCGTGAAGAACACATCGCAGCATCGCGTATCAATTGGCAGGACAAAGCCCAAAACCTTCGTGAAATCGCAGGGGAATTGAACATCGGTTTGGACAGTTTGGTGTTTGTCGACGACAACCAATTTGAGATCGAATTGGTACAGCATGAACTGCCGGAGGTCACGACCGTGCATATCCCCACGAATGAAGCAATACATGCTTGCCAGCATCTGGCATCCGGGGCCTGGTTTGATACTTTGACGCTTTCCCAAGAAGATCGGCAACGTGGTGCCATGTATCAAGCAGAACACCACCGTCAAACCCTTAAAACTCAGAGTTCCGATCTGGAGAGTTATTATCGCTCGCTAGAAATGGTCGTAGACATTCAAATGGTCGATGAACTGACCGTACCGCGTGTGGCTCAGCAGACGCAAAAGACCAATCAGTTCAACCTCACGACCCGGCGGTACGAGGAATCGGATATTTTACAATTCATCGAAAATCCCAACAGCGACGCGTTTTGCCTGCGTTTACACGACCGATTTGGCGATTCTGGAATCGTGGGAACTGCAATTCTTCGATATCAGGCAGATCAAGTATATGTTGATACGTTTCTTTTATCTTGTCGGGTCTTAGGGAGAGGGGTTGAATCTGCTTTCCTGAACAGCCTTTTGAAATTCTCTCACGCCCAAGGCTATCGGGAGGTCATTGGGGAATATTTGAAAACTCCTAAAAATGCCCAAGTGGAACCATTTTATGCCAAGGAAGGATTTGTCGAAATCGAGACAGAGCGTACGGACGAACGCCGTTTGTTTCTATGGAATACGAGCCAACCCTTACAGCAGATTCTTTCCTATTTTGTAAAAATTATTTTCCCCTCTGCTTAGTTGATCCCAAGTGAGAAAATTGAACACCCCTTTAGGAGAAAGGATCTTGTTTTATGGAACCCCATGATATTCAGCACAAAGTTTTGGAAATTCTCAGTAGCATCCTTTTGGTTCCGATGGACGATTTGGATCAACATTCATCTCCGCAAACTATACCAAACTGGGATTCACTTAAGCACATGAACCTTGTGATGGCGATTGAAGAGGAATTCGAAGTTCAGTTCACACCAGACGAATTTTTGGAACTTTTGAGCGTCCCAGCTATTCTGGAAACACTGTCACAAAAGCTTACCCCCTAATATAGGCTGATTTTTCGATGCTGATGTGGTCTGACATTTTGAACTACTTTCAAAAACAGGAACGTCTCCTGGCGCTTTCCATGGTGTGCCTGCAAAAAATGAAAGGCAGGAAGTTTGAACCCTATGCCCAGGATATCTTGAGATTTATCGAATATCGTCACGAACACCCTTTAGACGGTTATATTCAGCGTCAACGCCAAATCGATACTTTACAAACGCTGTTTGAAAAACAGGGTACCTATCCTGCTTCCTCTTATAGCGAAGTGATTCCCATTGATCGCGAACAGTACAACCTAGCGCTGCTTCTGTCCTCTGTTGTTACATTGCATCGGTTTGAAATACTTGAGCACTTGGTTTCATTTCTTCATGAAACTTCGATTCCGCAACTTCGTTTGCTTTCGGTCGGAGTCGGTACTGGGTACGAGCTCAAACTTGTTTACGACCACCTTCCTCAAGCAGAAGTTTGGGCTTTCGACAACTCTTCTGAAACCATTCAATACGCAAAAGCTCTATTAGATTTTTATCAATATTCGACTTTGGGTTTAAAAGAAGAGACTTTTCCCTTAGAAGACGCTGATGGTTTGCCTTCCAAGTACAACGGCTTGTTTGATGGGGTCATCTTGTGCGAGGTGCTGGAACACTTAGAACAACCGGAACAGGCATTGCTCAACCTTAAAAACGCGTTGCGACCTCAAGGAACCTTGTTTCTAACCATGGCCGTCAACTTAGCTCAAGAAGATCACATTTATCATTACCAATCAGTAAACCATGCTCGCGAACAGGTGCTCGCTTCGGGCTTATTCATCCAAAAGGAAGCCATTCTTCCGGCGACCGTATTTCCTTTTGAGGAGGCTCACCGAGAAACCATCTTTCAGCGAGGGAATTATTTGTGCATTGCTTCTTGTTTCCCCGACTCAACCTCTCAATGATTTCTAAATGAAGACCTATCTGAGAAACACCCAATTGGGCCAGCGCTTGATAAAAGAATGGCGGAAATTCCGTCCGCACCCCATCAAGCCAGCCTTGAATTTAGAACAGTTAGAGACAGTACTGACCAGCTTAGGGGTGCAAAAAGACATGATGTTGGTGGTACATTGTTCCCTAAGCGATTTGGGGGCCTCGCTTCCACAAGCAAAACTCGTGATTGAGCTGCTTCTGAAAATGGTGGGGAAACAAGGAACCATTTTGGTTCCAACTTTCACCTACATCTCGGCCAATCCTGACCGGCCTTTTGATATCCGCTACTCTCGATCTGACCTCGGTCTTTTTAGTGAATTTTTCCGGTTGCATCCTCGTGCCGTACGAAGCATGCATCCGACCCATTCCGTCGCCGCAATTGGAAAGCATGCAGAGTATTTGGTGCGAGACCATGAAAAACTAGACACTCCATTCGGCATTGGTAGCCCTTGGGAAAAGCTGCTTGAATGGGACACGCAGATTCTTGTGCTAGGCATGAACACCGACATCATGAGCCTGTATCATGCCATCGAAGATTGGGGAAAAGTTCCGTTACGGTATTTGGACAATCCCGTTCAATTCGAGGTCATTGACCCGAACGGGGAACACCATCAAGTCACCAGCTATCTTCACGGCCCCAATCCAGGTCGTCCCGATTCCGAGACATTCATGACCCAACAGGGATTTCTGAAAAAGGCGTTGTTTCAAGGGACACCGCTTTATCTCGTAGACGCGCGTCGCATGGCAACGGCTTTCCTCAACCAGCTCCAGTGGAACCCTTACGCCCTGTTCCAAAGTCCGTGGGGGACGCTCCGTACCTTTTGGCGTGCACCTCAATATTATTTTGAAAAATCGGGAGACAAGACCCGCTTTGCAATCTTGATGACCCTTCAATGGTGGGATCGCCCTTTATTTTTGTTAAAACGTCGACTTTTTAGAAAATCCGAACCCAGAGTGTTGAAACCCCCTTCTGCGTTAGTTTCTGCACCGAGTCGGACTTTAGATGAAATGGCCGTTCCCGAAGATCTACAACACTTGCCCACGTTCACTTCGGAAGAAAAACGAAACGCCTGGGAAAATCAACTCATTCAGCTCTTGAGTGGAGACTCCGAATTGTTCACACCGTATCCTGAATATTTTCGATTACGTGGCTTGGAGTTTCGCTTGCTTCGACAACTGCTTCCCGAATACTTGTCGATATCGAAACAATACTCCTCAGCCCTTGAGATTGGATGCGGGTATGGTTTCAATACCTTGCTGTTGGCACCCAATTGCCAAAAATTGCTAGGCATTGATATTCCTGAAGCCTATGAAGGCTATGTCCCACAAGCCCACGCGAGTTCGGTGGAAATGGCTAAGATTTTGGTCAATGATAAATTTCTAATTCCAGAAATCGAATTCAGGACGATGTGGCCCACTGATTTAAAGTTGGAATCAGAATCGATTTCTTTAATTTTTTCAGAATACGTATTTGAACATATTCCTCAGCTGGACCGGGCAGCGAAAGAAATGTTTCGAGTGTTGGAACCCGGTGGGGTGATGATTCACGTGGTCCCTGGTGTTATGGATGCCGTGATTCAGTTCCTACGTGCTCAATTGGATCTCAGTATTCTCGATCTTGCGAAATTACTGGTTAAAAAAATAATCCGTCGCCCAGACCCCCGTCAAATTAGAATCAATGGAACCATCATCCCTGCCTGCCATTCGGAATTCATTGATGACTATGGCAAACAGATTGATGTGTACTCCTTAGAAAACTACTTGTTTCCGTTGTTGGAAGCCGGATTTAGGATAGAGAAAGTGCTGTCGACCCGGCATCACAACCATGTGATTGTTGCCAGGAAACCAGGTTCCGGAACTTCCTTTGAAAACCCAGGCGTTGAGCCGTAATTTTTCAAAAAAAATATGCAAAAACGAAAAGTATGTGTCGTGGTCGCCAGTCGGGCTAATTACGGTAGGATCAAATCGGTCATGTATCACGTGAAACAGCACCCCGATTTGGAACTACAACTGGTGGTGAGCGCCAGTGCCTTGTTGTACCGATTCGGTAATGTTATCGAGATCATTCGCCGAGATGGTTTCGAACCCAATGCGACCGTTTATCTTGTTGTGGAAGGAGAAAACCCCACCACAATGGCTAAATCAACAGGCTTGGCCATTGTGGAACTCGCTACCATTTTTGGAAATCTCCAGCCCGACCTTGTGTTAACTGTGGCAGATCGCTACGAGACAATCGCCACAGCCATTGCCGCCAGCTATATGAACATCCCGGTTGCCCATACGCAAGGAGGCGAAGTGACGGGTTCGATTGATGAAAGCGTGCGCCACGCGGTGACCAAGCTCTCTCATCTCCACTTCCCTGCCACACGACAGTCTGCACAAAACTTGATCCGAATGGGAGAGGATCCCGACACTGTGTTTTTTACTGGATGCCCCTCTTTAGATATCGTCGCAGCGCTGGACCTCACCCTCTCTGAAGATGTTCTGCAACGGTATGGAGGAACCGGAAACCGTTTGGATATTTCAAAACCGTATTTAGTGGTCTTACAACACCCGGTCACCACCGAATACGGTCAAGGCTTCCACCAAGTCAATGAAACCTTGAAAGCCATCATGTCGGTAGGCATGCAAGCCATTTGGCTATGGCCTAATGTTGATGCAGGATCTGATGACGTCTCCAAAGGTCTGAGAATGTTTCGAGAACGACACCAACCGAACAACCTCATGTTTTATCGGAATTTTGCTGTGGAAGATTATGCTCGTCTGATCAATAGCGCTGCTTGTATTGTAGGCAATTCGAGTTCTGCCATTCGAGAAGGGGCTTTTTTAGGAGTTCCTGCCGTTAACATTGGTTCCCGCCAACAAGGCCGAGAGCATGGTCCTAATGTGCTGCATGCCGATTACGAGGCAAGCTCTATTCAAACCGCCATCCACAAACAAGTGGTTCACGGAAAATACCAACCCTCCGCTTTGTTCGGCGACGGAACGGCAGGAAAACAAATCACGGAGATTCTGGCCTCCGCTGATATTCAAATTCAAAAGCGACTCGCTTATTAAGGAGAATTCACATGACATGTCTTGCGGTAATTCCAGCACGGGGCGGCTCAAAAGGGATCAAAGGGAAAAATCTCCTGCCGATTAATGGCAAGCCATTGATCGGCTTCACCCTAGAAGTGGCTTTGCAACTGAAGCAAGATGGACATTTGACGGAGGTCGTGGTTTCCACTGATAGTGTTGAAATTGCAAACGTCGCTCAGGAATTCGGAGCACCGGTTCCCTTCATGCGCCCCCACGAATTGGCAATCGACCGATCCAAAACCGTAGATACGATCCTGCACGCTTTGCATTTTTTTGAAAGCCAGCATAAAACTTTTCAATCCATATTGACTTTACAACCCACTTCTCCACAACGGACTTACGATGATGTCCGACTCGCCTTAGAAGCTTTTGCATCGCAGAAATCAGATTCTTTGATTTCCTGCTTTCAAGATGAAGGTATAAACCAATTGAATATATACCACCTGAATTCTGGCTTTGCTTCTCCATGTCATCCTGATCACAACTTGGGCCTACCACGTCAAAACATTGAACCGCTCTATATCCGCAACGGAGCGATCTATTTGACTTCTGTCGAATACGTGAGAACTCATCATCGTTTGATTTCAGAACACCCATTGATGCATGTCATGCCGAAAAATCGCTCAGTGAACCTCGATTCTCTTGAAGATCTCCATTTGTTGCAATCGCTCATGTCTGAAACCCAATAAGGAAAATATGTGTGGTTTTTTAGGTATTGCGGGTCCTGTAATTCCTCCCATCCAACAAACGCAGGAACAATTGAAAACGATTTTGCACCATCGAGGTCCTGACTATTCGGCAGTAGTCCGTGGTGCAAATTATCTACTGGTACATAACCGACTCTCGATTATCGATTTGAGCGACGCTGCCAATCAGCCCTTTGTGTCTCCACGAACGGGGAATCTGTTGGTTTATAATGGCGAAATCTATAATTTTCGTGAACTGAAGCAAAAATATGCGCACCTTCCATGGACTACCCAATCCGACACCGAAGTGATTTTGCAACTTTACGAAGCCTTGGGTCCCGATTTTGTGCAGGAATTGAACGGCATCTTCGCGTTTGCCATTCTGGATAAACAGAATCAGCATTTGCTTCTGTATCGCGACCGGGTCGGCGTGAAACCTTTGTATTTTTCGATTGCGGAAGAGCAAGTATTTTTCTCATCGGAAATAAAGGGCATCTTGCCGTTGCTCCCTCGTTGCTCCCTCAATTGTAGAACTATTTACGACTATCTCGAACACGGCTTGCTCTGCCACAATGAGGACACATTTATCCAAGGGGTGTATCGACTCATGCCTGGGCATTACCGCATGCTTAATCTCGGCAGCCTTCAATCCAAAACAGTTCGATATTGGGACGTTGATTTGAATCGCCAACACGAGCTTTCCGAAAACGAAATTTATGAAGAGGCCTTATATCTCCTAAAAGATGCCATGAGACTGAATTTGGTCAGCGATGTGGAAGTGGGCATTTGCCTGAGCAGCGGCTTGGATTCCACACTGCTCTATCATTTGATGGATGAACAGGAAGGCTCCTCTTTGAAGGCGTTTTCTTATGGATTTCGGGAACCAGATTATGACGAAGTGGTGCGTATCCAACAAAACCAATATCTTCCGTTGAAACATCATGAGACTACCTATGTTGCCCCGGAAGCAATGCTCGATTTGTTTCAAGAAGCGATAGGAATATTTGAAGGACCGTTAGGGGGGTTGGGTGTGTTGACCTTCTACCACATGATGAAAACCGTGAGAGAACGGGGTATCAAAGTCGTACTTTCAGGCGAAGGATCGGATGAAATTTTTGGTGGCTATAAATACTACTATCCGGCTTTCTTTAAAGACATCGAAGCCTACCCAGATCTGTTGCAGTCCGAGATGAAATTCTACAACAAAGCGCATGGTGAACAATTAGAACCTCACACCCAGGAGTACCAAGCATTTCTCAAACCTGTATTTAGCAAAGGCGTGATTTCCAATGACAACATGAGCCTCCAGCATTCCTATAGTTCACCAGAGCTGCATCAATGGATTTCAGACCATCCGAACGCTCCCCATACTTTTCCTACCCCGCAGTCGGCTTTGCAAGGAGCGATGTATCGCGACCTCAAACAAAAGCGGGTGCCCAAGGCTCTATTTTTTGCAGACTGTATCTCCATGTCTAGCAGCGTGGAATCGCGAGTACCGTTTCTGGATCACCGGTTGATCGAATGGATGTACGCGGCACCGTCTTCTCTTAAAATAAGAAGAGGACGAACCAAATATATTGCCCGAAAAGTACTCGCCTCTTATTTTGATGCCTCGTTGTATTCCGATGTGAAGCATTATGTTTCCTCACCACAACGCGAATGGCTGAAATCCATTTTATACAACTCTGTCTTGGATCGCTTGCGCGGAGGCATGTTGTCTCAATCGGGACTAGTGGATTTTGAAAAGTTCACAACCGATTATTCATGCTACCACCGAGACTCCGCATTAGGAAATTCGTTTTTCGTCTGGAAAATGCTCAATTTGGAATTCTTGCTCCAACATTTCTCCAAGTTTGGAAGTAGGCTAACTTAATTTAGCGAATTCTTTTTTATAACTTCCAAGGTCTTGTCGATGAATCCTATGATACTTAAACCTCGGTAAAACGTATTATGGCGGCTTTTGGATTTCTGGTGCAATTGGTCGGTTTCGTTGTGACGGTTATATTGGTTTCGACGTGGTGCAATCGGTTGATCCAAAAGTGGTTCCGTATTGAGTCAAACACCCTTCCTGTCTTCTCGTGGGGGATCTTCCTATTTTTTATCGTGTATTTACTCGGTAATCTTTCAAGGGTTCCCGTTGATTTCGTACGCGGTTTATACAATGCCTTCCTGATCATCGTCCCTCTCACTTTTTTGGGATGGCGATGGTGGACCTCAACAAAATCCCTTTTTCCTTTTTCAAAAAACTTTCCCCTCTCACGGTCTTCAGAACAATATTGGAAAGCCGGGTTGACCGCTATCTTTGTGGCAGTTTCGGCTTATGTAGGGGTGTATCTAGAATTCCCGTCCGATCCTATTTACCACCTTTCGTTTATCCAGAATTGGGAAGCAATCGTGACCTTTCAGGATGCGCCACTCATGCAACGAGAAGGTCGTTTTTCCTATTTTCTCAATCATTGGCTCTTGTCTCGATCCGAGTCCGACCAATTATCACGGTGGGAAATGGACATGCTCGCTGCGACACTCGGAGGGATGTTGTTTTGGAGCTATTTGCATTGGGCCACACATTTTCGTCTTTCCAAACTAACTCTTGTCGTTGTGGGGTTGTTTTCAATCTTCGCGTTTGGCAATAGCGTTTTCAGCTTTTATCGATATTACCCACTCGGATCGAACTTACTGACCTTCGTGGTTTTTGTCGAAATGATGATCTTCACAATGTTTGAGGTGTTCTACCGACGCCGTATACACTTCCTGGTGCTATCGATCCCCCTTCTATTAATCTGTGTGTTCAATCACCGACAGGAAGCCCTATTGTATATCAATACTATCTTTGGTGTAGCGGCATTGAGCCTCGTTTTCATGTACAAATCGCTCGAACCTTCAATAAAGCGAATTTGCCTGATCCTAACAATATCAGCGATTTTGGGGGGAATCGGTGTAGTACTGGCCCGCCCCATAATTTCACAGACTTCGTTTGTACTTTTACCGATTTTTGAATTGGGGGATCACCCCTATTATATCCATGGGATTCCGCGGACAAATGAATTTTTAGGGGTGATGGGCTGGGTTTCTATCGGAATCGCAGGTTTATTGCTTTTGTATCGCAAAACTCCGAGGCTGCTTCGCTTGTTTTCGATGATTGTGCTTTGGCCAGTGATCATCATTTTCAACCCCGCGACTGTGGACATTTTGATTCGTGTTGTTTCTCCGGACACGCTGTATCGTTTGATGTTCGGTAGTCATCACTGGTTTTTTCTCGCAATTGTTGGGGGAGTCTTTCTAAAGAGGAAATCCTTGACACGAGCCAATTGGTTGCGATGGGTTGTGTTTGTTATTTTTGGATTTGGCCTGACCTTTCAATCCAATGATCCATATTATGGCCGCTGGAAACATTTCTTGTATCGCCCACCCCCACAACTCGATGGATCCGAATTACAACCACTTGTTGAGTATTTACGCTCTCAGCCCATCGAGACTTGCCCTGACCCGATTGCTTCCCAAAATTCACATCTGCGAATTCGTTCTTATGTGCTCGCCAATACTTACGTAAATTCTTATCTGGCCACATCAGGTTATTTTTATACTGTCTCCACCCGACGAGGTCTTTTTCCGGGTCTCCATTCACCGGATCCCAAATTTCGTCTGCCTTACGACAGAAGGTTTGTGCTGAGTGTTTCTGAATCCGACACGAGGTCGACCCCGACCATGTCCGATTTGACCTTAGAACAATTTCAACAGCGGCTTCTTGAAACACAATTTTGCTACATCGTGCTCTATCCTCGTGTCTTAGTTCCATTTAGTTGGACTGGCTTCCAAAGCCAACATTGGCATCCGTATACCGCGCAAACCTCACATAACTATTCCACGAAATACTTAGACTGGATAAGAAATCAGCCGAAACTCTTTGAAAAAATTTGGCAACAGGAAGGGATCGAATTGTACCGGTTTCTTGGGAATCGCTAGATTGAATGGCTTGCCTCTTCAAAAGGTGGGCCGTCCCTCATTTATGAATTGAATGAATTTCACGAAACCTTGTCGCAGTTGTTCAATATTCTCAGGTAAGCCTGCTTCAACAGTTCTGATATTTCCTGGAAAAGCCGAAGCTTTCAAACATGCAGCAAAATCAATGAGATCTTCTTGAGGCAGGTCGGGGCAGTTGTAGATCGCCCGAGTGAGGATTTGATGGAGTTGTGTGATATCAGTCACAACGTGGACTTTAGGGTGATTTTGGTAAAACGCTTTCCCAAACAAAACCACAGGTTTATTCAATAAAATTGCTTCGATTCCCGCAGTACCCGAAGTGGTCACGATTGCCGATGCGTTGCGCATCAACGATTTGGTGTTTTTAAATGGATGAATGATCTTGATGTTTGAATAGTATGTTAGGTCTTCAAAAAAACTTTTGCCACGGGCTACCGACTTCACAAATTGGGTTCGATGATCCTTGATGTACAGTTTGTGAGTGGCTGGTAAACAAATCGAAAGCATGCGAGCAACATACTGCATGTCGAAATAAAACGGAGCCAATCCATACGTCGAGGCTTCCGGCTGACGAGACAACAAAAATAAAATATAAGGCTCTGTTTTTGTTGGATAATGCTCACATTCGCGTATCAAATACTTCACACGGAATTTCGATAGAACTCGATTGCGAAGGACATCCAGCGGATACCGGTAAAAGTTCAAAAACCGATCCTGTGGAGCCATTCGTTGGTAATGCCACAATTCTTTTAACAACTTCACGCCATTCTTCCATTGCAGCCGCAAGTTGGTATTAAAAGTTATGGCTGCGGGTGCCAGTTGTTCTCCACGCTTCTCAGTTGGTGCAATGTCATCGTTGTTCCAAAATGTTTTTAAAAATTGTTCTGCATCTTCACGAATTTCCGGCGAAATCTCCGAAACATGAGAAAAGAAATAGTCAAATAACGGAGCCTCTCCTTCCAAAGTAACAAATCCCAGAACATGATTGAAATAAGCTCCCCGTAACCAAAAGCAAGGAATGTTTTGTTTCTCGCACAAGATCTGAAAAATATGGCTGTGGAGGCCGCCTGGTTGTTCTAAAAAAACAAAATCCGGTCGTTCTTCTTTCAAAATGTGTTTCACACAACCATGAGTCAGCACGACTCGTTTCAAGTATCCTTCATTTGTTTCTTCTCGCGTGATCCCGTGATAACGGGTTTTAAAGATTTCATCCCACTGATAAAGCCCCAAGCAAAACCACGTCAAAGCATGCCCCAATTCAGCCTCAATCTGTTGAACCCTTTCCGGTTCAACAACATGGCTATCCCAGCGGCTTTTCACCCAATCTTGTATGCAATAGATAGGGATCTGAGATGCCAAATTTCCCAAATCACGAGAAATTTTCTCACGTGATTCCTGTTTCCAACATATCAGCACAAATTGGTATTCGGTCTTAGTTTCTGGATGCTGATAAAAATACTTTACAAGCGACATCACCCAATACAGGTAGTAGCCGTCGCAATACATGACGATCTTCATGAAAAACTCCTTAGTTTTGAAACGAATGATTGAGAGACGTGTTAGTGGGTAGAGAGCTTGTCGTTTGAGGATTGGTTCGACAGGGTATCCGTCTTCCCTTTAGTGTTCACCAACATCAAAACCACAAAGCCTGCAAGCCCCAGCGATTGCACCCACCACAATGGCCAAAACAACATTAAAGCCACGCCTAACATCATGATGCGTTCGGGCATAGACAGAGCCTTATACAGGTAGCCCACCATTGTCACGGTAAAGGCGAATAGCCCCAATGTGCCAAACAAAAATTCTTCGATTTGCTGGAATAAGGTTCCATGGATGAGAGGAGTGAAAGCAAATAATAAAGGAATGATGTAGAGGCCCTTTGCGAGCTTCCAGGCAGTCACTCCGGTTGCCATCGGTGGAGAACCTGCAATTGCAGCTCCCGCAAAAGCAGCCAAGCAGACAGGGGGGGTTACATTGGAATCTTGGGAGACCCAGAAAATGATCATGTGCGCTGTGAGCAGGTAGCCCATTTCCAAGGCTTGAAGTTCGGGAACACTATTCACCAAGGCTTGAATAAAAAAGGGATCGTCGATCAAGGCTTGAACTTGGGTGGGATCGACCATCGCCAGCATCGCTTTTTCAGCCAAACTGGGATTGACCGTCATCAGACTGCCCAAAAATTGAGGATCTTGAAGCAAGGGTTGAAGCGATTCCGGTTTCATTAATTCAAGCACGGCCGGAGCACCCATCAACAGCAAATTTTGTAAGGCCGGTGCTGCCAACACCGCCAACATGATATAGGCTGCTGTGACTGGCAGCCCCATTCCCATCAACAGAGAGGCCCCGGTAATCAACACCAGGGCCAACAACAGGTGCCCCCCCGACCATTCAATCACCATCTGAGAAAATTGAACTGAAATGCCAGTCATGTTAATTGAGCCGATCACGGTGCCCACTGCCACTAACAGCAGTCCGGTCACCACCATATTGCGTGCCCCTGATGCCAACGAATCCAAAACTTCACGGAACAATGCCGGGATGACTAAAGATATCGGATGATTCAACACTTTCTTGATAAACGAAGAAACGATCACTGCAATGATCGCATAGCCTGCTGAATAAGTAGGCGTGAATCCTGCGATGAGCATTCCAACCAATACCCCGATGGGAAGGAGGAAGGGCAAGCCATCCAGTAGAACCTTCGTCAAGGTTTCATCGGCGTCTGTCTCGCCGACTATCTTGTTTTTGCGTGCCTCCAGATACACATAAAAACTCACAGAGGCGAAATACATAATAGCTGGCAATACCGCCACTGCCATGATGGTGGCATAAGGCAACTGAGTCCATTCCGCCATTATGAAGGCTCCCGCTCCCATAATTGGAGGCATGATTTGACCACCCGTAGAAGCCGCTGTTTCCACGGCCGCTGAAAACTTAGGCCGAAATCCTGCGTTCTTCATCATCGGAATCGTGATCGATCCCGTCGATACGGTATTAGCCACAGCACTGCCAGAAATGGTCCCCATCAACCCACTAGAAAGCACGGCAACTAAGCCGGGTCCGCCTGTCACACCTCGGGTCGCAACGGATGCCAACCGGATGATGAATTCACCACCGCCCGACTTGAGTAAAAACGCAGCAAATAAAATGAACATAAAGACAAAGGTCGAAGAGATATTGGCCGTGAGCCCAAATAAGCCCTCTTCGGTGAAATACATTCGATACAGCACGGTTTCTAAACTCAGTCCTCGGAAACGAAAGGGGCCGGTGATCCAATCTCCCCAAATCAACAAGTAGCTGAGAAACAGAATGCCCAATGATGGAATGACAAACCCAGTCGTTCGCCGGCAGAGTTCTAACGCCAATACAATCGCCACCAGAGAAAACAACATGTCCGAAAAAATCATCTCTTGGTTTCGTTCAAAAAGGGCTTCTTCCATAAACACCAAGTAAAACCCAGCGGCCAAGACCAGAAGTCCTAAGACGATATCAATCCCCAGAACCCAACGGAATGTGGGCTTTCGCACTATAGGATACAGAAGGAACCCAATCAGCCCCAACAGCCCCATGTGGAGGCTGTTGCGCCATATCTCACTCATGGAACCGAATGTATTCACCCATAAATGGAACAACGAGGTGACGATGCACAATCCGTAAACGAAAGTGCCTAACCTCCCTTGTTCTGAACGGGTCGTATCGGTTGCGAGTATTTTTGTTTGAGTCGATTCAGATTCCTTCGTGTTGTGATGAGCCATGTTGCTTACTTCCAGAATCGCTAGGGCATCATAAGATCGTTTGGAATGGTAATATTTTGCTCTTTATAATACTTGGCCGCCCCCGGATGCAGAGGGACTGGAAGCCCGACAATCGCTCGCTGGAGTTTCATTGCTCGCGTGGCTTTGTGAATATTGTGAAGGAACGGTAGATTTTCGTAGATTGTCTTCACCAGCATATAAACCACTTCCTCATCGACATCCGGATGAACTGCTAAAAAATTGGGTTGGGCAATCGTTTGAAACGCTTCGGTTTGTCCGGGATAGGTCCCTTTAGGAATCACATAGCGACTCCAAACCGGAAATTCCGAATTGACCTGTTTGATTTGCTCATCGGTGAATTCCAGGATACGGATGCCTTTTGCTCCCAATCGAGCGTAAGCCTGAGTCACTGCACTGACTGGGGGGCCAGCCGGTGTATTCATGCCTTCAATCCGGAGGTCCTGCATGGCTTTCGACGATGGGTTGTACCCCATATATTCCAATTGCATTTTGTTAGGGTCGATCCCTAAAGCCGTCAAAATCGTTTCTCCTGAAACCCGGGATCCGGAATTTCTGGCACCTATTGAAAATTTCTGCGATCCGAATTGCTTGAGATCGTTGATATTCCCCGTCTTTGCTAACTTTGGATTCACAGAAAAGTGTTCCACATTTTCCCATAACATCGTTATCGACCGCATGTGCTTTTGCGGATCTCCTTCGTACTTACCTTTCCCTTGCCAGGCCATCGCACCAAAAAGGCCTTGCAAAATCGCAAGTTGGGCTTCGGACTTCCTCAATAAGATTACATTCTCTCCAGAACCAGCTGAGGTGATCGCCCGCATTGTGATTTTATGTTTAGGCGTCAGTTTAATACTGGTGAGCGTAGCCAACGCAACGCCAACTGGGTAATACGTTCCCCCCGTGGTTGCCGTCGCCAAAACTAGATCAGATTCTGCATTCACTGAGCTAAAGCTAAGGCCCGTAATGATTAAAAAGGTTACCAGTGTTACAATTGTTTTCCTCATCGTGGCATTCATTTTCGTACCCCTCTCAATTTAAGGTTTACTATAACGATGCTAATTCTAACTTCGTGCACCGTGACTATTTTTTGTAATGTCGCTAATTCCTTCTGTGTTAGAACAGAGCAAAATTCCAGTTTTATTTCGAGGGTGTCTTGTTAGCATTCCTCTCTTTTCAACTCAGAAAATCATGTCATGCCATCCAATCTCGATCTCACACCCCGGCTTGAGCTGAAGCCAGATTACTACCTCGATAACTTTCACAAGTTGCTGGATTTCGTTCATTCCCAATACACGGATCTACTGACCAAAAAAGAAATCGCATTTTATGAAGATTTCAAGCGACTCTCTATCGAAGGACAGCGATTGTATGTGCGCTTGATCTCACGGAAAGGTCCGTATCTCCGAAGCGACAAGTTGCATTACGAAGAAATCCCCAACATCCCGCACACCTGCCAAGAGCTGGAACAAGCGGGGTTTTGTGCAATCAACCCAACCATCGAAATTGAATTGCTGGTGGAAATGCTGGTGCGTGAAGAATTGTTGGGGTTGCTCCCCTCTCGAACTGGCATGCGGGGTTTGAAAAAACCAGATCTAATCGACCAAGTCGTGCAAGACTCTCCACCGCAAACGTTGAGAACTAGAATTCAACAATACTTCTGGTGGATAGAACCGATTCGTATGATGGAATTGATCATTTATCGGCTCTGTTTTTTTGGAAATTTGAGGCAAGACTTCACGGAATTTGTGTTGCTGGATTTGGGAATGATCCGGTACGAATCCTACACCATTCAACCTGAGGATCGTTACTTCCAAAATCGGGAACTGCTTGAAAAAACCCTGAATATGATTGTGCTTCGTGATTCTCTTGAAGAGGTTTTGGAAAGCAATAATGTGAGCACCCTTCTAAAACTTTTTGAAGCGTTGCCCCAGCACAGTAACAACCTCAGTCTAAAAAGGCGTCACAATCGAATTACCAACACATTAGCCCGCCAATTGGAACGGCTGCGTGAACCGGCGCTCGCCTTGCAATTGTACGAACAATCCGATTTCCCACCTGCTCGCGAGCGACGCGCCCGATTGTTAGAAAAACAAGGGGATCTTCAACAAGCCTTAGACCTTTGTCAAGAAATCACCCAGCACCCCCGAAGTGAAGAAGAAATGGAATTTGCTTTTAGCTTCGGAAATCGTCTTAAAAAAAAATTGGGTCACACGGTTCCCAAGCCCGCTCCGACTGTCCTTCCCGAATGCGAAGTGACTCTCCCTCCATCGGATGAACGAGTGGAAATGCAGGCGATGCTGCATTTTCTATCTGAAGGCCATCAGGTCTACTATGTGGAAAACCATTTGATGACAGGACTGTTTGGTCTCGCTTTTTGGGATATCGTGTTCATGCCGCTGGAAGGCGCATTTTTTAACTATTACCAACGAGGCCCCAAGGGATTATTCACTCCGGAGTTTCGCAACCAACGCGAAGAGGCGATTAAGACACGGCTCCAAGTCATCGAAAAAGACACCGAATGGTCCCGTGCCATGTTGCAAACCTATGACGAAAAACAAGGAATCAGTAACTCATTTATCCACTGGCCCCACTTCGACAAAGCCCTATTGGAATTGGCATTAGCACGCATGAATCGGTCGCATTTGGTTAAAATTTTTGATCGCTTGAGTTATGATTTGGGGGCAAATCGAACCGGATTCCCTGATTTAGTGGTGTTTCCAAAAGAAGGAGGATATTTATTGGTAGAGGTGAAATCGCCGGGGGATCGGCTTCAACAAAACCAGAAGCGTTGGATGAAATACTTTCAAGAATTTGGAGTGCCATTTCAGGTACTCCACGTTCAATACAAGTAGGGAAAAGGCCCATGTATCTGGTAGCTGCCCTAAGTTACCAAAGGGGAAGCAACGACACTTCCCAAAGAGATACACGCCTTTCCCCTACTTTTTGCTCCTGAGGAGGAGGCTGACAAGGAGAAATGTACGATCTGATGCTTCGAGATCAATCTTCGGGATTCAACAACTCAATCACATTAAAATGCCCACCTTGTGGATCACTCGCCACTGCAAAGCGTCCCACTTCAGGAATATCCATAGGAGGACTTAATATACTCCCTCCTAGAGATTTTATTTTTTCCGCAGCTGCGTCACATTTTTCTACTGAGAAATACACCCCCCAATGAGGCGGCACTTCTCCCCACTCTTTTTGAATAGCCATCATTCCACCATTCATCCGCCCATCGTTCATGAACGACGTGTACTCGTTGGATTCCATTTGAGCGGTCTCTGCCGTCCAACCAAAGAGTTGTATGTAAAATTGCTTCGATCCTTCGACGTCATTTGTCATTAACTCGTTCCAGCTCAAGGTATTTGGATCATTGACGTGTCTCGCTCCAATATGATTCTTCGCTTGCCAAATGCAAAAAGCAGCACCCGTTGGGTCCATGAACTGAGCCGTGCGCCCCGAGTCAAACACATCCATCGGGGGCACTAACACTTTGGCACCTAAAGCAGACGCTTTTTCTGTCGTTTCATCCACATTTGCCACAGTAATATAGCTTTTCCAATGAGAAGGCAGTCCCATTTCCTTTTCAGGACCTTGCATGGTGTACGTTGCGGCGACATCTTTCCCGTCCAACTGAAACATGTGATAAAACCCATATTCTCCAATCGGAATATCGTTAACGGACCATCCGAATAAGTCTTGATAAAAAGGCTTAACGGCAGCAGCAT
Source organism: SAR324 cluster bacterium (assembly GCA_028281495.1). Classification (GTDB taxonomy): domain Bacteria; phylum SAR324; class SAR324; order SAR324; family NAC60-12; genus JANQJU01. The sequence continues at coordinate 476,680 of JANQJU010000029.1, forward strand.
CCTGACAAGCTAATTCTACCCAGCTGAATGTTCCTGGTGTGTATGATGTTCGTTCACCCATATTGAGTCCTCCTAGACAGAAAATGATCTAATAGCGGTTTACAACGAGTCTGGTTTCTCAGAAGTTTAAAAAAAGCACCATAACGGTAATCCTGATTCGCTTCGAGAAAAAAACCAAGCGTTGGGAATCCTCACCAAGCCCCATGTTTTCTAGTCTCCTCAAGTTCACGTTACGTTAAAATTTATTTCCAAGAAACAAGATAAGAGAATTTAACTAATCGTGTCCGTAAAAGTCAAACATTAAATACGTTTTAATGTAAAATTTACGCTTTTAACTTAACTTTAATATAACAACTGACGAACCCTCCCCGCTTATCCCAATATCGTGTCTTCGTGTTTACGAACACGCCTAATATGGGGTATTTAACTTAAAAGGCCCAAAACTAGGTCGTGTTCGGTCATGCAACAAACATTGAATATCCTGGGATCCCAATCAGCTTTAAACTTCTATGCCTTCTCTTAAATCCCCTTTATTTTTGTGGTCCGCAGGTTTGATTCTATCGCTGGCCATTTTGGTACGTATTCCTGCCCTATTTAATGATCTCTGGTTTGACGAAATATGGTCGCTTTCTATTGCCTTGAGTGCCCCCTCGTTTTGGGATGTCTTGACCACCATGCAACATGATAACAACCACCTGCTCAACACATGGATCCTTCGATTACTTGGCTATCAACCCAATTGGATGATCTATCGGCTCCTTCCGTTTTTCTCTGGAATTGGGCTGGTCGTGATGGCGGGAATCATTGCCAAAGAACACGGTCGAGGGGTCGCGTTAATCAGCATGGCACTCAATGCTTTAGCCTTTCCGTTGGTCATCTATTCCACGGAAGCGCGAGGATATGCCCCTGCGATGTTGTTTGCTTTGGTATCTATTCACTTCATGCAGAAAGCATTCGACCGCCATCGTTGGTGGCTTCCTATTGCGTTTGGTCTGAGTGCAATGCTGGGATTTTTAGCTCACCTGAGTTTTGTTTACGTGTATTTGGCGATCCTAGTTTGGTCGATTCGGAAATTCTGGAATCCATTGCCGTTGTTTATATATCACACGTTTCCGTTGATGGTGATCAAGCTGTTGTACTGGATTCAGATTCGCCCGATGGTCGTGGGGGGTGGGGATCAAAACCAATGGTTGGACGTGATCAACACCATTCTCAATTGGACCATTGGTACTCCAGATACGGGTGTATTGAGCCTCGGGGTGGGTTGCTTGGTGCTTCTTGCAATCGGTTGGCAACTGCTTTGGTGGAAAAGGGAAAACAAAGACCTGTGGATTCTCTATAGCATCGCCATCTTTGGAGCACCGCTGTTGATCATCCTGATCACTCAATATCAATATGCCCAAGTGCGTTACTTTTTAATGTGTTTGCCATTGGTCTTGATCGTACTCGCTGCCCTGTTAGTACGACTATGGAATATTGGAAGTGTTGCAAAATTCGGAATCGTTGGAATTGCGCTTATATTTTGCTTGGGAAATGGATGGAGATTGTGGGAATTTTATCAAAATGGCCGAGGTCAATATCAGGCAGTTGTGAAACACATGATCCATCAAACACAGGGCAATCGAATCACACTGGCAAGCGATCACTCCGAGCGTAACGGCATGCTTTTGAATTATTATTTGGAATTCGAGTCATTTACTAAACAATTCCTTTATCTTCCTGATAACAGTTGGCCGGTTGAAGGCCCTCAATGGTATCTGATGCACAATATGGATCGGGCCGCGGAACCAGACACTCAATGGATCTCGCCCAGCGGCCAGACCTACACTTTGGCCTTTGAATCACGAGCACCTTTGGCAGGAGTTTCCGGATGGCATTGGTTCTTGTATGAAAAGCAAGCTCCTTGAGTCACTATCCAAACAAAAGCAAACTCCTGGAGTCACTATCCAAACAAAAGCAAACTCCTGGAGTCACTATCCAAATAAAAGCAAACTCCTGGAATCACTATCTAAGCTATTCAGTGGAACGCCATTGAGCCAATTCCACGAAACTTGATCTTTGGTCTTGAATCCTAATGCATGTCTTTAAAGTCGCAGTCAAAGAGTTGGTGGGTTACAGTTGCCGAGCTGGCGACCTTGTCACGGGTTTTCAAGCAGGCCCTACCGCACAACAAGGAGCACAAGCCCATCGGCAATTGCAAAAGCAGCGTCCAGAAGGTTATGAAGCCGAAGTGGCGGTCAAACACGTCTTGCAACGCAATCAAGTGGAGTTGATCATCAGCGGCCGAATCGACGGTCTCTTTCTCCATCATTCCCCTCCGATCCTCGAAGAAATCAAATCCACCCTGCGGTCTCCGGACACGTTATCTGAAAACACCTTAACCATTCATCGTGCTCAAGCACAAATCTATGCTCACATCCTATGCCAGGACCGAGATCTAGAGGAATGCAAAATCCGTATGACGTACTTCCAATTGGATCGTCAGACCGAAGAGCATTTTGAAGAACACTATACGAAAGAAGAACTCAAAATTTTCTTTGAACAGGTAACTTCCGCTTATCTTGATTGGTTGGATCAGGTGGTGGCCTATCGAGTTCAGCGAGATCAATCGATCAAGTCGTTGGAGTTTCCTTATGGAAGTTATCGTCCCGGCCAACGCCCCTTAGCGGTTCAGGTTTATCGGACCGTTGTCAACGAGCAGCAATTACTTTCACAGGCTCCCACAGGAATCGGCAAGACCATGAGCACATTGTTTCCTGCGGTAAAAGCGATTGGTGAAGGTCAGCATGACACAATTTTTTATCTCACGGCCAAAACAATCGGTCGTACGATGGCTGAAGATGCAATCAACGATATGGCACAGCAAGGACTCTTCCTCAAAACGATCACGTTCACTGCCAAGGACAAACTTTGCTACTGCCGAAATGGATCGTTAGAGCCAACAGACGACTCTCCCTGTCCCTATGCCGTTGGCTATTTTGACCGATTGAATGAAGCGTTGCATGATGCGTTTCAACGAAACCAGTTCACACGCTCAGAAATCGAAGCATTGGCTCAACAGCACCGTGTGTGCCCTTTCGAATTTTCATTGGAGTTGGCCCATTGGGTTGATGTGATCATCGCGGATTACAACTACGTCTTTCATCCAACCGCGGGGTGGAGCGGCTTTCATGAAGATCGAAAACGCCGCAAAACACTGTTAATCGATGAAGCCCACAACTTGCTCGAGCGAGCACGGGACATGTTTTCGGAAACCCTAAGTAAACAAAGAGTGTTAACCCTCAGTCGAGTTGTCAAAGCATCACAACCTGCAATTGCGAGTTCTCTCAAATCGATCAATCGTGATTTACTGAACCTGAAAAAATCTGTGGATGATCCGGAATCTGGCTTTGAAAAACGAAATCACGATTGTTTTGTCCGGCATTCCAAACCGAATTTATTTGGGGCACTCCAAGATTTTTGCGAGGCAATGGAGCCTTGGCTAGCAACAGCTCCCCCTTCTGAATTCAAAGAAGAACTCTTGGAGTTTTACTTTGACGTACTACGCTTTTTAAGAATCTATGAACTGTATGACGAGCACTATGTCACTCTGATGAAATTCGTTACGTGGGGTAAAAAAGAGGATGTGCAAATCAGCTTATATTGTTTGGATCCCTCGGCTTTACTAAACGAAAGCTTGGATTTGGCCCATAGTGCCATTCTGTTTTCCGCAACGTTGGCACCTTTTCCTTATTATGCCCGCACCTTGGGGTTGAGTGACGACCATCATCAACTTGCGTTGCCATCCCCATTTCCTCCTCAACATTTGGGATTGTTTATCGCTAGCCACGTGAAAACAACATACGCCAAGCGCGCCGACTTTTATGATGAGGTGGCCGCATTGATTGCAACAGTCGTACAAAGCCGCAATGGCAACTACTTAGTATGCTTTCCTTCGTACCAATACCTGCAACAAGTCAAAAACCGGGTAGTTGACCAAGAATTGCCATCCGAGATTGTTGAGCAAAGCCCCCAAATGACCGAAGAGGCTCGCGTTGAGTTCCTTCACCATTTTACCAAATCCAATGCTTCTGAATCCCGACTGGGGTTTGCTATTATGGGGGGATTGTTTGGCGAGGGAATCGATTTGCCTGGAGAACAATTGATTGGGGTCATTGTGGTTAGTGTGGGGTTGCCGCAACTCTGTCCCGAGCGAGATTTGATTCGTGATCATTTCAATCAAAACCAAGCACCAGGTTTTGAGTTTGCCTATCAATACCCAGGAATGAATCGTGTGTTGCAAACCGCAGGGCGGGTGATCCGGAGTGAATGCGACAAAGGGATCGTGGTGTTGATTGACGAACGTTTCACTCACTCACGCTACCGCAATTTATTTCCACAACACTGGCATTCCACCAATATACGAAGCTGCAAAGCACTGGAAAACGAACTGGGGAAATTTTGGGCAGCTCAAACGTCCATCCATGTCTCTGAAACCGATTAGAAGCTTTTTTCAGCAATATAATCTAAAGCTTCATCTTCGGTATTAAAGATTTGTATCGATTTGTCCATATTGGTCCACCGGAACAATTTTAGAAGTTCATCGGATAAACCATACATTATCATATGAGTCCCGGGGTCCTCGATCCGGTTATAAATTTTAACAAGGCAGCCCATCCCTACTGAATCTAAAGACTCCAATCGGGTGATATTGAATACGTAGAAGTGCAAGGTACGACGATACAATGACATCTGAATTTCTTTCTCAAGTTGCGAAGTGGTCAAGGCATTCAGACAGCCAGTCACATCTATCAAGCAAATATTTCCTTCACAACGCACGTTCACATCAATTGTGCTTTCCCGAAATTTTTTCATAAGTATTCCGCAAAACAGGAATTGGGGGTTAGCTTCCATTCTTCATAGGATGAGTCTTCAAACGAAGCCCGCTAAACCGATTTACCAAACGATTCACAAACCAAAGCGGAGACATACACCTCAGTTTGAAATTGAGTCAAGTTAAGATTTTGAGGTGACTGCAATGCAAGGTTATTCCTAACGTACAGCCGAATTATGATGAATACGAAGCAACTAAACTTAGATTATCAAGTTGAGTCGATTTTGCGGAGAATCGAATGAGGTTTATCGAACTGCGGAATAAACACCTCGTACTCCCTTTTTGGAAAGTACTAATTGCCATAAGGACACGTATCGTGCACGAAAAGCTCCAGCCAAACTCAGCAGATAATATTTCCACATCCTATAGAAGGTTTCTTGTTCGGCCGGATAGGGAACAATCGCATTGCGGACTTCTTCAGAAGACTGCCAATATGGCTCAAAATTTTCATGCCATGCCATCAACGTATTGTCGTAATAAGCACCAAAATCATGCCAGTCTTCCAATATGAACAGACCGTCAACGGCGGTTCCCAACGATTTAGGAGAAGGCAATACGCCATTCGGAAAAATATATTTGTCTAACCACGGTTCACAGTATTCGAGATACTCGTCACTGCCAATTGTATGGAGTAAAAACAGACTGTATTCCTTCATTTGCTCCAGCACAATTTGAAACCAGCGTTTGTAATTCTTCACACCCACATGTTCACACATTCCAATAGAAACAACTTTGTCGAATTGTTTGCGAGTAGGATTGTAGGCATGCACATCACGGTAGTCGCATAATTTCACATCAACTGAATCAGGACAGTGTTCTCGTGCATACTTGACCTGCTCTTCTGAAATATTCACGGCTACCACATGGCATCCATATTGTTCTGCTGCGTATTTGGCAAAGCCCCCCCAACCGCATCCCAATTCTAATACTTCGTCCTGAGGTTTCAGATCGAGTTTACGGCAAATCAGATCGTATTTGTTGATCTGCGCTTGATCCAAAGAATTGGTATTTTTCCAATATCCACAAGTGTACGCCATTGTGGATCCTAGCATGTGACGATAGAGGTCATTGTTCAAATTATAGTGAACTTCGGCCACCTCTTTGGACCTGCGTTTGTTTTGACGGTTGGCAATCTTGGCCATCAACCACAGCCCCACAACCTGGATGGGTTGTTTGACCTGTTGTCTCAACCGCACCTGCAACATTCGATAAATCGTTTCATCGACTTTTTGGCTTTTCCACCAACCTTCCATATAGGCTTCGCCCAAACCTAAGGAATTGTCAGCTAAAACACGTTTATGAAAACGTTCATCCAAAACGTGAAGGTCCCAAGGTCGATTCCCGTTTATTTGGATATCTGCGGAACCGAGCAATTGGGTCACAATTTCTTTTTCATTAATCAACTAGCCCCCTTTGTTTTCATTTTTGATTAATAGTGTAGTATGTTGATTCTATTGATAAATTGAAGGCACCTATCTTACTATGCCTTTCTTCGGTTTCAACTCAAAAAAGAGTATGTCTCGCTGGCTCACCCCATTCTTGCCAATTTCCCTTTGCCTGCTTGTGATCGGTTATCGTTTCACTACCGGCGGGGTTCTGGAATATTTGACATATTACCGAGTCTTGATCGAAGGCCAGTGGCTTCCAAATGACTACTGGGTCATCAATACGTCTCGAATCGACATTCGGACAGGGTATCTCGGACACATCTGGGTGTTTGAACAACTACTCGGCCTCAAATACGCTTTCCTGATTTTGTTTCTCGTCACGTTGTATGCACTCACAACAGGACTTCGTGCCTGGGCAGAACTCGTATTCCAAAAGTTGAACATTCAGCTTTCCAGTTTGTGGATTGCCCCTGTGATGGTGATTCCTCCTTTAGAAAAACGGTTCAACAGTTTTGTTGAAGGCAACAATGTATTCAGCAACAACCTCATGGCTTCGTTTATGGCCACTCCATTGGTCTGTTGGGGAATTGTCGTCTTACTACAACGTCGCTATCGAGGAGCCTTATTTTTGAAGGGATTGCCGTGGCTATTGCTGGTCAGCGTGATCGCGTTGTTTATAGCGGAAGATGCCATCAGCCGAGACAAACCAGTCCGTCCATGGGAAGCCCGTTGGTATTCCTTGGAGCTTCCCGGAGGAAACCCCCAGTGCACGGATCGTTTCTTCCAAAAAAGCAAACCGCTGGTGAAACCAAATTCAGTAGTGCTAGTTCCTAACCATGAACGAACACAATTTTATGTTAGGCTGGCCTGGAACCAAACCACCTATCATACTCGCAAAACCACCCCCTTTGCCGACCATCTTTGGCCCGAATTCAACATTCATTCAGAATTACTTGACGCTTACTCAAGAAATCCAACCTTAAAGAATTTCAAAAAAATTTCGGTTCGGCAACCAGTCGACTACCTGGTTATTCGGCACTTGACCTCGGAATTTCCTTTGCTCCTGTACCATTGCGGTTTTTACCTATATGAAATTCCAGAAGCCTTGAAATGAGATCCATCATGTTTTCTAATACTGGTGGGATGACAATCACCATTTTTCCGAACCAATAATTTAGTCTTCATCAGAAGGTGTTTTATGTGTGGAATTGCCGGCTTTTTAGGAGAATTTGATCCGAAATTACTCAATGAGATGGAACCTGTGATTTCGCATCGTGGGCCGGATGACGTTGGGATCGAATACATTTCTGAATCCGGTTTAGGGCTGATCCATCGGCGTCTGTCAATTATCGACTTATCCAACTTGGGTCATCAACCTATGTGGGACACGACCCATACGGTTTGCATCGTCTTTAATGGCGAAATTTTTAACTACAAGGAACTTCGTGAAGAATTGCTGGAGGCAGGTCATCCATTTTACAGCCATTCCGATACCGAAGTACTATTGCAACTTTATCTACGAGACGGAAAATCGATGCTCTCCCATCTCAACGGAATGTATGCCTTTGCTTTATGGGATACACGGAACTCCACACTGTTTGTGGCCAGGGATGGAGTGGGGGTGAAACCGATGTATTATGCTGAAACGCCTCAAGGCTTTTTATTTGCGAGTGAAATGAAGGCGCTTCTGAAGATTCCTCAACTGGATAGATCGCTCAATTTAGAGGCCATTCATTACTATTTGACCTATCTTTGGTGTCCCGCTCCTCACACGGTCCTCAGTAACGTCCAAAAATTAGAGCCTGGTCATGCACTCCTCGTGCATCAAGGAACCATTCAAAATCATTGGCAGTTCTACGAATTGCCTTATGACCAGCCGGTCGCCAAACTATCTGAAACTGACGCAGTGGAACAAACTCAGTTTTATATCAAGCAAGCTGTTGAAAGGCAGATGATTGCTGACGTACCAGTAGGCGCGTTCCTTTCTGGAGGGCTGGATTCGAGTTCTATCGTGGCTTTTGCACAAAAGCATCGACCTCAACAACGCATGCAATGCTATACCATCGGTTTCAAAGATGACTCTTTCCAACAAGAAGGCATGGCCGACGATTTGCCTTATGCTAAGCAAGTTGCCCAGCATTTGGATGTGGACCTCCACACCGTGGAAGTGGGTTCCGATATGGTGGATGAACTCAAAACCATGCTCTATCATTTGGATGAGCCACAAGCCGATCCAGCCCCGCTTAATGCTTTGTTCATCTGCCGCCTTGCCAATAAGCACGGACTAAAGGTCCTGCTGTCGGGTGCAGGAGGTGATGATATTTTCACAGGATATCGACGACACTACGCTTTGATGCAAGAAAAGTACTGGGACTGGCTCCCTTCCGTACTTCGCAGCAGCCTCGGTTTTGCGGCGCGAGGATTCCCTTCTTCCAACCCGTGGGGACGAAGAATTTCTAGAGCTTTCCAGTACGCCCATCACAACGGAGATGAGCGCATTGCTAGCTATTTCCACTGGATGGACGCCAACCTCCAACAGTCGCTGTATGGCCCCCAAATGAGAAAGGTCGTGGAATCTCTTCCATTTTCCTCTCCACTCGTCCGCTCTCTAAGTGGACTCCCGCCCACTGTATTGCCTTTAAACCGAATGCTTTATTTGGAAGGCAAACATTTCTTAGCAGACCACAACCTCAATTATACTGACAAAATGAGTATGGCAGCCGGTGTGGAGGTCCGAGTGCCTTTACTCGATCCGGATCTAATCGCTTTTGCAGCTCGCTTGCCGTTAGAATTCAAGCAACAAGGAACGATTGGAAAATGGATTTTTAAAAAAGCGATGGAACCGTATCTTCCTACCGGAGCCATTTATCGTCCTAAAACCGGTTTTGGAGTGCCTCTCCGACATTGGTTACGCCATGATTTAAATGCCATTGTTGAAGATGTGTTATCTCCAAGTTCTCTCAGCAATCGAGGCTTATTCGATGTGACGGGAGTGCAACACCTGCTCTACCTTGATAAACAGGGAAGAGTGGATGGAACCTACCCTCTCTTTGCCCTCATGTGTGTGGAACTCTGGTGCCGAATTTTTTTGGATGGCACTTTATAGTTCTAATTCACCTCCATCTCGATTTCATCATCCATAAATAAATATCGGCTCCGGTGTTTATATTTTTTGGTATGAATAGGTTTTATTCATTTTTCTAAATCGATTTAGAAAAATTATATCAATTCTAAATTTAGATTATTATTTCAGTAATTTAACTTATTAAAATCAAAAAATAGATATCATCAATTTTGAAATTTTCTAAAAATTATCAGTTTCTAAATCGATTTATATCAACGTTTTTCAACAATAAAATAACCAAATAAGATTAATAAAATTAAATATTTAACTAAAATGATTGTATAAATATTTTTTAACGTTTGCATTTTAATTTTCTCATTGTTAATCTTAGTTAGCATCCGATTCGGATTGAGGCAAAAAGATCCGGATTGCGCAGACAACCAACCTGCTTTTTCAATCGATCAATAGGAGGCATCATGAAAAACGTAATCAGACATTTGATTGTATCCACATTGTTACTCGCATTAGGGACTTCGTTGTGGGCAAAGGATTTGGTCCTCACGGGGCTAATTGGAATGAATCCGGGAGAATCGGCGTATGAAGGATTCTTGGAAAAGGTGAGACGATTTGAAGAGCAAAATCCAGGGATCAAGCTGGAAATCGATGCGATTGGGCATGATGCGTATCACACCAAATTGCAAACCTTGGTGGTATCGGGGCAGCTCCCTGACGTGTTGTATTTGTGGCCGGGAAAGCGGACCAGTTATGTAACCTCAAAAGATTTAGCCATGGATCTCCGTCCATTTATCGAGAAGGATGGCGTGCAACAAGAATTCTTACCGATCATCACCGCTTCACAGGGAGATGGCGGACAAGTTTATCAACTCGGACAAGATCTCAATTTGACCAATGTTGTGTATGCAAACGAACGTTTACTTAAAGAAATTGGACTGTCTTATCCCAAAACGATGGGCGAGTGGCAGGCTCAAGCCAAGAAAATTCGAGACGCCGGTTACTTTCCGTTAGTCATGGGCAATAAGTCCAATTGGGTGATGCAATCCTGCATGTTGAGTCCATTGATGGGACGAGTCGGTGGTAACGAGTGGTTTGATTCAGCACGCACCGGTCAAGGCGGGTCTTTCACGGATCCTGAATTTGTGAATGCTTTCAAACTGATTGAGCAGATGGTGCAATCCGAATTGATCGACAAATCGGTGAATAGTTTGGAACGAGGCAAAGCGATCGAACTCTTTTTTGCTGAACGTGCGGTCTATTTCATTGAAGGTGGGTGGTCCACGTCCAACTTTGTGGAAGCATTGGACGACGAGCAGAAACAATACGTCAGCCTCAACTTGATGCCGTCGATCTCGGGCGAAAAAACTCCAAATTCTACTGCAGGCGTTGCGGGGACAGGATTTGGGATCAATGCCAAATTGAAAGGAACCCCCAAAGCAGAGGCCGCTTGGAAATGGGTAAAAGCTTTCGCAGGTTATGGAACCGCAGATATCGCATTGAAATACGGAGGTCTTCCTGCCCTCACCTCCTTGGAGCTTCCTGAAACAACGGATCCTATGATTCGGAAATTGGCTGAGGTCATTCAAGGAGCCAACGTTACTTACGTGCTCGACGACCGAATGGACCCCGAAGGAGCCAACTGGATGAACACTGCTTTGCAGGAATTGATCTATGGCTCTAAAACCGCTCAGGGCATTGCTCAAGAATACGAAGATTGGGTGGCGAAAAACGATTCCAATCGCAAGTGAAGTTGCAACCGGAGGAGGTTTCATGAATGCAGATGCGGTACGGAGACTGAATTACGCATTGTTTTCCAGCCCCGCTTTATTGATCTATTCGTTGGTAATCATTGGCCCCGTCCTTTATAGCGGGGTGCTGAGCCTGACCGAATGGTCAGGTAGCGGACTGCCTAAGTTTGTGGGGTTTGACCACTATGTGAGCATGTTTCAAAAAGAACAATTTCGTCACTCGCTTTACAACAACTTTTTGATTGTTTTGATTTCGGTCTTTGTACAGATTCCTATCGGTTTTCTATTAGCTTGGATTCTATATCGGAAATTAATTCGAGCCACAAAATTGTTTCAGAGTTTATTGTTTTTCCCGGCGGTGACATCGCCAGTAGTGGTGGCTTTGTTGTTCCAATCCTTTTTTGATACGGGCGGTGTCCTGGAGGCTATCATTGGATGGATTACGAGCAATCGTTTGTTCATTCTCACGAGTTTTACCGGAAAATATACGGCCATTATTCCTGTTTTGATTGTGTTGGTATGGATGTACAGCGGAATGTACATGATCATCTTCCTCGCCAACCTCCAAAAGATTCCCCCCGAAGTGTTGGAAGCCGCTACTTTGGACGGTGCCAGCGAAGGACAAATCATTCAGCATATTGCTGTCCCTATGCTAGCTCCGGTGTTTTTGACATCGGCTATCTTTGCCATTTCAGGAAGCTTAAAAAGCTTTGATCTCATTTTTATCATGACGGGTGGGGGGCCTTCTTACTACACCGAAGTGCTAGCACTCCATATGTACCGCTCCACCTTTGACCATTACAATTATGGCTACGGCGCTGCGGTCACAGTTGTGATTGTGTTGATGAGCGTCGGGTTGATTCGATTGTTGCTTTCGCTGTCAAAGCGATGGGTAGAGGGCATGAATTAAAAAGAGGCACAATGTCAAATGATACAAGTTCCATGAGAGTATGGGTATCACCATTCTGGAGAATGGCTTCCTGGGTTTTGGTATTGTTGTTTGCGGCATGGACCGTGATTCCATTGATTTGGATGACGATCACTGCTTTCAAACCTCACCGTGAAATTGCTCGGAATATATTGGCTTGGCCCAAGAATCCAACGTTCAGCAACTTCACACGAGCGTGGGAATTGGGCAATTTCAACTGGTTATTTATCAATAGCATTGTCTACTCATTGCTGACCACTATAGCCACGGTTTTGCTTTCGCTTGCAGTGGGATATGCGTTTGCATCGATCAAATCGAAATGGACAAACTTTTTATACACATTTGTATCACTGGGCTTGTTGATTACAGTGCATTCCACGCTCATTCCGTTGTTTTTAATGGAAAACGCAGTCGGTTTGGACAACACCCGATTGGGAATTCTTCTGCCTTATATCGCGTTCTCACTGCCGTTCGCCATCTACCTCGCCACCATTTTCATCAAAGATATTCCTGACGACATATTTGCTGCCGCTGTTTTGGATGGGGCCAATCATTGGAATATCTTTCGTCACATCATCATTCCTATGTGTTGGCCAATTTCAGCAACGATTGGAATTTTTACCTTCCTCAACACTTGGAACGAATTTGTTCTTATCTTCACCCTGACCAGCGAAAAATCTTTGCAGAGCCTACCCGTTGGAATCAATGCGCTCGCCGGAGGTAGACATGCCAATTATGGATTGCAATTCGCCTCTTTAGTGATTGGCACGATTCCAATGATCATTTTTTACATTCTGTTTCAGAAACAACTGCATCGAGGCTTTGCGGGAGGCGCTGTCAAAGGGTGATTGACGTCCCATAGCCCGATACCATCACTACTTATCTTTGGAAGGATTCCCATGACAACACAATACCTAACCAAAAACTGGATTCTGAAAGGATCATCGTTGGTGACCCCGATAGCCACCCATTTGCCCAATGATGTGCATTCTATCTTGCTTCAAGAGGGGCTGATACCCGATCCTTATTACGCCTGCAACGAAAACGAAGTGCAATGGGTCGGTCAAAAAGATTGGCAGCTTCAATGCGAGTTCGATGACAAAACCAGATTAAAAGACAATGCGCATCAATGGTTGGTAGTGACCCAGCTCGACACTCATGCGTCAATCACCTTAAACGGGACCGAAGTCGTCCGAGGTTGCAACATGTTTGCTGAGTATGCCCCAGAAATCTCGGACTACCTCATTTCAACTGGCAATCAGATGACCGTTGATCTTTTCTCGGCTCCCAAGGAAGCTGCCCGACGCAGCGAACTCCTCCCCTTCCCGATCCCTTGGGCAAGAAACAATAATGTTCCCCATATGAACCTGTTACGGAAACCCCAATGCCACACTGGATGGGATTGGGGCATTAGCTTGTGTGTGGCCGGGATTTACAAGGCTCCTTACATCGTCTCTGACGACAATGCTCGTTTATCGAATATGACCTGCCATCAACACCACAAAGAGGGACGAGTTTCGTTAGATATTTCGGTGTTGCTACAGGTTGCCACGGCAGGAAAACGAACGCTCGCCTTAGAATTCGACGGCCAACTTCATGAAATTCCCGTTCTGTTACAAGTCGGCCAACAAACGATCACGCATAGAATTGAGGTGGAACACCCCAAGCTTTGGTGGCCCGTTGGATATGGAGAGCAACCCCTATACGACTTAAACATTCGTTTCGGAAACCAGGTGCATCACCAACGGATTGGTTTAAGGGACCTGCAACTCATTAATGAACCGGATGAAGTCGGAACCTCGTTCATTATCCGGGTTAACGGGACTGATATATTTTGCAAAGGAGCCAATTGGATCCCATCCGATGCTTTGCCCGCTCGTCAAAATCCAAACCGCTATCGCCAATTGCTTCAAGATGCCTGCAACGCAGGAATGAATATGATCCGAATTTGGGGCGGCGGACAATACGAACACGATGCCTTTTATGACATATGCGATGAGTTAGGCATCCTACTCTGGCACGATCTTATGTTTGCCTGCGCCCTCTATCCGTCGGAGGGTTGGTTTCTAAATGAAGTGAAAGCAGAATTAGAATATCAAATCCCTCGGCTCCAGCATCGCACCAGTATCGCTTTATGGTGTGGTGACAATGAGGTGATTGGAGCGCTGGACTGGTATGACGAGAGCCAAAACAATCGAGATACCTACCTTGTGAACTATGATCGCCTGAATCGATTTTGCGGAGGCCTTGTGAAAAACTTGGATCCAAGCCGTAGCTTTTGGACCAGTTCTCCAAGCAACGGTAGCCTCGATTTTGGAGATGGATGGCATGTCGATACCAAAGGCGACATGCATTATTGGACCGTCTGGCATGACGGAGCGTCCTTCGATGCGTTTCGCTCCATCAAGCCACGTTTCTGCTCAGAATTTGGATTTCAATCCTTCTCGTCGTTGCCACAGGTGCGAGAATTTGCTCCAGAAGATCAATTCAACATCACGTCTCCTGTGATGGAACACCATCAAAAAAATGATCGGGGGAATTCCATCATGAATGAAATGTTCAGCCGCCTGTTCCGAATGCCAGGAAGCTTTTCGGGGCAACTCTGGCTAAGTCAATTACAACAAGCCCTCGCTATTGAAACCGGTGTGTTGTATTGGCGAAGCCTTCGTCCCATTTGTATGGGCATGACCTATTGGCAGTTGAATGACAACTGGCCAGTCGCCTCATGGGCTAGTATGGAATACAATGGCCGATGGAAGTTGCTGCACCATTTTGCAAAACGCTTCTACGCTTCAAAAATGCTCTCGTTGCAGACCACCGCAACAACTATCTTTGTTAATGCCCTGATGGATGATGTAAAAGGCGGGATTTTGCGGGGGAGCTTAACACAATTCCGTTTCACCGACGGTCAGCAAAAGACCTGGCCCCTCGAAGCGGTTTTCGAACAACCGGGGGCCACGGAACTACTTCAACTTCCTATTACCGACTTACCTTATGCGGCTGAAGAAAGTTTCCTATATCTTGATTTCAAAGAATCAGAAGCGGCCTCTGGACAATCTGCGTTTGCTTGTCATCCCAAGCAGTTGAACCTACCAATTCCTCAAATACGGGCTTCACTTGAGGAAAACCAAGGTACGTGGATGCTGGAACTGGTATCAGACGTACCTGCTTTCTACGTTACCGCAGAACTGAGTCATGCCAAACGTCCCTTCTCGGACAACGGAGTGTGTCTGTTACCTAATACCCCGATCCGGCTGGGAATTCCCGAAGACGCCAAACCCGAAAAAGTGCTCTCGGATCTCCGTTTATATGATTTGGCTTCCTATTGCCGGGTCCCCATTGATTTTTGAGGATCAGTTATCAATTCGCCAGCTGTTGATCGTATCCACTAATGCTTTGACTGCCGTTTGTTCTTACATGTTATCCGCCTGCTTGGTGTTCCAATTGTTCATCGATTCGATTGCATTCGGCGCGGAGCTTCACCATATCCAATGCCTCTCGCACAAAATCTGGGTCATTGAATCCCAAGCGCTTTAAAGCGAGTTCCATGAATTGGAGTTCGCGGTCTGAAAGGGTGCCACCCGCTGCTGCTACGGGCACCAATTCTCGAAATATTTGGTAGGCAACCCGTGCTTCCACTTTCAATGGACGGAGTGGAGGCAATTTCATTTGACGAACCATCTCCAACAAGTTGTCTACCATTTCTTCATTTTCTAGGAACGACAACACGTTCTCCAGAAAATCAATTTCGGAATCATCCAACACGCCGTCAGCGATCACGACGCCGGTAACGGCAATCGCCAACCATTTCTTTTGCTCGTTGTTTAGATTGTCAATGAGTGCATTGTCCATAAGGTCTCCTGTTCCTGCGGTATGATTCTTCCTTCTGCTTTCACACGTTCTTTAACTATCGTCCATCATATACTGTGCCAATTCCATCATGGAAAGGGACACATTATGTTGTTTAAGCAATCCCCCCAACACAATAATGACTCTCGCCATCAATACAAAATTGTCAGGCATTTTCACTTTGGCTTGCCGTAGCACTTCCATATAGTATTGGAGGCGACCTAATCCCTGGTATTCAGGAGGCCGTTCTTTTGCTAGCAATCGTCTCAGTTTTTCAGGATGAGGGCTTTTAAATCCAGCATCCGCTAGCAGTTCGTCAATTGAGTCCGTTTGTTCGGTCACCAATGCCACTACTACGTTGCGGTAAGCTTCTGCTTGTTGTTCCGAGAGACGTCCTACTGCTCCAAAATCGAGCAACGCAATTTTGCCTTGAGCCGTTACAAAGAAATTCCCCGGATGCGGATCAGCATGGAATAAACGGTTCTTGAATATTTGCTTCAGGAAACTTCTTACTAGTTCTTTGAGTACCGCATCAGCGGCAGAGGGGACTTCTTTTAAAAACTGACGAATGGGTTTCCCTTCGATGAAATACATTCCGAGTGTCGTTGGCGTCAACAAGTCTTGTACTAAAATTGGGTAATCCCAACGTTGGGTGTGGTATTGGGTAAAAAATTGAGTCAGGTTGCCTGCTTCGTTGTAGTAATCCAGCTCACTCACAATACTCTTGGAAAGCTCTTTAACGATCTGCTCCAAATCGAATCCCTCAAACTGGTCGTTCAAAAGCGTTGCTAAGGCTTGGAAAAATCTTAGATCCGCTTTGATCTTTTGGTCCACTTTCGGCAATTGGACCTTCAGTGCCACGACCGGACCATATCGCAGCTGTCCTTTGTGCACTTGGCCAATGGATGCGGTTGCGATGGGATCGTGATCCAAGGATTCAAACTGCTGAGACCATTGTGCCCCCAAAGATTGATTCAAAACTTGTTCGATGGCTTCCCAAGAAGCAGGGGGTGCCTGATCTTGGAGCGAAGCAAGGATATCACTGTAGACTTGGGGAAGCCAATCAGACCGGCAACTGATAAATTGAGCCGCTTTGATCCAGGCCCCTCCTTGTTTTTTGCACAATTTAACGATTTCTTGAGCATTTTTTTTATGAAAGCTATCTGCCTTGGCTTGTTGCTCCTCTTCGGTCATGTTTTCGATTTGTTTTTTGAACTTCCTGTATCGAGCGACTTGCCGGAAAATGATTGGCAATACAGGAAGGTAACGTTCTCGGTCCCTGAGAATTTCTTGCCATAATTCCCACTGGTCCATAAATTTTTGTTGAAGTCCTTTGGTAAATTCACTGGTATCCGGAAACAAATCTTGGACCGAATCGAGGGTTTGGGAAACCCACTGTTCCATTTGTTGAAGAATCGAACGGTTTTTATTTTTTCCGGAATTTTGGTTCTCTGACGACGGATCTAAAGGAAGCCGTTCGGTCCATTCTTGAGCCTTTTCAACCGCCTCTTCTGCCCGTTTTTTCGACTCTTTCATTAATTCATCTAAGTTCATTCGAATGTCTCAAATAGTTCATATCTTTAGGTATACGGTGTTTTGCTGTATCTCAGCAAATGGTTGACTTTTTTTAAGTATCCTTGGATCATTGCGCCCGTTTCAAGGACTCATTTTAAGAAGGGTACTTTATCTTTCTAAAGGGGGTCAACATTTTTAAAAATACGCAAACTAACGCTTAAAAAAATTCCCCAAAAAAGATAGAATCTATGGATATTGAAAGTCGGAAAATCTGTGTTGTGGGTTTAGGTTACGTAGGTTTACCCCTCGCAGTGGCTTTTGCAAAAAAGTTTGAGGTTGTTGGCTTTGATATCAACACGACCAAGGTTGCCGAACTGAAATCGGGTTTGGACCGCACCCACGAAGTTTCTGGAATGGAACTGAAAGCATCCTCGGTTCAGTTCACCGACGATCCCACGATGATTCAAACTTGTGATTTCATTATAGTCGCAGTGCCCACCCCCGTCACCGAGGCAAAAATTCCTGATCTCACACCACTTCTAAAATCCAGCGAGACAGTGGGGGAAAACCTGTCGGCCGGAAGTATTGTTGTTTACGAATCTACAGTATATCCAGGTGCGACTGAGGAGGATTGTGTCCCACTCTTGGAAAAACACTCAGGTCTCAAATGTGGGGTCGATTTCAAGGTGGGTTATTCTCCAGAGCGGATCAATCCCGGAGACAAAGAACATACGCTCACCCGAATTGTGAAGGTAGTATCCGGGATGGATGCCGACAGCCTGGAACAAATTTCTGGTGTCTACAGAAGTATTATTGATGCTGGCGTGTTCCCAGCGACTTCAATCAAAGTTGCTGAAGCCGCCAAGGTTATTGAGAATACCCAGCGTGACCTCAACATTGCCTTGATGAATGAACTGGCATTGATCTTTGAAAAGATGAACATCCGCACTCAAGATGTTTTGGAAGCTGCGGGAACAAAATGGAACTTCCTTAAATTCACGCCAGGTTTAGTGGGTGGCCATTGCATTGGGGTAGACCCGTACTATCTGACACACAAAGCCGTGTCGTTAGGATATCAGCCTGCAATGATTCTGGCAGGACGTCGGATCAATGACGGTGTAGGGAAAGTGATTGCCGAAAAAACGATTCGCCAGCTGATTCAAGCCGGACAAAGCGTACTTGAGGCGCGAGTGCTGTTGTTGGGGTTCACTTTCAAAGAAAATGTACCTGACGTTCGAAATACAAAAGTAATTGAAATCGTCCGGGAGCTGCAAGCATGGGGATGCTTAGTTGATGTCCACGACCCTGTCGCCGACGTGGAGGATGCGAAGCATGAGTATCAAATTGAATTCATCCAAGTCCCTCCAAAGAAGTATTATCAAGCCGTGGTGCTGGCAGTTTCTCATACGACGTTTATAGAACAAGGCATTCCGGCCTTGTTAAGCTATATGAAAGATGAAGATCGAGGTGTTTTGATTGATGTAAAATCTTGTTATCGGCCGGAGGATATTCCGGATAACATTTTCTATTGGAGCCTGTAGAGACAATGATTGTTGCTATTCCCAAAGAGATCCTTCCTAACGAAAGACGTGTCGCGCTCATTCCAACCACCATCTCTACTTTAAAAAAAAATGGAGTGGAAGTGTGGGTGGAAAAGGGGGCTGGAGCAAAGGCACAATTTCCCGACAGTGCTTATGAAGAGGCTGGGGCTAAAGTGGAGGAATCGATCGAGCTGCTTTACCAAAATGCTGATGTTGTATTAAAAGTACGCCCCCCTGCCTTTCATGAGGCATTGAACAAACATGAGGTGGATTTGCTAAAACCCCAATCTGTTTTAGTGAGCCTACTGGATGCTTATTTCCAACCTGAAACGATTCAGAAATTAGCCGAGCGTGAAGTCACTAGCTTTGCGTTAGAGTTCTTGCCTAGAATCACCCGCGCTCAAAGTATGGATGTTTTGAGTTCTATGTCTGCAATAGCCGGGTATCGCGCGGTGGTCTCTGCTGCCGCTGAACTGCCCAAATATTTTCCCATGTTGATGACCGCTGCAGGCACGATTACGCCTGCTAAAGTCTTTGTGATTGGTGCGGGAGTCGCCGGTTTGATGGCTATTGCAACAGCAAAACGACTGGGAGCGATTGTCGAAGCTTATGATACTCGTCCTGTTGTCAAAGAGCAGGTGGAAAGCGTTGGAGCCAAATTTGTTGAGTTGAAGCTGGACACGGAAAACGCAGAAAGCAAGGGAGGTTATGCTCAAGCTCAGTCAGAAGAATTTTATCAGAAGCAACAAGCAATGATGATCCAATATGTTTCATCGGCAGATGTCGTGATTACGACGGCTGCTATACCAGGAAAAAAGGCACCTCGATTGATCACTGACGAAATGGTTCAAAAAATGAAGCCGGGGTCGGTTATTGTCGATCTCGCCTCAGAACGGGGTGGCAATGTTGAAGGCACGGTTGAAAGCGAAAAAGTGATCAAACATGGAGTGACATTATTAGGTTATGCCGATCATCCTGCTCGCGTCGCCGTTCATTCTTCACAGCTCTATTCCAAAAATATTAGCACCTTCTTTGTCAATCTTCTGAATGAAGGGGCCTTGAATCTGAACATGGAAGACGAAATCATTGCCCACACCTTAGTCACCCATAAAGGAGACATCGTGCATGCTGGTGTCAAAGAGATCCTGAGACCCACTGAAAACGGAGAATAGCATCATGGAACTGTTCATCATTTCAATTACCATTTTTGTGCTCGCCTTATTTGTAGGCTACGAAATCATTACGAAGGTCCCTCCGAATTTGCATACGCCACTCATGAGCGGCTCCAATGCCATTTCTGGTATCACTGTGATTGGAGCCATTCTCAGCGCTGGCGGAGGAGAAAACACAACTGGTTTTTCGACATTTTTGGGATTACTCGCAATCATCTTTGCAACCATCAATATTGTGGGTGGCTTTATGGTCACCAATCGAATGTTGCGGATGTTTAAGAAGAAAGGAAAATGATGGCAACAATGATTAATCTCGTTTATTTGATCGCGGCAGTTCTGTTTATCGTTGGATTGAAGAACCTCAGTTCCCCACGCACTGCACCTCGAGGCAATTTGTTGGGAGCCATTGGGATGTTCCTCGCCGTGATAGCCACTCTGTTAGATCATCACGTCGTGAGCTTTGGTTGGATCTTTATTGGAATTGTCATCGGTTCTGGAATTGGCACCTATATGGCCAGAACAGTAAAAATGACAGCGATGCCTCAAATGGTAGCGCTCTTTAATGGTTTCGGGGGGATGGCTTCTGTTTTGGTAGCAGGCGCAGCTTTTTTGGAAATGGGTCAAGTGGTTGAGCGAGGAGGGGCAGACCCCGATTGGCAATGGAGCCTTGCATTGGTTCTCAGTGCTCTAATCGGTTCTGTCACCTTCACAGGAAGCGGCGTCGCTTTCGGAAAGTTACAGGGTTTGGTGAATGAACAAGCCGTGACTATTCCTAAAAAATATACCAAAGCTTTAGCAGCAGTTCTCGTCTTGATTTCGCTCGTCGTGCTTATTGCGGATGTCAGCTCAGGATTTCTCTTTTTTATACTGGTTCTAAGCTCTTTTGCTTTGGGCATTGTCCTCGTAATGCCTATTGGTGGTGCGGACATGCCAGTCGTGGTCGCTCTACTGAATTCATATTCCGGCCTAGCAGCGTCTATGACTGGATTCGTTTTAGGCAATAATGGATTAATCATCAGCGGATCTTTGGTAGGAGCTTCGGGGTTGATCCTCACTATGATCATGTGTAAAGCAATGAACCGTTCCTTAGCCAACGTATTGTTTGGTGGAGCAATTGTGAGTGAATCTGCCAAGGCAGCTATTCCCGGCAAAGAATTTTACGAAGGAAAAGTTAAGCAATCGGATGCTGAAGAAGTTGCGATGATCCTAGAATCAGTCCAAAGCGTGGTATTCGTTCCAGGATACGGACTTGCTGTTGCACAAGCTCAACATGCGACTCATGAATTAGCCGATTTGTTGACGACTCGTGGTGTTCAAGTCAAATATGCCATCCACCCAGTTGCGGGCCGGATGCCAGGACATATGAATGTCTTGCTTGCTGAAGCGGAAGTACCATACGACCAAATGATAGAAATGGATCTCATCAATCCTGAATTTTCGAGAACGGACGTAGCCATCATACTGGGCGCCAACGATGTGACGAATCCAGCAGCACGAGACGAAACGAGTAGCCCAATATATGGAATGCCCATTTTAGAGGTCGATCAGGCCAAAACCGTTGTCGTTATCAAACGTAGTTTAAGCCCAGGTTTTGCAGGAATTCCCAACTCCCTTTTTATCAAGGACAATACCTTGATGGTTTTTGGAGACGCAAAGGATGTGTTACAAGGCCTCATCCAAGCAATAAAGGAGTTGTAAAAAAAGGAACCTAATTTGGTAAAAAAGATATTTTCAACATTATTCTAACCAAACAATTTTCCCGACTTTAAAAGTACTGAAGATCTATCAATTCAGGGACAAGATTATGCCAATTATTTCAGGTAAAGAAATTAGCGCTCAAATTCGCGAAGAACTCAAATCCGAAGTGGAAGACCTTAAGTCACACGGAATCCATCCTTGCTTAGCTGTCGTCTTAGTTGGAAAGGATCCTGCTTCAGAAATTTATGTCAGAAACAAAAAAAGGACCTGTGAAAAATTGGGAATTCGATCAATCGGCTATGATCTGAATGAGGATACCACTCAGGAAAAACTAGAGGATCTTATTCAAACCTTGAATCGAGACTCACAAGTGAACGGGATTCTTTGCCAATTTCCTTTGCCAGGCGATTTGAATGAAGAATACGTGATTCTCAAGATTGCCCCCGATAAGGATGTTGACGGTTTACATCCAATGAATGCGGGTTTGTTGGCAATGGGTAGACCCAAGTTCATCTCCTGTACGCCCTTCGGGGTTTTACAACTTCTGAAACGCAGTAAATGTGATACTCGTGGTAAGCATGTGGTGGTCTTAGGAAGAAGCAATCTCGTAGGACGTCCTGTCTCTGCCCTGCTTTCTCAAAAGGGTTTGGATGCCACGGTCACTGTGTGTCATTCACGTACCCAAAACCTGAAAGAGATGACAAAACAGGCGGATATCTTGATTGCAGCAATTGGAAAGCCAGAGTTTGTTACTGGCGATATGGTCAAGGAAGGAGCGGTCGTTATTGATGTTGGAACAAACCGCGTGGATGACGCTAATCACCCAAAAGGTTATCGGCTTTGTGGAGATGTTTTATTTGCAGAAGTGGAACCCAAGGCTTCAAAAATAACTCCGGTTCCAGGTGGAGTAGGGCCTATGACTATTGCCATGCTCATGTATAACACGGTGAATGCAGCCAGAATACAAAATGGCTTAGGCCCATTAACCACTTCGTAATTGCAAGATGGTATTAAGAAAAGAGTCCTTTGAGCTTATCCAAAAATTTATGCCGAAGAGGATGGCTGCTATCGTTAGAAGAAATGCTTTCAAATTCTTCCAACAGCTCTCTTTGTCTTGAGGTTAGGCTAGCCGGAGTTTCGACGACGACTCGCACATGCAAATCTCCTCTTCCCCCCCCCCGAATATGGGCAATTCCTTTGTTTCGCAATCGAAAAACTTTATGGGTTTGAGTTCCAGGTGGAACTTTCAAACGAGCTGCTCCCTCTAAAGTGGGTGCTTCAATCTCGGTTCCAAGAGCCGATTGTGGAAAGCTGATTGGAATTTCACAGAATAAATCATCTCCTTCGCGCGCAAAGATTGGATGATCTTTAACTTGAATAACTACATACAGATCACCGGGTGTTCCTCCATAAGTCCCATGTTCTCCTTCACCAGAAAACTTGATTCTAGAACCGGTATCCACCCCAGCTGGAATATTCACGCGTAGACGTTTTGTCTTTCGGACACGCGTCGTCCCGTTACAAGTATTGCAAGGATTTCGGATAATCTTTCCTTCTCCGTTGCAACGACTGCATGTGGTTGAGACGCTAAAAAACCCTTGGCGAACCTGCTGTTGCCCTGTGCCTTGGCAGGTTGGACAGATTTCGATGTCTTTGGAAGACATCGCTCCCAGGCCACCACACGGGCCACATGTTTCAAGTCGTGGAATTTCAATATCGGTACTATGTCCGAAAGCCGCCTGCTCGAACTCGATTTCCATGGTGTATTGAAGGTCTGATCCACGGTTGGCACGTGCTCCACGGCGTCCCCCTGTCCCTGTGCCAAAAAACTCGCCAAAAATATTATCAAAGAGATCACTGAATCCTCCGGCACCAAATCCACCGAACTGATCACCAGCCCCGCCTGCACCTTGGCCAAAAGCGGCATGTCCAAAGCGATCATACCGAGACCGTTTTTCTTGATCGCTCAAGATCTCGTAGGCTTCGGTAGCCTCTTTGAATTTTTCTTCAGCTTCTTTGTCCCCCGGATTTCGATCGGGGTGAAATTTTAATGCAATTTTACGATAGGACTTTTTCAAATCATCGGCAGACGCAGATCGGTCCACTCCAAGGACTTCGTAATAATCTCTTTGGGACAAGGGGACTCCTTCTTATTTTTTCACTTCTTCATAGTCAGCATCAATGACGTCATCGTCATCTTTTTTGGAATCACTAGCGTTTCCTGAGGCATCATCTTCGGGGTTTGGCCCTCCGGCAGCAGCACCGGGATCTTGTTGACCAGCGGCGGCTTGAGCATACAATGCTTCCGCTAACTTGTGGGAGGCTTGAGTGAGGTTTTGAATACTACTTCGAATTGCCTCCACATTGTCACTTTCGAGGTCTTTTTTCAACTGCTCAATTGCAGCTTGAATTGCCGATTTATCGTCTTCCCCTAGTTTGTCTCCAGTCTCGCTTAAGGATTTTTCAGTATTATAAATTAGAGACTCTGCCTCGTTGCGTGCTTCTACTTGCTCGCGTTTTTTCTTATCTTCTTCGGCATAGCGCTCGGCTTCTTCCACCATAGACTGGACATCTTCTTCAGATAGTCCGCTTGAAGCAGTAATACGAATCTGTTGTTCCTTGCCAGTGCCCATATCCTTGGCACTCACGTTTACGATTCCGTTCGCGTCAATATCAAAAGCGACTTCAATCTGTGGGACTCCTCGAGGAGCAGGAGGAATACCAACCAACTCGAATCGTCCTAAGGTTTTGTTGTCTCCTGCCATTTCTCGCTCCCCTTGCAATACATGAATACTCACAGCGGGTTGGTTATCCGTAGCAGTGGAAAAGATTTGGCTCTTTCGGGTAGGAATCGTGGTATTTCGATCAATCAAGCGAGTCATGACTCCTCCTAATGTCTCAATGCCGAGAGACAGCGGAGTTACATCCAACAAGAGGACATCTTTCACATCACCTTTCAAAACACCACCTTGAATTGCTGCGCCGATTGCAACAACTTCGTCTGGATTCACACCCTTATGAGGTTCCTTACCAAAGAAGTCTTTTACGATTTGCTGAATTTTTGGCATGCGTGTCATCCCACCTACCAAAATCACTTCATCGATATCGTTTGCAGTGACCCCTGCATCACGAAGTGCATTTTTGCAAGGTTCCAAACAACGCTGAACTAAATCTTCTACCAACTGCTCAAATTTGGCCCGAGAAAGCTTCAAGTTTAAGTGCTTTGGTCCTGAGGCATCAGCCGTGATGAAGGGCAGATTGACTTCGGTTTCCATGCTAGAAGAAAGCTCATGTTTCGCCTTTTCAGCCGCTTCCTTAAGTCGTTGAAGCGCCATTTTGTCTTGGCGAAGATCGATTCCTTGTTCTTTTTTGAATTCATCTGCCAAAAAGTTGATTAACCGAATGTCAAAGTCATCTCCACCGAGGAACGTATCACCATTCGTTGCCTTCACTTCGAACACACCGTCACCAAGTTCCAAAATGGAGATATCAAACGTCCCGCCCCCCAGATCGAAGACTGCGACTTTTTCATCGCTTTTCTTTTCTAAACCATAGGCTAGAGAAGCTGCGGTCGGTTCATTGATGATTCTCAATACGTTCAGACCCGCAATTTTTCCTGCATCTTTCGTAGCTTGCCGCTGGCTATCGTTGAAGTAAGCTGGGACCGTAATCACGGCTTCGGTCACGGTTTCCCCTAAATAATCTTCGGCTGTTTGCTTCATCTTTTGCAGAACGAACGCTGATATCTCTGGTGGAGAATATTGCTTGCCATCAACTTTCACATAAGCCAAATCACCCGTCCCCTTCGAAATTTCGTAAGGGGCAACGGCTTTGAGTCGCTGCACGTCCTTGGAATCCATCTTCTGCCCCATCATCCGTTTAACGGAGAAAATGGTGCGCGCCGGATTCGTAACAGCTTGGCGCTTTGCAACCTGCCCAGTCAGCCTTTCGCCTGCATCATTGAAAGCCACCATTGATGGGGTGGTTCGCATCCCCTCAGCATTCTGAATCACCTTGGGATCACCGCCTTCCATAACAGCAACACACGAGTTAGTCGTTCCTAAATCGATTCCGATTACTTTTCCCATATCAACTCCTTTTCACCTTAAACTATCAACTATTGTTTTTTAGAAACGCGAACCATGGCAGGTCGGACAACACGATCATGCAGAAGGTACCCTACTTGAAAGGCATCGACGACATGGTTTTCCGGCACTGACTCGGATTCAACCGTGCCGATGGCTTGATGTAAAGTTGGATCGAACACTTCCCCAACTGCTTTCACTTGTGAAACTCCGAATTTTTCTAGCGCCTCTTGGCTGAGCTTATAAACCATTTGAATCCCTTCAAGCATCGCTTCAACCGTCGAATTGTCTTTTTGTGCATGTTCAATTGCACGCTCTAAACTATCCAAGGCTGGGAGAAATTCTTTGATAAGACTCATGTGGTAATATTTAAATTTTTCGCTGTTTTCCTTTGCAATTCGTTTCTTAAAGTTCTCGAACTCTGCCTGCAATCGGATGTAACGATCTTTTTCATCTTTCACTTGATTCTGAGTCTCTATCAACTTTGCACTTAAAGAGGCAGAAGCTTCCGCCTCGCCACTTTGTGTTTTGGACTCGGCTTCAGAGCCAGGGGCTGCTTGCTCAGCAGTATTACCTGTTTCTGTAGCATTGACGGATTCAGAGGCATCGGAGGTCTTATTTTCACTGGTCTCACCGTCTTGCTTAGAATCGGCATTTTCCATTTCAGAGTCGTTTACGTCTGCTTGTGCTGTTTCACTCATAAGTCCTTATTTCGATAAATGTTCATTTTAAGTGAAGGATCACTTCAATCTAAATCTTCGTTAGCGTGGGTGTTTTCCGAAAGCGACAAAGAAAGTATTTTGGCAGTATAATCAACGACCGGGATGATACGTCGATAGTCCATGCAAGTTGGGCCAATCACCCCAATCATGCCTAGTAGGTTATTATCAGCACCGTAACTTGCTGTAACCAAAGAGCATTCTTTGAGTTCCTCAAACTTATTTTCTATTCCGATAAAAATCTGAATACCTTCCGCAGTAATCGCATTGTCCAAAATATTCATAATCACACTCTTTTGGTCAAAAGCATCTAACACAGATTTGATAGATTCCTGCTTCTGGAACTTAGCACTCAGCATCAAATTGATCTGGCCATCCATGAACAGTTCTGGGGACGTTTCAAACTCAAATGCCTTTTTGCCCAACCTCACTGCCTGAGCCAGCATTTTATCGTAACGAGCTTTGTCCTCGACCATACTTTCTAAAATATGGTTGCGGATATCCAACAGCGTAGCGTTATGAAATTCATTGTTCAGAAAACTGGAAATGGAATTTAAAAAGTTTTGTGAAAGATCTTCAGTGGATTCGATTATCTTATTTCGGACAACTCCTGCTTTTGTAATCAGGATCACCAAGATTTCATGAGCATTGATTTTAATGAATTCAATCCGTTGCAATAAACTCGCTTCTGCTTTGGGAGCTGTTACCAAACAAATAAACTGGGTCAAATCGGCCAACACACGAGTGGTGTTTGTAAGTAACTGCTCAACTTGGCTGGTACCGAATTGGGATACTTGACTGATCCTTGTTTGTATCGACTCTGGCAACTCGTTTGCTACCGCAAGAGAATCCACATAGAGCCGATACGCTTTATCCGTTGGAATACGACCCGCCGAGGTATGTGTTTGGCGCAAATAACCCATCTCAGAAAGATCAGCCATAATGTTTCGGATGGTCGCAGGCGACAACTCAATATCCAAAGCCTTGGATAAGGTTCGAGATCCTACCGGTTCACTGCTTTGGATGTAGCTATCAATAATTCCTTTCAACACCTTCGTTGTGCGATCATCAATCTCGCCAGAAACTAATTTATTGTGGATATGCGTTCGTTTCATGCTTGCCTATGCCTATGAAGTTGCGGCTGAAAAAAAGTAATAGCACTCATCCTTCATGAGTGCTAATTAACACTAGAAATTTCCTCTTGTCAAGTAAATTGTGGGGTCGCTCCCCCACTGTTACCACCGGTGAACTAACGTTATATTTTAGAAAATTTTAGTAGAAAATTTCTTCAATTCTAAAAAATTTAACTTATTGATATCGTTAAATTTTAGCAAAGAGAGTCCGCAAAAGCATGGTAAATTTACAAGCCTTCAAGAGCCTTTATTAAGGCTCAGAATCTATCATTTGAATCGTGTATTTGTCGTTTTCGACCCTTAGCAGAGCTTTGCCAACAAATTGACCATTTGCATAGACGGAAACGAGGCCTTTTGCAGGGGCCTGGAGAACTAACACGGAACCTGGCTTCCACTGTCGAATTTCTTCTGGACGAAATGCTTCCTCATCCAGCCTTACATCAAGTTGAATGGGTTTTGTTATGCTCATGATCTTCAGTGAATTGAAAAGGGGAGAAACTATGGGATAAATTGGCGATGTCTTCTTTAAGTGAGGATTCAAGAACCAAAAGCTCCTGAATGAACTGACCTGAGTTCGCCAAATCGACTGTTTGGGTAACAAAATCCGTCGAAGAATGTAAGTTGGAATACTGATCTTTGAGAAGATTTGCCAAATCCATTTCAGGATTTTGTTCAGCAACTTCTAGGAGGCGTGCTGCGCTTGTCAGCTCATCGAAGATGCGTTTAAATGTCAACTCAATTTGCTCCAGTTCGCCGACAGTGAATGGAGGATCTAATTTCTTATTTTGGCGGTCCAATGCATAATCGAATAAATCCAACCGAATGTTGTATTGACGAATTGCTCGAATCAAAGTGTGGTAGAATCTATTAATTTCCTGAAAATGGTTTGATCGAAGGAGGTTCTTGTGTGTTCTCACCTTTTTCCAGAATTTCCGTTGTTTTCGATGAGCTTTGAGTTCGTTCAATTGACCTTCGATTTCGCAAAGTTCGTGCCATTTAGGCAATCGCACCCGATACCATCGCCAAATAAAAATGGGAACAATCATCCAGCCAAATAGCATGGTGAAAAACAGAGGCCAAAAGCGCATCTTTCGATAGTCCTCGACAATCCCAGACCGCATCTCTTCCACAAGATCTATTTGTTTATCTTCTAATATTTCCACATCTTTTTCTGGAATTTTACAGATGCTTGCCGAGCGTTCCAATGAAACGGAGTTCTCCATAGTTCCTTTTCTAACGAGCTCCTTCAGATGGTTTTGAGGCCATCAATAAGGCTGATGTTGGGAATTTTCCCGGTAATCCTTGCTCACTCATTGAATCATGCTTAGGGGTAAAAAGGGGGTGGGGTACTCCATGGGCAAAACACATTTCTGTGGGATCGACATATAGAGTTTGATCCCCAAATAGAAGCGGTAATTTCGCTTGTCGCTCAGATATCTTTAATGGATTCCAGGTTACTTGAAGAACTTCTTTTTCCGAACGAACCATCAAAAACTTCGGATCGTCTGAGGCATCTAGAGCAAGAGGAAGCACTGGCAAAGATAGTTCTCGAATGGCAGTTCCTTCTCCAATTGCCAGAACAGCCAAGCGTGATGAATGCTCATTGGCAATGGCGACCCATCGATCATCAGCAGAAAAAGCTGCAAAGCGTGGGATCTCTTTTTGAGCGAATGAATGGATCAATTTTTGAGTGGGTACGTCATAGATTAAAACCGAATTTGACCTACTTGAAGTCAGGACAACCAAGCGATCTTGCGTTCGATTAAGCACAAAATTGTGGATCGGCTCACCAACATGAATCGTAGCTAAAGACTGATTGGAAGTCCCCACGATTCTGATATTTTGTTTCTGTTCATCTAGTTTAAGAAATACCTCCAAGGAGCCGTCTTCAGTAGGGGGGGTGCCAAAACCGATTCGATACTGTATCGCTATGTTTACTCGAGTTGCATGAGGATTGAACCACATTAAACAAAAGGTTTGTTCACTATCGGGATAAAAGACCTTTTCTTGGAAGGCTATTTTAGGGTGATGCACTGGAGTCACTGTTTGGGTTCCTTGATGATAGTGAATATTAAACGCCAACTTTTGTGAGGAGTGGAATTGATAATTCATTAATTGACCAGGTTTCAGGTCTTTACAAATCTCGTGATAATCCTGATTGGCTAGCTCGACCTGAATCTGTTCCTCAGTTTTCTGTAGAAGAAGAAGCGATGTTTTAGAGAGAGCCGAAGCCGGCATCGCCCCATAAACTACTCCGAGCACAATCATGAATCCAACAATTCGACTTGTTATAATTCCGTTGATTCCTCGAAACATCCCGATTTTCCTTTCCCGAGTCTTAATCGATGAGGGGTATTTCCTCGTATCACGAAGCGTCATTTTTTTGACATATGATATTGAAATTGCACTAAATTTTGAAGCAATTGGGATTCAAAATTTAGAGATTGAAGTGTGTTGAATCTGAGATTGAACCATTGAACTGGCAAAGCCTTCATCGAAAGAGATGAAGGCTTTTTTAGTTTCGAACCTATATCAGTTCATCTGATGGTCACCATGATCTTTCATTTTGTGCCCATCTTTTTTCATCTGCATCGGACCATTTTCCTTTTTTGGGTGATCGTGTGCCATGTGTTTGTGGCCACTCATACCTCCTTTTTTGACAGGCGCCATGATTTTCTGTTCACCTGCATTTTGAAATGTCAGCATGAGTTCCACTTCCTCCCCAGCTTTCGGAACCCGTTTTAAATCAATCAGCATGATATGGAAACCACCCGGCTTAAGTGTGGTAGATCCATGTGCATCAACCTCAATATGAGCGACGGGTTCCATTGCCATCGCCTCTCCTTTTTTTACAACATTGTGCAATTCAACCACATTGGCAATCGGCGATTTTACGGAAATCAAACGATCTGCTTTCATAGCATGGTTCTCTAAAACCAAATAGGCAGCTGAATTGCTTGAATTGGGTGGAACGGCCCGAACCCAGGCATCTTTCACCTTAATACTTTCGTGGGCTAAATGTGCCCATAATGACATGGGTAAAAACCCCACCAATGCCAAAACACTTAAGCAACGATAAGTCCATTTTAACATATATACTCTCCTATCAATTTTAATTTTCACGATTACTTATAGGAACTAGAAAGGTCTCCAAGCTTCAGTGAGGTGGACCGCGAGGCGTCACAAAATAACGTAAAAATCTAATCTTGTAGGAATCGATCATCAACGGAAAAAGACTGAAGCTCCCACCTAAAAAATGTGGCGAAATATAACTTTTTCCTTGATCCCAGTGCCGATTGCCCTTCCATAAATTCAAGGCGAGACACTCTTGTTCATCGACGAATCGCTGGTGAGAGTCCTGTTTTTCGGTGGCGGTGTTGCCATTGCTGTGATGATGGTGATGCGACAACAATTCGTCGTGGCTCAACGTGTGAGCTTCTTGTGATCCATGCCCTTTTGTAACAGGCAGCGGCAATTCAAATGTATCGTGATTGTGGAAAGACTCACCTATATGATGAACCCAGTGTGGTGGTACCCAAGCAGACCAGAAACTTACGATGAAGGTTAAGACAGCGGCACAAATTCTATGTGATTTTGGACGTGAAGAATAGAAACTCATGGAAGAATTTCCAGTCCAATCAAAGTGATATCATCCTCAAAACCGACATAGTTAGTATGCTGATTTCCAAATTCACATAAAGATTCTAGGAGTTCTCGCAAAGGGAGAGCCTGGTGGTCACGGAGGTATTGACAAAGGCCTTCTTGAGACAAAATCTGTCCTTGGGGGTTTTGAAGTTCCGTAATGCCATCGGTATAAAACAAAATTGTATCTCCGGGCTGGCATTGAAAAGAGGCTTCTTCAAAATGTGCCATTCCATTTGGTAGAATTCCTATCACCAGACCCGGTGTTTTCAGGCGAAAAATCTCCGCTGTTTTTTTACGAAACACTAATAATGGCGGATGCCCAGCACTTGTGTAAGTGAGGGTCTTTAAGTTGGAGTCATAGACTGCGTAAAACATGGAAGCAAATTTTCCTTCTGGCAATCGGCCTTTCAATGCACCATTCGTGCTTCGAATTGCTTCCAAAGGAGAAGGGCCTTTCTTCAAGCTATTGAAGAACATTCCAGAAACCAAGAATGCTACTAATGCGGCTGGGACCCCATGGCCTGTTACATCGGCAACAATAAATCCAAATTGATGGTCGTCAATTGAAAACACGTTAAAAAAATCTCCACCAATTTGTTCGACCGGTATATATCGATTTGCCATATAGGCACCTGGAATTTTTGGGAGGGTTTTTGGCAACAAGCTTTCCTGAGTTTCACGAGCTTGCGACAATTGTTCATGAATTTGTGACTGTTGTCGTTTGATCGTCTGATAGGATGCTTGCAGTGCTTCCTCTGCAATCTTTCGCATCTCAATTTCGTTTGTCAATTCTTGATTAATCGCACTCAATTGCTTGTTACTCGATGCTAATTGTTCGGTGCGCTGCTCTATTTTCTTTTCGAGATCCGCATTAAGCGTTTTGAGATCTTGAACTAGTTTCTTATTTTGTTTTTCCAGATCATATGTTTCCAAAGCTCGCTGAACACTCAATAAGAGGTCGTTGGGTTCAAAAGGTTTGAGGATGAACTTATAAACCTGCCCTTTATTAATTGCATCGATGATTGAATCGACATCAGTGAAACCCGTAAGGATCATTCGGATCGTATTTGGAATTAAGGGCAACGTTTTTTCTAAGAATTCTACACCAGTCAATTCGGGCATCCGTTGGTCGGATATAATGAGTTCAATATGTTCTGGAGAGGGATAGTCTTTGACCAGTTCCAAAGCATCTCTACCATTGGTTGCTGTCAGAACGTGATAATGGGCAGCTAGCAGTCGGGACAATGCTTGGAGATTCAAAGCTTCATCATCCACAATCAATATGGTTTTCTTCTTTTCAGAAGAGGAGGAGGGAACCAAGGATTTGAGTTTGCTTTTCTTGAAAAATCCCATTTGGCCTTACTCGGTTTCAGGGGTGTCGGTAAGCTCTAAAGGAAGTCTTATGGTGAACTTTGTACCTTGACCTTCTTCTGATTCTACGTGGATAGTGCCTTGGTGTTCTTGGATGATTCCAAAAGAGATGGATAAGCCCAAGCCGGTCCCTTGCCCTACCTCTTTAGTGGTAAAGAAGGGTTCAAAGATTTTTTGCTGTACCGTTTTAGGCATTCCAGACCCGGTGTCTTTGAAAACGACAACGAGGTGTTCTTCTTCTTGAAAAACAAGAATCGTCAATTTATTGGGACAGCCTGGCTCCTTCTTTTGTCGTTCACAAATTGCCTGAGATGCATTGACCAACATATTCATGAAAACTTGATTGAGCTGAGCTGGCCGACATTCCAATTTAGGATCTGCTTGGAAATCACATTCAAATTGAACTTCTTGCTGATAACTAGACCGAACAAGATTCAGAGTCGATTTCAAACCTTCCAGCACGCTAGCGAATTTTAACTCTGCTTCGTCTAGACGTGAAAAGGTGCGTAAATCTTTCACAATCGTTTTGATCCGTTCTGCACCATCTACAATTGCATCTTTTTCTTGAAACAGATTTTTGAACTTTTCTTCGAATGCTCGAAATAACTCATCATCTGCATCTTCGTCAGCCAAATCAAAAATAAACGATTCGAGTCTTTTTAGATCTTCCGAAAGGTTGTTGGCTTCAACATAGACAAAGTTGATAGGATTGTTGATTTCATGGGCCACACCTGCCACCAAAGTTCCCATGCTGGACATTTTTTCAGATTGCACAAGTTTAGCTTGAGCATCTTTGAGCAATGAATGTTTCTGTTCTAACTCTTGATGGGACATTTCCAATTTTGCTGAGTATTCCTTCAGCTTTGCTTCCACTTCTTTTCTAGCATTGATTTCCTCTTGAAGGTGTTGGTTAGCCGATTGCAATTCTTCGGTACGTAGCTCGACTTTATGCTCTAAATCTTCACTGAATCGCTCCAATTCTTCTAAGAGATGGTGTCGTTCTGAAGCATGAAATATCGTGCGTTGCAATAAGTTGATCGTTACCTGCTGCTTCACTAGATAGTCTTGCGCTCCCTGTTGTAAGCTTTGTTTAACCAATTCATGATCATCGGTGCTTGTGAGCACAATAATCGGAATTTTCCTGGTGTGAATCAGGACTCTTTCCACCGTTTGCATTCCGGCACTATCGGGCAAATTTAGATCTAACAGTAGGGCACTGTAATTCCCATCATCCAATTGTTTCAGTCCTTCAGCTAGCGACCCTGCAACTGTAATAGTCAATGATGAATCTTTGGCCATGTTTAGAACAGTATTGGCATAAAACGGGCTATCCTCAATCATGAGAATGGGTGTGGCATTGGGTTGCTTCAAAAAATTAATAATCTCTTGATGTTTTCCATGCTCTGCCCACATCAAAGGAGTACGGCCAAAAGCCTTATCTTGAGCCTGAGGGTCTGCATCGAATCGAAGCAGTTGTTTCACAATCCCACTATGTCCTTGCCGTGCGGCCAGAAGCAGTGCCGTCCATCCGTCGTTTCCGGTGATATTGGTATTCGCTCCGCGCTCCAATAAAACGTCCACAATTCCGTCTTTACCGAAATGGGATGCCATCATCAAAGCAGTCAAACCCATTCGGTTTTTTGCATCAATTTCGGAACCGTTTTGGAGGCAAACCGCCAGATACTCAGGGTCGTTGTCGAGAACTGCCTGAAACAGATCTTGTTCCATACGCTATTTAATCGAAAAAATTCGGTCACGTAGTCAGATTGTATTTACTCAAAGGCAGCGACCGAATTCGTTTTCCCGTCGCAGCATAAATCGCATTTGTAACGGCAGGTGCAATGGGTGGGACACCTGGTTCTCCCACACCGGTTGGCGGTTCGGTACTGGGAACAATGTGGACTTCAATGGGGGGAACATCCGCCATACGGAGCATTTGGTAATCGTGAAAATTGCTTTGTTGAACTCGTCCCTGCTTAATCGTGATTTCGCCAAGAAAGGCTGCGACCAATCCGAAAACAATACCGCTTTCCATTTGTGCTTTTACAATATCGGGATTCACAACCACACCACAATCTACAGCACAAACCACTTTATGAATCTTCAATTTCCCTTGAGAATCTACAGAAATCTCAGCGACTTCAGCGACATAGCTTTCAAAAGATTTATGAAGTGCAATCCCCTGAAACCTTCCTGCTGGAACGGATCCCCAATTTGCTTTTTCAGCGACCAGATCTAAAACTCCACGATGTCGAGGCTGATTAAGGAGAAGCTTTCGGCGATATTGATAAGGGTCTTGTTTGGCTGCATGGGCTGCTTCGTCGATAGCACTTTCTACAAAAAAACCGTTGAGCGAATGCCCTACCGATCGCCAAAAACCGACAGGGATAGGCAAATCGGGAATGACGTGATCCACTTCCTTGTCATCAATGCCATAAGGCACGTCGCCAGCCCCTTCGATAGCAAGCGGATCACCGACGATACTAGTTAGTGGTAGCCAGCCAATCCAACCCGGAGCAGCCTCCGGGAAAACACGTTTGAGGATTGATTGCGAAACATTTTGGTTGTACCAAAATTCAGGGATACCATTTGTATTGAGGCCAATCTGAAATCGACTCACTGCGGCGGGACGATAATAGTCATGTTGGATATCTTCCTCTCGAGACCAAACGACTTTCACCGGCTTCTGTATCGCTTTCGAGATGGTGACGGCATGTCGCACAAAGTCGGTTTCAAGACGACGGCCGAACCCTCCTCCAAGAAAGGTAGTATGGAGTTTGATCCGGTCCGCAGACAAACCTGTAATATCAGCAGCGACTTTGGCCGCCAGCGTTTGCGTTTGAGTCGGGACCCAAATTTCACAGAGGTTTGCTTTGACATCAGCCGTGCAGTTCATTGGTTCCATCGTAGCATGGGCCAGATAAGGAAGTTCATATTCCAAATCCAGAGTTTTAGCGGCTTCTGGTAGAGATGGTTTATCCTCATCCAGCATTCCGCGAAATTGTTTTGAAATCTGTTCGCTACTGAGATCTGCATACTCGCCTTCGTCAAACTGAGGTACCAGAGCAGCCAAACCTTGCTTCGCATTCCAATAGCTGTCAGCAACAACCGCGATACCATTAGGAATCGTGACAACTTCGGATACTCCTTGAACTGCTTTGGCGGCCTTTTCATCCATACTCAATAGCTTGCCCCCAAATACGGGAGACTGCGCAACGGTGGCATACACCATTCCAGGCAGCTTAATATCAATGCCGAAAGTGGCCTGACCAGTGACCTTTCCTGAAGTATCCAGACGTCTAGCTGACTTCCCGATGATTCGAAACTGATCTGGAGATTTCAATTGAGGACTACTAGAGGGACTCAATTGAGAGGCCGCTTGTGCCAAAGCTCCATAGCCCAATGTTTTGCCGCTTGAATGAATCACCATTCCGTTTTCTGTACGACATTCGCTTTCTGAAACCTTCCATTGTTGGGCTGCCGCGCTGACAAGCATCTCCCTAGCCGCAGCGCCCACCTCTCTTAAAGGTTCCCACCATACTCGAACACTCGAACTGCCTCCGGTCGCCTGCATAAAATATTCGGGATGTTCGTAATCAGAACCTAAAGGCGCAAAATCCACCTTGATATTCTGCCAATCAGCATCCAGTTCTTCTGCAACAATCATGGTCAAAGCCGTATAAACTCCCTGCCCCATCTCCGAGCTAGGTACCATGACTGCAATTTGCCCTGATTTATCAATATGCAACCAAGCCGTGATTTCAGAACTCGAATTTTCGTTCAAGGACTCATTGGCCTGTGCAGTAAGAACCTGATGAGAACTTGTGCAGCCCAAAATCAGTCCACTGCCTGCAAGTGCTGATATTTTGAGGAATCCTCTTCGGTTGAGATCTGTGGTTTCCGTCATTGTCCCTCCTACTGGTTTAGGTATCTGTTTCTTAATACAAAAACTCTACTACCACAATTTGGCTCTCGGCTCCAATACGAAGAGGAGGTCCCCAAAAGCCAGTACCATTGGAGACGATGAGTTCGGTATCAGAGCTTACGCGATAGACACCGGAAACATGATCAAAAACTCGCTTTACTATAAGGTTCAATGGAAAAATTTGCCCCTTATGCGTATGACCACAAAGAATCAGATCGACCTTTTTATCGACTGCTGGTTCGAAAGCCTTGGGTTGGTGCATCATCAATAAAGACGGCATCTGAGAATTCAGATCTAGTAGCGGCTTCTCAAGGTTAGACTCAAAATCTTGGTATTTTAGATGGTTTGCTGTGGGATCGTGTATCCCCATGATTTGTATCCCAGGCATCAGAACCAACCGTTCGTTTTG
Source organism: SAR324 cluster bacterium (assembly GCA_028281495.1). GTDB lineage: Bacteria > SAR324 > SAR324 > SAR324 > NAC60-12 > JANQJU01. The sequence goes on from JANQJU010000029.1 coordinate 513,758, forward strand.
CAAGATGCGAATTCCAGCACTTCCCATTATTTGAATAAACTCGCGCACCCCATTATAGAAATCATGATTTCCAGTCACTCCAAATACTCCCAGTTTCGCTTGAAAACGAGACAGTTCACTTTTGAACGTTGCAAAGTATTCGGGGTCACCTTCCATGATATCACCTGTCATGACTATCAAGTCGGGTTCCAACGAGTTCACTCGATCAACAACTTTTCTGAGAAAATCATGTCCGAGATCATAACCTAAATGGAGATCCGATAGGTGTACAATTTTCAGTGATTTTCCTTGCTGATATCGTGAAGTACGATCCACATGAAAGTGAACAAGCTTGGGAGTTCGGTATGCTTGAAACATCCCACCCACACAAGCGACTATTGTTATCAGCAATACTACATTTTCAAACTCGCGATCCGAAAGGCTGCCAATGCCTAACAACGAGGCCAAAAAATTACCCAAGTAGGTCACAGCAAGACTGACCAGGAAAAGGAACAGGAAACCGATCCATAAGTGACCGATACGATTTAATAAAAAACGAAAGGTGGGATGGCGAGTGCGAGGTTTTAGAATAGATTGGGAAACGGGATACCACAACGCCAACAGAACAATAAACGATTCCAATAAACGTCGTGGGATAGGAAGAGGGGCTAATATATGAATCAGGTAGAGGTGGGTCACGATATACAACAACAAGAACATGCAAAGCACCGAGCCGCCAATGAGCTTGGACAATGATTTGGACTTGATTGCAGTTTTCATGAGGCACCTAAACGCTACGGTCTTTTGCAAAGACCGTAGCAAGTGAAATTTATAGGTTATTCTGCAGAAAGGGGATCATTTTACTCCATGTGTCTTGTGCATGGGTCGCGTGATAAACTTCGGGGCGGGAATCGTTAAAAAAAGCATGATCGGCTTCAGGATAGGTGTGAAATTCAAGTTGCTTACCTTCTGCTTGGAGATCACTTTCTAATTTTTGGACAACATCGGGTGGTACAAACCCGTCTTTCTCGGCAAAGAAACCGAGCACTGGTGCCTGTAAATTGGGAATATCGGGTTTCACGTTCGGATGGACACCGTAATAATCAACACAAGCGCCAACCTTGGAATTGGCACAGGCGGCATAGAGTGATAGTTGGCCACCCAAACAATAACCAACCGTACCAACTCGTTCTCCTGTGGTTGAATCAAGAGCCAGCAAATAATCAATGGCCCCCCGCATATCGACTTCCACCTGATCGATATTCAAAGCCATCATCAACCTTCCCGCTTCATCCGGGCTGGTGGTGGTGGTCCCATGGTAGAAATCGGGTGCGAGCGCCACAAACCCTTCTTTTGCAAAACGATCTGCCACATCTTTAATATGGTCCACTAACCCCCACCATTCTTGGATCACAATCACTCCGGGGCCGGAACCTGATTCGGGAGTCACCAAATACCCGTTGGTCTTGCCACCATTGCCATTGGTTGGAAATTCGATTATCTCGCCCATTATGCCCTCCTATTTGGTACTGTCTTTGTTAGTTCATATTATTCGACAGTGAGATTTTCTACCTTTGTCACTGATCGATCTTTATTACCCTTCAAGTGTTCGATGTAGTCTTCAAGTATTAGGATACTTTCTTCTAAATAAAAATCTTTTCCATCAAAGTTATTGGGCTCTGATATTTCCTCCTCAGAATCCATTCCTTCAGCAGCTTCATCTTTATTGGAGGCCTCTGCAATTTGTTGGGCAATTTCCTCTTGGCGTTTTTGCTTGCGCTCTTCATTGCGGCGATGGTCATCTTGTAGTTCAGAGATGGAAGTAAACTCACGAGGTTTTATCTTTTCGACATATTCGTCTAGGTCACGTTTGATTTTCTGAAAATCCTCATGTTCCATCACCCTCTTTTCAGACGCCTTTCTGAGCTTCGGAAGGTAATTTGGAATGTCCTTGTCTTGACGATAGTTTCTCGGTTCAATCTTTTGCCAGGGCAACGCATTTTCTAAAAATGCTTCCCCAACTTCGCTCACATTATTTAATGAAGGTAAAACAATATCGGGTTCAACTCCTTTATTTTGAGTGGATCCACCAGCGACGCGATAGAACTGAGCGATCGTGACTTTCAAGGCTCCTAATTGTCCTGGCAAGGTATCAATATGCTGAACGGTACCTTTTCCAAAAGTGGTCTCGTCTCCCACCAAAATAGCCCTACCATAATCTTGTAATGCTCCAGCTAAAATTTCCGATGCGGAAGCGCTGTAGCGATTCAACATAATGAGCAGGGGTCCCTTATACACGACATCCTGTCGACTGCGTTTCACTTCAACGTCTCGTCCTGAATTTCGAATCACAACAATCGGTTTTCTCCCAATGAACAATCCTGCCATATTGATCGCTTCGTCTAATCCTCCGCCTCCGTTATTGCGTAAATCTAAAACGACTCCATTGACTTTTTCCTCGTTGAAATTTTCTAAAATTTTCCTCACATCTCGATAGGCGCTTTTGTAATTAGAAGGATCTCGACGACGCCCTTCAAAATCGGTGTAAAAGGAGGGCAATCGAATAAATCCGATCTTATTCTCACGCGGAGCGTTAAACCTTTCATCCTGTTCGAGAGTATCCGTCTTCAGTATTACCGACTTGGCTTCCCCTTCTTTGAGCACAATCCTATCTCTCTCGATTGCTATTGTGAGGATTGTATCGCCATCCTTGGTTTTACGCATCACCCGAAGACGAACTATCGTCCCTCTTTTGCCGCGAATTTGCTGAACGACATCATTCAGACGTTGATCGATAACATTTTCAAACGGTTTCTCTCCTTGAGCGACTCCAATGATGCGATCCCCCACTTTGAGACTCCCTTCTCGCTTGGCAGCACCACCAGGAACGATAGAATTCACAACCGTGTACCCATCTTCCCAACGTAGAACAGCCCCAATACCTTCCAACGATAAGCGAATGTTGATATCGAAATTCTTCTTGTCAGGAGGAGCCATGTAAGTGGAATGTGGATCGTAGGCGCTAGCCAATGAAGTCAGATATGTCGAAACGACTTCATTATCGTCATATTGAGAAAAATTCTTCCATGAGGAACGAATCTGTCTCACCAGTCGGTCTTTTGCCTCCTTAACTGAGCTTTCCCCTAACGTCAGCGCCAATAAGTCAAATTTGAATCGCAAGCGCCATAATTGCTTAGCATCCTCCAAATTTTCAGGATATGGAGCCTCTTTTCGATCAATCATCCAAGATCCGTCTTTACTGAAATCGAAATCTTCATTGGCCAATTCTTCTAAGTATTCCAATCTTTGCGATAGTCGTGTTTTAAATCGTGTGAAGATATGTAACGCCAATTGAACATTCCCTCGTCGTAGTAAGTCGTCGATACGGTTTTCATATTTGTTGAATTCTTCGACATCCGATTTCAAAAAATAAATATGTTGGGGATCGAATCGATTCACAAAATTGGTCAGCGTTTTCCGTGAGATCGAGTCGTCAAGGGGTTGTAGTGAATAGTGCATACTCACCAGGCGATTGACAATCATTATCACGTTTCGTCCGGTCAGTGGTGCTTGTTGGGCCTGGATTAGGAAGGATTCTCCGATGAATAGGAAAGAAATGAAGAATGCGGTCAGGAGTTTTATTTTCATATCAACTACCGGCAAGAGGTGAGAAACAACTGCAAGCGCAGGGATGGAAAATCACGTACACAGCGATATAAAAAACTTATCACACTTTTTCGGGTTAAAGGGAATCTAATTGTCGCAAGTTCCTCAACTTACGAACGGATCCAAAGGAATGCATCATTCGTAGAAGATCTCAACGTTCTCTAGATAATCGACAAATGCATGCACCCATTTTTGAACTTCTCCCATATCCATACTTTTTGACGATCTCTGTAGTGCAGCACCGATTTCAGTGATAGCGGCAAAACCGTAAGCCCCACCGGAACCCCGCAAGCTATGTCCAATTCTATGGACTTCATTAAAGTCTCTTTTTTTGACAGCTTCTTGCAACGCACGCACATCCTGTTGCTTCTTTTCTAAATAATAGGGGACCACTTCTTTGAGTTTGGTAGGAATATAAGCGGCGTGTTGTTGTATGTGTTCTGGATGGCCAGCTTTATCGATTTTGCCTGAACAAAACCGGCTTAAAACAGAAAGTAACGTCGGCTCATTGATCGGTTTAAGAAGGTGCATCGTGCATCCAGCGGCAAAGCTCTGCGAAGCTTCCGTACTAACCGAGTGAGCAGTCAATGCAACAATTGGAACCGATTTGGAGCATTCTTGTTCACGCTCCCACGTCCTAATAGCACGTGTGGCCTCATACCCATCCATATAGGGCATCTGGATATCCATCAGCACCACGTCGTACTCATGAGATTGGAACAACTGAACCGCTTTTTTGCCGTCCATCGCTATATCCAGTTGATATGGTTGACCTTTCAAATAGATTTGGATGAGTGTGGTGTTATCGATGTTGTCTTCAGCAAGCAAAACACGGTAGGGCTTTTTTTGGGGGGTAAATATATCCTTATTTTTGTTCATAAGCGTCTCTCCCCCCTGAACATATCGACGTGATTCCTTAAGTAATCGGAACGGAATATTGCAGTAAAATGAGCTACCTTGCCTCTCATGACTTTCTACCCGAAGTTCCCCACCCAAAAACTGAACAATTCGCTTTGCCACTGTTAATCCCAACCCAGCCCCTTCATGCTTTTTAGTAGTGGATGGATCAATCTGGGTGAAAGGTTCAAAAATGACCTCCAGTTGCTCAGGAGTCATCCCAATTCCCGTATCAATAATCTTAAAACATATGGGATAGTCATGAGCCGTCATCCCTGTAGACGCAGGAGAAACCTGGAAAACGACCTTACCGGCTTTCGTGAATTTTACAGCGTTATCAAGTACATTGACTAGTATTTGATGAGTATGCGCAGGATCTCCCACTAGTTCAACAAAAGTGCCGGACGCTACAGAGGTTTCAAACGCGAGACCTTTCTCCAGGGCTTTCTTTGAGAAAACACTAGTGAGTCGTTGAATCAGCTCTTCCAAATCAAAGTACGTCTGTTCCACTGGAGAATGCTTGTTATCCAAATATGAAATTTCTTGTACTTGATTCACTAAACCTAGTAGGTGTTCCTCCCATTTCTTGCTCATTTGGACATATTCTTTCAGTTCATCCTCAAGATCGCTCTCCATCAACAGATTGGTCATGCCAAGAATGATATTCAGAGGGGTTCTAATTTCATGAGTCATCAACGTTAAAAAATCATTTTTTGTTTTTGTGGCTGCTTCTGCTGTATTTTTTGCAATTTCCAACGCTTTTAAGGTGGATTGAAGTTCTTTAAGGTTCTCTTCATAGAGCTGCGCCTTCATCGTGGTTTTCTTGAGTTTATCCACCAGAATGAAGGTAAAGATTTTGTAAACGATTTGGGGGTTTTCGTTGAGTTGAGCAGAAATATCGGGGAGGAAGATGGTTTCCACAACATCGTCGTCAGCTGTGACTGTTGCCGAACATAGCGTCTGTTTGATCAGGCTCATTTCTCCCACAATGTCGCCCGATCTCCGGAGGGTATAAATGTATTGGCCTTCACTATAAATCGATAAAGCTCCTTTCATTAGAAGATAAAGATGTTCGTTCGGAGTACCTTCCTGTAGTACGACATCTCCCTTGTAGAAGCGCTTGAGGGTCGCCATGCTTGCAATTTCCGTCAGAAATTCGTGCTCTACGTTAGCAAACAAACGGGTTTCTTCTAGAAATTGAATAATCGCTGTGTTGTCTTGTAGCAGCGATTCGTCAATAGGATCGTTATCAAGCATTTTCCCCCAAGAATGCTGTTGTCAAAATCCAGCACAACCGTCTCAAGCAGCTTAACATACTCCAAACTTGGATTCCAATGGCAGAACGCAACCCACCGTTACGCTAAAACTTGGTGCCATCCCCTTGATGTTTTTAAACAAGTATTATCGGAGAAGAAACTGCCCGCGAAGTGTCATTCGGCAAACACATCTACTAATAGACGTACACGGAAATCGGAGAAGATAACAATGCACCGTAAGAAATAACCGGTGAAATGACATAAGTCGAAATTAGAAAAAAGATCGCAATTCCAACCACTGGCGAAAGATCTACTTTTGTGCGCGGAAGATATTTTTGAATTGGAGTAATCAGAGGATCCGCAAGTGTATATGCCACTTGAACAATCGGATTGTGTGTTGAAGGGCTGACTAAGGTAAGAATAAACCAAATTGCGAGAATCAGGATGAAAAACCAGAGTATGTGAGACACAACGATTCCAGTGCCTTGCAAGAGATGCCCCGACAACTGGGTAATCAAAGAGGAACCTTCTGGAATTCTATCGTGCAAAGCCAGGTTGAGAGATCGAAGGGTCGCAGGTACAACAACCTGTGCAAAAATCACAACCAGAAGAGATACATAAGCGCTATAAAATTTGAGACTAACCGGTAGCCATTGGTAACACCACCCCCACAATGGGCGAGTGATTCGATTGATCCAATACACCACCGGATTTCTTGGATCCGGTCCCACCCAAGTAAGGAGAATCGCGATTATCACGATCCATTTGTAGACAAACAACCCAAAGGAAGAAAACTGAGCCAAAAATTCTATAACTGCGGGAGTAGACATATCTGAACTATAAATCCTTCACTGCTGTGAACGATTCTCCACAGCCACATTGTTTACCATTAAGCATTTGTCGAAAAATGAAGCCTTGCTCTACCATATTGTCATTTGTGTAGTCAATTTCGACTGACCCCAAAATATTGGTAAGGCACGTATGGTCCACTACGATATTCACACCATATGAATCGAACTTCAAATCATTAGGCCTAACATCCTGTTCTGAATTGTAATCCAATTCGTATTTATAGCCAGAACAACCGCCTGGATTCGCACCAACACGTAAAAACGATTCGTCCAAAGTTTTTCCTTCAGCTTCACAAGATTCCTTAAACACTTGTGCCGCTTTTTCTGTCAATCGGACGTACGGTTCATCCCCATGACTCCAATTTGTGGACATAGATCCTCCTTATACAATATCAAAAAATAACATCCTGTCTCAGTATCGAGGAAGCTCGGGATCGGTAGTAACAGCCCACTTATCAATCCCCCCTTCGATATTCGATACATCTTGAAAACCTTGGGAAGTGAAAAAACGTGCGGCATCAAAACTCCTCATTCCGTGGTGACAAAGTAGCATGATAGGGGTATTGCGATCCCATGATGACAACATTTCATCCACTAACTCTTGGTCAATCAATTGGGCACCCTCGATGCGGACAATCTCCCACTCTTCTGGACTCCGAACGTCAATCAATCGTACTTCAGGAGCCGATTTTAATTGTTCCGCAGCCTCTTCTGGCGTGAGCGTTTTGACTTGGGCCGGGGGGGGTGGGGGGGAAAACTCTTTGTCGGGATATGCTGTTTGTAACACTTCCAATAATTCACCACTTTCTGAGAGTTCGGTAATAATATCGCAGCCACCAATAAATTCTTTGTTGACGTAAAGCTGAGGAATAGTCGGCCAATTGGAAAAGGATTTCACGCCTTCTCGAACGCTATTATCAGAAAGTACATTGAACGACTCAAAGGGAACCCCCCAAGAGCGCAGAATCTGTGTCACTTTTGCTGAAAAACCACATTGCGGCATATCCGGAGTCCCTTTCATGAAAAGAAAGACAGGACTACTGTCCACTAAAGATTGAATATGTGCATGAGGATCAGCAGCATTTGCTTGTGTTGTGGTTGAGTTTTCTGAAGATACGACCTTGAACTTCATGGGGGTTCCTTTCTGAGAGGGAGCTTCTTATTATTGAATTTTATGGTTGATCGCCGTCATCACCTATGGCTTCTACCGGGCATGCATCCATCGCTTCCAAACACAGTGCTTCTTCTTCCTGAGTTTCTGGCTGCTTATACACGTAATCATGACCTTCTTCGAAGTTGACTGCAAAATTATCTGAAGCAATTTCAGAACAGAGACTGCAATCAATACACTCTTCATCGACATAAAATTTACCAGGCACATTACCAGGTAATATCAAATTTTTATCTGCCATAAGAATTGTTACAATTAGAGATTCAGAAAATAGCACTATATTAGTCCTAATTCAAGATAGGAATACTCTAAGACCTCCTAGAAGTCAATCTTTTGGCGCTTGCGCTAAGTTTAAGAAGTAGCATAAACAGGTGTAAGTTTTGAAAAGGTATGCCGACTCTCCGATGATTTTTTAACCGCCCATATAATAACAAATTTGGAAAGGACCACCCATGTTTGACAATACTACAGGAATATACTTTTGGGGCTTTCTGCTAGGATACGGAGTTATCATGTATTTCGTTGCTCCAAAATCTGTATCTTTACAGTCCTTCTTTAAGGGAGTGGATTCCAAAGGGAATCCAGTTTCTCAATGGTGGTTGATTTCAAGCATTTTCATTAGTTGGATTTTCGCAAAATCTGTGACCAATGCAGCCAATTTGGGCGCTTCATTCGGCATTGTTGGAGGACTGGCGTATGCAACATACTGGCTGTCCATACCGGTTGCCGGAGTTGTCATTTATTGGTTACGTACACGGGAAAACGCGACCGGACTGGTTCCATTTCTGATTGGAAAATACGGAAGGGCTGCTGCAATGGCTTTTTCACTCGCCATTTTGATCCGGCTCTACAACGAGATTTGGAGCAATACTGCTGTAGTGGGTGGATTCTTTGGTGATAAAGGAACAACGGGCTACTACGCAGCAGCCTTAGTCTTCACAGCCCTGACGTTGGTCTATAGCATCAAAGGGGGATTAAGAAGTTCCATCGTGACTGATGCCATCCAAGCCATTATCTTCATATTCTTCCTTGGTATGGTGCTTTTCACCATCGTTCCTACGCATGGAGCCTCTACTTTGATGACAACCGGTTCTTTCCAACTCAACGCGGGCGTGGATTTGCTATTGGTCGCCTTACTTCAAATTTTTAGTTATCCGTTTCATGATCCGGTGCTCACTGATCGAGGTTTTTTGTGTGAGGAAAAAAGTATGTTGCGGTCATTTCTCGTAGCCGGAGTGCTAGGTTTCTTTTGTATCCTAGCGTTCAGCTTAGTTGGAATTCATGCCAAATTGGCCGGTATCGAGACGATGGGAAACGCCCCTGCTGCCGTGGGTAAATCCTTAGGTCTAGTAACATTTTTTATCATGAATGTGATTATGATGACTTCAGCAGGTTCCACCCTTGACTCGACGTTCACCTCGTTGTCTCGAAACATTGCCTATGACCTTCCTAACCTACGAGGCCTTACAGATTATGTTCCTAAAATCACCACTGGGATATGGGTGATGATAGCTTTTGCGGTGTTAGGTAATCTTCCCTTGTTTGCAGGCACAGCAATTCTAAAAGCAACCACGATCAGTGGAACAATGGTGATCGGCCTAGCCCCCATCTTTTTGCTGCAACGATTGACCAAATACTCTCCGTTAAGTTTCCATTTCAGTTTTTGGCCCGGGGTGATCATTGGGATAATGTATGCTGGGGGGTTTATCCCTCCCGAACTCGCTATTGGTACCGGTAAATATGGGGTTCTTTTAGGGGCAAATGTCTACGGGCTAATGATTTGTACAGTGGGCTATCTCATTCCATTAGCAATTCCTATGATTCCGGCACTTTCCGCGAGTACTCGTAAGTAGAAAACCCTGCATTCAGCTATAAGAGTTTAGGCTTTGCATCTCGCTCCAAATTCCTTATAAACGTGTTGTGCCAGCAAGATTGATCGGCTGGTTCACACTAACAAAGGAGGTTGTATGCAGCGTTTCATACAGTTCCTTGTGCTAGCTGGAGCGCTAATTTTGTTGGGGTTGCCATCGCAGGCCCAGCAAAAGAAAGAAGTCGTCCCGATGTATGGTGGAACCATCATCGATGGGTATGACTTTGCTAATGATCGTGGACCGAAAGGTAGTATTGCTTTCGATTCGGAGAAGAGCGTGTTCTCCGGTACTTACACAGGTATGAAAATGCCAAAAGGCCGCCGTGCCATCTTCGCGTGGTTGCATGACACGGTGAATCAAAAGTCAGAATATTTGGGACCGGTAGGTTGGCTAAAAGTCCAAACCGGTGGAAAAACCAAAGGTCGCTTCGATATTCCTGTCCCGGCCAAATACAAAAATGGGGATTTTGGGAGCTACGAAATCATCGGTTTTTCTTCGGAGAAAACAAACTACCTGAAAGGTGGTACCGAGGTAGTGGAACAGCCCTCCGAACCGTCAGGGAGCGGAATTCAAAAATCGCTCAAACCAGCTTACTACTTGTTCGCGGCATTACCGGGTGCTGATACCGAACTTCACTACTGCGGACATGGACAAGATTTCTTTTTTGCCCATGCCGATGGCTTGAATAAGCAGACCTGCTACGATTGACTGTGCGGTCAAAAATATTTGAATTGTAAGGCTGCCGGGGTGTTACTCCACTAAGCATTATACTATTCAAATAGTCCGGCGCGTGCCGCCGGACTCATTCAAGCCGATCTATCAACGAAAGTAGTGTCGAAATGATGAAGACATTGATCGTATTTTTAGGAATCATCGGATTCCTGAGTCCCCCCTCGATGTTGGCCCATTCCCCCCAATTTCATAACTTCAATCTGGTGGAATTCAAACGTCCTTTTCCTGCCCCTTCTTTTTCCCTTTCCCAACTTTCTCAGACTTCCAAGACGTTAGACGACTATCAAGGGCATTACGTCCTTTTAAATTTTTGGGCCACTTGGTGTTTGCCCTGTTTGCAAGAAATGCCTTCGTTGGAAAAACTTTACCAACGGTTTCAAGATCAGGGGTTGGTGGTTGTGGCAATTTCTTCTGATGAGGAAGGTGCTTCGCAAGTGGAACCCTTTGTTCAAAGGCTGAAGCTCACCTTTCCAATTCTCCTCGATGCGGACCAAACGGTCTCGCAAAAATATGGTGCTCGGAATCTTCCTTCCACATTTTTGATCGATCCGGATGGTAACGTCATCGGGGCTGCCAAAGGAGAACGAGATTGGTATTCAGAAGGCGCACAATCATATATTGCAGAGTTGCTAGCCAAGTGACGGGGGAAGAGTTGCTAGCCAAGTGACGGGGGAAGAGTTGCTAGCCAAGTGACGGGGGATTTGTCTTAAGATTTGAATCGAAGATTCGCATAGGCAGGGCCAACTTTTGGAACCGAATTGCTTATTCAATAGGAGATAAAGTGAACAAGCTTAATAGATTGAAGTCTATGGTTTTGGGAATGTGCATGATGATTTCTTCGGTCGTGTCCGTTCAAGGTAAAGACGGAGCCTTCTTGGAAGACCCGGTTGTTGCCAAAGTCAACGAATATGAAATTCGATTATCGTACCTTTATGAAAAGATTGAAGCGATTCCTTTAGGCGAACAGATTGACGTACGAGAGCAAATGCCAAGATTCTTAGATTCAGTGTTACAAGAAGAAATTTTATTCCAGTCGGTATTGCTGAATGATTTCATTGAAGAACCAGAACTCCGAGAACGATTAAAAGAGGTGGTAGTGGAATATCTGGCCCAAAAATATGTCCATTCTAAAATCCGAATTACGGATGAACAGATTCAACAATACTACCAAGAACACACGAGTGAAATTCGAGGAGAGCATGTCCAGGTGCGGCAAATCCTTCTCAAAGAACGTACCGAGTGCGAAGCGCTAATGCCGCAAATCGACTCAGAATCGGATTTTAGTCTAAAAGCTAGCTTACAATCGTTAGATCCCGAATCGGCTAAAGACGGGGGCAACTTAGGCTACTTCATGCAACATCCAGGACCATTAGGATTTGAAGAGGAATTTTTCGAAATGAAATTAGGCGAAATGCGAATCTTTGAATCCGAACAAGGCTGCCATCTGATCCGTTTAGTAGGCAAACTTACACCGCCTGTACCTTCACTGGAAGAGGTTATAGACAGTGTTCGGTTTGTTATCAGACGTACGCAAGAAATTCAGTTGTTGAGACAATTGATTGAGCAACGGTCAGAATCACTAAAAATTGAGCGATTTCCAAATCGACTTCCCTGATTCCTCGTTCTTTTTCGATCATACCTTTTCCTTATTTGACAATTTTAACAGTTTGGTGTTTTGGAGGAGAACCTCTATTTCACATCCATATCCACCGAACCATCCCAATCATCTGATGGAGGGGTCTCTCGTAATTTCAAACAATGACGGTATTGAATTTGAGCGGCAGCATCCTCAGGATAGATCTCCAAAGCCTCATCTAGGGAGCGGAATGCTTGATCCCATTGACGCATCTGACGATGAATCAGTGCTTGTTGCAGCATCCGAGAAGAACGCTTTTTGATCTTTTGGAGTTCGGGGGGGTCGGCATTATAGATTTCATATATCCCCACAGGCTCAGTACGGCCTTTCACTCGGAGCCAATCCAATTCACGGTATTTATATCGCTTGGGACGGTGCAAAAGATTAAACGTTTCGTAACTGACTATGATACTGGCTCCATAGTGCCGGGTGAGTCCTTCCAAACGAGACGCCAAATTCACCGTATCTCCAATCACGGTCGTTTCCATACGCATACCCGATCCTAACGTTCCCAAGGTGATGGGTCCGCTGTGGATGCCAATCCCAACCTGAATTGGAATACGACCCGATGCTTTCAAGGTTTGGTTGTATTTAGCCAGCCCTGTTTGCATATCAATCGCGGCTTCCAGTGCATCTTCCACATCTTGACTGGAGTCACCCTCAGTGTTTTTGAAAATTGCCATAATCGCATCGCCAATGAACTTATCCACAAAGCCATTGTGGTGCTCTATATAGTTGCCCATGTGCTGAATGTAATCATTGAGAAAGTCGAACAATTCCGCAGCGGCGGTTTTTTCGGCAATGCTGGTGAACCCTCGGATATCACAAAACAAAAGGGTTATGAATGTATCTGACGCCAATCCACGCTGAATGCTCCCCAAATGATCCACCCCCAACAACTTCAAAAACTGTACAGGGACAAATTTTTGGAAGATCTGAGTCAAAGCGGCAATTTTCTCCGTCTCAGACAACTGAAACTGAGTTTGTTGAAGTTCTTCATGAAGATTCGCATTGTTGATTGCAGTCGCAATTTGAGTCACATATCGCTGGATTTTCTCAATATCCATCACTTCTAAATGGAAACCCTCCTTAAAACTTAGGAGATCGAGACAACCAATCACCTTATTCTGAACAATCAACGGAAGGAATAGCGCAGAGATCATCGGTTGGATGTCATATATCCTTCGATCAGCTGGAAGTACGGGAAAGTCTTCAATTCCTGGTGGAAGGTAGAGTGGCTTTTTATTTTGATAAATAGATGCGGTTAAGCTGTCGTGACCTTTCAAGCTGATCGGGATTTCGCAATACTTACGAATTTGCTCGTCCTCTAGTTGCCCGTAACCGTGGCACACATCCATCCTCACGTGACTTTTGTCGACTAGTTGCACAAGAATGGCATCAAATTGAAGAATCTCTTTGAGAGCTTCTTGAAATGAAGCCATCACGGTATCCACATTCAAAGTGGCGTTAACCGTTTGCATGACGTGATTGATGTCTGCGATTTCCTGCTCTTTCCGAAGTGCCTCTTCATACAGTTTAGCGTTTCCGAAATGATGCGATAGGCTGAGTGACAGATTTTCCAGCATTGCGAGATCGTGGTCTGAAAACGGTTTATCTGGCGCATAGTGAGTGAGGGTCACTAGCCCAATCGTGGCGAGTTCCCAGATCAACGGAACGACGATTTGTTGAGCGATTGGACGATTAAAATGTGCCTGTTGCACTGCATATGAAAAAGAAGGAAGCATATCTGCTTCGTAAACATACGATTGCTGGTTTTCAAAAACCTCGAAGCTGAATACCCCCTCTGGAGTCGCGGGATATGCAATACTGCGAGCATGCTCTTTAGAAAGTCCATGACTCGCATGCAGCGCCAACACATTTTTAGATGAGTCGTAGAGTAAGACGCTTCCTGATCCATCTGGACGAAGCACTTCGACCACTCGTCGAATAAACAGTTGTGTGGCTTCTTGGAGATTGAGAACGCTTGTAACCTCTTTGGTGATCCGATGCTGTTCGAGCAATCGAGTTTGCGCAGATTGAGTTGCTTTCAGATCCAACCGCCAGCGCAGCATCTTAATGTTTTTGATCATCACCACAGTTAAACGAGCAATCGCCAACACGAGACTCTGCTCATTTTCCTCGAATCTCATGTTCCCCACACTGCTTGAAAAGTTAATCACGCCATAAAGCTGCTCTTCATCCATCAGGGGAATGCACAGCAGGGAAACTGAATCGTGAGGGGCCTTTTCTGGCTGCACAAAACGGGCGTCTTTGGAAACATCAGGAATAAATACAACCCGTTTTTCCAGAGCAGCAATACCAGCAACGCCTTCACCAATTTTAAATTTTTTCTTAGCATCCTTCCACCGGTGTTCGGATTCCGGATACCATGCCTCAAGCACAAGCTCGTTTTGATCATTGGCGAGCAAAATAGACGCATGTTCCACCTGGAGTTGTTCCTTAGTGAACCTGATTGCCAACTTCAAAATCTCTGGAGGGTCATGGATTCCTAGCATGGCTTCACTAGCTCGATTGACGGCCCTCAGTTCCGCGATCTGCTTACGAATCGCGTCTCGCATTGTGGCAAAATGATCAGCCAGTAAGCCGAGTTCATCTTGACGGGAGGTATCGATATCATGATCCAAATTACCCTGCGAAAATTGTAACGCGCTTTCCCGTAGAGCATTTAAAGGACGTAAAACCATCCAATAAATTAATAAAGAGAGTGCCACCATCAATATAAGCAGCACTAACATTCCTTCCAAAACTCGATCTTTTACAATTTGTTGGCGTCGAAACTCTAAGTTAGATGCCACTTGCTTCACCGCTTCATTGAAGCTTCGGTCTGCTTCGGATTCCATCTGCAACAGCCTTTGGACCGTATAACCGATCATGATTTTCCCAACCGGATCGTTTTCATTGGTGACCTCAGCCTCTTCCCAAATGATCCGTTCTGGTAAATCTCCAAAGTGCTGGATGGAGCGAATCTCTCCGCCAGATTGTTTGGCTAGCCCCATATAAATTTGATCTTCCCAATCCACAACAACAATGGCTAGGATATCCTCGTCTCGTAATAGTGTGTCGATCGTAATCTTCACAAAATTTCGATTGAACGTAGCAACCAAGCCGTGGTCCATCGCCAAATCTAGAGAATGTTTTTCAATACAGTCGTAGGTTCGAGGGGGGGAGTGGTCCGTCCAACAGCTTTGAAATTGGCTCAAAAGATCACTACGATCACCAGAAATACCGATTCCACGTTGATAGATATGGGTGACCAGCGGAGTACGAGTGTATTCTGCTAGGACTTGTAAATGGAGGTTTAGCCGGCGAAACAATTTGTCACGAGCTAAGTCAATTTGTTGCTGGAGATTTTTTTGATGCAAATTGATCAATTCTTCCCCTTGCACTTCCAAGGCATCTTGTGCCTGTCGAATGACCGTTATGGTATCCAATGTGAACACCACGGCGATCACGATCAACATGCCCACTAGCAATTTAACCACCACACTGATATGGATGCGGCGTTTAGGGTCAAGCAAAAGCATGATGAACCTTAGCTCAATGACAAAAAACAAGATTTAGCAGAAAGGTAACTCATTGAACTTTACTGCATTCCATCAGGTGACGCAATTTATAGCCGATTTGAGCGAAGGTTTCTGAAGATTTACGGTGTGTTTGCAACCACCCCTTGTAATCCGACTTGTGTTAGCAAGGATCCAAAATGTTTTTTTAGGAGCGAGTTGTCTGGCTGTGTCTTGATTTGATCTTGCAAAGTATCCACAGCTTCAAACCAGAGGCCAGCTTCTGCATAGGCAAAATAAGGTTGATCCGCATATTGTTTTAACAAAGATGGCAAATTTGAAGGGGTTTTGATTCGCTGTAATGTGCCCGAAGCATTCTTGTTTTCTTGTGACGTTCCTTTTTTTGGCATCAAAGACACTTTCCAATGATACGTATAGCCTTCTCGCAATTCGACACGATATTTGGCCAAATCAATTTCATACATTCCAGGGGATGGTTCGGACATTCGAGTATTCACTAAAATTTCTCTCGTTTTCGGATTCTCCAGCGTCACCACCGCGGTACCCTCCCAAGGAATGGACAGGTACCAATACAACTTAGGTCGGGCTTCTGCCGTCCATCCTCCTTGACGGGGTACCAAAACCTCCACAGAAGGTGTGTTGAGAATAACTCGTCGGCTCCCTCCTGTCTCCCGTCTCCCCGGCATGCCCATATTGGGTGGCCGATAAACAGGGAGCTGCGCGTTTGAAGAAACCGTGGGGGAATCTGGATTTTGAGACCAAACTGGAATGGGAAGCATGACTAAGCCACAGATTCCAAAGATGAACATTTGAAAGGTTCGTGTGATTGCGCCCATATTTCCTCCTTTAAAAAGAAATCAGTTGTGATTTGATCAAGATGCCCAACTAGAAGCCATATTTGAGAAAAGACGATTTCGCTAGTCGAATCATAAGGAAACACTCCGATCCAATATGTGCAAGTTGCTAGAAAAGATAGCTGCTTTCAATATGGAATAGCTAAGGGCAGAGTCCCTCGTTCTGATGTACTTGAAAGGTGGAACAGTTGCCTAGATCGCACGCCTGCTGCCAATCAAGACAGGCTTGAGTCGTGTCATGCTTTTGGAGGTGGATGTAGCCTCGATTGATGTAGGCTCCAGGATTGCCAGGATGTTTTTGGATCAAAAGATTGAAATCAGCCAAAGCAGGCCCGACCTGCCCCATTTTATAATACTGATAGCCTCGCCCCATTATCGCATTATAATCTTCAGGCTTTCCCTGTAGGATGCGATTGAAGTCATCAATGGCTTTTTGAAACTTCTGGGTTGCAGAATACAAACTAGCGCGATGCCGATAAGCGTCAACCCCGTTGGGATCCAGTTCAATGACCTGAGACCAATCACCAATCGCAGCTTCGCGATGCTGCAACGCTTCAAGAAGGACCGCTCGATTTTGGTAAGCTTCAACAAAATTGGGTCTATTTTCAATCGCTTTCCCAAAGTCTTGAAGTGCTAGCCCCCATTGTTTGGTTTGCAAGAAAAGCATGCCACGACTGTTGTAAAAATTCGGGTCCTCTGGATTTGCTTTAATGGCTCGATCAAAATCCTGCAACATCGCTTTGGCATTGCCTTGGGTGACGTGGATTCCCAAACGACCCAAATATGATTTTTTGTATTTCGGATCGGCTTCGATTGATTTGTCAAACGCCTCCAGTGCAGCATCAAAATCACGGGCTAATCCCAAACTCCCCCCCAACAAGAACCAGCCTTCTGCCGTATCGGGAGCGAACCAAGAGGCCCATGTTGCTTGCCTGAACACTCGGTAGTAGATCCAATACCGGATGGGTAGTACACGAGCACCGACAGCCCCTTCCACATTAGGGCGAGGCAGCCGAGGTGGATCATATTGAGCCAGTAGGGATTCGTATAAACCCAAGTTCATTTTCACAATGTGAATCCACCGTTGCGCATCCCACAACGGCCCTTGAATGATCGAGCGAAGCTTCTCATAATAAGCAGCTATATCGGGATTTTCGATTCGGTTTTCACCAGCCTCCAAACTGGCAACATAACCATCAGGAATACTGCGCTTGAAGTGACCAATCCACCACATTGGATCGTTGATCGGAAGTCGGGCCAACAAAGGTTCCGCAAGCGCATCTTCATCAATGATATGGACCTCCGGTCCCGCATAAAACCCCAGATACCCAATCCCTCCAGTTTGCAAGTAAGCAGGCCCTTCGCTTCTTAGCTGTTTGCCACGATCAATATTTTTATTTTGGGGCCAGGATTCGTCACGCTTCTGAAGTGCTTTCAACAATCCAGTGTGAGAATAATACCAGTGGCGTTCGTCGGTGATTCCTTGGTCAAATAAATCGTCGCCCTCACTATAGTCCGCACCAGAAAGTAATGAAGACTGCGGGAGACTTAGGCTGATTCCCAAGATAGCGACTGCGAGGCCTCCGGATAAAACAGGTGGTATCACCCAATGCCAACGTGCAAAAATAACCACCAAACACAACAGAGGTGTCGTTAAAAAACGTCCTGCCATGAAGTCTCCCCCAATTTTCGCCACATAGACTCCATAGAGCAAAACGCCCATCAGAACCGGGAGGTTTTGTCGTTGGTTCTGGGATAGCGCAAAACCACTTCCCAGGATCAACCCGACAAGTAAAATGGGGTCAAAATACAATGAAACCAAAAGATAATAAGCACCTTGAATCCATAGCTCAGACGCTTCTATTCCTGTATTCAATTTGGCATAGGCTGTGTTTGGAAAAGGAAATCCATAATAAAAGATGGAGAACACCTCCCAGAGAACAAAGGGCACAAATCCCAATAACACAGCTCTCCCTCCACCGATTAAAGAGAACGAGCGCCATATCACCAGCAACATCGGTCCAATCAATAGGATTGTATCCATCCGGTTGAGCACCAGCAATCCGGCAATAATAGAAAGCTGTTTGAGCTTGCGTTCATCGAGATTCCAGTCGAAATACCCCCATAAAAACAGCAACAACAAGGCATGGGTGAGTGGATTTTCCAGCCCAGAGGATGAAAAATCCACAAACGCCTTGGAACTCAACAACAAGATCACTCCGAGAAGTGCCCCAGTTGTTGAGGAAGCCACTCGAAATGCAAAAAAAGTCAATGTACCAACTGATATCGCAATCGAAACCCAATGCGTTGTAAAAAAAATTTCACGAGTGAAAAAATAGACTCCTGATAGCACCAACATCCACAGCGGATGAGTGTATGCCTGCACCCGTTCACTGATATTCCAGGTCAGGCCATAGCCATGAATCCAATTGTCGATAGTACGAAAAGTGATATACGCGTCATCGGTGATCCAGGAGGTTCGAACCAGGATCACTGCAAAAATCACAAGCGCTAGTGTGAGCAGGAATGTTCCAGCGTGCTTAGGGAGAGACATGAGAAATCGAACCTATTTTAATACGTTTGGTTTGGGTGATCCCTCCAACCGATTGAATAAGCATTGGGGTTGTTAACAATCCATGCTATATCTTTCGCCGTCCCTCGAAGGTATCGGAAGGGTACCTTACTTTTACTTCATTTTTTTCAAATACTGGATTATGGCAACTGAATCTACAAATGAGTCTGAGAAGCCTGCCGTCGCTCCTAAATCCTCGGCTGATTCGAACCCCTCGGCTGATTCGAACCCCTCGGCTGAATCCATTGCTTCATCTTTTGAGACCTTGCCCACTCATTTATCAGCATATTTGGATAACGTGTTTGGCGATGCCACTCGTTACAAGCCGATTGTGCAAAGTGTTCTCGAAATTCAAAAAACAAAAGAATTTTTAGAACGCACCAAGAAGCATCTGAAAAAAGGCAAGGAAAAGAATGAGTTTCGAAAAATTATGGACAGCTTCAAGCAGGATTTATCAGGCATCAAAGCGATCAGCAATCAGTTAGAAGTCGTGAAATCGAAAAACGCTGATTTCTTTGCGGTCCGACGATTGATGGACCTCGTGATGAATCAAGGCAAGTCGGCATCAAAAATGAAACAAGTGGAAGCGTTGTTGCGCCTTTCTTTGTTATTCACTGTGATAGACAATCCCCATATCAAGGCGATCCAGGCCACCTACAACATGTTCCAAGCCTTTGTAGCAAGACGTATCGATGAATTCACAGGACTGCTCACCACTCAAAAAAATTTAACCCTACGTGCCAACCCGTCAGAGGCTGGTTATCTCAATCAGCTCAAAAAATGGTTGGAAGAAGAAGAACATCTCATCAAGCTATACAAGGAGTTGATGTCTCCCTTGAAGCTCAGCGGGATGGGAGCCTTATTAGAAGATGAATTTTCCGATGATGAATTTCAACTGATCATGGAAAATGCCCATGTTTTGGAATCGCAAGTTTCAAAACGTGTGAAAGATACACGGAAAAAGTTTTATTGCATTTACGGCAATATGAGTTCCATCCCGCCTCTTATCGAACACTCAAGGGCCTGCACCATGACAATCCTTGGCGGCCGTGAAAAAGTTCATTCCGTGCAAGACCTTTCCCTGTTTTGCACCATGGTTCGCACCTTTGTGCAAGAACTCTCACGATTGCAACAATATCTGCACGTTTCCCCCTCACTGGCCCAGAAAAAAATTCAGGCATTGTTGAATCAAGCCAGCCCTTATATAACAACAGGCTACAAAAAAATTGGTGAGACACCGAAAGAATTTTTTGAAATCTTGCTCATTGAGAACATAGGCTATTATTTAACCTATTATGTGTTGCTCGTTGGCGGGATTTTTAAAAATCCACAAATTCAGTCCCATCAAATGCAAACCTTGATCACTGGTACGATCAACAAGCTGAATTCCGACAATACCAATCAAAAAATTCGTGACATGCTGCAAAAGCAGTATACAACGACGTTGGAACAGCTTTGATTCGCCCTAAAATTCTTCTACGGCCGGAGGAGAAAAAACGCTATGACATCCACGGTTTTACGAACCGACCAACTGACCTCAGATGAAAAACATTGGTTCGCAGTCGCGATTTGCGGAGCTATCATTGCCGATGGGAATGTGGCTCCCGAAGAGTTGAAGTACCTTGAAAAAGCCCTTTCATTTTTGCCCTCCACTGAAAAAGTCGATGGTCTGATTCAAGGCGTGAAAGACCAAAAGCTACCCGCTCTCGGTCCGCTTTCCAACAGCTCTCGCGAAACCCAAACCAAAATGTTGTTTGAAATCATCTCTGTCATTGCTTCTGACAACGCCTTGAGCACTCGGGAAATGGAATATCTGTTTCGTATTGGCCAGAAACTTGGCTTTCCAGCAGAGTACGTGCAAATGGTCATGCGGTGGGGAAATGAAGGAATTGTGTGGCGGCGTAAAATGGGGCATCTCCTCCAAGTAGGCGTTGAGTTGGAGCCGGAATATGGTGAGTGAACGTTGGATGAAACTGAACACCGTTTTCCTCGGTGGAGTACTCCTCATTGCCCTTTGTGGGGTCTTGCAACTGATGCAAGGGATTCTCATTCCCTTTTTTGTTGCCATGTTTCTGGTATACCTCGTCGAACCTTTGCAAAAGCTCCTCCTTCGGATTCATTGCCCTACCGGACTCCGTGTCATAGCAGTTTTGGTACTCACGGGATTGGTGCTGTATTTGGTCGGCGTTTTGATCTATTCCAGCTTGGTTTCCTTGAGCAACAACTTGCCCACCTACGAACAACGGGTCCTTGGTTTGCTTGATGACACCGTTCAATTGCTTCACTTGCCTTCCGATGAAGTGAACCGGTTCATGCAGAATTTTCGATGGAGCGATCATCTGGAAGCAGGCAAAGTGGCCCAATTCATTGGAGCCAGCTTCGGTCGATTTGGTGAATTTATTGGCAACTTGTTCTTTGTTCTTCTGTATATGGTTTACCTGTTGTTTGAACGAGAATCCTTTTTCAACCGAGTGGAGAAAGGATTTGATCCTGAACGTGCCCAACGCATCAAACAAATCGTCACCCACATCAATCAACAAATTGCAAACTACTTGGAAATCAAGACCTTTGTCTCGTTTCTGACGGGCGGCTTGATCACCCTTGTCCTATTTCTCTTCGGTGTGGATTTTGCCTTATTTTGGGGAATCCTCGCTTTTTTGCTCAATTTCATTCCCTCGATTGGTTCCATTATTGCCACGCTCCCTCCCATTGTGATTGCCTTTTTACAATTCGATACCATCGTGACCCCTCTCGTAACGGGTGTCTTATTGATCAGCATCCAAGTGGTCGTTGGCAATGTGGTGGAACCCAAAGTGATGGGTGAAAAACTAGGATTGAGTCCACTCGTCGTGATTCTGGCTCTGGTCTTCTGGGGTTGGTTGTGGGGACCCGTGGGCATGATCCTTTCGGTACCGATTGTGGCAGCGGTTCGCATCGTTTGTGAGAATATCGAAGCATTGCGACCGATTAGCAGCTTCCTCGCCGAAAAAGCCTAAACCACCTTTTCAAACCATCCATTTACTGAGATAATGCCTTATGACAATTGAAAAAAATTTAACGTCTGCGGGAAATCCTATTTTGATTGCCGCCGCTACCCCCAAAGATCTGATCGAACACTGTGAATCATTGAATGCCCAACTTAAAAGCGACGAAGCTGCTGACGCCTTCCAATCTCTCACAACTCTCACCCGTTACGTGGAAATCCCCAAAAATGTTGCCCGGATGGGGTTTGTCGCAGAATCTCCCAAGGAGATGGCTTCCTTACTCAAACGAGGTTTGGATGCATTGAAAAAAAATCCCAAAGAAACCTCGTGGGAACTCCGACAAGGTGTTTACTACCGCCGAGAAGGAGTGGATGATAACGCAAAAGTTGTTGCTCTTTTTCCTGGGCAAGGCTCTCAATATGTGGGCATGGGTCAAGACCTCTTGGATGTATTACCTGGATTGGTAGAAGCACGTGATCTGATGGACGAGTTGTTCCAAAAAGATGGGCATTCTCCTTTGTCTGAAATCATGTACCCGGATGAAACTGGCGACAAAGCCGTAAAAAAAGAGCAAGAAGCATTGCTCACTTTGACCGAACATGCCCAACCTTCTATTGGCGTATTCAGCTTCGGCCTCTTCAAGGCCCTACAATCGGTAGGGATTGATTTTGCAGCAACCGCAGGCCATAGTTTTGGAGAACTCACGGCTTTGTGGGCAGCAGGGATCTTTAGCGATGCCGATTATTGCTTCCTGGCCAAATCTCGTGGGCGGGCAATGGCCGCACTCGATGAACCCGATTTCGATACGGGGAGTATGCTGGCTGTCAAAGCAGACGTGGCAGAGGTACAAGCCGAAGCAGCCAATTTTCCCGATATCACGGTGGCCAACTTGAACTCCAATAAGCAAGCAGTGTTGGCAGGTCCGAAAAAAGCCGTACTGGACGCCCAAGCAAAGTTAAAGGAAAAGGGTTACTCTGTGGTGTTGCTTCCGGTTTCAGCTGCTTTTCATACCTCCTTGGTCGGGCATGCACAGAAGCCTTTTGCCGACGCATTGCAATCGGTGAGTTTTCAAGACGCCGAATGCGACGTGTATTCCAATAGCACTGGCACGGAATACCCGAGCGACTCAGAAGCCATGAAATCGATTTTATCGGATCACATTCTCAATCCCGTTTTATTCAAAAACGAGATTGAAAAGATTTATGATGCAGGCGGACGGGTGTTCGTAGAATGCGGCCCCAAACCGGTACTTAGTAATCTAGTGGCTGACATCCTTGAAGGGAAACCTCATGTCACGGTGGCTTTGAATGCCAGCCCCAAACAAG
This sequence comes from SAR324 cluster bacterium, assembly GCA_028281495.1. GTDB lineage: Bacteria > SAR324 > SAR324 > SAR324 > NAC60-12 > JANQJU01. The sequence goes on from JANQJU010000029.1 coordinate 537,094, forward strand.
GAAGTCACAGGCAGTTGATCAATGCACTCACGCATCTTAAGCTGCTAGGATTAGAACTCGATTTGGATGATTGATCCAAAGGATGTTGCCCCTCTTGAAAAATAGGAACCATGCCAGAAAAGGGGATACGCAGTAATCTCAAAAACAAAAACGTCTCCAATGTCAAACCGTCATACCTAAACATCAAGTTTGACAGCTCTCGTGTGCAAAGTGTCCCCGACCTTTTCGCTTTTTACTATAATGAGTTGAAGCAGCGCATGGACGAAGTGGCTTCCCATGAAGCCACGGTCCTAAAAAAAGCCAACCTGATGATTCATAAAATCATCACACAGCAAAAAGTGGCGGGCACTTCAGGCCCGCCTGCCCGCAAAAACGGTTACGAAATCGCATCCTTCCACCCAACCAATGCCAACCTCGCCCTCGCTCGTCTCTTAGAAAACGACCCCAATGACCACGCACAACGCATCGCGTTGGCCTTGGATGTGCTCCAAGCCGGCCGAGAGTTGACCACCGAACAGATTCGACAGGTTATGATGCACCTCGCACTTCCGATTGGAATGATGCATTACGATGTGGAAGGCATTCAAGGTTTCCTCAGCGCTTACCGACTTTATCAAACTCGACTGTTATCAGAGTACCAGCGAAAGGACGTGACAATTCAGAAATATGCAAAAAAAACGAACGATTATTCAATCAAGTCGAGTCATAAGGAACGTGCCCGACACCTTTCGTATAATTACGAAATCCTCAAACGCTTAATTCAGCGTCAGGAAAAGGTAGAAAATACAATGTCTTTGCTACAACCCTTGAATCGACGTGAACTATTAGGAGCTTTGGACGGAACGGTCGACATCCCTCCCAAAAGCAACTTGGACCAAGTGCGAGATATGGTGGAAAAAAAGTTATCGGGGGTGATCACCAGCTTAATGGAGATTGGCTTTCTGCATCCAACGTTGCACGAAGCCATCACGCTGTTACAACGAATGGATAAAGAGAATCCTAACCCCCATTTCATGCAGGCGAGATTATGGATGCAACAGCTCAAAGTGCGACTCATTCAACAAGAAGTCACCCAAGAGGCACGTGGTATGCTCCAGGGCTGTTTGAAAAAAGTGCTGATGTGTTACGGGCGTAGCTTGAAACTTCTTCCCAAAGCGGGCGCAGTTACTCAATTACAACGCCAGATATTTTTGGGTCATGCCACCGCTTGCATCACGGTTTATTCTTTACGTAACGTGTTGAAAGTTCCCCCCGAAGTGTATCGCAAAACGCTCGTTCAAGGCCGCGATTCTCTACATAAAAGCGGTTTAGAAGAAATTTACGACAAAACCAATCTGTTCGAGCGCTACGGCCTTGCTCTTGATAACGAAGAGCTGCTTGAATTTGCACTTTCCAACCTCAGAACCCTTCGTTGATCCACTCTCTATTTTCACTGAAGAGTGTCTCTCAGCCTCTCCCAATCTTCCAAGATTTCCAACACTGAACATCCGTTATATTTTTGTCTATCAGACGACTGCTTGTGCACGTTGAGATACAAAGGAGCGTTGCATCGGCTTCGCCACTGAAAAGTGCTTCAGCATATTCCGGTGGCAAAAGGGAGGTTCATTAGTCTGGGAAAGGTTTGGTTGTTTGGTCTGAAGTCTGTTTCAATATCAATAAAGAGATAATATTAACGAAGAGAGATTATGTGGAATCTTGTTCAAAAGTGGTTTCAGGGCGATTCAGAAGAGGGGCAAATCTGGCGCATTGATCAGTGTTTTGCATGCCATGAGCCGATTCGAGAAGGAGTCATTTTCCCCGAAGATCAGGCCAGTTTTTGTGTACGATGCTTTTACTCTACACCTTGTTTTTGTTGTGGCCTCCCGTGTGGGAAACTCCACCGTCGGCTCAGTGACGACCGAATCCTTTGTCAGCACTGTTATAGCAGTGCTTTACTGACCCCCCGTCAATTGGCCCCAATGTATGAGGCCACATTGAAATGTTTCCGACGCAAACTGAAAATGAGTCTGAAAGATCAACCCCGGCTGAAAGTGGTCGATTCTCGGTTCATGAAAAAAAACTTCAATTGTTCCCCCTACACTTGGGGCTTGTATGTGCACGATGGATCTGAAGAAACCATCTATGTGATCAGTGGTATTGCCGCCGATAAATCACTCACCACGCTTGCCCATGAACTCACACATTTCTGGCAACGGCGGCATTGCCCCAAAAAACAAAGCTTGGAAATGAGTGAAGGATTCGCCGAATGGGTTGCATTTCAAGTCGCCAAACAACATCATTTGCGAAGAGCGATGTTGTCCTTACGGCGAAATGAAGCCGAACCGTATCGAACTGGGTTAAAAAAATTTCTAGAAATTGAAAGCCAAGAAGGGGTCCGAGGCACTGTCAAATATGCCACGACCCATCAAACCCTTTAACCTGCCTCTCAAACAAAACTAGAGACATTACGGACTGACAAATTGCATCATCGCTTCAGGATAACGCGACCCGGCCGCCACATCTTTCGGCGCGATAGCCTCAATTTGAGCCAAATCGGATTCTGAAAGAGAAACAGACGTTGCTCCTGCATTTTGCTCCAAATAAGTTCGACGCTTCGTGCCAGGAATAGGGACGATATCATTCCCTTGTGCGAGAACCCAAGCCAATGCAATTTGAGAGGGAGTACAAGCTTTGTCTTGGGCCAATGTTTCGATCTTATGAACCAATTGCAGATTTTTTTCGAAGTTTTCCCCTTGAAATCGTGGGGAACTGCGACGGTAATCATCCGAATCCAAATCTTCCATTTTTTGAATCTGCCCGGTCAGAAATCCCCTTCCCAGAGGGCTATAAGCCACAAACCCTACTCCCAACTCTCGACAAACCGGTAAAATTTCGTCTTCAGGATCACGACTCCACAAAGAATATTCGGTTTGCAATGCGGCTATGGGATGCACGGTACAGGCTCGGCGTAACGTCTGGGGACCTGCTTCCGACAAACCGAGATAACGCACTTTCCCTGCTTGGACCAACTCTGCCATAGCTCCCACGGTTTCCTCAATCGGTACATTGGGATCCACGCGGTGCTGAAAATATAAATCGATCACATCCACTCCCAGACGTTTCAAGCTGGCTTCGCAAGCCGTTCGCACATATTCCGGATGGCCATTCACGTGGCGTGAAAGGGAATTGCCATCCCGCACGATGCCAAATTTGGTGGCCAACACCACTTGCTGTCGGTACGTTTTTAAGATTTCTCCTACCAGGAGTTCATTACGACCTCGGCCATACATATCAGCGGTGTCCCAAAACGTGATTCCGAGTTCGATAGCTCGGTGAAGTGTAGCTATCGACTCCTCGTCGTTTCGACCAGAATAGAATTCTGACATGCCCATACATCCTAGTCCGATCACAGATACTGTTAATCCCGACGTTCCCAATTGACGCTGTTCCATCATGAGTTTCTCCTTTTTATTTGAACTTCCAATTCTTTGTAGCGAGCAATTTTGCGTTTTAAGAAATCGTCCATTGCCATCAATTCGTCGAGTTTCTTTCGAATTTCTTCTTGGTGCTGTTCCAACATCCTACGACGTTCCGTCGCCGTGGAATCTCCTCGCCTCCGCAAGGCAGTATATCGCTTCATATTCGAGATCGACATCCCCGTCGCTCGAAGATGAAGCAGGAATTCACACCAAGCCATATCCTGATCCGAATAACGACGATGCCCACTTGGTGTTCGGCCTACGGGTTCCAACAACCCAATACGTTCATAATAACGTAAGGTGTGAACCGACAACCCCGTGGTTTTCGACATCTGCTGAATGGTGAATGAACGATTCATAAAGAGGCCTCCTTATGCCAAATAGCCTACAAGTTCGAGTGCACTCTAGGTCAAGGCTTTTTTTCTAATTGCCCGCAAGCGAGAGTTGAAAGAAAGGTCTTTATTCTTGATTTCCATGCAAGGTACACCAGGGAAGATTGAATTGAGGCACACCAGTTCCTTTCCTTCCCATCGCAGTGTTCCTATGCCTTCCGATATATTGATGTTTGCAGTCATATTCCTCATTGCTGCGTTTCTTCATGGCATTGTGGGGTTTGGTTTCCCGATGGTGTCGACGCCTTTGCTCGCGGTATTCATTGATTTGAAAACAGCCATCCTCCTCACGTTGATTCCGACCATTCTCGTCAATTTAATCACGATACGTAGTGAGGGGAATCTTTGGATTGCATTTCGTCGTTACTTGCCCCTGGCAGCGCTGGGAATGTTCGGGAGCTTGATTGGTTCTGAGATATTGATCACTGTCGATTCCGACATTTTCAAGGCCTTATTAGGGGCCGCTATCCTGGCGTATCTGTTTGCTGATAAAATCAAACTCAATCTATCGTGGGTGGCAAACCATCCCAAATGGTCGATGGGTATTTTTGGCATCGGTGCTGGAATTTTGGGGGGGTTGACCAACACAATGGCTCCCATTCTGATTATCTATTCTTTGGAATCGAAACATTCGAAAAGTGAATTGATCCAGTCGACAAATCTCTGTTTCCTAGCAGGCAAATTAGCTCAATTGATCACCTTCACCTATCATCAAAAAGTCACGCTACATGAGATTTACATTGCCTTAATGGCAATGGTCGTGATTTCCATTTCTCTCTTCATGGGAATCCGTCTTCGAAAAAAAATAAAAGTGGAAATCTACCGAAAACTGATTCGCGGTTTACTCTTTGTGTTGGCCCTCGTTTTGTTTTTTCAATCCGTTATTTGATCTCGTAGATTTTAACGATATGATTTGGCGTTGCGATCAACCTTGGCGTATTGGCAACTTCAACTCAGTTGGTCAGGCCACCCTTAGTCAGGTCATCCTTTTGATCCACTCTTCAGCTTTATAGAAGGTCTATGTTTAGCATTCCAATTCTCCGAATGTTCGCGCTCCTCATAGGGGTCGCTTTTGCGTTGGGTGCCTGTTCTATCGATAAACCTACCTCTGTTTGTTCCGCTCAGCCTAATCAGCCGGACGCTTATCAAAAATGCTTACAAAACCAGGCTAATGCTTATTCGTTGTTAGGTGCTGCCGAAGTGGGTTCGGCTCGTAACCATCAACGATCAGCTGAGTCTTATCGCCAACTTACGACACTCCTAAAAACACAACTGAAGCAAGAAATTAAGAAACTCACCTCTCAAACTAAGACGCAGAATTTACAAGCCGTGTTGGCAGCCTCCAACTCAAAAATTTCAGAGGAATGTCCTGCTTGGGTTCTGCAAAAAGGAACACCTCCGACAGAGCTGAAAGCATTACATGAACTGGGCAAGGCCTATTGCGACGCGACCCAACGACTGCAATCGTCGAAATCTTCGGTCACCGTCAATCAACAAACGTTTCGGTCACAGTACCCAGGGTTGGGAATCATCTTAGGATGGGAAACATTTTTAGTTTTCTTGAACAACCCGCTCACCACAGCCTTAATCAATGGAATAGACGGGGTTTTAGGCCCTTTACAGAACCAAACGAGTCCCCGCATCAGCCCGACCGAACAGTTGCTAATTGTTTTTGATGAATCGAGTTTTGAGTCGCTTTGGGAAACTCAAATTGTTTGTAGTACTCAAGATTCAAACTGTCAGAAACAAACAATCGATACTCTGAAGATGCGTGCGACTCTCGCCTTAAAACAAAACCCTTCTTTGGATGTAAAGCCCTTAGAAGAAGTGATCAAACGCACAGTTTCCCCTTCTGAATACGGACCAAAAAACATTAAGATGCTATTGACAGAAATAGAAACTGCTTTAATAAACTCTCATTTTTCAGTTCTAACGGTCCAACTACAACACTTCGATTCAGAAGTGATTCATTTTGTTCTGAATTATCATTCCCGAACGTACCAAAACGATCTAGTAGCTCGCAGTTTTTCAGCAGATGGTTTGATTAACCGTCAAAATGACAAACTTTGGTTTTTATTGGGGATGGGAGGAATCGGACTACTACTATTGGTGGGAGTTTTCTTATTTGTGCAATTAAAAATTCAAAAAGAAACCGTTGACCGCCTTTTTCATGAATTGATGCTCTTGCCTGTGATTTATACGGTAGGCATTGCCTGGCCATTTTTCCTCCCGGCCATGTTACCCGAACTTCCGGTCCTCAATACCAATTCCAAAATGTATATTACTTGGGTGGTAGTTTTTATGGGCATTCTTCTTGGACTGCCCTTGGTATTTCTTCGCTATCTAACGCTTAAACCCAAATTGGATGTTTTTCGCAAATGCCCTGAATGGCTTTCCGCATTTCTTTTTGCAGGCATCGGCATGACTTTGGGTGCTAGTCAGCTTCTTGTAGGAGGGACAGAGCATTCGCCTTTATATCTATTGTTGCCTCTGAATTTATCGATCACTGGCTATGCTGTGATGCGTTTTTTTTCGAGCAGTAACATTTCATTTACCTCTCTTTGGTTTATCCTTTCTATCCTATCAGGCGTAATCGGAGTATCACATTTCTATACAAATTTAGAAGCAGCTTTTGTTCCTATTTTATTCGCATTCCTTCTGATGGTTATTTATGTAGTTTGTCAATCACTTAAAGAGGATGAAACTGAACATGAGTTAGGCCACTATATTCCGATACCAAGTTACGAAAGTAAGTCAGGGTTGTTCCTTCAGGAGCAAAACATTCAATGCATTCGCATCACAGGAAACAGGTTGTCAGGAAAGACCGCATTTTATCAAAACTATATAAAAGAGGCATTTATCAAATCAGGATCTGCGGAATGCATCGAATGTGTTAGCGATTCCGAACTACCATTCAGTGCCTTAGCTCCATTGCTCAAAAAACTAGGCTTTTCCGATGAGGAAAACGAATCGACACCACAATGGGCTGAAAACATAAAGTTATTATTAGAAGGCATACCAATTTTTGGTCTCATTCGTGATATCGCAGAAGACGACCGCAATGTGTCTGTAGATCCAGACAATACCATTCAAGAACTCATCCGAAGGTTAATTGATTTAGCAGGTCGCAAAAAAGTTCTGCTATTTTGCAAGCACGTTGAGTGGTATGACGAAGCATCATTGAACTTCATTGCCACCCTTAGAAATACTTTATCTGGACCTTCAACCATTGACAAAATCAACGGATTGTATTTGGTCATTACGGATTCATCAGCAGGTGGCACAACGATCCCTCAAAAGCTTAAAAATGTTACACACCCTTTTAAAGAAGATCATCTTCAATTGCTCAATTGGACTTCCATAGAACTGCATGATCTTCAAAAAAAAGAATTTGAAGATTTTCTAAAAAAACACAACTTCGACCAAACGAGCCTAGCAAAAATTCGAGTTGAAATTTCATCTCACAAGCAAACTTTTCGCATTGGACAAACTATTGAGTACATTAAGAAACTTCAAGCAAACGGAGCGATTCAAACCACTTCAGAAGGTCAACTATCTCTCATAGAAGACAAATTTGATTTAACAGAGATGTCCCATCTCGGAAGCGATGAGCAATGGTCAACAAAGATACCAGAATCCTGGAAGGACATTTTGCGTATTGCCGCAATTTTGGCATTTGGGCGCGGGGATTTGAATTTTAACCTATCAATTTTATGCCGGGTTATGGTTACAGACACTTGGCAAGTATTACCCCAGATCGAAGGAATGATGCAGATGGGGATTTTGTCTTTCGAAAAAAAACTAGATGATATTTTTACGTTTAAAAATTCTAGTTTGAAAAATGCTATCCTGAAAACAATGGATGAAAATTACGGTTCCTTTTCAATACACAACCCTACCTTAAGGCACTACCATCACAAGATTCTAGAGACCTATCAACAATCATCTCCTTTACGAGAAGATCTCCATTGCAGAGTGATGGCAATTCACTCTAGATATTATCAATCATCTGAAGAAGACTGGAAAAAGACATTCCAATATAACCTGGAATACGCAGAACTTTTATTTCAAGTATTCAATACCAAAAAATCTCAAGAAATAGTCGACTGGCTTTTCGATAAAGGAGATACAAATTTTCTTACTAAGTGGCTTCAAATCAAAATTCTACTGGCATACAGGCGTTTCAGAAATGCGTTGCCTCCGCTAGAAGATTTCTTAAAAGAATGTGACCATTTGCCCGACGAAATACAAACTGAATGGACCAGAAAGACCTGCCTTAAACTAGCCACTTGCTACAAGCAAAATAGTCAATCTGAATTGAGCCAGAAATATGCACTTCGAGCTTTGAATATAGATGCGAGTGATCAACAAACACTAGATCCTATCAAAAACGATATCACACAAATCAATCTTGAAAACGAGGATATACTTTCCTATCGAGGATTATTTTACTTTATCTGGTCAATGGAGAACTCTTTAAAGCAGCTGAAAGCTTTTGATTGGCTTGAAAACAAGCTCAATGACGCGAAACTGACACAAAACCATGATTCTCTTCAACTGAAGGCAGAGCTACTTGATGCCGCCGCTCGTGCAACAAGAGAAGTGCAGATTCCGACCAAATCAAACTCACGATCCTCCGATGATCCCATCTTTGAAAAAATTCAGGAACAGTTTCTAAGGAGCCTCAATTATAAACAACAACTTCATGACTATCGTGGGAGTGCCTTATCTTATGAAGGTTTGGGATCCTTATTTTTTTTCTTTTGCCACGATCCCGATTACTTTGAGAAGGCTGAGGGGCACTACCAGCGAACCTATGAAATCAATGTGAATAATCATTTTTTCCGGGGTTTATTTGCCTGGATGTTGGGACGTATCCAAGAACTAAGAGGCGACCAAAATTTATATTTAGCCGAACTCTATTATCAGGAAGCAGAGATCAAAGGACGAGAGCCAGCGCAAGAAATTCCACAACTTCAACTCTTAGGTTTGATCGGTTTGATCCGTATTTATCACGAAAACGTGTTGAAAACCCCAGATGAAGCGGAACAACAAAAAGTCTTTTTACTCAATAGTTTTAATGAAATTAAAGAGCTTCTAAAATCGCACTTTGAAATAACGTCGACAAACGATTGGGAGAGATTTAAACAACGTGAAATTTTCAAAGGCTGGTATGAAACCTGGGATTCTCAGATGAAACCTTTGCAAAATATTGCAAATCACTGGGGAGTTGCATTCGATGATCTGTTTTCATAGCAAGCTGTAAATTGCGTTCATGAGTCAGTTAACCACTTATCTTAGGACAGGAGGGGTATGCTACAAGTTGTCAATCCTTACAATCAGCAATTGGTCACAGAGCTTTCTTGGGAAACCGAAGCGTCGCTGAATTCTAAATTAGAGGCAGCTCAATCCGGCTATCGACGATGGCGGGAGGTTCCTTTGACACAGCGCATCACACAGGTCCAAGCCTGCTTGGACCATTTCCGAACCAACGCCGATGCCATTGCACACGACATCACATTGCAAATGGGAAAGCCGCTAGCAGAGGCCCGGCAAGAAGTGAATACGATGCTGGGCCGGGCCGAATACATGATCGATATTGCCGAAGCCACTTTGTCCCCCGAGGTTCTCTCGCCCCTTGAGGGATTTCATCGTCGTATCGAGCATGCCCCGTTGGGAGTGGTGTTTGATATCGCGGCATGGAATTACCCGCTCCTGATTCCGGTCAATGCTATAGTCCCCGCTCTCCTGGCAGGAAATGCCGTGGTGCTCAAACATAGCCCACGGACTCCCCTGTGTGGACAACATTTTGAAAAAGCATTTGAATCCTTGGAAATACCCCACCTGGTAACCAACGTGATCTTGGATGTGCCACAAACTCAACAGGTTTTGAGGGATTCGCGAATCAATCATGTTGCCTTCACGGGATCGGTAGCAGTGGGCAAAAAAGTGTACGAAACCGTGGGAACCCATCGCCTTATCGACATCGGATTGGAGCTGGGTGGAAACGACGCTGCTTACATTGCTGAGGATGCCGATTTGGAATTTACTGTAGCCAACGTTGTTGAGGGAGCTTGTTACAACGCAGGTCAATCTTGTTGTGCTGTAGAACGAGTTTATGTGCATCACCGGATTTACGAGGAGGTGCTGCATCGTGCACAGGAGCTTATGGACCAGCTTCAATTAGGGGACCCCCTTGAAGCTTCTACTACCTTGGGACCACTCGCTCGGCAAGAATCGTTGGGAATGTTAACTCATCAAGTTCAAGACGCAAAAAAGTTGGGGGCTCAAATTCTATTGGGTGGGGAACCAATGCCCGACACAGCGGGCAACTTCTTTCACCCCACCTTATTGGCCCATGTTCCTAATCAAGCCGACGTGATGCAGGAAGAAAGTTTTGGCCCAATTGTTCCCATCCAGTCGGTAGCAAACGACGAAGAGGCGTTGGCAAATATGAACGAAAGTTGCTATGGCCTCACGGCTTCTTTGTGGACACAGGATCGCGAACGTGCCGAACGACTTGCCAGGGATTTAGAGGTCGGTACCGTGTTTCAAAACCGATGTGACTATCTCGACCCCGCTCTGCCCTGGACCGGAGCGAGAGATAGTGGCAAAGGTTCCACGTTGTCCCCTCACGGATTTTATGCATTCACACGCCGAAAGAGTATCCATTTTCGTACTTACTAAGACTTGCCCATCCCCCTTGAACCAAGTAAACCTTAGCGCGGGTGTCATTCTGATTGGTTTTTACTTTGGAATCGAAGCAACCTAAAAACTGCACCCATCCCGGTGGATGATGTAATGATTGAGGTGGCAACAGCAGGAACGTATGAGCACATTAATGGTGGTGGATGACGAAAAATTCATCCGTGAAATTATCGCTAAAAAGCTAGCCCGTGAAGGATTCGACGTTCTGACTGCGGAGGACGGACAAGCCGCCCTCGACCAATTGAAAACCCTCCAACCGGAAGTGATCATCACCGATTTGAAGATGCCGGTGATGGATGGATTCTCTCTGTTAAAAAATCTACACGATACCGATTTCCCCATGAATGCGGTGATCGTATTAACGGGTCACGGTAGTGATCAAGACATCGCAGATTGCTATGCCTTGGGTATCCACACCTTTCTACGCAAGCCAATCAACTCTATTGAACTCATTGGCTTGGTCAGAAACATTCTTCGTTTCAACCAAATCAATCAAGAATTACATCACCTCAACAAGACGCTAGAACAGAAAGTTCAGGAGCGCACGCAAGCCTTAGAACAAGAAATCGAGATTCATCAACAAGATCAATTAAAATTGAAAGAGGTGAATCAGCAATTGCAAATCTCCATTTCTGAGCTGGAACGGCTCTCTCGGACCTTCAAACTATTTGTTCCACCCCAGTTTCTGAACCGCATTCAGACGATCGGCCCGGATTCTTTGCAAGCGGGAGACGCAGAAGAAGAGAAACTCACGATTCTATTTTCGGACATCCGTTCGTTTATGCAGCTCAGCGAATCGATGACCCCGCAAGAAATTTTCGATTTTTTGAATGGCTACCTTCAATTGATGGAGCCTTGTGTATCCCAACATCAAGGATTCATCGATAAATTCATTGGAGACGGCATCATGGCTTTGTTTGACGAAAGTGCCTCCGCCTCCGCTGCCCTCGATAGCGCAATTGCGATGCAACAAGCGTTACAGCACTACAACGACAAACAAGAAAGCTCGTTGCACCCAAGAATCCGTGTTGGTATCGGGATCAATACCGGCCCAGTCGTCATAGGAGCCTTAGGATCTGCGGATCGCATCGATTCGACTGTAGTTGGTGAGGCAGTGAATTTAGCCGCCCGCTTGGAGGAACTTACTAAAAAATACAAAGCAGGGATTCTGATTTCGCAATACACCCATATTGAAATCGATGAAACGGCCTACCTCATTCGCGAGGTGGAAACTGTCCGCATTCGAGGCAAGTCCACACCGATCACAATTTATGAAGTGTTCGATTGCGATACGTCAGAGGTTCGCGACAAAAAGCTCGCCACAAGTGATTTGCTGCTGCACGGAATCATCCTTTACAAGTGCCAAGCTTTCCCTGAAGCCCTCGAAATGTTTGGGCAATGCCTAGCTCAGTTTCCCGGAGATGTCGTGGCACAAGAATATGTAAAGCGATGCCAATACTTTCAGAAGCACCCTCCCAAAAACCGATTCTGGGATGGGGTTGTAGAAGATTCCACTGTCCTGATCAATCATGAAGCCCGCCGGCGGTTTGAACGTCATCCTTTTGCGGTTGAGTTGCGTCTTCACGTGAACCATGAAGAAAATGACCGAACCGGACATGCAGTCGATATCTCGCTAAGCGGTATGATGCTAGAGGTAGATCACCCAGTGCAAGTGGATGATATCGTGATGGTTCAAGTGATTGGAAAACATGGAAAACTCGCGCTCCCTAGAGTTGGATCTTATCATTTCTTAGGGAGGGTTGTGTGGCAACGATTCGTGGCTCGATCTGCTGAAAGCCCCTCGTGGAAAGTCGGCTTGGAATTTATCATGATGCCTATGCATGACGAACATCGCCTTCACTCACTTCTCAAGCGACTCTAGGTAAGCTGTCTTTGGTCGATCTTTTTCTTGCTCCCACCACGGATCCAAAAACCAGATTGCTAGCGGTCCTAAACAACTTCCCAACAGCAATGACCACCAAAACCCCGACCATGTGGAAGCATGGAACCGGATCATATATCTCATCGTCTTCCATATTCCCAAAAAAGCCCAGATCACGGCGCAGGCAATAGCAATTTCCGTCCACGGCAATGGTACCATAGGTTTCCTCCTATCGCTCTAATTCAGAAAATGTCTTGATAATCGACAATTCATTGTTTTGTTATAATCAATCATAGGCCATTTGCCTCAAGTTTGGCAATAGCTTCTCATTCGCTCTCAATTGAAGTCGTTAGATTGTTCTTTAGCTTTTATCCGTTTTCCAAGTTTGATAAGGCAGAACGGAAGGGATAAAGACTTTCGGCACCATTCACGGGGAGATACTATGAAGAAATCAATAGAAGATTTAGAAGCGAGAATTGCCGAACTACAAGAGGAACTAACACGTGCCAAGAGACAACTAGCGGAAGCCGATTTGGATCGATTGAATCAACAGATTCAAACTAAAGCCCACGAAGCCTACCAATACCGCATGTTGTTTGAGGCATCCAACAGCATGCCTGCCATTGCGGGATTTGACGGCTACTTCAAAGTGTTAAACTCTACCTGGTCTAAAGTATTGGGATACACCAAGGAAGAGCTGTGTTCTCGACCCTATTTAGAATATGTGCATCCTGACGACCTGGAAAAAACGCTTGCAGAAGCTCAAAAGCTAGCTGACAGCGAAGAAAACACACTGAATTTCGAAAATCGATATATCTGCAAAGACGGTTCTTGTCGCTGGCTGGCATGGTATTCCGTCGTGGATCAAGAAGCCAAACTGTATTATGCCGTAGCTCATGACATCACTGAAATGAAGATGAAGGAACAGGAATTGATTCAGGCAAGAGATGAAGCCGAGGCGGCAGACAAAGCGAAATCCCAATTCCTGGCGAATATGAGTCATGAGATCCGAACTCCCATGAATGGAGTGATCGGGATGACCAGTTTGCTCATGGAAACGCCACTTTCAGCCGAGCAAAAAGACTACGTAGAAACCATCCGTTTGAGTGGCGAGAATCTACTCGCTATTATCAATGACATCTTAGACTTCTCCAAAATCGAGTCTGGCAAAATCGAGATGGAGATCTACGAATTCAATCTCCGATCTTGTGTGGAAGAAGTCTTGGATCTCGTGGGCACGTTAGCCGTGAAAAAAGAACTAGAGTTCCTCTATTACATTGCCGCGGATGTCCCAGAAAAAATTCTTGGTGACGTGACCCGTTTGCGGCAAGTTTTAGTAAATCTGGCAAGCAACGCTATTAAGTTTACTGAATCGGGAGACGTGCTCATTTGGGTGGAACTAGGAAAAACGATTGGCCCCGGTGTGGTGGAATTGTGTTTTTCTGTTCACGACAGTGGAATCGGCATCTCTACCGAACAGCAAGAACGGATCTTTCATCCTTTCACTCAAGCCGATTCCTCAACCACTAGAAAGTATGGCGGTTCCGGCTTGGGACTCGTGATCTGCCAAAGATTGGTGACCTTGATGGGAGGACAGATTGAAGTCGATAGCGAATTGGGCCGAGGTTCCATTTTTCGTTTTTCTATTCCCATTTCAGGACACAAGGGCCATTCCAGGAGAGATGTCGAAAAAATTCAACCTTTGCATCAAAAGAAAGTTTTGATTGTTGATGATCATAAAATCATACGTGACATCTTGACTCGATTGTGTCGTCAATGGGGTATGCAACCTCATGCCGTAGGATCTTGCCAAGCAGCACTGTCCCTTATCCAACAACCCCTACCGCTGGATTTCGCGATTTTGGATTGCCAATTGCCTGACATGACCGATTTTGCATTGGGACATGAATTATTACGCCACCGCCCCTCGCTTCCGTTGATTCTCCTGACGTCACAAGCCTCTTATGGTGACAAATACCGGGGCTTGTTTACCGCTTTATTGACCAAACCCCTGAAGCACTCTCAATTGCTCGATTTGCTTCGGGTTACGGCATTTCAAGCGCCGCAGGTTGAGAATACTCAAGCCTTCTCACCTCAACTGAACGAAACTTTTGCTCGCCAAGTTCCATTGCGGATTTTGTTGGCGGAAGACAACGTGATCAATCAAAAACTGGCCAGCCGCGCTTTAGAAAAACTAGGCTACACCATTGATGTGGTGAACAATGGTTTGGAAGTGCTCGAATCCTTGAGCATTAAGACCTATGATATCATTTTCATGGATGTGCAGATGCCTGAAATGGATGGCCTCACCGCAACGCGTGAAATCCTTAAAATGAAGAGCAATCGCCCTATTGTGATCGCTGTTACAGCCGCTGCGATGGAAGAAGATCGAATTCGGTGTCTCGAGGCAGGCATGGATGACTATATCTCTAAACCTTTCCGCATTGATCAAATCCAACCTCTTTTACAAAAATGGAAACAAAACCTTTCGTAACTCCAATTTTTCCTAAGCTTCGTCATCTTTTCTAGCTCGATCAATGCCTCTCGTAATTCTGGATTTCCCATTTAGTCAAAGGAATGGTTTTAGGTTTTTCTGGTTCGTAGAGCGGAATAGGGATTTCAAAAGCCAGATCCCAAGGGTGGTATACAACGCCCGCTTTCACGCGAGTCATTTCAATCGTGCTATCCTGCTCGGAACAAGCAACGGCTCCACAGAAGTGGGGATCATAATGGCGAAAGCGTTCTAGCATCCCAAACAGACTGAAGTTTTCAGAAGGTGTGGAAATCTCAACTCCAGCCGCAAGGCTGATGTGATGAGCGGGGTCGACCTCCGCATGTTGAGTATATTGTGCCTCGGCTTCGCCAAGCAATCGGATTCCTTGCGAAAACAGAGCATTTGGAGAGACAAGTCGTTTGGAAACATCATACTTGGTCCGAATATCATAAGGTGAGGCCTCGTCTGTCCCTCCATACCGAGATCCCTCATAATGCACTCTCACTCGATGGGACCATTGAGAACGAGATTTCCACCGTTTCTGCAATTGAATTTTGAAAGGAACTTCTAAAAACTCTCCCGATTCTCGATGGAGGGGTATGATTCCGGTCCATTCCCATTTGCTTTCAGTTTGATAATGAAAGGTTTGCCAATACAGGCGATCCCCCCGCGATGGTTCCAAGATTTCGGTAGTATGCAGTTTGGTTTCCAGCGGCTTTTTTAAAATAGAGGTCTCGCGATTTTCTAATTCAAACTTAAGTTCTGGTAAACGCACCGATTCAGATACTATCGGATCTGACAGTGCCACTTGTCCCCAAACAGGCGATCCCCCTCCGCTCAACACCACTAGACAGAAAATTCCTAGAAACGTATGCTTTGTCATAGTCCCCTCAATCAATAGGTTTTATTCATTTTTCCTTTCTATTTTAGACACCAAAAAATGAATGTCTGTTCCAACTGAAACTTCAATAAAAATCGCTTGGATGGAGAATTGAAATGGAAGAACTTTTACTTATTGTTACGGTTGCAAGCGCGTATTTCATTGCTGCGGTCAGTCCTGGTCCAAATTTCGTGGTTGTGGTTAAAAATGCGATGACTTCATCAAGGGGCAGTGGTTTGTGGACTGCTTTTGGAGTGTCCTTAGGCACGATCGTGCACACAATTGCTAGTATTTTGGGACTTTCCGTAATTATCTCGAAGTCCGTGTTGCTGTTCAATATTTTGAAGTTCGTCGGAGGGGCTTATTTGATTTATATGGCGTACAAAACCATCCGGCAAAAAGAATCCAAACCGCATATGAATCCATATCCTTCTTCAACCATACGCATCCCAACGCTTCAGGCGATTCGAGTTGGTTTTCTCACCAATCTTTTGAATCCAAAAACCACACTATTTTTTCTTAGTTTGTTTACAGTGATCGCTTCTCCCACGTCGTCCTTATGGGTGCAGGCTTGTATTGTCGCAATAATTCATTTCATTGCGGTTTGTTGGTATTCCTCCGTTGCTTTGTTTTTTTCGCAGGTGAAAATTCAAGAAGCCTATGCCCGTGTGAGCAAATGGGTGAATCGTGCTGTGGGGATGCTCTTGTTTGGATTGGGTGTCAAACTTTTAGTAAGTGAGCCACCTAGTGTCTCCGATGCCAAATATTAAAACCATGCCTTGTCATCTAGCGGAATTTTTTAGCAAATCGTACAGTTCACGAAATTCCTGGGACAGCTTGTGTCGTGCGTCCAGATGAATCATCGGCATTGCTTGTTCATGTGATTCTCGAATTTTCACAGAAGAAGACAAAAAACAATCCAACACCGGCATATCATCTTTACGCAATTCTTCCACAATCCGCCGATGCAATTTGGCACGAGATTGATATTGATTGATAACAATTCCTTCGATTTTTAAGTTTGGATTGTGATCATTTCGTACCTCTTCTACATTTTCTAGAAGCAAATAAAGAGCACGGCGAGAAAACTCATCGCAATCAAAAGGTACAAGGCAGGCATGGGCAGCAATCAAAGCCGATCGTGTGTAAAAATTGAGGGCAGGGGGAGTATCGATGTAAATGTGAGAGTAACTGGAAAGCTCTTCAAGAGCATCACGAAGTTTAAACATCTTGTAACGAGACTCCAATTTCGTCTGTAAGTCATCCAACTCAGGATCCGAAGGCATGATATCCAAGTTTTTAAAAGGAGTCTTGAGGATGCAATCTTCGGGACTTCGCACGTCTCGGCGAAACTTCAGTTGACTGTGAAAGAAATCCATCAGCGTATTTGTTGAGGATTCCGGTAGATCTCCCAACAAGTAGTGGGTGGCATTACACTGAGGATCCATGTCGATCACGAGGGTGCGGTGTCCCGAGTGGGCGCTGATCGCCGCTAAATTACAAGTGATGGTGGATTTTCCAACCCCGCCTTTTTGGTTAAAAATAACACGTCTCATAAGCTAAACCCGAATGATTTCAGTAAGATGAATTCGACTCAATGGAATCGTAGTTATCAAGTATTTTCAAGCGATAATCTTAGAATCTTGACACTAAAATCGAACTTACAAAACCGCAAGGCTGCGAACTCTGAAAAGGAAGAACCTTTTTTGGGTAGTAAATGAGACAGACCGGTTGTGCTTTCTGGAAAAATTGAGCTACAGATGAGGGAAGATTTCTCGACAACGATTGCTCGGAGATAAAGGTGACGGAAAATTCTAACAATGCACAGGCTCTAAAAAACGAAATCCAAACGCTTCGCACCGAAAATGAACGCTTGGAATCCTTACTTTATGTGTTGATTGAGGAACGGACCGCCAAGTTGTCTCAGGCGAATGAAAAACTTCAACAAAATGTCCGCATTCTGGACACCATCTTCAACAGCGTGGCAGAGGGAATCGTTGTGGCAGATGAAGCAGGAAACTTCATCCTGTTCAACCATGCAGCAGAGCATGTCTTGGGCTTGGGTGCCACGGATTCTGGTCCCGACAAGTGGTCTGAAACCTATGGGGCTTTTTACCCAGATGGAGCCACTCCATTTCCTACGGACCAACTCCCATTAGTAAGAGCGATCAACGGGGAATCCGTAGACAGTGTCGAAATGCTGATCCGCAACGCAAATGTTCCGGAGGGCGTTTATATTCAACTAACGGGGCGCCCCCTTCGAGATGACAATGGTGAGGTGAAAGGTGGCGTTGCCGTATTTTACGACATCACCGAGCGTAAAAAGAAGGAAGCCGAATTAAGACAATCTCAAAAGTTAGAAGCCATTGGCACTTTGGCTGGCGGGGTCGCCCATGATTTCAACAACTTGCTTTATGGAATGTTAGGTTACGTCGAGATGACTTGGCAAGACCTGCCCGAAGGTCATGCGCACAAACTATATATGGATCAAATCTTACGCATCGGAGATCGAGCTAAAGGGTTAATACAGCAAATTCTCATGTTCAGCCGCTCAGAAGAATTAGAACGAAAACCTCTGCGCTTGGTGCCATTGATTAAAGAAGCGCTCAAGATGGTTCGGATGGCATTGCCCAGCACCATCGACATTCAACAAGCGTTATCCAATGCAGAAATACAAATTATGGCAGACGCCAATCAAATCCATCAAATCCTTATCAATCTTTGCACCAATGCCAGCTACGCGATGCGTGAAACGGGCGGCTTGCTCGAAATTCGGGTAGAAACCATCGACTTGGATTCCGATCGGTTTGAAGCCTATGATTTGTCTCCAGGACATTACTCTCGCTTGACGGTAAGGGATACTGGATCGGGCATGCCACCGGATGTGCTGGAACGCATCTTTGAACCTTTCTTCACAACAAAACCTGTCGGTGAAGGCAGCGGTATGGGATTGGCTGTGGCTCATGCTATCGTAAAAAATCATGAAGGAGCCATTTGGTGCACTAGTCAAGTGGGGCAGGGCACCACCTTTGAAATCTGGTTTCCCTTGATTCGTGATACGGTGTATGAGGCTGCAGAAACTCAATCCTCGTTTGTTTCTGGTACAGGACGGATTTTATTTGTGGACGATGAAGCATTTTTGGTGGGACTCGGCCAAAAAATGCTGGAACGCCTTGGATACCGGGTCACGGCCACCACCGACAGTGCCGAAGCCCTCGAGTTTTTTAAAGAAACCCCAGATGACTTTGATCTGATCCTAACCGATCACACGATGCCCAGAATGACCGGCGTCCAATTGGCCGAAGAGGTTCGGAAATTACGGGAGGATATCCCCATCATCTTACTGAGCGGTTTTAATGATCCGTTGACTTCGAAGCACGTGCAAACTCTCCAGCATTGTTGGTATTTGCTCAAACCGCTCTCATACCGGAAGCTCAGCGAAATGCTACATGAACTGCTCGTAGAAAAGGCTGCTGAATGAAAACTCTCATGATTGTTGAAGATGAATTGTTTGTTCGTGAAATGCTTAGCGAAGATTTAACCCGTCAAGGTTATTCTGTTATCTGCGTTGAAAATGGAGAACAAGCACTCACATGTTTGGAAGAATATCTCCCCCAAGTGATCGTTCTCGATTTAAAAATGCCTAGAATGAGCGGAATTGAATTTCTACACGCCGTGAAAGCTCGAAGATTTCAATCGGCAGCCATCATCGTCCTCACAGGGCACGGAACTAATCGAGAGATGCAAGAATGTTATGCTTTGGGTGTCCACTCCTTTTTAAGAAAACCGGTTAATATTTATGAACTCAATGGCGTGGTTAAACGTTCCTTTGCATTGTTGGACTATGAAGCCCAATTGCAACAAGAGATTGAAGCCAAGGCCGAAGAAATCCAGGCCAAAAATCAGGCCTACCTTCAGCTAAAAGCTCAAAATCGGGTTTTAAAAGATATCTTTGAAAGCATGGCAGAAGGAGCCATCATTTTAGACAAATCTTATCGAATTCGAATGATTTCAGCCAATGCCTGCAAGATGTTGCGAGTTGCCGAATCCGAAGTGCTCGAAAAGCCAGCCGTGGCTGTACTCGGAACCGCCGTAGCCGGTCCTGGAGGCGAATTGGCGCTTTACACAGAGCAACCACAAAAACGAACCGAATTGGTGACTCATGTGGTCGCTCCTACAGGAGTTTCTTTCTCGATTTTATTGTCGATCATTCCATTGATGGAACACCATCCCGAAGGTGAGGTGCTTCTATTATTTCGGGAACGTGAGAACGACCATTCCTCATCCATTCACGAAGGAGTTGTCTTTGGAAAAATGATCAGCGCCGACCCGACTATGGATAAGATTTTTGGTCTAATCGCCCGCATCGCACCTAAAGATGTGACGGTGCTAGTGGAAGGAGAAAGCGGTACTGGTAAGGAATTGGTCGCCCGTGAGATCCATACACAGAGTTCTCGCGCCCATTATCCATTTCATGCGGTTAACTGTGCGGCGATCTCTCCCCAACTATTGGAAAGCGAGTTTTTTGGTCATGAACGAGGGGCTTTCACTGGGGCTTATCAGGCAAAGAAAGGGCGCTTCGAACTGGCGCACCAAGGAACTTTATTCTTGGACGAAATCGGAGAATTGCCCTTGGAACTGCAGGGGAAACTACTACGTGCTTTGGAAGAGCAATGTTTTGAAAGAGTAGGGGGAACCCAATCCATTCAGGTCGATGTTCGGTTGATTTCTGCAAGCAATCGTAATCTAAAACAGATGGTTGAACAGCAGCAGTTCCGAGAAGATCTATATTATCGATTATGTGTCACCTTATTGTCACTCCCTCCACTTCGAGAACGCGCCCAAGATATTGTTTTATTAACATCTGCATTCATTAAAGAGTTGAACCGTCGAACCCACCGCCAAGTTTCTCACATGACCTCCGATGCCCTTCAATTGCTCATGGGGTATCCCTGGCCAGGTAATGTGAGAGAGCTGTTCCACTGTCTCGAAAACGCTTTCGCGATCAGCGATGGGACTGTACTGCATAAAGAGCACCTTCCTGATACAATTCGGTCCTTTCACGCACCAGCCCCCCAAAATGAAAAGGAACTCATCCTACAAGCATTGCAACAAACCAATTTCAATAAACCAAAAGCAGCCGCCCTGTTAGGAATCCATCGCGCCACTCTCTACCGCAAAATCAGCAAGTACCAATTGGAGGTGTGACACAATCTAGAAGTCGCATTTTGTTGCATTCATTTTGTCTATCCAGCGAAAATAGAGTCATGTTTGGAATCGGTAGAAAAAATTGAGTGGATTAACCCCTTCCCACCTTCTCTCAAAAACAGCACCTTTGATAAAAAAAACAAACAGTTGAGTGTTTTGTCGCAGATTGTAGCCCGAAAATTTCATATTCAGTTCCTAATTTCGCTCTTCCTTTATAAAAATTGTCGCACTCTGTTGCATACTGGATTGAATTCTTCGTCATTCTTCGACAGTTGGCCCATAAACATAGGCTAACTCCTTCATTTTTATGATTTTTTTCAACTGGCCTAATTTTCGCAGAGTATTGAAAGGACTCAAATACGGCTGAGGAGTGGAAAGAAGCGCCGTGGGCCTTTTAAGAGTTGAGCCGTCCCAAAGGGTGGGGCAAAGGTAGCAGGCATGACCAGGGTGTCCCTCCCAGCTCTGCTTATCCATTTGTTCCACCCATCTCCTTTTATCAACTGTTACGAAGGATCGATATGCAAACCCCATGGACCTTTGATGACAATGTGAAAGCCTTCCTCAACCCGTTGGACAGCGGATTTATATTACTTGAGGAAACCGGAGCCATTTTATGGATGAATGACTGGGTGCGCTGTCGTTTACCAAACCAGCATCAACACCATACCTACCTACAAGATTGGTATCCCCCCAACGCAGGGGCTTCCCTCGTATTGCGCCTTCAGCAGGTATTGCAGTCGGGACAACCGGAACGGTTTTCTGTTGATGAGCAACCATGGCTAGTTCCTTTACTGGACTCAAAATTTTCAGATCACCGAATGCGACAAAATGGGATGTTGTATCCCTGTTCGATACGGCCTTTTGCTTCTGCAAATCCTGTTTTTTGTGTGCTTTTGCAAATCCACGACGTCTCGGAGCCTTTGTTTCAGATGCAGCGACTCCACCAAAAATTGGCCACTTATGAAGAGGATCCCGATAATCCCAATGTTCAAGAGAGCCTGAGGTATCGAACCCAACAGTTGGAAGCCTTGGGTGCGCTCACAGGAGGCGTCGCACACGATTTCAATAATATTTTACAAGGGATTATGATGAGCGTCGAGGTGGCAAAGGAGGACATCCCTCAGGACATTTTTGTTCAGCGCTCTCTCAATCAAGCGTTGAAATTTGCCAAACGCGGTGCGGATTTAGTGCGCCAAATTCTAGCGTCCATTCATCAAAAAGAGCTGAGTCATCACGAGATACACATCACTCCCGTAGTTGAAGAAGCGCTCCAAATGATGCGAGCGGTTTTACCGGCAGACATCGAAATTCATAAGTTCCTTGATCCTTACTGCGACACGATCCAAGGAAGTGGATGCCATGTCCATCAATTGGTTGTCCATTTGTGCACCCATGCGGCGCGAAGAATGAGTAGTCATGGAGGCTGGTTGCAAGTTCGTTTGGAGCAATTGAAAGGACATGTCATGTTAACGATTCAAGATAGCGGCGGTGAAGCTTCACCAGAGTTTCATAATGTCGAATTCGATCAATTGTTTTCTTCCACCCCTTCAACCGTTGTCCCCCCTGATACGAAGCATTTTCCCAGTGCACTGTCAGGCATAAAACGAATCGTAACCGACCACAAAGCACACCTGGAAATCGAACAAAATGAAAATTCTGGAACTTCAATTCATGTCATTTTTCCATCGTCTTCTAACTCAATGGTTTCAGAAGAAATGCTCCTAAGGGTCGATCTATTTTACAACAAGCAGGTTCTGATTGTAGAAGATGAAAAAGTGACTCTAGAATTACAGAAAACCATGCTGGAACAGCTAGACTGCAAAGTAACCACGGCTTCCAATGGAGCGGAAGGTTTAGAGGTATTTCATCACAATCCTGCATCTTACGATTTAGTGATCACTGATCAGGTCATGCCTAAGATGTCGGGTGATCAACTGGCACAAGCGATGCTCGATGAACGGCCTGAACTTCCGATCATTCTCATCACCGGGTACAGCCAAAAAATGGATCCGATCAAAGCAAGGAAGCTGGGTATCCATGAATTTATCATCAAACCCGTGGGTCGAGATCAATTTTTAAGAAGTGTGCAGCGGGTTTTTGCTTCCCAAGGCACAAATGCCCAAAAGGTTTCTTGAGCATTCTTGCAACAGAGGTAATGATGCAGAATGAATCTATTTTCACTGCATCCATATGTTGTAAGGAGTGTCTATTATGTTTTTTCCCCATTCTCGATTCAGCTTCCTTTATTCCCTCATTAAATCCATACAAGGTCGCTTCCTTTTATTCAGTTTGATGATTGTTGGATTGGCTTCTTGTGCAGGAGGACTGTCTTCTGAAGACAACAATTCCACCAAGGTTGTGGAAAGCTCGGTGACAGGAGTGACTATTGGAAACACAACGACAACCATGGTCACCCAGGGAGACTCCGATAGTCTCGCCGTTTCCGCTGGGGGTGGACTCACCCCCATCTACAGCTGGACGGGAGGTAATGCCTTCCAAGTGCGTGTATTCAATAGAGACCAAAAAGATCTATTAGTTTGGAGCGCCACAACCCCAGGTATCGATGGAATTACATCTCCGTTGATTCACGGGATTTCGCCAGCAGGTGGTGTGCAAGATGTAGGAGTTGAACAGATCTTAACCATAGGTTCGCGTTACCTCGTGACAGTCACACGCGTGAGTGGACAATCCGGAGCCATCGAATTCATTCCGTAACCCTCTGATCATCATGACTTCAGTGTTTTAGCTAATTCAGTGGCCTGCCGGGTTACCATGCCGTAGATCGATTCCATTGGATTGGCTGCGACACACGTAG
This sequence comes from SAR324 cluster bacterium, assembly GCA_028281495.1. GTDB lineage: Bacteria > SAR324 > SAR324 > SAR324 > NAC60-12 > JANQJU01. Next base: position 560,931 of record JANQJU010000029.1, read on the forward strand.
GAAATGTTGAACCATCAAAAATTGATAAATTCTCAACTTCGTGATGCCGCCCCCAGCTGTTCACAACGGATGTTTTCGGATCTTCACCCATTGGACATCCGCCCATGACATGTGCACTGAAAACTTTGGCCTTCAAGATCTCCATTGATAAATTCGCAATTTCAGATTTGGCCTCTTGCCAATTTCGATAGAAGCGCCCGTCTCGATGCAAAGGCAACACTTGAGTTGCCCCCGCGGCAAAGTGAATTTCAGCCATATTCAATAAGGAATCGTGGAGACCGTCCCACACATATGGAGAAATCGGATAATCGAGTCCAGGCGAATTATCACGATTCAAATACACGCTGCCTCCAACGCTTTCCGGATGAAAACCATCTCGCATCAGAGCAATGATAATCGCGACACGGGGCCGGAGTCGCATCATCTCGGTGTGTATCTTTCCGTACCCTGGAAGCACAGTTGAAAGAAACATCGGTTGAAGGGGGGCAGATTCCAGTTTATAGCCAATGCGCTGACCACCCAACCGAGTATCAATGAAATGGTCGGAGTAAATGGACTGAGGTGCGCCATACTCTCCCAATACCGGCTCTGGCATCACCCCCAACAAGCCGCTGACCGGGTGCAAAAAAGTGCGTTTGCCCACAAGCCCATAAGGATTCAAGGTCTCCTCACCACTTCGTAAAATCACGGCTGGACTTCCAATGGAACCTCCTGCCAACACAAAATGTTTTGCAACGATCCGTACCTTCCGATTCAAAGGACGCACTCCCGCATTCATCGCCACACATTCTAAAGCCTGAACGCGACCTTGTTTCAGTTCAAAACGCTCTCCTCGTGCTTGACTGAGCAATGTGGCTCCCCGTTTCAACGCCTCGGGAATTGAGGTGACCAAAGTGGACTGCTTGGCGTTAGTAGGGCACCCGAGTCCGCAATATCCCAGATTGATACAACCTTTCACATTGCGGCGAATCGCTCCGTAAGAAAGTCCTAACTTTTCACAACCTTTAGCAATGGCCGCATTGTTGAGATTCGGAGGCACCTTCCAATCTTGAATATGATAGCGCTGTTCCACTTGCTCGAACCAAGGACGCATCTCTGCTTCGGAAACTCCCTTTACGCCCAGTTCAGTCCAGCGTTTTAAAGTCTCTGGAGGAGTACGGAAACTCGTTGTCCAATTGATTGTAGTGCTTCCTCCGACGCTTCGCCCTTGCAGCACTTTGATGCCTTTGTCTTTGGTTACACGAGAGGCTGCTTCTTGATACAACGTTCCGTAGGCCTCTGGTTCGTTCATCTTGAAGTCTTCCGAAGATTTCAATGGCCCTTCCTCAATCAAAACCACCTGCAAGCCAGCTTGTGTCAAAATCTCAGCGGCGGTCCCCCCACCCGACCCAGTTCCAATGATCACCACATCCGTTTCGAAGGTCTGATCCTCTTGTAGTTTTGAAGCATCCACATGTTTCCAGCCTGATGCGATGCCTTCCTTTACCAAATCCTTGAACATGATTCCCTCCTCTATTGCAGTTAACGTGATCCCAATTTGACGTGTTATGCCAACGGGGGTGGTCCTCCGTATCCGGTGAGCTTCCACGTGCGTGGATTACTGTACCAAGAGGAAGTGGTGAGTTCGAACAAAGCAAGATACCCTGCTCGCAATTCGTTTCCAGTGATCCAATGGTCTGGATCGCTAAAACGCCACTCATCTAAAAATTGTTGGATGGCTGTGGTGTCGTTCCAGTCGCCAGGAACTCCCGTCAGAATTCGAGGAGTCAATGACAACAAATAACCGGAATCCAACACGCTAAGAAGTTTTTGAACATCCTGTTGGGTGAGATCGGGAAGGGTTCCAATGCTTACATCGATTTGGCGGAGAATGTCTCGGATTGCCGCCGACCGCTCTTGCTTTTCTTCGGGCAATGCACCTTCTAGAATCACTGGCGCAATGGCACTCAGTATGGCACGGTCGCGTGGACTCAGATTCCGATAGTTATGTTCTGAGTCACTCGGAACGGGTGGGATATTCGTGTCGTTTTGACAGCCAGAGACCCCTGACAAAAGGGCTACATGTGTTCCAGCCCACGCTCCTGTTTTCAAAATATGCCTTCTTGTCCACATACGCACCTCCCCTTCAAATTTTGTTGAGTTATAACCCGTTTCTTTTCCATTACCAAGAACCCAGGCTTTCTTTCAAGCAGGACTTGAGAAATAGGATTTGACTAGTTATGTAGGAATGCGTTTTTAAAAAAGAATGAGGAAAGGAGATTCTATGAAAAAACAACTCGTATTCGGAATGATCTTGGCTTTGATGATGGGAATTCCTTTCATGAGCCAAGCGGCAGGAGATTCGGCTGCGGGCCAGTCGGTGTTTTCCCGCTGCACTTTGTGCCATGGGGAACAAGGGGAGGGCAGCCAAACCTACAATGGACCTCGAATCGGTGGACTCGATGAAGACTATCTGCTTCGTCAACTTTCCAACTTCAAGAATGGGATTCGAGGACGCCACGAACGCGACCTGTTTGGAGGGCAAATGCGTCCCGTGAAAGAAAGCATCACCGATGCCGAAATGGTCGACGTGGCCGCTTATATCGCCACCCTCAATCCCCCGTTCCCTGAAGTGACGTTGCAGGGTGATGTGGAGCAAGGCAAACAATTGTACGAAAACTGCGTTGTGTGTCACGGCGAGATGGGTGAAGGCATCCCCGCTTTGAAATCGCCTGCTTTGGCCGGATTGAACGACTGGTACCTTCAGAGACAACTCCAAAATTTTCGAGACGGCGTGCGTGGCATCGACCCCTACCAAGACAAATACGGATTTTATATGACCAATGCCGTATTGAATCTCAAAGATGACACGATGATCCAAAATCTTGTTGCTTACATTGCAACATTGTCCCAAGAATCTTCCGAACAACCGGAGTGATTCTTAAAAGTTTGAACCAACTGATACCGGCGAGGAGAGCCTACTATGATGGAGGAAAGTTATCGTTCCATTGAAGATGTGAAACGGAGCATCCGGCGCGAAATCCTGCAGAAAGAAGAGCTAATTCAAACCACCAAAAAATCTAACTTTGAACAGGAAAAGATCGAGCGGATCGTCATTGGATTCACCGCTGAAATCACGGCATACCAGCATGTTCTGGAAATGCTCAATCGGCTACGTCCTCAAACCTGAGGCAGGGAGGTACAATGTATTTCCAAGTGAAGAAGGATGGCGGGGCTACCCACCCGTTAGAAATTGATGCCAACGAAGGGCGTTTGGATGAAGCCGTACAGGATCTACAGGCCATGCAATCTCTTTCCAAAGAGGAATTGCTGAACTTGTGTATCTATTTGATGGATGAAATCACTACACGAGATGCTGGACGGCGCCCCCGCAACGATCAAGAAATTAACCAATGGCTGGTGTATGGCTCCGAAGTGATCAAGCACGCACTTCAGGAGATGAAAGATGATGCAAGCCGCAACCAATAAACAATGCGACAACATAGTCACATAACCAGAGAGGATGGGCATGATAGCAGAACGATGGACTAGGAAAATGGGAGGAATGGTCCTAAGTGGTCTACTAGGACTGGTATTGATGAGCGGAGTGGCCTGGGGCCAATCCATTCCTATGGAACCAATGGTCTCCCATGAAAAACAAGCACCTGCCTTTAAAGTCACCCCCCGGAAAGATTCGGTATTGAAATTTTACCCATGCACCGAATGCCACAACATCATTCCAGGTAACCCTCAAGAACGTGAGTTCAAATCCTTCCATCTCGATATTGCTCTCGATCATGGAGGAGGTCGCTTCTGGTGCTCCACCTGCCATCACACTGAAGAGCGGGACTACCTACGCTCTTCAAAGAACAACTTGATCGACTACGATAAATCGTATCGCTTGTGCGGACAATGCCACTTTCAACGTCAAAAGGATTGGTTCTACGGAGGGCATGGAAAACGAGTCGGGCACTGGGATGGAGAACGCACCATCATGCTGTGCACCGAATGCCATAATCCTCATTCTCCGTCGATCAAACCGGTGGTCCCAAGCCCTCCCCCCAAGGTTCGTTCAGGATTACCTTTTGTTCCCACCGAACATCATGACAATGTCCGTTTGTGGGATAAATATCTTAACCCCAACAATCAGGAGAGCCATGAGTAATCAAACGGAAGCTCCTCAGCCTTTTACCAAGCAAACCACCCGCAGAGCACTTCTAAAAAAGATCGGTCTGGCTAGTGTGGCAGCTGTCGCCGCCGGCTCTGGAATCATGTCCCTGACCAAAGTTGCTCAAGCGGTCACCGAACCTGACAGCACGCATTCCGCGCTCAACGATATGATCGCAACTTTTTTTCAGAAACATTATCTGAAAATGGACAAAGAAGAGGTGGCTGAATCTATCGCACGGCTGGAACGAAAATATTCGCGTGAACGTGGAGTTACTGTCGACATCGACAATTCGCCTCCAAGAGAAGGAGTTGTCTACGGTTATGCGCTTAACCTTTCTAAGTGCAAAGGCTATCGGCGTTGTGTTCATGCGTGTGTAACAGAAAACAATCAAAGCCGAGATTCAGAAATTCAATACATCAAAGTCCTCGAAATGAATAATGGCAGCATGAGTCTAGAAGGAGGAGATCGCTACTACGATCACGAAACCGTGCCCAAAGAAGGCAAATTTTACCTTCCTCTCCAGTGCATGCAGTGCGATAACCCGCCCTGTGTGACGGCTTGCCCCACTCAAGCCACATGGATGGAACCTGATGGCATCGTGGTAGTAGATTACGAATGGTGCATCGGTTGTCGCTACTGTATGACCGCTTGTCCTTATGGCGCTCGGCGTTTCAATTGGAACGAACCCCAGATCCCTCAGGAAGACATCAATCTCTCCACTCACTATTTGGGCAACCGACCTCGCCCCCGTGGTGTGGTGGAAAAGTGTACATACTGCATTCAGCGAACTCGTAAAGGCCGTCAACCGGCATGCCAAGAAGCTTGTCCAACCGGTGCCCGTGTGTTTGGCAATATCTTGGATCCCAATAGCGAAATTCGCTACGTTCTGGAAAATAAGACCGTGTTTCGATTGAAAGAAGATTTGGGCACCGAACCTAAATTTTGGTACTACACAGACACCTGAAATGGACTTTCAATTGAACCACACTGGAGGCACCACATCCACGTTTAGGACCTACATCAATACCGAGGAGAAACCATGAAACCCGTATTCAGCTTTTTTAAAGATTTCTTTTTCGAAGCCTGGAAGGGCAACAGTTATTATTATGGTTGGATGAGCATTCTGACCATGTTTGCAATGCTCGGAGCCGGTTCCTATTACCTGCAATTGCGGGACGGTATGATCGTAACCGGGATGAGTGATCAAGTGTCTTGGGGATTTTACATTGCCAATTTTGCTTTCTTGGTGGGGGTCGCCGCTGCTGCTGTGATGCTGATTATACCATCCTACATTTTTCACGATAAAGAACTGAAGGATGTGGTTCTGCTTGCAGAAGGTTTGGCCGTAGCCGCTTGTATCATGTGTCTGATGTTTGTGATCGTGGATATCGGTCGTCCTGATCGAGCCTTGCATATTATTTTTGGATTGAATCTACCGACTTCCATGCTCGCATGGGACGTTATTGTGGTGAACGGCTATCTATTTCTGAATCTCACGATACCGTTCTATATATTATTCACTAAATATATAGGCAAAGAACCCAACATCAAAATCTACTTTCCCGGGGTAGCGATTTCAATTGTGTGGGCGATTTCCATTCACACGGTGACAGCGTTTTTGCTGTCTTCTAATATCGCTCGTCCGTTTTGGCATACAGCTATTTTAGGGCCAAGATTCTTGGCATCAGCTTTTTGTGCAGGACCAGCGTTCTTTCTATTGACCTTACAGGTGATCCGGCGCTTCTCCACATTTCCCGTTCCTCAAGTGGTGATCACACGCATTGCTATCATTGCTACCGCAGCCTTGCAGATCAATCTGTTCTTATTATTGGCAGAATTCTTCACGGAATTTTATCATCAAACCGAACACGGCGCTTCTGCGCAATACCTCTTTTTTGGCTTGGGTGGCAAGTCGGCTTTGGTTCCTTGGATTTGGAGCGCAATTGCTATGAACATCACGGCCGTCATTCTGCTGACCATCCGTAAATTCCGCGAAAATATGGTGACTTTGAATATCGCCTGCGTGTTGATGGTGTTTGGAGTGTGGCTGGAAAAAGGCATGGGATTGGTGGTGCCAGGCTTCATTCCTTCGACTTTAGGCGAAGTGTTTGAGTATTCCCCCACATGGATTGAGATTTCCATCTGCCTGGGTATTTGGTCCGTTGGCATGATCATTTATACGATGCTAGCCAAAGCCGCGATAGGGATCGAAAATGGGACGGTCCGATACAGAAAATAAGATGCTTTGTCGCAATGGGAACTCAACAGAAGAGTTCCCACTTTTCTCACTCTCCCCCGTTTTTCTTGTTCTATTACCTGCTTTTCTTTCCCTCCTTTTCTCTTGGATTTTCCCCAACACGAAGGTACATTCGAGGCGATTTTGCCACACGGAACCATCTTTGTCGTAATCTACAAGAAACCATCTTTGTCGTAACCTAATTGTTGACAGGATTCTAATGAGTGATTTCAAGGAAGAGTTAAATGAAATTCGGAAGAGCATCGATAATTTGGACAACGCGATGATGGCGGTTTTAGCAGAACGCTTTCGCCTGACCCAACGGGTGGGAGAACTGAAAGCAGCACACCAAATGCCTCCCCAAGATCGCAATCGTGAACAACGCCAAGATGAGAAGATTCGAGCTTTGGCTCAACAGTATGGCCTCGATGCTGACGTTGCTTCACGAGTACTCCGCTGCATTATTGATGAAGTGATCAAAAAACACGAAAAAATCTCCAAAGACCACCGCCGCAACGGTAAAACATTCCAATAGTCTTTCATTCCTCCTGTCCAAAAAAAATTGGCGCCTGTTTCATCACCTCATGAAGCGCTGTTTTGTGGGTCAGCTACGGCCATTCCGATGATTGTCGATTTTATCGTATGTGCCGCCATATACGATATCTCGTATAAAATCTGTTTTTAAGAAATCATGAGGAAAGCCTAGTGCCACTTGGCTCACACTGTTCAAACGTCCCAGATGGTCTTCGTTTAGCGAAAACTCGAGGCACGCTAGGTTGTCTTGAACCTGGGCGACCCGCCTTGCCCCGATAATGGGAATGACGACACCATTTTGTTGTCGAACCCAGCTCAAAGCAACTTGGGACGGAGTGCGACCGATCTCATCTGCAATCTCAATGACGGCTTGAGCAATCTCCAATTTTTTATCGCTCAACATCCCCATTTTAGCAGCGCGCCCTTCCGTATTTTCGTGCTTATTGTATTTTCCTGTCAATACACCGGAACCTAACGCTCCCCAGGCAGCCACTCCAATATCTAAAGCATTGGCCATTGGCAGCAAATCTCGCTCAATCGTTCGCTCGATTAAGCTATATTGGACTTGTAAACCAATAAATCGAGACCACCCTCGTAAATCGGCCATCGTGTTTGCTTGGGAAACAACCCAGGCGGGTGTATCAGAGATCCCTACATACAGAACTTTACCGGCTCGAACCATGTCATCTAAGGCCCGCATGACCTCGTCAACGGGGGTCATGAAATCCCAAGCATGGACCCAATAGAGATCGATGAAGTCGGTATTGAGACGTTTGAGACTCGCTTCAAGAGACTGAACCATATTTTTACGATGGTTCCCGGAAAAATTAGGATCGTCTTTGCGGGTAAACAAAGTGTACTTGGTTGCCAAAATAAAATGTTCGCGATCCGAGGCAATGAACTCACCGACATATCTCTCGCTGGTTCCCTCAGTATACCCATTAGCCGTGTCAATGAAGTTCCCTCCTGCATTGGCATAGGCATCAAACACGGCACGGCTTTCTTCTTGGGATGCTCCCCATCCCCACTCTTCGCCAAAAGTCATTGTTCCTAAAGCAAGCTCTGATACCCGAAGACCGCTTTTTCCCAGCAGTTTGTAACGCATAGTGTCTCTCCTTCATGTCGGGGTTGTAATATTGAAATATCAACGAATCATTTGGATAGGGTGGCAACGATTTTGGCAAACAGTCCATCTAACTCTTGGGCCATTGTATCCAAATCAGCATTCCCATAGGGCTGGAATACTACTGAAGGTTTGATATAGGACACATCAACCGTTCCATTTGGGTTTTCCACAATATACAAGCGGATGGGTGCTTCAAACCCGGCATCCACATTTGCATTCAGCATTCGCACCGCAAATTTGGGTCCGTAGACGCCCCAAACTTGATTTCCTGGCACCTTCACCCCCTGACTTTTTGCTCCGGCCTGAGCATTCGCTCGATTCACAACCGCTAATTTGTTTTGCTTCACTGCGGCCTCTAACCGTTTCAAGGTCGTTGCAAAATCATGCTGGGACTGAATCCTGACCCGTTCCGTAGGAGCTGCCCATAAGGAACCAACGGTCAAACCGATCACTATCAAACTACAACAAAACATTTTTAATCCAGGCATAGTTCCTCGTCGTATGAAATTTCGGAATTGCAGTCACTTGATAGAGCTTTTTGTTCAGCACACCGCTTGTGCAAAACCGGACTGCAAGACTGGGTCTAACAAGGTTTTTAGAATCTTACATCAACAAAAGTTCATTACTCACTTTTGCATGCCACTCACTTTTGCACGGGCAATCAGACTGAGTCCTATGCCAACCAATCGCCTTAGACTATTTGGTTCAATAAACTTCATTTCCTTACGTAAAATTTAAGTTTCAAGAGTAGGTTTTCTATTCAAATTTAGTGTCTAAAAGAAAGCAAAATTAACTAGGAGTTCATAAACATATGTGCGCTAAACCCAACGAAAAAATATATAAAAATTAATTATTTTCAGTAGGTTATAATTTAAATAAAGTCTTACTATAACTTTAGAAGTTTAAACATTCAAAAATTTTCAAACAAAATATAGATATAACCATCTGAAATTAAAAGATATAATAAATAAATCTTGTCGATATTTGGGTTTATCAAACATATGGATTTTTAAAAAAATCGATGTTAGGTTGACTGAGAATCTCGATTCTTACTGTATCGATATGCTCATATTTCATGGTTCTCAGCTGGCACGACTTTTAATTAAAAGTTAACAATTTTAAATGGTTAGCTACTTTATTTAAGAAGTCTGCAATTTCGACTCAGTTTCTTTAGTTTGTTAGAAACTAACGGATTTCTCAGATACAAATCATTTTTGTCACATCCCTATACAAACTGCATGAAATCTGGGTCAAGGGTTGAATGGAGTGGGAGCCTCTATGATAGCGTTATTGTTAACCATTGGGTTTCGTAGCATTTATCCACTGTTTATTAAGTTGGGGGTTCAAAACGGAAATTATGTGTTCATTCAAGTGGGCGCAGCCATTTCCTGGATCATGTGCTTGTTTCCAATTGCTTTTTGGAAAGCCCAACACCATCCGTTTGACGTCAAATGGCCGTGGGGTTATGTGGCGATGTTTTTCATCGGTGTGATCGCTGCCGGAATGTCACTCACTTATTACAAAGCCGTGGAGCTACTTCCTGTTTCGCTGGTGACTTTGGCTACGACTTCTGCCCCTGCCATCACGTTGCTGTTTGCCTATATCTTTTTGGACGAACGTCTTTCCACACGGCAGTGGTTGGGAGTCCCCTTGATCTTTATCGGATTGTGGTTGCTGATTGATTTTGAGGGAGAATAACAATGCAGAAAAGTTGGTTGCATTTTTTTTGGGCAAGGCATCAACACTATCGTCATTTACAACGAGCCTTCACAGTCTCGCCACACCAAGACTTGCTGAATACTCTTAAAAAAGACGGGATCGTGGTTCTGGACAATTTTTTTCCTCAAGAAATGGTGGAACCCATTGCCAACGAAACCTTTCAGTTGATTGAAGCCGTTCGCCAGGGGCAGGGGGATTGTTATCAAAATGGCGGATTGCTGCTCATCGAAGAAGCGGATCAAAAGCTACATTCCTCGGCAATATTTTACGAAGACCCACTGATCAACAGTGTCGCAAAGGCTTATGTGTCACCGGAGGTAGTGTCTTTCCGCCGGATGGTTCGTTACAAGGAAGGCACGGGGCACCGGGAACATGAGGATTTTCAGATTTTCCACCATTTCGATACTTGGAAGCTCCGCTTCAAAGCGTTCCTATATCTGACTGATGTGGGCAAAGATCAGGCTCCGTTGATCTATTTACAAGGAAGCCATAGAGGGGGGTGGCGACGCAAAAAAGAGTATGAATATTTTCGTTATTACAATCCCTCTAGTCCTTTAGGTTACCCTCTCAACCGAGAGAATTTATACCTTGGTTGTTTTTGGCCCCATCAAATCAAGACACTCAAACACAAGTACGGCTTTACCGATCTCATTTGCACGGGCAAAGCTGGAACCGTGATCTTGTTCGACGCCCGTGGCCTCCATCAAGGACCACTGTTGCATCAAGGTCACCGATTAGTACTCACCAATCACTTCAACGCCTGATGCTATTTCGCCCTATCATCCCGGAGGATATCGATCAATTTGAAACCCTTGTGGGACAACTGGGCAATGGAATGGGTGCATCTTTGCGTATTGGGAGGGAAGGTTTAAAACAACGCATTGAGCTTTCGATGGAAAGCTTCACCCACCCTACTTCCCCGTTTCTTTTTCAGTTTGTGTTGGAAGATCCCCTTACTCGGCAATTGGTCGGCATATGTGGTTTGGAATCACTGAACCAAGGCAAACCCTTTTATGCGTTTCGATTGGAAACGGAGTTTGTAGAATCCAAACTCTTGGATTTTCGCAAAGAACGGCATTCTTTGCGGCTGACAGAAGTGTTTACCGGCAGCACCAACCTTTGCTCACAATTTCTTTTACCCAAATATCGGGGAAGAGGTTTGGGGAAGTTACTCAGTCATGGCCGACTTTTGTATGCGATCAATTTTCCACAGCTCTTTGGGGGTGAGATTGTTGCAGAGTTGCGAGGAAACTACGACCGGCATGGCAACAGCCCGTTCCTCCAGTTCATCAGTAAGAATTTTTTCAAGGAATTGGACTACGAGGCTTACTCAAAAATATTGTGCTCAGGAGCAGAGCAGGAGTTCTTGAGCTTGATTCCCAAAAAATCGCTATACACCTCTTTTTTTCCTTCAAGCGTTCGGGATTCCATCTGCACGTTCCATCCAGAAACAATCGCCAACTCGAAACTACTTCACCGATTGGGGTTTCGGTTCACCCAGCACATTGGGTACAGCTCGGGAGCACCCATCCTTCGCGTTGATCTTTGCCAATTGCAAACCACGCTTCGCAATCTATGTACTGAATGGCAGGTTCCCAATTCCCAAATCCAAGAATACTCCAATGACTGCAAGGGTTCTTCAGGAATCGACTTTCAAATTCGCCTCAATTCCGACACGGCTACGTTTCCTCCTCATCCTACACATGCTTTAGGGCATCTTCCCTTTGGGTAGGTTTCAGGCACAATACTAATGAAGCTCTATTTTCATACAATGGCTGCTGCCTCATTGCGGTTATTCTTCTTTGGTCTGTTGGGCTAACTGGTCCCACCCTTTCAAACCTCCGGGAAGACCGAGTTGTCCAGCGAGATGTTCCAAGGCATCCAAAACCTGTTTCAGGTTTAACGATTTTGCTAATTGGTAGCTGGTTACCCAACACTGCAAAGCTTGTGGTAATTCTTCATTCTGTAAATGAATATGCCCAATGTTAAACAAAGTAGCGCATAATCCAGCAGTATCCCCAATTTCCTGTCTTATAGAGAGGGATTTGTTGAGGTAATCGAGGGCCGTGTCGTAGTCCCCCCGTGCATCAAAAATCTGGGAGATATTATTGAGGGTGGTTCCTTCTCCAGATTTGTCCCCAATTTCCTGTCTTATAGAGAGGGATTGTTTGAGGTAATCGAGGGCAGTGTCGTAGTCCCCCCGTGCCTTGAAAATCTGGGAGATATTATTGAGGGTGGTCCCTTCTCCCGATTTGTCGCCGATTTCCTGTTGAATCGAGAGGGATTGTTTGAGGTAATCGAGGGCAGTGTCGTAATGCCCTATATGCAAATACTGTTTCCCGGTTTGCCCTAAACCTTCCGCTCGAACCTGCCTGTTTTCTGATTGACAGATATCGGGTAGCCAGTCCGTGAGTAATGTCTGATAAAGACCTCTCAAGCTGAGGGTACCAATTATAGTGTTCAATGCGAACTGACGCGCTTTTTCTGTTTCTTCTGCAAGTTTCCATGCTTGATAAACAATAATAGCCTGACTCAGCGTCTTTCGTTCCTCTCGGAAGAGGTAGTATTGATATTGTGCTGCTCTGTTCAATAAATCACCGTTGAGCTGCGTTTTTCCATTGTCTTGCAGCCAATCTGAAACTAGCGGGGAACATTGGAATTGGTGGGTTTGCCATTCCGAATCATAGTATTTTTCGACCAAGGAAAGAGAGATTAAACGGTTTAATAAGGAGTCGACCGATTCCTTGGTCTCTAATGCAATTTTAACGATGCCTTCCAGAGGCACTGGGGTCTGGTAAGCAGGCAGGCGTGTTAGCAAATTCTGTTCATGATCGTTAAGAAAACCGACGACTTTTTCCAATGCCATGTCGATCTGAACTTCTAATTCTGCTTGGGATAACGCTTGTAAAAAGGCTGCTTCTTCCTGTTCATCCATTGACTGGATTGCGGCAATAAAAAATTCCAAACCACGTCCGTTTCCATGAAGTGTCTGGTAGATCCGATGCAAACGGTTGGGGTCTCGAAAGAAAGAGTGGGGTAACTTTTGTTGACGCGCCATTTGAAGGAAATCCCCATAATTCGCGTGCGTGAGTCCCCAGTGATCGGTTTCCGGCCAGCCCGGGATTTGCCAACGAGAGGTCAATAAAAGAATTAACCCTTGATCTAAGAGGGATTGAGCGGCCTTGATCCACGATTCCATTCGTGGATCGCTCAGTTTCTGGGTGTCCTCATTCTGAATAGATTCAAGGTTATCAAAGAACAGGACGATGCGTTTTTGGGATTGCTGAAGCAATAGGCGCAAGAGCAGTTTGGCTTTGCCCGTTTCGTCCTTCGTTTTTGCGAGCATCTTGTCATAGCGTTCACTGTTTTCCTGAGACAATTGGAGTTCCAGCTCAAACAGAAATTCATCCCAACTGTCTTCCGACCTTGCCGACCAAGCTAGGATTTCATAACCCCGACTTCCACAATCCTTGGCCAGCTTCCCCGCTAAGGCGGTTTTTCCTTGCCCACCAGGACCCGTAATCAATAGCTGTTTGAGTTGTCTGTGGAGCAACCGACTTTTGAGTTGGCGCAATTCGCTGCGTCGTCCTAAAAATTTGGGAGGTAAACTAATATTGTTGAGGCTCGTATTGCTTAGTTCTTGTTCGGCGATTTGGGGAGTGAAATTCCAGTCAATCAAAGGACGGTTGGTTTCTTGTGAAATGAGCATGGGCAAGCACCATTGTCCAAAACTCAATTCACCAGAACCATCGAGGGCCGAGTTCCGCCACAGGTCTTCTTTCAGTGGAGTGGTGATGGCTTGTCGCGCCTGCTGCAAAGCCACTTCAGTTGGTTCTTGACGAGCAATGGCATCACAAAAAGAGCGAGCAAATAAAATACCCGCCTGATCCAAGATGGATTCTCTCATTCCAATTACATAAGGAATCCCCTGCTGACTGAGACACTGGGTGAGTCCACGATTCAACGCATTTGAAGTCGATTTGCTGGATTCACAAGCCGACACCACCACACACTGCACCCATGAACCCGAAAAAGCTTTTGCAATGTTAGCTTCGGATATCGGTTCGCTAAACCCTTCCTCACTTTCAAACAGAAAGGTCGCATAAGGTACTTCGTCTGTATGAGGTTGGTGGTGAAATTTTCCGTGTCCACTAAGGAATAACAAGTGAGGCTGAAAGCGTTTCAACTGTTCTTTGAGGGTCAAAAAGCGTCCATCATCGGGCATTTCCAATTTAACGATTCCCTGTGCTATCCACGGCAATAAAGCTTCTTGTACCTGAGCCTGCTCGTTTTCTACATTCAAACGGGACGATTTGGCATCCAGGTCGTCCGGAAGCGAGGTAAACAGTAAAACCCGCAGTGGCCCCGATTCCAAGGAAGATGTTACAGGCTTTGTTTGAGGAATCCGACGTGAAAGCGTGGTGCTGTCTGATTTTCCTAAAAACCCGATGTCCGGATGGTAGAGAGTTTCCCAAGGCAGTTGTTGGATGTCTGCTTGGTCGCTTTCAATAATGATCGGTAAGATTTCTCTTCCGGCCCGTTCTTTTGCAACATTGAAATCGTGATCGATATTTAAGACCTTCCAAAGACGCTGCCCGATATTTCTCAGGTCTGTTTCAGTAACCAATTCTCTGAAACGATATTTTCGCATCAACGCCTTGTTGTCACTTTGCAGATAAGGGTGATGCTGTAACAAATCAGGCTCAGGGCAAATTACAAAAGAATCATTACAAATATTGGATTGCATCATTCCTCCTGCTTCATTTCTTGTTTCTCAATATCAACAGTTTCTGACTCCCGCATAGGTTTTTAGGGCCAATACAAGTTCAAGACGGGGTGGTTGGGATAACGTCTGGGAACTCCCAAGTGGTACCGGATATTTTTTTATCGGGTGGGTTCGCTTTGAAGGCTACGGTGAGTTCTTCCTTTTGGTAAGGATTGAGATCCGCAATACACTCGGCATTACAAATAGGGCAAACTACGTCTAATTTGAGGTTACTTTCCAATTGAGGCGTTCCTTCCAGTTGGAGCGTTAACTTGAAGTGGTGTTTACAATTCCAACACGCAAAATTAAACCTTTGTTTCGAGTAAATATGATTTGCCATAATAGCTCCTAAAACATCGTGAGAGCAGCCGTCAGCACCCCTACAAAAAACAACAAACTGGAAGCAATGATCAAACGTCGTTTGTATTGTGCAGTTTTGTAAAAAAAGTCCTCGATGCCCAATTCATAACTTTCTTCAAGCGAGTCTTGTTTCATAATGTTGGTATTGACGCTCCACTTTCTGGGAATCAAGCTGCCGAGAGTCAACACTAAGGCTAAAAACCAACAAGCAAAGATGACATAAAGGGACGGGTTCGCAGTAAGAGAGGCCTTATCACCACCGATCAACTTCAAAGCCGTGGCATATAAACCGGGTATTGCCAGTTCCAGAGTGATCAATTGTTGTCCGAGCTTGTCCATCTGCTCACTCTGATTTGCGAGGCTTTCCGCAAATTTTTCTTTCAGTATTCTCTCGCTACTAGTTGGAGGGCGTGTGGAAATAGGAGTGTCTTTCATCAGTCGGGAACTGCAATATAGTTAATAAAAGTTTTATGTGATTACCTGTATGAGGAATTATAAATATTAACTGGAGAAGTCAATGAGTATCTAGCAAATCATTGTCGAGGCATCTTTTGGGGAAACCGACAGTGCCAAGAGATTTTTCGCATCGTCGGCCATCATCTATCACAAGAGCGATGCACCAGATGTTGCACCGCTCCCTTGGTTAAGCTTGTTCGAAGGCCTGCTCCAAATCGTCTAAGAGATCTTGAGGATTCTCGATACCTATCGAAAGGCGTACCATCTTGTCGGTAATTCCCATGGCCAATTGTTCTTCCGGAGTGAGATCGGAGTGGGTCATGGAAGCTGGATGTTCAACCAGCGATTCGGTGCCCCCCAAGCTCACGGCAAGCTTGAGCAATTTCAGGGAATTCAAAAATCGGAATGCCGAGGGTTCTCCCCCGACGACATCAAATGAAATCATTGCTCCTGGAGAGGTACACTGCTGCCGATAGATTTTATATTGGGCCGAATCATCGGGCAAATTCCCCAGGTAATACACGCGTTCCACTTTCGGATGGTTCTCCAAGAAATCGGCCACATATCGAGCGTTTTTCATCTGGCAGGTCATGCGCAATTTCAAGGTTTCCAGGCTTCGCAACAACAGCCACCCGGTGAGGGGTGTGGCCATATTCCCCATGAAAGTACGCATTGCTTTCACTCGTTTGATCAATTCTTTGGACCCTAAGCACACACCTGCGATCACGTCGCTATGACCTCCGATGTATTTGGTTGCCGAATACAAAACCAAATCGACCCCATGCAACAATGGCTTTTGCCATAGGGGTCCCAAGAACGTGTTGTCGACCGCAACAAGAACACGACGCTCGGTGGACGAATATTTTTGTGCAATTCGAGAAGTCATGGCCAGATCCGTTAGCTTGTTGGTGGGATTGGCCGGTGTTTCTAAAAACACCATCGCCAGCTGTTTTTTCAAACCAGATTCCTCGACGGCAGCTTCCACCTCGGCTTGAGTGCTCCCTGCATGGGCAATGATGTAATTGACTCCAAACTGAGGAAGAATGTGTCGGAATAGATATTCCGTTCCTCCATAGGCGGGTTCAAACACCAAGACGGCATCGCCAGGTTTCAAAAATTCGAACGCCACTGTGGAAATGGCTGCCATTCCACTGCTAAACACGGCGGCTTCTTCGGCTTCATCCCACAATGTCAGGCGGTTCTCCAAGATCTCCATATCCGGATTGTTGAGCCGTGTATAGATCAGCCCCATTTCTTCGCCCGGTTCTCGTTCCTTCAATCCATAGGCGAGTTCAAAAAAATGTTTCCCCTCTTCTGCCGTTTTGAACACAAAGGTGGAGGTTTGAAAGATGGGACATTTCAATGCTCCTTCGGACAACTCGGGTTTGTAGCCGTAACTCATCATTAAACTTTCGGGTTTGGCATGTTTTAAATCCTTTTCCATACTGCCCTCCATAAAAGAAGTGAATTTACAGAAAATGAACGGACCACATCCTTCATTGTACGCCTTTCCTGATGTCGGTCAAACCGGATGCGGTAGCTTTTCCAGTGTGCATGTACTACACTATTGACGTTCGGCAGACGCTCTTTGAGGTTTCATCATGCGAACGAAATATTTCTACATTGCCGCTAGAAATAGATCGCATCAGCAGAATCCCTTTAAACGGAGGTAGTATGAGCCGTAAACCGGTATTCACACGGAAAAAACGACGAGTCTTGCGCAAAGACATTCCTACGGTGGAAGCGTTGGTAAGCGCTGTCATCGTTATCGGACTCGGCGGAATCCTGCTGTGGTTTTTTGGACAGCAGGAGCAATACGACCCGGCAGAACGAGACCTTTCTTATGAATTGCTCGCGCAAAAGCCGGTGGAAGACAACCTTTACAAAATTCCTCTCAAACGGTGGGTCGACCCGGCATTGGCTCAAGGCAATGTCGCCCCCGCCATCAATCTCGGGATTTTTCCCGAAGCCATTCTTGACGATTCCTGGCAACTCAGCTCTCGCCTCAAAACTTTCAAAGAAGACACCCTATTTGAAAAGATCAACGGAGAAGCTCCCAAGTTTCTGCGACAAGGCTTCCAGCAACTTTCCTATGTATCGATTCAATCTCCAGAGGGTGACGAAATCTCCATCGAATTGTTTGATCAAGGGGGACTGAAAGGCAGCCTTGGCGTGTTTTCAGAGCATCGTTCCGCCGATCAACCGATCTTGCGAGAAGGCAAAGCCATCTATTTCCGAACTCCGGCGGGAGTGATTGGGATGTTGAGCCAGTACTTCTTCCGGATTGCAGGCAATCAAAGTTCTGAAACGATTCAAGCGAAAGCCAAGCAGTTGGTGATCGCTTTTGCAGGTTTGCCGGAACAAAAAGAGCAAGAGTCGTTGGAATTTAAGATTTTGACCGACCAACTGAACATCGAGCCAGCACTCATCGCTTATCAGGCCAAAAATGTGTTCCAATATGACTTTGCAACCGATTTTTGGTTCGGACAACCCGATGCAAAACAGCCGATGCGGTACTTCATCCATCGAGCGGAATCACCAGAAACGGCCCAAGAGACTTTTGAATTGATCGTGGAAGAACATGGTTTTGACTACGAAATACAAGATGAAGCTGAAGGGCGGGTACTGATGTGGCATCCGTTTCTCAAAAGCCACTTTGTGATCCAACAGACTGACGCTTACGTGTTTGGACTCGAAAACGTTTCAGACGAGGAAGAACTAGAGTCACAAATGGAAACATTGATAAAAGCTATCCGGAGTTCCCAACCATGAAGCACAAACCCATTCAACATCCGGAGTACGAAAAAAAGATCATCACCCGGCGGGAAGTGATTCGTCGTGGAGCGGGTATCACTAGCATTGTAGCTGCCGGATCTTATCTCACAATGGCCCCTGAGGATTGGCCGTTTTCGTTAAAAGATTCCACAGGCTTGCGAAGTGTGCCTCAACCAGAAATCTTCCACATCAACGATTTCCGAGTGGCGAAACCGACAGGCAAGTCGGACGTAGGAATTGGCCGAGTGGGCACGATGGACGTCAAACTGCGGAAGGCGACCGATGCAATCGGTGGCATCACCCATTACATCCACCCTGGGGACGTGGTGTTGGTAAAACCGAATGTGGCATTCGACCGGTCTCCCAATTTGGGGGCCACCACCAACCCAGAAATCCTGGAACAGTTGATTCGATTGCTCTTGGTCGATTGTCGGGCAACCGAAGTGCGAGTTGCTGATAACCCCATTGAATCACCCGCAGATTGTTTTGCAAAAAGTGGAGTTCGTTTGGCCACTGAACGTGCTGGGGGTCAAGTATACTTACCCGATAGCAACGCCTTCAAAGTGTTGAACACTCCAGGAGCCAAGTTGATCGAACACTGGCCTTTTTTTCATCGTCCTTTCAAAGGAGTCACCAAAGTGATTGGAGTCACTCCGGTCAAGGACCACAACCTGTGTCATGCCTCCTTGGGAATGAAAAACTGGTATGGACTTCTAGGCGGCCGACGCAATCAGTTTCATCAGGATATCAACGAAATCATTTCCGACCTTTCCATCATGATCAAACCCACGCTCACCATTCTCGACGGCACCCACATATTAATGGAAAATGGCCCCACTGGAGGGGACCCTTCGAATGTCAAAAAAGGGGACGTGGTGTTGGCTGGTGTGGATCCTGTGGCTTTAGATGCGTGGGCTTTCGAGCATCTTTTGGAACGGGGAAATCAATTTCCTGATTACATCCACATGGCCGAAGCCAAAGGCAGCGGCAAAGTGGATTACAAAGATCGAGTGAAGGAAGTGGTATGAGCAAAAACAAAACAGATAACAGCCCGTGGCGCAAGCGGCTGCGGCTGACTAATATTCGTATCGTCTCCCAGGTCGTCTTCTTTGCAATATTTATTTTCAGTGTCTGGGCGTCATGGACCTCCCGCTTAGGCGGGTATCCGGTATCTCGCCTCTTAGAAATAGACCCTTTGGTGGCGTTATCTACCGCGTTATCCACTGGCTACGTATACCGCTACTTATTCTGGGCGGTATTGATTTTAGGAATCACACTCTTGTTTGGAAGGGTCTTCTGCAATTGGATCTGTCCTTATGGCACGCTCCATCAGTTTTTTGGGTGGTTGTTTAATATCAATGGCGCTCCCAAACGGATCGATCAGAATCGGTATCGTCCGATTCAATTCCTCAAATATACCATTTTGGTGGTCATGTTGATCATGTCCGCGATGGGAGCTTTGCAAATCGGTTTACTGGATCCTATTGTCATCATGTATCGCGGTTTGGCCACGGTGTTTGCCCCGGCGATTGACATGGGGCTCAGCGCTGCGAGTGACAGTACGGGACTCACGTTTCTTGATAAGCTGAAATTTGCCCCCGGTGTGGCCCATCGCATTTTTGTGGGATCGTTTTGGATCGGGGTCCTCTTTTTTGCCTTAGCTGCTGCCAACATATGGTATCCCCGTTTTTTCTGTCGGTTGCTTTGTCCGTTGGGAGCTTTGTTGGGAGTTATCTCTCGGTTTTCTATTTACCGGATCAACCGAGATGTCCACAAATGCACCGATTGCAATTTGTGTTTGACACGCTGCGAAGGTGCTGCGGATCCTCAAAGCCAAGTTCGCAAAAGCGAGTGTTTTTCCTGCATGAACTGCATCGATGATTGTCCTGAGGATGCACTCAGCTTTTCAATGGTCGGTCTCGATAAAAAGCAAGTGGTGGCGAGTCCTGATTTTTCCCGTCGCAAATTGATCTTTGCGGGGACAGCCGGTGTTTTGTCCTATCCTTTGTTGCGTAACAACGGAGTGGCGACTGATGAAAATTTTTCTCCTGCCATGATGCGCCCGCCTGGCTCCGTAGCAGAACCAGAATTTTTAGCAAAATGTATCAAATGCGATCAGTGCATCAACGTTTGTCCGACGAACGTATTGCAACCCGCTACTTTGGCCGAGGGAGGTTTTGAAGCGGTATGGACTCCGGTGATGAACTTCAATATCAGCCATTGCCAGTTGAAGTGTACGTTGTGTTCGGAAGTTTGCCCCACTGGCGCGATCCGCAAAATCACAACGGCTGAAAAGCTAGGGAAGGGAGAATTTGAGGAACAAGGCCCTGTTCGTTTAGGAACGGCATTCATCAATACCAATCGATGTTTGCCTTGGGCTAACCAAATCCCGTGTGTGGTTTGCGAGGAGGTGTGCCCCACCTCCCCCAAAGCCATTCAAAGCATCGACGAGGAAGTGAAAGATGTGTATGGCAATCTCGTTGTGCTCAACAAACCTTTTATAGTGCCTGATCTGTGTATTGGGTGTGGAATCTGTCATGCAGAATGCCCAGTCGTGGATCAACCTGCTGTGTATGTGACGGCAGTCGGAGAAAGCCGTTCCCAGGGACGCCGTTTGCTCCTTAAATTTCGTCAACAAAAACCATCGGACTCGGCCTGATCCGATTCCAACAAATGTATCCAATTGGTAGGGCCGGGTTCCTTAAAATGTAGGCGCTGCCATCATCAAAAAACCAACAGAGAGGTCATGATGGAAGAGACGCAACTAAAACGGAGAAATTTCTTGAAGGCAGCCGTTGCATCGACAGTCGCTGCTGGAACATTGAGCGCTACTGCGGCCCAAGCAGAAACCGCGTCGTCAAAAAAAGATGTGGTCAAAGCCGCCAGTAAAATTCCTCGTAAGTTATTGGGCACGACCGGAGCCTCCGTGCCCATTTTACAACTAGGTACTTCACAACGGCTGGATCCCAAATACGACCGGATCATGCATCGATGTTTTAAAGAAGGGGTTGATTACTTCGATACGGCCTTATCATATGGGTGGGGATCCTCCCATCGAGCGATTGCCAATTTTTTGAAACAAATGGGAGACCGTAAAAACATCTGGTTGACTTCCAAGTCGGGCAGCGAGGATCCCGATGAACTGATTCGCGACATTGATCAATGTTTGTCGGAGTTAGAAACCGATTACCTTGACCTCTACCTCATGCATGGTGTGAACGATACCGACCTATTGGGTAAAGACTTCATCCGGGCCGGGGAAAAGCTTCGCAAATCGGGCAAAACTCGATTCTTTGGGTTTTCCTGCCACAGTGGCAATGTGGTGGAATTGATGAATCTTGCAGCCAAAGTGGGTGGAATCGATGCTATCCTATTTCGCTACAACTTCCGACGATATGGTGACCGCGAGTTGAATTTGGCAATCGATGCGTGCAAAAAGGCAGGCATTGGTCTAATGGCCATGAAAACAATGGGATCCGTACCGAGTGGTGCCGAAAAGGTAGTCAAGTTTCAGTCTCAGGATTTCACGTTGGCTCAAGCCAAACTCAAATCCGTTTGGGCGGACGAACGGATTGATACGGTGGTTTCTGAGATGGATAGCGTCCGTGTCACTCGTGAAAATGTCGCTGCTGCAAAAACCGAGAAATCGTTGGCTGCTTCTGATATGCACCAGTTGCATCAATTGGCTGCCCAGACCGCCCATTTGTCGTGTCAAGGTTGCTCCAACTTGTGTGAAGCCTCGGTCGCTCAAAATGTACGAATTGCGGATACTTTGCGGTTCCTGATGTATCATGAATGCTATGGCCAAGCTGAAAAAGCCCAAGCCTTGTACCGTGCTTTGCCTCAGGAAGAACGCCAGTTCAACAATGTGGACTTCACCGCAGCCACAAAAATCTGTCCTCAAGGCATTGACATTGAAAATCGCATCAAACATGCACAAAACTTGCTCGCGTAACACAACATGACCACCAGTTTTCACATCGAGCATAAAACCATCGGCAACGGCCAGCCCTGCTTTCTGATTGCCGAGGTGGCCCAAGCCCATGACGGTTCTCTTGGGTTTGCCCACAGTTTCATTGATGCAGCCGCAGATGCCGGTGCGGATGCCATCAAATTCCAGACGCATTTAGCCCATGCCGAAAGTACCAAACAGGAAGGATTCCGGGTGAAGTTTTCTTATGAAGACAACACCCGTTACGACTACTGGAAACGAATGGAATTCTCACCTGAACAATGGCATGGCCTATATCAACATGCCCATGAAAAGGGTTTAATTTTTTTAAGCTCTGCTTTCTCGGTAGAAGCGGTGGAATTGCTGGAAACCTTGGGGGTCCCCGCCTGGAAAATTGGGTCGGGAGAAACCAATAACCCGCTTCTCCTCAATGCAATGTTGGATACAGGAAAACCGATCCTGCTCAGCACCGGGATGAGCCCTTGGTCGGAGATCGAAGACTCCGTTCAACGAATTCAACAAAAAGGAAATCCGATTGCACTGTTTCAATGCACCAGCAAGTACCCTACTGCTCTGACGGAAGTGGGTTTGAACGTTTTGGAAGAATTCCGTCAACGCTTTCTTGTGCCAATTGGACTGTCTGATCATACCGGAACTCCTTATCCTGCCACCGCAGCCATTGCTCTCGGTGCCCACCTCGTTGAAGTCCATGTGACCTTCCATCGCACCTTGTTCGGCCCCGATGTTCCCGTTTCTCTCACTTTTGAACAATTCCGTCAGTTGGCCGATACCCGCGATGCCTTTCACACCATGCAAAAGCACCCGGTTGATAAAAACCGGATGGCCCAAGATTTGACGGAGATGCGTTCCCTTTTTAATAAAAGTGTGGCGCTTAAACAGGATCTTCCTCAAGGAACATCCCTCACGGAATCGATGCTCACTACCAAGAAACCCGGCATCGGCATTCCCGCTACCCAGCTCCGCGACTGTATCGGGAAGGTTTTGAATCACGACGTATCCGCAGACCGAGTGCTCCAATGGGAGGACCTTACGAATGCCTGATTCCTCCACCCTGAAGCAATATCAAGTGGTGGCTAGTATCGTGACTTACAACACGCCTGCCGAACAACTTTTGCAAACCATCCAATCTTTTTTGAGTGTTCCTTTACAAACACGACTCTTGTTGGTCGACAATGCTTCGACGAATTCCCCCGTTCCTCATTTGCCACAAGATCCTAGAATTCAATCCATCGAAAGCTCTGTGAATCGAGGCTTTGGCAGTGGACACAATCTCGCTTTCCGACAAGCCCCTCCCAGTCACTATTATCTGATTCTAAACCCAGATATCACGTTCCAAGCAGAGCACCTGCTCACGATGATTCAGTTCATGGAAAGTCATCCGGAAATCGGATTACTGACCCCTCGT
This sequence comes from SAR324 cluster bacterium, assembly GCA_028281495.1. GTDB lineage: Bacteria > SAR324 > SAR324 > SAR324 > NAC60-12 > JANQJU01. The sequence goes on from JANQJU010000029.1 coordinate 584,430, forward strand.
ATCCTGAACCCTGATGGCACCACACAGTTGACCGCACGGCAGCTTCCTACCGTATTGAGTTTGTTGTGCCGACGATTTCCGCGTCGATGGCATGATTGGGATTGGGTGCGTCAGCAACTCGAGCATTATGAGATGAAGGACCATGATGCGACACGCATTCACGATGCCCCTTTCATTTCCGGATGTTTTATGTTGTTTCGCAAATCGGTTTTGGATGAAGTGGGCCACTTTGATGAACGTTTTTTTATGTATTTTGAGGACGTGGATCTCACTCGACGTGTTTCCGCAAAACACCGGGCCATCTACTATCCGGATGCGGAAGTGATTCATCATTGGAAAGGCGGAGCGCGAAACAACTGGAAGCTATTCAAAGAATTGGTACGTTCCGGCTATCTCTACTTTCAAAAGTGGGGATGGCAATGGAGATAAGTACGGAGACAATCCACATAGGAAATGTATGCATTTGTTGATCAGCGGGGCTACGGGATTTATTGGAAGGCACTTGTTGAGTCTATTGCCAGATTCTTGGAAGGTTTCGCTGTTTGTAAGAACTCCTCCTAAAAATCTTCCCATCCAACCTCATGCTTGTCTTACATTGGAAGACCTCAATACACCTCCCAAAGTACCCTACGATGCCATCATTCATATGGCGGCACGAGTGCACCAGATGCAGGATCACACCGACGCCAATCCTCTTTATTTTGAAACCAACCGCGACATGACTTTGAAGCTTGCCACATACGGCCTTCAAGCTAGCATTCGAAAGTTTGTGTTTCTCAGTTCGGTTAAGGTCATGGGTGAAGGGTGGCTGCCCCATTCTCATCCTCCATTGAACGAAAATGATGCTTGTCGACCCATTGATGCATACGGACGTAGCAAATGGGAGGCAGAACAAGCACTCCATTCGATGTTTTCGCAACAGGTTCAAAGCGAAAGTTCTGCGCATTGCGTCATCCTTCGGCTGCCGATGGTGTATGGACCGCACAATCGCGGTAACATGCAGTTGCTTCTAAGATGTGCTGAAAAGGGATTGCCGCTACCGCTGGGAGCTGCGCAGGGAAAACGCAGTATGATGTATGTGAAGAATGCTTGTGATGCAATACTCACCGTTTTGATGAACACAGCCGATCAACCCTTTTGCAAGCCCTATTTCATCAATGATCAACACGATCTGACGAGTGGAGAACTCTATGCAATGCTATCATCCGCCTACTCTGGTGACCCCAAACTGTTCCGTTTCCCTGAAAATTGGTTACGCAGCGTGGGGCGTCTCGGAACCCATCTTCGGCGTTTTGGGATTCCGTTTCCATTAACCCAAGAACGAATTACGCGACTGTTAGATGAGTATCGCTTTTCAGCCAAAACTTTTGCTACAACCTATCAATGGACGCCCCCTTTTTCCGTTCAAGAAGGAGTCGAAGCCACTGTCGCATGGCATAGAAATTCAAGGTAACGACATCCGCAACCTGCAAAAACGACTAAACACACCATGGGTGAATTCATACAAGCCCTAATCATCGGGAGCATTTTTGGTTTTAGCGGAGCCGCGTTAGTTGCTCGATATGGTTCAGGCTTTGGTTTGTTGGACCGGCCCAACAAGCGCAGCTCGCACGAGAAGCCAACGCCCAAAGGTGGGGGAATCGGGATTTTATTTGGATTTCTCATCCTCTCATGGACAACTTCCATCCCATGGCAGATTTGGCTGTCGGCAGGCGTTTTGGCTGGGGTCAGCTTGGTTGGAGATCGCATCGAATTGGGGGTACGCTTTCGCCTCCGTCTGCAATTTGTCGTTGCAGCGGTTTGGTTGCTAGGGAACGAAATCCCGCTCATGGAAGTGAGTGGAGGGTGGTTATGGGGGGTCGGATTGTGGGTGTTCCTCGTGGCTTCGGCCAATTTCTATAATTTCATGGATGGAATTAATGGTATCGCAGGCTTAACAGGGTGCATCGGGTTCGGTTTTTTGTGTGTGGTCGGTGTCCAAAACCAAATGCCCTTAGAATACCTTGGATTATGGGGGGGACTGGGAGCGGCTTGTTTAGGATTTCTCAAATGGAATTTGCCCCAGGCTCGCGTGTTCATGGGAGATGTGGGAAGCATATTGCTCGGCTTTGTCTATGCGGGAAGTGTGGTAATACTTTCTACCGATTGGACCACATTACTCTGCCTCGTTGGCTGCCTGTTCCCATTTTATGCTGACGAACTCACAACGATGACAGAACGTTGGAAAGCTGGAGAATCGTTAACCCAGGCTCATCGAAAACATCTCTATCAAATTTTGGTCAATGAAGGTCGAATGCCCCATTGGAAAGTTTCAGTTGCCTACGCTGCGTCTCAACTTGGAATTGGAATTGTGATGCTGAGCTTACGCCCGGCAGGTTTTGAAGTCGTGTTGGGGATGCTATTTTTATTATCAGTAGGATTTGTCATGCTTTCCCGCAAACTGAAACAAACTCATTTATCATAGAAATGCCATGCAATGGATCGCTTCCGCTATTGGAAAAATTTATTTACATCTTTCGCGCAAAAGCAAACGCGGTATTTTTCTAGCCATTGATCTATTTTTATGTGCAATTGCACTTTATTTGGCGTTTGGTCTTCGGTTCGAAACACCCAATGCCTTTCCATTTATAATCCAATATTCCCACCCTTGGACGCTCTCCGTCTGGTTTCCTATCAAGCTCGGCACTTTCCTGTTTTTGGGGATGTACCGACCGGTGTTACGCTACACCGGGGAAGAGTTCCTCCGGACGACATTTCAATCGGTTGTGGCCAGTTCCATTTTAATTGGTTTGTTTGCAATGTTGTTTCAAATCACCCCGTTTTCTCGATCCATTTGGTTCATTGATGCGTTGCTCACAGGCATTCTGATCATCAGCTCTCGGTTTGTAATTCGTTGGTTGGCATATGATGTCCAAGCCAAATTGGAATTTCATGGACCTCAAGAAAATATCATCGTGTGTGGAGCAAAGTTGGAAGGTGCTCAGTTTGCTAAAGCCTTGCAACGGGGGGGGCGATATCGCGTGGTCGCTTTTGTAGATGACGATCCAGAACTCAATAAACAATCCGTCCACGGCGTCTTAGTGTATTCGTTGAAGGATCTAAAAAAATTAGTAAACGACTACCAAGTAGAAAACGTCTTGCTCGCCATTCCCTCAGAGAATCGGAAGCGTAAGACCGAAATCGTGCACTTCATTTTATCCACTGGCGCAAGCGTCAAAACCCTTCCTGGCGTCGAGGACATCTTCCATCATGGATTCACTCCAGGCCCCTTGCAGGATATCGACATCACTGATCTTTTGGGACGTGCTGAGGTCTTGCCAGATCCCCAATTGCTGCGGGCCAACATCACCGACAAAGTGGTGATGGTGACGGGTGCAGGAGGATCGATTGGATCCGAACTCTGCCGTCAAATTGCCCAACAGAGTCCTCAGTGTTTGATTTTGTTTGAGTGGAACGAATATGCCTTATATCGAATCAATCAAGAGCTTCTGGAAGCCTTTCCCAATCTCAAAATAGTGGCGTACTTGGGATCGATTACTAATGTTTCCCAACTGCGAGATGTATTCAATCAATTTTCAGTAGACACGATCTATCATGCGGCTGCTTATAAACATGTCACTTTGATCGAGAACAATGTGCGTGCTGGCATCATCAACAACATTGCAGGCACCCTCAATGTGGTGGTCACCAGTGTCGAATATCGTATCCCTACCTTTGTGCTGATTTCTACCGACAAGGCGGTTCGTCCCACCAGTTTGATGGGCACGACCAAGCGTGTTGATGAATTGATTTTGCAAGCATTGGCCATCAATCCAGAAACCCCCACTCGATTCGTGATTGTGCGTTTTGGTAATGTCCTCGATAGCGCCGGTTCGGTGGTACCGCGTTTTCGTAAACAAATCGAAAAACGTGAGCCATTGACAGTCACACATCCGGATGTGACACGCTATTTTATGTCCATTCCAGAGGCTTCGCGATTAGTCATTCAGGCAGGAGCGATGGGAGATGGCGGAGAAGTATTTCTACTGGACATGGGCGAACCGATAAAAATCTATGATCTTGCCGTTCAGATGATCCGACTGAGCGGTTTGAAGTTGGGAAAGGATATCGAGGTCAAGATTACCGGTTTGGCCCCTGGTGAAAAACTACATGAGGAATTGTTGGTAGAAACTGAAAACACATCGGAGACACGTCATCCCAAAATCTTTTCAACCACAGAAAATTCGATTCCTTGGGAAACCTTGCAACCCCAACTACAAAACTTGTTGGATACCACCCATCACAATAACGTTCCGCAAATCATTAAAATGTTGCAGCAGATCATCCCCACTTACCAACCCTCCAGCACGATTCAATCCTGGAGCAACCGAGTGGTTGCCTCTCCAGAAGTACTCACAGAAGAAACTGCTTGGAATCAGAAAGAACAGGTTCCTTCCCGTTGAGCTGACCGAATCAACTCACAATCTCCGAGGTCACAAACCGTTTTCCAATCAGCACAGGCTGATTTTTCGTCGTCAACATTTTGGTAGATCAACCCCCGCAATTTATAGGTCTCCGCTACATTGGGCATGATTTGGATGGATTGCGTCAAATCATTCACCGCAGCTAGTGGTTGGTTCAACTTGAATAAAGCGATACCTCGTAAGCGATATAAAACGCCGTTTTCGGGTCTTATTTCAATCGCGGCGTTCAAGTCGGAAACCACCTGTTGATAGTTTTGACGGCTATGAAGGATTTGCACACGTTGAAGGTATGCATCGACGTACCTCGGATCATATCGAATCGCCTCAGAAAACGCTGCCAATGCCCGGTCGGTTTGTTGAAGATGCAGCAAAATGCGACCGATTTCATAGTGAACTTGTGGGAGTGTGGGCTTCTGTTGCAGGACCCGAGTGAAGTCTTCCAAAGCCAGCTCATAACGCTTCAACCGATTCAAGCAATACGCTCGACTGAGAAGCGTCTCCACAACATTGGGGAAACGGCTTAGCACTCGGGAGAAATCCTGGATTGCCTGATCGCATCGATTCATTTGAGAAAATAAATTGCCGCGATTGTGATAGACGGTAAAATTGTTTGGATCTTCAGCAAGCGCTTTAGAAAAAGCTTCCAAAGCCTCTTCCGGACGATTCTGTTCCTGATACGCCAACGCCAAATTTTGATACCCTAATAGAAGATTTGGCGGGAGTATGGGCCAAAAGGTAAAGATACCGACCGCCACACTCAACAAGGTAGGAATCCGCAATGAACGATACGTTTTCTGTCGCAACTCTAGGAACACCTGCTGCACCCCAACCGCTGCAAATAACAATAAGATCGGTACCAAAGGAAACCGGTAGCGGCCAAAGATAAAAAACAAGATGGTGCTCCCCGCCAACGTGAGCAATAAAGCATAAAGGATGTCGCAACGATCCCGATATCGGAACCAACTCACCCACATTCCAACTGTGGCCAAGATCATCAATGTGCCGAAGTTCCATACCGCATCCAATCCTTCCAACCATCGAACCCATTCCAAATAGACATAGTATTCATCGGTATCGGGTAATTCGTAGTAGTTGCCGAGAAGCGCTCCTTTATAGAGTAACAAGCCCAGCCAATCCAACGGATCGGATCGAATGTATTCCGCTGCCTTTTGAAACCAATAGTCCGAAACTTCATTCGGTGAAAGAGATCTTCCCAGATCGGCTTCGGCAAGGGTCGTGGCATCGCTCCGTTCGTATTTGTACTCTCCGCGACCTGGAATCAAAGCATTGTAAAGGCCGTCTGCATCGGGATTGTTGCCAATATAAAAATTGGGGCCAAATTGTGAAGTGGTGAGAGCCAATGTTTCTCCCACCACCCAATTCCGTAAAGCCACACTGCCCAAAATCAAGCAGGTGCCACACAGCAGTCCGATCACCGGCAACAAGCGAAGGGACCAGGATTCTTTCCGCCATTTCCACAACGGCCACAACATCAAAACACCAATGAGCAACAAGGTATTTTCTCGAAGCAAGGCCAAAAACCCCAAGAGCACACCCAAAATCCCCCAATCGAGAATTCGCCTTTGCTGCATAGCCACCGACAATCGCCATAAAGCAAAGGCAAATACAAAAAAGCCAAGCCCCGCTTTCTGGATCAATCCATCAAAATAGATCGCCGGGGGATACAGCATGGCCATCACGCCAGCCAACTTGCCGACCGTGGGATTAAAAAAATGGGTTCCCGCTTGGTAAAGCATCACGACTGCCACACTGCCCAAACCCATTTGAGCCAACCGAATTCCCCACAAATCGGGCCCCAACCCACTCTGCAATACGCCTAAAAAATAGGGATACAGCGGAGCTTGGTAAAATACTTCGTTTCCTAGCCAATCTCCCGAAGCGATGCGCTTTCCCCATTCGAAATACCCTTCGCCATCTCCCACTAGGAATTCCAGCCAAGGGCTATCGCGGAGTTGCCATAAATATAAGAATCGAATGGCAAATGAGCCTAGTAATAGACCGATAGGCAAAAACCATCGAGAGGACAAATTAATCTGATTAAATGACGAGGACATGAGTTCTAATGAAAAGGATTTCGGCGGGGCTTGAAGCTCCAAGGGTTGCAAATCCAAGTGGTGCATCGCACCTCGTTACTTGTGTTCAACCGTTTGCACGAGCACAGAAGCATTTTGTAGCGCTTGCTTCCTTCCAGAACCTGCCCAAGATTCAATGTCTCCCGAGCTATTTTGAGTTTTGTCATAAACAACAATGATGCTCTTATCACCTGCTTGGAGAAAATGACTTTCCCCAAATTCCGTGTATCGCGTGGCGCCGATACTGATCAGCGCGTGGCCGGGATATCCGCTTTTCTGAATCAAGTCGAGGAGACATTCTAAGGGACCTTCATCGGCTTGTTGGTTCATTCGATCGATCATCCACTGCTTTAACTTTTCATAAAAGTAGCTGTAGCCGGTGACGGGACTGTCCACTCCATATACCTCCACCGATGAACCTCGTTCCAAAAAACAAGCTATCCGGTATTTCTCCAATACCGAGCCTTCCGTAAAGGTATCCACTTCTAATAACTGTGAAGAAATCCCTTTGGAGTCCGTGCCCCAGTTTTTCTTTTCACTGATCTTTTTGGCTCCGGGTTTGCGGATCGAACAATCATTGTACGCCCCAAACTGCTTGGGAATGAGATCTGCCACCATGTCGTTTTCGTAACGAACCTCAAATAGGATCGCTATTTCCGGTTCAATCTGCAAATTTCCGCCTTCTTGTGGCATTGCAATACGATCAGAAGTCAGCGGATAGATATCCAGAAAACTTCCCGTCGTTTTAGGCAAATAAAAAGGAAACATCCCTTTGGGCTGGTGCTGCTCGACCACTTGTACATGAGTGAAGTCTCCGGCTTCCCCGGCTTGTTCCAGATGCCCTGTGAAATTTCCAGCGACTCCCAATCCGATGCACTTCTTTAACTCCATTGCGCTACTCCATTGATAAGATTAGTAAATCCATGTTGTTCGACAATTTTTATTCCCTGCTTCCCGTGGACGCTATCACATTTGCCCTATGTTCACTATCCTCTGTTGACGGGATCACTTTGTTTAGATTCCTTAAATGGAATTTCTGAGATGAGGCTTCCGAGTTAAGTCTTCTGAGATGGGGCTTTTGAGTTAAGGCTTCCGAGGTAAGACTTCTGAGGTAGGCCTTCTGAGATAGGGCTTCTTAGATGCAATTTCTGGGATGGCATTCCATTTGATGAATGGGAATTGATCAACCTCAATACGATTGGTCTGGAGTGCATTCTTGAGAGCAGGTATAAACACTCCGTGTCGTTTTAATTATTTGCCAACTCTCGGCAAGAATCTTTTATTGAAGGAGAAACTTTTATGTATAGCTTTGTTTTAGTGTTGCATGTGGCATCCATCAGTTTGGTGGTAGGAACCTTATTCGTGCAGTCACTGGCAGTGATTTTCCGATTGCGGTTGAAAGATGCGGTCCAGGTGGAAGGTGCTCAATGGGTGCAGTATCGAATTTATAAGTTCATTTACTATCCCATCTTGATCGTGGCAGTGATTACTGGGCTGATTTTAGCCGTGCAAACCGGAGCCTTCCAAGCGGGTAAATGGTTGCACTGGAAACTGGTCTTGCTGCTGATCCTTGTTGGTTTTGGATTCATGAATGGACGCCAGATCAATAATAAAAGCCTTCCTAAACCCTTGGCGCTGTTTGTCCACATTGGCATTTTCTTAACGGCAATGGGCATGATCTATTTGGTCAAAGTTCGCCCTTTCTAATTCGAATTCAATTCGGGTTCACCCCCTTGTTCCTAAGCAATCCCGGTCTAGCCCCACGCTCGCCTCACCACGCTCATCACCTCTTTCTTATACGAACGTGCCAAGGCCGGGTCATTTCCTCGAAAATGCCGAATCGGAATATATTTCTGCAATTCATAGAGAAAGTAGAAAACCTTGCGAATCTGAGCTTCTGCAGATTGATCTCGCGTTCGACCATAGCCTTCCCAAAATGCAGGCTGCGAGATGCCACAATAATCCAGCACGGCAAATTCAATCTCGGGATCCCCCCAAAGTGCACGATCCCAATCAATCAGCCCCGTCAGTCGACTATTTGAATCGACCAAAATGTTCTCCACCCAAATATCCATATGGAGCAAACAAGACGTCACCGAATGATCAAACACCGATAGATGGTCATCCAGCAGCCGACGCAAAAAAGAGGCTTCGTTGTCATTGTAATGGCCCGAAGCCTCCACATCATCAATCAACTTGTTCCACATGATGACAAACGCCTCCACCCAAGTGTTTTGAGGCGTCATCGGACGGTGTTCTCCAAGATAGCCATAGGTTTCCGCCGTCAAGGCATGGACTTGACGCAAGCATTTCCCTATCGATTGAAGTACTTTCTTTGAATTCACTCCTCTTGCTTCTGACATCGTGGTACCTTGTAATCGTTCCATCAATAAAAAATCACTATCAACAATCTCATGGGTGTCGTCGAAGGCATAAATTTTTGGAATGGGAGTGCTGGTTTTGTCGTGAAGCAAGGTGTGCAATCCCGGCTCCTGTCGCATCATATGGCGTTCATAAAACAGGCAAAAGATTTGATCTGAGGGGGCGATTCGTAACACATAATCTCCCCGTTTCAATGAGACGTAATAGGAGCGATTGAATCTGCCAGTAGAAATTGGAGTGAGCTTCAGCTCATCGGGTGAAACGTCAATGTGCTTTGCAACACAGGCTTTGAGCTGCTTAGTAGGGAGTGAATTAGGCATAAGCTGAGTTTTATAAATTCCTATAGAAATTGAAATCCCTTTGTCTTAGTTTCTGTCTTGAACACATTCCAAAAAAAAACACGTATATCAAGAGGAAGATATGAAAGAAACGCAATGTCAGTTTTCCGTGGGCCAACTCGTTCGTCACTTACGCTTTGGATACCGTGGTGTCATTTTTGATGTCGATCCAATTTTTCAAGGCTCCGATGAATGGTATGAAAAAATGGCTCGCTCTCGCCCCCCCAAAGAAAAACCTTGGTATCACGTGTTAGTTCATGGAGCGGCTCACACCACCTACGTTGCTGAACGCAATCTGGAATCCGATCTTTCCGCAACTCCTATCGAGCACCCTCTCCTGACCCAACTGTTTGATAAATTTGAAGATGGACAATATATCAAAGTCCAAACTTGGAATTGAGGGTTCAAGCAATCAAGCCTTCTCCAAGGATAACCCTTTCAATTCAGCCATTTAACTTTTTTTCTTTGTGAATTCATAGAGGACCTTGGCTCGCGCGTCGTAAAATCTAACGCGCACTTCGGATGCCAAGACTTCAAACCAGACAAAACCGTTGTCCTGATAAGAAAATTGACTGTGCGCTACTGACATTTGTTTTTTCTGCTTTTCTTTTTCAGAGCGGTAATGTCGTCCTCCGGCACCACTCACAATATACTCAGTGGCGTCCTCGTTTTGACGCAGATGTTCCAGTTCATGATTGTGCCCCGAAAGGTAGAAATCGATAGAATCTTGCAGGAAGGTTTGCCAGAGCACCCGAAGGATCCAATCTGCGTCGCCATGCGTTCCGGAACCGTAAAGCGGACGATGTGTGAATACAAACCGCCACGGTGCATCAGAAGCTTCCTGTATTTGTTCATAAAGCGTGTGACCCGCCAGCGGATTGCACTCAGTGTTGACAGCAAAAAACTGGGCCGGTCCGAGCTGAAAGGCATATTCGAAATTGGGCATTCGCCAGATCGGGCTTTTCAAACTATACATCACTTGTGCAAGGGAATCTCCTTTCACATCATGATTACCTAACACCGCAAACACCGGTTTGTTTAAGGGGCGATAAAGGTCTTCAAAATGCGTTTTCCATTTCGAATCGTCCACCGATTCCACACCACGAGGATAAAAATTATCACCGAGCAAGAGGAGGAAATCACAACCGGCTTCAGCACACACCTCCCTCACCGCTTTGGCGGTCTGCACTTGATCCTCATTCCCAGTACCGGTATCGCCCAGTGCTATGAAACGCAGTGGTTTTGATGTCCCCTCAATAGGTATCCCCTTTTGTGGCAACATCACGTTTTGTGGCAAGGACTGACACCCTTTCCGATGCAGCACTTCCTGAACCTGAATTCCACTCCAAGCCCCCAGGCACAGCGTCCCGATCAGCGAAAATCCCCATAATTTTTTTTTGAGTTTCATAGAAAATCTGAAACGAAAAATCTGAAGCAAAAAGGAATTGACAGCCTCACCAAATCACGTGGGGAGATGCTCCATATTCACTTTTATAGGCTTCATATCGCCCCTTGACCTTGCGGATATAGTTCACCATTTCCTTATATTTTTTTGGCCGTCTTGAAAAACTGCTTTCATGTTTTTTAGGAAGCCGATGGTGTTTGTTCACAAAATGGAGCTGCCCCGCGTTGTAAATGGCAGAAATGAGGGTGACCGGATCATATCGACGCTTCACCGTAGGCTTGACGTGTTTTTTGATCCACTTCAGGTGGGCAATCATCAGTCGGATGTTTTTCGTCGGGGTCAAAAGCAGTTGACGGATCGTTTCGTCGTCCGACTCTTGATCACAAAGACGGTCCCTTGCCACGGGAATCGTGATTTGTGCCAAGCCGATTGCATTGGAAGGACTGATGGCATGACTCCGGAAGCTGCTTTCTACATCGACCAATGCCAACAACAAATTGTGGTCCATGCGATGTCGTTTGGCTTCTTGGTAAATGAATCGTTTGTAAGCACTCGGATGGGACGGGTTTGATCGATCTTGGGAATAAACTAAAGCTCGATTTGACCGGCATCGAGCATGGGCTTCCTGAAGAAAAGATATCATGACGCTGAACAGCAACACCATGCTGAAGCTCTTTGTACAAAATCGCATGCAGTTCCTCCTGATTCATTGGTGGATAAAGGGCGCTCCGGTAAGCAATAACAAAACTGAACTCAGGACGCAATTTTAGGCAAAAATTCGAGCGGAGATACGGCCTTCAAAAGGCCCAATTCCACACAACACTTCTGGAAATGCAGGAAACCTTGTTGAAAGGGAGGAGTGAGGTCATAACAAAGATTGCGGAGGTACTGCTCGCAGGCTTCCAAGGTTGGGAAGAGATCGTGATTGTATTCGCGAGCCAGATGTGGGTACCGACTCTCGGCCTGTCGACGTGATTGAAGGAAAGCCTCGTACACGGCATACACGGCTTCGGGTTGGGCCTGGAACGTCTCACGACGAACCACCCACAGCGCAAATACAAAGGGGTAACCCGTTTCCTGCCTCCAGAGTGCCGAAAGATCGTACCGATACGGAAAAGCCGATCCTTGTGCCTCGCGAATGGCTTCATCCCCAATCAACATTTTTGCAGTTAAGGTTGAGAATGGATTTTCTGTTAACGGGGAAAACTCCACGGTATGGTTTCGTAACAAATACTGTACGAGGCAAATCGACGTGGCAGAAGTGGAGGTCAGTCCTACATTTCCGGTCAATTGGTCCAAAGGCAGGTGAGAAAACAAATAGATGGAATGAACCGGACCATCCGCACTCACGCTCAAATGCGGAAACACGAAATACTGCTCAGCCCGACACGCATATTCGAAAGAAGAAATTGCCGCGATATCGACCTCCCCCGAAGCGATGCTCCGATTGAGTTGCGAAGGCATGCCAAAGACCGGTTCATAGGGGATCGGGCAGTTCTCGTGCAAAATCCCATCATAAACAGGCATGACGTTCAAATAGTCGATGATGCCAATGCGTAAGGTCCTCATTCATCAAATCCGCTTGCGACCATAGGGGGTTACCGTTATTTACCTAATTAGTTTTGTTCATGATTTGTTCATGATTTGTTCATGATTTTCTAAAAGTTTCCACCCATTTTTCAGAATCCATCCATTAGAAATCGATCAATCAAAAAAGCATCATGGGGTTATCAAACGAATTGAAAGTAGGCCTGCTGATGATCATCGCAGGCGGTCTTATTGTTGTGGCGTCTTTGGCAGTGACCGGATGGAATCCGGATCTCTCAGAAACTTACGAAGTGAGTGTGTTGTTTGACAATGTAGCCGGTTTGCAAAAGGGATCTCCAGTCCAGGTGGCTGGCATTAAAGTTGGGACGGTTGAACGCATTGAGTTGGAAGGGGATCAGGCACGTGTTCATCTCAAATTGTTTGCCAAATACGAAATTTACGGAGATGCGGAGGCTACCATCAAATCGGTGGGGATTTTAGGCGACAAGTATGTCGAACTCATCCGGGGCACCTCCACCCAAACCCCGTTGCAAAATGGTGACAACATTCAACGGGTTCAGGCAGGCAATGATCTGGATAGCCTCGTGGAAAACTTTGGAGAAGCCTTGAACGACGTCCGAAGTGTGACTGGAGCCATGAGACGTTCATTTGGGGGCGAAATCGGAGAAGCCCGGTTCAATCGAATTTTGGACAATGTCGAAGAGTTGACCGAAAACGTAAACAGTATTGCGGAGGTCACCAATCAGCGAATCGATGGCATCACTGAGCAACTGAACATCTTCACACGCGATTTGGCCGAGATCACTCAAAACAACAAACAAGATATCAGTACGATTGTGACGAATGTTCGGGACATTTCTTCCGGTTTGAATGAAATCACCCAAGAAAACCGGGAAAACATTCGTGAAATCTTGGTAAACTTTCGGGACTTTAGTGGCGATCTGCAAGAGGTGGTGGCTGAGAATCGGAACAACATTCAGTCCCTAACCAAAGACCTACAAGACTTTTCTGGGATTTTGGTCGAAGACGGTGCACGTATTACGGGAGACATCCGCCAATTCACGCAAGCGTTGGCAAAAGATGGCCCCGCAATCACAGGAGAACTGCGCGACATCACTGGAGAAGTTCGAGGAATCACTGAAGACATTTCTGTCCTGACCGAGGATCGATTGGGGAACATCATGGGTCAACTGGACCAATTCACAGCCGACTTGGCCGAAATTACACAGGACAACAAAGGCTCGATTGGCCAAACGCTCAGTAATTTTGAAAAGATGAGTGAAAACCTCCAAATCTTGGTGGTGGAAAACCGTCAAAACATTCAGCAGCTCACAACGGATTTACAGAAGTTTTCCTCGGTTCTTTCGCAGCAGGGGCCTCAAATCGCCACGGACATTCAGGAATTCACCGGAGCGTTGGCAGAAGACGGGCCGAAAATCACATCCGACCTCCAAGGCATATTGGCCGAAAACCGACAAGGATTGCGCAATAGCATCACCAATTTGGAACGCTCGTTTGGCAAACTGGATAGCACGATGGCGAATTTGGAATCGATAAGCCAGAAGATCGATGAAGGAACCGGAACGTTGGGTAAGCTGGTCAACGACGAGAAGACTATCGAAGAACTCAACGCGGCCTTGGAGAACGTGAATAGCTTCCTGGGTGGTGTGGACAAGCTCAAACTGGATATTGGAGTCCATGCTGAGATTCTTGGCAAAGACCAAAGCGAGTTCGATACGTCAAGCCGAACCAAAGGCTACTTGACCGTCAAGCTCCAACCGCTGAAAGATCGATTTTATCTCATCCAATTGGTCACGAACCCTCGTGGCAAGCGCAGCAAAACCAAGACCACCCGCATTCGTACTTTGGATGATGGATCGCAAGAAACCATTGAGGATTTCGAAACAGAAGTCACCGAAGAACTACAAATCTCAGCTCAAATCGTGCAGCGTTACTACGATACTCAATTCAAAATTGGCTTGTTTGAAAACGAATTCGGATTGGGCGTGGAGCAACTCTTTGGCAAAAACGAGCAGTTTAAACTAGCTTTGGACGGTTGGGATTTCGGCGGCGACTTTGGAACCCACCTCAAAGCGTATGGAATCTGGCGCTTCCATTCTAACCTTTTTGTCACCGCAGGCTTCGATGACTTCATCAGTGACGAAGAAGATTTTCGGGATCACTTCGTTGGCTTCGGCATCAGCTTCAACGAGGATGTGATCACCCCCTTCCTGGGTTCAATACCGATTGGGGCCATTGCCAACTGAATGCTGAATGTCCTCAATTTCAAAAAAAAATTTCGGTTCCTACCGGTCGTGGAATCCTTTCCCTTGAAAAATTTCGGGTACACATTTTTCAATTCAGGACACCCGAGTTTTAGATTGTTTAGGTTGGGAAAAATGAAGAATGTAACCGCGTTGACGCCCGGGAGTTAACGCTTCAAACGCAGCTCGAAAAATGGAACAATACCTTAAGGCAATGCTTGGCTCGATTCTTGAGAAAAATCCTATCGTTTTCCAAGAAAACCAAAGCTCATAAGTGGGTGTTGAAATTATTTATCTGGAGTTACAATCAGTATGCCATCAGTCGTTTTGAAGCCACTACCCAAAGAGAGAGCATGTTATGCAGATTATTCTTGATGTTCCCGACAATCTGACCAAGTTGGGACACAGTAAGGCTGAAGATTTTAGGATAAGTTAGCCGGACACATTCCATAGCAGGAAAAATGAACCCCGGTTGCTAAACTCCACCGCTAAATCTAGTGGAATCAGGTAAGTACTAAAAAGTAGCGAGACATTCCAGGTTTCATCGAATAGCTGCTTGCGTTATACCGATGAAGCCCGGAATGGTTAGGTTGGTTAATTTATTTATTTGGGAGGAATGGGGGAGGTATCGCCATTTCCTCTGACAAAGCACAAATAAATTGCCTCTTCATCGCCATCTTGCACCGTGTTGGGTGTATTCAGATCGATGTCCACTTTAACATAACCATATGGGGGTTGCGGCTTGTGGCCAAAATGCGCGTGAACCAGTTTGACTTCGGTAATGGCGAGTTTTGGGTCATAAGGTGCGGTTTTATAACAAATATATATATACTCACCACTTACCCCTTCGTTGGCATCGATTTTCAGTTTATGGTAACCCTCCGGGGCTTTAATGTCCTCGTCAAATGAGGCAACCGCAGTGATATCCACAATGCATTCAGGATTGCTTGCTAATTGCTCATACTTCTTCAATGGGGTTGCCGTTTGATAATGCAGGTACATGGTGTACCCTGATGTCCCTTTGTTTAAATCAACCGGTACTACATGCCAGTTGGATATATGCTTGTCGTAATCAATTTTTAGTTTGGTGAGGTAGTCCGGTTTCTGACTGCTTTCATAGGCCGTTTTAGGTCCCCATTTGGTGGTAAAAAAGGTTTCCAGCTGATTAGCCTGATCAGCCGTTGCACATAATTTCCAAATCGGGGTAAGCGAATCCTTTTTGCGGAAGTCACAGAATATAGGATTGCCGGGAACCGAGGCCAGCCATTCAACATAGTCTTCTCTGGAACTGAAACCGGATGCAGACGGAATAGAATATTTACCACCTAAAATGTGTGTGGTCTTGTTGGCTTTTTCAGAAAAGGTTTCCGTGTCGTTTTTATAATGTGCTTCACCGCTGGCACTGGCACTACCCGTACCCGCTTGCAAAGACGCTTTCGCTGCCACATCGAAGGAAAAAGCATGGCTCATGTCAGAACGACTCATATAAGCTTCTTGCCATGCTTTTCCGCCAACCACAATCCCGGTTAAAAAGTGGCTACCATAAGTGTCAAACAGGCTGTTCATTTGTGCTTCAGAGACCGCCTCGGCCAGATCCCTGGCAAAGGTATCGTCCAGCATGGTTTTCAACTTTTCCCACTCTGGGCGAACGCTAAGCTGCCACATAGACACCGTTTGCTGCACCCTGGAAAACGCGTTGGATTGATCTTTTTTAATGTTGTCCCCATAGGAGAATGAACCTGAGAAGAGATCCAGTCCCAGGGACAAGTCCAGGCCAAAACTAAAACTGTTCTGATAACTTGAGAATGTGGTGCCCGAATAATTAGTGTAATAAGACTCGCTAGCGTGTATCGCATCCACTAGTTCCGGTGCATGTTTTGTTTGATCAAATGATACTGGTTTGATATCGCCTTTATCCCAGTCAATAACCGGCTGCATTAACCCGTCGCCTGAGGCATAAGCACCAAATATGTTGTAGCCATAACCGATTTGGTCTTTACCTTCGATAAAATTCGCAGAATTCGTGTCTGTCAAACTGTTTTGTTTACTCATCGCAAATCACCTTTCCAAAAATAATATAGGTTTAATAAAATTGTTGCTTGCTGTGACTAAACGAGCAGTTAAGAAATGCCTTTCAGGATAAAAACGTCAGCCACTCTAATATTGCCCAGGCCGTCATCATATCTGAGCGGCGGATCCATCAGGGTATAACCTTCTGGCGGTTGATTGGGCACGTCGTGGGCGTAACGGCGCTCAACCAGAATATCACGGATGGCTTTTTCCGAGTCATAGGGAGCGGTTTTGTAGCATAACAAAACCTGCTTGTTAGTAAACGGATCTGTGCCAATGCTCCTTTTGCCAACAATGTGCCAGCCTTCAGGACCATGATGCTGATCTTCAGGGATTTCGAAGGGTTGTATTTCAATCACGCATTCTGCACTGTCAGCCTGGTTAAGGGGATCAGGTTTGACTCTCATACAGTACATTGCATCATCAGCATCTTTGCCAAATGTGCCCCAAACCCGCTCAAAACCGCCTGGCGGGACCGAGGGTTTGTAAGAAGGCAAGTATCCGATAAAAGACAAATAACTATATTTAAGCGAATGCCGCCAGGATTCTCTTGGCCCCCAGGTATTGCGAAAATAATCAGATAACAGCTTGTATTGCTCATCGGAGTCACACAACGTCCAGATAGGCAGTAGCGCTCGCTCACCGTGAAAATCTACAAAAACGGGGTTTTCTGCTATCGATTCCCGCCAGGACTGCCAGTTATTTTGTTGTAACTTTTGGGTGTCTTGGTCGGTTTTTTCATAGTAGGTTGGTGGGAACAGAGAAGGATCGCCACCCACCACCCAGGTCTGAATATTAGAGTTCTGCAAAAATTTTTCTCTGTCGGTGGTATCTTTGACACTGGTACTGATGGCAACACTGGTATCGAAGGTTGCTTTTGCACCTGCCTCGATATTATCGCCTGTAGCGCTGTATTTTGTGCTGGTTGAGGCCGATTGTACAGCAAGACCACCGAGACTTATTGATGCCAAAAAGTGGCTACCGTATTGATTAAAGATAAATTCCAGCTGCTCAGGGCTTCTCGCACTATTGAGTAGCGTTCTGACATCATCAAACAGCAGATTTCGCAGCGCTTCAGGGACAAATTTTGCAGAGCCTGTTTTCAGACTCAGATGCCATAAGTGTGTGGCGTATTTGTAACGAGTGAAAGACTGTTGTCCCTCTTTTAGCGAATGATCAGAATAGTCGGCGGTCATCGAACCACTAAACAAATCCAGACCAAACGAAAAGTCCAATTTAGCACTTAAGTTTTGCTGAAATTTATACGCGGATTCGCCGGACATACAACTACCGCCAGCGTAGTCATCCTCTACCAAACTCATCACATCGGGTACGTTAAATTCGTAGCGGTCGCCATGGAATGAAGATGAATCATAGTTTGCCTTGCTCCAGTCAAAGAACGGTCGGGTTTCCGAAGAGGCAGAGGCAAATTTGCCAAAAATATTATAACCACAACCGATATCGGCAATGCCTGGGGGAAGTTTATCAGGCAATGAGCCAACAAGGGTTGAAGCCGATAAATCGGACGATGCTTTAGACATATGAATCACCAAAGATTGAAAATTGAGATTAATACTTATGAGAAAGAAAAAATAAAATGTGTATCAAGGGAGGCAAAAAGTCAAAAAATATGTAGAAAAAATAAAATCAAAAATAATTTGACAAAATCACCTTTGAACCCGTTGTAATGATTTACGTTTCTTTTTATTTTACGATTCGGTGGTGGTTGAATTTTGACTGATATTCTTATTTACAGTAGGACTTTTGAATTTCTAATTTTTCCAGGAGTCCTAATGATTACAAAAGTCACAGTCTGTACGAAGTGTGGGAGTGAGAACATTGTCAAAAATGGGGTAGTGCTAAATTTTTGACTGACAATCGATGTTATAATTCCACAAAAAGAGTATCCAATTCACTCTAACACTAAAATTAAAATATTGTGAAATACTTCACTGTTATTTTCCTATCAAACTTCTTCTATCTTGGATCAAGTTCCCGGAAAAAGAGTTCCTTTTCCTAAAAAACGGGATTTCCTTTCGATCCACTTTAACTTCACCCAATTCGGAGTGATGGCTCAATTGAAGAGGTTTTATGATTGATCACGATCACATATTCAAAGACATGATAGTAGAATATCCTCGCGACTCCATCGAGTTCTACGCTCGATCAGTCTCAGACGACCTTCCGCACCCCGTTAAATTCACTCCAGTCCGTCAGGAAACACTCCAAGAATTCTTCGGAGACGGCTATCGTGCATTGGATACTCCTCTATTGGTCGAATTTCCTGATGGGACTATTGAAGCAGTTTTGTTTTTGTTCGAAGAAGAGACTGATCCCTACTCCTATACGATCCACAAAACTGCACATTACATGCTCGACATTGTAGAAATGCTTAAAACGGACCGGATTGTTCCTGTTGTCATTTTCCTGAAAAAAGGCAAACATCCCACCGCGCTTCGCATGGGAATAGAACAAAAGACATTTTTGCAGTTTGAGATCATATCCTGCGATTTACCGCTAATCCCTGCGGAAGCTTATTATGAAAGCTGCAACATTGTGGCTCGTCTTAACCTGGTGAATATGAAGTATCCTCGTAAGGATAAGGTAAAAGTCTTTGCTAAAGCGGTGGAAGGCTTGAATGAGCTGGAACCGAACCGAAAAAAGCAGCTAAAATGGGGAGCATTTATCGAGACTTATGGCAATCTGTCCCAAGAAGAAACCGAGAGGTTTAAACGCGATTATCTTGAACAACCCGATTACCAGGAGAGAACGATGGGTATTATGACCGAAATTAAAAATGAAGGGAAACAAGAAGGAAAATTCGAAATGTTGGCAGACCAACTGCAAACACAATTTGGTCCATTGCCCGAATGGGCCACTGACAAGTTGAAACAGGCGAAGAGCGACGAACTCCAGACTTGGTCGTTGCGGATTCTCAAGGCCAAAAGCCTGGACGATGTACTGGTTTAACGTGACGACACTATCGCCAGAGAAACGTTGCGATTCCAACCTAAATTCTCTAATTTTCCAAAGACTCTCTTTCCTCCAAAGCTACTCAGAATTTCCGATTTCCAGGATTCCCAATGCCCCGATCCAACGTTCTTGCTGTCGACGACCGCCCTGAAAACTTGGTGGCGATTGACAGCATATTGAAAGATTTGGAAATTCAACTGTTCAAAGCGTTTTCCGGTCAAGAGGCTTTGGAGAAAGTGATCAAGGAAGAATTTGCAATGGTGCTTTTAGATGCCCACATGCCCGAGATGGATGGCTTCGAAACCGCACGAATGTTGAGATCGATCAAAAAGACGCAGAATATCCCCATTATCTTTGTGACCGCCATCAATCGCGAGGAACAACATATTTTTGAGGGATATTCATCGGGGGCAGTGGACTACATGTTCAAACCCTCCCTCGCAAGTGCCAAGCGCATTAGACACGGACGCACTTCAAGGAAAATCCATTCTTTTGGTGGATGATGATGTGCGCAACGTCTTTTCGCTGTCCCATATCTTGGGAGAAAAAGGGATTGATGTCATTCAAGCTTTGGGTGGGGAGGATGCGCTCCGCATCTTAAACGAGAAAGCCACCATCCATCTTGTTTTGACGGATCTTATGATGCCTGGAATGGATGGGTATGAATTGATACAACAAATTCGCAAGGACACACGATTTCAAAACCTGCCCATCATCGTACTCACGGCAAAAGCGATGAAAGACGACCGAGAAAAATCTTCGAAGCGGGTGCCGATGCATACCTCACCAAACCCGTGGATACGAAACGCCTTTTGAGCCTGCTACAACATCACCTCAACCAACCGACTCCCCATTGATTTTGTGAAGTCCAATCAATAATTCTTTATCGCCAACTCAAAAGTGGCCTGCTAAAAACAGAGAAAAGTGGCACTTTATTCAGACCAATTTACCATATATACTGCACTTCATCGGTAATTTTCCAAGCACCACTCACCCCATTTGCATTTTGTTTTCAATAGAATTCTCAACCGATAGGAGGCCGCATGTCCGCATTTCCAGTCACGCCAAGAACCAAACTCAAACGAGCACCCCAACGAGGAATATTCGAACGCCCCCAAGTCTATCAGATCTTAGATGAGGCGTTGATTTGTCATATGGGTTTTTCAATTGATGAGCAGCCTTACGTCATTCCAACGATCCATGCACGGGTAGGAGATCGATTGTATATTCACGGGTCCGCAGCAAGTCGGATGCTTCGGCATTTGAAACAAGGTGTACAGGCTTGTGTGACAGTGACTTTGCTCGATGGCTTGGTGCTGGCACGCTCGGCTTTTCATCATTCGATGAACTATCGGTCCGTCGTCATGCTAGGCACAATGGAGGAGGTGACCGATCTTGAAGAAAAATCGGAAGCCTTGGATGCGATTGTGGAGCAAGTGATGAAAGGAAGAACCCAAGAAGCAAGAGGGGCGAATGCGAAAGAGTTAAAAGCCACATCCGTATTAGTGATGCAGCTTGAGGAAGCATCTGCCAAAGTTCGTACTGGCGGTCCGATTGATGACGAAGAAGACTATTCTCTCCCTATCTGGGCAGGTGTGATTCCCACCGTCTTGCAACCGTCTGCCCCCATTCCAGACTCGCGTTTGGCTCAAGACATCCCGTTGCCCAATTATGTTCAGTCATATCTACAAAACCGCGGGATTGCCTAATACCCAACAAAGGTATCTTCGCAATCCGCAGGCAATAAGCTTACCGAAAGTTCAGGCAGAGCCTGAGCTTTTTTCTAACTGGAATGTTCCTAATAGACTCTGAGAGCTTGTTCTTTTTGAGTTTCTGCTATGAGGACTGTCTTGGATTCCAACCTTCCGTGAGTCCGGCAATCTCTCGGATCATTGTGGTAGACTCGCCAAAGCCCAACAGCCATCTGAGGTATTCGAAACGTTCGGTGTGAGTTGCCTGGAACTGTTTGCGTTCATACAAACGCCGTGCTCCAGGATTGGTGTCAATGACATCAAGCCTCACCTGCTCATAGCTCCGCTCCTGGGCGTAGTTCAATATTTCATCCAGCAAACGACTGCCGATTCCTTGACCTCGAAACGCTGGATCCACAGCAATACCATCCATCAATAGTTCATTGGGGCGAGGTTTCCGTTCATACAAGCTCAAAATCAATCCCGCCCTCATTGCTGAAAAAAATCCCAATTCGGCCCATAAACCCTCAAAATTCATTCCCCCAGTAAATGAAGCGTCTGGTTCATGAACCCCAGCCAATCCCACCAATTGGTCATCCGCAAAAGCAGCAAATGCATATTCTGGCTGGAAACTGTGACGTAGCACTTCCAAACGGGAAGATTCGTTGGGTAGGGCCACCGCCAATTTTGGACCAAATGCGGCATCATACAATCGAGCGGCTGGTGCTCGAAAGGCTTCTGCAAACCCTCGTTGGTATTGAATGGTTATCGATTCCATGATGACCTTTTTATAGTATGAAACTATTTGATGCCATTGAGTTAGGTTGCTGAGTGTCATTTCGTCGCAATGCCTTGATACATATGCATCGCGAGTTTGGGAAATTCGGGTGCATCGAACTCATTCACCTCCAAGGAGGTAAACGGATGAGAGGCCAACAATGCTTTAATATTGCGGTTCAGATGGCACCCCCCTCCAATGATTCGTTGAATGGGGGTCAACCGGTGTTGCCACCGAGCAATGTTGTCGTTGTGACTCAACCCATGTTCAATGAATCGAAAGGTGCCTCCGGGCTTGAGAACTCGGTGGATTTCCTGGAGTGCATGACCAATATTCAAGATGCTGCACAAGGTCCAGGAACTCACAACGGTATCGAACGTATCGTTTGATACGGGCAGACTTTCACCATGAAGAATCTGATAGTCGACCTGAATCGGAGAAGCTTGAATCTGGGGTTCCGCTTGTTTGACCATTCCCTGGCACACATCGATGGCCACCAGCTTTTGCACATCTCCCGGATAATGCGGCAGATTGAGTCCAGAACCAAACCCGATTTCTAAGATATTCCCTTGGACCCGCGATAGTACTGAAATACGATACGGTTCGAATTCTTTCCTCGCCATCGCTCGATTGCAAAGAAAAGGAAATACAATCTCCGAATACCATTTCATGATGCTCCTTTATGAGTCGTTGCGATATTATTCGCTTTTTGAAGAATTTTTTGTCGATAATGGGTTAATAGTACTGGCAATAGTAGAGCCGCCTAAAAATAAAAACATCCTGTTTCATCGGAAAAGGCATCATGAAACCAATAGAAATTCACACGACCCTTCTTGAAGATCATGTTCTATACGGCCCGAATGGCGACAAACTAGAGTTTTTCCAAGGCCAAACCATTTCTGGTTGGGCGTGGCTTTGGCGCACTCAGGGACAGCCTTCGCTGTCCCATAAAAGCGAGGCAAAAAATTGTCCTGATTATTTCCGCTTTGAATTTCGTTTTTTATGGAACCATCAATCCTGGGTCTATGTAGGAGAAATTACTCAAGAAACTTTGCGTTTACGCCAAGAGGAGCAACTGCATAAGACGCATAAAGGCTCATTTTATACGATGGCAACTCACCTATCGGACGAACTTGAATTCTTACAACCCCGGCTCTCCGAAATAGTATCCGAAGACACAAAACCAGATCAGATTCAGCGCTTTAGGTATTCTATGAAGTTGGAGGAAACATGTTTTTGGGTTGCTTTGGAAGTGCGGTATTCGAGTGCATTTATTGAACGGTCTTATGAAGAAATTCTTTTTTTGCCTGCCTCTCAATACCATTTTAGCCCTACTGGGGAATTTATCTCCAGAAACGTCCACTCTGAGTCCTTTTCCCTTTTGTACCCCACACCGATGCAGGGTATCGACAAGGTGTTGTCCACCGACGATACGAAACTGATATCGGAAGCATTTCAGGAGCATCCTGAGTGCACGAACAAATATATCAAGGGTTATACATCTCATAGCACGTTGATCGATTGGGCCATCAAAACAGGGGACTCTGAAATGGTGCGTTTCGCCGTTGATTTGGGAGCAGATCCCAACCATTGTTTTGATTTCTTGGATTCTTGGGGCACGGCGTTACATCGAGTGGTCGTTTATGAAAAACCTCAACTGATTGAGCCGTTGATACAATTGGGAGCCAATCCTAATATTCCCAATTTAGAAGGAAAAACCCCACTTCACACTGCGGCAAAAGATGGGAAGCTTGAGATCCAAAAACTATTGCTCGAATTTGGGGCAAGCGATGAAATTCAAGATGCCCAAGGACTCACTCCCAGGCAAAGAATCATCTTAAGAGCTTTTCATGATGATGTACGCAACGGAGACATTGCCAAAGTGAAGGAAGCCTTAGAACGATGGAAGCAGCAAAACCAAAGCAACAATGAATTCAGCCTAGTGGATACCATTCAAAAGCAAAATGCTCTTTGTGAGGCAGCCGAACATGGACAGGTCGAGATTCTCAAAATCCTGTTACCTCTCTCCAAAAACATCAATTTGCCGGGCCGGGAAGGAGCACTCAATTGGACTCCTTTGTCTACTGCCGTCGTTCATAAAAAGACAAAAGCGGTGGAGGTGTTATTAAAACATGGAGCGGATCCTTCGGTCGCGACCTCTCCCTCTACCGTTGGAGGTCAATATGATCCAGGAGGACAACAAGCGCTGCATCTCGCTGCTGAAGCCAACAGTGCAAGAATTACAAAACTGTTGTTACAACATGGCGCGGATGTGAATGCTCGGGATGCGAAAGGACAAACCCCTTTAATCATCCTTGCCGACTGGCATGGATTTGGACTCAAGATTACACAACTGCTGATCCAGCATGGTGCCGATGTGGATGCAAAAGACAATAAGGGGCAAACCGCCCTAGATTATGCAGGAGATCCTGATCAACCGGAGTTCACCGAAATCATTCGAAATGCGAAAATCGAATAAACCCTTTTGGAGGGTTCTACGAGTTGTTATCGAATTCTTTCGATTGTTGATCCCTTGATAATTCCTGTTCTTGTTCTTCAATCATTTCATGAATTCTATTGAGCAAAGGCTGTGAGGTCGAATCGCCGTTATAGAAATTGCTCACTGCTGAAGGATGACATTCATGTCTGTCCGCAATATCTTTCGGATAGATGCCCAAACTCTCTGCCTTTTTCCGGAGACGCCTCAGTTCTCCTTTGGATAAACGTTTGCTGATCCTTGGTTTTTTCTTCATTTTCATCCTTTCCAAAATTTACACTTGCATAAACGGCTCTTCAGTCTTTCATCCTTGATCTTCTGGTTGGTAGGGAGGCACTTGTCTCGGCATTTCCACCCAAGTTTTTCCATGAATTTCCAACTCCACTTGCTGGCGCAACGCACACGCTCTACGAAAGGCTTCTTTCTCTCCGTATTTGCTAATAGAAAACATCCGGCACTTGTGGCTGCCATATTCGGGACTCCACGAAACTGAGAAGAATTCGTTATAAGACCCACTTTGATTGCGCTTGCGAGTGCGGCATACCCCAATCACTCCTGTTTTATTTCGTTTGTCACGCCGAACCACTCGACGAGTGGGGAAGGTTTTTCCCACTTCTTCATACAAGGCGTCCCGGAAGGCAATGGCCGCTTCGAAGGCTCGTTTGGCTCCTCCTAGCTTTTTGTCACTGAATAATTTGGAATACGTGACCGACTCGTTGTAAACCCTGACGAACCATCCATGAGTGTCTTTCGAGTCAATACGACTGATTCCCCGCTGTTTTAAAAATACAGTTCCTGGATACATGCCAGAGGGAGTCTTCCCTTTTGATGCAGTGGATTCCTGTTTCATCGAAAACCTCCTTAAAAATTTGGTATGACGCAAAATCGATAGCCAGAAGTTTGGAACCTTGGAGAAACTCAACCCAAAGTAGAACAACCTCCAGCTATCGTGGCTTGAGTCCAACGGAAAACACCGTTCGTTGCCTGCTCCGAACCCAAAGATCTGGCTACGAACAGTGGGAAAAGGAATGTTAAGAACGCCGGTGCCTTCTCGAATGCAGAGAAGGAGAGCAAACCCGTTTGTCGAAAGTGGACAAGACCTGAAAAACCAAGTAAGGAATCGGTTATTTTTTACCTGCTTTCATGGCAAGACGATGGCACAAAGACGTATTGATCCTATGAAATTGAAGTTGTCACGAACCCAAGCCAACTTGAGTCAAGAAGCCTTGGCACAGAAAGCTCAAGTCAGCATAGCAACCATTCGGCTTTATGAAGGGGGTAAAAACCATAAACCCAACCTAACCACTTTAGATAAACTCGCCCAAGCACTGCACTGCCAAGTCGAAGATTTTTTGATCGAGTGGCAAACCGAAGATGAGTCTTACCTTTCACCATCAAATGAATCTGTACAATCGGATTTAAGCCGACTTTCACGGTCCATACAGCAGCAAACCGCCGCCTATGAAATGGAGCTTAACCAACAACATCAACTGCTCCTTGCCTTGCATTCATTGTTAAAAGAGGATCAAACACGATGCTCATCTAGCTTAAAACCGATTCATCATCGAAGGAATCGCTTGGATAGCCAAACCTATGTCGAGGCCTTATCCGTCCTTTCGAAATCGCCGCTCACTTTAGAAACCGTGAAAGCCCTTGCAGATGCCATTGAGCTACCTCATTCTTTGCTTGCAGAAGCCACTGGAATTAATCTCCATCAAAGGGAAACAGTGCCCCTTTCTTCAGCCCAAGAACAGCAATTGTACTGGTATTTCCACTACGAACTTTTGCACAGAGACCGTCTCCCTTCCGGCTTAACAATTGAAAAGATGAGTCGTGGAACAATAGACAGCCGAAAAAACGTGTAGTACATCTCGCTTGGGTTCTTTCGTCATTTAACTCTCAAAGTCCGACTATGCCTGTCCCCGTCAATGCTGAAAAATTGAAAAAACTCCGTATACAGTCGGGAATGTCCCAATCGCAACTCGCTTCGAAAGCCGGTTTGAGCGTGCCGACAATCCAAAAATATGAGAACGGCAAGGAGCACAAACCCGGATTAGAAACGGTACTCGCTATTGCTGAGGCTCTATCGTGCCGATTAGAAGAATTTTTAGACATTCCTAACTCAGAAACGCAATCTTTGCTCGCTGATTTAGTATCATCTCTCTCACCTGACGAACAAATCATTAATAAATTGCAGGAAATCAGAAACTTGTTACTGAGACAAAAAGGCGAATACCTGCGGCAGACTGAACAGGATCAAAAAATCATACAGATACTTTGGTCAGTTCTTCAAAGCCTTGTGAGTCGGCAGACGCTCTCAGTAGCTCAGTCTAAACGCTTCGCTGAACCTTTGCCTTTAGCAGACTACCAACAGGCAATTTCTTTTCTCGTTTGTTCTCAACTATCCACAGAATCGATCAATAAATTGAATGAAATCTTAGGTTTAACACCAATCATTGTAGCTCAAGAAACCGGGATAGAAATTGTATCACGTAGCGATTCAGCCATATCACCTTCGGAAGAATTGCAGCTATTCTACTTTTACCTCTCCGAAATATTACGAGAGGAACGCCTTCCCAAAGAGTGGAATCGACACATTCTCCCCGTAATGCCAAAAGCTTAATCAAACCACAGACCCTTCCGGCAACAGCTCAAGTTGACTCATAGATATAACTTATGTTTTAGCGTCAGGAATAGAATGAAAATCCCGAATTCCTCTGCTCTGTTGGTTATGTTTAGTATAAAATTTTATTGAAATCAAATAAAATTTTATATCATTGAGCCATAATTCATTATTGCCTCAAATTATAGAGATTCGTTTTTGGTTAGATGAGCTTTGGTTTTTATGGTGTTGTCGCGTTTTGATCTGAGTCGGAACTTTTAAAGATGAGATGAGGGGTGTTTGCGAAGATGGTCTGAAATATGGACTTGGAGGTCTTTTGAAATATCAATCAAACGCGATCCGAAGGTTGAAATAATATCTTGTGGGGGTTTGATTCTTAGCAACTCGACACGATAATTGTGATTGAAATCTTGAAGCAACTGAATCCGCCTTTCCAAGTCTCGATAGTTTTGAACCAGTTCGTTTTGGGAAGAAGGGTTTTGATCATTTGTAATCGCTTTATCCAGCATTGTTTGAACGGCTCGGTTCAAAACCTCAAGCATTGGACCAGTCAATTTATGTTGTTCGTGTAGGGGGTGAATTTTTGAAAGCATATCGAATTCCTGCTTTCGAAGTGCTTGTTGCATGAGCAGCATTTGCTGTGTAGTTTTACCGAGTTCATCGCTCTGCTGATAGACGAGGGATCGTTGAAGATCACCCGTTTCTCGAATCTGAACAATATGATTTTCCAATTGGGCAAGACGTTTTTTCAGACGGTGATGCAGGACCCACGTAAGACATATAGCTAAGAACAAAAACAAAAGGCTTGCAACAATACTTGCTGATTTGATCGTGATGGATATCGGTCGTTCCACCACCTCTGGAGCAAATCCTACGAGAACATATCCTTGGAGTTGTTCGTAAAACAGAGGCACAAAAAAATCGTAGCTTGTTTTTGACGGTATTAGTTGTGGAGTGTCTTCACGAATTGGTAATTGAGAGATAAGAGAAGGTAGGGGTTGCCCAACGACCCGAATATCAGAATGAGACATCACCAAGCCTGTTGCGTCGACAATTCCTACCTGTTGTATCTGTCCGCCTAAATCAGGATGCAAAAAAATACTACTCGCTTCACTTTCCGTTTTTCCAGCCTCTTGAAAACTGGCTCCCCATCGCAGCATTTCGCTCATACGTTCTTCAAAATGAATGCTAACCATACGTGCATCCCACTGAGCAGCACGAAGGTGTCCCTGTTTAAGTACATAAATTTGCCACCCAACAACGCAACCTCCTACCGTAAGCAGACCCAACAGTATTCCGATCACCAGTTTCTTCGCAATTGTTAGATGGAACCAGCATTTCATTGTAAGAATCCGTTTGATTTGAGCCAGGTTTTTGCCACCTCTCCAAAAGGCTGCTTTTTGACTTCAACTGCATGAATCAGCCGAATCATCGTTTCTTGATCCAATCGAGGTCCCAGTCCATCCAAACGTGTCGCTAACTCGGGGTGGGCTGTTATGGTTGCAGTCTTTAGTGTTGGAGCAGGACTGTAGACAGGAAAAAATGAACGGTCATCATTTAGACCAATAAATTCGACATCAAGAAGTTGTGGGTCGGTTCCATATCCCATACCAACTTGGATTTGTCCCCGTGCCATCGCTCCATATATGCCTGAGTGCCCCATGAATAAAATTTGAGATTTTGGCACGACAAAGCCGTAAAAACTGCCAAGCTTTTGAAAACCATCGGGACGAGCATAAAATTGTGTTTCCATACCAAAAATCAACGACTGACCTTGGTTTACTACACGCGCTAAATCGGAAATATTGGAGATTTCATAATGGCTTGCCACGGTGCGAGGTACAACAAGTTTCCATCCATTGCTGAAGAGAGCTGGTTGTAGCCAAGTCACGCCATTCTCCAAGTCTCGATCTCGTATTAACGAGTACAGCTTTTGGTCATCACGAGCAATCGTAGTGTCTTTCCCTTGGAAAAGCGCGGAATACGCTGTGCCGGTATATTCCCAATAAATATCTACTTCTCCTTTTATCAACAGTTCTCTTAGGACGCGGGTGGTGACATTCATTCGTTCATCGACTTGATATCCGTCATTTTGAAGTATCAGCGTTACCATTCGTGCCAATAAGAATTGCTCGGTAAATGTTTTTGCACCAACAACGATTTTCTCAGTTGATGCCAATGCAAGTGGAGCTGCCAAAAGCCATGAAATCAGGAAAACTACTAATTGTTTCTTCATAGTATCTCGACAAGACAAGAAAAGAGTAAGTGAGTCAATTGATCAAAGCAGGCCTACGATTTGAAGCTTTTGGATCAGGTCGCTGTAAACTGTCGAGATATATCTCAACATAATCGGCATAGCTGCGAGCAACCTCAAGAAGCTGTTTCCCCCCTAAAAGAAGTGCCTGTGTTTCCGGTGTATGACTTAGCAGAGTCGAAGCATGTTGATTGTAAATCATACCAACTTCATCTATCTCGTAACGCAGCATTTTTTGGCAATCTTCCAATTGCTCAATGCTTAATGATAATGGCAATTCCTGCTTCTCATGCGAAGCATCAAGTAAACATTTGGTTGTTTTCTCTATAGTCGCAAGTAGATCAGCAAGCAGATCGTTAATCCGCAATAGGTCGGGATGTTGATAGGATAATATCTCAGACTTTTTATAGAGTTCTTCAATCAAACGATTGAATTCTCGCATGAACCTACCTACTTCATCATATTGATATTTTCCGGGCAGTATCGCTGCTTGTCCAGTCCTTGCAATATCAGACATTGATGCCTGCATCCGCCGAGTTGGCTGAATAATCCATTTCCAACATAGCCCCCAACACCAAAGGCCAAAAACAACGGCACCAAGGGCAGAAAGCCAAAAAGTGGTTTCACGAAGTTCACTCAAAGTTGAATGGACAAACTGGTCCACAGTACTGCGTTTAAAGCCTACTATGATATAGCCTTGTCTTTTTTCGGTGTAATTTAACGGAAGTAAAACATGGTAACTCGATTCTGTTATTCGAACATTTGAGTTTTCCGGTTTTGTAAAAGAAAACGAAGCAAGCGGCCCCTTACCTGTTCTCCTCATGTCAGAATGCAGCAAAACATTGTCCGAAAGATCAACAACTGCAAACTCGGTTAAAAGTCCTGCAAATGCCGGATACGAAAAATAGTTGTAAAGTCCGCTTTGTTCTTGCACAGCATCTTTGAAATTTGCCCCCCAAGACATGGCTTCCTTAATACGATCTTCTATTGGCAGACTGACCTTCTTTGCCGTTCCATACAACTGCTCCTCTATATGACTTGCAAATAGATAATGATTTACTCCAGTGACGGTGGCAACAAACAGTAAGAAAGTTAATAAACTCAGGCAACAAACGGTGATTGAGATTGTGTGATCACGAAAGCTTTGAAGAACGAGTTGTTTCATAGAAATATGCTTGCATATCAAGGGAAGTGGGAATGCTTTATTGAAAAAAGCATGTGAGGAAAGACCATTCTCTTTAGAATAAAATGGCTGTTTTTCTGGCGCTCCGTCTAACAGATATAGTACTAGATGTAAACAGCAATCGTAACGGTCAGAATTATATCTAGCTGAAAATAAAAGACTGCCGAAGCCTGGTTTTAGTGAAACTCACTGTGTCCCCAGCATAAATATGGAGTTGTTGAGCCAACGCTGAGGGAAGGTTCACCGTCCCATCAAAATTTTCCTCCACTATTCCGGGGCAAACGCAAAACGACATGTCCGACTTTATTACATTGACCAGATAGGTTTGTCCGATAAGATTGGGTACAATCTTATCGACAATAGCACGCTGATTTTGCTGAATCGTCGTAATGTCTCGAATTTGAGTTTCCAGTAACGGTGCGCCTGAACTGTAGGAAATATGGGACTGATTGCGGAACCCGTGACGCTGCATCAAACGGAAGGCGGGAGCTGCTTCAGGATGAACTTGACCGATAATCTTTCGCGCCCTTTTGGGAAGAAGTGGCAGATAGATCGGCCCACTTGGAAGTAAACGGGTAATTTCATGTTCTAGGCCTTGGCGTAGAAGTCTCAATAGTCCTTTGTAGCTTACGGATCGGATAAACGGCTGGATAATATATTTCCAAAAAAGACTATTGCCGCGTGTATCATAAAGTCCTCGATACTCGTTGACAATTCGGTCAGGAAATCTTTGAGGAAAGCTTCCCATATAAAGATAAGCGCCATCTAGTACCAAACGGTCATAGCCTTTCGCACGATAGCGAGAGCGAATAAACAATGATGACGGTAATGCGATGGGGCCTGAATCCTCTATCAAACGTAACACCTGAATGGATTTGTCTACCTGAAGTTTTGGCGACCGTTGTTCAATGGTCTCAAGCCGATATGAATAAACCGGAAATCCGTTGTTGGTTGCTGCCAACTTACAAAAGCCTATCATTTGTTGGGACTCCGTTTCCTCCAAAGCAAATACATAAGTTTGATGACCAGCTTTTTTGGTTTCACAAGAAAAACTCTCAATAGATTGAGCGATAATCGTCTCCAAGCCTTTACGATTGGTGTGAAAACTCCCTGAATTGCCCCAAGGAAGTTCGGGGACAATGTCTCTAAGTTGATCCAAATCACGGAAGTCCAGAGGGCGTACTACAAGCATAAGCTTCCCCGTCATGTAGGTGTTCAACGTGCGTGTCCTTCCGGGAGTGTCCTAAAGATATTTTTCAATGATCGACCGACGCAGCTTTATCGGAAAAATCCCTAAATTGTCTCCTCGCACAACAGATAGAGACTGAGCCAACTTGGAACTAATTATTGCTCCTCCATCCCGACTGAACTGTAACTTTCCAGGGATCACTTTGAACGAAAGATCGGACTGTAAGTTGTTGATGAGGAATGTTTCAAACGTAGAAATTGAAGGAATAATTTTTTCTACGATTATTTGTTGATGACCGGGAATATCGAAAACATGATGAAAAGGAGCCTCCACGATAGGAGCGCCGGAAAGGTAAGAGATATGTTGACAGAATCGAAACCCCCGCGACTCGACAAGCCTAGAAATTGGTCTTGAATCGGGATGTGCTTTTCCAATGATCGCTGTTGCCGCCTTTGGCAATAATGGAAGGTAAATTGGCCCTTTGGGAAGCAATCGGATAACCTCAGATTCTAGTCCTTTGCGAAGCAATTTCAGATAGTTCTGGTAATCAATACTCCCAATGAAAGGTTCCACTATATATTTCCAAAAAATCGCTCTACCTTGATCATCATAGTGCCCACGATATTCATCAATTGCTTTTTTGGAAAACCTTAACGGAAACTCTCTTGCATATGACCACAAAGTTTCAACCAGTAGGAGTGTATATCCTTTAGCTCTGTATCGAGAAGCGATAAATAACGAAGACGGCAACGAAGCCATACTATAATCGTCGACTAGAAATAGAGCCTGTACATTTTTATGCACTTCTAGAGGCGAAGACTGACAAGGTAAACTTCTGATCTCATACGTGTAAAAGGGAAATCCCCGATTTACCAAAGCACTTAGTTTGAAAAGCCCGATCAGACTTTTACGCTGTAAATCTTCCAACACAAAAACATATTCTTCATCTCCTGGTGAGGTCACAGGTCGTTCAAAACTGCTCATTGAATGCTGAATAACAGACTCTAACCCTTCACGATTTGTATGAAAACTTCCCGCATTTCCGTCCGGTAAATCCCTGGTCAATGCCTCCAATTGAGATAAATCTTCAGTTCGAATTGGCCGCCCTATCAACATCTTGTAGCCTCTTGTTCAGTAGTTTGCTCTAGAGGAAACGACACCTCAGGCAAACGCCAAGTTGTCGAAAAAGCGAGTCGGTAGCCCTGCTGCAAAGGGCTGGCACGATGCAAACCGTAGGTATCGAACACAACTAGTGTTCCTGCTTGCCCCGTGCAAACGACTTCAGAAAAGCCAAGCTGACGACTGAGTGTTGAGGATTCTGGGGGAAGAAAACATCCTGTATAGCGAGATTCTAAGCTTGGATGTGTCTCCTTCCCGAGTCGGATCTCATAATATCGAAAAAAATCTTGTTCCTTCGACTGCCTCCACAATCCCCAGTGATGACTTCCCTTGAGGTAGTACATAGGCGCGTTCAATTCGGTTACATCCGTCAAATAGAGAAAGGCACGGGGCCAGCGCTCCCAATGATCAAAATGATAAAAGTTGATATTGGCATCTTCGTTCGCATGGTCCGTGAGCACGGAAGATTTCCTTAAGGGGACTGCTTCGGGTGAAAGGTAGGCCAAGGCTAACCCGTTTACGAGATCGCTCTCAAAAAACACTTTGGTTTCAGGAAGCCAACGGTCGATGTCTAGAATCAAATCACGACCGTTTTTCCGCAACGTTTCCATACCGGGGTGATTGGCTCGGTTTTGCCAGAGGTGTTGAACCTCCCTCCCCAATCGCAATGCTTCAGCTCGGTCAATGAAGTTTTCCATGATTGCGATGCCGTCTTGCAGCAAACATTGAAGCAGATCTTGCCGAGGAGCGAGTGACGGGGTCACCTTGCGCCTCCGGTGGTACTGATGCCGTTTTTGGTAGTATTGCAGAAAGGGAAACAACTCGAATCGTCTCATATCCCCTCGTTAAAATAGATCAACAAAAAGAATCCAAGGATAATCAATCCGCCGCCCACATACTGAATCCCTCGGAGCCGCTCATGCAACAACAGGTAAGCGGCAATCGCCGTGATCACCGGATAGGCCGCCATGCCTGCGGAGACGAAAGAAGCCGGAAGATGGGTCAAGGCTCGGTACGCGGCCAAATCCGCAATTGCGGAAATCACACCAATTCCCAAAACCATCAGGTAGCCACGCGGCCATGTCAGATCAAACGGATGTTCCGGCAATTGCGAAGCGGCAAATCCGAAAATAAACACGATCCAAGAAACAGCGGCCCCAGCAGAGACATAGACAAAATAGTGCTCGCTAACCGCCAGTTTGACGAGCAAGACCTGCACCCCCTTAAATACGATCCCGATAAGCAAATACAGCACTTCCCCTCTCTCAATGGAGCTTCGGCATGGAGGCGGTCTCTGGTTCCAGAATAATCGTCCAAGTCCCCATAAAGGTGCCGTGCCAATGGGAGGCTTGGTCCAACGCTCCCCCTGGTGCAATGAACCAGTCAGGAAAAATCGCTTGCTCGGCGATTCGTCGTTCCAAGCCGATCTGGACCGTCATGGCCTGAAACAGTCGAATGGAGCCAAATGGATGCAGTAGACGATCAATGGATTGAAGTTTCCACTCTGCCTGTGCCATCAACCCATAGTCAGGGTGGTCGCTAAACACAAAGGGAACCACGAGCACGATGGTTCCTCCTGGCGCTACAACGCCTTCGCAGGCTTGTAAAATTTTGAGATCGTCTAGTTTGATTTGGGTGTGTCTGTCCACGCTGTTGAATAGCAATCCGCTCAACACAACCGCATCAAATGACTGTCGTTTGGTGGCAAGCGCGAGCAACGCTGCCCGAACATCCTGGCAGGCAAAGTTTCGATGAGGGTAGGTTTGTCGGCATCTTGCAATCACGCCTTCACAATGGTCGATGCCCAGGTACCTGCATCCCGATGGTAGATGATGCAATAACGTGCCACTCCCACAAGCGAGATCCAACACAGAATAGCCGCTTTGAAATTGAGTCTCTAAAAACTGGATTGCTGGGGTATAACGAGAGGCGTTTTCCGGTGCCTCGAAATAGGCGTAGAAATCCGAAGTCCATTCCTGTTGGATGTCGTGAGGGTCAAAATGGGCTTCCAATCCAACGGGGGGGGTTGAGGTGGCAGACATGGATCTCCTATTCAAAGATTGTTAGGGAAATTAACTCATTTCCTATTGTTGATTTACCTAGCATTTGGTTAGAGGTATATTCTGTTATTTGTCAAATTTACCTATAAAATCATAAGTAAACTTCGAATATGAGCTAACAGAAAACCTCTCAGATGCCATCTTTCGCCAAAAACCTAACATCATTTTTTCTTAAAATCCATATGTTTGATAAAGCATATTCAGCACCATAAATATTTAATTTTATTATTTATTTTCAGTATCTTAAATAATTAAAAGAGAATGTAAATGTTCAGAAAAACTAGTGAATTTTGCTCAAAAAGACTAAACTATTTTATTAAATATTTGATTTTATTAACTTTTTTCACATTCAAGAATATGCTTTATCGTACATATAAAAATAAAGTCGAGGAACAACTTGTATTTGAAGCTCAGGCAAAATGACAGCAACTGTACTGTAACTTCGCGACTATTTCGGAGTTGCAGTTGCTCCAAAAATTTGAAGTTCCTCAGCGGGCAAACCAAACAATTTGTATTGGAAGCACACCAACTGTCGTTATTTAAGATTAGAATAGTTTTCTAACTTTTTAATAAAGTATCTAGCTTTCTAACAATCATAGTAAATTCTCATCAAAAACCATCCAGAAGCGTGCCTGCCATTTAACAACAAAATACGAGCGGATTTTATTATCTTCGATAAAAAGAGCTATTTGAATTACAACGATAGGTTAATAAAAACAAAATTATATGAAAGTAAAATAATTTTAAAATTCAATTTGTTTTTTTGTTGTTCTTATGAATATCCTAAAGATAGTTCCGTTTGTTCATCGACAGCTTTTTTGAGACAGTAAGACGTACAAATCGGAATATTTTTCAGACCCAAGGAATAAACTAAAAGCAAGGTACTAGTTTATCTCGCAAGTAAATAACTTTTCATAACTAAATGATGGAGAATGTATGAAGCGGTCTATCTTAATTTTAGGTTTTTTCCTAATCGTCACTCCCCTCCAGGCACAATCGACTCTAAAGTTTAGTGCGGTACGAAATTTCAAGGCAGGCTTGATGATGACAGAAATCTTGAAGGACGCCTATGGACGGCTGAATATCCAAATTGAGGTGGAAGAATTCCCTGGAGAGAGGGCCTTAAAAAAGTCCAACTCCGGTGAAGTGGATGGAGAATTATTTCGGATCCCCAATGTTCACAAGAAGTACACCAACCTGATTATGATTCCAGTGGTCATTTATAAATTTGAAGGCAGAGCGTATTCCAAGACGGTGGATTTTCCAATCGCTGGATGGAATAGCTTACAACCCTATAAAGTCGGAGTTCAACGGGGCATTCTTTATGCGCTTCGAGGAACTGAAGGAATGAACCGTCAGGTGGTGAATACCTCACAGCAGCTCTAT
Organism: SAR324 cluster bacterium; assembly: GCA_028281495.1. Lineage (GTDB taxonomy): Bacteria > SAR324 > SAR324 > SAR324 > NAC60-12 > JANQJU01. The sequence goes on from JANQJU010000029.1 coordinate 620,746, forward strand.
AAAATATTGGAAAAAGGCCGAGTGGACCTGATCATTTCGGACAAATTTTCGGATGCAGAATGGACAAGGAAACTCAACGTCAACGGAGTGCACTCCTTGACTCCCCCTTTGATCGTGCTGAACCTCCACCATTATCTCCACAAAAAACACGAAGCGTTGGTTCCAGAAGTGACAAAGGCGATTCAAGCCTCAGTAGATGCGGGGATTCCACAAATCATGGAATCGAAAACTCTAGAACAGCTCCGACAGAGCAAAGTTATTGTGAGTCGATAAGCCTATGTCGTGTGGGAGACTTGCCTTGCTTTAAAAATGAGATTGGCCTCTATCCCATCTTTTGATTTGATCAATCAAGCCATGGAACTCATCAAAACATCCATTTCAAATTGGTGAAATTAAAAGGAAAATAATATGTAGACACAATAAATCTCTAATGATATTTGTTATTTTGTTGTCTATATGAATGTTTTGTAATTATCTTTTCGATCAAAAAAGGGGGGGTTATGACTTTAAGTGACGTTGTAGCAAAGAGAGCAAATAATCATATTGGGCATGATTCTAAAGAAAGATGTATAGGGAATAAGATAAACCCGTTAATTCGAGTTGCATTTCTAGCTATTGTTTTAGGGCTGTCTGTTTTTGTTGCAGCTCCAGCTTTTGCTGAAAAACTGACTTTCTCGACAATTAAGGGGCATATCAATGGTCCGCGGTCTCAAAAAATCTTGACCGAGGCCTATCAAAGATTGGGCATTGAAGTCGTGTTCAAAGAATTGCCAGGGCAACGAGCGATCCAAGGGGCGAATGAAGGAAAATTTGATGGAGAGGTATTCCGAATAGGAGGATTGAACAAAAAATTTCCCAACTTGATCATGATCGCGGAACCTTACTTGCTGGCTCAAGATTCCGTATTTTCTAAAAAAGTCGATTTCAAGGTGGACGGGTTTGAGAGTTTAAGACCCTATCGGATTGGGATTCGGAGAGGCATCAAAGCCGCGGAACAAGGCACGATGGGAATGGAAATTCAAAAAACCAATACCTATAAACAGCTGTTCAAACTCTTAGACAAAGAGCGTGTGGATGTGATTTTTGTCAATACCCTCTTGGGCCTTCAAATCATGGAGGAATTGAATCTCCAAGATATTAAGGTATTGCAGCCTCCCATCTTTCAGGCAAATTTGTACCATTACCTTCACAAAAAGCATGAAGCCTTGGTACCGAAAGTCGAAAAGGTGTTGCAAGAAATGAAGGCGGACGGCACGTTCAAATTAGCCATCATGTGAAATTGTGGCATGACGGCTTGCTTTGCTCCTCAAGCCGAGAATGCCCAATGGAATTTGTACTGAATCTTCATCCTTACGAAAAACGCTATTCCAAACGTTATCTGGTGCTATACCATGCGTTTCGTGCAGCGATTCGTGCAGGACAATTTCGGCAAGGAGACAAACTTCCTTCGTCTCGTCAATTGGCAAAACGGTATAACGTTTCTCGCAGCACAGCGACTTTAGTATACGAAATGCTGTGGTCCGACGGGTACGTGACCTCTCAACAAGGCAGTGGAACCTACGTCGCCTTCCAAACAGCCGACACCAAGTTGCCTCCAGCGTCTGCGTCCATTCATTTTTCCGAGTGGGCGCAGCGCCTCACTCCACGGCCTACCGATCCCCTTTTTCAAGCCTGTCCTTACAATTTTTCCTGCGCCTTATCTGGATACGATGCGTTTCCCCAAAAAGAATGGGGTTGGTCCATGCGTCAAGCATCCTCCCAGCTCGATTATCTTTTGCAACCACGCCACTACCCTCCGGCCGGTTTGGTCCCCCTACGAGAAGCCATTGCATCGCATCTCAACCGGGCGCGAGGTATGACGGTTTCCGCCAACGATATCGTGGTGGTGAACGGATCGATTCAAGCGCTTGCCCTGCTTTTGCAAATCCTCATCAATCCTGGAGACGAAGTCGTTTTAGAAAACCCATGTTTTCGAGGCTCCAAAAACGCAATCCAAGTCTTGGACGGGAATGTATTGGCTGCCGATGTCGACGAACAAGGCATTCGGATCGAAGATTGGAACAGTCCCGTGGTGCTTGTAACGCCCGGACACCAATTTCCAAGCGGTGTGGTATTAGAACGCAAACGGCGCTTGGCTCTTCTGGATTGGGCAGTTCGTCATCAATCTGTCATCATTGAGGATGATTACGACAGTGATTTCCGCCGCAAAGGCCGTCCCATCGAGCCGCTCAAGGTACTCGATACCCAAAACCGCGTAGTGTATGTGGGAACGTTTTCCACTACCCTGAACCGCATGATTCGTCTTGGTTATGTGGTATTGCCTCCTGAAATGAAAACCAAATTTCTGGAAGCCAAGCAGGTCTACGAGACGGGAACCTCAGCCATCCTTGAACAAATGACCGTTGCCTTGTTCATGAAGCACGGCTACTACGAGCGTTCCCTTCGCAAAATCTCCCGCCTCTATGCCCAAAAGTATCAAAGCTTAAAACACCTTATAGATCACTATCTCCCAGGCGCTTTTGCCTGGACCGACTCTGAAGTGGGAACCCACTTATTTGGATGGTGGCAACAGTCCCCAGAAAAGCTGTCTCTTCTCGAAACCTCCTGCCAAAAACGCGGTGTGTGCTGGGACAACCCGGCCTCTTATTTTGTCGAACGCCCCCGCCCTGGTGCGTTCTTCGGCATTTCGTATCTCCCCTCCGATCAAATGGAACCTGCCGTTAAAATTATGGGTGAAGTATTCGCTTCTCTCTCTGCCTGAGAAACTCGTTGGTGTCTATCCTGGGTTTGTTGTAAACTTTCAGCAGGATTCCGCTTCAACCTCCCCTTTGTAACGGATTGCAATGTTTGATTACCGACCCCGTTCGTGTCTACGATTAGCAGCTATCAAATTCCTATTTTTTTTTATCTTTTCAGTTCCCCTTCCCGCTCAACCTCCGGGTCCCCCACCGGATCATCCACCTCATCTGGGCGGCCCGGGGAGCCATCCTCCACCAAGAGGCCCCGGAGGTCCACCCCCTCCCCCAGATTTCCAACCAAATCAAGTGGCAAAACCGATAGAGGCTCGCATCACCCTCAGTCCTTGGGTGAAACATTTGGGCACGGATGAAGGGTTGTCCCACAGCACGGTATTTGCGATCCATCAGGATCGCCAAGGTTTTATATGGTTTGGTACTCAGGAGGGTCTGAATCGATACGATGGATATCGGTTTGTCGTATATAAGCAGGATATGGAGAATCCCAATAGCTTAGGGTCCAACCAGATCCGAGTGATATTTGAGGATCGTTCAGGATACCTGTGGATTGGCACAGACGGGGGTGGGGCTTACCGCTACGATCCCAATACCGAAACCTTCGAAGGGTATCGCTTTGACCTTGACAACCAAAACTCGATTGGAGGGGATCAGATTTTCAGCATCTTTGAAGACCGTGCAGGAAATATTTGGTTTGGCGGTCCTCCCCATGTCGGCTTAACCCGTCTTAATCCTAAAGATGAAACCTTCACGCGATACCATCCCCAGTATCAAACCAACGGCCGGTTCAACTGGGAGGCCGTGTGGTCTATGGTTGAAGACGACCAGGGCCATCTGTGGCTGGCTGCCGACATTTCGTTGGTTAAATTCGATCCACAATCTGGCCTATTTGAAAGTTTTGCCCCACAGGCACGAGCGCATCGACGCATTGCCGGTTTGTATCAAGACGCCTCTGGAAAACTGTGGGTTTCGGCAAAATCTGGGTTTTACCAATTCGATCCTCGTACAAAACAATTCTCTCGCATCAAGATGATATCAGAATCCGAGTTTGAAGTGCTCCATGCCGACAGCGAAGGAAATTTATGGTTAGGAACTCTCGATAACGGAATTTTTCATTTTGATCCTGTTTCTGAAAAGGTGATCCAACACTTTCCGTTTCTCACGGCAACTGCTGATCCCGTGGTCCCTCAACATGTTTTAAGCGTTTACCGTGACCGCGGCGGATCGCTTTGGGTGGGGGGACGCGATGAAGGCGTTTATCAAATCAATCTACGACAATTTCAGTTCCAAGCCTATCGCACCCAAACCCATGAGAATCACGAATACTTTGGCCGTGTTGTCACCGGCTTGCACGGTGGGCACGCTCGGGATACGGCAAATATTTGGATGGCAGAAGGTCATACCCTTCTGGATTGGCAGCCCACTACAGGCCATCTCAAACGATACGATCTTCAATTTCAATTTCCTAACCGTCGGATAGGAAGAATTCAAATTTTGTATCTCAACAGAAATGAAACATTATGGATGGGAGTGGGGCCTCGTTTATACCGATTTGCCCCAAACACTGAGGAGCTACAGCAAGTTTCGCTTATTATGGAACGCCACGACCAGGGGCCACCTCCGGTGGTCAGTGGGATTTATGAGGATCCAAAAGGAGGGATGTGGATTACTTTGGAACGGAGAGGACTATATCGTCTTGATACCAATACGGGTAAGGTGCTTTCCTTTGGCCACGATATTCGCACCTTGCCGCGACAAGCCCCTCGCTTGGATCAAGGAAGAAATAGACATCGATTTCCTCAAGTGAATCCATCCCCAGACGCATTCCTGAATAGCCAATTATCGGCAATTTCTGGAGATCAAGATGGAAACATTTGGTTGGGATATACCGAGGGTAGCCTGAGCCAGCTTAATCCAAAAACAGGGAAGTTTACACATTACCATTACAGTTTCAAAAAACCTCGTGGAGCGCCCGGTGGTCGTATAGAGGCCTTGTATGAAGACCGCAATGGGGTCCTTTGGGTGGGTTCCTCACAAGGATTGACTCGGTTTGCGCATCGCGAATCCACTGAGTTTCCATTCACTCACTATTTGGAAAAGCATGGTTTGCCGGGAGCTTCGGTGAACAGTATTTTAGAAGACCGCCAAGGTCACTTGTGGCTAGGCACCCAGAAAGGTTTGTCGCGTTTTGATCCTGTCACAGAAACCTTCACCAATTTCGACGTTTCTGATGGGGTGCATCACAATGAGATCGGGCTTTCTTCATGGCAAGATGCCAATGGGATGATGTATTTTGCTGGAAAACATGGCTTCACTGCTTTTGATCCGGAGCATATTCGCAGCAACCCCTATCTGCCTCCGGTGGTGCTAACAGACCTTAGAATGTTCAACGAATCGGTTTCTGTTGCCGAAGATTCCTTATTGAAGCGCCCCATATGGCTTACCCCGCAACTCACTCTCACTCATGAGCATCAGATCGTGTCTTTCTCCTTCGCTTCACTGAGTTTTATTGCTCCTCATAAAAATCGATATCGTTACAAGTTAGAAGGCTTAGAATCGAAATGGAACCACGTCGATAGTAGTCATCGTTTTGCCACCTATACCAATTTGCCATCACGGGAATACAGCTTTCGAGTTCAGGGTTCCAATAACAACGGCGTTTGGAGTGATCAAGAGGTAGCGCTTTCGATCACGGTACTGCCCCCTTGGTGGGAAACCGCTTGGTTTCGTGGTTTAGTGGTTTTAACGTTAGCGCTCTTAATAATCGGAGGGTATCGAGCACGAGTTTATGCAGTCGAATTACGAAATCGTTTTTTAGAGAAACAAGTCCAACAACGAACTCTGGAACTCTCGCAAAGAACAGAAGAGTTGGCTCATGCAAATCAAGATCTTGAAGTGGCTAAGGAAAAAGCTGAAGTCGCCAATCATGCCAAGAGTGAATTCCTAGCTAATATGAGCCACGAATTACGAACTCCGATGAATGCGGTTCTCGGTTTTACAGAGTTGCTAGACACGCTCCTCACGGACAAAAAACAGAAGAGTTATATCAATGCCATCAAGACTGGTGGAGAGAGCCTGCTGACACTCATCAACGACGTTTTGGATCTTTCCAAAATCGAATCTGGAAAAATGAACATCTTTTATCGCCCCGTGCCACTCGATAAATTGATCAAGGAAATTGCGACCATTTTTTCCTTGCAGACCATGCAAAAGCAACTCGATTTTCTCCAAGATATTGCTCCCGAGGTCCCCCCGATTTTGCTGCTCGACGAAACTCGGCTCCGCCAAGTACTGGTGAACTTGGTGGGGAATGCAGTCAAATTTACGGAGACAGGTCATGTCCGAATCCAGGTCCATCCCAAACACGTGTATGAAGATGGCAGTGAAATCGATCTATTGATTGCTGTAGAGGACACCGGCATTGGAATCCCTCAACAAGCACTCCACCATATTTTTGAAGCCTTTCAACAGCAAGATGACCAAGACGTCAGAAAGTATGGCGGTACCGGTTTGGGATTGGCCATCAGCAAGCGACTTGTGGAAATGATGCAAGGTTCCCTCACTGTTCGCAGTACCGTGGGACAAGGGTCTGTGTTTGAGATTTTATTGCAAAAAGTTGCGGTACCTTCGGTTGAGGATACTTCTGAACCGGACCACCCATCCCATCCCGAAATCGAATTCATGCCCGCTACACTCCTTGCTGTCGACGATGTGGAAAGCAATAGAACACTGATTATCGAAAGCTTTTCCCAAACCAATATTCAAGTGATGGTCGCAAAAAATGGACAGGAAGCCTTACTATTCGCAGAGGAACACCGCCCCAATTTGATTCTCATGGATATCAAGATGCCGGTGATGAATGGATACGAAGCCACACGGCTGCTCAAATCCAACGAAGTGCTCAAGACCATTCCGGTCATTGCCCTTTCCGCCTCTTCCACAAAAACAAGCCAGGAATTGCTCAACCAATGTGGATTCGATAGCTACCTCCCCAAGCCAACCTCTCGCTCCAAATTGTTTCAGGAACTTGCCCGTTTCTTGGAGTTTCGGAAAGTGGAGAAGGACGCGACTGCTTCCGACTCGTCTTCCTCTTTGGAACATTCCATTCCTTCTTCCGGAGTGACTGAATTTCAAAACATTCACCTCACAGAAGCAGCTCAAGCGCAATTGGGTCCTGTGATTCATCAACTGGAAACAGAGTTGTTGCCATTGTGGGAAGGACTTCGTAGAAAACAGCCTGTTCACGACATGCAGAACTTTGGAGAATCTTTACAACGCGTGGGAGCCGAGTCAGGAATCACTTTAGTTTCTGAATTTGGAAAAGAATTGCTCGAATATCTGGATCAATTTGATATTGCTCAAATGCGGTCTCGCTTGCAGCAGTTCCCAGAACTCATCGAACACCTTCGGAGTGCTATGAAAAGTGTTTCGATTTCTGAAACGGGTTCCAACGTCTCTTTGCCCTATTCCAACATTCCTCAGAATGCGTTGGAGAAGCTGAATAAAGAATCAAAAACCATCGGAAACAATTCAATTTCCGAACAAGAAACCTTCAAATCAAAGGAAAATGAGATTTGACTGATTATCTCCAACTCCCCCTATTTTTTGACACAGTTCGATTGGCATCAGACCTCCAAAAGGTTCGTCCGGAAGAATGGGTTACACACTATGTCACCCAAAACTACGAAGGCAATTGGAGCGCTACGGCCTTGCGTTCAGCAGACGGAACGGCGACCGATGTGTTTGCTTCCAAGCTTTCTGAACCCCACCGAGATACCTCCCTATTGCAACGCTGTATTTACTTTCAGGAAGTGTTGGCTACATTCCAGTGTTCCACACTCTCAGTTCGATTGATGCTACTAGGTCCTGGAAGTCGTATCCACGAGCATACGGATTTTAATCTAAGCGTTGAAGACAACGGGGTGCGATTGCACATCCCCATCTCCACCAGTTCCGAGGTCGAATTTTATCTCAACAGCAATCGTATCAGGATGAAACCTGGAGAATGTTGGTATTTAAACTTCAATCTCCCTCACCGTGTATATAATGGTAGTTCCCAACCCCGCATCCATCTTGTCATAGATTGTGAGGTCAATGATTGGTTGCGAAATCTCCTCAATCGTTCGGGCTATCAATCCCCTAAAAAAACGATGTGGGAACAGCGAGGTATCCGAAAAGAGGATGTTGATGAAGTCATACAAAGTCTTCGATTTCAAAATACCGAAGCTTCATTACAGCTTGCTAAGGAGCTGGAGCAACTTCGATAGTTTTTGTCAGCAGAACCGCCCCCTGTTCAATATTGGAACAATATTGTTTTCATCTGCCTCGATTGGGTCGATTGCCATCTTTCTTAAAGGCGCATCAAGGTGGACTTGCGTGAAATCGACCGGTGGGATAGGCATAGGGTTCATGAGGAGAATCTAGGCGTCCCTGTCATGCGTTTGTATTCAGCCTCGTATATGCTAAAATTGATCATCGAAAAGGCTCAATCTTTGCTTGTGGTATAAACAAGTCTGGTACGGTGAAAATTGCCTAAGGAGGAACGGTGACACTTTGGAATCGAAAATTATTGTTATTCGTGGGGTTGGCGTGGATGTTAGCGGGGTGTTCCACGGTGAGTAGCCTATGGTCATCCGAGAATGGGGGGGCAGGCGATAGCTCAGATAGTAACTACCAAGCTGGCATGTCTGCGTTGGAGGATAAAAAATATAATGACGCGATTCGATATTTTCGCCGCGTTGAGCCAAACTCCCCGGATTATGCAAACTCTTTAAAGATGATAGAAAGCATCCCCTTTCAGCGTGCCCAAGATGCTTATAAAGAAAAAAATTACAAACTTGCCATGCAGGAACTAGATAAGGTTCCTGATAACAATCCCAACTACCCGCGTGCCCAAAAGTTACGTGCTAAGGCGGCCTATCCTTTGGCGATCAACGATTATCGCTCAGCGAGCGGAAATGTTCAGAAATTAAGTGCTTTGAAAAAAGTAGCTTCCGCAGCAGAAAAATCAGGGGATACGGCAGCGCTTCGAGAAACCGTTTCATTGATTGGCACACACCTCAAACAAGCGAGGCGAGTGAGAGACGTGCGGTCTTTGGTCAGTATGTTGGAATCCACTTTGGAGTCTCAGACCAACCCAGAAGTATTGAATTCGGGATTAGATCAAGCCTTTAGGGCTATCAAGCAGTTCAACTCCCAGCCACAACTGCGCAAGCAATTGCTCAGCCTCATTGCAATGCTGAAGCTGAAACTGCAAACCTAATCGATGTCAATCTCCAAAACACGTTTTTATGTTTCAGAAGTTTTTCCCGAGTGGGAGCCACTGTACGACTCGGCTGAGGTTGGAGAAAAGTTGGATCGTTTGAGAGAATAATGGCGCAATAACAAAGTCCAGCCGATCATGATCAACAGCAACGTATAAGACCATCGTTCTAAATTCAAAGAAAGCAGCGCGTCGTAGGTTCCGTGAAGGAATGCAGAGATCAGCCAGCCTTGCAGAATCAACAAAACGGCCTCAGGATGAAAGGTTTGATGAGGTTGACGAGATCGTAATAAAAATCGAGATTTGGCCATAAAGTATCCCATAGGGACACTCATCACGATATGGGTGGGAAGGATGATGATTGACCGCAGCACCAGGACTGGAAATCCATAGCGATCCGAGTAAAACATATTTTCGACACAAGCAAAGCCAAGAGCCACCACAGCCGCATACAAAATACCATCAAATGGTTCTCGAAAATCCTTGGAATGGTAAGCAAACAATAACAGGATCACAAGTTTGGCAAATTCTTCGTTAAAGCCAACCATGTACCAAAAGCCCAGAGCGTAATAACGAAATTCAGGCAGGCTTTCAAATAGGATCACTGATTCCGAAGCACCTGGCCAAAACATCGTATATTTTTCGACAATATGATTGAGTGTGAGCGCGATCAACCCGCTGCAAAATCCTCCAAAAAACAGCAGGATCATCAAAAATGCACTACTGCGCTTGTAACGGTTGGCTATATAGAATAACCAAATCCAAAGTAAGGCTGGCACGACGGCCACTATTGCGAAAGATAACATTTGCTTTTATCCAATAACTGGTTGTAAGGAAATCGTCTGGATTTGAACCGCAATCTGAGAAACTTTTATGCAGCGTGTACCGTTATCGGCCAAGAGTTCTGAAGAACTTGAGGCGATCTCAAAAACAATATTGATAGGGCGGTATTTTAAGGATTTCGAGCTTTCTACCTTGACCTCTCTTTTGAAGCAAGGACAATTGCTTCATCTGCCGAAGGACGAATACCTGATCAAAGAAGGAGACATAAGCGCTCCCGAACTCTATATTCTGCTCGAAGGCTCTTTGGCTGTCGTCTCTCAATCCAAATTCATCCTGCGCTTGGAAATGCCAGGAGATATTGCCGGAGAGATGTCGATCTTGAGTCCCGGACCTCGCTCCGCCGATGTCCTTGCTGAAACTGATTGCCAAATCGTAGCTTTTTCCGAAGAGGTATTTGCCGTTGAATTTCCCACCGATTCTGTGTCCGTCTTCTACCTGATGTTTTCCCACATTTTAGCAGAAAAACTCAGGATCACGACCGCTCAGTCCTTGGTTCGCAAAAACGAGCGAGTGATCTCCACCGGTCAAATCAAAGTCGCGATGATCGATCAAAATATTGCAGATCGGATGATCATTCGTGGTGTGATTGAATCGCAATGGCCCGAAGCCAAAGTGATGGAATTGGATAACCCCCAGGAATTTATCGACAATGCGACCAAAGAAAGATTCGATCTGTTTATCCTGGATGTCATGTTCTCCCACAAATTGGCGAGCCAGGAAAAAGCCATCAAAACCCTCCTCAAAGCCACAAAGATCTACGGAGTTCCCATTTTTGTAATCAGTTCATTTTGTAACGACGTGATGAATCGGGAATGGCTGATGAAAATGGGGGTCGACGATGTGTTAGCCAAACCATTTTCGATTTTCGACCTAAAGCATGACATCGTCAAGTTCCGTGTCTGGTACTACAAGCAACGTGAGCTGGACACCATCGAGCATGATGCAGACACAGATCGTCTGACCGGCTTGGCCAATCGGCGTCGCTTGGATGAATTTTTAGAAGCCTTAGAAACCGTTTATCCCGAAAGCCAACAACCCTTCTCGTTGATCATTTCAGACGTGGATAATTTTAAACATTATAATGACAGCCACGGCCATCAAATGGGAGATGTCGTGTTGGCAGGGATCTCCGCAATTTTTTCTCAGAATGTTCGAAAAGGAGACTTGGCTGCTCGATTTGGAGGAGAAGAATTTGTGATGGTCCTTCCTAATTGCACAAAAGACAATGCGATCAAAGTAGCCGAAAAACTTCGCAAAGCTGTGGAAGACGAAGAATTTCCTTTCCAAGACCAACAACCCACCGGAAATCTTACAGCGACTTTAGGAGTCGCGACTTTTCCTGATGATGCTTCGCAAATCCATCTCCTTCTCAAAAGGGCCGATGACTGCCTGTACCGCGGAAAAGCCGCTGGACGTAATGTGGTGGTCGCTGCCGAATAAACTGGCTCAAACAGGCTCAGTGCGACCGTCGAATCGGCTTCCCTGGAAACACGTTTTCTAGGAGTTGCGAATTCTTAACCACAAAGGTTCCGTTCACGAGCACGTGTGCAATTCCTTTAGAATACACAAGTGGATTCTGGTAGGTGGCTTGATCAATGATCGTGTTGGGATCAAAAACGGTGATATCGGCATCCGACCCTACTTGTACCCTTCCTTTCTTTTTCATCTGTGGATCCACGGTTTCGACTCTTTGAGCCGGAAGAAGTGTCATTTTTCGCAACGCAGTCATCAGCTCGATCAATTGTCGTTCTCGCACGTACATTCCGAGGACACGTGAGAACGTTCCGGCCCCTCGTGGATGGGGATGATCGGTTTTCACACCTCGATGGTATTCCAAACCATCTGAAGACACGATGACATCCGGATCAGCAATGCATAAGCTCACTTGTTCACTGGGAATGGCGAATGCCACAACCGCACCACCGATTTTTCGATATTTTTCAAATGTTTCTGGGGTAAGCCGCTCACCGGTCGCGACCCATTCCAGATCTCCATAAGTAATGCCTGTTGCTTTTTGCCAATCCCCATCGAACAGCGAAGATTGGATGTAGGTCGAATACGCATCGTAAGGGTATAGTTCAGTGGTGATACTCACCCCTTCACCTTGTGCCCGCTTGATACGATTCAATAACTCCGGTGCCCGCGCTTGATTATAGCTCGTGATATGGTTCACATGGATTGACACGCCCGCCACCGAAGCATAACCGATCACTTCTTCAATCGCATTCATGATATCGGCATAAAGCTCACGAATGTGTACAACAATTGGGACATTGTTTTTGGCAGCAACTTGAAACATTGCCTGCATTTCAAACGGAGTCACCCCTGGAGTGTATCCTAAGCCAATACCGATTCCTAAAGCACCCGCGTCCAACCCCTCTTGCAGGTGAGCTACAATTTGTTCGACTTGTTCGGAGGTGCTCGCATCATGCTCTGTGTTAGGAAACTTACCCATCAAATCGAATATCTCATCAAGCTCCGCCGGAGCTTCAAACGTATACGGTCCCATAACGGCGATGCGAGCCGCAATTTGTCCGACCGTAATTCCAAAGTTGACCATCGAGTTGCCTTCGTGGATTTTGTACCAATCGTCAATCAACAGGCGTCCATTTTCTATGTCCAAGGAGGTCGTGACCCCATCCGTTACTTGGTATTTGTCACTCTCCTTGTTGAAGCCATGTTGATTGATATCGATGAACCCAGGCGCAACCACCAAGCCTTTCACATCAATGACTTCCTTGCCTTGTAAGGGGCTTTTGGTAATCGCTGTTACCGTTCCATCCAATATCCCCACATTTCGTACTGCATCTAAATTGGTTTCCGGATCCATCACTCGTCCATTGGCCAGTACCAGATCGTATTCTGTCGACATAATCAGCTCCACTAGTTTGAGATTTAGATTTGAAAGTTAACAAAATTATGGAGCCGAGTGGCTCCAACGGTTTAGTTTCACTAAATCTCCAAATCGAAGTCAAGCTCTTGACCGCTAGAAAACATCGCCCTCGAAAAAGGCCGTGTTGCTCGTTCTCAACGGTGAAAAATAGGATAGCTTTCATAGTCTGAATAAAAACCGTGTTGCTGCTCATAAGCGGCATCCAGATAGCTCTCGAAAGGAACTCCATAGCCATGGGGATTCCTAAATTTACGAAGCATTTGGTACCAAATTTGAGAATCTTTCATCTTTTTCAATTCTTCATCCATGGCTCGTATCAACCCTTGCTGCACCCAAGGAGATTTTCGAGACACCATGAAAACGAAATGGAATCGAGTCCACGGCCAACCGTCTGTTTGATGTTCTTCTAGTTGGTCACTGACTCCTTGCTTTTCAGCCCACCAATTGATCCAAGTGGAAGAATTGATCAGAATGTCTCCACGCCCTTTGGCAAGAAGGATTGGCAGTTGTTCCAATTTTGACACTTCGTGGATCTTATAACCTTCAGTTTTCTTGAGGAACGCGGCAGACCATCCATTCCCGATGAAATCGACCAATTTGTAGCCCTTCAGATCTTCCAATCCTTGAAACTCGGCAACTGATTGGGCCAACGTGGTATTTCCTTTTTTGATAAAGATATTCCAATAATTCGGAAGGGCATTTTCCTTACCAAAAATGGCATATTGAAATCTCTTTTTAGTGGGAGTCGTCATCATCGCGTCGACTTTCCCCCGTTCCACCATAATCTGCGCACGTTTCCAAGGATAGAACTTATGCTCTACCTCGATCCCTAACTGCTTCATGATATGGCTCACGATTTCGACTTCTAAGCCTTTCGCTTCACCATTTTCTTTCCAATTGATCGGTTCAGCATCCGCCATATAGGCCCAAGTCACCTTCGATTTGGCTAAGGCGGATGGACTCGACGCCAGTAAACATAACCCCAGGATGATACAAGCCTTACTCATTTTTCTAATCGAAATATTTTTATTCATAGTCACTCCAGATGGAAAATCTCAGAACCTGATCGTAAATCTTCTCTATTTGAAAACGATCCACTCTATTGTGATCCGATATTACGTGTTGTAATTTCAGGTGATTTAGATTCTTGACTCAGAAGCATCAAAACGACCGCGACTTCCAGTCATACAGGATGGTTCAAGTAAAACAATAAAACCACGCGGAGGGCCTAAGAATATGAAAAAGATAGAAGTGGTAATCCCTGAAAACATAGGGCGATCACACGGAAGCGATTGATGTTCATTCCTAAACACCAACGAACTGGGCGAAGCTGGAACTGGGCAGTTGTTGTGGCCAGTCAACAATCTTAATGATCGTGACAGGATGTAATATTCTTAGCATATACGTTCCATAATTGGAAAGTTTATTTTCCAATAAGTGATTTTTCAAATGATACAAACAACTTCCCATTCCAAAGATGTTCTCTGTTTATTTACCCTGTCGAATTACGCTAAAGTGATAGGACTTTCGCTAAGTTATATTGTTTATTGATACTTCCTTCCAAAAAAAGGTCTCATGATGCGACGCATTTTCCTAATTGGTTTGTTCGTAACCTCAGGAATAACCGCTTGGTCCGCACCAACCGTTATTCGTCTATGCGAAGACCCTTGGCCACCTTACGTCATTGGAAAAATAGGTCATGCTCCTGAAGGGGGCATACTTACAATCCTATTACAAAAAATCTTTCAACGTATGGAAAATGTACATCTTGAAATGAGAATTCAACCTTGGAAACGTTGCTTGCGAGAAGTCAAATCAGGACGTCGAATCGATGGTTTCATGGGTGGGCTTCAATCTAAGGATCGCCCCTATGTGCTTTTTTCTGACATTTTGTTTTCGCAGCGAGCCCTTGCCTTTTTCCTCAAAGAACAGTTTCCAAACGGCTTTGACTGGAAGACTGTTGAAGATTTTCGTGGCTATCGAATTGGAGGAGGCGCTGCTTTTTCCTTTGGTGACCGATTTGATGCCGCTATTCAAGCAGGAACAATACAAATTTACGAGTTGGGCGAGGCTACCTTACCTTATCAAATGCTCGTCCGAGGTCGCTTGGATTTTGTATTCAATAATGAGTTAGTAGCTCGTACTTTACTCTATGAGTTAGGTATTGCTGATAAGATAGGACAAGCCCCTACTCCGATCAATCAATCCGTTTACCATGTAGGATTTTCTCGAAATTCTGAGAAAGCCATAGCTGTGCTTCCCCAATTTAACCGAATCCTTGCTGAGTTCAAAGCAGAGGGTTTGATCGAACAACTCTTCGCTAAAGGAACTTTAGAATAGGGCGTCCAGCTTCGGTTGCAGCTACTCGACTTAGCATCTCACCTTGCGAGAAAATTAAAAAAACAAAATCTAAACAAAAAGACAACAAAAGTTAAAATAACTCTGGTTACTTCGCCCCATCTGCGCTATCCTTATGACTGTATTGCCCCTTGATTCTACCGAAAGTTAGAAAATCAAGAGTGAGCTTACTTTGTTATTCTGATTGGCCTTTGTTCTCGACTTGCCTAACAGCGAGTATCAAGGATTGCGACCCCTGCGTGGAGAAAAAAGTATGCAATTTTTTATCGTTAGAAAACTAAAACTCTTTTTGAGCATTGGGTGTTTTCTTATCACCTTGCCTTGGGTAGCGGCTGGGCAAGAAACTATTAGTCTCAGTGCAGGCGACTGGTCCCCTTATCTTTCTGAAGATTTGAAGTACCAAGGGATTGCGGCACGTATCATCAAAGAATCGTTTGCCAGCCAAGGCGTAGAAGTCACGATCAATTTTTATCCTTGGCAACGGGCATTCGAGGAAGCCAAGTTAGGGCGTGAAGATGGAACAGCTGTTTGGTTGGAGCGCGAAGATCGTAAAGAATTTTTTTACTACAGCGAACCCGTCGTTGAAGAATTTCATGTGTTTTTTCATCTAAAGGACCAGGCATTCGATTGGAATGCGATCAATGATCTCAAAAACTTCGAGTTGGGTGGCTTGGTCGGGTTTTCTTACGGGAAACTGTTGGACGATGCCATCACTCAAGGTTCGGTCTCCATCAATCGAACCCCCAACGACGAATCCAATTTCAATAAATTGCTCAAAGGTCGGATCGATTTGTATCCGCAAGAAATGAATGTTGGATATGAAGTGCTTCAAAAGTCTTTCGGTCTTCAACAAGTGGCGTTGATCACAAATCATCCGAAGCCGTTTTTGCGGAACTTCAGCTATTTGATGTTATCTAAAAAAAATCCTCAAAATCAAACGCTTCTGAAACGATTCAACACCGGGCTGAGGCAATTGAAAGAGAGTGGTAAATACGAACAGTATTTCAAAGAAGCTCGCGAAGGTGCCTATCGTAAAAACTAGGCAAGACGACAAATTGATCAGGGAGGGACGCTATGTCGCCGCAACCAACATTCCAATTGAAAAATTCGATTTCCACCCAAATGCTGAAACGGGTGTTTGGAATCTATTTTGTGATCGCTTTGATCGTCACGGTCGTCCATATGGTGGCTGAATATTACAATACCCAAGCCACCATCTTGAAAGAATTGGAAGTGCTCACAAAAACCTTTGAACCGGGACTGGCCACATCCTTGTGGGATCAATACTTAGATCCTTTGCAATCCACAACAGGGGGGTTGTTGACCCTGCCCTCTGTTGTTGGGATACGAGTTGTCGATGACCAGAACCAAGAAGTGGCGACGGCTGGAATTTTACCTGAAAGTGATCTTGCCGGAAGCGGTGGATTGTTCGGCATCACGTCTCCATTGCGTCACACCTACAAAGGGAAAGAGCGGGAAGTCGGTAAAATCATGTTGTATTCCAGTTCTCAAATCGTGTTCCAGCGAGTTCAGCTAGGCTTTGGATTGATTTTGGTTAACGCCATCATCAAAACCATAGCCTTATGGATAATTTTTTTATGGGTCGGCACCCGGTTGTTGGCAAATCCGTTGAGCCGTTTGATTGCCGTAGCAAGGCGTGTGAAGCTCCATGAATTGGAAAACCTGCGGGTGGATACAGGAACTCCCTACAACAATGAATTAAAAGTATTAGAAGAAACGTTCAACCTCATGATTCGAGACCTGCATGACGAAATTTCCGAACACAGGCAAGCCCAACTACAGCTCGAAGCCAGCCAGGCTGAACTATTAGAATACAAAGACCATTTGGAAGAATTGGTGGAAGCTCGTACCAAAGAACTTCAACAATCTAATGATCAACTGCAACTAGAAATCGATGAACGAAAACTCACCGAAACCAAATTGCGCAACACTCAAGATCAACTGATCCAGTCCTCGAAACTAGCCTCTCTCGGAGAAATGTCCACCGGCATCGCTCATGAAATCAATCAACCTCTGCAAGTGATTTCAATCAACGCGGAAAACCTGATCGATGATTTTGAAGAGGATTTGTATGACCAAGCCGTTCCGATGTTAGAGAACATCATCAAGCACGTCGACCGAGCCTCAAAAATCACCAACCATCTGCGTACCTTCGGTCGCGATGCACGAAGATCCCGTGGACAGACCGAGGCTATCAATAATCTGATTGAAGAAACGTTCATCCTGATGAACGCCCAACTCATGAAACAACATATTACAGTGAAGAAGGAATTAGGAGAACGGCTGCCAATGGTGCCATGCCATCGTATTCAGATCGAACAAGTTTTCACCAACTTGCTCACCAATTCCAAAGACGCATTAGAAGAAATAGAGGGGGATAAAATAATCACGGTCCGCTCGTTACAAGAAGGGGATTGGATTGTCGTCGAAGTGGAAGACAATGGCCCCGGCATTCCCAAAGAGGTGCTTCCCAACATCTTTGATCCTTTTTTTACTACCAAACCTGTAGGGAAAGGTACCGGTTTGGGGCTTTCCATAAGCTATGGCATTATTGGAGACCATCATGGTCAGTTAAACGTCATCTCGGAGTCAGGCAAAGGGGCCTGCTTTCGCGTTTGTCTGCCTTTGGAAGAAAATGAAGAAGGAATCGTATTACCCCATGGAGAGGAGCTATGAATATTTTACTCATTGAAGATGAAGAGGCCATGCGGGAGGCTATTTCTTATGGACTCAACCGGCGGGGTCATGTGGTTACCATTGTAGAAAACGGTGAACTGGGCTGGGAAACCTTTTCCGCCAATCCGAGTGAATTTGACCTGATTCTATCCGACATCCAAATGCCCAAAATGGATGGCATGGAACTGCTCAAAAGAATCCGCAAAGAACGCATCGACATTCCTTTTGTTATCATGACGGGTCATGCGGGTTTGGAAACTTCGATTGAAGCGCTCAAATTGGGGGCGTATGATTTTGTAGTCAAGCCCTTCAAACTCAAGGAATTGTTGCCAACGATCAATCGATTGCAAAGTGGTTTGACCTCTCAAAAGCAAATGGAAGCCCCGTTTCCTGAGTTGACAGGGGAACTGAATTTAAGCCTCCCTAGTAACAGCCAACACATCCCCGGAGTTGTGGAGTATCTGAAATTACATGTTGCCCCTTATTGTAAACTTCATCAGATCGACCTCCAAAAATTAGTCTTATGCCTTCACGAATCCATCACAAACGCAATTGTCCATGGAAATCTGGAAGTGCCTTCCTCCATTAAAGAGGAATCTCACGCTAAGTTTGACGAAGTTTTAGCCGAACGAGAAAAATTGCCCGAATACACAAAACGTATCGTTCGAATCAAAACTTCAATCACAAAAGAAGGGTTGAGTATCGATATAGAAGATCAAGGGAAAGGGTTTGATGCTTCGTCACTACCAGATCCAAATGATCCTATGAACTTATTGAACAGCGGGCGGGGGATATTAATCATCCGCACGTTTATGGATGAGGTTTCCTGGAATGATAAGGGAAATTGCGTGCGGATGACGAAACTCTTCTAATTCACTGGTAGCTCACCTCAACTCAAGATCTTTTCAAAATCGACGATTTCTTTTCGTAAGGCAAATACAATGGTATTGAGCGCGATTTCACCAGAATATCGAAATCGTTCTATCATGTTGTTAATGATACGCTCTACAAAATCTCGAATCTCGGGAGTATGGTGCTCGTACTGATCGGGATCATTGCGTTTGTGAAAAAACGCGTTTCGCAACAACTCCGGATTGATGGAATCATCGACTTTGCGGTGAGACAACAAGAGATTGTACTCTTTTGCAAAACAGGTGACCACAGAATCGTTTTTGGACGTGATGATCGATTTACCTGGTTCCAACAACAACTCTCCGGTCGATTGCAGGTCCAAAAACTTCTGCGCAATTTCTTCTCGAAACAATTGATAGCTTGTGCCGTGGCAGAGAATTTTCTCGATGGATTCCATGTAGTTCACGTCCGGCTCGTCTACTTTCACACCGTTGACCGGGTCAATGAACGTATATCGGGGCACCATCACGTGTGAGAACGCTTTATTGTGGACGGCACGAGCCAAAAGGGAGTGTTGTAAATAGCGGCGCAAATCCGCCTCAATCCGCTCGGGATCTCGATCTACAGTACACAATGTGATTTCCTTGCGAATGATAGTGTAGTAGATCGCTTTCACAACCGGAACCAAGCCATCAAAATCTCCAAACCCGCCCACACCTTCTTCGAGAAATACATTTCCAATTCGCCGAGCAGGTATCGGTTGCCGTGGCATTTCTTGGGGCTCGGTTGCCAACCAGTGGTGCAATTCTGTCCCTTCACTCATCAACCGTTTCAACTGACTGAGGAAAATCCCAACATGGATCTTACGGCCGTCAGAGTTGGCAATCGTGTTGCGCATAATGTTCTGTAGCTGACGTATGGAGATGCCATGCTTGCCTTCGTTGGGATAGTGTTCGTTCCACAGTTCTCGCATGAATTCATCGTCGATCAATCGCAATTGTTCATCGGTAAACAAGTCGCTACTTCGTAAATTAACGGCACTCGGATGCTGTTTGATGTACGGAGTGAAGCTGTCAATATCATACAAATTCAACCCCAACCGCATCGACTCGTTTCGGAACGGATGCCAATGTGGCAATTTTTGAATGGTGGCTATCGGATCTTCTGCCTGAGAGGCATAGATGAACAATTTTTGTTCTGGTGTGATGCTATAAAACAAATCGCATTTGGCGTCACTCCAATCGGCAGGAAGTTTTTTCCGCTTCATCACTGGAGGAAGCAACCGAGTCATGACTGAATAATAGGCTGCCACCCGCAACAGATTTGGATCAAAATCGTATTTTTCTCGAATGTTAGACATATCGCGTTTCAGAATGTCCATTTCTGAATTGGCATCCAGTAAGTAGTTGACCGGCACCTTCTCGATGCGGTCAAGCAACTTAGACGAAGTCAGTTGTTGTTCCAACAGATCCATTTCCTTCAGATTGGTGGTCATGATGACTGTATTATCCAAAGGAGCCTGAGTGGATTCAATCGACGTTTTACCGCTTCCCAACAGCATCAACAGGGGTTTGTAGTCATTTTCTCGAACCCCGTCGCCTCCAGCCCCAAACGAATCGTGAATGTGCAAAATCCCACGATTGGAATCGATCATCGCGCCTTCGTATTGAAAGAACGACTTCCCCGGTAGATGCTCGGTAAGAATGGCACTATCCATATCTCCTAAATCAGAAGGTCGAATGCGCACCTTAAGCTGTTGCAACTCGTCGATGTTGGCAATGCCCTTGGCCTGAGCATTGGAAAACTCGATCTCTTCCACCCGCACGGTTTCTTCCAAAATTGCAAACAACGATTTTTCTTTGTTACGCGGGTTTTGTAGCAAGGCTTCCAGAATATCCAAGGTGCGTTTGTCCAGCGCGGCATTCTGGTAATAGGTAGGAACGGGAATTTTTTCGTATTCCGCACGATCTTTGTTGATGTAGTCGAATAACTCTTGCCGAGGTTGGCTCACCGTACCATCTTCCCGTTGTAGAGATATGGGAAACAGCAATAAGGGGCTATGGCGAAAAGCCGACCGTAACTCTACCAATCGGTCTCCATTCTGAAACTGAAAAAAGAACGAATAGAGATGGATCGTGCTTTGTTTCGTGTATTCTTCCACGGCACGGGTCACCAAATCCACGATGTTGGTTTTCCCCGAGGCAGGAGGCCCTACTAAAACAATACCTCGGTTGGGACCCGCTTCTTTTTCAGCAGATTCCACGACATCCATCACGTATTTGATGCAAAACTCCTGACCAAAAACGGCATTGATCCCATTGGAGAACAAATCTTTAAAAATGTTGTAACTGATGACCGGCTCTCCACTGCGGATGACAATCTCAAACCCAAAGTATTTAATCGCTTCGGAAATCAATGAAGCTGCCGTGTGCATATAATCTCCAGGCCGCGCCACGAAAGCGTCCACAAATTCCGAGAACTTTAAGGTTTTT
This sequence comes from SAR324 cluster bacterium, assembly GCA_028281495.1. Taxonomy (GTDB): domain Bacteria; phylum SAR324; class SAR324; order SAR324; family NAC60-12; genus JANQJU01. Next base: position 641,896 of record JANQJU010000029.1, read on the forward strand.
TTGCGTTGATACCCCAACAAGGTCTTGTAATCGAACGACATAGTCACCTCAAACTCTGATAGGTTTTTCGGAGTTTTGCATCCGAGCCTGGACTTGTTCAAAGGGGACCTCAGTCACTACAGTCTCTTTGAATAGGTTGGCCGAAAAGCTGTAAAGCCAATTTTTGGAAACCAATGAAACCGGCCCCTTCCAGATTAGGTTTAGATTTTTGAGGGTCGGTTTGATCCAATCTTTGCGGAGCCTTCGGTTGTCGTCCCGGTGGTAAAGGAGCAATCCTCCATCTTGGAAATCGGTATCGATGATATAGATACGAGGTCGATAAAAATGAGTAAAAAATTTCAGCATCTCGCTTTTGATCGGATGGGGATCGATCCACACCCAGTATTGATTCTCACGAATGATGCTGTCCGGTGGCAATCCCAAGCGTTGGGCATCTCTCCGGCTGATGCGGTTCAAATGGTATTCTTCAATCAATTCTGGAGTTAAAAAACGTCTTAAAAAATCATAATCGGTGACTGTTTTTACCAAGTGTTCCATGCACTTCATGGGTTTCGTTCCATTGCCGCGATTCCACTGATCTTTCACGTCTTGGTCGGTCTCTTCCAAGAAGTCCAAGGTCACCTTTCCAGTCTCGTAAAGCTCCTCAATGTGATTCCACATGTGAAATCCAAGATGGTAGGGGTTCCTCATGTAGTACGGTCGAGGATAGCACACTCCAGAAAACACACGGGCATAATCAATAATCCCTTTGACCGCCTTCTCTTTGAACAATTCTAGCATGATTTTCTTTTCCCAATACATCGCCCATCCTTCGTTCATGATTTGCGTTCGAATCACAAAATCGTGAGTGGAATGGACGGTGTAAATATAGTCCAAGACCGCCTTTTCGGCTTGGCTCATGGGAGCATGATTTCTTAAGAATCCCAGGATGTCTTGGCAGGGAGCTTTCAGTTTGTAGCCCTGTCGGCTTAACGTTTCCTTGTCAATTTTTTGCTGCATTTCCTTTTGCCACGCCGTTTCTTTGGTATCGAACTGCAATAGCGATTCCATTGTGTAGGAATACGGATTCAGCAATTGGGGTGCGATGTCGTCCGGTACATACGTGTCGGTTTCTTGACCTTGTTGGGCACTTTCGGTTTCTACTGAACGAGACAGGTTGAATTGCGAGTGAGGGGCAATCAAAGGAACGGCCGACTCGCAAGCATTCCAGTACTGAAAGAAATTCCGCTCCCCCATTTGTTCTCGAGCCATGTTCGTTTTTCGGACCAGAAAGATTACAAATTCAGTGCGATCCTGGGTAGAATCGCGGAGCACATTCAATTCTGAGAATTCGCAGTGTCCCACCACGTGGGCCATCACCGATGCTTGCATCATGGGAGAATTGGTTGCGTTCAGATAGGCATAAGACGGATTGCCCGTTTGCACCACTTCGTAATACAAACTCGATTCCTGGCCGGTTTCCACACGAAACTTTTTGGTGACCACACGTTTGCCTTCCCAAATATTTACGGGACTCATCGGGTACACGTATTTTTCCAGCAACGATAAAAATTCCCAACTATCCAATATAAAGAAACGCATTTCCGGCAAGGTCCGGCCAAATTCTTTGGCATGGTACAAAACCCGCTGCTCCAAGGTATGCAATTCTGAATCGGTGGCTACTGTGCGCATTAGCGTTCTCCAAATAATGCTCGAATGACATCGATGGTTTCGGATTTATCATTAATTTCACTCAACCGAATCACGGGGTCGCGATGGAACCGTGTGGCCACTTGTCGGTTGAGTAGGCTCAGCCTTCCGGGTTGTACCTCCACGATACCAATGCGGTTGAACAAGGGACGTAAACTGCTTTCTAAGGTTTCCAGAATCTTTCGAGCGTCGTCATCAAACAACTCACCATCTCCGAAATAAAATGCGTAGAAGTTGGTGGTGCTGGTGTCGTATTCATTGAATGCGACTTGAAATACCAATTCAAACACTTGTGCAGCTTGAGTGCCGCCCATGTTGCTCACATTGTAAAATTCTTCGGGTCGAACCTCGTAAGCGTCGATGTCGTGAACAAAAAAACGATGCTCTACGTTTCCGGCCCCATAATTAAAGTCTAACCAATTCTGGATAAAGTTCACGAGACGTTTCTCCAACTCCAATCGTTCTCCGTACGTGGAGTAAGAAATGTCTCCCATGTAGAATATCACCGCGTTGTATTTGGGCTTCTCTACACGTTCTGGAAGTTTATAGCGACGGTCTTGACGTCGGACGTACACATCGTACTTCCCGGCCTCTGGATTGTAAGATTCGGTGCCAACACAGGTGCGTAAGGCACGTTTGAAGGTACGTTTTTTATCCAGAATCACCCCCACCGGACCAAAAGTTTTGAACTCATCGGTCAACTCTTTGATTCGACCTTTGCCATCTTTGGTCAAATCCGGAAGCTTGAGAGATTCGGCAATCAACTCCATCAGTCGACGGAAAGGCATGCTGAATCGCAGACGCCCTCCGCCTCCGGTACCCGGTCCGGTCCCTCCGGCTCCTCCCCCATCGCCTTCATCACCATAGGTGAAGGTGGGCACGGCAATATCATCCATCTCTATAACGATATCGCTGCCGCGGTCCCCGATGCTGCTGATGTCTCCCTCGTTGAGAATGTTTTCCACTAAATCTTCTAGCTGTTCCTCAATGAACTCATTGAAAGCCCCTTCAGATTCATTGGATGAAATTTTATCTTCCCCTGACATAAATTACTCCCGGTTCGGGTTGGCCACGAATGATTCAAAACAGTTTAGATCAAGATACTGGAAGCATTGGCTGTGATGGTCAGGGCTTGAAACGCACACTTGCCGCAATACCCTTTTTCTTCAATCAAGTAACGGATCGTTTCGTTGAGTTGCTCCTGTTCTTTGATATTCACGTTGGCAGCACTCGTACCACTTTTGATCCAACCCAATAGCTTCATGTTTTCTCCGGATTTGAATTCATTTTCGAATACAAACTTCTTGATCGCGTTTTGATACGAAGGTTCGTCACCCAAGATCACTTTGTAATTCACGCTGGCAATGGCATCACTGAGTTCTTTACGGAACACTTCTTTGTCTGGAATGCCCAGATATTGTTCGATGGTCTGCATGAATTTTTCATCCGGTTTCACATCGGTTTGAGTCACGTCGTGCTTGACTTTGGTGTTGTGAGCGTAGGCCCGGACGTGATCCGTGTATTTCTTCCAGGTGTTTTCAATCACGGTGTCGTCCCGCAAGATAGCGCTATAAACATCGCTAGCAATTTGGCCAAATATCCACTGTTTCACTTGGGGTAAGATCTTTTCCACGTAATGACTGAGTTTGGTTTTTTGAGTTGCAAACAGATCTTTGATCGAGTTTTCGGTGCGGATGTACAGATCCAATGGAGTGACGCAAGGATTTTCCAAAGCGATGGAGGTCAGCATGGCATGATCACCAGATTCTTCTTGGAGCTTCTTGATGTTGGCAGCATATTCATTGATTTGGAAATGCTCCGTGTTTTCAAACACATTTTGAATGAACCGTGGATCCAAACCGAAGGTGCCTTCTGAAGGCTTCACAAATTCGAACTCATCCAAGATCATTTTCGCCATGTTGTTGTCCACTCCGCTGTCCGCTCGTCCTGCATAGATCAACGCTTTTTGCAGCAACGTGAGATTCGGATTTTGCTTGGACTCATAAAGTCGCGACATCACTGAAACCAAACTCAAAAAGGTCAGACTGTGCGGAGCCACATGCGCTTGATGTTTCTTATTTTTGTTCCAACTGCGATGGTCATTGGAATACGTGAAAGAATAGATTTGCTCTTCTTGCTTGTAGTCCACCGATAGTGGCATTTCGATAAACGTGGTTCGAGACCGCAAAGCCTCAAACGAAGCATTCCCCATGAACATGTTGAATTCATGAAAATTGGTGTGGCCAATGATCACTCCATTGAAGGGAATGGGCGGTTGCCCTTCAGGTTTGAAAAAGCGGTCTTGTGTGGCAAACAACATCTCGTACAAAAATTTATCAGAAAGCTTCAGAATTTCGTGAATCTCCACAAACCCGTTGGCCCCAGCACACAGTTCCCCTTTGTAGTCATGCACCAACGGATGCGATTCACTTCCAAACCGAGGGAGCAAGCTATAATCAATATTACCAACTAACGATCCGGCTTCTTGGCTTTTTTCGTCGCGTGGGGTGTAGGAACCGATTCCCGTTTTGGTGCGTGCGTCGTAGATCATCCGTCGGACTCTCAAAAAGCTGAGCATTTCGGTGAACTTCAAGCCTTTGTCTGCCATGAATTGTTTGATCACATAATCCGAATACGGCGAGATCATCCCGATGATCTCAATCTTGAATTCTCCATCGTAATGAGGATGCCGTTCCAACCACTCGCTGATGGCATCCTTGTTGGTTTGTTCTGTTAACATTTTGGCAAAGTTAGCGCGGGCAGACTGCGGAATCACTTGCAGGGGTTTTTCAAACAATGGGCTTTGGACGTAATACACACCGTCTTCTTCAAAGAGAGCACGATCTTTCAATCGCTCGTCTACGGTAGGTAGCAATAAGGTGTAGGTCTTTCCCGCCTCAGAACGAGAGTATTGATTCAGTGCCGTCTTGAGTCCGTCCATCGATCTCGACTTTGCCGCCCCAGGAGGTCCGAGCAAAATCCACAGTCGCTTGGAAGATTCCAACCCTCGACTGGCATTGTCGATTTTCTCCACTAAATTTTCTTTTGCTTTTTGTTGGCCAAATACTACAAACGGCCCCACTCGTTCGGCGTCTTCAAAGAATTGATAACGATGCTTGACCGGCTTCCCCACGGTGATTGAATGCTCCACACCACTCGAAAGCATCATGTCATGCAACAATTGGAAGGTGTTTCTTGCCACCCAGGGTTCTTTACGAATCACTTCGAGATACTGATCAAAAGTGAAAATTTCATTGGGGACTTCTTGTTCCAACGACTGGCTCAAAATATTTTGTAATTCAACGTTCATCATCTTCTCCCTGGTTATGATATGATCTTGTATTCATTCGATGTTCACGAAATCGTCATCGGTGGTATTGAAACGCTGACGCCGCATTTTCACGGGGGGCGTATTTCTAGTCTATCTACGATTACTGAGGAATTTCAATTTCTTTTCTATATGAGTATTTGCGATTTTCCCTAGCGTTTTTTTTATGAAGCTTCTTGATTCTGCACCACATCCCAACCCGCTGCGGTTGGGGATTCAGGGCTGGCACCCGCTTTTTCATATTGTGGTTCATAACGCCAAGTGATGGAGCCGTAAGCAAACGTCACTTTTTCCACAGCAATGTCCCGTTCTTGGCTATCGAGTTTCACTGAGGAGACAATCACGTCTTTCATCGTGACACACAAATACATGACTGGCTGGTTGGTTGCGCCATACCCAGACGCTCGGTAGGTTTCCAAGATCACCAAATCAATATGGCTCCCGTTGCAACAGGCGAGATGGATCTGGGGTGTTGCCAAATCCACATATTTTGTAACGGCAAAATCTTCATGTTGGCACCGCTCAATAGTCCTACCTTGTGTCGATCCTATAATGGGCGAAGCCGATTGCTCGATCCCGTGATGAAACGAAAGCACTTCCACCCAATCTTTATGCCCTTGTTTTCCCAGCGTGTTGGTTCCTGACATATCGGTGCATTCGCCATTGATGGGATTGCTTTTATCCCCAATTTTCAAAAACATGTTTTGCATGGTCCCCCTTGGTTTTGCGGAGTGGTTCAGTCTTTGCTTTGCTAACTCATGCAGTCGATTTCATCTCAAATAATGGCAACCTTTTCCTAGAGAGGTCTACATGAGTGGATTATGTGCAATTAAAGATCCGGATATGCTGACAGAAATCAACAAAGAAATGCAACTTGTGATCGAGTTAGGAGATCAGTACATTAACGGGTCTCTGACATTTGACGAATACACGGAACAACTCATCTCATTGAATGAGGTGCTGCCCATCCCCCCACAATCTGAGCTGCGACTCGAAGCTTTTTAGCGCCCTCACAATTTCATATGGCCACCATCAAAGACGTTGCACAATTAGCCGGAGTTTCCAAAGCCACCGTTTCCCGCGTCATTACAGGAAAAACCAAAGTGACTCCGGAAGTGCATCAGCGAGTTCAGCAGGCCATGAAAGCCCTCAATTTCAAACCCAATCAAACTGCACAAAACCTTGCCAATCGCCGTTCCAATGCCGTGGGTGTGCTGGTGGGTGATTTTTCCAGCCCCTACTATGGCCGAATGCTCAAAGGGATCGAAGACACCATCGAACCTGCGGGCATGCACATGATTGTAACCGATTCTCACGATGACCCAGAACGGGGGAGAGAATCAGTAGAATTCCTCATCAATCTCAATTGCGATGGTTTGATCATCTGCCAGCACAACATGGCCGATGAAAACCTGAAGCAATGGGTGGAACAAGGCCATTACCTCGCATTTATCAATCGCGATATACCCGAATTGCCGAGGTCTTCTGTATATCTCGACAACGATTTGGGTGGTTTCATGGCTACCAACTACCTCATCGGATACGGCCATCGACGCATTGCTCATATGACGGGCGTGATTTCCAACGTCGAAGGCTACAATCGGCTGAAGGGCTATCGGCGAGCACTGAAGCAAAAAGATATTCCTTATGATGAAAGACTAGTGGTGAACAGCGATTTTTCGGAACAAGGCGGTTACACGCAAATGAAACAATTGCTTGAAACCGGACCTGCATTTACAGCTATCTTTATTGCAAATGACCGAATGGCTGCCGGAGCCATGACCGCCATTTACCAAGCCAATTTAAGAATCCCCGAAGACATTTCCATCATCGGATTTGACGACGATTTCTTCGCCAGTTACTCCCGCCCCCCGTTGACCACACTCCGACAGCCTCTCTTTGAGATGGGAAAATGCGGTGCCAAAGCCCTGTTATGGATGCTCCAAAAAGAACGAAACCCTCCCAATCAACTCGTCTTCACTCCGACTTTAGTTGCTCGTCAATCGGTCGCTAAAAAGTTTCACTAAATATCCGTTCTTTCCCGAATCGATTTCGAACAAAAAAGATCCTTAAAAAAATTGTTGACAAGGTTCAGGAAGACCGCTAATTTCTGCCTGAAACCGGTTTCTTATTGGATTATTTTTTTGTTGAAGAATAAGTTTAATAAATTTCCTGATAAATGGTTATGGCATTAAACCACGGGAAGAAACCGGTTTCTAACATATTATTTTTATAAAGTTTGGTTTTGAGAAACCCCTCGTTGGTTTCCCAAATAGTTTTTCTCATTAGAGATTCTCGATTTTGTATTTTTTAAAACGAAGGAGGCACTATGAACTTTCCAGAAAGTTTTGTATGGGGTGCAGCGGCGGCCAGTTATCAAATTGAGGGGGCTGCTTATGACGACGGTCGAGGACTGTCAGTATGGGACATGATGTGTCGCCAACCTGGAAAGGTGAACTTTGGCGATACTGGAGATGTGGCTTGCGATCACTACCACCGCTATCAAGAAGATGTTGATTTGATGGCTGAGATCGGTTTGCAGGCTTACCGACTTTCGGTGAGTTGGCCCCGTGTGCTGCCAGAAGGCATCGGAACCGTGAATGAAAAAGGTTTGGATTTTTATAGTCGTTTGATCGATGCCCTGCTTGAAAAAAACATCACCCCTTGGGTGACCCTATTCCATTGGGATTTCCCCTATTCGCTTTACTGCAAAGGCGGCTGGTTGAATCGCGATAGCACGGAGTGGTTTGCAGAATATACCGCTCTGATTGTGGATAAACTTTCAGATCGTGTGAGTCATTGGTTCACCCATAACGAACCCCAGTGTTTTATTGGAGTTGGACACCATGAAGGACGCCATGCTCCTGGTGTGCAAATGGGATTTGGAGAAGTCCTATTAGCGGCACATAATTCCTTGTTAGCACATGGCAAATCCGTTCAAGTGATCCGCGCACGTGCCAAAAAAGCTCCTTTGATCGGTGGAGCACCGGTAGGGACGATTTCAATCCCACTCACCAATTCTCCAGAGGACATTGAAGCCGCTCGAAAAGACATGTTTGCAGTCCCGCTCAAGGACGTTATGAGCAACGCTTGGTTTTCCGATCCGATGATTCTAGGTGCCTATCCAGAAGACGGCGTGACACTCTTTGAAGCCGAGATGCCAAAAATACATGAGGGCGATATGAAGACCATCCATCAACCTCTGGATTTTTATGGAACCAATATTTATTGGGGACGTTTTGTTCGGGCATCAGCTGACGGCAGCCCAGAAACTGTCTTCAAAAAGGAGCTACCTGTCACTGCAATAGGATGGCAGATCACACCCGAAGCGCTTTATTGGGGGCCGCGTTTCTTTTACGAACGCTACAAACTGCCGATTGTCATCACAGAAAACGGGATGGCAAACTTGGATTCTGTACAAAACGACGGACAAGTCCATGATTCCCTACGGATTGATTTCTTGCGCCAATACCTGACGGAATTCGGACGAGCCATTCAAGACGGAATCGAAGCGACGGGTTATTTCCAATGGTCGATCATGGACAATTTTGAATGGGCCGAAGGCTATCTTAAACGATTTGGTCTCGTTCATGTCGACTACGAAACCCAAAAGCGTACCTTGAAAGATTCTGCCCATTGGTACCGAAATGTGATCTCCAACAACGCTGTTTAGTCCAAACATCTTGCCAGGCAGTCGGCTCTCACCAGGTCGACTGTCCAATCCTGCACCGTGGTTTCTTATGGCTACTATTAAAGATGTGGCCCAACTCGCTGGAGTTTCGAAAGCCACTGTTTCACGCGTCATTACTGGGAAAACGAAAGTCACGCCAGAAGTCCATCTGCGAGTGACCGAAGCCATGAAACGGCTTCAATTCAAGCCCAACCAGACAGCGCAAAATCTGGCAAACCGACGTTCCAATGCAGTTGGAGTGTTGGTGGGTGATTTTGCTAGTCCTTATTACGGTCAGATGCTCCGGGGTATCGAACAAACACTGCAAGCCTCTGGAATGCACATGATCGTAACTGATGCTCGCGATGAAAGAGAACAAGGAAAAAAATCGATAGAATTTCTTATTGGTCTCAATTGCGATGGCTTGATCATCTGCCAACACAACATGTCCGAAGACCATTTAAAATTCTGGGTTCACCAGGGATGTTCTGTAGCTATTATCAATCGCAATGTTCCTGAATTGCCAGAATCTTCCGTATACCTTGATAATGAACTTGGTGGTTTTATAGCCACCGATTATCTGATCCAGAATGGCCATCGACGGATTGCTCATATGAGTGGTTTTCTAAGCAATCAAGAAGGATATGATCGTTGGAAAGGATACCGACGGGCTTTGAACCACCGAGGTATTGATTACGAAGAAGGCCTTGTGGTCAGCGGTGACTTTTCTGAGGAAGGGGGTTATGCCCAAATGAAGCAATTGCTCGAATTTGGCCCAGGTTTTTCGGCCATTTTTATTGCAAACGATCGAATGGCGGCTGGCGCTATGGCTGCCATTTACGACGCAAAGTTGAGGATTCCTGAAGACATCTCCGTGGTTGGCTTTGATGACGATTTTTTCGCCAGCTATTCCCAACCGCCTCTGACCACTATCCACCAACCGCTCTTTGAAATGGGACAGTGTGGTGCCCGAGTGATTTTGTGGCTCCTGAATAAAGAAGGTCCCCCTCCCTATCCTCTTGTTTTCCAACCCGCACTGGTCGCACGGCAATCGGTGATGAAACCTCAGTCGTGAATTCTGAACCCGATACCGTTGCACCGTTCCCTGGCCTTGGTTCCCCACGTCTCTGATTTGGGTATCAGAAGCAAAACCAAATTGAGACATAGCAATTTTCTTTAGATTCTTTTTCAATCTGTTCCAGCAACTCGTCTAATATAGGCACCGCGCTGCTCGGCCATTCGAATTATTTCATCGACTTCCTTGTTATCGTGCAGATAATAAATGGGTAGCGACAACGTTCCAGAATGTGTGCCGACAACGGTCACATTTTTAATGAGAATTCCGTGACTCGCTACAATAGGCTGGATCGGCTTGGAAACAGATACACATCCGTATAAACAACCGATTAAAAAAAGGATCCAAGGTTTCATAGATGCATTTCCGAAATTCAAACCACCAATCAATAGATCAAATGGGACCTATTTAACAAATCGGGCTGATCGACGTTGACTCACCCCATAAACATACTCTTCTTAAAAAGGGATGATGATTGGCCAGACATTATTTTGATTTCGATATGGTAGAGAAAATGTCCATAAGAGGGGCAAAGATTGGCATGATCAAAAGAAATATCACTTTAAAGAAGCTGTAGTGCCACTTATGAACTGATAACGGACAAGTTTTAATTCCAATGGAGAACTAAATTGTTTTTCAATCAGGTTCCATGATGAATTCACCATTAATCACAAAAAGTCAGCTCATCCAAGACTTACGGGCCCTTGGTGTTTCGGAAGGTCAAACGGTGATGTTGCATTCGTCTGTCAAAAAAATCGGTTGGATCGTCGGGGGACCAGATGTTGTGTTGGAAGCCCTTTTGGAAATTCTGTCAGCTTCGGGAACCCTGATGATGATGGCCAGTTGGGAGGACAATCCTTACGACTTGGCACGATGGCCAGTGGAACGCCAACAAGTCTATCTCGAAAAATGTCCGGCTTTCGACCCAGAAAAGTCTAGAGCGGATCATCGAGAAATGGGGATCCTTACCGAATACCTCCGTACTTGGCCCGGTGCTTACCGGAGTCGTCACCCGTTCTCCTATGTTGCGGTCGGTTACCATGCGCAATGGATCACTCTGGATCAGCCCTGGCAATATCGGGATGGCCCGGATTCACCTTTAGCCAAACTCGTCGAATTAGGGGGAGCTGTTTTGCTGCTGGGTTCACCTATCGGTGATGTCACATTGCTTCACCATGCAGAACATCTTGCAAATGTTCCCCATAAAAATATTGATTGCTACCGCATGCCGGTCCTTCAAGAAGGCAAACGAGTATGGATGGATTTCGAAGAATATGACACGTCCGAGGGAATCGTCGATTGGCCCGACAATTATTTTGAAACCATTATCCGAGAATATCTTGCCTCAGGCAAAGGTCGCTCTGGAAAAGTCGGTCACGCCGATTCCTATCTATTTGAGGCACAAACACTCAATACTTATGGAATTCGATGGATGGAGACAAATTTCAACAAATAGCTGACAAATCTGCTTAGTCAATAAACGCCCCATTAAAAATTTAGCTGACATCATGAAGACGTAAAGGTATAACTTTGGTAATACTCAAGAGTGTTGTTTTGAGCTTTAAACTTTATCAACAGGTTGCAATGAAAACAGCGATTTCAATTCCTGATCCTCTTTTCGATTCGGCAGAACAGTTATCAAAACGCCTTGGTATATCGCGAAGTGAATTGTACTCAAAAGCCGTGTCATTCTATTTAAAAGAGCATCGTTATGATTCCGTGACAAAAAAATTGAATGAAGTTTACGATAAAGAATCTTCACAATCTGATCCAGTTATTCACAGTATGCAGATGTTCACTTTGGAAAGAGAAGAATGGTAGTTCAACGGGGGGAACTTTGGTGGGCAAATTTGCCTGAGCCTAGTGGATCGGAGCCTGGATACAAACGGCCACTCATTGTCGTTCAATCTGATGATTTCAACCGAAGTCGTATAAGTACTGTGGTTGCTGTGGTGATTACATCAAATTTACGTCTAGCTTCAGCTCCAGGAAATATCTTTTTAAAAGCCAATAAACCAGGGCTGCCTCGGGACTCTGTTGCTAATGTTTCTCAAGTCATTACCGTCGACCGATCTTTCTTAACCGAGTGCATTGGTAGATTGACAGCAAGGCAAATGAATCAACTCGATGATGGGTTACGGTTGGTACTGTCTTTATAAAATCTTCGAATGCACAGGCCGCCACCCTGCCGAGTGCGATTTAAGCTGGCTTTGAAGTGTACTGATGAAATTGCCTCATCAGGAGAATTCCTTCTGAGGCAGAATCCTTAGGCAAAACTATGTTTGGAGAGCGGCAATTCATAGATACGCTTTCCGGTTAGGTTATAGAGGGCACTGGTGACAGCTGGGGTCACGGGGGGAACACCCGGCTCACCAATTCCTGTGGGCATTTCTTTGCTCTCGACGAGCATGACTTCCACTTCAGGAGCTTCATTGATGCGCACCATGCGATAATCGTGGAAGTTGCTCTGTTGCACGACCCCATCCTTCAATGTGATTTCACCATACAAGGCTGCGGAAAGGCCAAAGATAAACGCTCCTTCGACTTGGGCTTTCACGTTCAACGGATTCACATACTGCCCAATATCCACGGCAGCATGAACTTTATGAATCCGGGGGTTCCCTCCCTCGATAGAAGCTTCAGCAACCATCGCGATGTAACTGTTGAACGACTTATGGGCCGCAAACCCCAGGGCACGGCCTTTGGGCATTTTTCGTCCCCAGCCTGCTTCTTTCGCCGCTAGCTCAATGACTCCAGCCAATCGACCAGTCTTGAAGGGTTGGTTCCCATGAGGAAGAAGAAACTTCTCCATGTCTTTGTATTGGACTTCCCGCGGTGCCCCCAACAATTTGAGTCGATACTCCACTGGATCGACCCCCGCGGCTTCTGCCATTTCATCAACAAAATTGTTCATAGCCCACGCATGGTGAATGTGGGCCACCGAACGCAACCAGCCAACACGAGCATCACTTTTCGCCCCTTTGGCCTCCATTTGAACATTTTCTATGCGATACGGCATTTCACTAAAACCTTGCCCTAGTTCCAGGGGTACTGGGTCCACGGCATTGGGAACAAAGGTTTTTAATATCGTTGGAAAAACCGTCGTATGCTTCCAGCCCAAGGGATAGCCCTCCTTGTCGAGAGTTGCCTCCAATTTTTGAGCACTGGCCGCTCGATAAAAGCCATGTTGAATTTCGTCTTCGCGTTTCCAAGTGACTTTCACGGGTTTACCGATGGCTTTGGAAACAGCAGTGGCTTCCAAAATGCAATCAGGTTTGGATTTTCGTCCAAACGCTCCTCCGATCAATGTGGGATGTATCGTGACCTTGCCAAACGCTTGTTCGGGTTGGTGCCCTAGAAATCCCCCCACTGCGGATGCCGCCCATTGGGGATGTTGAGTGGGTGCCCAAACCTCCGCAGTGTCTCCTTTCACGGATACGGTCGCCACCATGGGAGACATTGGTGCGTGAACTAAATTGGGAGAGTAATAACGAGCTGTAACGGTCTTATCGGCTTTGGACCGAGTCGCTTCAAAATCACCTTCCGAACGAATCACATTCCCTGATTGCTCAGTGAGTTCCTCCAATTGTTTTCTGTGCGGCACATCGGATTCTAAAGGTTCCGTTCCGGTGTCCCATTGGGCATTTAAAGCTTGCCGACCTTGGATGGCCGACCACGTATTGGTTGCTACTACGGCGATTGCATTGTTGGTCAACAATCCAATTCCCTGAATTTCAACAACGTCGAGAACGCCTTTGACAGCCATCGCTTTCTTTTTATCGTAGGATTTGATCGTTCCAGTCAGAGTGGGGCTTCGCTCTAGACTGGCGTGTACCATTCCAGGAACCTCCACATCCATTCCATATACGGCGGTTCCGGTCACCACATCGGGTGTATGGTTGGCTAACACATCCTTCCCAATAAACTTAAAATCTTTTGGATCTTTCAGTTTTGGTTTTTCAGGAACGGGAAGGGTGTTTGCAATATCCACTAACTCAGAATAGTGTTCTTTTTTTGAGGTTTTGGTGTGAATGACATGGCTGTCTTTCGCCGTTAATTCCGCAACGGGGACATTCCACTTTTTTGCTGCGGCAGCAATGAGCATTTCTTTGGCAGCCGCTCCGGCTTCTCGGAACGGAGTGAACCGAATTTTCACACTGAAACTGCCATCGGTGTTTTGAGCACCATATTTCGGATGACCAATCGCATTTTCATGGACCAAATCATCCCAAGAGGCCTCTAGTTCATCGGCTAAAAGTTGCATCAACGCGGTTCCGGTTCCTTGCCCCATCTCTTGATGTGGAATGATCAGATGTATTTTGCCCGTTTTTTCAATGCTGATGAACAGGTTGGGCGCAAATGAACCGATTTCTGAAGCAAACAGATCCGTGCTCGGCAAGTTAAACCCTAGCACCAATCCGGTGCCTGCAATCCCTGCGGTGCCTTTGAGAAACCCTCGTCGTGTGATTTTTGTGATTGTCATCATGCCTCCTCCATTATTTCAGCAGCACGATGAATGGCCGCTCGAATTCGTTGATACGTTCCACAACGACAAATGTTCCCTTGTTGTGCTTGATCGATATCTGCGTCCGTTGGCTTCTTATTTTGGCTCAGCAAGGCTGCTGCATTCATGATTTGTCCTGATTGGCAATAACCACATTGTGGTACGTGCTTCTCTTTCCAAGCGATCTGTAAAGGATGGCTTCCATCCTCAGACAGCCCCTCAATCGTCGTGATCGTATTGCCCTCACCCTTTGCCGCAGCAAACGGAGTGACGCAAGAACGAACCGCGTTTCCATTCAAGTGAATCGTACATGCACCACATTGAGCCATCCCGCACCCAAATTTCGTCCCTTTTAAGCCGAGGAGGTCCCGAATGACCCACAGAATCGGCATGTTGTCTTCTGCCTCAACCGTATAGGATTGACCGTTGATCGTTAATGTATCACTCATAAATTGCTCCGTTAGAATTTTCTTGAAATTGCATTTTGATTACAAGAAATATGAGAAATGTATCGAAACCATTTTCTGATTTGAATACACAAATCCTTCGATTTCTTGCACAAAACTCTCAAAACAAGAATGATGAATGGATCGAGATATTTCAGACTTGTTTTGGAACAAAGATGACGAGCGAAAACAATGGAAAATCGAACTGAAAAAATGAATGAACTGGTCAAGCTGCTAGCAAATTATGCTTCCCAGGAGGGTTTTTTTAATACCCATATTGAGAACTTGTATCTCTTTCGAGGGTGCCAGGAGCATCAACGCCTCCCTAAAGTGTACGACCCTTGTATTATTATTGGAGCGCAGGGTAAAAAAATCTTCCACCTCGACAATCGGAGCTATGACTACAATGAAGGTATGTTTCTCGTGTTCTTTTTACCCATGCCAATCGAGTGCGAAATCATAGAAGCCAACGCAGAGAAGCCGATGCTAGGAGCCATCATTACTTTGGATCAAAACCGGCTGGCTCAAGTTGCTTTAAAAATGGATAGGGCGGAATATCCTTCCCTACCGTCTGGCCAAATCCGGGAATCTTTGTTTTTTATAGGTTCCTTAGAAGACGGTCTTTTAGACGCAACGCTCCGGTTACTCCACTCCCTCAAAAGTAAGAGTGAAGCGGCGGTCTTGGGAGACGCAACCATCGATGAGATTTATTTTCGTATCTTGAGCGATGAAAAAGGGAGAGCACTGAGATATCTCCTTCTTCAACGAAATCCGATTCATCAAATCTCTCCGGTGATTGAATACATCCACCAGAATTTAGACGAATCCATTTCGATACAAAAACTAGCGGGTCAGTTCAATATGAGCAGTTCAGTGTTGTATCGTAAATTTAAGGAAGTGATGCAGCTTTCCCCCCTTCAATATGCCAAAGCCATCAAACTCAACAAAGCGCAACGGTTCATCATGGATGGTAAAAGTGTCAGTGAAGCAAGCCTGTTGGTCGGATACAGCAGCCCGGCTCAATTCAGTCGAGAATACAAACGACATTTTGGGGTCGTTCCTTCGGCTACGGACCAGTTTGCACAGGAGGCAAAGTAAGCTACTAGGGATTGGTCTTATTCGTTCGGTAACACCGCAGCAGTTCAGATCATTCGTGCCTTTCCGATTGCCTTCCACGTTCTGTCCATTTCATCACAATCAACGAAAGCGCAGTGAATCCTGCAAAACCAAACACCAGGGGAAAAATCGTTCCATCAAAGCTTTGTCCAATCCACACACCAAAGGGAACGGAAATAAGAGTGGAAAGCGATCCCACCATAGCGGCCCCCATTCCAGCCACATGCCCCAAGGGTTCCATGGCCAACGCGTTTAGGTTGCCCATCAGCACCCCCACACAAAAAAGCGTGATCAGCAGGTAAATCATTAGCCCCCACAACACTGGATTCCCCGAAGTGAGATAAGCCACCCCCATAAATAAAATCGCTGCAACAAGCATCACCCACAACGAGGCTTGTGTCATCGCTTGCATGCCGAAGCGGTTCACCATCTTGCCATTGACAAAAGAAGCCCCTCCAATCGAAAAGGCCAACACCGCAAAATAAAGAGGGAACTGTTCCCCCAATCCATACTGATCCTGGAAGATTTGCTGTGCCGAACTGAGATAGCCCAAAAAAGCACTGAACACAAAACCCGTGGCCACGATATACCCTGCCGCAATACGCTGCGTAATGACCTCTTTCATGGCCCATCCAATTTTGCCCAATTTGAAGGGGATTCGGCGATCGGAAGGCAAGGTTTCCGGTTGACGTGCCATGAACCAGCCCCAAACCACAAATGCCAGTCCCAAAAACAAACCGAAGATGGTTCGCCAATCGGCAATCCACAGAATGCCTTGGCCCAACGCCGGAGCAACCATCGGTACCAAGATGAAGACCATCATCACAAAAGACATGACTTGAGCCATGGCTTTTCCTTCGTATTGGTCTCGGACAATCGCCATACTGACTATCCGGGGAGACGCCACACCAAACCCCTGTAAAAATCGTCCCACGAGCATCACCTCTAAATTGTTGGCCACAATCGACATCACGCAACCCACAACATAGATCGCCAGTCCAATATATAAGGTTGGCTTGCGTCCCAAGCTGTCAGAAAGCGGACCGTAGAGCATTTGGCCAATGGCTAAACCTAAAAACAACAAAGAAATGACCAATTGATTGTCATTTACATCCACCACGCCAAGATCTTGGCCAATCATTGGAAGAGCAGGGAGCATCGCATCGATACTCAAGGCTATCATAGAGGTCATCAGCGCCATGAGTGCGATAAATTCAACATAAGGAATGGTTTGCAGTGCAGTTTTATGAGTCGACATAGAATTTCCAAGAAGAGGGGCAAATTGAACACCGTTTTAAAATGGTAGTAGCATGACTTATTTTATTGAGTTTCGCAGCAACATAACAATCTTTGCACAAGTCAAATCAACCTCTAATATGTTACCAATATCGGCTTGAGAAGATTGCGCTGTCCCGTCAATATCAATCAATAATTGAACGAACAAATAGTAGGAGAACTTATGAAATGGATCATATGGATAGCATTGCTGATGGTTTCGGTCGGAAGCGTTTCCGCCTCGGAGCCAATTTCGAAAATCGAGTTAACCAGCGAAGAATGGGAAGGTGACACGAATCCCGATGGAACCGGGTTGTATTGGGATCTGATACGATCCATCTACGAACCGGTCGGAATCGAAGTGAACTTCAAAATCGTCCCTTATGAACGTTCGATTCATTTGGTGAAGCAGCAAAAAGCGGATGCGTGGGTTGGTTCCTATCGTGATGAGGAAGAATTCGCGTTGTACCCTCAGTGGCATTTTGATGCAGATGTGGTGACAGCGATATTTATGCAAGATCGATTTCCCAATTGGGCTGGTGAAACCTCTTTGAAGGAAAAAAATGTAGGATGGATTCGAGGCTATTCCTACGACGAATATTTGGAAACCCCAGTCAAAAAACACGAACTGAACAACCGCAAAAGTGGTTTAAGCATGGTAAGCATGGGACGGCTTGATGCGTTCTTGGATGCCGAGGCGGACTTAAAAGATGCTTTGAAGAAACCTGAAATCCAAAAAAACATAGGCGATACCAACAAAATCCGGATGGAAAAGGTCATGCAGTTGAATTTGTATTTGGGCTTCGCCGATTCTGACCGGGGACGGCAATTGATGCAGATTTGGGACGACCGGTTTCCAGAGTTGCTGAAAACCGGAGTGATTCGAAAACTCTACACCAAATGGAACAATCCTATTTGGGTGTTTGACGAGTATTGAACATGAGACACTACCGATAAGTTCATTTTCAAACCATCTACAAAGTTTCAAGGTAAGCAGCCAATTGTTCAAATCCACTTTCCCAACCGTTTCCATGTTGTTGAAGTGCGTTTTTAAAGCAATCGGCTTCTGCTTGAGTGGGATTGATTGGTTGCCAGATCAGCTTCAATTGGGTTTTGCCATCCGCTTCCTCAAGTATAATGCTGGTTCGCAATTCTTTAGGCCAGTCTGGCATCATGGGGTTGGGTAGGATGTCACCTGCTTCGTTGGAAACATATTGTCTGAATACCAATCCATCCGGTTCATTGATTTCTTCATATTTTGTCAACAACCACATTTCATGACCGTTGGGAGCCACCATTTTATGAAGGGAAGCCCCGCCCGGTTTGATGTCTGCTGAGATATACTCACAGATCCAACCCTTTTTAGGAAAGTTCCAATTCGTTAAATGCTTCGTCTGCGTCCATGCTTCGAAGACCAGTTGTTTGGGAGCGTTCAATGTACGGGTGATTATACTTGGTTCTACCGTTACTTCACTTTCGCTACTCATTTTTTGCCTCTTTGGATTGAAGGGTTTCTAAATAATCTTCCAATTGATCTAAGCTATTGCTCCAATAGTGCTCAAACTGAATAACCCATTCTTGTATCGGTTTCAGTTGAGCAGCATTGACTTTGTAGAAACGAAATCGACCTTCCTTTCTTTCTGAAACCAATCCCACTCGCTTCAGCACTCCAAGGTGTTTTGACACCATCGGTTGGTTCCACCCCATCAACTCCACTAGCTGATTGACAGTCATTTCTTTGCCCACGAGTGCTTCAATAAGCTCTCGACGCTTGGGTTCCGAAATCGCATTGAATGGGTCAAATGTAGTCGGTGTCCGTGCCATGTTTTCAATATATTCTTTTATAGGAATATGTCAAGAATGACCTGGCATTGAAGGGTTTTCAATCGCCCAATCCGGTATGAATTCACAGGACCTAATGATTGCGAAAAAATGCTGAGGGTTGTGTGCTTGGAAGGAGAAAAAGATCTAAAACGAAAAATCGTTTACTTCAAACGTCTCGGTTGCTTCTCCTTCAATCGTGCTGGAACCAGTCAACAGCTCTGAAGTATTGTTTTTAACCTTCACTGTGACTGAATGGCCGCCCTCGGTAGAAAAGACTTTGGTACAAGTTTTCGAGTTGTTGCAACTGGAATCAGCGGCTCCATCAAATTCCCATTTTATTTTGTCGTAGCTCTCATCAACGGAAAAAACGACCGATTCATTGACTTCGGGAAAGGCTGGCTCGATGTCAATCGAGGGTTCTAGCTCCACCCCTGCAAAACAGCCTGCTAGTGTAAAAGCCCCCAATGTTAAAACAAGGAATCTTCCAATCCGTAGTTGCATTGTAAATCCTGTAAAATGAATTTTAAATCGAATCGCAATTTTCTGTCCAAGTCAACGCGGCGATAGAAATGGACTGGATCGTTTGAGAAACAGTAAAACTGTGGCTCCTACTGCCTGATGCTTCCAAACTTCCCAGGTTATGCGTATCGGAAGTCGATGTGGTGTCGTCTCCGCTGATTAGGGTCATATTGACCGTTACAATCAAATCGGTCACTCCACAACCCCCCCAGATTTCCCTAACTGTAATGGTGTAAGCGCCTCCTTCCGAAAACACCAAAGCATCCACATCGATAGTAGGAACCCCAACGTTGAATGTAGCGGTTTTCGACCCTTTGGCAGTTTCAGTGCCAAACAATACGGGGGTTTCAGTTTTTACCTTTACACTGACCGAATGAATGCCTTTTGTTTGGAACTCCTGTTGACAAACGATAAGGTCATTGCATTGGCCGTGTTGGCTTCCATCAAAACTCCAAGTGACGTCGTCATAATCATCATCTAAAAAAAATTCGACCGTATCTCCAACGGTCGGGTTTGCGGGTATCCAACCGATTTTTGGATCGGGGTCTTCTACGTCGGTAGCACAGCCTACTAGAATGAAAATTCCCAGTATTAACATAAGATAACTTCTAAAGCTGAGTTGCATTGTGGCCCTATAGTGAATGGTTCAGATGCGGGTACTTTCCATGAATAGAAACATCATTTCCTATTTCGGCTCAATATCAAGAAAATTTTAATCAGGAATAATTTCGTCAATTTCATTTTTTTGAAAAAAATTGTTTGACAAAGCCAACTGACCGCAGTAGGTTTTTTGAAACCGGTTTCATAAAGCTCATCTTGTTGAGAAACCGGTTTCAGTAAAATTTAGATAAAAATACTTTTTATTAGATAATTTTAAGTCTTTAGAGGAAACTGCTAACTAATATAAGAGGAGGCACGATGAAAAAAGTAATGGCTTTTATCGCAGGGTTCACGCTGCTGTTCAGCTCTTTAGTTTTTGCTCAAAAGCAAGGCGGCACTCTTGCGGGTCCGATCATCACCACTGCTTTTGTGAACAACTTCAATCCATACACCCAGCAAGAGACTCGCAACCCAGCACGGGGGTTTATGTACGAACCCATGGTGGTGTACAATGTACGAGCCAACAAGATTGACTACCGACTCGCAACCGGATTCAAGTATTCCGATGACTTGATGAGTATCACTTATACCCTGCGACAAGGAGTAAAGTGGTCGGACGGCAAACCATTCACTGCTGATGACGTTGTTTTTTCTCATGAGATCGCTAAAAAGGATCCGAAAGTTGACAACTTTGCCTTATGGACTGGGGACACGCCTCGGCTCAAAAGCGTCGAGAAAATTGACGATCACAACGTGAAGTTCAACTTGACCAAGAAGGATTCCACGGTTGAGTGGTTCATTCCGATGCATTTCATTGTTCCTAAGCATATCTGGAGTTCCGTAAAAGATTTATCCGCTTTCAAAAATGAAACCCCAGTCGGAACTGGCCCGTTGACCCAAATCAAAACCTTCAAACCACAACAACTCACGATTTGCCGTAATCCCAATTACTGGCAAGAAGGCCGACCTTACATCGATTGCCTCCGTTTCCGACAGTACCAAGGCAATGATCAGATCCAAGCCGCACTCATTCGAGGAGAAATCGACTGGGGTTCTAACTTCATCGCAGATATCGAAAAGACGTATGTAAAACGCGATCCTAAGAATAATCACTTTTGGTATCCACCAAGCTCACCGGTCGCCATTCACCTCAACACAACGATGAAGCCTTTTGACGATCTCAAATTCCGTCAAGCCTTTAGCCACGCCATCAATCGTCCTGAAATTGTGGATTTAGCAACTTATGGCTATGCCTCTATCAATCCTCACATGACTGGTATCGGAGACTACTTCAAAGCTTGGTACAATGATGGTGTGAATGAAAAGTACGATCATCTTAATAAGTTTGATCCCGATATGGCCAAAAAACTGTTGGATGAAGCAGGCTATAAGGACTCCGATGGCGATGGCATTCGTGAAAACAAAGATGGATCCCCGATCAAATTCGACATCATGGTTGTCAATGGTTGGACCGACTGGGTACAGAGTGTTCAAATGATCACCGAATACCTCAAGGAAGTCGGTGTTGAGGCTCGAACTCGAACTGTTGAATGGGGACAATATGTTGACAATTGGCAACAACAAAAATTCCAGGCTGGTATTCTCTGGGGTGACAACGGCGTTACCCCGTATCGCTACTACGATCAACTGTTGCACTCTCGTAACAAGGGCCAAATGTTCCAATCGAATCATGGCTTCAACAGTCCTGAAATCGATGCCGTTATTGACAAATATGCGAACACCAACGACGAAGCGGAACAACGCGATATCATCAATCAAATGCAAGAAGTGGTCGCTCAAAACTTGATGATCATTCCCTTATTTTCCAATCCTCAATGGTACCAGTACAGCACGAAGCGTTTTGACGGATGGCCTACCAAGGACAATCCTTATGTCGATCCGAACTTCTACGCGGCTGGAGAACGAGTGATTCTCGTGACCAACCTCTACAAAAAATAAGACAAATTCTTCAGTTGTCCCCCTGAGCGGAATGGGCCGTCCCACGGTTTCCTGATGCCTCGACCGATGCCCACCCCGGGCATTCGGCCCAGTCTGCTCTTCACAAAATCAAACCGCACTTTTTTCCACTTTCCTGCGACGAGGGTGGTCGAAATACACCAATTGACTAGAGGAGGGGTATGGGATTCATAACAAGACGTCTGGCGTTTTATTTAGTCGCCTTTTTGGTCGCTGTGACCGTCAATTTTTCACTGCCTCGGCTGATGCCGGGTGATCCATTTCAAATCATGTTTGCATCGGCACAAGGTCAGATGCAACCCGAGCAGATGGAAGCCTTAAAAGCACAGTTCGGTTTTGTTACTGGACCGTGGTACGAACAGTATTGGAGTTACCTCACCAGCATTTTGACCTGGGATCTCGGACCTTCAATTTTCATGTTCCCCACTTCGGTTACCGAAGTGATCGGCTTTGCGTTGCCATGGACTTTATTTTTGGCAGGAGTCTCCACTTTTATCAGCATTGTGACCGGCACCTTTTTTGGAGTCTATGCCGCCTATCATCGGGGAGGTTGGTTTGATTCTTTCTTTTCACCCTCGTTTTTGGTGATGGGAGCTTTTCCTGCGGTGGTCGTGGCCATGCTCTTTTTTTACTTCTTCGGCTTGATAATGGAGTGGTTTCCCATTTCGTACGGATACAACCCTGATTTAGATGCAGAATTCTCATGGGAATTCATATCGAGTGTGGCTTACCACGCCATCTTGCCAATCCTATCAATGGTTGTCGTGAGTATTGGTGGATGGTTGTTTGGAATGCGGAATAGCATGATCAATTTACTGGGCGAGGATTTCATTACTATGGCCAAAGCCAAGGGCCTCCAAAAAAATCGAATCATGTTTCAGTATGCAGCACGGAACGCCATTTTGCCCGTCGTGACCACCATTTCAATGGCGATTGCCTTTGTAGTGGGCGGAGCCTTGTTTGTGGAGATTGTGTTCAATTACCCCGGTCTTGGGAACTTGATGCTCAAAGCAGTGCAATCGCGGGATTATCCACTCATTCAAGGACTCATGTTGATCATCGTCATTTGCGTATTGATAGCCAATTTTTGTGCAGATCTCTTGTACATCTGGCTGGACCCGAGGCTAAGAAAATAAGGAGGGGAAACTATGGAAAAGATACTTTCGTTTTTTAAAGGCAACACTCCTGCCACCTTAGGGGTAGGAATCATTACGATCTTCATACTCTTGAGCTTGTTTGCTCCATTGATCGCTCCTTATGATCCTTCCAAACGAGTGGCACGCGGACACGAAGCTCCTAGTGCTGAGCATATCTTAGGCACGACACGAGCGGGTCAAGATGTGTTCAGTCAATTGATTTATGGTGGCCGAATCTCGTTAATCGTTGCTTTTGGAGCGGGTTTGCTGAGCACAGTGATTGCGGTGGTGATGGGTGTTACCGCAGCCTACTTTGGAGGAAAAATTGATGAATTCCTCGTGTTCATTATGAACGTGGTGCTCGTGATTCCAAACCTTCCACTCATTCTGGTGCTTGCCGCCTTCATAGGGGAGGCGGGTCCGTTAGCCATTGCCATCATCATCGGGGCCACTTCCTGGGCCTGGGGTGCTCGGGTGGTGCGGTCCCAAACATTATCAATCCGTCGGAAAGAATTCGTGACAGCGGCCGAGGTTATCGGTGAATCCAAATGGCGGATCATTATTGTCGAGATGGTGCCCAATCTGATTTCTATCATCACCGGCGGATTTGTGGGAACCACCCTATATGCTGTGCTTTCCGAAGCAGGCTTGGAATTCATCGGTCTCGGGGACCCCAGTGTGGTGACTTGGGGAACGATGTTGCTGTGGGCACAAAATTCCTCAGCTTTAATCGTCGGTGCATGGTGGGATATGTTGGCCCCAGCTATCACAATCTCCATCTTTGGAGGCGGACTGGCCCTTCTCAATATGGGTATGGACCAAATCAGTAATCCTCAATTGAAGGGTGGTGGCAATCTCAAACAATGGGAAAAGCTGCACAAAGAAATCGAAGCCAAACGCCGCGCACTTTCTGCACAACAATCATCTGCCAACTGAGAGGAGGAAACTATGGAATCGCAGACAAAAAACAACCTTCTGGAAGTGAAAGATGTTTGTGTCGATTACTTCACAGGAAAAGGAATGGTCCGCGCAGTGGATCACGTAAACTTGCATATCAAAAAAGGAGAAACTTTAGGGTTGGCTGGGGAGTCAGGATGTGGAAAAAGCACCCTCGCGTTTTCCATCGCCAAATTGCACAAGCCCCCTGCATTGATTTCGAATGGCCAAATTTTATTTGATGGAGAAGATATCCTCAGTTTTGATGAAGAACGATTACGACAATTCCGCTGGAATGAGGTGAGCGTGGTTTTGCAAAGTGCCATGAATTGCCTCAATCCTGTCATCACCATTGGCGAGCAAATGTGCGATGTGATTCGATGCCATCGCCCCGTTTCTCAAGAAGAAGCCCGCGAACGTGCCAAAGAGCTATTAGAAATTGTGGGAATTCACGAAAGCCGTTTGGATGATTACCCCCATCAATTCAGTGGAGGGATGAGGCAACGTGCCGTCATCGCGATCACACTCGCCTTGGACCCCCAATTGATCATCATGGACGAGCCAACCACCGCCTTAGACGTGGTTGTCGAGCGTGACATCATGGCCGAGTTGGCTCAATTGAAAAAGAATTTTGGGTTCACCATCCTACTCATTAGCCACGACTTGAGCCTCATGGGAGAAATTTCTGACCGCATCGGCATCATGTATGCCGGCAAGATGGTGGAAGTTTCCACTTCTGAGAAAATTCTCTATGACCCCCAACACCCCTATACGAAGGGTTTGATCAACTCTTTCCCATTGCTGATGGGAGAAAAGAAAGAACTGACGGGTATCAAAGGCAGTCCGTTGAATTTATTTAATCCCCCCAAAGGTTGTTATTTTGCGGAACGTTGCCCGGAACGCATGGATATCTGCACATCGCAAGATCCGCAATTGCAACCTCTGGAACCTGACCGCAACGTCAAATGCCATTTGTTCAACTGACCGATTCTCTCTTCAACTCTTTTTGAAAAAGGTGTGTTATGGCTCCTCAAGCAAAGCCAGTCATTGAAGTCAAAAATTTAGTCAAAGACTTTCCTGTGGCACGCGGCGCGTTCAAACAAAGTTTGATGCGAGCGGTCAATGATGTCTCCTACGATTTGATCCCCGGACAAGCCTTAGCCATTGTAGGTGAATCCGGAAGTGGCAAAAGCACCGGGGCAAGGATTCTATCCCTATTGTATCCGAAAACCGGCGGACAACTCTTGTATCGTGGGAAAGAAATTAGTGATTTTCGGGGAACACAAATCCACGAATATCGTCAGAAAGTGCAGATGATTTTTCAAGATCCGTATGGGTCTCTGAATCCTGTCCATACGATCTTTCATCATATTGCCCGTCCATTGTTGATCCACAAAAAAGTTTCCAGCCGGAAAGAACTTCCCGACAAAGTGCACTCGTTACTAGAACAGGTGGGGCTGACCCCAGCCGTGGAAACGGCTAAAAAACACCCGTTTCAGTTGAGTGGAGGTCAACGACAGCGAGTGTGTATTGCCAAAACCCTCGCTATTGGTGCCGAGGTCGTTCTTGCCGATGAACCAACTTCAGCACTCGACGTTTCGATCCGTTTGGGTATTCTCAATCTCATGGAAACCATGAAGAACGAACGCAACGTTTCGTTCATGTACATCACTCACGATATCGCGACGGCTCGTTACTTTGCGGAGCGGATCGCGGTGATGTATGTGGGCCACATGGTGGAATGGGGCGATAGCAACGAAGTCATTTTGCGCCCTCAACATCCTTATACCCAGCTTCTAATTTCAGCGGTCCCGGATCCTTCGAAAAAAGGACACGTGGAGGCTACGGATGAACGCGAGAAAAAAGACATTCCCTTATGGACTCCCTCCAGCAAAGGGTGCCCTTTTGCGAGTCGGTGTCCGCACGTGACAAAAAAATGCATGGAACGCATGCCAGGAGTCACCAAATTGTCCGATTCTCATTACGTTCGTTGCTTCTTACACGGAGATTCGTAATTTTTCTTCAAGAGGAGACAGTATGAACTTTCCAAAGGATTTTGTTTGGGGAGCGGCAACAGCAAGTTATCAAATCGAAGGGGCCGCCTACGAAGACGGAAAAGGGCTTTCGGTTTGGGATATGATGAGTCGACACCCCGGTAAAATAAACCTCGGTGATACCGGGGATGTGGCTTGCGATCACTATCATCGCTACCCAGACGATGTCGCTTTGATGTCTGAAATCGGATTGCAGGCTTATCGACTTTCCATCAGTTGGCCTCGTGTCTTGCCCGAAGGAGTGGGTTCCGTGAACGAAAAAGGCCTCGATTTCTACAGTCGTCTGGTGGATTCCCTGTTGGAAAAAAACATCACCCCATGGGTGACCTTGTTCCATTGGGATTTTCCTTATTCGCTCTACTGCCGAGGGGGCTGGCTGAATCGTGAGAGTGCGGATTGGTTTGCAGACTACACCGCTGTGATCGTGGACAAGCTTTCTGATCGAGTGGCGCATTGGTTCACGCTCAACGAGCCTCAATGCTTCTTGGGTTTGGGGCACCATGTTGGTGAGCATGCTCCTGGTATGCAAATGGGATTTGCCGAAGTGCTTCTGGCTGCACACCACGCATTATTAGCCCACGGGCGTTCGGTTCAAGTGATCCGTGCCCATGCTAAAAAAGCACCATTGATTGGAGCGGCTCCAGTCGGAGCGGTCTCCATTCCCAACACCAACTCTCCTCAAGATATCGAAGCAGCCCGACAATGGACGTATAGCGTCAAAGCGAAGAACTGTTTCTCTAATACTTGGTTCTCCGATCCCATCATCCTGGGGCAGTATCCGGATGACGGCATGCAGTTGTTTGAAGCTGAAATGCCCAAAATCAAAGAAGGCGATCTTGCCACCATGTGTCAACCGCTCGATTTCTATGGCATCAACATTTATTGGGGCCAATTTATCCAAGCTTTAGAAGAGGGTGGTTCGGAAGTGGTCTTCCACAAAGAATTGCCAACCACGGCAATGGGTTGGCAAGTGACTCCTGAGGCACTCTACTGGGGCCCCCGCTTTTTGTACGAACGATACAAATTGCCTATTGTGATTACAGAAAATGGAATGGCCAACTTGGATTATGTAGAAGCTGATGGCCAGGTGCATGACCCTCAACGTATCGACTTTTTACGCCGATACCTCAATGAGTTTGGACGTGCGATTGCTGATGGGGTGGATGGCATGGGTTATTTCCAATGGTCTTTGATGGATAATTTCGAATGGGCCGAAGGTTACGCCAAACGTTTTGGCCTTGTTCATGTGGACTACACCACCCAAAAACGCACCCTCAAAGACTCTGCCCATTGGTACAAAAACGTGATTGCCAATAATGCGGTTTTATAAATTTTTGAAGTTCCCTTCCTCCGTACCCTCCTCCTCTAGGGAAGCCAGTTCCCCTAAGACTGGCTTCCCTGCTTTTTCAACCATCATCTGCTTTATCTCTTCACTATCCATTCTCACACCACCCGCTTCACCATCGTATGTCTGGAAACCTGCTTGTTCGTAAACACGAATAGCACTTTTATTTCCTTCTAGTACTTCTAAGAATATCTGTTGAATACTCGGAATTTTGAAAGCCTCATCCATCGTAGATTTGACCAAATTCAAACCGACTTTTTTACCTCGGTATTGAGATTTTACGTACATCTGAATGATTGTACCGATATGATATACAGGAAAACCATTATTCGATAGAAAGGGAATAAACCCGCAAATTCCTACCAACATCTGTTGGTCATAAGCCCCCATCACAAATCTGTCGTCGGTGGGTTGTTCTAGGGCTTGTTCAAACATCAGTTTGGGCAATTTAATTTGCTGTTCGTAGTTGGAATCAAAATTCTCAGGGTAAAGCTTCAAGCTTTCTAGCCGGATATCTCGATATTGCTTTGTATCAGTAGAAACGAGTTTTCGGTACAGAATATTCATAAATTTAGGTTTGTCTTCAAATCGTCGAATATTTACATGCGTCACGAGGGCATGTTCCTGCTTGGCAAAGTGGCATTCCCAATAAAACCTGTGGGGTGGTCTGTCGATTATTGTTCCTGAATCGCCAGTCTTAGTCCAAGAAAAGCAAACATCGCAGCAAAGGAACGTTGTAACCACACAACAAGTCTTGGTGAATTTACCACACGCTGACGAACCGCAGTTGCTGCAACACCATACAGAATGAATATCATCAACGTCAGTGCCATAAAAATTAGACTCAACCCAACCATCTCAGCAATCGGTGTTGCACTCTCCTCTGAAACAAATGGTGGCAGAAAAGCCAAAAAAAAGATCGAAAGCTTAGGGTTCAGGATATTCAGCAAGACGGCTCGTTGGATAATCTGCCATGTATTGTTTTGCGATATTGACGAATCAAACTGGAATACCTTTGCCTCTCGCCACATTGTCCAAGCGAGATACAACAAATAGAGGGCACCCACTATCTTCATCCCTTGAAAAGCCAGAGCACTCATGTGCAAAAGTGCTGATAAACCCAGAATGCTGGCTGACAAATGAGGAATAATTCCCGCAGTACAACCCAATGCTGCTGCAATACTAGCCCGCCAACCTAAGAACAGACCGGTTGATACCGTATAAATCACCCCCGTTCCTGGGATCAAAACGACAATCAATGATGTCAGTAAAAACTCGGTATTGAACATTGCCACCTCCAAATTGCGATTACTAAAACTTCACGTTTGCAACTGAACTGTGGCTGAGTTTTACTCTCGTTTGAGCTATCCGTCTTGTACGCTATTGCGGTATTGGCCTGGGGTAATCCCCCAAAATCGTTTAAACCAACGCGTGAGATGGCTCTGATCCACAAACCCGGTGGCCTGTGCCACGTCTACGACCGATTCCCCTACCTCAAGCAATCTCTTGGCATGCCGAATTCTCACCTGTCGCAGATAAGCGTGTGGCGGCATTCCGACTCCATGGCGGAATACTCGAACCAGATGAAAGCGGCTCAAGTTCGTCAGCTGGGACAATTCGGTGAGCGAAATGTCTTCCGAGTAATGCTCTTCTATGTAGGCCTTAAGAATTTTCACGACGAACTTTTCGTTACTCACACTCGACTCAGGTGGGTGGTCATCGGCATAGCAATTGATCATTTGACCGAGAGTCTCTAACAACAAAGTTTCAACCTCCAGCCGAGGAGTATTCCTCTGTTCTAATTTCATATGTAGATTATGGAGCTGTTGGGCTAAAGCAGGATCGGCAATGACCCCAGGCTGAAAGAAAGGAAGTGGCCGAGGTCGATCTGCAAATTCGGAAGCGACAGTTTGAAGTGTTGTGGTAGGGAAGTAAAACATTCGATAGGTCCAGCCCTCTTCAACAGCTGGTTGGCCTGTGTGAACTTCGCCAGGTATGCACAAGTTGATATTGCCGGATGCTGCAACAACGTTTTCGCCGCGATAGTAGAAACCCAGCGCCCCGTGTTCAATCACACCGATCGCGTATCGTTCGTGAGTGTGAGGAGGAAATGACTGTTTCAAGTGTTTGGCTCGCAACAGCTCCACATTATCGAAGTGAGGAATGCGCCAGAATTTATTGATTGCTCTTTTCGCTTGCATGGTAGGCGTCACGTTTCAGTGCATAAACAAAGGCCTCAACATCATCGGTTCCGTTGACCTTGATGGTAACAGACACCCGCTCGTAGCCCTCCCCTTCAAAATCATCCAGCATTGACCATTGGTCCATGAGATGCTCGGACGAAAAAACGAAACCCTCCACATTGTCCCCTTCTTCGGAGGGGATGATTCCAGGACACCCCATTGCTGCCCCCCAACCTTCCTGAACCAAGATTCCCTTTAACGTTGCCGCTTCCCATGATCCCGGAATACTCTCTAGGACCTTATGGTTGGACCGACCGGGGGCTAATGTGCCATAAACAAATAGTCGTTGCATAGTAAACTTAAACTCCTTAGCTCGTTGTTCAACAGTTGTTGTAGACTCCCCCCTGGGAGCTTCTCAATTGTCTTATCACCAATCCTTTTGATAAACTTTTTGCCTAGCAGGTAAGCCATAGCTGAGCACGCTTTATTTGCAACAAAGAGCAGCTCAAAATGAAGTGGATTTGGCTAACGTTGTAGCTTATTTTCAAATTATATCCCAATTTCTGCGTTTTAATATTCTTTCAATCCATCATTTTTATTTCTCAAAAACTGAACTTGAGCTGCCTGAATTTCAAACAAATGCTGTTCTACCCACATTTTAAGTTGCTCGATCCAGGGCACGAGCTTTTGTCCGAGTGGGGTTAAGCTGTATTCCACTCGCAGGGGCATTTCATTATAGGCGACACGTTTTACAAAACCATCACGCTCCAAGTTTCTCAATGTCTGAGTGAGCATTTTTTGGGAAACTCCTTCGATTTGATTTTTCAATTCTCCAAATCGCATTTCCTTCGATTTCAAAGCCACAATCACCAACATGGACCACTTCTCGGCAATTCGAGCCAGCAACTCGCGAGAGGGGCAACTGGCGACAAACGCGTCGGGTTCTGCATTTTTTTGTTCTTTCATTTCAGTCACTTTAAAAATTTTTTATTTAGTTACCTCGGGGTGCCTAATTTACACCCAAAAGTGATTGCTATAGGGTATCAAGTATCCAATGGATACCAGCTTTCTAATAGTCAAGAAAGCATTTTTCGAACTTTATGAATGAAAGGATAAAAGATGAATCGGCTAAAATCATTGTTCATGCTTGGGTTAGGATTGACGTTTATGGCTAGTACCGCTTTAGCACAGCTGACCGTCACCGATTGGGCAGCCAGTACGGGGCCTTTATTTCCTCATTCGGGAATCATTGAAGGCGAATCCGAGATGGGTTTGGTTGACACTCAACAGTCGAAATCAGAAGCATTGCGCCTCGTTGCGGATTTGTTGGAAAAGGGCAAAGAACTGAAGTGGGTGTATGTGACCCATCCCCATTTGGATCATTTTGCTGGATCAAATATCGTTCGTCAGTTTTTCCCCAATGCTCGATTTTATGGTCCTCCCAATGCCAATCAAGAAATGGCCTATCAAGTGCGTACCCGACGTTTGCCTTTAGGGCAGGGCACTCCAGGTGGGGCAAACAATCTCCCAGAAACCGCGCCTGACTATTTCGAAACCGTCCCCCCTAATAATCAGTTATCTTTAAATGGAGAACCGGTCGAAATTTTATTCGGCAAGGGCGATCATCCAGATTCATCTGTAGTATGGGTGCCTTCTGCCAAAACCGTTGTTGCGGGTGACGTGATCTTCAATCGCATCCACGCGTTTTTTGGGGATCATTCTGACATCGATGGTTGGATCCGTTTAGTGACCCGAATCACCGAACTCAATCCCAAAACCGTCATTGCAGGTCATTCGGCAACCCTCAACCCCAGTGGAGAATCGGCAACCCTTCAACTTCAATGGTTGAAAGACCTCAAGTCCGCAATGGCCCAAAACGACACCGCTTCCTTCGTCAAAGCCGAAATGGTCAAAAAATATCCGGACTATGGCAATGACTTCATTTTCGAATTCTCTTACATGGTTCGGAAAAAGTGACAAATCATGATCAGTCCGCAAGGGGCGCTATCTCGGTGTTGGAATGGTGAGGAACTAGGGAATTCGATTGGTTCGGTTGAATGGATTGAGCGGATTTCAGTTTAAAACGTGCCACCAGCTCTTTGAGCACTTCGGACTGGCTTTGCAATTCTTCACTAGCGGCGGCAGTTTCTTCTGCCGTCTGGGCGTTTGCTTGGGTGGCAATGTTTATATCATCCAAGGCACGGTTGACTTCGCGACTGGCACGAGCCTGTTCCTGACCATAGCGCGCAATTTCTTTCACCAATTCTTTTTCTTTTTTTGCCCCATCAATAATCTCTTTGAACGATTCAACGGATTGTTGGGCATTTTTCACACCGGATTCTACCTTCACTACCGATTCCTCGATCATTGAAGAAATTTCCTTGGCAGCGGCGGCGCTTCGGCCTGCCAAGCTACGCACTTCATCGGCCACAACGGAAAACCCCTTTCCGTGCTGCCCCGCACGTGCCGCTTCCACAGCAGCATTAAGCGCCAATAAATTCGTTTGAAATGCGATTTCATCAATAACATTGATGATTTTGGAAATTTCTTCTGAAGATTGATTGATTTCCAGCATCGATTGCAGCATCTGGTCAATCTGACTATTTCCGATGTCTGCCAGCTTTTCTGTGTCAACGGCAATTTCGTTGGCCTGTCTAGCCATTTTGGCGGTAATCTCAATTTGATTATTATGTTCTTTCACTGAAGCCGACACCTGTTCAAACGATGCAGCTTGTTCGGAAGAGTTTTCCGCAAGGGCAGTGCTCGCATCCGTCAGTTGATAGGCGGCCGATGTGATGGTTTCCGAAGCATAGACAACGTCGACAAGAATTTGGTTGAGATTGTACACCATCTTGACTTGAGAATGCCCTAAAGCATCCTTGGATGAAAGAACCTCTGGATTTACGGTCAAGTTGCCCGCAGCGATTTCTTCAGAAAGTTCAATTTTCCTTTGAATCGATGTAATCATGGCAAGCAGAGAATGGTAAATGCCGGTGGAGGTCGCGAGTTCTGACTGAGAACGTCCCAAATCTTTGAGATCGGTGTTCCCCATGGAAACCTCTTGAGCCAAACCTTGCATATCTGCGGGTTCTCCCCCAACCTGCCTTAAGATTTGTTTTAGAAAGTACCGGCCTAAAAAAAGCCCCAGAGCCAAAGAAAAAATAGACACAATAATAAGGACGACAATCAATTGCTGTTCCTCATTTTCAACGATTTTCAAGGAATGCTCCGTGAACCGTTCGATCTCTCCCAACAAAGCCTTCAACTCACGATTCAACTGGTCTTCTTCCCTTTGAATTCGCTCAAGATTGGTCACCAACCCTTCCAAATTGTTAGACCTTAGCTGATCAAAAATCTCTTCAGCATGAAGGTCAAAATCAGCATGCTCTTTTTCGATCTTCTTCAATTGGCCCAAAACGGATTCAAATTCCTTTTTGGATTCCAAAGAATGCGCCTCTTGGATTCCCAAGCTGGCGAGTTCTTTTGCCTCCAAGATTTCTCCATCGACTTGTTTCGCTAACTGCAAGAATTTTGTTGTACTTTCGCCGAACTGGGCTTCGTCCCCCAGTTTGTCATTGAGCGAAGGGGCGAGACGGATAGCACGCTCCAGAAGAATGGACTGCTCCAATTGGTGTTCGGTGATCATAGTAACTTTTTTTATGAGAGGCATATCTTCATGGGTGATCTCTTTTATTTCTATCCCAATTTTGAAGAGAGCGCTCAAAGTGAGAAGGTTTTGTGCCACCATAAGGAGCAACAAGAGTCCGATTAGCAGGATAATCTGATTTTTTAACGACCACTGTATCATTTTCATTTTGCCTCTCGTAAAGCGATATCGATCTGAACTTGGTCACCTAGCAAAAAATGGAAGCTAATTTCACATCATTTCAACTCAAAAACACAACTCAAAAGCTATGCTGCTTGGATGAACAGCTCGGCGAACCGCTCTTAAAAAGTACCACTTGGTTCAACTTCGCCGAGCAACGCAATATAGCGTCAATGCACACATTCAAAGCCGACCTTGTTGGATGGCCTCCAACTCTTCCCAGCGTTGATAGAGCCATTCCACCCGATCTTGAGCGACTTGTAATTCGCGACAAGCGTCTTGGAGCTTGGTGCTGTCTTGCATCACATCAGGTTCTTGGAGTTGAGCTTGCCAGTGTTCCACCGAAGATTCGGCTTCGAGGATGTTCTCTTCCATCTTTTCCAGTTCCTTGTTTTCTTTGTATGAAAGCTTGCGAGGTCGATTTTTTTGGGGGGCTTTTGTTTTGGTTTTATCCGACGATTTAGATTTGGTGGGTTTTGGAGGAAGGGATTCGATCCATTGGTGATAGTCTGCAAAGACCGTGGCATTACCTCGACCATCTAAGCCCAGCACTTCGGTTGCCACACGATCCAACAAAAAGCGATCATGGGTTACCAGTACTAGAGCACCCGGGAAATCTTGGAGGCTTTCTTCAAGAACCTCTAAGGAGGGAATGTCGAGATCATTGGTGGGTTCATCAAGGAGGAGGATGTCCGCAGGCCGCAACATCAACCGAGCAATGAGGATACGTGCTTGCTCTCCACCGGAAAGCTCACGAACGGGCAAATCCAATTGTTCTGGTCGAAACAAAAACCGTTTGGCCCAGCTCACAATATGGATGGAATCGCCACGATACACCACACGATCTGCCTCTGGTGACAACGCTTTCCTCAACGAGACATCCAAATTCAATTGTTCCCGATTTTGATCAAAGTTCACTATCTGTATTTGATCGGCTCGTTCGATAAAACCAGAATCTGGCTTCAGATGGCCTTCCAACAGCCGCATGAACGTACTTTTGCCGGTACCGTTTCGTCCGAGCAAGCCCAACCGGGTGCCGGGTGAAAGTCGCAAACTCACTTGAGAAAACAAGGGTTTGCCTCCCAAGGATTTGCTCACATCGTGGGTTTCTAATAATTTTTTAGTTTTGCGTTGAGTCGCATTGAAATCGATCCGCACACTTTGAGTTTCAGCATTGCGTGCTTTCACTTCCGCATGTTCGGCCATGATGCGATGGGCGTCATCAATTCGATATTGGGCTTTGGAGGTTCGTGCTTTGGGACCACGACGGAGCCATTCGATCTCTCGTCGCATTTTATTGGAAAGGATCGCTTCTTTTTGTGCTTGGCCTTGTAAAAACGATTCTCGTTGGCGGAGGAATTCACTGTAATTGCCTTCGATACGCAGATAGCCTTCGGGGTAACGTCGGCTCAATTCGATGATACGATTGGTGGTATTTTCCAAGAAATACCGATCATGCGTCACCAACAGGAACGCAAACGGCGCATTTTGTAGCAACGATTCCAACCACAAGATGCCATCCAAGTCGAGGTGATTGGTGGGTTCGTCCATCAGCAGTAAATCGGGTTCACGGACCACCGCACAAGCGATAGATAGACGCTTACGCCATCCACCTGATAGCGTCGAAACGAGTTGTTGCGGATCGGTAAATTCTGTTTTCCCAATGATCCGTTGAGTACGGCTGTATGCCTCGGAATCTTCCACGGCATCCTTTGCAAGCGCATCAAGCAGAGTTTGTTCGATAGTTTTATGGTCCTCCAATAGATCTTTTTGAGCTAAGTAAACCAATCGTAGACTGCCTTTTAAAGAACGTTGCCCGTCATCGGCAGGTTCCTCTCCAGCCAACACTTTCAACAACGTGGATTTTCCGGCTCCATTGGGACCAATCAATCCAAGCCGTTCTTCGGTGGAGATTCCCACCGTGATGTTTTCGAACAAAGGTTTGGCACCATAGGATTTACTCAAACTCTGACAACTCATTAAAACGGTCATGTTTTTCCTCGTGATCTCTTTCGGCTTTGATGGTGATGAGAATTGCGCATGCTGGTGCGAATGGTCATGGCTATATTTCAAACGGATATTGCAGTATCATTGCAAAATGTTCAGTAAACATCCATTGAGAAGCCTTTTGGGTCAACCTGCAAAAAATAGGAGGAATGGAAATGTGGAACAAAACAACTCGCAGTTTTTGTCAAAGTTTAGGGATTGAAATTCCTATCATTCAGTCATTGTGGTGCGGGCAAGCAGGTTCTTTGGGAAGAAAACTTCCCTCCAAAGAACTGCTTGATATTTTGGTTCGTGAAGTGGACGCCTCTTTTGGTTCAATCAATAAAATCAAAGATTAAACAAAAGTTTGAGAGAATCTCATGGAGATTTAGGTTGTGTGGGATTACTGATCAGGTGTTGGATCGTATTGCTCAGCTGGTGTCGTTCAATGGGCTTGATGAGGAACTTTTGGATTCCGTTTTGAGAGGTTATTTCTGATGACAGGTTTTTATCGAAGCCTGTCATCAAAATGATTGGAATCGTCGGATGAATTTCACGAATTTTCTGAGAAAGCTGGCACCCTGTCAAATGAGGCATGGTTTGATCGGTGAGAACCAAGTCGAATTGATGAGGGTTTTGTTGAAAGAGTTTAAGGGCTTTCTTGCTGCTGTTGGAAGATATGACATTGAATCCCATTTGCATGAGGAATTTACTTAACATCTTGATAATAACGGGTTCATCATCGACCAGCAAGATGGAACCTTGCCCTTGAGAGAGAGGTAAATCTGAAGTTGCGGAGTGCGATTTGGTCACCAGAATTACCGGAAAAAAGATGCGGAACGTGCTGCCTTTCCCTAATTGGCTCGAAGCGACAATGGTACCCCCGTAATTTTTCACGATACCATGAACGACGGCCAACCCCATTCCGGTGCCTTCCCCAACCGGTTTGGTAGTAAAAAAGGGTTCAAAGATTCGGTCGAGAATCTCCTGAGACATGCCATGTCCAGTATCGCTCACCGTGAGTTTGAGATATTTCCCTGCATGCATCTCATGCAGGTCGGCAAATTTCGGAGTAATGTAGGTCTCCTTCAAAGACACTTTCAGCCGCCCCCCTCCTGCCTCCATGGCATAGCTCGCATTGGTGCACAAATTCATAATGATCTGATGAATTTGAGTGGGGTTGGCAGAGATATGGGCATCCGACTGATTGATCTCTGTACAAATTTCGACGGTGGTGGGTAAGCTGGAACGAAGCAATTTTAAAGCTTCTTTCAAAATTGGACCGATTAATAAGGCTGACACTTCTTCTTCACCTTGACGGCTGAACGCAAGAATTTGCGAGACAAGATCTTTGGCCCGATAGGCTGCTTGCAAAACTTCTCCCAAGTCGTCTTGGTAAGGATTTTCAGGAGACAGGCTTTCCTTGAACATTTCAATATATCCCAACATGCCAAATAGGAGATTGTTGAAGTCGTGTGCAATTCCTCCGGCTAGTGTACCAATTGCTTCCATTTTTTGTTTTTGGCGCAATTGCCGCTCTAAAAGCTTTTGTTCAGTGATATCGCGAGAGATACCAAACAATCCACTCACCCTCCCATGTTCATCTCGATACACCCCTTTTGTGGTCATTAAGGTTTTGTATTGCCCGGCTACCTCGATTGTTTCTTCAAAGGTTTTGACCACTTCTTGAGCCATGATTTGATGATCGATTTCTCGAACTTTTTGGGCATAGTCGGAAGAAAATAGATCGGTATCTTGTCTGTAAAGGATTTCTTTGAGTGGTTTCCCAATCCGTTTAGTTGCAGATCTATTGCATAATAAGTAATACCCTGCGATGTCTTTAATATACATCGAGTCAGTCGTTCCTTCTACAATCGCCTCTAAGAGATTTCTGTTTTTCACCAATTCTTCCTGTGCCAGTTTCTGCTTTTGAACAATTGAACTGAGCTTGGCTTCGCTCGCTTCGAGTTCTCGCGTTCGCTCGGCCACCCGTTGTTCCAACATGGATCTCATTTGAGCCTCACTGTTTTTCAAAGACTCTTCCATTTGTTTGCGATGGGTGATGTCATGGGCCAAACAAACAAATCCCTGAACTTCGCCCTGTTTATTTGACATGATAGCCCCCGAAAACAGCACAGGGATCTTTTCCCCAGATTTGGTGAGCAGTTTGTACTCGAAGTTGTTCACGGCTCCTTCAATCAGGAAGGACCGCAATGCCTGCCAGTCTTCCTCAGGGTCGAGAAGGAACAGGAATGGTGCTCCCGCTAGCTCGGAATCCTGATATCCCAACAAAGTCTGTGTGTTTGGGCTAATCGTTTTAATGGTAAGATCGGGATTCAAAATGAACAGAGGGTCGGCTAAGGATTTGAGAACACTATCCATATAATTTTTTGATTTCATTAATTCTGCCCTCGAATCATACAGTTCACTCGTTGTGAGGAGCATGTTGTCATTCAGTTGATTTTGAAAGAATAAGGAACCTTCCAACTCAGTATTCAATTTTTTCAGATGGGCATTGGCATGCCGAAGTTGTTTGGCTTGTTGAAATTTGTGCAGGGCCAACACGATGGCCATGAACAACGCAAGTTCTATGATTTCAGCTAAGAAAAACGGTTGTGAAATTCGAGACCACCGAAAGAACACTTCAAATACATCGACCTGCGAGGAGATGAAGATTGAACCCACTGTCAGTATCCCGAAGAGTATTTTATACAGCATACGGAATTCCCCTTGTGAAGATTGCGGTAGCACTATCTGATCTGTGGTCAGACCATTTGATGAACATTCAACACTAAAACGGGATCATTTCCGAACAGCGTAGCTCCTAAGTAAACAGGTAAATTGCGATAATCTTCAGGGAGTGGAACGATAGGCAGTGTTGCATGATGCAGGATGTCATTGATCGCCAAACCCAGTTTGTGATCTCTCGATTTCAAAATGAGAATACGCTGCATCTTTTGATCATCCACATGAGTCTCGGAGTCAAAACACTGCTGGGGCTCGGCGAGCGGAATCACTTCATCATTGAGGCGATACGCGGGTTTTTGATGAACCTGAGTGATCTGGTGGGATTGGAAACCATGAAATGCTTCCACACAATCTTCGGGAATGGCCGTGCGGAAGTCTCCAATTTTGACAATAAAACACGGCAATGAAACGTTATTTTTGGGAAACGTGAAGTTCCACGTTGTGCCTTGATCGGGGGTTGATTGAATCCGACAGGTGCCTTGAAAATCATGCATGGCTTCCAAAACAGCATTCATACCCACGCCTCTCCCTGCATTGTCATCCAGCTGCTCGGCAGTAGAAATTCCCTGTTCAAACACCAAATGGTAAATCTCTTCTTCGGACATACGCTCCACGGTTTCTGGGGTGACTAAATGCTGTTCTAAAGCCTTTTCTTTAATTTTCTTCACGTCCAACCCGCGACCATCGTCACTCACAGAAATAAAGGTATGGAGCGCATCTTCTGCCAACTCCAACTGCACTCGCCCAATCTTCTCTTTCCCCAAGGCTTCACGATCTATCACCGATTCCAAGCCGTGAATGACTGCATTTTTGAGGCAGTGATTGAGCATCTCGTGCACTGCATTCCAAAATTCTCGATCTGCTTTCACTCCAGGATCCTTCACGACCAATTCTGCTGCCTTTCCATATTGCTCGGCCAAGTTAGGGATCAGACGCTCATAACGTGAAAAACTAGAGCACACCTTTTTAATCTGTTGATGTGTGTCTAGAAATTCGTTGTACAAATTGCCTGCTTGAATCAGTCGGTCTTCTCGCAAATTTTCCGATATCATATGAAACAGTTTTTTCACTTGGTGAGACAATTCTTCATACCCTTGGCAGGAGACGGACAAGTAGTCTTCGTCTTTGCGTTTACGAATCTCGCCCCGATCTTGACTCCGCTGATGGAGCAAGGTGGTGAAGGCATCTGCTTGGTCTCCCAAATACGCCTTTCCATCAGCCAAAGCTTGATCGATTCTTTGAACGAACGCTCCAATCTCTAACGGAGCATTGGGAGCCGTTTGGTGCTGCTCCAGGAGGTCTTGAATTTTGAAAACAAATTGCTTGAGCAGGAAGGCCAAGGGTTCAGTAAGCACAAGTTGAAAATCCGCCAAAGGCCGAGTGATCTCTTCCATTCGATGACACAGTTGCTTGGCTTCTTGAATCAGAAACCCCGAACTGCCTTTCAATCCATGGACTTTGTTACCCAACAGTCGAAGACATTCACCATATTGAAAAATATTTCGATTTCGGATCGCATGTTCATATTCCACTAAAGAAAACACCGGTTCTAGCTCCGTTGTAAAAGGTTGGAGCGACTTGATCAGATCTAAAATTTCCATCGTCAGGTTTTGGCTATCAACGAGAATCCCCTGTTTCATTTCCTCATCGACAACGACGGCACATTGGAGTGCTTCTTCTTGCGCTTCGATCTTTTTACTCATCAACTCTGCCTGATCGTTGGCATCGGTAGGGACCAAACAACCTTCCAAATACGGGCCTTCTGGCCGGTATTGCAAGTGAATCGTGAACCAACGTTCGTCGCCTTCCGTATCGCTCAGCTTCACCTCAACCGGAAACGGAACATCTTCACACTGATCAAATGCAAACTTGAACAAGGGAACGAGTGAGGGATCCGTAAAAAATGGGCAAAAATCGAGCATTTCATCAGTAGATTTTCCTTCAAAAAAAAATGGCTGAACACTCTCATCGAGATAGATCAGTTTCAGATCTGCATTCACTCGGATCATGTTCTCTTGAGAAAGCGTTTCCACATTTTTATTAACCTCGGTCAACGTTCCAAGATCCCTGTTGATACCCACCATCCCGATCACTTGCTCTTGGGCATCAAACATTGCATTGACCGACATTTGCATGGGAACGATTTGGCCAGCGGCTGTCTTAAATTTGAGCGTCAAACCTCGAACCTGGGAATTCAACTTTCCCAAACCTTGGTTGAACTTGTAGAAGAATTCCGTCACATCTTCTTCAACCACAAAATTGACAAGTGGCCGACCAATCCATTCATCAGGAGAAAACCCTAAAATTTCTGTAACGTTTTCACTCACATAATTCAGGTTCAGGTTTGCATCACATTCCCACACCAAATCGGGCATGTTATTCAGCAGAGCCTGCATACGGCGGTTCATTTGATGGATCCTCAACTGAGATTTCAATGCTTCCAAGGACCGATGAATGATTCCTTTCAATTCAAACAAATTCACAGGCTTTCTAAGAAAGGACATCACCCCCATTTTGTAACATTGGGCGGTCTCGGTATCCCCACCATGTCCCGTCAACACAATAAAGACATGGGTTTGAAAAGTTTCCGGAGGCAGCTTTTGCAAGAACGCGATGCCATCCATTTTTGGCATCTTGATATCCAAAATCACAACAGCAGGATCATGCTCTTGAAACGACCTCAACCCCTCTTCGCCATCTTCAGCAATCAAAATATCATATCCCTCTTGAGTTAAACCTTTGGTCAACATCTTTCGGACAACAGCTTCGTCGTCAATCAACAATATTTGGTTCATGGGCCCCTTTCACTTTGTATCCAGTTGACAGATGTTTGAGTTGCACGCAGTTTCTACCAATCCAAATGGTCCGCTCCTTTCGACTTCTCGTTTTCGGGAGATGGGTTACGGACCGATTCGGACTGTGCGGTATCCTTGCCGTTCGTAATCAAGGGGGTTGCAGCAGAAGACTCTGTGGGAGGAAGCGCATGATTCAGTTTTTGTGCGGTCCCATTGTGTTGGCCATTCACAATCAGCGCGATTTCATTGTTCATGTTTTTTGCTGAATACAACAAGTTACCGGTGGCCACGGTATTTTCTTCAACGACACCTGAAATTTGTTTCATACCCTCTTTGATACTATTCGAAGTGGCTGCTTGTTCCTCAGTAGCCGCAGAAATTTGTTCGACCATCTCGGCAGTTTGTTTTACATGGTCCACAATCGTTGACAGGATCTGCCCCGCGTCGTTAGACAACTTGGCTCCTTCATCCACACGATTTCCGCTTTCTTTGATCAAGTCGGTGATTTCTTGGGCTGCAGTAGCACTGCGCTCTGCCAATTTGCGAACTTCATCGGCAACCACTGCAAACCCCTTCCCATGTTCTCCGGCACGGGCTGCTTCAATGGCTGCGTTCAGTGCGAGTAGGTTGGTTTGTTCTGCTATATCGGAAATGACTTCGATAATGGCTGTTATTTGTGACGACGATTCACTGATGCGTTTCATCGAATCAATCGCATCTTGAACCGCCTTTCCTCCCGAAAGTGCTTGTTCTGCAGAATCATGAGCAACCCCTGACACAGAATTAGCACTCCTAGCAATCTCTTGAATGGACGAAATGAGTTCCTCAAGCGAGGCGGTGATCTCTTCCACAGCACTGCTTTGGGTTTGAGAACTCCCGGAGAGTTTATCTGAAGAAGAAGTCACTTCGTTGGCTGCGACGCTGATTTTTCCCAACCCATTTTTAACGCTGGCCATTACCAGCCAGGTCATTAGGAACGTCAACACGACCGCGACCAACGAAATGATTCCAATAACCCAAACGTCCCACTCTGAAGCTTTTACAAATTCCTCTTCTGTTTTT
Organism: SAR324 cluster bacterium; assembly: GCA_028281495.1. GTDB lineage: Bacteria > SAR324 > SAR324 > SAR324 > NAC60-12 > JANQJU01. The sequence continues at coordinate 683,990 of JANQJU010000029.1, forward strand.
TGAATTTCATCGACCAATATGTCCTCCACTTCCTTGAGAAGCTGAATTTTTGCGGTTTGTCTCTCCCACCAAAATTCAGGAGATACCCCCAAGTCTCCGCCTCGCGCCAACTCACCTAAGGCTTGGATTGCCGGGCCATCATTGATTTTCACAGCCGCATCGATCTCACCAATGCTTTTCTCTTCTTGTTTCATCAAAACCACCTGTTCCAATCCCTCCAGGTATTGTTTGAGGGTTTCCCGAATGATTTCGATATTATCCATATCCGTCTGTGATAGATCCGGCAGCAGTCGATATTCCTCTAAAATTTCCGAAGCTTTGGCATGCTGCTGCTTGAATTGGTCCACATATTTCTCTTGTCCTCGTAGGACATAATTTTTGAACTGATGGATGAGACCTCCATATCCGACATAATCATGCAACCTCCCTATCAATTCCCCTTTAACATCCAGACTGAATGCAATATTCCGGAGATGGTCCGCTTCTGAAATGACAGCATTATGCGATAGATGCCGATCCAGCTGGGCCTTGGCCGCTTCTGAGACATCTCGCACTGAATCGAGATAAGTTGCTTGCGACACCACCAATTTTGTGAACCGGCTATACAAATCTCCCGAGAAATGCCCCTCCGCAAACACGTTGTTCAATACCGCACGTTCAATACCGGCACGTTCTTTTGCTTTGATAAAATTCAAATACGCAAACAGTTGCTTCGCAATTTGAGGGTGGCTGGTCGTTCCCGCAAGATGGGCGATGATACTGATCAAGCCATTGTTCAGATTGGTATAATAAGTTCGCGTGTCCTTCAGTTGGACGGTCAAGGCATTCACCCCATCCCGTTTGGAATCAATGGCTGCCAAGTCATTCAAGATACGCTCGACCTGTCGGTGCTTTTTTCCTAATAACTCATGATCCATATCTTCCAAAAAATCCTGGAACTCAGAATGTGCCTCATCGGTGGCTACATATTGTGCAGGCAATTCGTCTACAAACTTTTCTCCTTGGCTGCCTAAAAACCCGGCACTCAAACCGCGCTCATTCTGGAGTTCGTGTAACAAGTTACTGGACTTCAACGCCAAATCGGAAAGCGTGCGCATCTTGGACATTTCTTCCAAGGTCGACAGTTTGTTAGATAGTTCTTCGGTAATGAAATAGAACAATCCAATGATAGGAAATAACAACATCAAGATCAGTTTGGCTGTGAAAGAAATTCGAATGCGCTTGAATGCAGTTTGCATGAATCCTCCTAATTGAAAACAAAAGAAAAAATATGAATATGCAAATTCAATAGTTTGTTAGGTTGTATAATTAATAAGGTGAGGAATCGAATTCGCTACGATTTTCCAACGGTCAACACCTCCGGCAAATCGAGAATGGAAATGACCTGATCTCGGGTTTTTCCCACCGCTTTCACAAAGCGACGTCTCGCGTCAGATAAAGTAGTCGGCGGTGGTGCGAGACTGGTCCTGTTCAACGGAAGGATTTCCTCAATCTTATCGACCATCAACCCCATTGAACGATTCCGGTGCTCAATCACAATAATTCTAGAACTGCGTGTGAGCGGATGTCCCGGTTGTCCAAATCGTTTTCTCAGATCAACAACAGTCAGAAAATTGCCCCGGAGGTTGATGATCCCGAGCAAATGGTCCCGACTGCCAGGGACTTTGACGATGTTTTCGGGTTTCAAAATTTCTTGTAATTTCTCCAACTCGATCCCATAGGATTCGTTTAGCAACACAAAACGAATCAAGTCGATGGTTTCTTTTTCGTCCGCCGAAGTTGCCCTGACAGCATCCCTCCGTGCTGCCAACAAATGACTATACAATTGATTTTTAGCCTGGGTGACAATTGACTCTTTCATGCCACCTCCTGAAGCAATTGATCAGCATCGATGAGATGCTCTACATCCAGATAAAGAAGCAACTGCTCTCCCCGGTGGGTCACTCCGACCGTATACTCACTCCCGGCTTGATTGGTGCCAGGTGGAGCAGGTGTGAAGTCGGATAAGACAAACGCTCCCACTTCCTCCACCCGATCCACAATAAAGCCAAACAAATAGTTTTGGACTTCGGCGATTAATATTCGTGTTTCTTTTGAAAAACGTGCTTCCATTTGAAAACGTTTCCGGAGATCTACCACCGGAACGACTTCGCCTCGCACATCCACAATCCCTTCCAAAACATTGAGGGAACCGGGAGCTGGGGTGATCTCCTTGAATTTGATCACCTCTTGGACCTTATTCACTTCAATGCCAAACAGCTTGCGACTCAGTTCAAATATCACGAGCTGTATTTGCTTTTTTACGAGTGCAGTCATGAGAAATCTCAATGAGGTGTTTCTTGACCTGAGATCGACCCAATTCAATCTCGGTGACACAATACCTCTCTTATTGCGATTCGCATGCCAACAAATAAATCAAATAATTTCAGTAGTTTAAATAGTTAAGGAGTCTTGAGGCAATTGGGTGGTCGGAACGATGTTAAAACGGGTTAAACTCAAACGGGACAGAATAGAAAGCAGGGTTAAAAAAGGTGAAAGGTGAGGAATCAAGGGAAAAAGAGGGTTAAAAAAGGTGAAAGCAGCTCACTAAATGCCATACCTTTTTAACTTACGCGACAGGGACCCCCGGTGGATTCCCAGCAACGAAGCGGCTTTGCCCTTATGATAATTGGTTTGTGCGAGGGCACGAAGGATCAGTTGTTTTTCATCTTGAGGAGGGGGCGCAATCTCGGAGGTTTTTTCTTGAATGATCTCTGGAAAATCTTCCGCATGAAGCATCATGCCTTGGCTGACCGCAAAAGCATGTTCAAGACTATGGAGCAGCTCGCGAATGTTTCCAGGCCATGGATAGTTCAGCAATTTTGGAAAAAACAAAGAATCCACCCCTTGAACACTTCGCTGATCTTGTCGGTTCATGACCCCAATCAAACTTTTGATTAGCAAAGGGATGTCTTCCCGACGCTCACGCAGGGGTGGCAGGTGAATGTTGATCACGTTCAACCGATAGTACAAATCTTCGCGGAATTTCTTTTCTCGAACCATTTGCTCCAAATTCTGATTGGTGGCTGCGATAATGCGCACGTCCACTTGGATCAATTCCGTGCCACCAACACGCTCAAACACTTGTTCCTGCAATGCACGGAGCAACTTTCCTTGCAACTCGAGGGGAATTTCTCCCACTTCATCGAGAAATAGAGTCCCTTGATGAGCGAGTTCGAAACGACCTGGTTTTTGCCGCAGGGCATTGCTGAACGCTCCACGCTCATGACCAAAAAACTCGCTTTCTAAGAGATTGGGAGAAATGGCTGCGCAGTTGACACTATGCAACGGCCCTTGTGCTCGATCGCTCCTACTATGAATTTCCTTTGCAACCAATTCTTTACCCGTCCCACTTTCTCCTTGGATCAGTACTGCCGCATGGCTTGTCGCCACTTTGTCAATCAAATCAAAAATTTTGAGCATTTGAGGATTGCAACTCACCATTCGCCCAAAAGAAATATTCTTCGACTGCTGGCGAAAAGAACGCTCTGTGGTTCTCAAATCTTGAAACAACAACAACCAACCTCCTTGAGGCGTATTTTTTAACGGCACTAAAGACAATAAAATTGGAATGATCGCTCCAGAAGGCGAAAGCAGTTCCGTTTGTAGATTGTTCAAGCCGCTTTGGGAAGGATTGTCGGATGTGATCACTCCCGAAGGCCCCACAACCGAAGGCCCTAAAATGGTTGAGGCCGGTTTATGAAGGGCTGCTTGTAGATCAATTCCTAAAATATGACATGCCTTGGGGGATATCATTTGGATGAAATAGTGACCGTCTAGTTGAATCACTCCTTCTGCCATACTCTCAAACGTGTTTTGCAGTAGATTCTTTTGGGTTTGTAATTCTTTCACGTAATAATTTAACTCGAAGGAACGCTTGATCAACCCAAGCAATTCATAAAGATCGGGAGGTTTATTCAAAAATGCCTGGACTCCCAACTCATAGCACTGCCTCTTATCATCTGTGTTGCCATGGGCCGTAAGCACAATCACCGAATGGGGGATTTTCTTCGTAGGCGAAAACTGTTGCAGAAATTCGATACCTCCCATCTTCGGCATCCACAGGTCCAACAGAATGACTTGGGGATCATAACGTTTCGCCTTGACCAGACCATCTTCGCCATTGTCCGCCGTTAGCACTTCATAACTTTCTCTAGCCAGTCGTTTCGTAAGCATATGTTTGATGATCGGTTCATCTTCAACGATCAAAATCCGTTTCATGATCCCTCCCGTGCTAGATTTGAATGGCTTGTATGGTTCATCAAGCGATTTGGTGATTGAGTTGGCTTTTCATAAGCGATTGAATCGCATCCGCCAACTGTTGGGTTTCAATCGGTTTGAAAAGGAATTTCTGAACTCCGGCTTGCTTGATTCGCTCTGGAGTTAAGTTTTTGTCGAACCCTGTCATCAAAATGATAGGAATCGAGGGACGCACTTCACGAATCAGTTGAACAAGTTGGATACCGGTCATATGTGGCATAGTTTGATCGGTGAGAATCAAATCAAATTGATCAGGATCTTTCCGAAATAATTGGAGCGCTTTTTTGCTATTGTTGGAAGAAATCACCTCAAATCCGATTTGATTGAGAAATTTACTCAACATCGTAGTGATGAGGAATTCGTCATCAACCATTAAGATACGACCTTGCACTGGAGAAAGAGAGGGAGACTGAGCCGAATCAGAAGAAGCCGGAAACTCAGGAAGTCTTTGAATTATTGGGAAAAAGATGTGAAACGTCGTTCCCTTCCCCTCTTTGCTCTTCACAACAATTGTCCCTCCGTGGTTTTTTACAATACCATGAACAACCGCCAATCCCATGCCGGTTCCTTCTCCTATCGGCTTCGTGGTAAAGAAGGGTTCAAAGATTCGGTCGAGCGTTTCTTGAGACATCCCGCTTCCAGTATCACTTACCGTGAGTTGAAGGTAGGTTCCCTCTTGCATGTCGTGGAGAACCGCAAATTGGGGCGCGATATCAATTTCCTTTAAACCCACCTTGAGGATGCCCCCATTTGGCTCCATGGCATAGCTTGCGTTAGTGCACAGATTCATAATGATTTGGTGGATTTGTGTTGGATTGCCAGAGATCCGTGCGACTGAGGAGTCCAATTCTGTACAAATTTCGATGGTGGAGGGCAATGTGGACCGGAGAAGTTTCAACGCTTCTTTCAAAATGGGTCCAACAATCAATGACGAGACCGCTTCTTCGGTCTGACGGCTGAAGGTTAAAATTTGGCGAACCAAATCCTTGGCCCGGTTGCCGGCTTGTATCACTTTCGCCAAATCCTTCCGATCTCGGCTTTCCATCGGCATACTTTCTTGAAGCATCTCTACATAGCCCAGCATACCAAACAGGAGATTGTTAAAATCATGAGCGATTCCTCCTGCTAGGCTACCAATGGCTTCCATCTTTTGTCTTTGGCGCAATCGCTGCTCCATAAGCTTTTGCTCGGTGATATCACGAGAAATCCCAAACGAACCGTTCACTTTCCCGTGTTCGTCACGATATACACCTTTCGTAGTAATGAACGTTCGATGCACGCCCTCAAATTCAATCGTTTCTTCAAACGTGATCAAGGCATCTTCTGCCAAAATATGCTGATCGGTTTTGCGCATCTGAAGCGCGTTATCAGGAGGAAACAAATCGCTGTCTTTTTTGTATAGGATTTCTTCCTTAGGCTTTCCTAGCATTTGCGTGACTGTGCTATTGCATAGCAAATAACGCCCTTCGATATCCTTTACAAACATTGCATCAGAAGTTCCCTCGACAATGGCCTTTAATAGATTCTGGTTTTTCACCAATTCTTCCTGAGCCTGCTTCTGCTCTGTAATATCTCGAATCAGTCCCGTGAACAGGCGTTCGTTCTCCAAATAGGTTTCACCCACTGAAATTCCGACTGGAAAAACAGAGCCGTCTTTCCGTTTCGCAACCACTTCTCGTCTCTGGTTCATGAAACGCTGCTTCCCCGTGTGATAGTAATTCTGCAGGTACTGATCGTGCTCTTGTCGAAAAGGAGAAGGCATCAAGACACTCACATTTTTGCAAAGTACTTCGTCTTTGGAATATCCAAACATCTTTTCAGCCGCCGGATTGAACGACGTGATTAACCCCTTCTCATTGATGGTGATGATCCCATCTACCGCCGTATTGACAATCGCACTGAGCCGGCCTTCGCTGTCCTTCAACTCTTGAGTGCGCTCTGTCACTCTTTTTTCCAGTTCTTCATTGAGCTGAAATTCCTCATTCAATTCTTGGAGATGGGCCTTAGCGTATTGGCGCTGTCCCGCTTGGAACAGTAGGTACCCCACTCCTCCCAGCAATAACAGCACCGCAAGTTCCAAGAACCATCCTAAACCTGACGACTGGGCAGGCCGAGACCATTCGTAAAACAACGCAAATACATCCAAGTTATAGACCGCCAAGGCCGCTCCGATAGCTCCAACTCCCATCAGAGTTATCCAAATCCGATTCATTATGACCCTTTGAAAAGCTCCTCAACTAAAAATTATTCCAACACACTAGAACAAGGTTGGGTGGGCTATCAAAAAGTCTAAATCACAACTCAAATTTTCGCAATGTTTGTTTTTTGTTGTTACTAAATAATCATATACATTGATTGATAGTTAGGTATCTAGTAACAGGATTTTCAGATTTTAAGCGAGAGCGGCTCTTAGACGATTCAGTTGGTTGGAAGCGACTTTCTAGAATCAGTTACATCCGGTCCACCAACATTGGGTGTTGATCAAATAATCCATGACGGTTTGATGTTTGGGGTTGGGAAGTTGGTCTTGGAAATCTTTGAGACCAAACCCTCGGCGATCTACAGGTAGGAAGTGCATAAACATTTCACCTCCAAGATTACGCCATGTGTTGAACTGTTGAGAATAAAGTTGAGCCATGCGTGGATCCTTGTTGGCTGCCTCAAATAGTCTTTCAATGTCAGCCAATGCAGGATCTTCTCCGAAGAAAACTAAAGATTGTCCTCCTTCATAAGCGACCAATGGAAGTTGGTGACTTTGTGCAACCAGAGCGTTGCCCAACATGATGTCATGAGATTCGGACATCGCTCCAGTTTCTGGTGCTCGCAGATCGGCGTGCATGTTGGGATCATAAAGTAAGCCGCCTGTGGACAATTCTTGAAACAGCTTGCTCAAGCCGCCATCTACATCTTGCATCCAGGAACGGATCTGAGAGTGGAATTGAGGCAATGTGAGGTAAAATCCGAAATAACCGTTGGTGGCATAGGCATCCACTTGAGACGCACAAGAGGCTCCTCCATTTTCAGCAGCCCACAACGGACACGCCAACGCGGTGTTTCCTTCAGAAGGAGTGGGAGTTCCTGCAATCACACATTGCACGCGTTCGGGAAATTCGCTCCACACGCCTTTCCAGAGGTCACAAATCTCCACAGATCGTTTTCCGTACCAATTCATTCGTTTGTCATAATCTGTTGCGGTGCTATTGGGCCACGCCGCTTTACCCTGATCTTCGATCCATTGTCCTGCGACCGCATATTCGGGGTCAGGATTCCAAATTTCATTGTGATATTCCACATACACTTTCAGATGACGGGGCAAGTTTTCCCGAAACAAGACGGCCATCAATTCCAAGTATTCGTTGGTGGCTCGAACTGGAATATTCAACCAGGCATCGGCATTCAACTCCGTGGCAAGCTCGGCCATCAGTTCGAGAGGCACTCCATCCAGGCTGGTCCATTCGGCATCCGACATTTTGGGTCGATCCTCCCAAGAGAGTTCACCGATGTTATCTACGGTTTGAAAGTAATTCAGGAAGCGGAGTGAGCGGTATCCGCGCAACTCATTCAAATACAATGGATGAAAATTCTGTGTGGTATGGGCTTGCTCAAACGAGGTGTAAACGTCTCCCGAATTTTGACAGGTGCTCGAATCCGGATGATACGTGAACCGGTCTCCATTACAAATTCCTCCAGGGTGGATCACTCGAATGTTGCGGAGATGCTCTCCATTATTATTCGGATTGGAAAAAATGAGTGATAAAAAGATACCTTGATCGGTCGGGTTAGCGACCTCGAACACATCTCTCCCCGCAGTGGAAAGATCCTCTCGTTTGACAGCATCCCCATCGTAATCAATCAACCCTTCGCCTTCATAAAGCACGACGTATTGTCCGGCTGGATAGCGTCCTTCTGCACCATAAAATAAGAGCTTCGTGACCACTTGGCAGTGAAACAAGGTTGGATGCACCGGCAACGACTGGGGCCATCCGTTTTCATCCAAACTCGCTTCAAAGTCTTCTTGTAAGGTTGCTCCACATGCCGGGTCGCTGGAAACGATCCACGACGAAGAACGTTTCATTTCATCGATCAAGGGCCGGTCGGTTTCACTATAAGCAATCCACTGCAAGTTCGTACCTAAGGGGGACCCTGTATTTGTCGTTGCAATCAAGTTCGTCGTCGCCATTGCCATTTTGGGACTATGTAACGAGGGAGCGAGTTCGATGGTTTCCGGTTGGGAAGCGGGTTCCGCGGCTGCGTTTTCGTTGCTTGTGTGGAGTCCTTCATTGCCACATGCTGCCAATCCAAATACGCCGACGACGGCCAATCTTTGCATCCACTTCCAAATGATTTTGGTGTTCATATTTCCTCCTGTGCTGGGTTGAAAAGAACGTCTCAGGTGTTCTTGAAAAAATTGTTCGCTTGTTCTTGAAAAAAGTTAAAATCAAAAATCATTCAATACACTCGCTCAATCACTCCATGCGAAAGAGTATGTTTTAATAGTAGCAATTCCTAGAAATTGGGTTTTAAAAAAAGAATCGATTTTTCATTTTTGTGTACTAAAATTTAGTACACCCTTTTTTCAACACTCCAAGGATTTCTGATGGCCAAAAATACAACCACCGAGAAAACGACTAAGGTGACAGCACTTCGGTTACTGTCTGATCTCCCTTTCCGAGATCTTGGCTTGAACATTTATCAATATGTAACGTTCCATTCGTTGTTAGAGGCCTATTTCAACCAGTGTAAACAGCAGGATCGTCGGTATTCGTATCGATATTTTTCGCAACGGTTGGGCAGCAAGTCACCGAGCTTTACGAAAGAAGTATTGGACGGCAAACAGAAAGTGAATGAACGGTTGTTCACTGAATTTACGGAGATGCTGGATTTGCAAGGAGATGAATTTGACTACTTCGAAAGCTTGTATCGATTGGAACAATATCCAGAAGGGACCTCGCTCCACGAACGGTATTATCGTCGATTTCGCGAGTTGCGTTTTCGCAAACCAGTGAATCTGGTCGAAGCTCAGTACGATTGCATCACGTCCTGGTTCACCTGGTTGATTCGGGAAGTGGCGTCTTTGAAGGGGTCTCAAGACAATCCACTGTGGTTCAAACGATGTATCAACCCCATTCTGGAAAAAAATGTTCCAGACATTGTCGAAGCAATGGATTTGTTAAAGAGTGTCCAGTTGTTGGAGTCGTCGGAAACGGGTCTTTCCGTACCGGACCCTCTCAAGGAAATGAGCGCAAAAGACCCCCGGCTCAAACTCCTTTATAAGGAATTGATCGAACTCGCTCTCAAATACCTCAAAGATACGTCCAAAAATCGCGAATTTGGAGCGTTTGCGATTGCCACGACTCCTGAAAAATACGCTCAGATGAAGAAAGACTTGAAAGAATTCCTCGACTCTCAATTTCTTGCCCTCGACACACCTGCCGGTGAAGCCACCACCGTGGTGTCGTTTTCTTTCCAACTGCTGAAACTAGCGCAAACTCATGGCTGATCTGTTCAGAAACTTTCTGTGGACCATCCTTTTGGTGTTGGGTTTCACCTTGGCTTTTGTGTCCTGCGCGGGACCTGATGATTCGGGGACCTCCGAAGATGTCAGCGGTATCAAGCTCCCCAACCCTGAAGAAGGAGAAGAACAAGACCAAGCCGTCTCCCGTGAAATTTCCGGAGTATTTGCCTTAGCTGATACCCTCAATGTCAGCAGCTCTCGTACCTACCGTGCCGTTCCTAGCACTTTGATTGTTGTGGAAGATCGCAATGGAACCGAACTGAGTAATGTTCTGACCGACACTCAAGGTAATTTTCTATTGGCGGTTTCGATTGCTCCCAGCCAATTGCCTGTATCATTGCGGAGTACGGTGAATAACGTCACCTATGCATCAGCCATTGCTCAGTTTACAGGTGCAACTACCGCCCACCTCAATGAAATCACCACTGTCATTGCTGAAAATTTTGCCACGCGATCCGATCTATCTCAGGAAAATCTCAGCAATGTCACTCGATTGGTGATGATGCAGCACTTTGGTGTGAATGGTTCAGGAGAACCGAACCTACCTGAAACAACATTCACTCAAGGAGATTTTTCTAACCCTGAAAGTTTGGGCAACGTTTTGCTCAACACCGCTGCTAATGCAGGAATTTCCTTGCTTGATGCACCACCGGAAGAACAACCATTGCTGGCTAATACGATTTTCGTGGAAAGCTTGGCCGTCGAACTTCGAGAACTGGAGGATCCTTCCGAAGCCATCGATACAGTGGCATCACAAGAAGGATCGGACTCTTTGGCACAAAACCTAAGCAGTGTGGTGGAAGCCTCCGAAGAAGCCGTATTGCAGGAAATCAACTCCTTAGCCGAGGAAGTGCAACAAACTCAGGAAGCCCAGCAATCCACCATTGACGAGCTAGAACAGCAAATCGAAACCCTGGACGTTCAGGCCGAAGCGGATGGTACAGCCACGAACACCACAGTGTCAGAGACAACAACCACCACGTTGTCGACTCCCACCACAACCACCACAGTCACCACAACCACGGTGGTGGCGGCCGATTCTGGAGCCACCACGACCACTTCAGTTGTAATCACCACAACCACAACACTGGCTGGCTCCACAAGCACAACATCAACTACCAGCTCTTCCACACTAACCTCTTCAACCACTACTTCTTCAACGACCACCACAACTGTTGTAAGCAACAACGCACCAACTGATATCAGTTTGAGTTCAACCGCAGTCGCCGAAAATCAATCTTCCGGCACCTCAATCGGCTTGTTCAGTACCACGGACACCGACAGCGGTGATTCGCATACCTATAGTTTTGCTTCCGGTACTGGCAGCACCGATAACGGAAATTTCAACATTTCAGGCAGCCTATTGCTCACTGCTGCGACGTTCGACTTTGAAACCAAAAACAGTTATAGCATCCGCGTGCGTACCACCGATTCGCAGGGTGCGACGTATGAGGAAGTCTTCACAATCTCTGTAAGCAATCTGGATGAAGCTCCCTCTTCCATATCAACATTGTCCGCTTCGAATCCTTCCGAAACCACTGTCGATTTGACATGGACTGCCGTGGGTACCGATGAATCCAGCGGAAGTGCCAGCAGCTATGATATCCGCTATTCCACTTCGGATATTTCCAGTGACTCCCTATGTGACTCCGCAACTGCGATCTCGCAAAGTCTGACTCCCAAGGAAGCAGGAAATACAGAAACCCTCACTGCAACTGTGCCCTCTGGTTTGAGTGGTGTGCAGTATTATTTTTGCATCCGTGCTGTAGATTCTTCTGGTTTGAAAGGGACTTGGACTTCTTCTGGGGTCACGTCCATCACAACCGCCACGTTGACGCATACCGATATTTCGGCGAGCCAAGGCTCCAATTCGGGTTATAATCCAGAAGCGGCCATAGATACGACAAGCTCCAAGTTGTTGGTCGTGACTGAAAATCGTGACAACAATACCAAGCTGAGCTTGTTCCGATGCGACTTGGATGGATCCAATTGCACCCACACCGACATTTCTACAGGACAAGGTACATTTTCCGGAGAAGTGCCAGACCTTGTGATCGACTCCACCAATTCTAAAATCCTGGCTGTTACACAAAACAGTAACAATGCCGACCATCCTTCATTATTTCGCTGTGACCTCGATGGGTCCAATTGTACCCATACCGATATTGGCCCTTCAGCGGGTAGCCTATCGGGTGTTCTTCCCACTATCGGTATCGATACTCACAACAGCAAGGTGTTGGTTGCCACTCAGGATGGGAACAACGGATACCGTGCTCGTTTGTTCCGATGTGATTTGGATGGTTCCAGTTGTTCCAACACCGATATTTCAGCTGGACAGGGATTGAATTCAGGGGAGGTGCCACAGATTGCCTTCAGCAAATCTTCCATTGATGCCAGTACCAAAGTGCTGGTCGTCACTCAGAATATTATCAATTTGGGGCATCCGGGTTTATTCCAATGCGATCTAGATGGAACCAGCTGTAGCCACACCGATCTGTCAACTGGAACCGGACAAGGAAATTCTTCAGGAAAATTGCCAGTCTTTGTAGTCGATCACACCAATTCCAAGCTGTTAGTGGTGACTAAAAATGAAAACAACAGTTCCAAACCGAGCCTGTGGCGTTGCGATTTGGATGGATCCAACTGCACACACACCGATATTTCTACCGGGCAAGGAGCTAACTCGAATCAAGCTGCCTCCACTGCGATTGACACGACCAACAGCAAACTGCTTGTTGCGACTCAAAATGGAGCCAATTCCAATAAACTCAGCTTATTTCGCTGTGACCTGGACGGTTCCAATTGTACCCATACCGATATTTCCTCTGGTCAGGACACCGATTCCGGTACAGCTCCTTCCCTTGTCATTGACACTACGAATTCAAAAATTTTAGTAGTCACCCAAAACGGGGCTAACAACAACAAATTGAGTCTATTTCGATTGCCTCTCAGCTTTTAATTACTCTTCAAAAACCCTTCATTTGCAAAATCTTCAACAAACGGCCACACGAAAATTCACTCTATTCGTTTCCTAAAGCATGTAATTGTCTTGACATACCTATATCCTCACCAGCCTCGATAAAATCAAGCTTAGCACAGACACTTAAATAAATATATCGTGAACGATTTCACTCTGATTTTCAAAGAAAGTTTGATGTAATCTCGTTGTTCAATATTGACAAAAGAAATTCTTATCCATTGGTTTCTAAAATGAATTTCCAAATCCGGTCACAACAAGGAACCCAATTGACAACAAGCAACAATTTAATCACACCAGACTCGTCATTTAAAAATATAATTGAAGATTTTCCTATCAACATTCTGCAATGGGTTTTTCCAGAAGCAGAAGTTGTGCATGGCCCGATTCTCCATTGGGAACCGTTGCGTGAGCAAATGCCAAAAAGTCGTTTGAATGAAAGAGGGCGAGAACTCGATTTTCCAATACGCTATCGATTTGAAGATGGCTTTGAACTCCTTGTGTTATACGAACCCCATCACAAGAAACAGAACTTTGATATCCATCGGATAGCGCACTACTACCTCGATATGGAAAAACGATATCCAGAACTTCCTATCGTGGCTGTTGTTATTTTTTCTGACAAATCTAAATGGAGAAAAAACAAATGGGTGCCTACTGAAATCAAGAAGGAAGTTTTTGGCAAACCCCAAATTTTATTTCAATACGAATTCCGGAAGTTGAAGTTCCTCTCGGCGGCTTCCGCCCAAGACAGTGACAACCCTGTAGAACATCTGTTGAGCATCTTAATGGACTACCCCAAACAAGACCGATGGATTGTAGCTTGGAGAGCATACAAAAATTTGTTTCGTTTGGTGGAATGGAGTAAATTTTTGAAATACTCTGAGTTTATCGATAAATTCGCGTCACTCACGGATGAAGAGATCCGATTGATTTTTGAACAACTTTTCAAGATGGAGAATACGATGACAGTCCGTGAACTATTTGAAGAACATTATTCCAAAATTTATTTAGAAAAAGGCCTGCAACAAGGCAGAGAAGAAGGCAGAGAAGAAGGCAGAGAAGAAGGCAGAGAAGAAGGCAGAGAAGAAGGCAGAGAAGAAGGCAGAGAAGAAGGCAGAGA